>CAWDPO010000007.1:0-58554 GCA_963804165.1 uncultured delta proteobacterium
GAGCTTGCCGAAAGACTTTTCCGACAATCCAAAATCTAAAACCGAAAATCCAAAATTGGCGTGGCGGAGAAGGTGAGGGGAATCAGCGTCCGATCCGCTTGCGCTTGTTGTTGAGATAATCGACCATGATATAGTTGCCCATCTGGTCGGGCGTCGTGTAGAAGACCCGGCCGATATTCAGGCGCGATAGCTGGTCGACAAAACCCTGGCGGTAGTAATCGGCGCCGAGCATGAAGGTGTTGATCTTGATGCCGCTCTGGGTGCAGCGCTTCACTTCTTTCAAGGTTTCGTGCACGATCCGGCCGTGCAGCATCGCCGAGCCCCAGCCACTATGCAGCCGGCCACCGCGATCGAGGGTTGCCGCTGTCGGCTCACCGTCAGTGATCAAGATGATCTGCCGATTGGCGCTGCGATTGGATCCCAACAGCTGGCGCGCGTAGCGCAGCGCCTCTTTGATATCCGTGCCATGCTCCATGAAGTAGGTCAGCGAAACGATCGACGGCAGATCTTCGGCTTGAATCAACTTGGCATTGGAACGAAATGCGACCAGGTGGAGCGTGTCCTGGGGATATTTCGTCTGGATCAGGCGATGCAGCGCCAGGGCGACTTTCTTGCCAGCGTGGAGCGCGTCATTCATCAGCATCGAGTAGCTCACGTCGATCAACAAAGCGGTCTCGGCGACAGTCGAATACTCGACCCGATGCACGGAGAAATCTTCCGGCGCGATCCTCAGCGGCTCGCCTTGCTTGCGTCTCTCTAACGCGTTGAGCACCGTCTCGCTGATATTGATGTTCATCGGGTCGCCATACTCGTAGAGCTTGGTTTCTTCCATGTGCTCGCCCTGGGAGCCGCGCGCTGAAGTGTCGTGATTACCCCAGCGGCTTTTGTTGAGCATTTGAAAGATTTCGCGGAGCGCCTTATCGCCGATCTTTCGCATGCCTTTGGCGGTCAGCTTAAGACCGTGGCTCGCCGCGAACGATAAAGCCTTCCTCTTCGAGCATCTGCTCGACGCATTCTGTAGATATTTTAGATTCTCGTAAGCTTCTTCGCCGAGGACCTCGCGCAGCTCGTCTAGATTCAAATCCGATGGATCGCCCATGCCGCGCTGGCCCCAGCGCAGAAAGCGTTCCAGGCCGCGCAACTGGCTCAAAACCTGCCCGGCCTCGCCCATGCCCATGCGCTGGGAGCCCTGGAAGCGGGAATTGGTTCATCAGCTGTTCCAACTGCTGCATCTGATTCATCATGTCGCTCATCTGCTGCAGCTGTTCCTCGGTCATGGTGCTCATGTTTTCCAACATGCTTTCGAGGTTGTTGATGGCGTTGTCCATCATGCTCGGCAAGATTTTTCAGGAAGTCCTCGTCTTTCAATAGCTGCTCATGCGGTCGAGCATGTCCATCAGCGACTGCGGGTTCTGCGCCGCTCATATTCGGCTTGCCTTGCATGCCGCGTTCGTGGATCTGCTTTTGCAGCGTTGCTGCAACTCTTGATAGCGCTGGTAGGCCTCCGGCATTTTCTGATCGAGTTCGTCCATACGGTCGGCGAATTTGCCGGACATGCGCTCCATGAAGTTGCGCATCTGCTCATTGTAGGCTTCCAGTCTTGTCGGCGAGAGTTGAGCTTTTCACTGAGCTTTTGTTGCTCTTCAGGGGTCAGTTTGAAAGAGTCGGGGGAGTATTTATTGAGCAGCTCGCGGCGCTTCTCATCGGCCTGGCGCAGGAAATCGCGCATGCCTTTGACCGAGCGCTGGCCGTCTTCGGAGGTAAAGCCCCGGCGCATCATGTCGCGCAAGGCGCGGCGCACGCCTTCTTCCTCTAACAGATGGTCGGAGAGATGGTTGATGATGTCGTCGGTAGTGGGGAAAAGAATTTCCTGCGTGCCATCCCATTGGGTGTAGCGATGGATTCTCATTTGCGTTGGACTATAGCGCAGTTTTGCTCGTTTCAAACCCAAAATATTGACGGTCAGAGGACCCACGGACCCCGCGGACGGCCGCGAAAATCGAACCCTTTGGAAATGGCGCGGACTTCGTATAGAAATTAGAGAGCGATCGATATTAGCCATGAAAGATTTTGCTTATCGTCATTATCGGCGCCGGATTTCGCCGGCGCCGCCACAGCTTACCATTTGGCTCGCGCGGGGGTTGCCGATGTCCTGGTTTTGAACAGGAAAGCATCCCGGGATTTCACGCTTCAGGACGCAATGCGGCGATGCTGCGCCAGTGTATCGCCGAGACCCGACCTGACTAACGCTGGCGCGCGATGGCGCGGCGTTTATCCGCAACCTGCCGGCGGATTGGCCGGAGCCGGTGCGATTCAAGCAGAACGGTTCGTTGCTTCTCGGCAGCGGTGCCGGCTGGAGAAAAGCTAAAACGGGATGGCGAGATTGGCCGGGCGCTCGGTCGGCATCGACGTGGTCTTGTGGTCGCCGGAAAGAGCCGATCGACCATGTGCCGGTGCTCAAAGAGGCTCGAGTTCGACGGCGCGCTGTGGTGCGCCAGCGACGGCGTCATCGATATTCATGCGCTGCTTTCAGGATATTTGAAGGCGCCGCCGGCCGGGGCGCGCAGATTCGCTATAACAGCCGGGCTGCGCGCGGTGCGCGTTACCGTCAGGGCGTGGATATCGAGATGGATCACTGAGACCGAGAGCGTCAAAGTCAAGGTGCTCGTCAATGCCAGCGGCGCCTGGGCGAACGTCGATTGCTGAGTTGGCCGGCGCACGGCCACTGCCGTTGCGGCCTGCCGGCGTCACTTGTTTGTCTCGCCGCCGCTGGCATGGATCGATCGCAATTGGCCGTTTGTCTGGGACGTCACCCATGATATTTATTTTCGCCCCGAGGGTGAAGGTTTGCTGCTCTGCGCGTGCGACCAGACTGAATTAGCGCCGGGCGATCCGCCGGTTGATGAGAGCGTCAAAGAAATGCTCGCGGAAAAAATCCAGCGCCATATGCCGGGCCTATCCGAAGTGTCCATCAGCCGAGGCTGGGCCGGATTTCGCACGTTGACGCCGGACGGGCGATTTGTCATAGGTTGGGAGGGGGAATCGAAAATTTTTTCTGGGTCGCCGGTCTTGGCGGTCATGGCATGACGACAAGCTCGGCGGTCGGTGAGTTGGCGGCGGAGTTGTTGCTCGGCGGCCCGGGCAAAAAGTCGGCGCCATTTTCGCCGGGGCGATTCGCCGCGTGAAGAAGTTGCCGTGGAATCGAGTAGACAACGCATCGGTCGGATGGAGTGTTGGAGAAGATCAAGTTGTCAGTGGATAATTGTCTTGGTCTCTTTGATCGGTTGGCTTTTTGCCAGTGAAAACGCGATGCGGCGCAACCGACTAAAGTGCGAATGTCCTACTCGAGCCGGAGTAACTCAAACACGCCGTTTGTCATCGCCTATCGAACAAGGGCTTCTTCGCCGAGGAGGGGATGGACGTGGAGATGATCCAGGTCAATCCGCGCCTCGGGCGCCACCGCGTTGCTAAACGGCGATATCGGGTTTACCGCAACCTTCGGCAGCACATTGCGTGCATTGTCGGCGGGTTTCCGATCAAGTTCGTAGCCGTTTCGGTGAAAAAGTCAGAACACTTCTTAATCGTCCGGCCGGAGATCAAGGAAATTCGCGATCTCAGCGGCAAGAAACTCGGCGTCGCGACGCTGTTCGGTTCGGATCAACGGGCCGCCGAGGAGATGATCCGCGCCAAGGGGTTTTCCCCGAATATGGTCAAGCCGATCACGCTCGGCGAAGCGCCGGTGCGCGCGCAAGCATTGCGCAGCGGTTGGTCGACGCGATTTCGGTTTCCCCCCTTTGATTTGAGCCTGCAAACGGAGGGCTTTCGCGCCCTGGCCGGACCCAAGGATATCGAGATCGCCTTGCCGACTTCCGGCATGGCGGTGGCCAACCGCTTCTGCAACAGAATCCGCAGCATGTGAAGCGAGTGGTGCGGGCGTTGATGAAGTCGCACCGTTTCGTGTTTGACAATCGAAAGAAGTCGTGCCGCAGATGATCCGTTATCTGGAGCAGAGGCCGGACGTGGCGGACCGGTCTTACGACCTGATAGCTTAACTCACTCAGCCGCAACGGCGAGATCACCGATCACGAATGGGAAGTGCTGACGGAGAAAAAGAAGACGGCGGATGAAGTGCGCGATTTCGCGATGCTCCGCGAAGTGCAGAAAGAATTGAAGATTCGATGACGGAGCACTAGCGTCTCTCCAGCGTCAACCTGGACAGGACGCCAGCTGACGCAATATGTTCCGATGTTTTTGCCAGGTACGACCAGTCGCGAGGTGACAATGAACATTGCTATCGAACGGGGAAAAAAATATTCCTCGCACGAAGCCAAGGCGATCGTCGATAGACTATATGCCAAAGTGCGCGAGCGTTGGGAGACGTGAAGGTCAACGGAAAGTCGTTCATGCAGCAGTTGATGGCCGGCAGGCTGCCGCATAAAAGCTTGCAAATGTTCTTTCGCAACTGGGGCGCGTACACCATCGAAATCAACACGCTGACCGCTTGCACCTACCATCGAAATATTACCTTTCTCAAGGTGAATCGCGATCTGATGGGGCCGATTGGTGAGAAGATCGCCGACGAATTTATTCATCCCAAACCGCCCGGCCATTTTCTCGTCATGATGGAAACGGCGAAAGCTTTGGGTCTCAGCGAAGACGAAGTTTTCACCTCCTCGATGCTGTCGGAGTTTCGCGGCAAGATCGATTTCATGCGCACCATCGTTTACGAGGGTTCGGCGGCGGAATGGTACTGCCGCGGTGACCACCGAGGAGCAGATCGGCCACTGGTCGGCGGCCTGTTACCAAGCGCTGACGACTCATTATGGTTTTGACCGCGACAAAGCCACTTATTTCGCCACTCATGTCGAAGCGGATCTGGACGAGCATGAAGAGGGCATCATGGGCCACGCGAGCTTCAATCGCATGGCGTTGCAGCGACTACTCGAAACCGGCATGGCTGAAGAGCGGCCGACTTACGGTTTGGAATACTGCGCCATGACTTCGGTGGATCTGCATGGCGTGATGCTGCGCTCGGCCATGGATGAAGCGGAGACGGGGAGTAGAAAGATTCCGCACGGAGTGCACAGAAATCACAGAGTGCAACATTCCGTGGTTGCCCGGATTCAGAAGCAAAGATTTACGCACGAAAGGCGCAAATGAAGAATACTTTCTGGAGGATGTCTATGATCGAAAAGTTAGAGGCATCGTGTTACCGAGCCCGACGGTGTTTCTCGAGGATGGCAGGGTCGACGAGCAACTCATGCGCGAGCTGACCGAATGGTTTGTGGCTTGCGGCGTACATGCGTTTTTTATCTTGGGTTCCTACGGCCAGGGGGCGGCGATGCGCCGGAGGAACGAAAAAAAGTCGCGGAGATCGTCATTCAACAAGTCAAGCATCGGGTGCCCGTCATCGTGCATATCGGCGCGGTCGATCCTTTTACTGCAATCGACCTCGCCAAGCATGCAAAATCGATCGGCGCCGATGCCATCGGCCATGTCGGGCCTTACTATTATGCCGATCGTTCGGAGTACGAGATCATCGAGCATATTCAAAATGGTCGATCGCGCCGTTGGCATGCCCATGCTCATTTACAACAATCCGCGCTATTCCGGCTATAACATTCAGCCGGAGTTCATGGCGCGTTTGGTCGAAGCCGTGCCGAAGATTTTTGGCGCCAAGCTGGCGATGGGCAGCGTCGATGAGGCGATGGCTTATATGAAGGCGGTCAAGGCGCCTTTCGCGCCGTACGCGTTGGCGAGCAATTTGGTTTCGGCGATGTCGGTGGGCGTGGCTGGGACGATTAGCCCGCCGCTTGGCGATGACGCCGGAGCTCGGCGTCGATTTGGTCCGCGCCATCGATGCCGGACGGGCTGAAGAGCGCCCTGGCGTTGCAAAAGAGCGTGATTCGCATTCACGATATTTTTCTCCGTTTGCCGGACCGTTCGGCCGAACGATTTATTGCGAAGCGATGCGGCTAGAGGTTTCGACGTGAAGATGTATCCGCGCTGGCCGTCGAAGCCGCTCAGCCGCGAGGCGTACGACGAGATGCGCGATTTGCTCACTGAACTGAAGATTATCGCCATGCGCCTGCCAAAGCTCGCAGCGCGTAGGCTAAGAAGATACACCGAGGTTTACTTCGTCGTATGAGAACTAGATTCACCATTGCATCATTAGTCACGCTTTTGACCTTCCCGTTGCTCTGCGGCTCGCGCTTCAGCGAACGAGCGCGTGCGCATGGCTTTGTCCGTGCGCAACGTTGTCTTTCTGCCTTTTTACTACGCCAAAGATACAAGATTTTCGATAAGCATGGGTTCAACGTCGAGCTGATTCAGATGCGCAGCGATTTGCAGTTGGCGGCTTGGTGTCTGGTGAAATCGACTTCACGCCATCGGTGGGCCCGGCGGGAACGGCCATCGCCAACTCGCTGCAGATCAAAGCGCTGGCAATACTCTATCGCGCGCCGTTATTTTCTTTCGTCAGCCCGGCGGGCATCTCGAGCGCGAGAGAGTTCGAAGGTAAAAAGTTGCGGTGTCGCGCATCGGTTCGGAAAGCCACCGTTATGGTTCGCTAATGATCGAGAGTGGCGGCGCCGACCCGAAAAAAGTGACGTTCATCCAGACCGGCAGCACGACGATGAGCCTGGCGGCGCTCCAACAGGGATCCGTCAGCGCCGCGGTGTTCAGCCCCCCGTTTACGGGAATGATGGCGGAGAAAGGGTACAAAATTCTTGCGCGAAGCCGATCCGCTGGCGGACGCGCCCTGGCTCGGTCTGGTCGCCAGTCGGCAAAAAATAGAAACCAGCCCGAACAGGCGAGCAACATACTGCGCTCCATGCGCGACGTGATGGCGGTGATCGGCGCGACAAGCCGGCGGTTGATTTCTTACATCGAGAAGAATTTTAAAGTGAGCTCCGCCAACGCCAATGAATCCTATGAGGACATCATGGGAGTGACCATGGATTACCCTGGTGTTACGCGACGAGCAAATTCAAAAATATCTCGATAATTCTTTTGCCCGCGGCGAGAATCCGCAAGCGGCTTACGGTCAGTGAAATGTTCGATTTTTCTTGCTGCGCAGTTTGAAGTGAGCGATGCAATAGATTTTGATTTGTTGGTCATTCGATCCTAAGGAAGAATACGATGAGCGAAGGCAAAGACCGGCTTTATCCCTTGCCGCGGGTTATCATTTGCGCGCTAAGCCTTTGTGCGATGGCCGGGTTGGGATGAAGAACTTCGAGCTGAGAGCGGTGGCTTCCGAAAAGGATGGCGTTGGGCCATGAAGAAGTTCATCGCGGGCAAGTACGACACCGGGGAGTTTTCTCTGGCAAATTACGTGGCACTCAAAAGCCGCGCCGCGCCGTATATGGCGATCCCGGTTTTCCCAATCGCAAATTTCGCCAGTCCTACATTTTCGTGCCGGAAAATTCGCCGCTGAACGGGGCGGAGCAGCTCAAGGGCAAGAAGGTCGGCATTCCCGGCTGGCTCAATACCGCTGGGCTTTGGGCGCGTGGAATCTTAGCGACGAATACGGCGTAAAGCCGGCAGGATATTCACTGGGTAATGCCACGCAAAAACAAAGTGGATCTGAGCGTTGCCGGCGGGCACGCGGCTGGATGTGGTGGCCAGCGAGCGAATCGCTTGGCGGCGCGCATGCTCAAAGGCGAATTCGACGCGATCATCGTGCCGGACTTTCCCGAAGAGGAGGGTTGGCGTCGTTTATTCGCCGATTCGAAAGCCGTGGAGCAGGATTTCTTTCGCCGCACGGCTATTTTTCCGACCAGCCATGCGATCACTTTTCATTCGTCCTATCTTGGAAAAACATCCTGTCGCGGCGCAAGAGATGTTCGAAGCTTGTGTGGAGGCCAAAGAATCTGGCGCTGCACGACGACGCCGACGCGACCTATTCCAATTTCGTCTGGAATCGCCAGGTGTGGGAAGAGCAGCGAGCGGTCATGGGCGCCGATCCGTGGAAATTCGGCATCAAGGGTAATGAAAAGGTGCTCAGCGCCTTGGTCCGTTATGCCGACGAGCAAGGATTGCTGGCGAAGAAGGTGACGATCGCCGATTTGTTTATTCGGATCAACGAGGCCGATTGAAAGAAAAGGCATTGAGTCCCTCTATCCTAACCTTCTCCCCGAGGGGAGAGGGGACAAGAGTGGAATGGTCGTTCAATAGTAAAGATTTCGAGGAACTCAAACTGTAAATCTAATGGCGATCACCACACATGAGCATCGCGGCCACGGCGATCATGGGCATGATCATGAGGGCGCGGTGGGGCCGCATACCCATTTGACCAGCGTCGGCATCGATATCGGCTCTTCGACCTCTCATCTGATGTTCTCACAATTGCTGATCGGTTATCCATCGGTGTTGCAGCGAAAACCGTTGGTGCTGGAGCGCAAGGTGATCGCGCGCTCGCCGATTCTGCTGACGCCATTTTCGCGGCGATTGGAACATCGAAGCAGGACCGCTCAGAGAAGTTGATTGAGGAAACCTTTCCGGACGGCGGGACTCAGTCGGAACGATATCGATACCGGCGCGGTGATCATCACCGGCGAAGCCGCGCGGCGTGATAATGCGCAAAGATCGCCGAATTTTTGCCGATGAAACCGGTAAGTTCGTCTGCGCCACCGCGGGGCCGACGTTGGAAACGATCATGGCGGCGCATGGTCGGGGCGGTGCAGCAGAGCCGCGAGCAGGGACTGACTCTGCTCAATATCGATGTCGGCGGCGGCACGACCAAAATAAGCGTGATCGAGCAGGGCAGATCCGCGCTACCACAGCGGTCAATATCGGCGCGCGCTTGGTGGCGCACAACGGCGCGGATGAAATCGTGCGTTTGGAGAAAGGCGGCACGGCGCTTTCTTGCGACCTCGGTGAAAATCTCGACTACGGAGCGAAAGCTCCTGTCGAATTGCGCACGCGCTTGGCAAACCGGATGGCGCAGGAGCTTTTCGATGCGGTGACGGCGAGCGCGCAGCCTTGGGATGATTTTTATGTCACCGCGCCATTGGGCGAGCTGCCGGAGATTGATGGCATTCTCTTTTCCGGCGGTGTGTCGGAATATATCTATGCGCGTGAAAGCTGCTGCTTTCGGCGATCTTCGGTCCGTATCTGGGGCGCGCGATTCGCGGCGAAGCGGAAAGCCGAGGGTTTGATATTCTCGAAGCCGGTGAAGGCATTCGCGCCACCGTCATCGGCGCTTCGCAATACACGGTGCAGTTGAGCGGCGAAACGATTTTTATTCCTGAAATCTATAATCTGCCGGTGCGTAATCTTCGCGTCTTTGTCGCCAATGTCGATTGGCGAAGCACCGGTGACGGAGCAAACCGAAGATGCGCTGAGAAAAACTCTCGAGGAGCGCGACCCTGAAGTGCGCGGCACGCCTTTCGCTCTGGCATTTTCGACGCCGCCGTTTTTCCGGTTACGGCGCGGTACAGGACATGGCTCGTGGCATCGATCGCGCTGTCGAGACTTTAACCGTCGAGGACCGTCCGGTGGCATTGGTTTTCGTGCAAAACGTCGGGCAAGTGGTCGGCGGCATGCTCTCGGCCAAATGGGACATGCCGTGCATCGACGAAGTCAGTTTGTCCGAGCTGGATTTTATCGACGTCGGCGAAGTCGTGGAAAGTGAAGGGTTCGTGCCGGTGGTGATCAAGAGTCTTACCTTCGGGGTGTGAGGAGTAAAACGCTTCTGAAGAGGTCGACCGCTTGTTGGACAGCGGAAATTTGCATATGTTAAGAACCGAGAGTGATTAGAGCCGCTATTTGAAATTGAATAATGCGGAGTTAGGGATTTGATAGAGTGGCAGGGAGGATTTTAACGATGGCCGCAGGCGACAATGGCTTTGATACTTTGTGGGAGGAATTGGTTCGACTCTGCAACGATCAATTCAGTCGCACCCGTTCACGCGCTTGCTGAGCCAAAGTTTTACCAAGCCACGGGCGCAGCAGTACTCGATCCAGATGGCCTATTACGTGCAGAATCGGCGCGACTGTTGGGGCTACGTACAAGGCTCGGCGCCGCTCGAAGTCAAACAGATGGTCTGGCAGCACGAAGAGGACGAACTGATCGGCAGAAAGAGCGAAGGCAAAGTGGATCACATGACCTTGGCGGTCAAAGAAGGCGAAGTGTTCGGTCTGTCCGCCGAAGCGTTCGAGCGTACGGCGCGCCTGGAAGGCGGCGAAGTCTGCTTCAGCGCATGGATTCGTCTGGCGCAGCGGCCTTGGCTCGAGGCGATCGCCGGCTCCGCGATACTCGAAATGCGCAACTCCGGCGAGCTGATCAAAGGTGGATCGCTGTCGTCCCGGATCGGCGCGATGCTGCAGCGCGATCTCGGCATTCCGATGAAAAAACAAATCAACAATGCCGAGCACGTGGTCATGGACGTGGAACATGCGCATTTATTGATGCAAGTCGCGCGCAAGTACGCCCACGACGAATCGGCGCGGCGCGCGATCGTGCGCGGCGCGCAAGAGAGTCTGATGATCGATCGGGTTTACCGGGGACATCTGGCGGATATGCTCGAAGCGCTATCATAGGCGCGCTAAGCTTCGAGCGAAGAACGGAGGAAGGAAAAGAATCATGGATATCGTAGGCGACTTGCTGAAAACGCTCGATCAAATGGTCAACGACCAGTTCGACAGCATCGAGTTTAAAAATTTTCTTGCTGTGCCGCTGACCCTGGAGCGCGGCCGCTTTTACGTTGTGCAAAACGCACTTTACACGAGCAACCGGCGCGATTGCTGGGCTTACGTTCAGGGCGGCGCGCCGCTGGAAGTGAAGCGCGTCATTTGGGAACACGAGAGCGACGAACTGATCAATGATCCGCGCGCGGGCATGGATCACTACGCGCTGACCGTCAAACAGGGCGAAGTGATCGGCCTCAAACCTGAAGATTTCGAAAAGGCGGAGATCCCGTCGATGGTGAGGGCGTGTTTTTATGCCTGGCACCATATCGCGATGCTCAACCACTGGCTGACGGCTTACACGGCGTCGCACATGCTCGAGCGCCGCAATAACGGCAAGATCGTCAATGGCGGCGGCATGTCCTACCGCGTCGGCAAGAAATTCGAGAACGAGCTGGGGATCAATTTGAAAAGGATGATTTCTCTCGACGTTCACGTGGTCGCGGATACCGAGCATTCGGAAAACATTTCCGAGATGTTCGAACGCTACGTAAAAACTGCCGAAGACCGCGACTTGGTCCTCAAGGGCGCGCGAGATTCGATGGCGATCGACCGCGCGTATCGCGGCGCTTTGGGCTATTACATGGAACAGATTAAATAAGCGCTTGCGATACGGTGGTGGAATTGTTTGCATTTCAAAATACATTGAATCGTGAGTTAAGAGGACATAAACCATGATGAAGAATTTAGATCTCAACGAGACATCGGCTTATTCACGAAAAAGTCCTTACGACA
Organism: uncultured delta proteobacterium; assembly: GCA_963804165.1. Classification (GTDB taxonomy): domain Bacteria; phylum Desulfobacterota; class Binatia; order UBA9968; family UBA9968; genus DP-20. The sequence goes on from CAWDPO010000007.1 coordinate 11,425, forward strand.
TCTACCAGGAGTGGGAAGGCATTCCGGTTTACAAAGATTTCATTATTCCGGATCTGCTGAAGTTGCAGCTCGGCGATTGGACGCGCAGCGGCGGCAAAGCGGCGTTCGTCAACATGGACGGCGCCGGCGGCACTTGCGATACGGTGATCGAGGAAATCGCGCCCGGCGGGCAGCTCAAACCGGTGCGCCACATGTATGAAAAGGCGATTTTCATTCTCGAGGGCCAGGGCGCGACGACGATCTGGAATGAAGGCGGTAAGAAGCACACGCTCGAGTGGCAGAAGGGAAGTCTCTTCTCCACGCCGCTCAACACTTGGCATCAACATTTCAACGCTCAAGGCAGCGTCCCTGTGCGGATGATTTCCTTGACCGACGCGCCGGTGATTATCAATCGCTATCGCAACCTCGACTACATTTTTAATAATAGTTTTATTTTCTCCGATCGTTACAGCGGCGGCGCCGATGAATGGGGTAAAGGAGGGCGATATGTCCCCGAAGTCAAAAAAGGGCGCGTCTGGGAATCGAACTTCATCGCCGATTTATGGGGCTTTCAACCTATCGAATACAAAGAACGGGGCGGCGATAACCGGACCACGCTCTTCGAGTTCGTCGATAACACCATGAGCGCGCATCTGTCAGAGTTTCCCGTCGGCAAATACAAAAAGGCCCACCGTCACGGCGCGGGAGCGCATATCGTGATGCTCACCGGCGCCGGCTATTCTTTTCTTTGGCGGGAAGGCGAAGACGGCACTAAGAAACGGGTCGAGTGGGGGCGCATGAGCATGTTCGTGCCGCCGATGCAGTGGTGGCACCAACATTTTAATCCTGGAGCCGAGCCGGCGCGTTATCTCGCGCTCAAGCCTTGGGGTTCTAAGTTCAACGTCGAAGATCTCAAGGATACGGGGGAAGACGTAAAGAACGGCGGGGCGCAGATCGAATACGAGGATCAAAATCCGGAGATCCACAAGGTATTTCTCTCCGAATGCGCGCAGCGCGGCGCCGAAGCGCGCATGCCGATGTTCGGCACGTGATCTTCGTTAAGTTTTTCACAATGGTCGTAGTCTAGCGGAAGCCGCTGATAAAATGTGTCACCGGCTTCGCAGTATTGCCTCGTGCACGATTCATTCTATGAATTCACGGCGATCGTGGGCGCGACATCGATGTTGCAGCAGACATGTTGGACCGTTTTCGACCTCGAACGGCTCGAGATTTTTCTAGCCAATTCAGGGTGGCTTTGCTACTATAAAAAAGTTATAAAATTACAACCCACGTCAAAGACTCAATGCAATCAGCGAAAACAACACCGGCGAACGCGGGTTTTACGCTCCTCGAGCTCATGGTCGTTGTCGCTGTTGTGGGGATTCTTGCGGCGATAGCGATCCAGCAATTCTCCCTCTTCCGTAGCCGGGCGACGGACGCGGCCATGCGTTCCGATCTCAAGAATGCCGCTCTGGCGATGGAGAGTTACTACGGGGAGTTTCTGGACTACCCCGCTTCGCTGAGTGCGATACAAATCGTGGGCTATAGAAAAACCAGCGGAATGACATTGACGATCAACGTCACGTCGCCGACCACGTTCACCCTGACCGCAGCGATGCCGAATGGAACTCAGCCTAGTTTTATCTATGACAGCACCACCGGTTTGATCAACTGATCCTACTTCCGCACAGCCGGCCATGATTAAGGTCTAGTTGCGAGCGCTCAGAAGCGCTCGACTATTTCGCCGTGCGCAGGAAAAAGGTTTGTCCGGTTACGAATTTCGTCGCATCAGAGAGCAGATAGCGCACCAGACCGACGATTTCGAATTTGTGGGTGAGTCCATCCATCAGCGGCGGAATCTCTTCACGTTTTTGGAACTGCTCCTGCGTGTAGCCGATTCTGGACATCGGCGTATCGGTTGCGCCGGGGCAAACGCAATTGACCGTGATATTATCGGGCGCCAACTCAACGGCGAGGGATTTAGTGAACGCGATAACGCCGGCTTTCGACGCCGCGTAGTGGGCGGAGCGCGGCGCACCGGCGACGCCTCGGCCGGAGGCGATGCTCAGAATACGGCCTTCTTTTCTCGGAATCATGTGTTTCGCCGCGGCTTGAGCGCAGAGGAACACTCCCTTCAGATTGATTCTCATCAGCCGATCCCAGACTTCTTCCGGCATATCGACGACCGGGACACGATCCATCACGCCTGCGCCACAGAAGGCGTAATCGATCTGGCCATATTTGACGATCGCCGTTTGCATCATCTCGGCGACGCTTCGTGGGTCACCGACATCGACCTGCACGGCGATCGCATCGCCCTTGTTGCCGCGAATCTCCGCTGCGACTTTCTCCGCTGCTTCCTTCGCGTAGTCGGCGACAACGACGTTCAGGCCATCCGCGGCCAGCCCGCGGCAGATATCCGAACAAATGCCGCCTGCTCCCCCGGTGACGACGATAGCTTTGCTCATGATAAGCGCTCCTTGTGATTTCCTTGGTGAAGCTATCATTGGAAAATTGGGCGGTCAACTTTTGTGGCCACTGCAGAGCGCCGCCGCAGACAATCGGCAAGCCTCTTGAGAGCGAAGGAGAAATCAATTCAATCCTGCGAGCGTCACCACGCTTTTCACGGCTTAATCAGCTGGCTTTGTCCCTAACGCAAATAAAGCGCGACTGACTTTGTGAAAGCCATCTGACTGTTTAAGCATTTGTAATTTTCTAAAAACTTCACTCTTCGCCTGTTCGAGCAGGTCCGGCGTCATTTTCTCCAATTGCCGTCGTATTCCAGCCGACCACAGAGACAACCAAGACTCTTCCTCGCTTGCATAGATAAAATCATTTTGTTCGTCGGTAATCCGGATGTCTTCGAAACCGGCTTGTTGTAACACGGTTTTTATCTGTAACGGTGTGTCAAACCTAACTTCAAACTTCGCTGGCAAATCCTTTGCCGCCGGCGCATACACAAATGGTCTAAGCACCTCTTGACACCAAAGTTGGTATGGATTGTCCGCGGCCCAGGTGCTAAGCGCAACGTGCCCGCCGCCCCTTAGTACGCGGTGAAACTCTTGCAGAACCCGCCCCGGATCATTGAACATCCAAAGCGCAAAGCCGCACAGTACATAATCGAAGGACGCACCCGCGAACTTCATTTGTTCCGCGTCCATCTGCTCGATTTCAGCGTTAGGTAGTTTTCGGCTTTCTATGTCATTGGCTGTCTCACGCACCATGTTCGGGGCAAAGTCGATTCCGGTGACGTGTCCAGTTGATCCGACCCTCGTTGCTGCTGAAAAACAACGCCTCTCCCAGCGGCCACGTCGAGCACATTGGCACCGTTCGGGATTTCGGCGACATCAATAAGCCGTTGACCGAAGTACGAAAAAATCCCCGGGCCGATTCGATCATACATAGGCGCTGCTTGATTGAATACGCGTAGGCTTTCTTCCCGCTTCTCGATAGTTTTGTCCGCCATTACTACCTCATCGCGATCATGAATAAAGTAACAATCCGATCTCGTTGTTGGCACTTAACGACGAGAGCAATGCTTACCCAACTCTTGATGCTACCATGAACAAAGAAGTTGAGAACAGTGTCATTTACAGAAGACCGGCAACCCGATTGCCGGGGAGAAGGCCAAATTCGGTCTAAGATTGAACTGAACGACGCGTCAGATTGATCTCATAGAATTAGGCGATGGAGAATTCAATTCAATCCTGGCATGGTCGCTTCGTTTTCGTCGATCATTTAATTACTTTGTCCGCCCGCCCCAACACTCTCTGCGGAATCGTAAGACCGATCTGTTTCGCCGTCTTGAGATTAATCACGAAGTCGAATTTCGTCGGTTGCTCGACAGGAAGGTCGGCGGGCTTGGCACCTTTGAGAATCTTGTCAACATAATATGCGGCCCGCCCATAGCTCCACTCTTGATCGGTCGCATAGGACATCAGGCACCCAGCCTCAACATAAAGCTTCCTCTCGCACATGGATGGGACTTGAAGCTTGATAGCGAGGTCGGCAATTCGATTTCTGTGACGGTCCAGCAGGGAGTTCCTTGCGGTAATCAGCGCATGAACGCGCGCTTTGGTCGCATCGTTTAATATCGCCTCAAAATCGGCCGTCGGGCTCCACGGCACTTCTAGCGATTGAAGCTGTATCTTGAGGGCGTGTGCTGCCGATTCATACTCCTTAAAGGCTTGATGCGGTCCTGGAGTGTCCGGATTCAAGAGAACGCCGAGACGTGTTATGCGAGGCTTTACTTCCTTGAGCAGTTCCAGGCGTTTCCCGCTTAAATCCCGCTCGAGAGTCGTAATCCCCGTGAAGTTCCCGCCTGGATGTGCCAAGCTATCGACAATCCCAGTGGCTACCGGATCGAACGACGCGACCATGACAATGGGGATCGTGCTAGTTGCCTTTTTAGCGGCGCGGACGGCTGGTAGACCCGGGATAACAAGAACATCGAGTTTGAGTCGGACTAGCTCGTTTAGCAGGTCCGGTATCCGGTCAAGCTTTGCTTCTGCGGAGCGAAACTCGATTGCGATGTTTTTGCCCTCGATATAGCCGATGTCCCGCAGACCTTGCTTGAACGCCACAAAAGTAACATTGTTCACGCTACTGCTGACTGTCATATATCCTATCCTAGGAATTTTTCCCGGCTGCTGCGATTCTGCGAACGAGCAAGGCGCAAAGAGCATGACGCCTAGCGTGAACGTAGTGATTCCTTTTCTCATGGATCTACTCCCCGTTTTTCCACCTAGCCGCTGCCTCACCACGATCCGCTTCCTGCCAGGAAAATACATATTAATCATCGGCGCCGTGCGTCTGATCACTTGATCACTGGATCCGCACGCGCCAGCAGTTCGGTGGAACCATACCGATTTTGGATTTTGGATTTTGGATTGCGGGTCATCGGATCACTTTGTCCGCTCTGGCCAGTACATTCGGGGGAATCGTCACGCCGATCTGCTTGGCGGTTTTCAGATTGATCACCAGCTCGAACTTTGTCGGTTGTTCGACGGGAAGATCGGCAGGCTTGGCGCCTTTCAGAATTTTGTCCACGTAATAGCGACGCGCCGGTAGCTGTCCGCGAGGTCCCGGCCGTAGGACATGAGCCCGCCGGCCTCTACAGATGCTCTGCCGGTGATGTCGACGGCAACCGGCTCTTTAACGCAAAGCCCACGATTCGTTTTCCGTTAGCACGCATTAGCGGGCCCGCGGTGAGCGCGTAGAGTCCATCCGGGCGCTGCTTGTTTAGCGCAGCAAAGACCTTCTCGAAGTCGTCCACCGCTCGTATCTCCCAAGGTTGAATAGTCAACTTTAGCGCACGCGCGTCGGCTGGGAGAAGCTCTTTCACCTCGTGTAAACTGGGCGGATCGGCCGGATCGTAGAGAACCGCGACACGGGCAAGTTTGGGAACCGCTTCTTTGAGCAGCTCCAGCCGCTTCCCGCCTAGTTCTCTGTTAAGGGCTGTAAGGCCGGTGACGTTGCCGCCGGGACGAGCAAGGCTTTCAACGAAGCCTGCCCTAACAGGATCGGACCCAAGGCCCATCATAACGATGGGAATCGTCTTGGTTGCATTCTTGGCCGCCTGGATCGCACGGGTCCCCTGACGCTACCACGATGATATCAACCTTGAGACGCACAAGCTCCGCCGCAAGCTCAGGCTCCCGATCGGGCCTTCCCCTCCGCATATCGGTACTCGATGGCGATGTTCTGTCCTTCTATGTAGCCAAGCTCGCGCAGAGCTAGCCGAATTCCCTCGGCGCGGGCGGAGTCAGTAGCTGCATCGGTATTTGATAGATACCCTAACCGAGAGACTTTCTTCGGCTGCTGCGCCTCGAGCCGTCACTCCAACAGAAAGCAGCATCATTGCAACCAGATGATAGCGCTGCAGCTTTCTTCATAGCGCACCTGTTTAGATTTTTTGATTTTGCCGATTTTAGATTGTCGGAACAAGAATTCCCGGAGAGGCGGAGCGAGGTCTTTTCTTTCATGTGGTTTATCTCAATCCAAAATCCAGATCCATCTAGCGCCGCAATCCAACCACCAATCATTTAATGACTCGATCCGCTCGCGCCAGCACATTCGGCGGGATCGTCAGACCGATCTGCTTGCCGTGTTCAGGTTAATCATCAACTCAAACTTAGTCGGTTGCTCCACCGGTAGCTCCGCAGGCTTCGCGCCTTTGAGAATTTTGTCAACATACATAGCTGCGCGGCGCCACAAGATCGTCGCCAGACTTGCTCCGTAGAACATTAGGCCACCAACATCAAAAAATTCCCTGTGCGGGTACATTGTCGGCAACCGCCTCTTGGCTGTAAGCGCCACGATTCGTTCTCTTTGACTAACAAACATTGGTCCGGCAGTACCATTAACGCCCTGGCTCCATCGCGGGATATCGCCTCAAAAGCTTTCTCTAATTCGACTGGATCTCGGACCTCATGGATTCGAACGTGAACTCCCAGTGCTCGCGCGGCAATCTCCACACCTTTTAGCGATAGCTCACTGTCTGGATTTTCTGGATTCGAGAGGACGGCAACTCGTGGACCTTGGGAACAACTTCCTTGAGCACCTCCAATCGTTTCCCGGCTAACTCTTGTCCCAGAGCAGTCACCCCCGTGACGTTCCCGCCAGGCCGCGCGAGGCTAGCGACGAGTCCGCTCGCGACAGGGTCACCGGTAGTTACTATAACGATGGGAATCGCGCCGGTGGCGTTCTTCGCAGCCATTGCCCCGGGCGTTGATCCGACGACCATCACGTCCACGTTAAGATGGACTAGCTCAACAGGCTATGGCTGTGAGGAGTTCGACTTTGCCTTCGGCATACCGCATCGCAAGGGTAAGGTTCCTGTGTCTCGACGTACCCGTGTTCGCGTAGCCCTTGTTGAAACGCTTCGACGAGGTGAGCTGTTGCAGGCGCGCTAGCGGGAAGAAAAATGCCTATCCGCGGGACCTTCTTCGGCTGCTGCGCGTGAGCAAAAGAGTAAAGTGCAAGAAGCATAAAGCAAAGAGTAACACCGAAGAGAGTCCGCGCTGACTCCTGACCACTGACGATTGACCACTCTCATCGAATCTTTCCCCCGCCTTTACGCCTTACCACTCATCCTTACCGTATTACTTTGTCCGCTCTCGCCAGCACGTTCGCCGGGATTGTCAGGCCGATCTGTTTCGCGGCTTTCAGATTGATGATGAACTCGAACTTGGTCGGTTGTTCCACTGGCAGGTCGCCCGGCTTGGCACCTTTGAAAACTTTATCGACGTAAGTTGCAGCGCGCCGGAATAGGTCTGTATTACTCGGACTGTAACTCATCAGCCCGCCGGTCTCGACGTGATCCGGTCCCCTATAGATTGTAGGCAAGCGATTTTTTGACGCTAGCTCTACGACTAGCGCTCGATGAGAAATCATGATGGGATTTATGAGCACGAGGATTGCGTCAGCGCGGCCCTTGCTCGCGGCTCGAAAAGCGGAATCAATTTCGTTGGGGCTGCGCACATCAAGATATTGCAACTGTACCCCAAACGTCTGTGCCGCCAGTTCCGTTTCTTTCAATGATTGAGCATTTCCCGCGAGAGCCGAATTGCCCAGGATTGCCAAGCGCGAGAGCCGAGGAACGATCTCTCTCAAAATTTCCAGCTGCTTACCGCTGAGCTCCGGGGCAAGAGTGGACAGTCCGGTGATGTTTCCGCCGGGTCGCGCCAAACTGGCAACCAGTCCTGATCCAACAGGGTCACTATCCTGCGTCATGACTATTGGAATCGTCGAAGTGACTTCTTTGATGGGACGGGTAACTGCAGGGCCTCCCGAGACCATGACTGCTACTTTGAGTTGCACGAGCTCAGTGGCAAGATTGCGCAGATAATCCATTTTTCCTTCCGCGTAGCGAGACTCAATAGAGATGTTTTTACCCTCCACGTACCCAAGTTCACGCAAACCCTCTTTGAAGGCCGCAAGGCGGCTCGACATGGCGGAAGAAGATGCAGCGCTTAGAAATCCTATGTGGTGCACTTTCAACGGCTGCTGCGCCTGGACGGGGGAGGCAGTTATCAGCAAGGCAGTTGCCAGTAGCCAGCCAAAGATTTTTGCGCGCATCGGATTCGTTTCTGTTTTTGTGCTCGCGCCTTTGCCTCAAGCTTCACGTCTATCGAATAACCCGGTCCGCTCTCGCCAGCACGTTCGGCGGAATCGTCAGACCGATCTGTTTGGCAGTTTTCAGATTGATCACCAGCTCGAACTTCGTTGGCCGCTCTACTGGCAGATCGGCAGGCTTGGCGCCTTTCAGGATTTTGTCCACGTAGATAGCGACGCGCCGGTAATTGTCCGCTTGGTCCGCCCGTAGGACATGAGGCCACCGGCATCTACAGCTTCTCTGCTGCTGTACACCGACGGTAGCCGGCTCTTTAACGCAAAGCCCGCGATTCGTTTTCGGTTAGGACGCATTACCGGGCCCGCGGTGAGCGGGTAGAGTCCATCCGGGCGCTGCTTGTTTAGCGCAGCAAAGACCTTCTCGAAGTCGTCCACCGCTCGTATCTCCCAAGGTTGAATAGTCAGCTTTAGCGCACGCGCGTCGGCTGGGAGAAGCTCTTTTACCTCGTGTAAACTGGGCGGATTGGCCGGATCGTAGAGAACCGCGACACGGGAAAGTTTGGGTACCGCTTCTTTGAGCAGCTCCAGCCGCTTCCCGCCTAGTTCTCTGTTAAGGCTTGTGAGGCCGGTGACATTGCCGCCGGGACGAGCAAGGCTTTCAACATGGCCTGCCCTAACAGGATCGGATCCTTGGCCCATCATAACGATGGGAATCGTCTTGGTTGCATTCTTGGCCGCCTGGATCGTCACGTCTCCTGTCGATACCACGATGATATCAACCTTCAGACGCACCAGCTCCGCCGCAAGCCCAGACTCCCGATCTCGCCTCCCCTCCGCAAATCGGTACTCCATGGCGATGTTCTGTCCTTCTATGTAGCCAAGATCGCGCAGAGCTAGCCGAATTCCCTCGACGCGGGCGGAGTCAGTAGCCGGATCGGCATTTGATAGATACCCTAACCGAGAGACTTTCTTCGGCTGCTGCGCCTCGGCGGAAAAGCAAAGCGCAAAGAGCATAACGCAAACCACGCGAGCAAAGACTTGTGATCTCATGAATTTTCTCTCACTTGAATTGTCTGCGCTCCCCCGTTCGAAGTGCGTTAACTTACCGCCGCGGATCGCTTGCTGTCCAGAGCTATTCGGCCTGCGATAGCGCAAACTCTGTACCAGTCATATAGGAATTGGTCGGAGACCAGCTAACTTTAGGAAATTGAAAGAAAAAGGCTATCTGAGAAAGTCGTGGAGAGGTTGTGACAAAGAATCAAGCGTATCAAGCTGACTACACCCCCGTATCAAATTTGATGCAGTAGGGTGCTGAGACAGCAGCAAGTAGTTTGACTGTAACCGTGATTGCTGGCGCGGCAAATTTTCGAGGCTTTTACGAGCAGGGCTGCGATTGGACTGAACAAGAATCAATTCAATCTGAAAGCGTCCGACGAGGGGATGGGCTCTCGATTTCGATGCGGATGAATAATCCGCGCGAGGATTTCCAAGCCATTCACCAGGCGCGGTCCCGGACGGCTGAAATAGGCGCTGCCGTTGAGCGCATAAACATTGCCGCTTTTCACTGCCGGTAGATCATTCCAGCCGTTGAGGTTTCGCAGCGGCGTCGATTCTTTGACGGCGCGGCGCACGTCGAAGCCGCAGGGCATGAGCAAAATCACGTCCGGGTTTGCATCGATGACGCTTTGCCATTCGAATCTTAAATGAGGGTTCGCCTTTATGCCCCAACAGATCGAAGCCTCCGGCGAGCGTCGACCAGCTCAGGCACCCAGTGGCCGGCGACATAGAGCGGCTCGAACCATTCGAGACAAACGACACGCGGTCGATATTCGGGTTCGCGGATGCCGACTCCATCAATGCGCCGGCGCAGATCCTGGACTAGAGCTTCGGCGGCCGTGTCGCGGCCGGTGGCGGCGCCGACACGCAAAATATCGTCGAGCACATCGGACAAACGAGTGCGGATTGAGCGACAAAATCACCGGCATGCGCGGCAGTAATTGCGCAGCTTTGACCACTTCATCGTAGTCGAGCGCGCACACGTCGCATAGCCCTTGGGTCAGGATGACGTCGGGCGCCGGCTCGAGGAAGGCGTGCTTCGTCGATCGAGTAGAGGCCTCTACCTGCTTTAAGCAGTTCGCCAACTTTGCGATCGATCTCCTGGCTCGCACATTCGGTTCGAATCGATGACACTTCGAACGACGAGCTGGTTTTTGCTTGGCCTCGTGTGGATAATCGCATTCGTGCGTGACGCCGACGATCTGGTCGCCCAGCCCGAGCAGGTAAGCGATCTCCGTGGCGCCGGGCAGTAACGAACAGATACGCATGACCCATGATTAGCTTAAGTCAGGCCATTATGCCACAGAACGCTTCGGTCGGACGATTTTGCATGTGGACTTAATTGAGCAAACCAAAATGCAATGACCCGTTTCATTCGTCATTGTCGATGCGTGCCGGTCATCATTGCTTCATCAACACGAAGCGCATGAGGTTCGACTCACTGCGCCGGAGGAATCTTGCCCTGCGACACGTCCATGATCATGCGCGTGAGCAGATACAAGCGCGGCTCGATGGAGTCGAGCAGCACGTATTCCGCGTCGGCGGAGTGGGCGCCGTAACCCTGCAGGCCGAAACGCTCGATACCGGCGCCTTGGTATTGAGCGCCGCGAAGGCTGCATCGGTGCCGCCGCCTTCGCGACGGTCATCGACCACGAGCTTCTTGCCAAGCTCGGCGTAAATCTCCTGCGCATGCTTGGCGAACGCGCGCGAAGCCGCGGTAGCCTCGAGCGGCGGACGGCGCCGCTCGAAATTCATCTCGACTTTGGCCTCGGGCAAAAGCTGCTTCTTGATCGCTTCTCGCACCTGTCTTTTCGATCGCGTCATAATCGGCTACGCGCAGCACGCGCACGTCGGCGACCGCCTGAGCGCCGGGCGGGATCACGTTGCGCGTCGTGCCCGCGTTTGCCAGCGTCCAGTTCATTTTCACGCCCGCCGCCGGATCGGAGAAATCGCGGGTCTGCAGCACCTGATGGGCGAGCTCGTAGAGCGCGTTAATACCCTTCTCCGGCGCGTTGCCGGAGTGCGACGCGCGGCCCGTTACCTTCAGCGTGACCGAGGCGATGCCGCTGGTCGCCAGCGATAACTTGTCCGACTCGACGCGCGAAGATTCGACGGAGAAAGTTGCGTCGTGCTCGGCGCCGAGCTTGGAGATCAGGCTGCGCGAGCCCGGCGAGCTGATCTCCTCGTCGGCATTGATGAGACGGTGAGAGTGCCGTATTGCTTGGAAGTTCATCGCTTTGAGAATGGCCGAGTGTGTGCAGGATCACCGCGATTCCCTGTTTGTCGTCGGCGATGCCCAAGCCGTAGGCGCGATCGCCGTCGACGCGGAAGGGTTGCTTGGCGAGCATGCCGCGCGGGTAAACCGTGTCCATGTGCGCAATGAGCAGGATTTTCTTGTCCCTTGCCGGAAAACGTCGCGCGCACCATGTTGCCGATTTTTTCGGGCGTGTCTTCCATCTTGTAAACATCGCTCGGTTCCACCAGCTCGACCTTGCCGCCAAGCGCTTTCAGCCGCTCGGCGATGAGGTCGGCGAGTTTGTCGAGGCCCTCGAAATCACGGCTGCCGGTTTCGATGGAAACCAGCGTCTTCAAGGTTTCGAGCAGCGCGGGTTTTTCCTTTTTCGCCAAGGACAAAGATCGGCTCGATGGGCTGAGCGAATCCATCGATTGTCATGCTGGCCAGCAGCGCGGCAAGAGTCAGTGTCACGTAATTCAACATCATCCTTGATCGCATGGGCATCATCCTTCAGTGAGAGTGTTGGTACGTTCGACTTTAACATGGTCGCAATCAATCGTAACCCATAGGTCCAGGGTGGTCATACCATGCCAACGGCCAAAATCGAATGTTTTCTAGTTACAGTTTCCAAGGAAAGAGTTTTTCCGGTGGGATTGAACATTCTTTAGAGACCGCATCGCAATGTCATCCTAGGCCGTTCGATACTCAGGATAAACTTCGCCGAAGGATCTGCCCTCGCAAATCGAAGCAAAGACAGAATTCTTCGCTGGCGCTCAGATGACATTCTACTATTCTTGCGACGAGTCTATTAGCAGGGCAGGAAGCTTTTCCGACCGGAATGGCGGCGGATTTCTGATCAGGACATTAAATCCCTGCGTACCATTCGTAGCCCTGATCTTCCCAATAACCGCCTTTGCCTTGGCCGATTTTTTCCAAGCTTGCGACGAACTCGAGGGCGCGGATATATTTCGCGTGCTTGTAGCCGAGTTGGGTTTCCACACGCAGACCGCAGTGGCGCGCCGTTGTCGACGGGGAGCGGCTGATCGTTCAGCTCATAGGCGAGGATCGTTTGCGGATGAACGGCGTCGATGAAATCGATGCTCTCATAATAATTGTTGCCTTCGCTGTCGGTGTCCATGCAGCGAAAGACGACATATTTCGCGCTCGGCTGCCGGCTGAACTTTGTTCATAATTTCTTCCAAGCGCACGCCCTTCCACTTGCCGATCACGCTCCAGCCTTCGACGCAGTCGTGGCGCGTAATCTGTGTGCGCGAAGGCATGCTTTTGAGTTCGGCGAGTGAAAAGCTTACTGGTTGCTTGACGAGGCCGGAGACGTCAAGGCGCCAATTTGTCCACTGGTTCTTTGCGTCGGCCGCATAGTCCATGGTGATCGGCGGCGGGTTGCCGTTGCTGCGAAATTTGGGCGAGATATCTTTCGCGCTGAATTCTTGAGCGAGCTTGTTGCGGCCGGCGAGCAAACGCTGCGCGCGCCGGTTGCCGTCTTCGGCTAGCGCAAGCAGTGATTGAAAGGATTCGTTTTTACTGAGACCGTCGAAGAATTTTTCGCAGCCGCTCAGCAGCAATAGACCGGTGCCCTCAAGCGCTCCGAGGAGTAGGTTGCGGCGAGAAAGTTTAGGATTTAGGTTCTTCATTTTTCTCCGCCTCGTTCTCCGGGTTCGATAAAACCGCGTCCGGTGCTTCGGGAGTCGGCGTTGCTTGGATCCTTGCCGCGGGCGCGCCTGCATGCGGCGCTTGGGCTTGCGACTCCGTACGACCTTCTTCGATTTTAGAATCTTCGGCGATGACCGTTTCGGTCGTTGGCGCTTTGACGGGCGGCTCTATGACCGCCGACACTCTTTCCTTGTACCAGCCGCTGATCATGGAGCGCATGTTATTGAAAAAACCTTGCGTCAGCACCATGAACACGTGGCCGAAGGCGAAGGAAAGAAATCCGAAAGCGAGGATAAAATGAATCGCGCGCGCCGATTGGCGGCCGCCGAACGCTGCCGGCAGCCAGTTGAACGCGACGTTCAATTGCGGCGACATCGCCATGCCGGACCATAACACCAACGGCGTCAAAATCACGAAGACGCTGGTGTACGCCATTTTTTGTAGGGGATTATATTCGCCTTCCTGCGGCGAGTCTCTTTCGCATATGCAAGTAATAGCCGATCATCGCTGGAATTTTTTTCGCATCGGTGAAAGTGAAAAAGAACTTGCGCATGTGGCCGACCGCGAGGTTATAGATAACGTAAAGGGTCCCGTTCAGCGCGAACAGCCAGCCGAAAAAGAAATGCCAACGGCGCGCGGCGGCGAGGGAATAGTAGCCCGGGACCGTTAGCCAACTGGGAAACGCGCGCGCCGATGGCCCGAAGACGCCTTGCTGGACGCCAAGGAACCCCGTTGTGTCTATTTGCCGGCCGTAAAGATCGACATAGCCGCGCACATCGCCGTCTTCATTGTTCGCCTTGATGGAAAAGAACTCTTTTTCCGGTTCCGACGTATTCCCCCAATAGAGGTTGGGGTGAGCGTTGAAGATTTGCAGCCCGCTCATAAGCAGAATCATCAACGCAATCGCGTTGGTCCAGTGCGTCAGGCGAGTGACAGGGTTGTGGCGATAGACCAACTGAGGAGATCGCTGCGCGACTTTCGCGGGATTGTCAGCCATAATTGGTTCCGGATTTTCGCCGAGCCAGAGGTATTACATCACTTAGAGTGCGGCGGAGCAAGAAAGTTGCACTCTGGAAATATGAAATTTTAGCTGTCGATCAAGCGATGCCTTTGCCGAGCTCGGTGGTGCAGGGGCATTGGTCGGGAAATCTTTCGCATTCGATGTCTTCAGCCTGCGCCGGTTCGGCTCGAGCTTTCTCTTGCTTTATTTGTACGCTGAGCTTTTGCGTGATCAACAGCCAAGTCACCACCGCGATGAGCAGAACCCAGGACATCCAACGAGTATCGAGAGGCATTTTAATTATATCATCGGGCACAACTTGCTTAAGCCAGAGCAGGATGACGACCGCGCCGATCGCTTCGGCGACGCGCGCGGCGACACCGTCGACGGCGAGCTTGACCGTGGAGCGCTCAGTCGAGTCGACGGCAATAAAAGCCTGCTCCCAAATCGAGCGATGGATGGACGATCGCAAACCGCCTTCGGTCACACGCAGTACCGAGCGACTGAAAGCCGTCGCTGCCGCCGTGGCAAAAGTCGCGCCGCCGATCAGCGCGAACGGCAGGACCATCAAGCCGCCGCGCAAGCCGACCTTTTCCTGGATCTTGGGGGTGGCGAAAAGTTGCAGCAAGAGCGAGCTGAAGTTTAACAGGATGTAAAAATTTGCGAAAAAATTGGCGTTGCCCTTCGAACCCATGCTTGCGCTCGCGGCAGTGGCATAGAACTGAAAGTCGATGAGCAAGCCGGACAGCGCGCCGGTCATGGAGATCAATAACAGGGTTAACGCATAATTATTTTTCAGAGGAGCGAAGAAACCGGCATTCTTTTTACCGTCGTCTGTTCCGGCAACGATGTGGGTGGGAAAAATCCGATGGATATGGCGCACGAGCGCGGCGACGCTAATCAGGACGACGGCCGCCACCAGGATCAACCATTGGGCATCGAGATAGGGCGCCAGTCCTTTCGAAATCAAGCCGCCGGTCATGCCACCGGCCAACGTGGCGGCGCCGATTTTGCTGAACGCGCGCGCGGCTTCGCGCTTTTCGGTTTTCTCGAAGATGTCCGAGGCGAGCAGCCAGAGGCTGGCAAAGATCAGGCCGAAAATCGCCGGAATGAACATGAACATCGCGAGCAACAGCTTGTTGTCGCCCGGTTCCAAGAAGGGGGCAGCCCACGCCATCGCGGCGGCCGCAAGGGCAAGCACACCGAGACGGGCAGGCCGCGCGCCCCAGATTTTCATCGCCTTGACAAAGATGATAGCCAGAGGCAGCGACGCCACGCCGATGTTGATGTAGATGAGCGGCAGTTGCAGTAAGCCGCCGCTGCCCTGAAAAAACAGCGCGTCACGACCGGTCTTGGCGATGATGAACGCCAGCGTGGTGAGGCCGAGAGCGAGAGACAGAAGCAATGTTTGTTGGCGATCTTTGAGCGTATCCGTCATTGCCTTGATCGGTTTGCGGTGTCTCTTCAGGTTTCGCGTGAGCCAATGTCTCTGGCGCTGGCCGATTTTAGGTGAATTATTTACCTTTATGACTGCAGAAGTGCACGAGAGTGACTCTGGGTCACTACCCTCACCCTCGCCCTCTCCCGCAGGCGGGCGAGGGGAAAATTATCGGTGCAGCGCAACGAATGCGCATAGTCTCTGTGGTTTTAGATCCGCTGCGTAATAGAGAATAAACTCCGGTGGGGCGAAAAAGTTCCCGTCACTCCCCATACTGCTGAATCAGCTTGGCCACCAGCGCGGTCCAGCCGGTTTGGTGGCTGGCGCCGATGCCGGCGCCGTTGTCGCCATGGAAGTATTCGTGAAACGGGATCAGGTCGCGCCAGTGGGGATCGTTTTGGAATTTTTCCGTGCCGCCGAACACCGGCCGGCGGCCATGCTGCATCCTCGGAGAAATAGCGCGTCAAGCGCTGCGAGAATTCGCCGGCGACTCCCAGAGATTCATCATGTTGCCGGAGCCGGTGGGGCACTCGACTTTGAAATTGTCGCCGAGAAAGAAATGAAACTTTTGCAGCGACTCGATGAGCAGATAATTCACCGGAAACCAGATCGGACCGCGCCAGTTCGAGTTGCCGCCGAACAGTGCCGGTGCTCGATTCCGCCGGCTCGTAGTCGACGCGATACTCCGTGCCGTTGACCGTGAGCGTGTAAGGATGGTCGCGGTGGTAGCGCGAGATGGCGCGGATGCCGTAGAGCGAGAAGAATTCGTTTTCGTCGAGCATGTAACTGCAGCACGCGTTTCAGCCGATGGCGGTTGACCAGCGAGAGAAACCGGCGCGGGCCGTCGTCGGTGGATTGCGGTTTCGATATGCTCGCCCAAGCTCCGGGCGGTTCTCGATAAACCATTGCATGCGCCGTTTGAAGCCCGGCAAGTTTGTCGACCACTCGGGTCGAGAGTTTCCACGGCGAAGAGCGGGATCAGCCCGACCATCGAGCGGACTTTCAGCGGCGAGCGTTCGTCCGTTCGGCAGGATGAAGCACGTCGTAGAAAAATCCATCTTTGGCGATCCCACAATTCGATATTCTCGCCGCCGAGATTGTTCATCGCGTCGCAGATGTAGACGAAATGCTCGAAAAACTTGCTGGCGACGTCTTCGTAGGCGGAGTTGTCTTTGGCGAGTTCCAAGGCGATCGCCAGCATGTTCAGACAATACATGCCCATCCAGCTGGTGCCGTCGGACTGCTCGATGTGAGCCGCCGGTGGGCAGCGGCGCGCTGCGGTCGAAGACGCCGATGTTGTCGAGGCCGAGAAATCCGCCCTGGAAAACGTTGCGGCCTTCGGTGTCTTTGCGATTGACCCACCAGGTGAAATTGAGCAGCAGTTTTTGAAAAATCTCGTTCGAGAAATTTGCGGTCGCCTTCGCCGCGCCGTTTCATTTCGACTTTGTAGACGCGCCAGGCCGCCCAGGCATGGACCGGCGGATTGACGTCGCCGAACGCCCATTCGTAGGCCGGCAACTGGCCGTTGGGATGCATGTACCACTCGCGCGTCATCAGCAAGAGTTGTTCTTTGGCGAAGTCGGAGTCGACGAGCGCCAAGGCGACGCAGTGAAACGCCAGATCCCAAGCCGCGTACCAGGGATACTCCCACTTGTCCGGCATCGAAATGACATCGGCGTTATACAGATGGCGCCATTCATGATTGCGCCCATTGAGCCGTTCCGCGCGGCGGCTCGGGTCCAGCCGGATCGCCCTTCGAGCCAGCGGTTGACGATCGTAGTGGTAAAACTGCTTGCTCCACAGCAGTCCGGCCAAGCGCCTGGCGCATGACGTTCTCGCGATCGGGTGCGATGCCGTCGGGAATCACCGTCGCGATAAAATTCATCCGCCTCTTCGCGTCGCTGTGACGATCTTGCGTATCAAACGTGCCGTTAAGTATCTCGGCGCTCGCCGGCGCGGCGGGCGCAAGCCGCAGGTGCACGATCATTGTTTCGCTAGGTGCAACTGTGGAAACGTAGTGTGCCGCTGCCTTGGTGCCACTCCGTCGGATTGACCGCCGTCTTGGCGCCGTGCACGACAAAATCGTTGATGCCGTCTTTGACGTAGGGCGAGGGATTCTCATAACCGAAGATACGCTGGTTATTCGTTTCGTTCTCGGTAAACACGAGATTCGGACTGCCTTCGCAGTAGAGCCAGCGGGAGCCGTAATAGTAGTGATCGAGCTTGATCGCCGCGACCTCCGCCGATGCATCTCGACGAAGCTCGGTCTGCGCTCGTCGAGCCCCCACGACCAGGTGTTGCGAAACCAGACCGTCGGCAGCAGGTGCAACGGAGCCGACTTCGGGACCGCGGTTGGTGGCTTCGATGCGGATCAGGATATCGTCCGGCCCTGCCTTTGGCGTACTCGATCGATCACGTCGAAGTAGCGGTTGTCGTCGAAAGACCCCGGTATCGATCAATTCGAACTCGAGCTCGCGCTTGCCGCGCCGGCGATTCTCTTCGACAAGCCGGACGTAGGGAAATTCCCGCTGCGGGTACTTGTAGAGAAATTTCATGTAGGAATGCGTCGGCGTCGAGTCGAGATAAAAATAATATTCCTTGACGTCTTCGCCGTGGTTGCCTTCGTTGCCGGTGAGGCCGAAGAGTCGTTCTTTCAGGATCGGGTCTTTGCCGTTCCACAGCGCCAGCGCGAAACAAATAAACTGGTGGCGGTCGCAGATGCCGCCGAGGCCGTCCTCGCCCCAGCGGTAGGCGCGGCTGCGCGCGTGGTCGTGGGGAAAATAGTCCCACGCCGTGCCGTCGGCGCTGTAGTCTTCGCGCACCGTGCCCCACTGGCGCTCGGAGAGGTAAGGCCCCCAGCGCTTCCAGTTGGCTTTGCGGCTGCGGTCTTCCTGCAGTCTTCGTTCTTCAGTCGTCATCGTTCTTTTCGCCAGGCTTCTTTTCTTTTTATCGGCCATTATAGCACATCCCTGCGAACCCGCCGTCCTCTCAGTCGCGCGCGGGAATCGTCCGCGAGCTAGCGGGCAGGGCCGTTGACGTTCATTTAGACGTCACATCGCCGCGCAAGGTGCGCCGATGTTTGACGGGGTTTCTCGGCGAGCACCATGCGATCCAATCGGAGCAGCTCGGCGAGGGACCAAGCTTGGAACGGACAGCCGCGCGGACGTGTGCAGCGGCTCGCCGTCGGCGATCTCGGAGACATGGCCGAGGCCAGCGTGATTCAAATGTTCCACCAGGGGTGCGAGGAAACGCGAGCGTGCTTCGCGCTTCGCTTCTTCGGTGCCGTCTCGAACGCGCAGCCAGGTTTCGACGAAGGGACCGATCAGCCAAGGCCAAACCGTTCCCTGATGATACGATCCGTCGCGTTTTCGCACGCCGCCTTGGTAATGGGGCGCGTAACCCGGTTCTTCGGGCGCAAGGGAACGTAAACCGAGCGGCGTCCAGAGCCGGCGCTCGACGGCGTCGACGATCTGGCGCGCGCTGTGCGCCGTCGATGATTTGCAACGGCAAACCGCCGACGGCGAAAACCTGATTGGTCCGAAACGATCCGTCGAGTTTTCCCGGCTGGTGATCGGCGTCGACGACATCGTAAAGATAACGGCGGTCAGCGTTCCAAAAGCCGCCGCGTTCGAGGATGAGATTCTTTTTCCGGTCGCGGCGAGCTTGTGCGCGAGAGTGCCGCCGCCCGCGCCGCTGCCGATAATAATGACGTCGTAATGACCATTTTGCGCCATTGGCTATCTCCGTAGAGTCTAGAATAGTCGAAATTTTGCGGCCTTTGGAAACTTAGATGCACAGTCGATCAAAAACGGTGCGGTGAAGCCAACGGTGTTGTCGTAGATCGGCGTGCTTGGGGCTTCTGTCGCGTCACGCTCAGGTAAGGCGCCGCAGCGCTCGAGGGATGGTCGACGCTTTCCACGCACGCCCGCTGAAGTTCGTTTAAGAAATTACTGGGCGACAATGACTGGTGTTCCCCTTTTGAACAAGGCGGTAGAAGGGGATATCCAAAAACCTACTTTGTCAAGGAGAATGTAGAAGCCAGCGTGAAATATCAGCAAACTTCGAGACCAACAGCTTGCGTGATCGGGTTGACGATGAGCGTGATGTCGAGATCGCTGGCCGCTTCGTCCAGCATCGGCGTGAAAAGAAAGAAGTTGTCGCGATTCGAAGTCAGGATTTTGGTTTTCCGTGGCATTTCGTTAAACAAGCTTTCCGTAAGATGTTTCGCTCACGAAGGCACGAGGACACGAAGTCAAAAGTATTGGATATCCGAATTCCTCATAACCTGCGTGCGCTTAGTAGTGAAATTGCATTTATCCGGATCTGGTTAGAGCTCGTCGTGGTCTGATCTCGTTCTTAACTCTTCGCAGAAGCCAGCGGTGCGGTCGCGAAGTTGACGCCGAAGCGCTTACACCACACGGTCACGGCGCGGTATTTCGATAGGTCGACGCCGGCCGGCAGGTCGTAATTCTGATCACCGATGTTGCCCTTGATGCTGCCGAGGTCGATAAAGCCTGCTTGTTTAACCGTCGAATCGTCTTTCGCATCGCAGCGGACCAGATAGATGTGCACGTCGGGCCGTTGGAAGTTTCGAACGCGCTGAAACGTAAGACGTTCTTACCGTCCGCCAGTTTGTAAATCGCCGCCATGCCTTTGGCCTCATGGGCGAGCCGCGGAAATTGCCCTCGGCAACCTTGACGGGAATCGAAATCGGCGCTTCCAAGGCCGCCTGCCCAAAGTTCACGCCGAATCGCGCGCACCCGATGGTGACGTTCTTGTATTTGTTGAAATCAGCATCCGCCGGGATGTCGTAGTTCTGATCGCCTTTATTGCCCTTCATCGAACCAAGGTCGATGAATCCAGCTTCTTTGATTGCATCGTTGCCTTTGTCGACTTCCGCGGCGGTCAGAACGTGAACGTGACCTTGGAAGTTTCGAATTCGGTCAGCCGCAATGTACGCTTGCCATCCACGTTTGTAAATCGAAGCCAAACCTTCATTCGCTAAGCCTTTGATGGCTTTCGTCACGGCCATCGGTCCCTTCTCGATCGAAGCCATCGCCGCCCCGCCGAAATTTCCGTTCACCGTCCTGTTAACGAAAAAGGGCAAAGCGTACCAGCCGATGGCCAGCACGACAACGCCTACACCGATAATGATATTGCGTACTCTGGGAACCGTTAATAGTCGCCCGCCATTGGGTCGTGAAAAATCTCCTGAATTGGCAGAACAATCTGGCTGGTTAGATGTATGCAGCAGGAAGATGCGAATCGAATTAGGCTACAGATTCTGTCTACATTTCCGAAACAAGAATAGCCTTATTATGATCACTCGTTAAGATGCAAAGAGAAACATGCTGTCCAGTCACGTCCGAATTATTTTTTCACTTGCGTACCTTATTTCATCTTCTGTCGGTCATTTTTGCCCATCGATGCTCGCGCAGTCGGGTGGACAGGCTACGGTAATTGTTAAGATCACTGGGCTTCGTTCTGAGAAAGGACAGGTGAGAATCGCTGTATTTGACTCGTCCAAGAAATGGCTAGGCGAACAACCGGTATACTCTTCGACGATTAACGTGGACAGTCAATCCGTCACTTGGCAACTTAATGATGTTCCCTATGGGGATTACGGCATTGCGGTTCTTCATGATGAAAACAAAAACGGCAAGATGGATAAAAACCTTGTGGGGATACCTCTCGAACCATACGGGTTTTCAAATAATGTGAGAGTAACTTTGGGGCCACCGACATGGGAAAAGTCCAAGTTTGTCGTCAAAGGCTCAACTACCGAAGTTTCAATAGAGGTTAAATAGAAAGAGAGGCGGCGTCTGAATTATAGTCTCGACTTTCTGAGTTCGACCCTCCGTTCGTCGACGATCACCGCAATCGACCGGTCATAAGCGTCATAAAAAGGAGTTTTCACGATGCCCCGAAACATCATCATGGCGGCCTCGCTTCCGGCGGCGCCGGATAAGCTATTCGACATGTATCTCGATCCGGCGGTGCACGCGGAGTTTACCGGTTTGCCGGTAACGATCGAGCCGCACGCTGGCGGCGCTTTTAGCGCGTTCGACGGGATGCTTTCCGGCAGGATCCTTCACATCGAGCCGAAGACGCTCATCGTTCAAACCTGGCGGTCGGGGAACTGGCCGCTTACGGCGACGGACTCGGTGTTGACGCTCTCCTTCTGGCCGGCGCAGGACGGAGCGCGGATCGAGCTCGTTCACGTTAACGTCCCAGAGGAGGATTTCGCGGGCGTCAGCCAGGGTTGGGAGAAGTATTACTGGACGCCGTGGCACGATTATCTGATCGGCAAAACTCACGCCGGCTGAATCCAACCGTGGATGTGCTCGCCTTCGCGGGATGGTTGAAATCTCTCGGCCCTTCGAGAAACCTCAGGGCGGACTTCAGGCGAAATGAATGTTCGTCATGCCGGCAACTGCCGGCATCCAGGTTCGTTCTCGGTCCAAATACAAAAGAATTCTTGGATTCCGGCATGCGCCGGAATGACGGAAATGGAAGTCGACTTCGTGTCGACAGATTCAGGACCCCTCGGCTTGCAGTCGATGGATGTTTCATTGGGTTTGTCTTGCGCGGCTGCGCCAATGGCCGTAAAATTTATGATTGAGTCTGAACTTTTTTCAGTCAGCTTGGTGGTGACAAGTTAGAGCCGGTTCTTAGAGGATAGAAACCAGAGGTAGCTTTGAATATTGTGTTTGATCTCGGTGGAGTCGTAGTGCGCTGGGAGCCGGAGACGCTCATTGCTGACGTATTCGATGATCCGGAGGTGCGTAAAATCGTTCATTCGGAGTTCGTTGGCCATCCCGATTGGGTCGAGCTCGATCGCGGCACTCTTGCGCCCGAGGACGCCATTGCGCGAGCGTCGGAGCGAACCGGACTATCTCACTTTGAACTGAGCCATTTTTTGCGGCGAGTCCCTTCAGGGCTTATCGCAATTACGGATACGGTTGAGTTGCTCTATCGGCTGAAAGCCCAAGGTCACTCTCTATACTGTCTCTCGAACATGCATTTTGCCTCCATCGAGTATCTCGAACGGGCCTATGACTTTTTTGATGTTTTTACCGGTATAGTGATTTCGTGCCGGCTCAATTTGTGTAAACCGGAGCCAAAGATTTACTCGCATCTGTTGGAAATGTACGGGCTCGACGCCGCGGACACGGTTTTTATCGACGACGTGGAGGTCAATCTAACTACTGCGCGGCAGTTGGGCATTCAGACGATTCGGTTTGAAAACCCGGTCCAATGCACCGATCGAACTCAGAGCGATCGGCTGTATCTCGGAGTAGTACGAGTCGTTCGCACGAGTATTCAAATATTGACATTTACTTCGCCACGCGGGAGGTTCGGCCATGTGCATCGACGTGCACGCTCATCTGTTTTCTAACACTTATATCGAAGCGCTGCGACGCGTTTTCGGGAATGATAATTCGCCGGCGGGGCAGGACGCGCAGCGTTTGATCAAATGGATGAGCACGGATCCGCGCATGACCGATGTCGAAGGTCGTCTGCAGGAGATGGAGAAGTGGGGGATCGAGATGCAGGTGCTCTCGGTTCCGTTTCACGGCGCACTTGTGCAGGACAGAGCGGCTGCAGTCGAATTAACGCAGCTGGCCAACGAGATGATCGTGCAACCCGCGCGCGATTATCCCGATCGGTTTCACGTTCTGCTCACGTTGCCGCTGCAATTTCCAGAGTTGGCGGTTGAGACGCTCGATCGCTTCGCTCAAGAACCGACGGTAGTTGGAGTGGCTCTAATGGGCAGTGCCGGCGGGCGACCGCTCAACGATGCCGCGTTCATGCCCGTCTATGCTGAGCTCGAGCGGCGCGGCCTGCCGTTCTTACTTCACCCCATCTCGCCGCCGGGGCTCGACTGCATGTTAGAGCTAAACCTCGCCAACGTGGTGGGCTTCATGTTCGAAACGACTTTGGCTGCGACCCGCCTCGTGCTTGCCGGTGTCTTCGAGCGGCACCCAAAGCTTCAAATGATCTTTCCGCATCTCGGGGGTCTGGCGCCCTATCTTATGGGACGAATTCAGTGGGGCTACGAGCGGTTTCCGGCGTGCAAGGAGAATCTAAGCGCGCCGCCGGAGGTTTATTTCAAACGCTTTTATTACGACACGGTCTGCCGCAACGTGCCCGCTCTGCGCATGGCGCTCTCGATGTTCGGCGTCGAGCACGTGCTTTTCGGCACCGACATTCCCTTCCGCGAGGACATCGATCTTCAACTGCAAGATCTGGAAGCGCTCAAGCTGAGTGACGCGGAGCGGCAAGCGATCGACTTCGGCAATGCGGCGCGGCTGCTTGGCATCGAGTTCGAATCGAGCAAGTAGACTCTGGCGCACTGCGCGGGAGCATCGCTAAGACGCATTCCCGAAAAACCTATTCACCGTGATGCAGATAGCGCGCAATGCGGTGGCGACTTGCGTACGTCCCAAGCGGCTTCGCCGGCTTCTTGCTTCACCCCGGGGTAAGGAATTCCAAGGCGGCTGCGTCGAGTGTCACATCGATTTCGACGGACGAGAATGGGGTCGGCGGACCGCTTTTCATCCGCAGGTCATCATCGATATGGACGGGGAAACAGTCGCACTCGATGCGCAAGTGGCGGCCCTTGCGGACAGTCAATTCCGGACAATCGGATTTCCCTTCGAGCCGGTCTGACAAATATGTTTTGAGCTGGCTCCGTTGGTCGTTCGAGACTAGTACCACATCGAACAAACCGTCGCCTGGATCGGCCGCGGGCGCGAGACAGAGATTTGGTCCGATGTAGCGAATGTTCAGTGCTTCGAGCAACACGTATTCGCCGGATAGGTCTCGGTCATCGAGGGTCAGCTTCAATCGAATCGCCGGGGTAGCGGTCCAGACGAATATTCATGAACTCCAACACGGATGTGATTTTTCTTCCCGTGACATTGTGGTGCGCGATGTCGATGTTTTTTCTCGCGTCGAGCCGCGCCATGGTCTCCGTGAAGATTCCCAAACCCAAACCTTCGATGAAATACGTCGAACCCCACGGCCCGGTTGCCGCGCCGACGTCGAATTTCAATCGGCGCGCGCTGTTCCAGCTCGCGATCAGTTGGTCGAGCGGTTGGTCCGCCACACCGAGCGCGTTGGCGACGTTATTCGCGGTGCCCATCGGCAAAACCGCGAGCGGAGTATGTTTGCCGATCATGCGCTTGGCGACCTTCCCGACGCTCCCGTCGCCGCCCGATACAGCGACAAGGTCCACTGGGTTTTCGAGCGCCTTCTCCCAGCCGATTTCCTTCGACGACTGACCCTCGGCCGAATGGCCCGCGCTGCGGATCAATTTCAAAAGCTCGTCACCGGTGGGCTGGTTATCGCTGCCGACGTCTGGATTGTAGATGAGCGTGACGTTCATTTCTTACGGGGTGGACTGACCGATTAATTGTGAAATACTAATTGTATGTCTCATCGCACGGCTTCAATTGAGGAGGCGAAGTCCTAATGCGCATTCTAATAGCCAATGATGATGGTATCTATAGCCCCGGAATTTTAGCACTCGCTGAAATGGCATCGAAATTTGGCGACGTGCGCATCGTTGCGCCCGACGTCGAGCAGTCTTCGGCGGGACACGCGATTACCGGCTGGCGCCCCTTGACCTACAAGCGGACACCCATCAAAGATTTTGAAGCGTACCGCGTTAACGGGACGCCCGCGGATTGTGTTGTGCTCGGCGTGCACAATTGGGAAAAAGTCGACGTGGTGCTCTCCGGCATCAATCTCGGCAGCAATCTAGGAAACTCCATTTGGCACTCTGGCACGGTAGCCGCGGCGAAGCAGGCGACGTTGTTGGAACTGCGCGGCATAGCTTTGAGCATGCCGGCGACACAAGAGGAGCCGAATTTCGATATACTAAAGGCGTCGATCGAGAAGGTCTTGGGAATTTTGTTCAAAGATCTGGAACTCAAGTTGGTCAATGTCAACTTTCCCGACGTGGAGCCGAGAGGGCTGCGCTGGACGCGCCAATCGGTGCGCCATTATGACGGCAGAGTTGTGCCAGGCGAAGACCCGATGGGCCGAAAACATTTCTGGTTCAGCGTCGTACCGATCGAAGGAACGGAAGAAGGGACCGATCGTTGGGCGGTCGAGCAAGGTTATGTCTCGATGACACCGCTGCGCATCGATCTGACCAGCGAAAAAGAGCTCGCCGCCGCGGCAACTCGTCATCCGCTCGAATGAACTGGGGAGCTGCCCGCTGAAAAGCCCTCTCGATATCTAGTCGCTAAGTCTACTACGGCTCAAGTGGCATCATTGACGCTGATGGCTTCGTGCGCTTCGCATGAGTCGAGGCGAATCCTGTTTTTAGTTTGGTAACGTCTTTGCAGCGCTATGAAGCGTGGACTACGTTGATCTTATCCAATGGCCGGCCATGATCATGACCGCGGCCGCCGCATGGTTGGTGGGCTCGCAACGACGACCGAAACGCAGTGCCGGTTTCTGGATTTTTCTTCTAAGTAACCTGCTCTGGATTATCTGGGGTTGGTACGCTCATGCCTATGCTCTGATTATCTTGCAGGTCTGCCTGGTTGCGATCAATATTCGCGGCGCGCAGAAAAACGATCCAGCCGCGGGCACCGATTAGCGCGCAAATAGACGTTGGCCATGTTCCGTGGAGCCGTCGCCAGCAAATCCTTTCGCCCACCTTTACTCGACGCACTTCGCCTATCATTTTGTCGGTCTTTTCACACTGAGTTAATGGCAAATTCTTACAAATAATCGGGCTTCGCTCGCGAAAAGCTTTGAATTCCAAAGCTTATTATTCTGGCATATGGCTTGCGGAAAACTTTCTCCGGTTATCGAGATCAAAGATTCCACACGGTACGAGGAAATAAATCAAGGAGGTATCGCATGAATTGGGATCAGGTCGCTGGACAATGGAAGCAGATCAAAGGCAAGGCGAAGACGAAATGGGGAAAACTGACTGACGATGAAATCGATGTCGTTGAAGGCAAACGCGATCAGCTCGTCGGCAAAATCCAGCAACGTTATGGAATCGACAAAGACAAGGCGGAAAAGGAAGTTGACGACTGGATTAAAGAATTCTAACAGCTGCTGAATGCCGCTCCGTTTGCCTTGAAGGTGAACGGAGCGGTCCCTTCCTAACTGGTTATGGCTGCTTTTTTGATTTTCGGCTGAATGAGCCGTGACAAAGGAACCCGTGGCGCCGACCTCAGCGTATCCGTTGATCGTTGTAATTGTTCTGAGTAGCCTGAGCGGCCTTCCTTTTGTATTCTCCCTGCATCAAACACATGCAGAGGTCCAATCGTCCCAACAACCACCACTCCTCTCCCCGGAACCAAACCGTCACGTGATTGTTTTCGATAACGACGCTTTAGAAAAAATGTTCGGCAAGTCACGGCGCAGTACCGCAAACGAGAGTGGTCCAGCGAAAATTCCCGATAGAGGCGACTTTCCGACGGTGGCACCCAATCATTCTTTGTTGTCCGCTATCGGCCGCCGTACGAGCTCCAAGAGTGCGGCGGCCCTGCGTTTTGCCGAAAGCGGCAGGACTTTGATTCAAGCGGGAGAAAGCCGAAGGGCGGTATTCGTTCTCGAAAAGGCGCTCAGCCTGGAGGCCAGTCCGTTCGTTTATTTTTATCTTGCGCGCGCTCATTATTACCTCGCGGATTATCAGCGGGCCGGCGAATTTGCTGAAATAGCCGAAGCACTTTTTTACGAGCAACCCGATTGGACTGAAGAATTGCTCAAGCTGAAAAGCGCATTGTCCGCGCCGCATGGCCGGCCGCGATAGCCGAAATCGGCGTAGTAGCCAGCAAACGTTTTACCACGATGATTTCGAAGTGCGCGCGGTAGAACAGCACCGGGGTCGATGCCACAGGGAAGACGGTGGAAATAATGGCGTCAAAACGAAAGAAACGAAAATCGGTTGTGAAGACGCGGCGTTGGTCGCAACGGGTCACCGAAACCAGTGATGCGCTCGATTTGGACAAAGGAGTCTTCTCTTTGAGTGATCCCGGCGCCATCGCGCGATCGCTCAAGCGCTCGGCCGATCGAAGCCGGCGGCGCAAGAGCGATCCGTTTCGGTCCGCGATGTCGATGCTGAATTTTTACATCAATCGCGCGGGCCGAAAACTTTCCAAAGGTCAGCGCGGCCGACTTGACGCGGCCAAAGACAAATTGCGCGTCCTATATCACCGTAATCGGGCGAGTTGATTTTTGTCAGCGCGGCCTGATGCGGCGTTTCTCGCTCGATTCTCATCCTTCGAGAAGGGCTGATCCTCGTTACGCTTTCATTCCCGAATAACTATTGATCGTCGCGTGCAGGTTGCGCGCGAAGTCGGTGGCGGCTTGCGTGTTCATACCGAACGCCGTGCGGGCGTATTCTTTGAGCGCGAGCACAGCGGCAAGCGGCATCTTTTTCAAGTGCTCCACGAGTGTTGCCACCGCGCTGTCGAGGTCGCTGGCCGGCACGACATTACTAGCAAGTCCGAACGTCAACGCTTTGTGGGCGTCGATTTCCTGCGCCGAATACATCATAAAGGTCGCCGCCTTGCGCGGCATGCGGTCGACCAAAGCGGAAAATGCGATGGTCGGCATGATGCGGTGCGCCGTCTCGGGAAATGAGAAGCGGGCTCTGTCGCCAGCGATCGTGATGTCGCACAGCGCGGCAAGCGCGCAGCCGAGACCGACGGCGCGGCCCTGCACGACACCGATGACCGGCACCCTGGCGTTGCGAAAAGCGCCGTAGAGATTGAAAATCGTCTCAGCGCGGTCGCGCACCGCGTAAGCCTCTGGCGCCGGGCCTGGTTGAGCTTGGCCCATCGCCTCTCGACCCATGCAAAAATCATCGCCCGTGCCTTTGAACAGAATCAATCGCGATGATTTTGATGCGTCGTCGAACATCTGCGTGACCAGCGCCCAAGTCACGTCGGTCTGGCGGTTGCCGGCTTCGGGCCGGTTCAATGTAATCGTCACGATATCGCCGTCTTTTTGCATGAGTACTGGATCTGCCATGAAGGTTTTCCTCCCGTTTCGGTTGATCGACTCTAAAAGAGGCGCGCGCGCTTTGTCAACGCCATACGGGCCTGTCTGCTAGCGTCGAATCTCTGCGTGCATGCCAAACCTATCAACCATCATTAAATCCACTCAGCAAGGCCGATGCGTTGGAGTTGAACACAATTTGAGCATTGCCTGAATGCAAAACAAGCAGAACTTCTTTTCGACGCGAACAGAAAGGGAAAACTTTACCTTAAATCACTGATACGAGGCGGCATGGCAATTGCTCCATTTTAAACACAGTGGCGACGGCGACGCGGCCTCGCTGAGCGGCAAAGGCGCTTGACCGTAGAGGTTCGGCGCTTTTGTTTTTTACGGGGTTGTTAAGCGAAGGAGACAAGCAATGATCAGAATTGGCTCGGCATGTGGACGGCCGCCGACGGCTCGGTCGCGTTGCGGCCGAATTATTTTGAGTGCAATTCTCGCCGCAATCGTTAATTTGCCGGTTGCGCTGAAGGCCGGCGATGAAGAGGATCGTTACGGTAGTTGGTTTTTTACATCCGATGAGGTCGAGGCAGCCTACCAGTATCAGCAAAGTTTCGGCGAGCGGCTGCGGTTTCCGCTAAGAGCCGGCCCCTGTCTTTTTCGTGACGGCGAGTTTGCTACATCTTACCGTCGCAGCCAATTCGCAGTGTCGTGCCGCTTCGTCATGGAAGTGACGCGGCATCTGAAGGAAATGCTCGAGACCGGCGCGGCGAAATTTCTCTTTCCGCTAGATGCCGATCACGCGCACCTGGGCGTGCCGCTGGACGTGTGGAACAATAAATACAAAAATCTTCCGGCGGAGCAAGTTTTCGCCGCGATGCTCCGGGAACCCGGGTTGGTCGCTCTGTATCACACGGCGGAACATCTCAGAGTTACCGATCGTAAAACCGGCAAGGTCAATGCGGCCGCCAAGGTATGGCAAGAAAAGCGCAACGTCTTGGGCTATTTCGACGGGCGGCCGATCAGGATTTTACCGTCTGACCCGAAAGGCCAAGGCGTGGGGATGCCTGAAAGTTTTTATTCGTATGGCGGTTTCAGTTTCCTGGCGAGCCCGAGAGGCGAACTTTATTTGGTTTCGGGAGCGAACATGATCACTTTCGACTCGCTTTCGACTCTGGCAATGTCGAGGATTTCGAGGAGCAAAATGCCTATTACGGTGACAGGAAATTGGTGCGCGCCGGTCAATGACCGGGTCGGCGAAAACGCCGTCTCTGGCGGAGTATCGAGATCGCCTGAGGACGCGCCGCTATAATAAGGTCCCACCCGCGGGCAGCGGCGTTCTCGCTAATTTCCGCAAAATCCCCAGTCGAACATTACCGGCGATTTCCGTCGGTTACCGCAGCGTGTCGGCCATTATCCGGATTTCTCGTCGCGCGAGTGGCACCGGCGTGGCCGGCGCGTCGCTACGCGGCGTGCACTTGCTTTTGCGGGGCGCGGACACAAACGGTCCGACTTTAGAAATCTTCAGCTACTCAAAACTTGCCGACGGACCCGTTCCCGCGGTTAACCGGCCCGGCTTCACGCATATCGTGTTTGAAGTCACGTCGGTGCCGGCGGCTCGCGACGAAATTCTCGGCGCAGGCGGCAAGACGATTGGTGACGTCGTCGCGCTCGAAACCGCGACAGGCGCCCGCGTGTCGTGGTGTTATGTCACGGATCCGGAAGGCAACATCATCGAGCTGCAATCCTGGTCCACCGACCCGAGCCAGCAGGATGCGCCGGAAACGGAGATCGAGAATTGCGTCTGAGTATTTGCTTGGGCCGGGCAACGTCCAAGACAACCGGTCGCGGCGCGAAATTCATCTCAATAATTTGGTGAATTTCGCGCCTTATGTCACCACGCGATACATTCACTCTAGAGCCGATACGATCAACTGCGAATTGACAAAGCCTAGGCGGCCGCAGATATCTTTGGTTCGGAAGGACGCTCCGCCCTTAGCTGCGCATTGGTCACTTCGAGCTCGTGTATCCGCTGTTCGAGATCTGCCATCGTGCGTCGAGCTCTGCCCATTTCGCGATCCTTTCCGAAAATCGTTAGCGATGCGGAAAGAGTCCGCGCAAAGTAAAATATACAGGCGATGAGGAGGCCGAGAAGCAGCGATCCAACGGCAACCACGTACAAGGGTACCTCCGGCCAGATGAAATCGCCGACACGAAGAGCGACCGACGCAGTGTTCTGAGTTGCAAAGTAACCAATCCCTAATCCGAAAATGACCGTCAATAGTATCGATATCATAAGGGTTCTCCTTTCTCGCAGTAATGGCTTCGCTCATCGGCCGCTTGCATCATCGGCGGTAGCGACCAACGTATCTCAGCGAAACTCTGTGTCCGATGTCGGGACACTCGACTGATTTGGCTCCCCGGCGCTTTTTACTGACGGCGACGACGCAAGCCTGAATCGCCGGCCGCGTTTGGAAGAGAGATGCTCTCTCGACCGACACAGCCGCTGATGGTGAATAACTATTCGATGGTGGTTGAACAAGATGCGGAACGGATCAACACGTTGCGAGTTATAGGCTCATTTTTCCATAATCGTATTATCTCTCGTAATATCTGTCCGATATTCGCGGCCCTGCATTTAGTCGCCGATCGCCCGGCCGGCGCCGAGTCCTGACCCCGGCCGATTGCCTCGCCCACTCCATCCCTTCGTCAGGAGATCTCAAGCCGCTGTTTACGGATACGCGCAAGTCACGTGCCACTCGGGAATTTTACGCAAATCAGGAAGCTTGTAGCCGGGCGTTAAAACATTCGTGGAGGGATTATCATCCGTTGGAGGAGAAAAACTACTTACGACGACCAATCAATTGGGGTTTTTTTTGCAGTTTCCGGCGAACAATTGGTTTTGCAAGAGGATCTTAAACTACGCTGACAAGTTGCACAATTAACGGTCGTCCCGAAATTGCGACGTCAGGTAACGAATCACCTCCGCGACAAAATCCTGCGCGCCGTGCTTGCGAACATCAATCGTCGGCAATAGAATATCGTCCGATCGAGAAAGTAAGCACACGCCGTAAACGCCAAACGCATTTTAATTCGATTTAAATCACCCGGAGGTCGCCATGGCCGAGCAAACACTCAAAGGAAGTTGTCTGTGCAAATCGGTGCGCTACGAAGTGAGCACGCCGTTTATGCGATTTGGCCACTGCTATTGCTCGCGCTGCCGCAAAGCAACGGGCGGCGTGCGCGCGACGAATATCGCAGTGCCGGTCGCGCAATTTCGCTGGACGCAGGGCGAGAATTTGATCAAGCGCTTCGATTTGCCGGAGGCGAAAAGTTTCGCGCGGCAAATCTGCGGCAATTGCAACTGCCCGGTGCCACACGCCTCGCGCGATGGCACGCGCGCGGTCGTTCCCGCTGGCACTCTGGACGATGTGCCTCCGGGAAAACCCGCGGCGCACGGGCACTGGAGCAGCCGGGTGCCTTGGGTGGAAATCAACGAATCGGAGTTGCCGTGCACCGATTAGCGCTGGGGCGACAACGGCAGTAAATTTTCGGCGCCGATCAATGCATTAACGCGTGAGCCACGACTTCGAATCCAACGATACCGAGCGCGGCGAGAGAGGCGGCGAGCACGAAGTTGGTGCGGCGCCGCTCCAGCGTCGACATCATTTTGATTTGCTCAGGAACTTTGGCATCCATTCTCAGCTTGCGGGCGTGCCACAGTGTGTAGAGGTTGGCGCAAGCAGCGAGCGTCGTCAGCACCAGGATGGGAAGGCGAAGCGCGCTTTGGTCGAGAAAAGTGAGCACGCCGGCGAGACCGAAGAGTCCGCCCGCGCCGACGGCGACGGCCAGGGGGCCGATCAAGGTAACCACCGCACACGGCGCGCCGAGAATGCCGAAAATGATTGCGCCGATGCTGGCACTTTGGCGCGCGGTCGTTTCGGGTGGATCGTCGATCAAGCGGGGCGCATTTCTTTGGCCCAAGCGAAACGCCGTAACCGGTTCGCGAAATCCCTTGAGGAGCAGCTGTTCGCGTATGGCATCCGGAAAATCTTCCGCATGCTTTGTATAAGATTCTTCACTGATCAGAATTTCCCCGGCGCTCGCTTTGCCTTGAAGGCGAGCCGCGAGATTGACCACGTCGCCGATGGCTGTGTAGTCCTTGGAGTCGTCGGAACCTAACCGGCCGACGCGGGCATAACCGGTGGCCACACCTACCGACGCTTCGAGCGCGAGTCCAAATCGTGCGCCAAGCGTTTTTAACCCGGATCCCAGTTCCGTGGCCGCAGCGACGGCGCGACGGGCGTGATCGTCGTGGCGGATCGGCACGTTGAACAGGGCCATGACGGCGTCGCCGACGTATTTGTCGATGAATGCGCCGTGTTTGACCAGTACGTCTGTGGCCATTCGTAAAAATGCATCGACCACCTCATGGGTTTTTTCCGCGCCGAGATCGTGAGTCAACTCGGTGAACGACGAGAGGTCGGCGAAAAGAACGGTGATTTCCACCATCCGTCCCTCTTCGACGTGAGTGCTGCAGCGCGTGCAGATATTCGGATTGCGCGGGCTGCGCCGTATGCCGAAAGTGCGGTAGACGACGCCCAGGACGCCCGAAAATATCGTGCCGCAAATGTTGCATTGCGCGGCGAGGTGCGCGTGCGACGAGGCTGGCATCGAGTTAGCAGTAGCGTACGCGGCGCAGCGCTGTCAATGCGATTGCAATCGCGATTCAAATACAGGAATAATGCGGCGACTGTCAGGAGGTTTTCGCGATGCCGGAACACTATCATGATGAGAATGATTTGAAGTTGATGCGCGATATGCGCAAGCTGGCGCCGGATGACTTTAACGCCTGGCTCGGGCTCAATAGTATCATTGGTCGCGATAACGGCGCGATCCCAAAAAAATACCGCGAGCTAATCGCGATCGCGGTGTCCGCCACGACGCAATGTCCCTATTGCGTGGAGGCGCACGCGAAGGCGGCGCACGCGGCAGGCGCGACGCGCGAAGAAGTCGTCGAAGCATCGCTGCTTGCCGCGGCGCTCCGCGCGGGTGGCGCGGCGACGCACGGCGCGATGGCGCTCAAGTTCTTCGATAAGCAGGCCGAGCAGAAAAAAGAATAGGCTCGCTTCCCGCGATCGTTAATCGATCGTGAATCTCGTACCCAGAACCATTGTCGCCGCCGTCCTCGCCATGCCGCTCTTTTCCTGCGCCGGCACACGGCCCGGCCAACCTGGGGGTTCAGGACTCGCGGCTCGCTGCGTGTCCGTCGTCACCGAACTGTGTGTCGAGCGATGACGCGGATATCTCGCACCGTATCGAGGCGTTTCGGCTTGCCGTGCCCGCCGCCGAAGCATGGCGGGCGGCTCGGTCGACAATTGCAGGCCAGCCGCGAACCAATATCGTCACGGAAAACGACGAATATCTCCATGCCGAGTGCAGCAGTTGGTTTTTTGGTTTCGTCGATGATCTGGAGCTTCACTTGCGTGCGGCGTCAAACATCATCGCCGTGCGCTCCGCCGCGCGGCTCGGACACAGCGACTTCGGTGTGAATCGGAAAAGGGTCGATAACCTGCGGGTTGAGTTGATCAAACAGGGCGTGATTCGGTGAGTGCAGCAAGTCGGTCGATTCATGATCGTTCCGGTCGGGTAAGAAGAGCATGCTGAGTTACGACGTCATCGAATGGGGCAAGCCGCTCGAAAAGGTCGAGCGCGAGACGCCGGAGCCGAAAGGCACGGAAGTGCTCGTCAAGCTCAAGTTCTGCGGCGTGTGCCACAGCGACGTGCATATCCGCGACGGCTACTTCGATCTCGGCGGCGGCAAGCGGTTGCACATGAGCGAGCGCGGCATGCGCTTGCCGGCAACGCTCGGCCACGAGCCGTTTGGCACCGTCATCGCTGCCGGGCCGGACGCGACGAGACGTGCCCATCGGTGCAGATCGCCTGGTTTATCCGTGGACGGGTTGCGGTGATTGCGTGCGCTGCCGTGAAGGTTTGGATAATTATTGCATGGCGCCGCAACATGATCGGCATTCAGCGGCCAGGCGGCTACGCCGATCACTTGATCGTGCCACACCCGCGCTATTTGATCGACGCGAGCGGCATCGATCCCGTCTGGGCGGCGACACTTTCGTGCTCCGGGCTATCGACATATTCCGCCGTATCGAAGTTGAGACCGATTCCCGCCGACGAGTGGGTCGCGGTTGATCGGCGCGGGCGGGCTCGGGTCTGTCAGCGATCGGCATGCTGCGCGCACTCGGACATGAGAACGTTGTCGCAGTCGATATCGATGCAGAGAAATTGGCGACCGCAGAAACCGCCGGCGCAGCTGCGACGCTCAATAGTCGCGAGAGCGATGCGGCGGCCAAACTTAAACAGATAACGGATGGCGCGCTTTTCGGCGCGGTCGATTTCGTCGGCAGCGCCGACACGGCGAATCTCGCGCTCGGCGCGTTGCGCAAAGGCGGCAAATTGATTCTCGTCGGTTTGTTCGGCGGCGAGATTCCGCTATCGATCGCCAGGACGATCCTGCGCGCGATCACGGTTCAAGGCTCGCATCTCGGCAGCGTGGAAGAATTGAAAGCAGTCGTTGCGCTCGCGCGCGAAGGAAAGATCAAGCCGATCCCGATTCAGACGCGGCCGTTGGCGGAAGTGAGCCGAACGTTGGACGAGTTGAAGGCGGGGAGTGATTGTGGGGAGGGTCGTGGCTACGGTTTAGCGGAATGAATTAGGCGTAGAAATTTGTCCGGGCGAGCGCCGTCAGAATTCTAGGAATTGCGTGCCGGATTTCGTTCACTTAATCCTGGCGCAAATATTCTCGTAGAAGATTTCGTCATGACTGTAAACGACACAAGAACAACACTTCCTGGCTGCTTCATCACCCTCGCCGCGGCGGCGATGCTGATGATCACGATGGGGGCGCGCCAGGCGCAGGGGTTGTTCGTTTTTCCGATCAGCGGTTCGACCGGGGTGAGTATCGTCACGATTAGCTTCGCCATGGCGGTGGGGCAGTTTATTTGGGGCGCGGTGGCGCCGGTGGCGGGCATGTCGCGCGATCGCTTCGGCCCGCGCGTGTACTCGTCGGCGGCGTGCTTGTGCTCGCGTTGGGTACGGCGCTGACGCCCTGTTTACCACGTAGCACGGGCCTCGTGTTTACGATCGGCATACTCACTGCGGTGGGATCGGGCGCTGGAAGTTTTTCGATGTTGATCGGCACGGTGATGCAGCGTTTGCCGCCGGCGCGTCGTGGCATCGCCGCAGGAATCATCACCGGCAGGCGGTTCCTTCGGTCAATTTGTCTTCGCGCCGATCATGCAGACAATGATTTCACCTGGGGCTGGATGGGCGCGATGTGGTCCTTGTGCGTCATCGCGCTCGTGGCCTTGCCGTTGGTGCGGCCGATCAGCGGCCCCGTCGGTCGGAGGGCGATGCGGCAAGTACCAAGTGCCGACGGCGCCGATTGCGCGAGATCGTGAAGCACGCTTTCGGCGATCGCAGTTATCTGTTGCTGCACGGCAGTTTTCTCACTTGCGGCTTTCACATCGCGTTTCTCGTTACCCATCTTCCGGGGGAAGTGGATCTGTGCGGTTTGCCGGCTTCGGTGGCGAGCTGGTCGCTGGCGATTATCGGTTTGGCGAATATCGCCGGCAGTTTCACCGCCGGTTGGCTGCTCGATCGCTTTCGCGGCAAGGACGTGCTGTTCTGGATGTACGGCTCGCGCACGATGCTGATTTTACTTTATCTCTTTGCGCCAAAAACCGAGTGGACTTTTTATCTGATGGCTGATCGGTCTCGGCTTTTCCTGGCTGGGCACGGCGCCGCCGACCGCGGGCGTCGTCGGGAAACTATTCGGCACGCGTTACCTCGCGACGCTCTACGGTTTGACCATGTTGTCGCATCAGATCGGCGGTTTCTTCGGCGCCTGGCTAGGCGGACTGGCTTTCGCTTACTACGGCAATTATCTGTGGATGTGGTACGCCGATGCCGTGTTCGCGGTGATCGCGGCATTGTTGAATTTACCGATTCGCGAACCGCGCGTCGAGCGGAGCGCTGTGCCGGCGTAACAGTTCGTCAAGCAGAGATTTAATTTGGTGATCTCTTTCACGGCTTTTAGCTTAGCCTTCCTGGTCAATCGTCAAAATTGGCGGCACAACGGACGGTTACATGAGCTGTAACCAACGGTTGCGCCCAATTCCCCACCTCCAATTTTTCCAGGCCTGAGGTTTCAGCGCGAAACCGAGCATTTAGCCATCGTGCGCCAATAAAACTTGGCTGGCACCGGGGTTGCTCACTCCTCCGCACATGGTCGTTCCGATATTCGCAAGTGATAAAGAATGACAGGTAAATTTACATGATGAATTACGATTCGCAGGAGTTGCCGCAACAATTTTCAACGTGGGAGATGTACGAAGTGACCGCTCAAAGAGTGAGCTCGCGCATGACCATCGGCCTATATGTGCCCACGGTCGTCGAGTATTTGCCTTATAATTCCGTGTCACGCCGGGTCGCGAAGTCGATCGCTGAGGTCATTGTCAGGAACAACGACAATTTAACGGTCGAACACATCGGCAGCACAGCGGTGCCCGGCTGCTGGGGAAAAGGGATTATCGACTTGCTCGTGGCGTACGCGCCAGGTTGTCTCAAGTCAGCGCGAGAAGCTCTCGATTCCTTGGGATTTCAGCGCCAACACGGTCCGGAAGCGTTTCCTGAATCCCGCCCAATGCGAGTTGGCAGCGTCCAGCACTGCGGGCGGAATTATCGACTGCACGGGCACATCATCGAACAGGGCACCATCGAAGCGCTCAGCCTCGTTCGATTCCGCGATCTACTGCGCGAGAACGCGGAGTTGAGGCGCGCATACGAAGCGGAAAAACGCGCGATTCTCGCGCGCGGCATCACTCGGGGTAACGAATACTCCAACGCGAAAGGCGATTTCATTCGCTACGTGCTCGGCGCCCGTAAGTACCAATAACCCACCGAGCGGGTGCCGTTCATCCGACGACAAAGCTCAGGAGGAACGGAGACGGGTTTTAAATTATTGATAGTTTTTCGTTCGCGTCGAACCTTTTTGAAACGCTTGATTCTTATTTGAACGGCCCTTCAATCGTGGCTGGCTTGACTCCCCGCTTGGCCCATTTTTGGCTCTCCACAAAATTGCTCATGATATACACACCCGATAGTGAAACTTGTTTTCGGGTCAAAACGTTTGTGATGCTGCTCGTCTTATGCCTATAAATTACTGTGCCTTTTAGTAAGCTCGGACTTTCCCCGAAAGTGCTCGACGGCGTAAAAGCCGCCGGATACACCGATCCGACACCGATTCAACTGCGTGCGATTCCCCTTATCCTGGCGGGCCGCGATCTGATCGGCTCGGCTCAGACCGGCACCGGAAAAACTGCCGCGTTCGCGTTGCCGATGCTCTCGCGTTTGGGCCAGCGCGGCAAGCTGCGCGCGCTGGTGCTCGAACCGACACGCGAGCTGGCCGCGCAGGTCGAAACCGCCATGCGCGACTATGGCCGCTTTACCGATTTGCGCACTGTCGTAATATTTGGCGGCACCGGTTATGGACGGCAGGATCAAGTCCTGCGGCAGGGTGTCGACATCGTCGTCGCGACGCCGGGCCGGCTGCTCGATCAGATGCAGCGCGCGCATGCTCCGGCTCGACCAGATCGAAATCTTGGTTCTGGACGAAGCGGATCGCATGCTGGACATGGGCTTTATGCCGGACGTGCGCAAGATCGTCGAACGCTGCCCGCGCACCCGTCAGACGATGCTGTTTTCGGCGACCATTCCGCCGGAGATCGAGCAGCTGTGCCGCTGGGCGTTGCGCAATCCGGAAACGATCGAAATCGGCCGGCGCCGGCGCCGGCCGAGACGGTGACGCACGCTTTGTATCCCGTGGACGTCGGCCAAAAACAAGAACTGCTGGAAGAATTGCTGCGGCGCACCGACTACGATCAAGTGCTGATTTTCTGCCGCACCAAAAACGGCGCCGACCGCGTCGCGCGCAAGCTGCATCAGCAGGGCCACGCGGTGGCGGTGCTACACTCGAGCCGCACCCAGCGCGAACGGGAAGGCGCTCTAACGGATTTCGCAACGGCCGCTACGAAGTGATGGTCGCCACCGATATTGCCGCGCGCGGCATCGACGTCGAGCAGATCAGCCACGTGATCAATTTCGACGTGCCGCATCATCCGGAGGATTACGTCCACCGCATCGGCCGCACCGGGCGCGCTCAGAAGCGTCGGCGATGCCTTTACCATCATGACCGCAGAGGATCTTCAGGAAGTTGCCTCGATCGAGCACTTCATCGGCCAAAAGATTCCCCGGGTCAAATTAGAAGGATTCAACTACGCCTTTTGCCGATTGCTCGATCCCAATCCGAAACCGACTTTTGGCGCGGGCCGCTCGGCGCGCCAGCGCTCCTATGGCGCCGGCAGACGACGCTGGTAACGCCGCCGGCCGGCGCGACCCTAAAAAAGTTTTCTTTGCCGCCTCGTCCGTCGTGTTGACCACGGCAGCCCAGCGCGGCAGAGCTGCAACCCAATCGGATTATCTCGCGCAAAGACGCAAAGGACGCAAAGGTCGGAGATTACGTGGAGAAAGTCATTTGTAAGAGTTTTCATCTTCCCCCTCTAAACTTTGCGACTTTGCGGCTTGGCGGGAGGAATTTCCGACTCCGAGTACTTTCCGCTTCCAGAACATTTGCATAGGCCGCGAAAATTTTGAACTATACTAACGCGGAGCGCTACAAATTTAATCAAGCTGATTTCATCCTCCGATGAATCGCCACAAAGCCGCGTGGCGCGTTTGCGCCGATTACTAAATTGAAAGAACTGCAGAATCCATGAGCAAGTCACTCGATCTCGACGCGTTCGCGCAGGCTGCGGCGGACGCGATCATCGCCGCTGGAGCCGACGGTAAAATCATCTTTTGGAATCCAGCGGCGCAGCGGATCTTCGGCTTTACGGCCGACGAGGCCGTGGGCCAATCGCTGGACTTGATCATCCCGGAACGTTTTCGGGTTCGGCACTGGGAAGGTTATGGCCAAGTGATGTCGACGGGAAAGACGAAGTATCAGTCGGACGTGCTCCGCGTTCCGGCTCTGCACCGCGATGGCAAGGCGCTGTCCATTGCTTTTACCGTCTCATTGCTCGACACCCCGGACGGTAGCGGTCGTTTGATCGCGGCCATCGTGCGGGACGAGACCGTGCGCTGGGATCAAGAGCGCGAGCTGCGCAAGCGGCTGGCCGAACTGGAAAAGCAAACGACCTGAGGACGCCAGCGGCTCATCCGAGCCATGGCGGCGTCATCGATCACCGCGGACCCGGCGTCATACGCTGTCGCCCAAGCTCCGACTCTATTGTGTAAACAGTTTCTTGATTTGAGTGACTACTTCGGGCGGCTGAACCATGACTTCTTTGGCGATGCCCTGCAGTTTTTCGCCGCTCAACGGCGTAACTTCGATGCGCAGCTTTTTGGCTTCAGCAATCAATTCGGGATCTTTAGCTGACCTTTTCGTAAGCGGCGCGCAGAATGCCAACGCGCTCGACCGGAGTTGCCGGCGGCGCCATCAACGGCCGCGCCCACTCGCCGCCCTGCAGCATCGCTTCCGCGACTCGGCGCTTCGTCTGCGATGTTTTGAACTCATCCATGAGCTCATAGATTGTCGGGGCGTCGGCGACCCGCGGATCGCGCTGTCGCCCGCTCTGGGCGAGGAAGCGGACGAACTTAGTCTTCAGCCAGGTGAGAAACGGTTCGCGTCCGTAATAAGTGGAAATCGTCAACCCATGCAACGACCTCGCCTCTCTCAACGGCGATCGCAATCTCGCTGCTGCCGGGATAACCGGTGACATGCTGAATCTGCGCGCCGATGGTTTCTTCCAAAATCTTCGACATGACGTAGTCGGAGCTGCCCACGCCCGTCGACCCGCACTTGGGCGTGATTTTTTGTCGGACCACCTCGCTCATGGACTTAAACGGCGCGTCGGCGCGGGAAAAGATCATCATGTCGTCGTTTTCCAGCGAGCCGATCCACTGAAATTTCGGCAAATCGAATTGCACTTCTTTTTGGCCGGAAAGCTGGCTCAAGTAAAAATTGTTGTGCGGCGCGAGAAGGGTCACCCGTCAGGCTTCGCCACGCCCCAGACATAGTTGGCCGCAGTGACCGAGCCGGCCCCGGCATGTTCTGGACCACCATGTCGGGATTTCCCGGGATATACTTGCCGATGTGGCGCGCTATCAAACGGGCGGCGCGGTCATAGCCTCCCCCCGAGCTCAAGCCGACAATGATCCGAATTTGTTTGCTTTTGAAGTACGGCTCTTGGGCGTACAGGTTTGGTCCGGTGCCCGTTTGTAAAAACGCCAGAATGAGAACGACAGGCAGCAGCGTTTTTCCGATTTTCATGGGCTCCTCCGCTCCGGACGATACCGAAGCGAAGCGATCATATTTATTTTTAGGCGTTTTTCAATGGACAAGTGCAGAAAATTTGATTTTTGCCATATGCCTGGTCCATATGGAAGTCACTGATTCCGTCGTTCCATGCCGCGCGCCTTGACACGTGGCTGGGTAGACGCGATATTTGCACCTGAATTATTTTTTGCGGAGGCAGTGTGACGCATCAACCGGGAATTTTAGCGCCCTTGCCGAAGCTGGCGCGCTATCTAAATTTCTCGCTAAAAGCGGGAATCAAGCCGCGCCAGGCGCTGCTGCGCCTGGTCGAATTGGCCGACGGCGATCAAATCGTGGTCGGGATCGGCCAGCCAACCGTCATTGCGCTGGGAAAGACCATTGCCGGGTTACGGACGTTTCCGACCCATTTTGGCGCGGGATTGGTGCTGCCGTCGACGTCGTCGGCGTTGTGGTGCTGGCTGCGCGGGCATGATCGCGGCGATTTACTGCACCAGTCAAAAAAACTTAGCGAAACCCTGTCGGCGGAATTCAATCTCGATAGTGTCATCGACAGCTTCAACTACGGGAGCGGGCGCGACCTTACCGGTTACGAAGACGGCACTGAAAATCCTCAAGGAAAGAAAGCCGCGGATGCGGCGATCGTTGCCGGTCAAGGCGAGGGTTTGAATGGTTCCAGTTTTGCCGCGGTGCAGCTCTGGGTCCACGACTTCAAGGCATTCGACGCGATGTCGAGCGAAGATCAGGACAACGCGATCGGACGGCGGAAGAGCGACAACAAAGAGTTGGAAAATGCTCCCCCTTCGTCGCACGTGAAGCGCACGGCGCAAGAGAGCTTCGATCCGGAGGCCTTTGTATTGCGCCGCTCGATGCCTTGGGCTGAAGGCACGCGCGGCGGCTTGAACTTCGTGGCTTTCGGCAAATCGTTCGACGCCTTCGAAGCCCAGCTGAAACGTATGGTCGACGCCGAAGACGGTATCACCGACGCGCTGTTTAGCTTTACTTTGCCGATTTCCGGCAGTTATCATTGGTGTCCGCCGATGCGCGGAAAGTCACTCGACTTGCGCGCATTAGGGCTGTAGCTTTTCCTTGAGCGTCGATCGTCCAATCGGCAAGTTCTGAATCCTTGATGATTTGGTACCGCGGCTTGATCTTGATGCGCGTGAGGCGACCGAGCCGCGGCAGAGGAGCCATGATGTACGTCCCTGCACATTTCGAGGAAAAACGCGTCGACGTTCTCCGTCAGTTAATCCACGAGCGGCCGCTTGCCACACTGGTGACGTTGAACACCGACGGTCTAAACGCGAATCACATTCCGTTTGAGATCGATCCTGAGCCCGCGCCGTTCGGAACGTTGCGCGGACATGTCGCACGCGCCAACCCCGTGTGGCGCAATTTTTCGCCTACAGTCGAAGTCTGGCGATCTTTCGCGGTCCGCAAATTTATATCTCGCCGTCGTGGTATCCAACAAAAATGACAGCGGCGAAGTCGTGCCGACGTACAATTATATCGTCGCCCATGCGTACGGTCCGATGAAGATAATTCACGATCGAGAGTGGCTACGCGGCTTGGTGACTCGCCTGACAAACCGCTTTGAATCCGACCGCGGCGCCCCGTGGCACGTCACCGACGCGCCGCCACCGTTCATTGACAAACAGCTCGGCGCGATTGTCGGCATCGAGATCGCGATCACAAAACTAATCGGCAAATGGAAGGTGAGCCAGAATCGGCCTGCAGCGGATCGCGAGGGCGTTACGCGCGGGTTGAGCGAATTGACCGATGGCGATAGCCAGGGCATCGCCCGGTGGATCAAAGAAAAATCAGAAACGTAATCTCCGCTGGTATTTCGATGTCGACGGCACCCATTTATTTGCTGATAGGCGCGGTTTTGTTGCTGATGACTTTAGGCCGCGTGGTCTTTCGTTCCGCGCCGAAAGGCATCGACTGGGCGTTGGAAGTCGCCTTTATCCGCCTGGATTTTCCGCCGCCACAGCGAGCGGTGGCGCAACAGCTCGCCGCGGGGCTGGCCGAGATCGTCGGCATGAGAATCAAGCAACTCAAACCTGAGCACAACTTGAGCCAAATCGCCGAATGGGGCGACAATCAGATCTACGCCAAGGATTTGATCACTCTTTTTGTCGTCGCATTTAACGTGAAGTGCGACGTCAACACCACCTTCCGGGACTTGGTCGAGAAAGTTGCGGTGAAAAGAGCCGAGCGCGACGAATGGGCGGTGGGACGAAGCAATAGAGAATTTTGATCCTAAGGCGTGACGGTGATTTTCACCGGGTAGTTTTTCACGTAACATTTTCCAATTGAACTGTGATCAAAGCGCTGATTTTTGATTTCGACGGCTTGATCCTCGACACCGAGAGTCCCGAGTTTCAGTCATGGCAAGAGGTATTCACGATGTATGGCCATGAGCTGGATCTTCAATCTGGGCCGACCTGATCGGCCGTCCGCGGGGCTATTTCGACATGTACGCACATTTCAGTGCATTGAACGGACCGTTGACCGATATCGAGAGGCTGCGCGTGGAACGGCGCGCCCGTGTGGCTAAATTGGTTCTTGAACAGCCGGTATTGCCCGGTGTGCGCGAGTATCTAGCCGACGCGAAGCGGAGCGGATTGAAGCTGGGTTTCGCCTCGAGCTCCGCCGGCGATTACGTGCGCGGCCACCTCAAGCGCTTGGAGCTGTTTGATTACTTCCACACGACCAAATGTTACGAGGACACCGCCACGCACAAACCTGATCCTGGTCCTTATCGCGCCGTACTCGAGGAGCTGGGTGTCTCGCCGGTTGAAGCGGTAGCGTTCGAAGACTCGCCCAACGGTGTCACCGCAGCGCGCGCGGCGGGTATCTGTTGTGTCGCGGTGCCTAATCCTATGACCCAATCGCTGTCGCTGGCGCACGCCGACTTTTGCTTCAAATCGCTGGCGGAAGCTCATTGCAGCGCCTCTTGTTGCGCGCTGCGAAGACCGATAAAAAGTGAACCCGTCAGCTGGCATCTGTCGGTGCACCTGATGTTTTCGGCAGCTTGGATGCCTTATGCTGTCGCTGGGCTTGCGTCGGTTTCGACTCGTTGCCGCCGCTTACGTTGTCGGTAAATTCGGCGGCATAGCGGCG
Source organism: uncultured delta proteobacterium (assembly GCA_963804165.1). Taxonomy (GTDB): domain Bacteria; phylum Desulfobacterota; class Binatia; order UBA9968; family UBA9968; genus DP-20. The sequence continues at coordinate 55,388 of CAWDPO010000007.1, forward strand.
TAGCTCAAGGGAAGGGAGAATTCATGAGACGCTGGAAGTGCATTTTGATGTCGGCCTTATTCGGATGCGCCTTGTTCGCCGCCATGAGCAACGCTCAAACCCCCGTCGAAAAACTCCGCGCTCATCTATAGCGCCATCGGCGGCTCCCAGGCGTCGTTTTGGATTCCTTACGAAGCGGGCATTTTTCGCAAACATGGCCTCGACGTCGAATTGCTTTATGTCGCCGGCGGCGGTCGTGCCGGACAGGTGGTGCAGTCAGGTGAAGTGCCGATCGGCGTGTTCACCGGCGGCGCGGTCGATCAACGCCAATCTTGCCGGCGGCGACTTGGTGGTGATCGCCAGTTCGATGAACGTGATGACTTTCGTCGTGATGGCGCGGCCGGAAATCAAGCGCGTCGAAGATCTCAAAGGAAAAAAGATCGGTGTCTCGCGCTTCGGCTCGGCCACCGATTTCGGCCTGCGCTACGCCGAGGAGAAATGGCCGGTCAAACGCCAGCGCGATTTTGCCGTGATGCAATTCGGCGGAGTGACCGATGTTTACAACGCGCTGCGAGCGGGCGCCTTGGACGCCGCGGTAATCAACGCCGAACTGGCAATCCTGGCGCGCCGAGAAGGTTATCGCGAGCTGGTGGATATCGCCAAGACTGGGCATTAATTTTCCCACTTCGTCGATTATCACGACGCGATCCTTCATCAAGCGCAACGAAAATACGGTGCGAAAGTTCATCCGGGCTTTTGCCGAGGGCGTTCATTTTGGCAAAACCCAGCGCGCCACCACGATCAAGATCATGCAGAAGTATCTACGCAGCAGCGACGCTGCGATGTTCGATGAGCTCTACGAGATGTACATCGTGCGCAATATCCCGCGTATTCCGCGGCCGTCGCCTGAGTCGCTCAAAACGGTGCTGGATCAAATGGTGGAAACCGACCCGCGCGTCGCCAATCTCAAACCGGAACAATTCATCGACGCGCGATTTTTTCAGGAACTGGACAAGGAAGGGTTTATTCAGAAATTGTGGAAGTGACAAAAATGGTCGACAGTCCAGCGCCAACTCGCCAATAAAAACATTTGCGTGTTCACCGGCTCCAGGCGCGGCGCGTTGACGGCTTACCGCGACGCGGCCAAGCAACTGGCGGAGGCTCTGGTTGAGCGTGGATTCGGTCTCGTTTACGGCGGCGGCAACGTCGGCCTCATGAATGTGATCGCGGACGCGGTGTTGGATCTCGGCGGCCATGTCACCGGGGTGATTCCGGATTCGCTGGTCAGCAAAGAAGTCGCGCACCGGGGCCTTTCCGCTTTGCGCGTCGTGCATTCGATGCACGAGCGCAAGGCGCTGATGGCGGAGCTGTCCAACGGTTTTGTCGCCTTGCCCGGCGGCATCGGCACCATGGAAGAGTTCTTCGAGGTGCTGAGCTGGGCTCAACTCGGCCTGCATGAAAAGCCATGCGGGCTGTTGAACGTGGCAGGATACTACGATTCGTTGATTGAATTTCTCGATCGCGCGGTGCAAGAGGATTTTATCAAGCCGAAGCATCGCGCGTTGCTGCTGGTTGAGAAGGAACCCGCCAAATTGCTCGATCGCTTCGAGGAGTTTCTGCGCGAGCATCCGGCGACACGATTTGATTCGCGCCAAACTTAGGTGGCAACACAGAAGGCAAAATTTGTTTCGCGCTATCGTTTTGCTGCCGAATTCGCTGACTTTTCCGGCGGAATTTCGCTTTTCAACACAGAACTTTTAACAAAGGAGATGGGACACCGCATCACCAATGGATTCGCGACAAGATTCTTCGAAAAAATTTCAGGTTCTGGCGCCAGCTGAAGTTGAGACGCTGGCGGCCATCGCCGAGCGGATTTTTCCCAAGACCGACACGCCGGGCGCAGTCGAGATCGGCGCGCTGCGCTACATCGATGTTGCCCTCGGCGGCGAATACTCGGCGCTTGCGCCGCTGTACCGCCAGGGACTGCGATTTATCAATCGCTATGCGCGCGATAAATTCGGCGCGCTATTCGCCGATCTGCCGGATGAGCAGAAAGACGCTGTGCTCGTCGATTTCGAGGCCGGCGCCGTGCCTAGCTTCAAAAAGGCCGCCGAGTTTTTTGAAACCGTGCGCTATCATGTTTTGGAAGGCATTTTCTGCGAGCCGAAATACGGCGGCAATAACGAAATGATCGGTTGGCGCCTGGTTGGCTTTCCGGGACAGCAATTCGGTTACGCCGATGCCTACATCGACAAACGGGTCGATCTTGAACCCATCGCCGTCGATGACACTGAGATCGAGGAGAAGTGAGCATGGCGGAAGCGATTGCGGATGTGTGCATTGTCGGCGTGGGCGGTTTGGGCGGGATCATGGCGAAAGAGTTGGCCTCGGCCGGATTGAAGGTCGTGGGCTTTGAACGCGGGCCGGCGCCCAAACATGAAGACTACGCGCCACGCGATTCGATCCGCTTCCTCATACGCCCGGAACAACTGGAGTGGGTGCGTCACGAACCGACGGCGGCGAGAAACAAAGCCGGTGAAACGACCCGCGTGCAATATCGCACGAGCCCGCTTAACGTGCTCGGCGGTTCCTTATTGCATTGGACCGGCCAATCGTCGCGCTATATGCCCGATGACTTCAAGCTCTTTACCAATGAAATCGAAAGCGGTAACGCCGATCGCGCTGACGCCGATCTTGCCGGCTATGACATTAAAGATTGGCCGCTTAGCTACGACGATCTGGAACCGTACTACGAGCGCTTCGAATGGGAATTCGGCGTCTCGGGAGAAGCCGGCGCCAATCCTTTCGCCGGGCCGCGCCAGCGCGGCTTTCCGCTGCCACCGCTGCGCCATAGCGCGCGCATGAAATTGTTCACCGAGGCTTGCCTAAAATTGGGCTATCATCCTTACGATACGTCGGCCGGGATACTTTCCCGGCCGTATCGCCCGCCAGCGCCGTTCGACACGCGTATACCCGAACGGCCAGCCTGCGTGTACTGCGCGCACTGTAATTTCTACGGGTGCCATGTGCATGCCAAGTCGGCAAGTTTGTACACCGTGATCCCGGTCGCGCTGGAGACGGGAAATTTCGATCTCCGAACGCGCTCGAAGGTTTATCGAATCAACTCGGACGCGAGCGGGCGCGCCACCGGAGTGAGTTACTTCGACCCCGACGGCCGGGCGCGCGAG
>CAWDPO010000008.1:0-145893 GCA_963804165.1 uncultured delta proteobacterium
AGCGAAGATACAGAGGAAACTGAGTAACGCGGTCAAAAGCACCATGGAGATGCTCAAGCCGTCGACACCCATCGTGTAACTAATGTTGAAGCTGGGAATCCAGTAATAATCTTCGACAAATTGAAAACCTGCCTTGGCGCGGTCGAAATTCTTAAACAGCCAAACCGCCATGAGTAGAGGCGGTACTGTTGCCGCCGCCGAAACCCAGCGGATCAGCTTGGCGTTATTCGGGAGCGCGAGCACGATCACCGCCCCGGCAACGGGAATAAAGGTCATGTAGGTGAGCACGTTTTCCATCGGCTAGATTCTCCCTATAACTCAGCTCGCGTAACGCAATTTGGCGATGATGAGCAGCACCACCGCGATCAAAATGCCGTAAAGATAGCTGTTGATGTTGCCGGTCTGGACGCGGCGAATCTTATTGCCGATCCCGAAAGTGATATTGGCGATCGCGTTGACCATGCCGTCGATGATGTACTGGTCGAACAAACCGTTGAGCCAAGAGGCGAACCGGACTAACGCCGCTGAGCCGTTGACGATGCCGTCGATAATATACTGGTCGAACAACGAACCCAGGCGCGCCAGCAGCAAAGTGCCGTCAACGAAAATCACTTGGTAGATTTCATCGAAATACCATTTGCGGTCGAATAAACGATAGAGAAATCCGCCCGCAAGGTTCACGAATATCTCCGGCGACAGTACTTCACGACGATACATGAGATAGGCGATCAACGCGCCAAACGAAGCCACCGATACCGATACGGCCATCAACCCCCATTCGAGCGCGTGTGAAGCATGTCCCTCTCCGTGCGCGTGGATTACGGGTTCGAGCCAATGAGCGAACTGGCTGCCGCCGAGCACGCCCGGAAGGCCGATTAAACCGGCGAACACCGCGCCGATCGCCAAGACGACTAACGGTATCGTCATCACCTGAGGCGATTCGTGCAGATGCTCTTGGATATGGTGATCAGCCCGGCACTTGCCGTAGAACGTCATGAAGAGCTGGCGAAACATGTAAAAAGCCGTCAGGCCCGCGCCGCACACGGCAAAAAACCAGATGCCCCAATGATCGTTGGAAGCGGCGAGCCAGAGAATTTCGTCTTTGGAAAAAAAACCGGCGAAGGGCGGGAAGCCCGCTATGGCGAGCACCGAAATGAAAAACGTGGCGAACGTTACCGGCATCCAGGCCTTGAGTCCGCCCATCTTGCGCATGTCCTGTTCGTGATGCATGGCGTGGATCACGCTGCCCGAGCCGAGGAACAGGCAGGCTTTGAAGAACGCGTGGGTCATGAGATGAAAAATCGCCGCCGCATAGCCGCCGACACCGATGCCGATGAACATGTAGCCGAGTTGGCTCACGGTCGAGTAGGCGAGAACTTTTTTTATGTCGTTCTGCGTCAGCGCAATGCTGGCCGCGACCAGGGCGGTGGCGACACCGACCACAGCGATCACATGCAAAGTTAACGGCGCCATGGAAAAAAAGACATTCATGCGCGCGGTCATGTAAACGCCGGCAGTGACCATCGTCGCAGCATGAATCAACGCGCTGACCGGAGTCGGTCCGGCCATGGCGTCCGGCAGCCAAACAAAGAGCGGGATCTGCGCTGATTTACCGGTGGCGCCGACAAAAAGAAACAGTGTTGCCAACGTAATTGCCGGCACTCCCCAGATCATGGAATCTTTAATGGTCGGCGCCCATTTCACCATCTCGCGAAACGTGAGCGAGCCATGACCCTGCGCATCGAGAGTCCAAAACAGCAAGAACATGCCGAGGACAAAGCCAAAATCACCGACGCGGTTAACGATAAAAGCTTTATTGCCGGCCCTAGCGTTCGCGTGATCGGTGTACCAAAAGCCAATGAGCGCGTAAGAACACAAACCGACGCCTTCCCAGCCGACGAAAAGGACAAGCAAGCTGTCGCCTAAAACCAGCGTAAGCATCGCCGCGGTGAATAAATTCAAATAAGCAAAGAATCGCCAAAAGGCCTTGTCTTCGTGCATGTAACCGGTGGCGTAGATGTGAATCAGTCCGCCGATACCGGTGACCACGAGAATCATCACGGCAGAGAGAGGATCGATCAGAAAAGCCATGTCGACTTTAAGCGAGCCCAGATCGATCCAAGGATAAAGATTATCGATGAGAAAGCGCTTTTCCGCTTCGAGCCCTTTCAGGATGAAAAAGGCGTAGAGCGACAAAACAAAGGCGATGACGACGGGGGCGCAGGCGAGAAACCCGATGGCGCCCTTGCCGAAGCTTTTCTGAATCTTCGCGCCCAGCAATCCGTTGATGATCGCGCCAAGCAGCGGCAGGAATACGATCCAGCGAATAAAGTCAGTCTGTATCGGATGGTCCATCTAATCTTTCAAGCCTTGAACTTTTGAACGCTTGACTCGTTGAACGAACTATTCTTTCAGCGTCTCCGCCGCTTCGACATCGATAGTGTGGAAGAGTTGGAAGATCGCCAGGACGATAGCCAACCCCACCGCCGCCTCGGCAGCGGCGAGCATGATCACAAAAATAGCGTAGATTTGTCCGTCGGCATTGCCGCTGCTGAAATGAGAAAACGCCACGTAATTGATATTAGCGCTGTTGAGGATCAACTCGACGCCCATCAGCACGCTGATGGCGTTACGCCGAGTCAAAACCGTGAACAATCCCAGAGAAAAAAGAATCGCGCCAATGATCAGATACGAAGAGAGGTCGTTGGGCGACATGGCTACTCTTTAATTTCCTTGCGCGACAGCACGACGGCGCCGATCAACGCGCCGAGCAAAACCAACGATGCCAACTCGAACGGAAGTAAATAGCTATACAAGAACAAGTCGCCGATCGTCGCCGTCGTCGCCGTGTGCACCACCTCTTTGGCTTTAACCCACGGAGTTACTCTAACGGTCTCGATCAGGAGATAGACGAGGACGCCAATAATGATCAACGCGGGAATTCTCCCGGCGGCGCGGTTGGTCACCTCGACGTCGGTGATGCGATGGGTCAGCATGACGGCGAACAGAATCAAAACGAGAATGCCGCCGACGTAAATCAAGACCTGTACCGCCGCCACGAAGTCGGCGCCGAGGAAAATATAAATGCCGGCGACGCCCATGAACGTCCCGAGTAACGAGAACGCCGAATAGATAATGTTTCTGGAAAACGCCACCATCGCGGCGGAACCCACCGTAATGAGAGCGATTAGATAGAAAACCGCCGTCGATACCGTCATAGCTTTTCGAACTGTTGGGATCTCGGAAAATTGAAGACGTTCTGGCTCAAATACCGGAAGATCCGATTCGGATCAAGGGGCTGGTTCTCTAATGCAGCTCGCCACCCCGTTCCCCCGCCTATCCCTCCTCGGCTGCGCCCCCTCCATCTGGCGTCGCGAACTCATCAAGATACTTTTGTCCGATATCGACTTTAGTCACCAGTTTCGGATCTGTTTCCCCGCCTTTTTTCGGCTTATACAAATTCTGCGGCTGTGGCGCGAAGTGCCGTACCAGCCCTGCCGGATTGTAACTCGCCCCTTCGAATTCTTGAGAATGACGAATGGCCCCGGTCGGGCAGGCCTCGGAACAGAGGCCGCAGTACATGCACTTGCACACGTCGATATCAAAGTGAGTAAATTGGCGCACCTTGGTTTCTTTGTTCATCTCGATGCCGATCGTAATGCAGGTGATCGGACAGTCTCTTTCGCAAGCCAGGCAGCCCGTGCAAATATCCATATCGACTTCGAGGATGCCCCGGTAGCGGAGCGGCAAGGTTTGCTGGATCGGCACCGGAATTTTGTCCGGATATTGAATCGTCATCGGCCGGCGCACCAGGTGCGAAAACGTGATCGACATCCCTTCGAAGGTCGAGCTGATCGCCTGCCAGATATCCTTTCCGTAGCTTACGACATTCATAAATCCTCAGCCGCTAAATTTGCGGTTTAAAATAAAGTTCCGGCTTCGCGCTGCGCACTTGAAATACCACGCGCCTGAAAAAATTGATGATCGTGGCAAGCGCAAAGCCCAACGTCAGGGCGCCAACGATGCGGCGCACATCGGCCGGCACGAACATGAAACCGATGGTGCCCAGCAAACAGATAAACGACAGCGGCACCATGTATTTCCAACACAGCGCCATCAATTGGTCGACGCGCACCCGCGGCAGCGTGGCGCGCACCCACATGGCGACGAACACCCACAAATAAGCCTTTAAGAAAAACGTCACGAACTGAACGACACCCAAAAGTGCAGGGTGGTTGTCGAAGATGGCGAGCGGGGGAACTTGCCAGCCGCCCAGGAACAGTGTCGTGGCGACGGCGCCGATGACGTAGAGATTGCCCCACTCGGCGAAAAAGAAAAACAAAAAGCGCATGCCGCTGTATTCCGTAACATAGCCGGCGACGAGCTCCGACTCAGCTTCGGGAATATCGAATGGAGTGCGATTACCTTCGGCCAGCGCCGCCGTGAAATAAAGAAAGAATGCGGCAAAAGTGAAAGGGTTGTTGAACAGAAACCAGTCCCAAGGACCCCAGCCTTGGGCCTTTATGATGCCTTGCATGCTCATCGTGCCGGCGAGGAAAACAATGTTGAGCAATGCCAGACCCGCAGGGATCTCGTAGCTCACGATTTGCGCGGCCGAGCGCATGCCGCCAAGAAGCGACCACTTATTGTTCGACGCCCAGCCGGCCATGAGAATGCCGACTACGACCAGCGACGTGACGGCCAAAATGTAAAGAATACCGATGTTAAGATCCGCTACGATAAGATCTCCGCCGAAAGGGATCACGACAAAAGTGCAGAGAAAACCCATGAAAACGACGTAAGGAGCGAACGAGAAAAGCTTGGCGTCCGCCGCCGCCGGAATCAAATCCTCTTTGAGCAAGTTTTTAATGCCGTCGGCAAGCCATTGCAGAATGCCCTGCGGTCCGACCCGGTTCGGCCCAACGCGCGATTGCATGCGCGCCCACACGCGGCGTTCGAGCCAGCTCGTTACGCCGGCAAGAGGCGCCACAAACACGGAAAGCACGATCAACGCGGTGAGAACCATCGCGATGGCGTACACGACTTCTTTGGGTACGCCCGCAAAAGCGCCGTCTTGAATGAGCTGGTCAATAAAGGCTTGCATGATGGATTTGCGATTGCGCGCTTAGCGGTCGATCTCCGGAGCATCGACGTCGAGGCTGCCGATGAGCGCGATCAGATCGGCGAGCATGATTCCTTTGCTGATTTTGTCGATGATGCTCATTGCGGTATACGAGCCGGTACGAATTCTGACGCGATAAGGATACTCGCTGCCGTCGCTCACCACGTAAAAACCCATGTCGCCGCGCGGCGCTTCGACGCGCGCGTAGTATTCGCCCGCCGGCGGGCGAAATTTCTTTGGCACTTTGGAGATGGCCGGACCCTTTCGGCATCATCGCGAGACACTGGTGCAAAATTTTGCAGCTCTCTTGCATCTCGCGGATACGCACCCAGTAACGATCATAACTGTCGCCCAACGCGCCGACTTGCGCGGTGCCGACAGGCACTTCAAAATCCAATTCTGGATAAATCGAATAAGGAATATCGCGCCGGATATCCCATTTTATGCCGGAGCCGCGCAGATTGGGTCCGACGAGATTGTACGAGAAAGCGTCTTCTTTGCTCACCACGGCCACTCCCGCGAGGCGCTCGATAAAAATCTTGTTGCCGGAAAGCAATCTGTTGAACTCATCGACGATCGGTTCGAAGTGATCTAAGAATGCGCCGATCCGGGTGCACGTTTCGGGAAAAATGTCGTAGCCGACGCCGCCGATGCGGATGTAATTGTAGGTTAATCGCGCGCCGCAGATCTCTTCCATCAAGTTGTTGATGGTCTCGCGCTCTCTCAGGGCGTGGACGAACGGCGTCATGGCGCCGATATCCTGACCGAATGTGCCGACGGAGATCAGATGGCTGGCAATGCGGTTGAGCTCGCACGCGATCACCCGGCAAAATTCGCCGCGCCGCGTCACTTCCGTTCCCGCCAACTTTTCCGCGGCCAAGCAGAAAGCCTGGTTGGCGAACATGGCGGCCAGATAGTCGGCCCGATCGGTGTAAGGCACGTAACCGTGGTAGGTCACTTTCTCGCCGATTTTTTCGATGGAACGGTGCAGATAGCCGACGTCTGGAATCGCTTCGCTGATCACCTCGCCGTCGGTTTTGACCACAAAGCGCAATACGCCGTGGGTGCTGGGATGCTGCGGTCCCACGCTGATGGTCATGTCTTCGGTATAGAAACCGCCCGATGCTTGTGCCGTTTCGCTCATAATGATTCTACCGCAGCAGTTTTTCGACCAGCGGCGCGCGCTGAGTGCTGATACCGTCGTATTCTTCCTGTTCGACGTAGTCTTTGCGCAGCGGATATCCAACCCAATCTTCCGGCAGCATGATTCGTCTCAAATCGCTGTGCCCCTCGAAGATGACGCCGAACAGGTCGTAAACCTCGCGCTCGAACCAGTTCGCCACCTTCCAGACATTTTCTACGGTGGCGATCTTGGGATTGTCCCGCGGCAAATCGACTTTGAGAACGATCTGATGGTTATGCGTATAGGAAAAAAGATGGTAAACGATTTGAATCTTTTCCTCTTTGGGCCAATCGAGCGCGGTCAAATCGGACAGCACTTCAAATCGATAACCCGGCGCATTGTGCAAGAAGCGGCAGACCTCGACGATCGCCGCGGCTCTACGCTCAAACAGGGATCGAACACATCGGCCTTTAAATCGCCGACTTTTCCGGGGAACAGCTTTTCCAGCGAGGAGTAGATTTCCTTGGCGTCCATCTTCTTATTCTTGTCTTAAGCTCTCGGCCGGAGCCTCATCGCCGCGGTCGCGACGGTTTAACCAGCCAGCGCTCGCGCATCATTTTGTCTTGAATTCGCAGCAGTCCCTCAGTGAGCGCCTCGGGACGCGGTGGACAGCCGGGAACGTAAACATCGACGGGGACAATTTTATCGACACCTTTACAGACCGAATAAGCCAGTTGGAACAGCCCGCCGCAATTCGAACAGCTACCCATCGAAATCACATACTTCGGATCGGGCATCTGGTCATACAGCAGCTTGGTCCGCTTCGCCATCTTATAAGTAAGCGTGCCGGCGACGATCATCAAATCCGACTGCCGAGGCGTAGCCCGGGGCACCGCTCCGAAGCGATCGAGATCGGCTCGAGGCCCGCCGGTCTGCATCAGCTCGATGGCGCAGCAGGCTAGACCGAACAGCATATACCACTGCGAGGAGGCACGGCCCCAGTTCAAAATATCGTCTACTTTTGTCGTGAAAACGGTTTCGGGTAGCGAGTTTATCAGCGGTTTCATCGCGTCTCTCCTATTCGCATCAGGCCTTGATGTTCTTCACCCATTCTAAATCACCTTTGACCCAAGCGTAAACCAAGCCAAGAAAGAGAATGCCGACGAATATCAGAACCTCGACCAGCGCGAAGACGCCCGCTCCGCCCTCGACCCAGCGACGAAACACCGTGGCGACCGGGAAAATAAAGGCGATTTCAACCTCAAAGATAATAAAAATTAATGCCACAATGTAAAATCTGATGTTAAAATTCACCCAGGCGCTACCCATTGCCGGTTCGCCGCACTCGTAGGTCGACAATTTTCGGGGTTGGGGATTGGACGGCCGGAGCAGTTTCCCAATCAGCAGATTAACCCCGACAAACCCAAGTCCTAATGCCGTAAACACTAGGACATTAGCAAAATCAAATAACATCGTAAGTTTCCGTAATTACAATAGAAGAGGTTACGATTTCTTATAATCACAAAAGCTCCAGAGAATCAACCAGCGATCGGTACCTCCTGGACCCCGCTAAGTTTGCGATCAAACTGATTTTTGACTACAGTCGACGCCGATTGGCGCGGCTGTCACTGTAAGCGACATATTGACCGCCGCCGGTCTGTAAACCGTTCGACTCCAGTTTGATCACCGATGAGCTTTAGAGCGATTATCTGCGAAATTATCGTCATTTGCGCGGCTTGCCTGTGGCAAACCACGCTGGCCGGGGCGCAAACGCTTTTTACCCCGGTTCGAACTGCTTATAGCGCTCTCTCTGCGGGAATCGGCACACTCTGGTTGACCCACGAACAGGGATATTTCAAAAAACACGGCCTGGAATCGAATTTAATTTATATCCGTGGCGGGACGACTGCGGTTCAGGCGCTGCTCGCCGGCGAAATCCAATTTGGCCACCTGTCTCCCGCTCCAATGATGACCGCTTGGGCCCAAGGAGCGGACTTTGTCTGGATCGGCACGACGACGCATCAAATGGTTTTCACGTTGATAACCGACGCCGGCATCGCTAAAGGCGCCGATCTTAAAGGCAAGAAAATCGGCATAACCCGGATCGGCTCGGCGAGTGATCTCGCTTTGCGCACGGCCCTGGAGCAGTTCGGTTTGGCAGCGAAGGATGTAACGATGATCTCGCTCGGCGGGATTCCTGATATTCTTGCGGCGATGAGGGCAGGCGCGGTGAATGGCGGTATCCTCTCGCCGCCGACATCGACTGCGGCGCGCGACATGGGGTACCGCCCGTTACTCCACATTCCGGATCTAGGGCGAGAATTCACTTTTTCCGGGATCGCGGCAAAGCGTGCCTTCGTGCAGAGTCAACCGGAAATCCCCCGCGCTTATATGGCATCGTTGACCGAGGGCGCCAAATCGTACAAAGAAGATTCTCGCGCGGCGGTGCGCGTCTTGCGAAAGTATTTGCGCGCCGACGATCGGATTCTTGAAGGCGGCTACAAAGAATACGGCGCGGCGATCTCAAGCCCGCCCTATCCAGGCCTGAAGGGTCTCGAGGCTGTCCGCGAAAGTCTGCTGGATTCGACGCCCCAGCTCAAACAAATCGACCTAAGAAAATTTATCGACGATCGATTCGTCAAAGCAAAATAGCCGCGATTTCCGCGTTCCAGTCATTTGACTTTGAACGTTGAACTTTTGAATCTATAGGAGTTCTTATGAGAATCGAAACCGAGCGAAAAATGCGTCGCTGGCGCGAGCAGCGCTGGATCCTGGACCAGGTGATTCAAACCCGCGGCATCGACTGGGACCAGGGACGGACCGGAAAAATTCTCCGCAACTGCGGCCCGGCAGTCCAAGCGGATCTCCAGGAAGTTTGCCGGCGCATTCAAAAATTCGTCGATATCCCTCGCGAATTCTCCCGCGCTGCGGCGCGCCGCGAAGGTCAAGGCGGCGAAGCCGAATCTGCCGGGCACCTTGCCGAAGCGCGCGAGCATTACTACATCGCCGCCTGTTTCTACACCAACGCGATGTGGGCGATTTACGAAGACGGCAATCCCGAGCGCATCCGTTGGCAGGAGAGGAAACGCGCTTGCTATGACAAGTTTATTCAATATGCCGGCCGCCCGATCGAGCGCGTCGAGCTGCCCTACAACGGAAAAAAGATTCAAGCCATCTTGCATCTTCCTCCCGGGAGAAAAGCCAACGAGAAAGTTCCATGCGTCATGTACATTCCCGGTATGGACGGCGTCAAAGAAGACAACCCCGCGACCGGTGATCCATTTCTAGAGCGCGGCTTTGCAGTGCTCGCCATCGACGGTCCCGGGCAAGGCGAGACCCGGGAAGGCGGCATCACCTGCACCGCGGCGAATTACGCCGATGCCGGCAAACTCGCTTGCGAGTACTTGGTTAAAAGGCCGGAGATCGATGCCGAGCGACTCGGCGTCATGGGTTCGAGCATGGGCTCCTACTGGGCACCGCGCGTGGTCGCTGAAGAAAAGCGGTTTAAAGCCTGTGCCGTGAGCGGCGTCTGCATGGAACCGGGTCAATACGCGATCTTCAACATGTCGTCGCCGACCTTTAAGCTGAACTATATGTACATGTCGGGATACGATGACGAAGCCGCCTTCGACGAATTCACCAGAACGCTGTCTTTGCGCGGCGTCACGGCAAAAATCACCTGTCCTTACATGGTCGTCGCCGGCGAGGACGATGAGCACTGCGATATGAAATTTGTCTACGAGCTGATGGGCGAGATTCCCGCGCCCAAACTGCTCTACGTCTTCGAAGGCGAGCGCCACTCGATTCGCAACCCCCGCTCCCGTTCGCTCGTGGTGAACTGGCTGATCGACACGTTGCTCGGCAAACCGTTCAAGTCGGAAATCGTCCGCGTCGAAACCAGCGGCAAGGAAGTCCGTCGGGATTGGTAGGTTCCGTGATCGTGACTCGTGTTCGTTTTCTCACGATCACGTTTCACGAGCACGAACGCGACACGATTAGTGAAACGGATGCGGATAGCTTACGGAGATCTCATCGGTGGGATCAGCGGCGACATGTTCGTGGCCGCGCTTCTCGATCTCGGCCTGTCGTTCAGAAAGCTCCAATCCGATTTAAAAAAAATCCCGACTCTCAAGTTCAAACTGAATGCAAGAAAGAAAACCGTCCATTCGATCCGCGCCACCCAATTTCAGGTCATCTGCACGAAAAACGAACCACCGCGATCGTGGAAACAAATCCGCGAGCTGATCAAGCGCAGCCAACTCGGTGTCGATATCAAAACCAGTGGCATCGAAATTTTTACTCGCTTGGCTGAAGCGGAAGCCAAGATCCACGGCGTGGCCCCCGACAAGGTTCACTTCCACGAAGTCGGCGCCACGGATTCCATCGTCGATATTATGGCGGCGGCGATCGGTGTCCATGAACTCGGCATCGAATCTTTCAGTTTTTCACGGATTCCGTTGGGGCGCGGCATCACCCGTTCCATGCACGGCCCTCTCCCCGTGCCCGGTCCTGCTACCCTTGAACTTCTCAAGGGACTCCCGGTGTTCGGCATCGATGTCGAAGCTGAAACGGTAACCCCCACCGGAGCCGCGATCATGCGCGCACTGGGAAAAACTTTCGGCGCTCAGCCGGGCATGTCCGTGGAAATCATCGGCTACGGCACCGGCCAGAAGGAATTTACCAACCGTCCGAACCTGTTTCGCCTAATTCTCGGCGAGTCAGATTTATCCTCTCAAACAGAAGAAATGATTGTGATCGAAACCAACATCGACGACATGAACCCGCAGTTTTTCGACTACGTCATGGACCGTTTGTTCGCTGCCGGCGCGCGCGACGTTTTTCTGGCGCCGATTCAGATGAAAAAAAATCGCCCCGCAACCCTGCTTAGCGCCATCGCCGAGCCGCGCGATCGAGAAAAGCTTGCCAAAATTATTTTTCAAGAGACTTCGACCATCGGGATCCGCTGCTATCCCGTGACGCGGATGATCTTGAAACGAGCATCAACGAAGGTAAAAACTCGCTTTGGCGATGTGGCGGTCAAAATCGTTGAGTTGCCGGACGGAAGCAGGAGAGCGGCGCCGGAATACGACGATCTCAAACGCATCGCGACTGCAAAGAAGCTGCCCGTCAAACTGATCCACGATGAAGTCATGCGCGTCGCCGGCAAATAGCGTCTCCTAGACCAATCAAAAATGTCCGACGATCCTGCCGGCAACGACAAGATGCACGCGCCGCTTAAACCCTGGGCGTCGCTTCTTTATCGGGACTATAGTTTTTTATTTTTGCTGTCGCTCTTCGCCACCACGGCGCAGCAGATGCGGCTGACGCAAAATCTCTATCAGGTCTACGAACTGTCCGGATCAGCGTTTCTATTGGGGCTTACCGGTCTGGCTCAGGGAGTGCCGATATTTGCCCTAGGATTATTTGGCGGCATATTGGCGGATTTCCTCGATCGCAAAACAATACTCCTGATCACGATCTTCGGCAATCTCCTCGTTGCCATCACGCTCGGGATCTTGACGCTCGCTCAAGTAATTCAGGTCTGGCATATCCTGGCCGGCACGGCGCTCACTTCAGCGCTCAACATCGTCCTAAATCCAACAAGAATGGCGCTCATATCGCATCTCGTGCCGCGTTCGCATTTGACCAACGCCGTGGCGCTGAACTCCAGCGTATCTCAAGGATCCCATTTCATCGGACCTATGTTGGGAGGTCTGAGCCTGGCGTGGATGAGTACGGGCAACGCCTACCTGTTCAATGCGTTGTTCTACTTCCCCGCCACCCTCGCCGTCGTGCTGCTCAGAACTCCCGCATTCGACAAGTTGTCGAGAGAGATATTTACCTCGGCGAGTTTTTTAGGCGGCGTCAAATTTCTTTTCTCCGAGCCGATTATTCTCACTCTGGTGTTGCTCGATTTCATCGTCGTCGGCTTCGGTTATTACCGGCCGCTGCTGCCGATCTTTGCCAAAGACATTCTTTTTGTTGGCCCCGCCGGCTTCGGGATGCTCTCATCCGCTCCAGCGATCGGCGGCGTTATCGGCACTGCCACGCTCCTGACGATCGGCGATGTGAAACGCAAAGGGCTTCTCGCTCTGTGCTCTTTTCTCACCTATGCGTTGGCACTTGGCGTTTTCGCGCTCTCAACAAGCTTCTGGATGTCGCTCCTCTTACTCGGTGTCATGGGACTGACCAATTCCCTTCAGGCTGTCATGCGCCAAACCAGTTTTCATCTTTTGACCCCTGATCACGTGCGCGGCCGCGCCTTCTCAGTTTTTAATATGTTCTCTCAAGGCGCAAATTCTGTCGGCGCCACCGAGGTCGGATTCATGGCCGCGCTGCTCGGTGCGCCGGGCTCGCTCCTGTTCGGCTGCGCCGTCGGTGCGGGACTGACATTGGGGTGTTGGGTGTCAATACCGGGGTTACGAAAATTTGGCGAAGATGGAGTAGCAGCGTTCAAGCGAACACGCTAATCGATAGCGGGTGGACTAACCTGCACTTACCAACCGATCCCCCGGTTACGCAATGTGGAGAACTGTCTTTTTCGTCTTTCCGTTTAACCGCTCAATCCTTCGCCACCCACTCTTATCGTTCATCGTGATCCACCGCCGCTCTTCCACACGGTAAAACCAGTCTTGGTCTTGCTGATAGTAAATCTGTACGTCTGCGGATTCCCAAATATTAAGAATTTCGTTGCTGTGTTGCCTATTCTCATCGAAGTCCGTTGTCGCCTTTTGTCCCATCTCGCTGTAATACTCGTTGAGTTCGAGAAGGAGTGGGTTTTATCTGGGTGTCTAAGTGCCTGACCGGCATTTTTATTTTACGCGCCTCGTCATACAGTATCGGATAACTATGAGACGGGTATTTGGAGTTCAGCCTGGTAGCTATCTCGTTTCGCACTGTTTCATCACCAACGTGAAACGCGAGCAACTCTCGACAAAGCATGATTGAGAGTGATTCCGCTCGGTCCACTGCTCCGATGACCAACGGGTGAACGAATTGAAACAGTGTCTTGTAGGGATTTTCCTTCTGGTCGGAAACCTGAGCTTGCCAGAGCCTGATCGCTCGGTTCAGCTCATCCAGGCTTACGCTTACCCGACTATTGTCCCGATCGATCGGAGACAAATCATGCGTGAGGGAAGTATCCACCGCCGTCAGGTATGCCATTGGCCCCATCCGAATCTCATTGGCCCCCAACGCAATCATGGTTGCGGCCGAAGCGCATTCTAACGGCACCAAGGCTACCAGACGATCGCAGTGTTGGCGGAGCAGACTGACGAGTCGGAGGGCGGCACGTCCATCTCCTCCGTGAGATTTGATAAATAGATATACCGTATCGTGCTTGCCCAGTTTTTCGAGCAATTCGTACAGCGCCAACAATCGTTGTGGCAAACGGACCCTTGCGGATTATTCCAGTAGGTAATCAGCGTTCCTCCGAGGAGCGCGGTAATCTGCGAGACAAGCGCCTGCGTTTTCTCGAATAAGACCGGAGGTTGCTTGATTTTTGGAAGTGTTTCTTCCGCCACTTTTCACTTCTCCTCTTTTGAAAGAGCCAGTTGAGAAATCAACGCTATTGCAATCGCAAGTCCTTCTGCACTTCTCTCAACAACGTCAAATCCCGCACCTGCGAAAGCGGAATCGGCTTATCCGTTCGCACCGTGGCTTTGCGTGACTCGATGGCGAACTCGAAGGTCTTGTCGACGGTGCCGCCGTCCGGACTGAACGACGGAAGAATCGAGTCGTAGGAATCCCTGGCCACATCGGCAGTTTGGTTCAACCATCTTGTCATGATCGGGATCACGTCCTCCTTGCGCTCATGCATGAAACGAAGACCGCGCAGAATCGCCCGCAGAGCTCTCTTAGTCTCGTCGCGGTTACTTTTGAGGCGCGCATCGGTCACCGCAAAGGCGGAAATCGGACTGCCGACCTTCAAATCCTTCGGTCCGCCGAGAACATTGAAACCCTCCCGTGTAAGCCGGATGGGGCCCGGCGGCGCGACACAGATCGCGTCCACCAGCCCTTTTTTCAACATTTCCACACGCACCGGCTCGTCGGCGCCAAGGGTCACGAACTGAACCTCTTTCAAATCGAGTCCTTTGGCTTGAAGAATCGCTTCCGCGGCGAGATGGTCCGAGCCGCCGATTCGCTGCGTGCCGACGCGTTTGCCGCGGAGGTCAGTAATCGTCTTAATTTCCGGACGAGCAACGATATTGTGCAGCGGTTTATCGGTTAACACCGCGAGAATTTTAAATGGCATCCCCTGCATCGCGCCGCCGATGAGATTACCGAAGCTCAACGTATAGTTCACCTCGCCGCTTATGAGCGCCGGCACGGTAACCTGGCTGCGCATCTGAATCAGCAGTGGTTCGAGATTCTCGTCCTTAAAAAATCCCTTAGCTGCCGCGATTTGAGCCGGCAGGAACGCATAAGTCCGGCTGCTGTACGAAATGATGACCTTGTCGGCGGCATGAGCCTGCATGGCCGCGTGCAAACAGCAAAGCAAGGCCATTATTCCGACCAAGCATTGAGATTTAACAGCGATCTGACCGCCTCGCGAAAATCGATCAATCATGATGGCTTCTCATCGCCCAAAAAGAATCGGTTCGATCAAGCGAAAGTTGAATTCTTTCTCAAGCAGATCGACCGGCAGCTGCCTTTCCGTCTCCGCCGTCGCCACGAACGGCAATTCGCCGAGACAGGGAATTCCTGTGAGGTTGGCCAACACCTCTCGGTTGGTCTCCGCCGCAAGCGAGGTTTCGTTTGAAATACAATTCAGCACGTATCCCAGAACGCTCAGGCCCTTGCAACTGGCGTGCTCCAATGTGAGCAACAAATGATTGATAGCGCCGAGCTTGTTCGCGGCAACGACTAAGATCGGCAATTTCAGGACAGCCGCGAAATCGGCATACGTGTAACTGGGCAGAAGCGGTACCATCAGACCGCCGGCGCCCTCAACCAGCGTGACGTCATACTTCGAACTGATCTCGTGATGGAGCTCGCGCAGATGATCGACATCGATTCTCACGCCGGCTCTCTCCGCGGCAATGCTCGGCGCCAACGGCTCGGGCAATCGATAGGGGCAGATTTTCTCAATGGGCTCGGCGCACGCCGACGCTTCTTTGAGCCGTTCGGCGTCTTGCGCCACCCATTGTCCGTCTCTTTCTACACAGCCGGTCTCCGCCGGTTTCATGACCCCGACGCGATAGCCGAGATCGCGCAGCAGAACTGCCAGCCCGGCTGTCACCAAAGTCTTGCCCACACCGGTGTCGGTTCCGGTGATAAAAATTCCGCCGCCCATCTAATTTCCCGTCACCACGTCAATGCAGTCATACACGACATCGAGCAGGGACGTGAGCTCGTCGTCGCTCATCGACAAAGGCGGCATCAAGATCACGACATCGCCTAAAGGTCGGATCATCACACTGCGCTTGCGCGCTTCGAGAATGACCTTGTAACCGATTCTTTGTTCCGGCGCGTAGCTCCTGCGGCTCCCTTTGTCTTGCGCCAGTTCGATGCCGATCATGTACCCCCACTGGCGCCCATCGCTGACATGGGGCGAGGCGAAGAAATTCCTCATTGAGACGCTTGTGCAAATACGCGATCCGCGACTGCATGTTTTCGATCGTGTTTTCTTTCGCGAATACTTCCAAGTTTGCCAGCGCAACGGCGCAGCCGAGCGGATTGCCCGTGTAGGTATGACCGTGAAAAAAAGTTTTGAATTCTTTGTATTCGCCTAAAAACGTCGAAAATATTTCTTCAGTCGTCAGTGTCGCCGCCAAAGGCAGATAGCCGCCGGTGATCCCTTTCGCCAAACAGAAAATATCCGGAGTCACGCCCGCGTGCTCACAGGCAAACATCTTTCCGGTGCGGCCGAAACCGGTGGCGACTTCGTCAAGAATGAAAAGAATGCCGTTGCGACGGCAAATATCGCTCAATGCCTGAAGATAGCCCACCGGGTGCGACCACATGCCCGCCGCGCCTTGCATGAGCGGCTCCATGACTAAAGCGGCCAAGGTGTTTTGATTGGCAGTCAGTTGGTCTTCCGCTTGTTTGATCGCTGCATTGAGTGCATCGGCCTCACTCATCCGCTGGTGATAACGAAAGACGTGCGGCGGTGTGATCCGCAGCACGGGGAAAAGCAAGCTTTTGTAAAAACGGTGAAACGTTTCAGAATATCCCATGCTCATCGAGCCCACGGTGTCGCCATGATAGGATTCCGCTAGCGACGCGATTTGCGTGCGCTTGCTTTCTCCCTTGAGCTGCCAGTATTGCACCGCCATCTTCATGGCGATCTCCACTGCCGTAGCGCC
This sequence comes from uncultured delta proteobacterium, assembly GCA_963804165.1. Classification (GTDB taxonomy): domain Bacteria; phylum Desulfobacterota; class Binatia; order UBA9968; family UBA9968; genus DP-20. The sequence continues at coordinate 16,553 of CAWDPO010000008.1, forward strand.
GCTGTCGGAGTAGAAAACCCGCTGTAAACCCTTGGGCACGATGCCGACCAATTTTTCCGCAAGCTGAATTCCCGGCACATGGCTTAGACCGAGAAAAGTCGAATGGGAAATGCGCTCGAGCTGGGCACGGAGCGCGTCATCGAGCTCTTTTTTGCGATGGCCGTGAACATTGCACCAAAGCGAGGACACGCCATCCAAATACTTCCGGCCTTGAACATCGATCAGGAAATTGCCGTCGGCGCGGCTGATGATGCAGGGCTCCTCTTCCATCCAGTCGCGCATCTGGGTGAAGGGATGCCAAAGATAAGTATGATCGAGTTGTTTCAGTCTATCGTGATAGGTGGTCATGATTGCTGCTTGACTTCCTTGAAGGCATCGAGGGCAATTTGAATATGTTCAGGCGTATGTGTCGCCATCAGCGTGATGCGCAGACGGGACGTGCCTGACGGCACCGTCGGCGGGCGGATTCCCTGGGCGAAAACTCCTCGCTCTAACAGTTGTTCGGAAAATTGCATGCACTTATCGGCGTCGCCGATGATCAGCGGCAATATCGGACTTTGGATTTCGCCCATCGAAAAACCCATTTTTTTCAGTCCGTCCGAAAGCAAGCGACAGTTATTCCATAAAGCCTCGCGCCGCCCCGGTTCGCGCTCGACCAAATCGATTGCCGCCATTGCCATCGCCATGATCGCCGGCGGCAGCGCAGTCGTGAAAATGAAACTGCGGCAGCGGTTGATCAGCAGATCGCGCAACTCTTGGCTGCCGGCGACGTAGGCGCCGAATCCGCCGAGCGCCTTACCCAACGTGCCCATCTGCACCAAAACTCGGTCGACCAGCCCCAGCTTGCTCACAACGCCCGCGCCGCCGGGACCGAAAATCCCGGTCGCGTGCGCTTCATCGACCATCACCGCAGCGTCGTATTTTTCAGCGAGCTCGACGATCCCCGACAACGGAGCTTCGTCGCCATCCATGCTGAAGATGGTTTCCGTCACAATCAGCTTACGTCGAGAGCCGCCAGTCTGTTTGAGCGCCTCTTCCAGTCGATCAAGATTGCAATGCCCATAAACGATCGTTTTCGCGCGCGACAAGCGGCAGCCGTCGATGATGCTAGCGTGATTGAGCTCATCGCTGAGGATCGCGTCTCCTTCGCCCGCCAGCGTCGAGAGAATTCCCGTGTTGGCCTGGAATCCGGAGTTGAACACCAGTGCCGCTTCGGTGCTTTTGAATTCGGCGAGCCGATTTTCCAACTCTTCGTGGAGTGTCATGTTGCCCGAGATCAGGCGAGAGGCACCCGAGCCGCAACCGTAGCGATCGATAGCCTCTTTCGCGGCTGTTGCCAAGGCAGGATGATTGGCGATCCCCAAATAATTATTCGATGAAAAATTAATCACCCCGCGACCGTCGAGCAGCAGTGTCGGCCCCTGCTCGTTTTCCACCCGCCGCAAGCGTCGATAGAGCCCTGCGTTCCGGATTTCTTTCAGCTCGTCTTGGATGCTACCCGCAGTCATTGCTTGAATTAGATAATATACGCCCCACGGCATCGCAACACGATCGCCTCAGAGCCGCAATGACCCCATCGAGTTTCTAATTGTGATGAATTGCGCTCAAGCGGCTACCAAACCACGCAGCTTGCGCTGGACAAGTTTCATTTCGCTCACGAAGTGACGGTACTCTACTTCTCGTTCAGCTTTTTCACGCCGCCGAAGGATCGATGAAGGATGGATGGTGACGAAAATTGGCTCACCGTGATGTCCGTCATAAAATTTACCCCGTTCTTGCGCGATACGGACAAGCCGGCCAAGAACTGATTGGGCGGCCGTGCCACCCAGGCACACGACCACTTTGGGCCGAATGATCTGAAACTCCGCCTGTAGCCATGGCTTGCAAGCCTCGACCTGTCTAATTAGCGGTTTTTGGTGCAGCCGCCTCTTGCCGCGCTGGATCCATCGAAAATGCTTTACGGCGTTGGTGATGTAAACTTCGTCGCGCTCGATGCGCGCTTCGGCGAGTGCTTTGTCGAGCAGACGACCCGCGGGTCCGATGAACGGCCGACCTTGGCGATCTTCCATATCGCCCGGCTGTTCACCGACAAGTACGATGCTCGCGTCCTTTGCCCCCTCGCCAAACACCGTCTGCGTGGCCTTCTTGTACAGATCACATCCTTCGCAGGAGGACGCCGATGCGCGCAGGTTCTCGAGGGTGCGCCGTTTTGGCAAAAACTCTGCAGCCGATCGCTTTTCTTTCGCTGCCACTCATTCATAACTAACACTCTCGCTGCAGAGCGGCTAGACAGGCTACAAAGTTCATACAAAACTTTATAAATTCACCAAGAATCACCGATCGCGCTTGCCAGTTCGAATCGGACTTGGTTAAAGTGTTGAGAATTTGCTGTGCCTTTCCAATCGATAAACACACATAGATAAATTCAAATGGCTAAAGCTAGAACCATTTTCGCATGCCAAAACTGCGGCTATCAATCGCCCAAATGGCTCGGCAAGTGTCCCGATTGCAATCAGTGGAACACCTTCGCCGAGGAACGCTTCGAGAAAGCATCGACACCCCGCGGCGAACTAAGCCTCGGGACGAAAGAAGACCCGGCGCCGATTCACGAAATCGACACATCCGAGGAAGGCCGCGTCCTCTCGGGCATCGGCGAGTTCGACCGGGTGCTCGGCGGCGGCCTCGTGCCCGGCTCCGTGATTCTCATCGGCGGCGACCCCGGCATCGGCAAATCGACGTTGCTCCTTCAAGCTTTCGCCGCCGTGAGTCAAAAAGGACTGACCTGCCTTTACGTCTCGGGTGAGGAATCTCCTCGGCAGATTAAGATGCGCGCGGAACGTCTCGGCATCGAGGCACCGAACTTGCTCGTATTAAGTGAAACCTCGCTCGAGCGAATTCTCGACCACGTGAAGAAAATCAAACCTGGATTGTTGGTGATCGATTCCGTGCAAACAATTTTCTCTTCAGCGATTCCCTCAGCACCCGGCAGCATCGCCCAAGTCCGAGAAGCTTCTGGTGCCATCATTGTCCTCGCAAAAAAGACTGGGCTGACAACTTTTCTAATCGGTCACGTGACCAAAGACGGCGCCATCGCCGGGCCGCGTTTGCTCGAACATATGGTCGACACGGTGCTCTATTTCGAAGGGGAGCGCGGCCATAGTTTTCGCATCCTCCGCGCTGTGAAAAACCGCTTCGGCTCGACCAACGAAATCGGCGTTTTTGAAATGAAGGAAGCGGGTTTAAGAGAGGTCACCAATCCGTCGGAAATTTTTCTCATGGAACGGCCGCTGCAAGTTCCCGGCTCCGCGGTTGTCTGTAGCATGGAAGGGACCCGGCCCATCCTGGTGGAATTGCAGGCGCTGGTTAGCCGGTCATTCCTGGCCGTGCCGCGGCGAACGACCATCGGCGTCGATCACAATCGCGTCGCGTTACTCGTCGCCGTCCTGGAAAAGAAAATGGGCGCGAAACTCTTCGATCAGGATATCTTCGTCAATGTCGCCGGCGGCGTCCAGGTCGACGAACCGGCGGTCGATCTCGGCATCGTCGCCGCGATCGGATCGAGCAGTCGAGAGATCGCGCTCGATCCCAAAACGGTATTCTTCGGCGAAGTCGGACTGGCCGGAGAAATTCGCGGCATCTCACAAGCAGAAGCGCGCGTCAAAGAAGCCGGCAAACTCGGCTTCGAGCGCTGCGTTCTACCGTCCAGTAACGTCGCGCAATTGAAACACGTCGATTATCCTCAGCTCTTGGGCGTAGGCTCGCTGGGCGAATGTTGGAAGTTGCTGTTTTGAGCGGTTCAAAGTTCAGCGTTCAAGGTTCAAAGTGCGCGCCTCGCGCATCCTGAGCTCTCGGCGAAGGATCTGTTATGGCGGAAAATCCTTCATCTCGTTCGGGACCGACATTGAACCTTGAACTTTGAACGATTAGCATCAAGCGAAGAGGTGATTTTGCAATGTTATCCAACGAGCACAACGAGCTGCTGACCAGAACCCGCGCAGGCACGCCGATGGGGGAGCTGATCCGGCGCTATTGGATTCCCGCGCTGTTGTGCGAAGAGATTCCCGAGCTCGATTGCCCGCCCGTGCGCGTGCGGATTCTCGGCGAGGAACTGGTCGCGTTCCGCGACAGCCAGGGAAAAATCGGCTTGTTGGAGGAGCACTGCCTGCATCGCGGTACCTCGCTGTTTTTCGGACGCAACGAGGAATGCGGCCTCAGATGTATTTATCACGGTTGGAAATATGACGTCGAAGGCAACGTGCTGGACACGCCGGCCGAGCCAGCAGGGAGCGACTTTAAAACCAAACTCAAGCACACCGCTTATCCGACCATAGAAGCGGCGGGAATCGTCTTTGCGTATCTCGGACCGCGGGAGAAAATGCCGCTCTTCCCTAATTACGAATGGACGCAGGTGCCGAAGGAGCAGACTTACGTGACCAAGGGCCTGTTGGAGTGCAACTATCTACAGGGACTGGAAGGCGAATGCGACTCGTCGCATCTCTCTTTTCTGCATCGTGAGTTCACCGCCTCGGGCCGGCGCCAGCTCTTCGCTCTGGATTCTGCGCCCATCTATGAAACTGAAGAAACAGACTTCGGCGTGCGCTTGGTCGCGACACGCAAAGCCGGTCCCGATACTCAGTACGTGCGCGTGTCGAGCTTTGTCATGCCGGTGTCTTGTTGGGTACCCGCGCGAAACCGGGAGAATCACATTTACGTGCCCGCCGACGATGAACACGCCTGGCGCTACGATCTGGGCTTTCTGCGCAATCGCAAGCCGGCGGTAGAAGACTGGAATCGCAAAACCCAAATTGGCCCCGACTACCGCAGGATCCGAAATCTACAGAATAACTATCTCCAAGATCGCCGGCGCCAGGCGACCACGGATTACACCGGCATCGAAAACTTCCTCAACCACGACGGCTGCGCCACCGAATCCATGGGGTCGATCTTTGATCGCTCGCGCGAGCACTTGGGGGTGAGCGACAAGGCGGTGATCGCTGTACGCAAATTCCTTATCAATGCGGTCAAGGAGTTTCAGGACGGTAAAGAGCCGCCGCACATCGTGCGTGACCCGGCGCTAAATCGCTTTTCGCACATCGACACGTTCGCGCAAACGATCCCCGCGGGTATCCACTGGCGTGAACCTTTCGCACACTTAACCTTGTCGTCGACGTGAAAAGATAATGCGGACTTGACCGTGACGCGACGAGCCCACCCCTAACGAATTAACTGGCGCGCGATCTCCATGGCCGGACGCCGGTACTGATTGATGGCGTCCTCCAAGTGATTTTGCCGCTTGTAATAATCGTCGATGCTGAGCGAGTCCTTCCCGGCGTAGACACCGATCGTCGCGAGCCATTTGGTATCTACGTCAAGGCGGCGGGTTGCTTGCCCCATGGCTTTGCTGAAGGTTTCCTGTCCTTCTTTGCTAAGAAGCCAGTTAACGAAAACTTTTGTGGCGTTCGGATGAGGCGGATTCTTGACGATCGCGATCGTCCCGCTGCCGTTGCTCGTGTAAGTACCTTCTTTGGGCACCGGCACCGCTTTGACCGGCAACCCCGCTTTGATGAACGGCTCCAGCGTATAGTAGGAAATCCCAATGGTCGCTGAGATTTTTCCCTTGGCGAGGCCCTCGCCCAGCAGTCTCTGATTGGTGCTGATCAGCAGGTCCTGCTGCACGAGTTTCTTGAGATATTCCTCGCCCCTGATCATCCAAAAAAACGTCCAAGTGGAATGGCCGGCTCCCGGATTGCGCGGATCTAGGAGGCCGATCTTGCCTTTCCACTTGGGTTGCAAAAGATCGTCGTAGGAACGGATCTCTTCCGGCTTCACGAGCTCCGTGTTGTACCAGAGATTATCGCTGGTAAAAGCTTCGAATGAGTAGATCAGTCGTTTACCGCCTTTATTATCGCCCCAGATGTGGCCACCCCACCATTGCTTGGGATCTTTTACGTCCGGCAGGACCATGAAAGGCTCGAAAGGCTCGGCGATGCCCGGCTCGACGAAACCGTAGAGCATGGTGTCGGTGCCGCCGATGCTGAGATCAGAGTTGCGAATGCCGGCTTTGTATTCATCGGCGATCTTTCGCGCGTTCTGCGCTCCGCGGCTAGGCGTCAGTTCGAGCTCAATTCCGGGAAATCTCCCTTTGAACACCGCTTCGATCTGTTTTCTCAAGTCGGCGCTCGCCGGGATACCGGCGACGAGTTTACCTTCCTTCCTGGCCGCCGCCAGGATGCGCTCCCATTCCGCCGAAGCGCCGGTTTGGGAAAGCGCTGGGCCGGGAGAAAGCAGAAATGCGCAATGCGTACCGAAGGCGATCCAAAGAATTACGACGATGAGCTTCGATTTCATAACTTCTCCCATTGAATCCAGCATGGGCTAATCTTCCGCGGGCTTGCCCGAAGTCTGTCGTTCTCGCACGCCTTAAATCCAGACGAGTCCGGACCTGGCTCACCGACAAAAGCATTCGGCGCTGACGACTTTTGGGCAAGTTTCATCATCAGATTCGAAAACGTTTCCCATTTCGTTCTCTGAAGTGTCTCGACACGGAGACTTACGCGCTCAAAGTTTCGCGAAAAAACAGCTCTTCCAGCGCGGGCGCGCTGATTGAGCAGCCCTGCTGCATCTGGCAGCGGATCAATGCGTTCAGAGACTTTCGAGTCGATGCGTCAAAAGTGTAGCCATAGGGATCGTAACCGATGGCTTCGCTCAGCCACCGGGCCTCGTCTTTCTCGTCTTCCATCATGTATTTTTCTTCCAACGCACGGGCTTTGCGAAAAGCGGTGAGGAGGCTGTCCACGACCCAGGGGTGCTTGTCCACCATTTTTTCTTGCAAGACCAGCGTATGAATCACGGGAATCACCTGAGTTCTGCGGAAATACTCGGCTTCCTCGGCGCGATGATCTTTCAGCAGGCGGCGCAGCCTGGGATTTTTTTCCAGGGAACCGTACGGCTCCAGGGCCGCGTCGATGACCCCGGTTTCCACAAGCTCGATGGCATGCTCTCGGGTTCTCGGCTGAGAGATGAAACTCACGTTCACGGACTGCGGCGGCGCCACATTGGCCTCCTCGCCCACGTCGGGCTCGGAGACGTACCACTGCATCTGGTCGGGAGACACACCGTATTCGTCCTGAAGTAGCGCACGCAACCAAACGGCCGTCGTCGCGTTGTAGCGATGCGCGCTTACGCTCTTGCCTTTGAGCTCCGATGGATGGCTCAGAGGAGATGTGACGGAACAATAAATGCAGCGATGGCGAAACTGGCGCGCCGGAAAAACCGGCAGCCCGCGAAGCGGGGCTCCTCTCATCCGCGCTAGGATCAGAGAGGAAGTTGAACATTCGCCGCCGTCGATGGCGCCGTTAAGAATGGCCCGATGACGGGCTCCGGTATTATCCAGGCCGTCGCCGAATTGACTCTCGCAGCGCAGCTCGATCCCCTCGGGCCGAACACTCCCATCGAATAACGCCCGGGTCCGCGGCGTCACCGCCATACCCAAAGTGAGTTTGATCGTTTCGGCCACGTCACTCCCCAGAAAAGATCACGTCCATCCCCGCATCCATTTTTCTCTCAGCCTCACCTTGTTCGCGTAAAAACGCCATTCGTAAGAATAACCGCTTCCCGCTCTGCGTATGCGCGCAATATCGGGGCGATTGAGCAAGGTGTCTTTGCTCTTTGCCATTTCGGCGACAAACTCCGCCGTCGGTCCGGCAAACCCTATCGCGTGCGCCAAAACCTGGATCTTCGCCGTCCGCTCCAGCCAGAGCGCAGTCATGCACGCTTCATCGATACTTTTGCCTGCGGTAACGAGCCCGTGGGCTTTGATAATTACGGCTTTGGCCTGCCCCAGAACGTGGGCGAGGTCTGCGCCTTCCGCGTCGTCCTTGATGTGAATAGGCCGCGCGTACAGTGGCACACCTTGTTCGAAAGGAATCGACTGCATGTGCACCGCAGCGACGGTTTTGTCCGCCAAACTCAACACGATGCACATCGGCGCATGCGCGTGGGCGATCGCTTGCACATCCGGCCTGGCTTTGAAGATCTGCGTGTAGATCGGCGCCTCGAATGGCGGCGAGCCGACGCCCGAGATTTTTTTCCCGGAGTAATCGAAGCGGACGAGCCAATCTTTACGCTCGTCCTCGCCTGACGCCGGACGGATCGATTTCACCATGATCCCTTCTCCGCCAGGTAACCGTACTCCGATATGGCCCCAGATATCGCCCATCTCCCATTCGAGAATGCTGGAAGCGATTTTGAGATCGCGCTCCAGTGTTTTTACGGAATTCGCGCCGTTGAAAGTTTTTTTCATATCGGCAAAAGATGCTCGGTTCGAAACTCAGTAACCGGTTTGGTATCGATGATACCTTCAGTTAACCCGCCCGCGAACATTGCACAGGATCGTCTCCGTTGCAATTCTCCAACTCGTATCTAGTGATCCAAATCTTTCGGCCATTCTGATCGGCCGCTGCTGACGCGACAGATGCATCGATCCTCTTGTATCCCAATCGCTGCTTCGTTATTAATATTAACTCTCCGTGCCGGAGTGGTGGAATGGCAGACGCGCCGGACTCAAAATCCGGTAGGGGTAACCCTGTGGGGGTTCAAGTCCCCCCTCCGGCACCAATAAAAATAGTCACTTAGCAATCATACCCGCCAGTATCACCCGTTCCGTTTAGCCGGCTTTAACTAAACTTTAACTAAACGGTTTTCCTTAACTCCTTTGCCTGGTCTATCGGTACGACTTTGGCGTTCTCTCTCTGAACCAAAATACGCTCCGATGTTTTTCTTGCCGCTTCTTTGAGGTCTTCCTCATCGACGATGTCATAGCGGTCAAAAACGCTTCGCGTTTTATGTCCAGAGATCGTCATGGCCACCCGCTCATGAACACCTGCCCTCACCATGTCTCTAACAGCCGTTCGCCGACGACCTCTTGTCCTCCGATGCGGTCATCGTCGGTTCGCCGGTATATGTCGGCAACATGTCGGGGCAGGTCAAGACATTCTTTGACAACTGGGGGCGCAAGTTCGATCTCGGAACCGCAACCGGTAAGATGCGCAACAAGGTCGGAGCGGCGTTTGCGACTGGCGGGGGTGTCTCCAGCGGTAAGGAAGTCACGATGCTTACCATCCTCGGCGCTATGCTCATCCATCAGATGATTGTCATCAGCGGCGGAGGATTCGGTGCGAGCGCGACCACTGGCCCTGACTCGCCGGGCATTGACGCGAAGGAGATCGCAGAAGCTCGCGACCTGGGCAAGCGCGTTGCGGAAGTCGCCGCTCTTGTTAAACGGGGAGCGAGCAAATAACGCTGATGTAGAGGCTAGAGGTACTTAAGGATGCGGTTCCCAAGCTCGCCCGAGTTGGGCTTCTGCGACCGCCGCAAAACGTCGCCATTTCGGACGAACTTCAAATCAAAGAAATTCGCATTGCGGCTATGGCACTGAAGCTAAAATTGGAGGAGGTAGAGACTAAACTAGATTCAAAAAATTTAGAGAGTGCGTTTCAACGCGTCAAGCAAAAGGAAGTGGGCGCAATTATGACGGTATCTCGCCCCTTTTTTGCTGAACGAAAACGCTTCGTCGAGCTTGCGAGCAAATACCGATTACCGTCAATCTATCAGCAGAAGGAGTATGTCGATGAAGGCGGTCTCATGTACTACGGGCCGGACTACATTGATCTCTATCGGCACGCGGCTGTTTACGTGGACAAGATCTTGAAGGGTGCCAAACCGGCTGATTTGCCGGTGCAGCAGGCAACGAAGTTTGAGTTTGTGATCAATCTCAAGACCGCCAAGCAAATCGGTCTGACGATTCCGCCCAACGTGCTGGCTAGAGCGGATAAAGTGATTCGATGATGCCGGGGAAACAAACTGCGTTGCTAGGTTTGAACTGAATTCTCCTTCTGCTTAATCCCGCCAGATTTCATTGAAGCGTCGTTCAGTTCAATTTCAGGCTAAACTTGGCCTTGCCATTTGATGAATACTGTCGAAGGCATGGCCTCGGAACGTCTGATATTCGATCAGGAGATCGTCCCTATTCGATGTGTCGGTGGCGAGCGGCATGTCATCGAAAAACGAGAATGCATGTCGCGCTGCTGGACCTTTGAGGTGAGCCAATTGATTGACAGTCATTTTCGTTCTGGGCTTGGCCGTTGCGCTTTCGTGGGTACGGCTGCAATGCGATGGAATATCCCAAAGACGTTCCGTCGTGCGCTCACGATCCGCAAACCCGCACTGTTGGCAAGTTCCAACGGTTCGCGATTCCAGTGACAGGCAGACGGTTTCGCAAAGCTGTCTGCATGACGATCCTGCCACCGACCAAGCCATCCGCGATCACTTCGACCGTGTTCCAACAAAAGAATTTGACCTGCCGGCTTGGTAACACGGGCCATCTCTCGAAGGGCGGTCGTAGGATTGGGGAACGTGCATGTGCTCAGAGATGAAGCAACAGTATCGAAGCATTCGTCAGGAAAAGGCAGCGCTTCTGCATCCGCTAGAGCGAACCGAATCTTGATATTCAATTTGGCTGCGCGTTCTCGCGCTATCTTCAGCATTTCACTGCTGAGTTCTGCCCCAAAGATTTCGCAGCCGGTGTGGTAATACTGAAGATTCTTGCCCGTCCCGATAGCAACCTCAAGAACTTTGCCTGAAGCCTGAGAAAGAACTGATTGCCGGAGCTTTCCCAGGCCTAAAAAGCCTAATACCGTCTCTATAACGTCGTACCAAGGCGCGAACCGGTTGTATTTAGCGGCTATCTCTCGGGTGGCAAATTCCACCGACATGAAACATGAAGGCCGGGGGGAGCTATACCGCGTAGCTATTTCGTCGGCCCATCGTTCTTCGGCTGTGAGGCATTTCCCATCATCTGACTGCACATATCCATCATTTTGGACATCCGGGCCATTATGTCCTTCATGTCGCTCATCATCCTGTGCGATGGATCGCCCATCATTCCGCTCATACCTCGCATCATGCCGCCCATCGCTGAACCTTTCGGCTTGTCTTCAGCTTGGTATGCGCCTACTACCGTCGCAACAAGCAAACCTAACAACATTCCCGTGATAATCTTCTTCATATGGTTAACCTCACTTCCGGACTTGCCAAAACTCTTTGAAATTGTCAGGAACCGGTGGCGTGGGAGTGGGTGGTCCTTTCTTGCCGTGCGTTTTCTCGATGTATGTTCTAATGTCTTTTAGTCGTCTGCCGTCGTCCATCAGCTTCATCACGTCACGCGTGATGTCTATGCAAATTTGTCAGCCAACGCTCATAGGATCAAACTCCGGTTTTTCCACCGGGGATTTGTCCTTCACGTAGCACGAAGCGTTACTTGTATGTCCAACCGAATCCCAGCAGCCACAGTAACAAGGAATATATTTGAGGACGTCCCGATTTTAGGACCGCGAAACGATAAGCATCACGCGTTTCGACAGGACCGTTTCTGACCTGCTCCGGCAGGATTGAAGTTGGTGCCAGTTTGTAGACGTATTGCGCCGCCCCAAATGCAGAACCTGGAACGGATAAACTAGCCGCTATACCGACGCCCGTAATAAGAAAATCTCGCCTGTTCATGGACTTTAATCTAACAGGCTCGGAAAGTCCGTCAAGTCAAAAGAATCAACAAGACAAATAGCATCACGTAGTAAATTAGGGGCTGAGTCGAAATACGTAAAGGGCATAAGGCGGGTTACGCAAAAGCGTCAATGTTCCGTTCTCGTCCGCTCTGGACTTGACTGTTAATCACCGGGTCGGGGGGTGTTCTGCGACGCTAGGATTGAACTGAATTCTCCTTCAATTCAATCCTAAGTTACAATTAGCCGTTTCCCCCTCGACGAATCTGGTTGCCCCTCTGTTGTAAATAACACTTTTGTCAGCTTCTCTGTTCATGATAAGTAGCTTCAAGGCCTGGGATATGCCCTTATCATTAAGTGCTACTCCGCAACAACAAAATCGGGTTGTTGCTTTTATTTCTGTGGCAAGGACGTAGTAATGACTGGCAAAGGTGTTGAGAAGCGGGAAGAAAGCCTGCGAGTGTTCAGCCAGGCTGCCACAATCTATGACCGGATCGGTCCACAAATTTTCTCTTATTTCGGTCAATGCTTGGTCGATCTTGCCGACCTGGATTCGGGCGATAAAGTGCTCGACGTAGCGGCTGGGAGAGGCGCGTTGTTGTTTCCAGCGGCCGCAAAGGTCGGACCGACTGGCCATGTTACCGCTATCGACTTTTCTCCGGACATGGTACGCGAAACAGCTAAAGACATCGAGAGTCGAAAACTAAGCCACGCTGAAATCCGTCATATGGACGCTGAACAAATGAATCTACCGGATGCGCCGTTCGATTGGGTTATGTGCGGCTTTGCCCTTTGGATGTTCGCTGAACCCGCGTGCGTTCTCCAGGAGTTTTACCGTGTGCTCAGGCGCGGAGGGCGGGTAGCTCTCAGCACTTGGGCCGCTGATAATCCGTTTCAAACTTGGTGTAATGAGGTGCTTAGACCCTTTGTGTATTCGCCGGCGGCAAATGATTTGCCTGCCAAAATCGATGTTAGGTTTGACACGCCGTTACAGATAGAAACCGCGTTACAACAAGCCGGTTTCGAACACATCCGCATTACCGTCGAAGAAAACGATTTTATCTATACATGTGAGGAGGAGTTTTGGTTGTCTCTCTGGTCGGCTGGAATACGGCGGCAATTGGAGAAAATGACACCGGAACTGCTCGAACAAGCAAAGAGTGAAGTGTTTAGAAAATTGCAGATGCTGAAACAGGAAGGTGGCTTTCATAAAGTGAGTCGCGCCTTATTTGCCGTCGGGACAAAGCCAGCGCAGTAAGCCGTGGCACTTTTTATGTGAAGTGTCCCACGTAATCGAACTGAAGCGTCGTTCAGTCCAATCCTCGGGGCGTCTGCAGGCCCACAATCTCGCGGAGATCGCCTGTTGAAGGATCAGTACTTTGGGGATGTAAACGATTATCGAAAGTATGGTCTGCTTCGTGTACTAGGCTCCGTCACGCGACTCCCAGTTGGGGTCTGCTGGCTTTTGACGGTCGCCGATGGACGCTCAGACGGTGAGTTCCGTCGATATCTCGATGAGCCCGCTCGCTGGAGACGGTATGACCCACAGCTCTATGACTGTCTTCAGGGTCTCCTGGCTCCTGGCATCAGCCGCTCAGTCAAGCAGGCGCGGACATGGGAGTTGATTCCCGGGGCAACCTACTACGAGCAACTCCTCCAGGATGACATCCACTCTCGGCGCAATTACTTCGAGGGTGCATGGAACGCGCTGAAGTCATGTCCCATTGTGTTTCTCGATCCGGACAATGGTATCGAGGTCCCAAGCAAACGCCTTGGCACGAAGAACTCTGCCAAGTATATCTATTGGCAAGAGATCGCGCAGGCGTATGGCCTCGGCCATTCCCTCGTCATCTATCAACATTTCGTACGTGAGACGCGGGAGGCCTACACCGCCAGATTGGCGGAGCAACTCGCTAGTCGGCTTCACGCTCCGCTGGTCGACTCATTTCGGACATCCCACGTCGCCTTTTTCCTGATAGCTCGGCCGGAGCACACGGGAGCTTTCGAGCGGGCTCACGAAGAGGTTCACGCCCGATGGGGTGGCCAGATCCTCGCATCCGCGCACGTTATGACCTAACCCGCGCACGCAGCCGGCGGGCCGCAGGTGCGCGTGACACCGCACGAGCGGCATCCTCTATGGAACGTAGGCTTGTGCGGCCGCGCGGCATGAGAGCCTACAGCTAATGCGCAAGATGTTAGCGGCAAGATTGAACTGAATTCTCTACGAACCAATCTTTCGTGAGATCAATCTGACGCGTCGTTCAGTTCAATCTCAGGCTAATTCTGGCCTTCCCACTCGACGAATACCTGTCGCCTTCGGTCGTAGATCTCAGTTTCCCTCTAATACTGCCCGCGTGATACACATGTGTTCAATGAGGAAAAGCTCGTGCCTTATCAATCCTGCTTGCAGTGGTGCTGCTTGCAGGTCTCCGGTGTGATCAGTTATTCCGCTGCGTTATAGGGAGCCCGACTATGGGTTTGCTTAAGGACTTCGAAAGTCGCTTTATGGTCGGAATAATGGCTGCCAATTCTGAACAGATCTATTATAATTAAAGGCCGACGTCAGAAATCTTGAAAGGAGTGTCGCCACAAGGTAGCCCGTTGGAGACAGCGCGCATTGGTGGATCCACCCAACACTGACCCACAAACACTGAAACAGGGAGAATCGCCGGAGCCGCAAACAATTATCCAAGTCGGCGCGGAGTACTATATTCTTGCCTCGTCACTGTCTTCGCGACGTCCAACGAGGGAACTCACAAATGGCGAAAGTTTCGCCGTTTTCGATGTTGGAGGCGACATCTTGGAATCGCCTCTAGAGGCGATGGGCTATTTTCACCGTGACACTCGCTATCTGAGTCGTTTCGAGCTGAAAATCGCCGGCCAAACGCCCTTTTATCTCAATTCTAACGCAAGCAACGAGAGTGCTCAGCTACGAATCAATCTTAGCAATCCCGACCTGGGAGTCCAGGGTGATACAATTCAATTACCTCGCGATTCGATTCAGATTGAGCGGGATTGGGTCCTTTTGGACGGGACCATGTTTCACAAAGTTATTGCGCGAAATTATACGCGCTCGGTTTTGCAAGTTCCGCTCGACTTCAGATTTGGAGTTGATTTTGCTGATCTCTTTGAGGTGCGGGGTATCCGCCGTGCCTGCCGGGGTAATCTGTACGAACCAGTCATCAATACTAATACAGTAAGGTTCTCCTATCGTGGGCTCGACGGTATACTCCGCTTTACCGACATTGTCTTCGAGACGCTTCCCGTAGCAATCGATGCAACCCGCGCCTCATTTCTACTGATTCTCCGCCCTGGCATTGAGATCACTATCGAGGCACGCGTTGCCGGCGGATGTGACCAACCACCGCAACCTCAAAAGCGCGTAGGACCTCTCCGATTTGATGATGCGTTGGCCGCGCGAAGAGCAGAGATCGCTGCTTTCGATGCAGGATGGAGTAAGATTACGGCGAGCAATGAACTGATCGATTCGCTGCTACGTCGCTCGTCAGCCGATCTCACTGCGATTATCAGATACACGCCCGAAGGCACGTTCATTATGGCGGGAATCCCCTGGTTCGCAACACTGTTCGGGCGCGACAGCATCATTACGTCGTTATTCACATTGCCATTCAATCCCGGCCTTGCCGCAGGTACCCTGAAGACACTCGCTAAAATGCAAGGCTCAGAGCTAAACGAGGAACGAGATGAACAACCCGGGAAGATCATCCACGAGATCCGCGCTGGTGAAATGGCGGCGACCGGGGAGGTGCCGTTTGGCAGATACTATGGCAGCATCGATTCGACGCCGCTTTTTCTTTGGCTACTCGGCCGCTATGTCGAGACTAGCGGTGATCTCGGGTTGGCAGAGGAATTGTGGAGCAACGTGGAACGCGCGCTGCAATGGATAGAACGCTGGGGTGATCGAGATGGCGACGGATATGTCGAGTACCTCCGCGAGACACCGCGCGGTCTTGGTAACCAAGGGTGGAAAGATTCGTTCGATGCAATCTCGCACGTCGATGGCACGCTGGCGCGAGCGCCGATCGCCCTCTGTGAAGTGCAAGGCTACGTTTATGCGGCTTATAGCTCCATTGCAGAAGTTGCGATGCGCCTTGGACATGACGCACTCTCAGACCGATTGCTGCAACGTGCTGCCACGCTTAAAATCGCCTTTTCCCGCGATTTTTGGTTTCCCGACGAAGGGACTCTTGCGCTCGCGCTCGACGCTGAAAAGCGACCGTGTCGTGTCATGGCCTCGAATGCGGCTCATTGTTTGGCAACAGGCATCCTCGATAACCATCAGGCGATGGCGCTGTCACAGCGTCTTTTAGGAGACGAGATGTTTACGGGATGGGGCATCAGGACGTTAAGCACTCGGGAACGGCAATACAATCCAATGAGCTATCACAACGGTTCTGTCTGGCCGCACGACAACGCGATTGCGGCATGGGGGTTATCGCACTTCCAACAGCGCACGCAACTACTTCGTTTGATGGACGGACTATTGGATGCTGCGGTGCATCTCAACACGGGCAGCCTGCCGGAGCTTTTCTGTGGGTTTCCACGGGATGAACGGCTGGGTCCGGTGCCATATCCGGTGGCTTGCCATCCTCAGGCTTGGTCCGCGGCGAGCGTTTTCATGCTGCTGCAGGCGGCGCTTGGACTGCAAGTCCTTGGGTTCGAGCAGAAGCTCGTTATCCATTCGCCGATTCTGCCTACAAGACTGGACTGGATTAAGATAGAAGACCTAAAGGTCGGCGCCGGGACAATTTCGTTAACCATTCACCGCACGGTTGCCGGAGCGGCTGTCGAGATGACGAAAGTAGGGAGCGATGTTAGCCTAGAAATCAGGCAATAGCTTTTCGCCCCGTTGGTAGAACACAGCTAAAATGCGATCCAATCTCGCGAGGAGGAAAACTCATCCACATAGACCCTTGGTCGGGAGAGCGACTCCTTTTCTTCTTTCCGCCAAGGCAGCAACGATAAATCCACGAGCTAAACGGATTCGCGGCAGCACCCTATCGACAGCCGTACAAACGAATTTAGATTTTTCATGGCTCTCACCGCCCCTTTGGCGATGGATCACACATAATCGGCACCACCGAGCGACAACTCACTAATCCACCGATGTTAGACGGTGAGGTTAGCTCGGAACCGGAAATCGAGGATGGTGGATTCGATCGATTGGCTGCGTGCATCTTGCGAATAGCCCACATCCATTTTTAGCGCTCAATTGTTGATGGTCTCAACGCTGACTTCCGGTAGATGCGATTGACGCGCGGAGTAGCGGGCAAACACTGGATCGTCTTTTGGACGTTGGGCCAACTTGACGTTCGCTGCCTCTTCCAATAATTCGCGGCGAGCTGATAGTACACCCCTTCGTAGTTTGCAGCCATTACCTCGCTCGTGAAACGAGTTTCGAATTCCTCACGGCATTGTTGTCGCGAAATATCACTAATTTTATGAACCGCGGTGACAAGGTCCGCGATCGAACGACCGAGGAATCCGGTTATCCCATCACGCAGCACCTCAGGGACTGACCCACACGGTCGCGCAATTACCGGAGTGCCGCAGGCCAGCGCTTCGATCATGACGAGCCCAAATGGCTCGGGCCAGTCCACCGGAAAAAGCAACGCAACTGCGCCCCCTAAAAACTCCTGCTTCTCGGTCTCGCCTATTTCCCCGACGAATTCGACGTCAGAACTGGACAGCAAAGGCTTGATCACCGTTTCATAATAGTCGTAATCGACCCGGTCGACCTTGGCGGCAATTTTAAGCGGTACGCCAGTGCGTCGTGCGATCTCGATGGCTAGGTCCGGACGCTTTTCAGGAGATATTCTGCCGAGGAAAGCCAAGTAGTTATTGGGTTTCGGCCTGAATCTTAATAGGTCGCGTGGTAAACCGTGATATATGGTGCGCACCCAATTCAACTCACGGATTGGACGGCGCTGATCGTCACTGATCGAAACTAGCGGCAGATCCTTATAACTTCGGTAGATCGGCAACATTTCTTTAAGGTCAAGCCGGCCGTGCATCGTCGATACTGTAGGCACCTGCGCTTGGCGAGCGAGTGGAAAGCTTAAACAGTCAAGATGCGAGTGGATGATATCGAAACGGCCCGCATTGTCATACACATCACTGAGCATCGGCAAATGATAAAGCGGCCCGAGATGATCGAGTCCACTGAGCCTCAAGGACTGGGGCCATCCTGGTACAACCGGAACACTTGTAGTCGAATCGCCCGATGCATAAAGTGTAACCTCATGCCCGCGGCGTAGCAGTTCTTCAGCCAAATACGACACGACTCGTTCCGTCCCGCCATAAAGCTTCGGTGGCACGCTTTCGTAGAGCGGTGCTAATTGAGCGATACGAAGCGGTCGAGCCGATGCAGGAAAATTGGCTGCAAGCGTCCTCTCATATTGTATTTTGTTCATACAATCTACTCTGAAAAAACTCACTGGTTGTGCCGCAGGTCGCGGTGAAAAAAATACAGAGCGAGTCTTCGAGCGACTCTTCGTACACGACTTTGTTATAGTGCGACGCGACCAGGCAATTCAAGCTCTCCACTAAGGAAGGGCCCAAAATCTCTCTTCTTCAGTACGGCCAGATCGACTCAAACAAATCGCGCTGTTAAAAGAATTATCCGCGGTAGGGCTCATTCGATTGAACTGATCGAAGGAAGTTTCACGCCGGCTCGTGTGCGATATTCCCGAACCAGCTGTAAGGATTCACCTTAAAGATGCCGTCGGAACCGGACTAGCGTTGCGAAGTAATATGCGATTTGCTATCGCTCACTCGCCGGCAGAATCAAAAAGGAGTCCTTTTCATGTCCGCTTCGGGCCGTTTCGGCGATTCATCGTCGACGGACGCGCTGAAAAAATTCATCCTGCTCTATGCCGCGATGTATGCCGCGTTTGGAGTCGCTTCGCCATTCCTGCCCGCCTTTTTGAACGCTAGAGGGTTGGCACCCGAGCAGCTCGGCCTGGCGCTCGGCGCAGGCACAGCGGTCAGATTGCTTACGGCACCGCTCGCGGGGCGCATTGGCGATCTGATGCAGGCCCTCCGCATGGTGCTCGTCACGTGCATGGCGCTCGCCGCTGCCGTGACAGTTGGCTATCTGAAGGCACATGGATTTTGGATTTTAGTCGGAACCAGTTTGCTCCATGCCGCGTCGCTGGCGCCGATTACAATTTTAGCGGATGCATTGGCGCTTGGATCCGCGTCGCCGACGCCTAAAACTGAGCGTCGTGGCTTCGAGTATGGATGGGTGCGCGGCACCGGATCGGCTGCCTTCATCGCCGGCACCTTGCTGTCTGGACAGGCGGTAAGCGCATTTGGCCTCGACGTGATCGTGGGCTGGCAGGCCACGCTACTCGGCGTGGCAGCTTTGCTCGCCACCCTGGTGCCGGAACTGAATCACGATCGCACGCCCGATGCTGTGCGCGCGCCGGCGCGCGGTGTTCTCATTCTGCTACGGCTGCCGCCGTTTCGGAATACCGTTCTGATCGCAGCGCTTATCCTCGGCAGTCATGCGATGCACGACGCGTTCGCGGTGATCCGCTGGAGCGCCGCAGGTATCAGCCCCGTTACGATAAGCTTACTTTGGTCGGAGTCGGTCGCTGCGGAAGTAGTCGTGTTCTTTCTCATCGGCCCGTCGCTCGTGATTCGGCTGACGCCGGCTGGGGCGCTCGCCGTTGCATCGCTGGCCGGCATGCTTCGTTGGGTGGTAGCTACCCAGACCACCGATGTGATCATCCTTGCATTAGTTCAGCCGCTACACGGCATCACGTTTGCGCTCCTTCATCTCGCCTGCATGCGTTTGCTCGCCCGCATCGTGCCGCAAGGCCTCGAAGGGACGGCGCAGGCGGTCTACGGCACGATCGGCATTGGTGCAGCCAGCGCATTGCTCACGTCTATCTCCGGCGCCCTCTACGGACACCTCGGTGCGGGAGGGTTTTGGGTCATGGCTGCACTCTGCGCGCTTGCCTTCCCGTTGACATGGAAGCTAAGGCAAGCCCAACGGTTTCTTAGTATTTAAGAATAACAAAAGCTGATACCGCCGGCATTTTTTGTCAGGGGGTTGCTAATCAGGCAAAATGTCCTCTGCCGTTCCCGTTTTTGTTTGTAAGTATGGCCCTAGCCTTCTGTGCCGCCGTTTGAAAAAGGCCCAGACTACCGCGCCGGATAGCGGCTTTGCTCGAATACGGAGACTCAGGGTGATGGTCGTCGATGAATCTTGATTCTTTCTCAGCCAGCCGTGTGATTTCGGTCAGGCAATCAGCATCCCTCAGCCTCACGGCACACTGTAAGCCAACCAAGAGTAGATGATAGGCGATATTATATTCGCCTTCAGTAAAGGTGGCGCGGTTGGTGATCAAGGACATTTGGTAAATCTCTCTAATCCGGCGCTCGTTCATGACAAAGTCTCGCTTTTCGATGTTTACCGGCCCCATAAACATGACGGCCTATCTTTAATCAGAGCGTGATTTAGACTGGCGGGCTCACAGACTAGTCCAGCAATCCAGAAACTTTGAGAGCCGCGCAGATAATCAACATTAGGGTTGGGTGGCTGCCAATCCCGAGAAACGATAAAACCATCCACACTTATATGATTGCCGTTGCCCACAGGACGTAAGGACCTCTGTTGGCAACGGATGAATGCCCAGCAAATTCGATTCCGCCGAGCAAAAATCGGTTCCGCACTATATTCCGGTTACTTACGTTTTGATTGGCCGCATGTTTGTCGGCCAAACGCCTTCGATACTGAATGATCATTCCAACAGTCGAAAGATGCCGCGAAAATAAAGCGTCTGCCGAGTTTTACGGTATGTTCTGTTCGACCAGAATCGCCATGCAACGACGCGCTCGCGATTGAACCTATAGCGCGTGTTAAAGGGCCTAAAAAACGCTCCAAGCGCCGGCTAGTTGCTTACTTAAGGCGGTTAAAGCGGGGGTAAGGGCCTACTAAGGCTAAAATCCAAAAACGCGCCGGTTTATATAACCGTAGCGGCGTATTAACTAGTTAATTTGCAACCTGAAATAAAACGCTTTAACTAAAGTTTAGCTAACCTGCCAGAATCAACCGCGGCAAATAAACCGAGTCTATGGGCGTTTTTCCGCTCCAAATTGTCAAACACCTTAAGCCGCAAATACGACACTTGTCACGGGAAAATAGTTCAAGCGAGAACTCGGACTAGACCTCTTGAATGCCATTCGAAAATCATTCGTGACCACAGCCTGAAATAGCCACCGAAGCCCAACAAAAACAAGCCCCGAGCACTGCCGTAAATGGTAGTTCTTGGGGCTTGTTGTAGCTCCTGCGGGTCGGGGGAAGCTATGCGCCCTCCGCGACGTTTCTTCCGCAAGTTCTCGCGGCATTTCGAAAGAGATATCCGACCGTCCAGCTCAATTTAAAAACACACGATAGCGCCACACTAGAGCGAATGCTGCTAGAATCGGAATTGGATGTCGCGTTACTCAACCATCGTCCGAAATCCGCTGCCCTTGCTTCAGAGCCCTATAGTCTTGAGAAGCTTGTGCTTTTTACCCAAGCAAATCACGCACTGGCAAAGATAAGACGGTTAAGCTTGCGCGAATTAGCCCGTGCTCCACTAATCATCAGGGAGGGCACGGGATCACCAACTTTAAGCGAGCGCATGTTGAGGGAAGCAGATTCAGAATTACGGCCAAACATCGTGCTTCGTTGTGAATCACCAGCTGCCGTTAAGGCAGCGGTTAGAAATAATATGGGCATCGGTCTGCTGTTTCTCAGCAGTGTGGAAGCAGACTTTCATAGTGGCAGATTCAAACGACTTAGGCTTATCGATGCAGACCTAGATGTTCACACTTTTATCGTCCATCGGAGCGAATCATTAGCGCCCATCGTCTCCAGTTTTTTAAGCATTCTCCGTCAAAGACGCGATAGGCGTTAATCCCATCCGAAGTTTCGCAGACCGACCACAAGATTTCTAACCGGCTTCGGTACTTTGCCACCTTATGTTGTCGAATCAAAAAGTTGCCCTGGTCCGACCCGCGCTCGGCGATGTTGCTTGCCATCAGCGCGACTTCATGACCTCAGTATAGCTCTTAATCGTTCCCTCGTAATCCTTGTACCCCTCGGGATGCACCGCGATGCGTTTGTAACCGCGCAATAATCGCGGCGGCTTGGGCTCGACATCTTTGCGCACGGGGACCCGATTGGAGTCCCAAAGCAATTCTTGGCCTGCTTTCGACAGGCTGAAGTTAATAAAAAGCTTCGCCGCGTTTGGGTTGCGCGCCTTGTCCGCCAACTGAACCGTCGTGATTGAAAGCACCACCGGTTCGAGGGCCAGCCAATCCAGAGGCGCGCCTCGGTTCGCGTAGTTTTGAATAATCGGAGCGTACGCAATCAGCATTGGGTGTTCGCCGGCCGCTGCAAGCTGCACCCTGACCGTAGTCCCTCCCATAACCGCGAGGTCTTGGGCCGCAAGTTTCTTCAGATAAGCGACGGCCTTTTCGCGGCCCCATGCATTTATAAGCCCCTGCAAAAAAGTAAAATAATTGTCATCGAAAGATATTTTCCTGCCTTTGAATTTCGGGTTCAGAAGATCGTCATACGTGCGCGGCGCTTCGGCGGCTTTAACCAGATTCGTGTTGAATCCCAGCACGACAGGGTTGACGTAGACAGCGGTCCAATGGCCGTTTGGATCCTTCAAATCCTCATCGATCATCTTGGCTTCCGGCGAGAAAAACGGGGCAATAAGATTTTTTCCCTTAAGCGGCATCACCATGTCGCCAGTCCCGTGAATCACGTCCCATTCGTGTTTCCCGGCATTGGCTTCCGCGATGGCTCGGTTGAGCAAACTTCCGCCGCCGGACCGCAGGACGACTGGTTTTACAAACGGATATCTCTGGTGAAATCGGTCCGCGAATTGTTTGCTGTGATCGGTACTCATGGTCGTGTACCAGACCACTTTCCCCTCGCGCCGCGCCGCTTCGATCAGTTTTGCGTCGTCGGATTCCTGGGAAAATGCGGAGGCGGCCTTGATGAGCACCAGGGCCATAAAAAGAGGCCTCCAGGAATTCAGTTTCATGGCGCACCTCCGGCACGCACGCAATTCTCTTCTTACAAGGCAAACAGCCGGCGTGCGTTTCCGACCAGGATCCGCTGTTTGTCGGTGTCCGAAAGATGCGGATTTCCGCGAATTAATTTCACGGAATTCGGCCAGGTGCCGCTCGCGTCAGCGTGAGGATAATCGCTGCCGAGCACTATATTGTGTTCCGGCCATGCCTCAATGAGGTGGTGCAACCACTTCTCGTTGGCCGTGGCTCCGGGAAATATGTGATCGGTAAAATATTCGCTCGGCTTGCGTTTGATTCTGTGGCGCTTCCATTTCACCTGGTCCAGCGCGTCCATGAGCGCGGAAACGAAAGATGGAACGCGGCCTTCGAGCGTACAGATGCGGACGTTTGGAAACTCATCGAATGTTTTAGAAAAAATCAGACTGGCAATGTCGCATGCGTAGGTAAAAGGAAAGGTGTAAAGCAGCCCTAATTCGTTCACCTTCTGAACCGCGGGGTGATTGGTCGCGACCATCGTGCTCAAGTTGATCGTCTTCAGATTGTAGCTGCTCCAGTCCCGATACGCCTTGATACTTGTGTGAAAAATGATCGGCATGTTGAATTCGTTCAGTGCATCAAAAATAGGCCAGAGACTCGGCGACCCCAGATCGAAATCGGCGTAGCGTTCACCGGTGGCGGTGAGAAACACTCCCTTGAAGCCAAGGGCATGCATGCGGCGAATTTCTCTGACCGCATCTTCGACCCAGGGCCAATAGATCGCGGCGACCGGAATGAATCTGTCCCGATGCTTGGATTCTTCTAGCAATTCGACGACCCCGTCGTTAAAAACACGGCAGACATCCGCGCCGATCCCCGCTGGGTAATGGGATATAAGAACGCCCTGATCAAACCCCAGCACCTGCACGCATTTGGGATCTTCCTTGTTCATATCCGCAACCTTGGTATCGAGATTGAGCCGGCCGTGCGCGGCTGAACCGAGAATGTCGTCATCCGCCCGGCTCCTGTGGATCACCCGGCCTTCGTAGAGAAACTTGATAATTTTCTCTTCCACTATGAGCTGGAAATGGCCGGGATAGAGTTTTGCGAGCTTCTCCAGAGCGGGCATCGACAGAAAATGCGTATCGCAATCGATAAAGGAAACATCGTCGGGGAGTCGAAAGGTTGATTCCTTCCGGGCGACACTGGTGAGTTGCGCCATAAACATGTCCTCCTTAGCTGATCTTCGTTTAAGCCACGCGTCTAGAACTTAGTCGGCGGATTTCTCAATCGCGCATTGGATTCGATACCCGCGCAACCCGTTTGTCAAGATTAAATCTTTGCTGTATGAGCTTTAAAAGAATTTAAGATAGAATGGCGCTATGGACTTAAAACAGCTTCAAGCGTTTTACCTGGTTGGAAAACACGGCAACCTCGCCAAAGCGGGCAATTACTTGCAATTGACTCCTCCGGCTATTTCAATCCAACTAAAAAAACTCGAAAGCGAATTGAAGGTCAGGCTCTTCGAGCACCAGCCAAACAAACTGGTTTTGACAGACAAGGGTCGCGTTCTGGTCCGGGAAGTTAAGAATGTGTTCGACGCAGTTACAAAAATGCAGGTGGCATTGGGTACCAAAGAAGATGGTTATGAAGAAACCATTACGATTGCTTTTGGAAGACACCGGGCGAGGGTTTTTGCGCCGCAAATCGCAGCCTTCAAGAAAAAATATCCTCGCTTAAGGATTTCAATTCACTCCAAAACGTCATCGGAAGCGCTATCGATGCTTTTAGAGGGAGATCTTGACCTCGGGATCAGCAGTTTGCCGCGCGTGCCGCGTGGGATTCAAAAAAGAATGCTTCTCGACAACAAACTGCATCTTATATTCTCCAAGACCAATGCATTGGCAAACAAGCGATCGATATCGCTCGCGCAGGTCGCCGAACAGTCAGTCGTCTTGCACCCGCGAGGCGTAACCACCAGGAAAATTATCGACGCCGGCTTCGCCGCTCAAGGATTAGATCTTGAGAACATTCTGGAAGTCGGACACTGCGAGTCGATCATCGAATTCGTTCGGGTAGGGCTGGGCGTAGGATTCGTACACGGGACCTGCTTGCCGACACTGGATAGGCGAAATATCGGATGGCACGACATGACAGAGCACTTTGAGCGTATGGAGCTCTCGCTCGTCTACCGGAGGTCATCGGTTCTCAAACCTATGCACCGTGCGCTTTTGGAAAATCTGACGCAATCGGCAAAGAAGATGCTGCTATTGCCTCCACGGACCTAATTTTATTCCAATCGTGAGTCTATTCCCGTAAATTACCGCGACGCTCTTTGAACGCCTTGAACCAGTGCAGCCTCTGAGGATCTGCTCAGTAGAGGCTTCAGAATAGTTTTGTTTCCGACCTTAGCGAGGCATAGGCCCGGGGCCCACCAGTTTCTTGAAAAGCTCAATAACCTCGGCATCCCGGGGAATTTCTCTGACTGCTCGTTCTTGGTCTTCGGGCAGAAGCGGCGAGGGATCATCTCCCGTGAGCTTTTTATAGTATCTGAGGAATTCCGGATCCTTGTAGGCTTGCCGGAACGC
Source organism: uncultured delta proteobacterium (assembly GCA_963804165.1). Lineage (GTDB taxonomy): Bacteria > Desulfobacterota > Binatia > UBA9968 > UBA9968 > DP-20. The sequence goes on from CAWDPO010000008.1 coordinate 41,736, forward strand.
CGCTTTCAGAATATCCGCCCGTTCTTTGGCCACGCCCGGCGGAAGCACAAACGGCCCGCCCGTCGCGCGAAACGTACGTTGCATGGCAATCAATTTTTGCTCTTTGGCGGAGCGCGCAAAGCCTTCGAGCTCAGGCAGATGGCTGAAAGCCGGGAATATTGAAGCATTGATCTACGCGGTCAAGCTCAACTCTCCTTCGGAAAAAGTCGGCCCCATCGAAGATTTGTACACGGAAAATTTTGTGAATAAGGCACTGGCGGGACAATAAGAACATGCGGTAAGTCGCACCGCGAAATTTTAGCTGACGACCTTGGTCGGGCCATATCACTACTTTGTTCATCCAACGCGATATATCTTTCCAAGACCTGAGCCCGAAATTTTCCCACGGTAGTATCCAACTAGCGGTAGAGCTGATCAACGAAACCGCTATCTATTTGCCGCTGAATAAACGAATTATTTAAAAGCTCACCTATATTAATATCCTTTATGCTAGGATTTTCCTCGGCCAAATCTGCCATAAGTTCTTCTAATGCAAAGCGAGGGAAAACAGGCTCCTTTGGAACCTGTTGTAGGACGTATGCTTGGTAGTTAAGTTCCAGGGTAACATCGTCACTGACTCGCAGGTTCTTCGCATAGACCCTTTTTGCTAGCTCCTTGTTCTTTCTTGCCAAACTAATCCCTTCCAGAAACGCTCGAACAAATCGATTCATGACATCCGGCTGTCCTCGCGCGAAATCCTGAGTAGTTATAAGAGCACTGCCGTGATCCTCAACTCCGGCCTTCGTCACTTCTACCAGTCTATTGACCTTAAGTGAGATACTCGACAAAGTTGTTTCCGTCCCTAACGTACCTTGTATTCTGCCCTGCCCGAGCGCAATGAGTCGATCTAAGGAAGGACCGGCCGAAACGATTTTGACATCCTTATCTGGCGAAAGCTTAAGTCTCTGAAGCAGTCTGCGAAGTGAGTAGTAATCTGGCGAACCTATCCGACCAACACCGATTGTCGCGCCCTTGAGCTGCGACACTTCTTTAATTTCGGGGCGAGTAAAGAGTACATAAGGTGTTGAACCGAAGGTGCCAAACACCGTCAGCTTTGCTCCTTTTGCAACTGCTTGCAGAACAAGCGACACTCCACCGGCGAGAACTTGCACATCCCCGCCCATTAGTGCGGGTAAGCCGACGGGCACATTACGCATATAGATCAAGGCGACGCGCAATCCATGCTTTTCAAATAACCCGGCCTCCTGAGCAATCCAAAAAGGAATCCTATTGCCGGTAATGGATGTATAGGCAACACTAATAGAAGGTGGCGAAGTAGCGCTTAATGCAAATTCCCCGGTGATATACAGAAAGACAAGCATGCAGCACAGCCGAAGAGAAGCATTGAAGAGTTTCATCCTCCTAGTGCCTCATTCAACAAGATTCCGCCGCTGTCCCAGAAGAAACAGCTGGTCGTCTAAATAGCGGGCCCCATCCTTCAGCCGCTTCAACACGCTAAGGCTATCGTCAAGCGGATGCGACGGTAGCACTTAAACCGGTATGCACGCGAACCCGACCAAATTGTACCACCGTAGTTTCTTGTTTTCGCAATTTCTATTAATCGAGCACGGCTACAATATCAGCTTGAAACAGAGTTTCGCCTCTACCGGCAGCTCCTACGAAGCCAAAAGGATTCCATTTTTTTGCGTTCCGGGCTGGCCTGTCGTTATCGTTTGGAAACATTCTTAGCCATTCCTTGTTAATGGCTTCCATGCATTCTTCGTGCTTGCCCTCCTTAATCCACAACGCAATATGAATAATGTTAGCTGGAGAACCGCCCGCTTGCTCTAAGAACGTTCTTATATTTTTGAATAGATTTTCTGCTTGCCGACTCGGTTCAGCAGGCATTTCACCGGTCACCGGATCTCTGCCAGCCAGATCCGACGAGCAAACTACATTGCCGATTTTCGCTCCGAGCGGAATGGGATGGTGAAAAAATCCCCGCGGCGCCGGGATAGTCGTTCTCTTGGCCATAATTCACCTCCTGAATGGTTTGAGACTAATTTAAATCCAGCACGTCTTTTCGCCGCGGTAATATCACCACAGCAAAGGGCTGTCAAATTAAATTCCATCTGATCTCGTTCGCTTCCCAAAATTCTGGCGCACCTGCGGGAAATTGTGTCTTTCAACCTTCACTTCCTCTTTCAAGATCAACCCAATCTTCTGCCTTGACAAGAAAAGTGGTCTCCGAATAGATTACGCCTGACAAGCGAGCATCAGAAAAAATACGGAATCAGCGAGCCAAATTACTTTGCTCGCGTTCTAGGGCTTAATGGCACATCGATTCTTTAGGAGGTCGCCGTCCCATGAATAATAAGCCGACTAATTTTGATGACTGGTATATCGGTAGCACGTATCGACAGTTTGTCGAACGAGAAGGAGTACCGTTGTATGAAGGAAGCTACCTCGAAGATCTCGCAACCTTACCATTGGCAGACTGGGAAAGAAGAGGGGGCAAGGCTGCATATACTCGCTTAGGCGATCAAGAAACAAATGGACTTCATATTGTGGAAATACCACCCAAGTCGGAACTACGGCCTGAGAGGCATATGTACGATGAAGTCATGTTTGTGTTTAGCGGGCGAGGCGCGACTACAGTATGGCAGGAAGGAGAGCCAAAGCAGACGATCGAGTGGGGACCAGGCGCTCTTTTGGCGATACCGCTTAACGCGTGGCATCAGGAATTTAATGGCTCTAGCGACGAACCCTGCCGCGTTATTTTCGGCTCGAACATTCCTCACGTACTGAATTTTTATCATAACGTCGATTTTGTATTTAACAATCCTTACACGTTTAAAGACCGATATTGTGCTGAAATGCAGAATTATTTCTCGGCGGGAATGAAGTGGAAACCAAAGGTTTACGAAACAAACTTTATCCCAGATGTCAGACGATTTGAATTAGATCTTCTTCCAGAAGGTGGTTACCGAACCAAAGTGATGCGAATTTCGATGGCGAGCACATCGTTGGGGCTCCACATCAAAAGTGTCGCTGAAGGAACCTATACGAACGCCCACAGACACCGCGCGGGGGCGCACGTGATGGTTATTTCGGGCGAAGGCTACGAGCTTTTATTTATGCCGGGTCAGGAAAAAAATAGACGGAAAGTATTAACTAAGCCGTACTCGGTATTGGCTCCGAAAGATAATGAGTTTCACCACCACTTCAATACTGGAAAAGGTGAATATGTGCAACTCGCTTTCAGGGGTGGTCCGGCAAAATATGGCTTAGGCAGGAAGTATGAACCCGAGCCTAGCTTTCAAGATAGGACCCCAATGCGGCGTCATTTAAAATCAGCTACGAGAAAGAGGATCCCTCAATCAGAGATGAGTATTATCAAGAGCTGAGAAAAGAGGTATTACCTTGCGGCTGCCTCCAATCGACCAAGGACGAGATTAGCACATATTTATGAATAGCGAATGAAACGTCGGAAAGGGCGTGAGTATGCGAAAATTGTTGGCTAGTTTGATATTCGGCCTCAGTTTGGCGTGCACGATGGTTCCGACCGACTGGCGGTGTTTTCGCAGCTGACGCAAAAGGTGAGCCTTCTCAGTGGAAAGGTTTAGTCAATGCAGCAAAAAAAGAAGGCCAATTAAATCTGTACATCGGTCGCTTAAGCTGGGCAGATATCATTTCCAAAGCATTTGAAAAAGCTTACCCGGAGATTAAGAGTACCACGTTCTATGGTCGGGACAACTTTCTCAATGAACGGATTATGACAGAACGAAGAGCGGGTAAAAATATCGCCGACATATCCGCACAAGGTACAACATCGAGTATACAGTTGTTAAAGGCTAATGTGCTTGAGCCGATAAAATCCGTGTTACTTCTTCCCGATGTACTAGATCAACAGAACTGGTATGGCGGAAAGCACCAATACATGGATCATGAGGGATATGTATTTTTATTTGTTGCCAATTCCCAATCGGAATCAGCAGTTCAATATAACTCGAAACTAGTTGACCCGAAGGAAATCAAATCATACTGGGACTTCCTGAATCCTAAATGGAAGGCCAAGATGGAGGCGCGAGACGTAAGAACTTCCGGTCCGGGGAACGGTGTGATGCGATTTTTCTATCATAACTCGGAGCTCGGCCCAAAGTTCATCAAACGCCTGTTTAGCGAAATGGACATCACGCTCTATCGAGAGTTGCGGCAAGGTGCAGATTGGCTCGCTACAGGCAAATTCGCGATATGCCTTTTTTGCGAGATCCGCCAGGCGACCGAACAAGGTTTACCGGTTGCTGCGTTCGGCTGCATTAAAGGAGGGGGCCGGCGTTTCGGTTGGTGACGGAGCTTTAACTCTGCCCTCAGGGAGAGCGCTCATCCGAACGCCGCTAAAGTTTTTGTTAACTGGTTCCTTTCCCGGGAGGGACAGCTCGCTTTCCAAACAGCAGCAGCAAAATTTCCGAATGATGCCGTAGACTCACGGCGGGTTGATATTCCCAAGGATAACGTTCCTAGCGATAGACGACGTGTACCGGGCTATAACTATATTGATATCGACACTCCCGAACGCCGTGATAATGGGCCGCCATGAAAATCTTCCTTGAAGCTTTGGAAGAAGCCAAGAAAATGTAATCGGAGTTGCCCCACACACAATGCCGAAGGATTTTAGCGTTTGACAGGACTGGTACGCCGCAATAGGATCATCTACAAGACGAACTCCAATTTATAAAAGGAGGATCACATGTTATCCCGAGAAGAGAATGAGACGATGACTAGGGTTGGTCCAGGAACTCCTGCTGGCGAGATGCTTCGGCGTTATTGGTGGCCTATTGGATTTGCCGAAGAAGTAAAGGCCAAGGCCCGCCCCGAAAAGGTCAAGCTATTAGGCGAGGAGTTTGTGCTCTTCCGGGACGGCACTCGTAAATTGGGTCTTTTCGGGATTCACTGCTGCCACCGCGGGGCACCACTGGAGTTCGGCAGAGTCGAAGATCAAGGAATCCGGTGCTGTTATCATGGTTGGGTTTACGATGTTGATGGTAAATGCCTGGAGCAACCTGCTGAACCCGATGACAGTACCTTTAAAGATCGGGTGAAGCAGCCAGCCTACAGAGTGCAAGAATTAGGAGGGCTAATATTCGCCTACATCGGCCCAGAGCCGGCACCTATACTTCCTCGCTACGACTTGCTGGTTAATGATGACGGCACCCGCGTCTTGAGCGGGTGGGAAGAGCATTGCAATTGGCTCCAGCGTGCTGAAAACCACGTGGATCAATCGCATATACCGTTCTTACACGCGAGCGGTTATCCTGATATGGCATTCAAAAAGCCGATCCTTGATTACCAGAGGACGTGGTATGGAGTTAGAGCATCGCTCTCGGTAGATGGCAGAAGTAAGCCCAAAATTAGTCATTGCATTTTCCCCTCTCATTTGCGATTTTCTTCTGCGCGTGTCAGCCATAAACCTCAGCATCGTTTGGCATTCCGTGTCCCGGTCGATGATACCGAAACCATATCTTACACTGTGACTTTTTATCCCGGGTCCGGCTCTGGGCTGGTCCTTACGACTAAAGGCTTAAGAAGAAGATCCGCCGGACAGTATGGCCGTGTAGAGGATGGTTACTGGGGCATTGAATCCAACGACCAAGATGTGGTTGTGCTCGAGGGACTCGGGCCAATTTTCGATCGCAGCAACGAGCATCTAGCCGTCACTGACCGTGGCGTCGTGATGCTACGCAAAATGATACAGGAATCGATCGAGGCGGTATCCAAAGGAAAGGATCCTATAGGGGTGATTAAGGATGAGAGTCAGCAACCGCATGGGATCATTTCTTTTGACGCAAGCATTCAAGAAATTGAGCCGCTGAGCAAAGCCGCAAGCGCATAGATGCCGAAGGGAGCAGCGGAGGCGTTCTCATTCTTTAATCCGCCAACTGTTTTCAAAAAATAGGTGCTTAGGACTTAGCTGGCGGTCACTGATTCCTTGTGAATGACAATACGTCAAAAATTTATTTACGACATGCATGTTAGCGTCTAAGCCATAAGTCCACGCATCACCATTAAATAGTTTCCTCTCTTCGCTTAGCTCGCTACCCGGCCACACTCTCGGCAATTCTGGATTAGTTCGATTGCGGCTTCTTTTCGAATCCACGAAGAGTTTAAATAGCTTCTCCGGAAGATCCGGGAAACACTCGAGAAGCGCAGTCCGTGCAACCACAAGGTGCATTATCGGAAAGATCCCTGTCCTCTTGAAATAACCCATCTCGACGTCTCTGTAAGGTTCAAATAGTCGTTTTATTCGCCGTCCCCTGATACAAAAGAAGCTGGAGCAGGAACCATCCCAAGTACGTCAATCCGGCCGTCAAGCAAAGCCAATTCCGCGCTTTCACCGGGATTCTGTCCGTACTTTTCCAACCAATGAATTTCAAATTCCCCTGCAGAATTTAGGTTTGCATCGTGACCGCCGTCCCAATGGTGCATTGAGACTGTGTGCCAAGTAGCATTAGTTGGGCGAAATTTTGTAATCCTCCGAGAGTATTCCCCTAATCCAGACGCTTGCTGTTTCGACCCACTGTCGAAAGCCGATTTTTTTTCCCCTTCAAATCCTGCGGGTCCTTTAAGAGGAGCACTGAGCATTGTAAAAAATAAACCCGTGTCTAAATGCTCGTGTTGGGAATACAGGGATGGCCTAGAAGGTCAGTGCGATCGCCTGCGATATTGTTGACGAGTTCAGCGAGAGAAAATTCCCCAGCGTCATATTCTCCCGCCAATCAGACCAGAGAATAGTTTTTGTCCATCGCTCACTTCCAGCGGCAAGAAATTCATTCCGCCGATTTTCACGTCACCGTTTAGGATAGCGGCTGTTCTTTCTGAGCGTCTGCAAGCTAATTTAATCAATGAATTGTCCATTGGCAATTACGTTCCGTGGATGACAAGCCCGGTGTCGATCGACACGGGATCAATTTCGATTAATATTTTTCTTCCAGCAGAAGCCGCTTAACTATTAAACGACGGCAAGAACCTCAGCCATAAATTGGCAGTCTGGTTTAGCATCGAAAAGATAAAGATCCGCCCACATTGTATGCCGAGCCGGACGGTGATTTTCATCGGGAAACATTTTAAGCCAAGGTCTATTTAAAGCATCGTGAGCCTCGCGATGGCGCTCTTTTCTAATGAATACTCGCAAGAAAACGATATTTTCAGGGCCGCCACCCGCCTGTTCCAAGAAATTGGTAATGTTTTTAAAGAGCAACTCGGCCTGTTCCTCGAGATTGGCCGGAAATGTTTCGTATCAAAGTTCATTCCCCAAAGACTTGAGGAGTGTACGACATTTCCTACCTTAGCTCCCATCGGAATTGGGTTCGCTCGCGCTCCGACCCCAGGTAAATATATAGAGTTCACTCGTGCCATAAAAGTATCCTTTCCTATTTACGGTTTTTAACTGAGCGACGCGGCGATCTATATCACGACGAAACGGTATCATGTCAACACCGAAAAACAGTCAAGATCAGAGAGTTAGCTGCGCCTTCCGTCTCCGCAAGCGATTTAGATTGTTCAACAACACTGGTCGCCAAAGATGTACAGTCCTGCGCAAAACATGGTTAGAATTCTCACAGTTGGCCTAAATTACATTGACAGACTGCGAATTGCGGAATTAATATCCAGTGCTCGTAAACACCAGTAACGTTAAAGGCGGATTCGTAACACTGCATTGACGAGAGGAAACGGATTCCAACATGCAGCGGCAAACCTTCTTTAGGTCGCCAGAGAATTATCCGGATTTGACTCCTGCGGCCGCTAGAATTGGTGATTTTCTTTTTTCTTCGGATATTTTTGGATGGGACGATTCGCAAAAACAAATTCCGCACGAGCCGCTAATTCAGGCGGAGGCGCTATTCCAAAATATAGAAGAGCTGTTACAAAAAGCCGGTGGTTCATTGGAAGATATTGCTTACATGATGGTATGCACCAGAAAGGACCGACACCGAGAAGCGCTTCCTGCGTTCAATCAGCCATGGCTGAAGCCTTCCAGACCCAAATCAGAGACCAGCACGCCACGCCTTTCAAGAAGACGCGTTTCCCTTAGAGGCAATGCTGTTAAGAGTCAACTTGATCGCGGTCCTCGGGACTGACAAACGAGAAACGATTCACTTCGAAGACCTGAGCCACACCAACCCAATTCCAATGGGTGCACGACGCGGTAAATTTGTATTTTCATCAACAATTTTTGGGGCTTCATCGGGAACTGATTCCGAAAGCAAATCTATCCGAAGGATCCGATTGAGCAGGCGGAGATCATGTTTCAAAATATCAGAAATTTCTTGGATCAGATCGATGGCACGCCAGATGATATAGTACGGCTTAGACTCTTCATCCGGCGCGGCCAAGAGCAGGACGTCTTGCTCAAGGCAATTGATCAGGAATGGGTAAAGATGTTTCCGAATGAAATGGATAGACCTGCCCGACCATGTACTCAGGAAGATTTCGTTCCTGGCGGCATGCTATTTCGTGCCGAAATAATAGCCGTGCGCTAATTAAAGCTTTATAAAAGTCGCAATTCAAAACTGTGTCCGCCGCTACCGTAATGTTCGGTCGAATCGGAAGGCAGATGTCGTCTTTCGAACAGCGAAAGTATGCGTATTCATTGATGGATGCTTTTGGCATGGTTGCCCAACGCATTTTCGACCGCCAAAAACTAACGCTGAATGGTGGTTAGAAAAACTGCAGGACAACAAGAACCGAGACGAGAGAAAGGCGCTAATAATCAAGAAACATCGTTGGGTCGTTTTGCGTTACTGGGAGCATGAAATCCGACAAGACAATTTAATTAAGATTGCCAAAAGGATTATCAGCTCGTAATGAGGCGTGTTTCTAGAAGTCGACATGAATTGTCTTCTAGCCCCAGATTCGAGAATGGTTTGAACCAAAGACATCGGCTCAGTGCTTCAAACGCGAAGCGAATCCCAGCATCTGAGAAGACATACATAAAGATCCTGAGAGGCGCAAAAGTGAAAGGTTCCGTCTAAAACCACACTCCGCATTAAGGAACAGATGCGTAAGTCTAACCTAAAACAAAATCATGTGGGATTTGACATAGCAGTGATCCGATATCGTGCTTTTATGGATAAGATTATTAATGCTCAAAGAGTTATTAGCAATGCTGAAGAAAAAAGAGACATCGCGGAATCAGTCCTGCTACGGCTTTGCGCCGTTTGGGAGCGCTTCGTAGATGAACATTTGGTGGACTGTGTAAATTGCGATCACACACAACTTTCCAAACACTTCGCCGTTAAAATTCCGGAGCATCCTTCTTGGAACCTCTGCCATGCCCTGATTATAGGATCGTCATACACCGACTTTCGCAGCTTTGGCGATCTCAAGGGATTCACGAAAAAAATTCTGCCCGATGCCAGCAATCCATTTCTCCAAGTAGGGCCAGCGCATGCAAAAAAAATTGATGAGGTTTATAAAATCCGTAATTACTTATCCCATTATAGTGCTGCCAGCACCCGCAGCCTCCACCACATCTACCGGACAGAATATGCGATGGAGCGATTTTTGGAGCCGGGGCAATTCGTATTAGCTTATAGTGCCCGTCGTCTTTGGGCATACTTTGATGCTTTTCAAGGTGCATCAACCGACATGAAGGCTTGGTACTGACGTGGGGCTAACCTTGGCCGCGAGCGAGCAGGTTAAGCAGAAAGTTGCTTCGGTTTTTGCGCGTGGTTAGTCAAACGCTGCTCACTACGACGGAGACAATGGGTTAAACTAATCCTTGGAACACAAACGGATTCGCACTTTAACATTGTGGGGCTTGCTCGTCACCGCCACAATCGCAAACGCGGCGACCGCCGACGATGAGACCGAGTGGAAAAGCGCATCATGGTCGCATGGAAGCTGCCGACGAAGAGCGACGGGCTAAAGGTGACGCTCCGCTATACGCTCGCCAAGAACGACTCGGGTGTCGTGGTGCGCGTGGAAAAATCTTCAGGGGTGGAAAAATCGCTCTGAACGGAGTATATGAACGGCCCCGGTCGACTCTGGACGATTTCTTTTGGCTTAATGGTGGTGAGTTTTATGGTTCTACCTGAAATCAAGAGAAATCCTCCCGTGAGACGCGGCCGCTTTGGCCAAAAGATTCGCCGATCTGGCCCTGCTGCAGTAGATCATCACGGCGTGTGGCCGCTTCTGCTCATTGGCCTGATCAATGGTATCGCTTTTACTCACGGCGGACTGACGTGGGAGATTGTCATGACTAGCGTTAATTTTTTGGCCACGCTATTCCTAATTTTGGTGACTATCGAAAGACTATCGAAGAAATAGAGCCTCATGTTTCAGTGCGCCTTGCACGTTTCGTCGCGCTTGGCGCGCCGATCTTGCTTACCGTTGATCAAGAACCTGTGTTTCTTGTCGGCGCCGCGCGTGCTCACTGAATTTCAAAACCGGCAGACCGCCGACCGATAACAACTAGCGCTGGATTACATCAATTTGCCATATCATCCAATGCAGAAGTCTGTCGGATGTATTCTCGCTAAGCGTTTTATTCCCGCCTAACTCCATGCGCCCTCACATACCGCTCAAAAAACCTGTTTCTAAGTACACTTGGCCGCATCTCTCTCGCCCGACGGATTGCTTCGGCGGGGTCGCAGCCAGTCAAATTAATAATCGATAGAATCGCGATCAGTGCCGACCTATTACAGCCTTGATTGCAATGAATCATCACACTGTTACCGCTATTCACTTCCGCCACTACGGTTTGCACCAGCCTCTTCACCTCGTGTTCAGCGACGCAAGAATTATCCCGCAAAGCAGCGTGGCAGTAGGTTATCCCGGCAGCGTCCGCCGCTTCGACAAACGTAGTGTCGCTGGTGGAAGCAACGTTCAATACAAGCTTTACGTTCCTTTTTGCAGCTCGTTGATTAGCCGCTCAGTTGATATGTACTTGGTGTGTCGGCGGATATAAATGTTCTCATGAAGTCGTAGGATCATCACGTTTCCGTCTCCTCGTTCTGGGAAATTATTTTTAATCGCTTTAACTAAACTTTAACTTAATCAGGGGCGTACACCCGCAACCAATCAGCAATTGCAGTCGCGTAAACTTAACGATATAGCGGGGTAGTGGCGGGTAGGTTTTGCTAGGTAAATATTTATACGGTCTCAAAATCCGGTAGGGGTAACCCTGTGGGGGTTCAAGTCCCCCCTCCGGCACCATGATCATCGATATTTCGATTGTCTGACACTCTCAGTTTGCGCCACTTCCGCGCCTTCTACTAATTCGTGCGCCGGACCTTAGGCTGCTCGCTCTGTATGTCTACAGCGTACGAGTTTTGTCTCTCTGACGATTTACCGAAAGAATACAGCAGACGGGAAACGAACGAACGAGGCAGCTCCGATTACTGCTACCGAAAATTACCTGCCGTCAACGGAAATCTAGCGGCTTGAGTTGGTGCGGGGTCTACGATCTGAGATAATTCCATCTTGATATCATCGGCCTGATCGGAATGGTTACTTTCTTCCGCAGCCTCCATCTCCGCACAGAGAAGCGGAGCCCATGCGTCGATGTAGACTTTTTCTCGCAATTCCAAGTGGTCACCGGGAACCTCGAAAACCTTGAACTGTCCCATAACCAGGGACCCCCATCCCACTTGAGGGTTGGATCGGTTCATTGCGGATTTGAAAAAAATCACCCGTCCGGGGTAAGGCTGCGGCACATAAAACCGTGCCGCTCGCCGATAGACGTTCAGGATGTAGGGACTACGAAGCTGAAGAGGAATCGAATACCCCAAGCTCGCGTACACTTGAGATAAAGCCGTCTTTACCCGGACGACTACGTCGCGGAAACATCGCCCGGCGAAGATTCGCACAAAATCACTGAGACCAACTCGCGATCGAGGCGGGATTGCATGAGCGCGATGGTTCGCCGGATCGGACATCTCGCGAATTGTTGATTCGTAGACACGCGAGATTTTCTTGGCCGCAACTGTAATCCGCGACATCAAAGATGGCGTGTCGTGCTCGCGATCGACGGTCATCGTATCGAGCAAGGCGAGGAGCGCAACTTCCTGTTTTTCGCTCTGTAGACGCTGGGCAATCTCAAAGGCAATCACCCCGCCGAAGGAGTAGCCGGCGAGCAGATAGGGCCCTTCCGGCTGCACTGTACGAATCTCTTCAAGATAATGCGCCGCCAATGTTTCGACCTGCGTGTAACGGGCTTTCGTGCCATCTTGGCTCTGATGCTCCAATGAAAAGACCGGTCGATCCTTACCGAGATAGCCGGGCAAGAATAGATTGATGGTATCCGCGTGAATCAAAAATAGTGGGGTCTTGGAGCCGTCCGCTTGAATAGGCACGAGGCTCGACCACGGTTGCGGTTGATCACGGTCAGCTAGGATTTCTGTCAATTGCCGTATGGTCGGCGCTCTGAAAAGTGTCGCCGCAGGAATCGTAGTACCCGTTAGTTTTTCGATCTGGGCGATCAACCGGATTGCCAGCAGGGAGTGTCCTCCCAAGTCAAAAAAGCTATCTGTGACCCCCACTCGGTCGACCTCGAGAAGCTCCCGCCAAATCTTGACGAGCTGTAACTCCAAAAGCGAATGGGGCGACGCCTTGCCATGAGGAAGTTCTGGCAGCGGCTCCGGCGCCGGTAGTCTGTTGCGGTCTATCTTGCCGTTCGGCGTGAGTGGGAGTGAGTTCAGCAGGATGAAACTGGTAGGTATCATGTAGTCCGGCAATTTCTCTCTTAAGTATCCCTGAATCTCACTTTGGTTTACCACTTGGTCGGGTACCGGAATGATATAGCTGACCAAATGGTTTTCTCCCACCGCGTCCTGCTTGGCAATCACGACACACTGCTTCACCGACGGGTGCTCGGTCAACGCCGACTCGACTTCGCCGAGTTCAATCCGGTAACCGCGAAGCTTTACTTGAAAGTCGCTTCGTCCAAGATGCTCGATCGTGCCGTCCGATAAGTAACGCGCCCGGTCGCCGGTCTTGAATAGTCGCGCCGATGCCGCGCGGCTAAAAGGATCCCGAATGAACTTCTCACGCGTCAACTCGGGATTACCTCGATAACCCCGCGCCAAGCCGATTCCGCCGATATAGAGATCCCCTTCAACGCCGATTGGCAAAGGCTGCAGGTTTGCGTCCAATACATGAATCTCGGTGTTCGCGATGGGATGACCAATGACAATCGGGCCACTGTCCGCTGCCACTTTCCACAACGTCGACCAAATCGTCGTCTCCGTCGGTCCGTACATGTTAAAAACCGACGCGCTTCTGGCGAGCAGGGCTTCGGCAAGGTCTCTGGGTAGCGCCTCTCCGCCGCATAGAATCTTGAGGTCACGTTTTCCATGCCAGCCGGCTTCGAGCAGCATGCGCCATGTCATCGGCGTCGCCTGCATCACGGTCGCGCCATTAGCGTCGACACGCTCTTTCAGCAACCTCCCATCCACAACAATTTCCCGTGGCAGTAGGTTCACCTGCGCCCCGACCGTCAACGGCAAAAAAATCTCCAAGGCGGCAATGTCAAAAGCCAAAGGAGTAACCGATAGCATGACATCGTTGCTGTCGATCCCGGGCTCTCTCGCCATCGAATCAAGGAAGTTCACCAGAGCCTTATGCGTGACTTCCACGCCCTTCGGTCGCCCCGTCGATCCGGAGGTGAAAATCATGTAGGCAAGATCGTCCGATGCTCCCGTCGTCGTTAGGTTCCCGTCCCCTCGGCGAGAGATGTCAGGCCAGTCCTGATCGACGCATACGACACGGGCATTGTTCTTAGGCATCCGGTGGCGCAATTTCGCTTGCGTCAGAATAACCGGCGACGCGCTGTCCTCAACCATCATCGCGATGCGCTGCGCCGGATAATCAGGGTCGAGCGGTACATACGCTCCGCCCGCTTTGAGAATCCCGAGCAGGGCGACAACCGTTTCCGCGGATCGTTCCATAAAAACGCCAACGGGTGTCTCGGGACCGACACCCAATGTGCACAAATGGCGGGCCAATTGGTTGGCTCGGGCATTTAACCCTTTGTAAGTTACCCGATCGCCTTCGAAGATGACGGCTACAGAATCCGGCGAGCGCTCGACTTGCGCTTCGAACAATTCATGCATGCGTAGATTCGATGGGAAATCCGCTTGCGTGCGCGCGGATGATTCAAGTAAAAGCTGCTTCTCAAACTGAGATAGAAAATTGACACGGTCGATCTTTTCATCCGGATCATTGATAAATGCATCGAGCAAATTTGTGTAGTGCTCCAACATTCTAGTGGCGCGCGATTCATCATAGAGGTCCGGATTGTAAACCAGCACGATCTTGTTCAGGACATTCGGATCCACCGCTAGACATAGATCAAATTGCGAAGCTCCCAGCTCAAATTCAAACGGCGTCCACTCCAAACCATGCAGCTTGACTTCACCCAACGGTGCGTTTTGAAAGTTAAACAGGACTTGCACCAAAGGTGACAGGCTGGTGTCACGTTGCGGGTGGAGTTCCTCGACAAGTTTTTCAAATGGCGTCTCTTGTCGGGCAAAGGCATCGATCGTGACATCACGCACCCGGGCCAGAAGGTCACGGAAGCTGGGATCGCCGCTGAGATCAGTGCGCAATACAAGTGTATTGACAAATGTCCCCACGATATTCTCGACAGCGAGCCAATTGCGATTCGCAATCGGCGAGCCGACGGCAATATCCGTCTGACCGGAATATCGGCGAAGCAAGGCCTTGAATGCGGCCAGAAAGGTCATGTAAAGCGTAGCGCCTTCTTGCGCGCTCAGATCCTTTAAGCGATCGATCAAAATTTCGGGTATATCGAAAGTGAGGTAAGCACCATTAAAAGTCTGTACGGAAGGCCGTGGCTTATCTGTCGGTAAAGCAAGCGGCTGCAGTCCTTTAAGTTTTTCTTTCCAATACGCCAGTTGTTGTTGTAACACTTCGCTAGACAGCCATTGTCTTTGCCACACTGCGAAGTCTGCGTATTGCAGTGCTACCGGTTTTAGCTGCGCTTGTGAGCCTGTAGAGAACGCGCTGTACAAGTGAGTTAGTTCCCTCGCGATGATACCCATGGACCATTGATCGGAGGCGATGTGGTGCATGTTGACAGCTAACACATGCTCGTTTTCGTCCACTCGGACCAGCAGAACGCGGATCAGCAGATCGCGCTCCAAATTGAACGGCCGCCGCGATTCCTCAGAAACGAGTTGCTTAGCCTTCGCCAATCGCTGATCCAGCGGCAAATTTTGCAGATCGATCAACCGGACATTGACCGGTTGCCATTCGGTACTAACTTGTCGTGGTTGGCCGTCTACTGACGGAAACACGGTCCTGATGGCTTCGTGACGCCTGACGATCTCATTGAGGCTATTTGTAAGGGCGACGCGGTTCAGTCGGCCCTCGAGTCGCAGGGCCACCCCGAGGTTGTATGCGGGGCTTTCCGGCGCAATCCGGTGCATAAACCACATGCGCGCCTGTGAAAAAGAGAGGGGCAGCTCTTGAGAGCGGCTAACGTGGACGATCGGCGGACGTTCTACTGCGCCGCGACTGTTCTGCAATGCCAATTGAATTTGGTTTGCCAGTCCGGCGATCGTCGGTGTTTCGAATATCGAACGCAGCGGCAGATCCACATGAAAACTTTCTCGCGCCCGGGACATGACCTGGGTCGCGCTCAGGGAATGCCCCCCCACTTCAAAAAAGCTCCTGTGAATGTCGATTTGCTCGGCACCTAAGATCTCGCTCCAGATATCCGCCAAGCGTTGCTCGATGGGAGAGCGCGCAACGACTGCGCCGGCATCGGCAGTCGTTATCGATGATACCGGAGCGGGCAGAGCCTTGCGGTCAATTTTACCGCTTGCAGATCTGACAAATTGCTCGGTAAAAACGATTGTTGCCGGAATCATGTACGCGGGAAGCTTCCTTGATAGATACGCTCGTAACTCATCAGCCGTCACGTCCGAGCCTGCCTGGAGGATGACGTAGGCTGCTAGACGTCGTCCGTCATTTTCGCCGTCGAACGCCGTTACGATCGCTTCCTTCACCCCAGGATACCGCGTCAGTGTGCTCTCTATTTCCTTTGGCTCAACGCGATAGCCCATAATCTTGAGCTGATCGTCCGATCTGCCAAGAAATTCCAGTTGGCCGTCCGACCGATAGCGGACGATATCGCCAGTACGATAAAGTCGTTCTTCCAAACCCAAGTCGAAGGTCTTGGTGATAAAGTTCTGCGCGGTTAAAGCGGGCTTGTTGTGATAACCCAGCGCCAGACCAGCGCCCGCGATGCACAATTCGCCCGCAACGCCGATCGGCACTGGATCCAGGCGTCGGTCTAGGACGTAGGCTCGAACATTCGCGATCGGTCTCCCGATGGACACGGGTTCTGAAAGCACCTGAGCGTCGCCGGCATCATCGGTCAGGTCACAAGCCGTGGTGACAACGGTCGCTTCCGTCGGTCCATAGGTATTCACCAGCCGGCAGCGTCTTGAAACCAATTTTTGCCATTCCGTCAATCGCTTCGGCGAGGCTTGTTCGCCACCGATAATCACCAACCGGATTGACTCCGGCAGGGCAGCGTTTTCGCGATAAAGTGTTTTCGTCAGCTCATGCCAATAACTCGTCGGCAGATCCAATACCGTCACTTTCCAGTCGCGGCAATTGTCTACGAACGCCCGGATTGACGCCAACGATCGCTCCGTGCGCAGCACCAGCGCGGCACCCCGAATAAGCGTTGGAAATATTTCTTCAATTGCCGCGTCAAAACTGACAGCGGCGAATTGTAACACTCGGTCGCTCGGTTCGAGGTTATAGGCTACGGTCGCCCACGACGAAAAGTTCGCGAGCGCTCCTTGTGAGATTTCGACACCTTTGGGATCACCGCTGGAACCTGAAGTGTAAATTACATAGGCGAGATCATCGCTATTCGGCCTAGTGCCGAGGTTTTGATCGCTTTCGTGAGATATCTTGTCCCGGGCGGAGTCGAGACAAATAACGGCACTCGGGATTTGCGGCAGTCTTTCCATGAGCGCCCGCTGAGTGAGCAGCAACGGTAGCCCCGTATCGTTGATAACGAATTCCACGCGGTCAGCGGGAGAATTTGGATCGATCGGAACGTAAGCTCCTCCGGCCTTGAGAACGGCCAGCATCGCCACCAGCATTTCGAAGGAGCGATCTAGATGAATTCCAACCAACGTGTTTGGCCTGACACCGGCTCTCTTGAGGTATCGGGCCAATTGATTCGCGTGCTGGTTGAGCTCGCCGTAAGAAAGCGTGCTGTCTTCGCTCACCACAGCAATAGCGTCGGGATTTTTTTCCGCTTGCTCCTCGAACGCCGCATGCACGCACGGATTCGGTAACGCCGCGGTCTCTGTCGCATTCCATTCACGGAAAAGAAGCCGACAATCGTTTGGAGAGATCAAATCAAGCCGAGCAATCGCTCTGTTCGGGCTCACCGCCATGGCGTCCAGCACAGCGAGGAAATGACGCATCGCCGTTTCCGCCTGCTGTTCTGAGAACACTTCATCATGAAAATCGAAGCTCAGAAGCAACCGACCGGCGGAGCTGAAGTCGTGAACCTGCAGCATGAAGCTTTCAAAACCATGGCCGGTATGAATCCATTCGGGGTGAGCCGGCATGCCGCCAAAATCATTGAATGCGGCCTTGTGATAATTCAAAACCACGTCATAGATCGGCCCATGAGTAGGGTTGGTGACGGGAAAGTTCCCATGGCGCACAGTTTCAAAGACTTCCGCACTAATTTTGCGCGCCAGAGACGCAAAGCTGTCTTCTTCGTCCACGCTCACACGAACGGGTAGAACCTCAGAAAAAAATCCAATGGTCCGCTTTGAAGCGTTTCGGCGGCGGTTGTGCGAGGCTATGCCGACAAAACAATTCCAGTGATCATGAAAACGCGCCAGATACGCGCAAAGCACCGCATAAAACGCGTTGAGCAGTAAAACATCGTCGCCGGCGTCCCGATGCTCAACTTCGCGGATAACTCTCTGTAGCTTCTCGGATCGCTCGCTTCCAAGGTCGTAAACCCTTCTAGTGACGCGAGTGCCGGCTTTGTTGACCGCCATCCCGTAAAAACGCAGCGGATCAGAGTCGCCGCTCAATTTCCGCTTCCAGTACGCCTCCGCTTTACTCGCGCGGGGCGAATGTCCCACGCGGCCTTCCGGAGCTGCAACGACCTCAAATGAATTTAGAGCGATTTTATGGGGCAGGTTTCCGTCGATCGCCAGCCTATAGAGTTGGGCCATGGATTGATAGATCAATTGGACCGACCAGGCATCGCTGATGAGGTGATGCATGTTCAGGTACCACACGAATGTATCAGCGCTCACCTTGAGCAGCGCCGTGTCGAACAACCTACGCTCCAGATCGAACGTCGTTATCGCATTCTTTTGTAGCCAAGTCCGCGCGGCGGCCGGCGGATCGGATCTAGTGGAGAAATCAAAGAACGGCAGGTCGTAGCCAAGCTCAGGAACGACTCGCCGGATCGGTACCCTTCGGACGTCTTCAAAGACCATCCGAAGGGCATCGCTCGAGTTTACCAGGGTTTGGAAGGCGCGCTGAAAATGGACAGGGTCAATGTTCCCGGAGATAGTTAGGGCAACGGGGAGATTGTAAACGGGCTGATTGGACAGCAATTTCTGCGCGATCCACACCTGCAGCTGGCGTGGCGGGAGATTTGACTCGTCGAATTCGCTCATTGCTGGACCACCGTCGGCGTAAGGAACTGCTGCAAATGCGTTGAATGGATGATTCGAGCAATACTTAAGCCAGAATCCCGGCTAACTATAAATAGTTGAAAAATAATATAATTATGGCTCTAGCTGTCGGTGTTCGGAAGGCGCCCGCGCAGTCCTGAGACAAAAGTGACAAGAATTACTGACATGATGAAGAACGCGTGGCAAAATCATTTCTCACCTAATTTTTGTCATTCCTCACTTGCGCGACGCCGCGCACCTGGCACTCAGTACGCTTAAAGCCACCGGGACTCATGAAGTGAGGAATTCATGTGACATGGAATTTCAGCAGTTGTCTTTAGAAGTACAGCCTTCGACAGAGGCTATTCGGCACCCGCGCCTCGGGAGAAGTTCTCAGATGAATGTGGGTATTTTGTGTTTACCGAACGTGCTGCGCATGGTTTTTACGTTGCTGGACAAGGAAGGTTCGATTGAATCTCTCCGCCGAAAATGAGCATGATGACGAATCGCCGTCCAATTTTGTAAAAATGAATAAATTTCTCTTCCCCTACTTGATGTTCTGGAGCTTGGGCGTGCTGGCCTTCACTGCTGAGTGGTTCTTCCCCGAAAGGCGAGTTGCCTATCGATCCGTTTTTCTCCGAGATCTAGTCGCCCTCGGAGTGTACAGCCTTTCTTTCGCGCTCGTTGTGCAGTTTACCGACCGCGTTCCGATCCCGAATTACGCGCCGACGAATCTCGCGGGAATGCCAATCGCCTTCAAGTTAATTCTATTTTACATTGTTGAAGATTTCGGCCTCTATTGGGTTCATCGCTTGATGCACACGAAATACCTATGGCGGACCCACAAATGGCACCACTATCCGACGTATATGTACTGGCTTGCCGGAATCCGTACGTCCATCCCTCACATCATTCTATTCAATTTGACCTATGTGGCGGCAAAGCCCTTGTTGGTGGGAGTACCCGGATGGGTATTTCCGCTCATCGCTTTTGAGCACATCGGCCGAAACAACTGGATGCACCTGAACGTGTCCTGGAGATCGACGTGGTTGGAGTGGCTAATTGTCACGCCGCGATACCATCACATTCATCACAGCAACGACCCGGTGCATTATCGCTCCAACCTCGGGTCGTTGTTCACTGTGTGGGATCGACTCTTTGGAACGTATTTGGACCCGGATAAAGTAAAGCACGAATTTACCTTCGGCATCGGTGAAAGAGTACCCCCCCTGCGGCTGGTCCTGGGAGTATAGGCGGGCAAAGACAGAAACAATTTTTAGCTCCCTAGGGATCGATTCTTCCTTGGATCGAATCGACCATCGAGAGCTTTGGACTGGCGCAGATCATCCTTGCTGTTTGACAGTTCGCGGAATGGAGAATTAGCGCATGGCAAAAAACGGCTTCAAGATCTTGGACAGCGACATGCATATCATGGAGCCGCCGGATCTTTGGGAGCGCTACATCGATCAGAAATTTAAAGCGCGTGCGCCGCGCGGCGTCACCAGTAGTAACATACGTGATCTACGCATGGTCTATCCTGACGGCCGCGATTGGGCGCGCACCACGACGCGGCAAAACGATTCAGCGCGCGGGCATAACTTTGAAAGAAATCAGAACGTCTATCGCGCTGACGCGGCGCGCGGGTGGACACCGGAGGTTCAGCTCGAAGCCATGGATGTTGAAGGCATCGATGTCGCTGTTCTCTATCCTACTCGGGGACTGCGTGCGTTAGTCGTACCGAACATGGAAGCTGATTTCGCCGCGGCGATCGCGCGCGCTTACAATGATTGGCTTTATGATTTTTGCAAGAAGCAGCCGCTGCGTTTGATCGGCGCCGGCATGCTCTCACCGTATGATATGAATGATGCGGTTGTCGAGGCGCGGCGCTGCGCCGAAGAACTTGGTTTCCGCGCGGTTTTTCTGCGCGCGAATCCACTCGTGCAGCATCAGTGGCACACTCCTTACTATGAGCCGCTTTGGCAAGCGCTTGCGGATCTGAATCTCGCTTTGGGCTTTCATGAATCCACAGGCACCGGCAAGCAACAAATCGGTGAACGCCTCGAACCGAACCTTATGTTGCGCCGAGTTTATGCGCAGCCGATGGAGCAAATGTTGGCGCTCGGCAGCTTTTGCGCGGGCGGCGTGCTGGCGCGCCATCCGAATCTGCGGGTCGCGTTTCTGGAAGCGAACTGCAGCTGGTTACCGTGGCTATTGTGGCGGTTGGACGAAGGCTGGGAACGGGAAGGTGATGTCTGGGCACCAGATGTAAAAATGGCGCCGAGCGAATATTTCAAGCGCCAGTGCGTTGTCTCTGTGGAACCGGACGAAGTTACTATTGCCTATGTGATCGAATACACGGGCGGCAAAAATATTGTTTTTTCCACCGACTACCCGCATGGCGATTCAAAGTATCCAAAAGCAGTCGACCACTTCCTCAACTTGCCGATCAGCGAAGCCAACAAGAAAAACATTCTCTGGGACAATTGCGCGACCTATTACGCGATGTGATTTAATTTTGTCACTGTCCACCCGCTCCGGCATTTCGAAGCGGGAGCGGGTATATATTTGATTCACCGCGAATAGTATCCATTGGAATAATTGTGACGGTGGTGGCGTCCGTGACAACCCGACGCAATGAAGAGTCCGACCGTCAACAACGCCAAAAGTGCGATAGTTTTCATAGTGCCTCCTTTCTGTAAGCGCTTTTCATACAATACAGTCCAAAGTGGATCTGCGAGTTGTGTTTCGTTCCACTCCACTTCTTAGACGTTGCTGGCAGTTGTTTGTAACGGGCGAAAAAACTGAAAATGCTCAGCGAGTCCAAAACACGTCACCGGCCTGGGCCGCGAGCCATTTTCGCTAAAATCCGCGGCTGCTGCGAACCGATTGAAAACTTTTCAGAAGACGCTTCTCGCTGCAGACGGCGCGTAGGCCTAATAATCAGCGCAGGGTGCTACGAGTTCTTGTGGACGTGACTGTGCGTGCTGACTCGATCCCGCAATGGGTCGGCCGACCCGGTGATGATCACATCGAGTTCACGATGCGTGTCACTCAACAAGGAAAAGGCACGACATCACTCGTGTGTCGCGCAGGTGACGTTTCATCTGCGCATGGATGGTTACTGGGGCTAGATTCGCATGGGTTGCTTTAGTCGGATTCGGAAGCTTAGCACAGAATAATCTTAGTCTTCACGACGATCCCGCCGTTGTCTATCATAACGCTGCTTGATTCGGTCGCGCTCGTCCTGTGGTAAACGCTGCCAGCGATTCCATTCACCGCGCAGGTGCTCTTTGTCTTGCGGGGGCAACCTCTGCCAACGCTGATAGTTTTCCCGGACTTTGTCTTTCTCCGTCGGCGTGAGATTGCGCCAATTGTCGTTTGCCGCCATGACTCGCTGAGAACTCGCGAGCAATAGCAAACCAAACATCAATGCTAGGAAATTTCGCCTTTTCATATTACTGTCGATCTAACCGAGAATTAAAGCCTAGGCGACTGCATGTTCCAGCCGCACTCGACTCGTCTGGGTATTCGTCGAATCGGTGTCGAGGTCGTCCTGCTTCTCAAGTGTGCCGAGGGATTCGAGCAAGTCCATCGACTCGAAGAATTGCAACTGGTTTTCATCGGCCAAAATTTCTTGTGGTATTCGTTCTGATGTCCGATGCACGAACGAATTTAAGTTGCCTTTTCCGAATAACAAACCGACGACGAGAATCGCCACTGCAACCGTGCCGAACGCCGGCACCATCCAGACTTGCCTTGGCGCGAACAGCGCGCGCCACCAGTGTTTGCGCGCTTCTTGTTGGGCCAACTTAGCGACTGTTTCCCGATAGTACTCATCCCAGAAAGACGGCGGCATCTGAGCCGATTTCGCTATTTGCGGCAATAATCGCCGCAAGTCTTCGACAAAGCCTTGACAAGGGACACATTCCGCGAGGTGCTGATTCACTCGGCGCCGTTCGCTATCGCCTGTCTCGCCGTAGTAGTAAAGCACGAGATCTTCTTCGAAGTGCTTGCATGCGCTTTGGAGTGGTTTTCGATATGTCATGATTCTTTCCCCTAAACAAATTCCAGGAGGCTTTGGCGCAGCGCCGCTACGGCCCGATGTAAATAAACTCGAACTGTGCCTTCTGTCGTTTTCATGACCTTGGCAATATCCGCTATCGATAATCCCTGATGGTTTCTTAATAAGAAAGCGGTGCGCTGTTTATTCGGCATCGCTTCCAGAGTTTGATCGGCGCGCCGTTTTGCCTCGCCCGCCATCGCCGCTTGCTCGGGCGCGAATGTTGAATCGGCTAATCGCTTCTGATCGCTCGGCTCCTCACTCATACCATCGAGAGACTCCCAGGTCACGCGATTGTGACGGCGCGCATGATCCAGGCAGAGGTTCACCACGATACGGTAAAACCACGTGTAAAAGCTCGACCTGCCATCAAACTGTTTGATGTTAGCAAACGCCCGCAAAAACGCGTCTTGCGATAGATCCTTTGCCATCTCTGGATCCCGCGTGAAATTAAAGGCGATATGAAAAGCTTTTTGCATATACCTTCGCACAAGGATCTCGAAGTAGTGCCCCTGGCCTTGCTGGCACATGGACGCCAACTCTTCGTCTCCGAGTTCTTGGGGGTCAACCATTTGCGTTACGCGCCGCGAAGTTTCCTACCCGCTACAATCCTTTAGACGCCAGAATACGCCAAAGGTTAACAGCGCCGAGCGCTTCAACTGGATTGAGATAAGCTGCTAAAACTATGGAAAAAATTCGTGTGATGGCGGCCAGCCCGATGGAGCCTGGCCGCCCAACTTGGGAGTTCGCTATTGCCCGGTGGCGAGGGCAATAACGTTTTCGATTATGTCAAGAATATGGTTGGTGCGCCGGTCGATGAGAATAACGTCTCTTTCAAGGACTACCCGTTCCCAATATTCGGGGAGCCGCGGCAGCCTGCGATCCAGGTCAGCCGGCAGGGGCTCGAGCCGCTTTTGTAATCCGGGCGGAAGCTGGCCGTTCTTGTCCAACTGCTTCTGTAACCCCGGAGGCAGCTTTCCGCCGCGTTTGGCCAACCCAGGCGGCAGACCTTTGGCTTTACTCTTTTTCCCCTGGCGATAGTAATCTTCTATGGCTCGGCGCTCCTCCGGAAGAAAATGAGACGGCCGATTGACGTCCAATGCCAGCGCCGAACCCCTGGTCCAGGGAATCATGGCGACAGAAAGAGAAAACGCTAGGAATAATCGTCTTTGGTAATTCACGGTAATCCGCCTCCGGTAATTCACCTATCGACCTATTTGCCGTGGCCCTTGCCATTCGCCATGCCGTTGCCATTGCCGCCACCGGCGGAAACGATTCCTCCATTCGAACCAGCGCCGCTGCCGGAACCGGTCACAATGCCGCTTCGGTTGAGGCCGTAGGCGTTGCCGTTCCCCTTGCCCGAAGCCGTAACGATCCCGTCGCCGGAGCCTTTACCACTGGAAACGCCGTGGTTCGAGCTACCGTGCGATTTTCCGCTACCCGAAACGATGCCGCTTTCCGTTTTTTTGCCGCTCGCCGCGGTCACTCCACCCTTACTAGACGACGGATTTGTGGTGCTCGCCAAATTGTGGTTTGCGCTCTTCATTCCCGCGATCACCGGCCCGAGCTTGTATCCTAGTTTCTGAGCGATCTGTCCCCAGCCCATGTTCTGACTGCGCATGGTGAGGATGCCTTGTAAATTGGTTGTCGTCGTCGTTGCGGTGGCGCCTGTGCCGGTCGTCTGTGTGATCGATCCACCGGTGAGGGCAGCCTGCAACTGTTCCGGTGTCGGCTGGGTGATTCCTAATGTACTCAGTTGCTGCTTTGCCAGCGCCAACGAAATATAGACGTTGCCGAAACCCATGTGACCAGTAGGCGGAGCGATCACGGTCGTATTGGTCGTGGTCACTGGCAAACCGCCCGGTGTGCTACTCGGAGTCGTACTTGTCGACGTCAGCGTTATCGGCGTACCATTCCTGAGACCCGTGACGACTGCGGGTGCGTCGGAGCCGAGAAATGAATTAAAATCGCTGCTGATCTTGTTGATAACATTCGTTTGCCCCTGGTTTGCCGTTGCGTTGTTCATCGTGGTCACTTGGCTGTTCAAATCCGAAGCGGTCTGGGCCAGGGCCAAAACTGGCGCTGCGACCGCCAGGCTCACGGTTAAAATCGCTGCTGAAAGCTTCATACTTTTCCTCCTCGGTTTCTGCTTAGCTGATTCCTAACGCCCTTTCAGTTTGAATGATAATCTCTGTCGCGGTCGCACGATCTTTGAAGAAAAAGCCTTGCTTTGCCACCGTGCGAATACGCGTGGTTTTATTACTGACCATCTCCAGCTCGATCTCGATATCACGGTCGTTGGACACCGCCTTGATTGCTTTGCCTTGATCGATCTTAGAGGTCGCTTCGACTTTGATGCCCATCCGGTCGAGCGCAGTCCGCGTGGCGTTTTCGACCTGCGGCAGCGGGGCCGTAAATGTCTTATACGCAATGCCATCCAGCGTGTACGCGACCGATGTGCCTGTGGTGACTCCTGCGCCGACGCCAAGTAGAGTTAAGCCTACGCCAGCGGCGCAACCCTGGAGCGTCAAAAGAATAGCTGCGAGAGAAATAACTTGGGGGATTCGACTGTTTTTGTTTGCCATATGGCGATTGACCATAGGCAATTAACGAGCCAGAGCGGTCGTAACGATATCTAGGGAACGGCTTGGAATTACGTTGACTGCGAGGGCGGTTGTGAGCCTGGACGCACAGACAAAAATGTTTACGGTACCGGAAATAATTACTGGCCGAAGTTCGCCCGGTAACGATTCCTTGGGGAGGTTTTCAGTGGCCGCCGATGCCGGTGATTTTGATGCTGCCGTGCTTGGATTTGTATTTGCGGTTGAGGGCAATGATGACGCCGGTCAGCCCCTCTATCACGTACGCATTGCTTGCGGGCCCGGCATCGTAGGCAGCAGCACCGATGCGTTGAATAATCTCCATAACACGCAGCTTCGCGGTCGCATCGTCACCGCATACCAGGACATCGCCGAGCGGCGCATCGACGTCGCCTAAATCGACGGCGGAGATGTTGTGCAGCGCGCCCACGACCGGTGCTTCGCCCTCGAGAATATGCTGCGCTTCCTGCAATGCCGACCCCGCCGGCGGAACAAACGGCTTCACCTTGTTGAGCGGCACCACAGTATCGATAACGATCTTGCCCGCGAGCTGTCCTTTGAGGTCGGAAACCATTTGCGCGTGCCCTTCGTAAGGGACGGCAATGACGACGAAGTCGGCGCCCTTTACCGCTTCCTGGTTGGTCTTGCCGACTAATTCACCCGCGCGTAATTTAGGCTTCAACGTCTCGACTGCGTTTTTGGCTTTCTCCGGGTCGCGCGAACCGATAATAATTTTTACTCCCGGCGCGCCGAGGCGAAGCGCCAAGGCGCTGCCCAAATTGCCCGTACCGCCGACGATTGCCACACTGAATTGATCCATAGTTTCACCAAGAACTAGCGAAAGAGATCCTCGGCCCTCGGCCGAAGAAGCTCCTGCGCCGATCCATGCTCCTTTTTTTCCGCCTCAAAGCCGCGCACGAGTACTACGGGTACGTCGTCGCGCTTGCCCATCACTAATTCCGCCGCGGCGGCAATTTCATCCGCCACGGCGGCCACTGCTGCCTTGAGTTGGTAGCCATGGCGATCATGCGTCCCTCGTTCATCTTTGATTGCCTTCATCCCGGCGATGCCGATCGCTACATCGACGGTGCCCAAGCGCCACGGGCGACCAAAGCTATCACTGATAATAATAGCCGGGCTCTTGCCAGAGCGTTCGTGAATTTCGCCGAGCACTTCGCGCGCCGAGCGATCCGGATCCTCCGGCAACAGGGTAACTTGCTTCAAGCCGATGTTCGATTGATCGACGCCCGCGTTGGCGCAAATAAACCCGTGCTGGGTTTCAACGATCAATGCTCGGCCGCCGGTGCGAATCACGCCGCGGCTCTCGCCGAGAATCACCTCGACCAGTTCCGCTTCTTTGTCGAGTTCGCGCGCCAATTCTTTAGCGCGCTCCGAGGGTTGAACGTCTTTTAAGTCAATTATGCGCCCTTCAGCCTTGGAGACGATTTTCTGCGCAATGACAAGCACATCGTTGTCGTTGATCTCAATGCCCTGACGTGAACAAGCATCAACAATTAAATAACCTAAAGAATCGCCGGGGCGAATCTCCCCGATGTTTTCAAGGCCAAGCAACTCGAGCCTCTTCATACGTCACCCGAGCGTGAGGATTCACTTGCGTGCTGTTCGGCCAAAAGTTTCAACGCTACTTGCGTCGCCTCGCCGTCTTTAAGCCCGTAGGAAAGAAAACGTTCGAGATCTGTTGGTTCGTCGATGTCTAGAGCGATGTGCTCGTTCTCGACATAGCGAGCCGGCAAACCTCGCGCGACCACCTGGCTTAAGTGAAAGGTAAAGCTGTCGTAGCCGAAGCGGAGCTTGATGACATCGGGCGGCGCCAACAGCAGCGCATTGGTCCCGAGCCGGTCATGCGACGGCACCAACAAAGCAAATGGTGCTGCCGCATCATCCGGCACTTGCGCTATGACGTACTCGATATCGGTCGCGCGCACCAGCGGCATGTCGCCGGGAATAATCAATACGGACTCGCGGCCGAGGCTCTTCAATTCCGTCCTGGCGAAGTCGACCGCCGTGGTTTCACCATTCTCCGCTTTCTCGCGAATCACCTCCGCGCCGGCAGCCGAGGCAATAGTCGCAACTCTGTCGTCGCCGGTGACGACAAACGTCCCGGCAAGTCCGCGCGCTAGTCTCGCTTGACGCAAAACATCGCGAAACATCACTTCAGCCAAAAGTTCGCGCGCGGCGCAACTCAAGACAGGGCTGAGCCGTTGCTTGGCGTTACGAAAACCCTTCACAGGCATCAGTGCGACGACGTTCATGCGCGGTCCAAAAGAGTTTGTTTAGACTATTTTTTAACTAACGCCAAGACCTCGCGGGCGAGGCGTCTCTTATCGGCGAGAGTCGTCATGCGGATGTTCGTACAGACAGTTTTAATATTCGCCGCCGCAATGAGCTCAGCCAGGTTCCTATCTTCTTCCGCGATCAGAAATGCGTCGAGGAAATCGCTGTACCACTGCGCCACGCCGAGCGCGGACGCTTCCCGGCCGCTGGCTTTCATTAATTTATGCGCCGGACCCGAGAACGCCGTTGTGCCGATCAATGGGCTGACGCCAACGACCGCTGCGGCGGTTTCCGTCAATGCCGAGCGAATTCCCGGCACGGCAAGAATTGGCCCGATGCTCGTGATCGGATTGCTCGGACAGATGATGATTGCTTCGGCGCGGAGAATCACCTCAAGCACACCTGGTGTAGGATGGCTGCTCTCGACGCCATTAAATCGAATTTCTGTCACCTCACGCGACCATCGCTCTTTGACAAAAAATTCCTGAAAGGAAATTTCTCCATGCGGCGTGTCGACGCGGGTTTCAACCCGCTCGTCGGACATCGGCAAAATGATCGATTTGATCCCAAGGGCTCTGCGTATTCTGTCGGTTGCCTGCGACAGCGTCAAACCTTCATGCATGTATCGCGTGCGCGTGATATGCGTCGCCAGATCTCGATCGCCAAGCTTGAACCACGTATCGGCGCCCAAGCGGTGTAGCTGATCTAACGTGTTGAACGTGTCATCTTTGATGCCCCAGCCTTTGGCCGTATCAATCAAACCCGTCAACGTATACGTGATGGTATCGACATCAGGCGAGACGTAGAGGCCATGGAAGATCGCGTCGTCGCCCGTGTTCCCGATGATTGTCAGGTCGGCAGGATCGATTTCGGCAGCGAGCCCCTCGATTAGTTTAGCGCCGCCGGTGCCGCCGGTGAGAGCGGCGATCATCCAGAGGGCCCTGGGGTCGATGGAGTCTTGGAGTGATGGGAGAATGTCGTCAGCGGCCCGTTGTTTCTCGCCAAGCCGTCCGGACCGGAGAGCTGCTCAACATATGGAATCAGCGATGGCGCGAGAAATTTCTCAGCACGCCGAATAAATTCCGGATAGATCGGCAGACGCGCCTTGAGCTCGAAGCCGGCTTGCGCGCTCTTTTCCTGCAACAATCGTAGCGCCGGCCAAGGCGCTTCGGGATTGATGAAATCGGGAGTCAGCGGTGACACGCCGCCCCAGTCGTTGATGCCCGCGTCCAAGTAAAGCTCGTAACCGTCCGGCGTTAAATTGGGCGGCGCTTGGATGTTCATTTCTCCGCCGAGTATGAGACGGGCGAGAGCAATGGTTTTCATCATATCGTCGCGGCTGGCATCGGGATGAGCGTGCATTGGGATCGTCGACTTGGCGCGGAAATTTTGCACGATGACTTCTTGAATGTGGGCGTAGTGACCGTGCAAATCGCGAATCGCCAGTAGCGAATCGATCCGCTCCTGCCAATTTTCGCCGATGCCGATGAGGATTCCCGTCGTGAATGGGATAGCGAGCTTGCCCGCTTCTTCGAGCGTTTTCAGCCGCACGGCGGGCGTTTTATCCGGCGCATTATCGTGCGCGGCGCCTGGCCGCAGCAATCGCTCGCTGACGCTTTCGAGCATAAGCCCCATGCTCACGTTTACTTGTTTAAGCTTTTGCAGATCGCCTTTGCCCATCACGCCTGGATTAGAATGCGGTAGGAGCTCGGTTTCCTCCAAGACGATTCGACAAGCATCGCGCAGATAATCGAGCGTGCGCTGATGACCGCGCTCGGCTAAGAATTGCTTCATCTCCGGATAGATCGCTTCCGGCTTATCGCCGAGACTGAACAGTACTTCGGTGCAGCCGAGAAGCTTGCCCTGGCGCACCACTCGAAGCACGTCGTCCAACGTCATCGTCTTCGCGCCAGGCTCATCCGGCGCTTTGCGAAACGTGCAGTAGCCGCAGAAGTCGCGGCACAGATTGGTCAGAGGTACGAAGACTTTTGGCGAGAACGTGACGACTCGCCCTTTGTGATGATCTCGCACACGTGCCGCCGTGGTGATCAAAGCTTGCAGCTCGTCGCCACTCAAAGCGGCGAGCCGGTGCGCTTCCGTGCGATTCGGCAATTTGCCTTGCAGGCAGTCTTTCAAGATTTGCAGCATCTGCTTGCTTGCATATCGAATCGGTCGGCCAGTTTCAAATCACGACTGCTGCGGATCGCCAAGGGCGCCTCTTAAGATTTCCAGTGTCGTAGCAACGTCAATATGTCATGTTAACAGCAACGTAAAAATGTCAGGGTGACACCTCAGGTTGAATGGCCAGCATAGAAAGCGGACCATAGCGGAACCCCTCCTTTTTGCCGTTCGTTCGATATAGGCCAATTGTGTGCGTTGTTTTTGAATCGAAGGTTGCGATTTTCTCGGTCTTGTAGAAAAACTCCACCGCGCCATCGAAAGCACGATGCACATCGATTCTCTTGTTGGCATGAGAGCGAAAGGGCGATGTCTTAGGGATCTGCAAGACCGTCCCTTCGAAAGTCACCGTGTTGTCCTTAGCCACCGTACGCTGTTGTTTGAAACACAAAGCCCGTTCGATCTGAAGAGCACTGACTTTTCTCCAGGCCGGCTGTGCTTTAGCGGGCTTAGCAAATTACGGTTATGCACGGGGAGATAACGATCCAGGACGACGGTTGCCTGTTCCATGGTCTTGGCCTTGGCCAGCCGCAGCTCACTGACCAGCCGGTCCTGGAAAGTGTTCCACAGTCTCTCGATTCTGCCCTTGGCCTGAGGGGAATGGGCTAGGATCAAGGTCACCCCGAGCTCTTCTAAGCCTCGGCCGACTTCGGTGGTGGGTTTTCTGTTGATCAACTGCTCCTCTAACGTCGGTTCCCGGTCGGTCCAGAATACCGAGTGACAGTCGGTATAGATCGACTGGGACACTCCATGCTGCTTGAAGATCTCGGAGAACAGATGGAAGTAACCCCAGGAGCTCTCGGCCTGGGCAAAAAAAGCTCCCATCACTTTGCTCGTGGCATCGTCGATGGCGCCGATCAGACACAGACGCGGCCCTCGGCCTTGGAGCCAGTCATGCGGGGAGCCATCGACCTGGAGCATCATCCCTTCACTGGCCCGTCTTTCTCGGCGGCTTCGGTGCTTGATCCCGCGGCGCTTCTTGGGTGAGGCGATCCCGTGGGCACGAAGGATACGGCGCACTTTCTCACGGCTGAGCTCGATCTGTTCTTGTTCTTTGAGCTTCTCGGTCAGATGATGATCGTTGAAGTCTTTGTATTTACCTCGGGCTAATTCCACGACCGTTTGACCGTCTTCTCCTTGATCTTGCGTTTACACCGCCGTCCGCGGTTGCCGTGAACCACTCCCTTGGCTCCGGCCTTACCGACCCGTGCTTTGATCCGGTAACACTGCCGTTCGCTTACTCCCATCACCAGTGCGGCTTGCACCACGGTCAGCTCGCTTCGATACACTCGTTGTATTACGTCTAGTCGCTTCTCGTCTTGCATTGTCAGGGTTGTCATCCTCCCACCCTGACATAATTACGTTGCCGTTAGCCCCTGACATAATCACTTTGCTACTACACTCTTAAGATTTCCAGTTGCCCGAAAGACTTTCGCTATGGTAGGTCTTGAGCGACTATCGATAAGATGTCGCCGCTAGCAGACAACGACCCGGAGGATAGTGTGATGGACAATTTGGATAACGTTCTCGTCATCGACGCCGACGGCCATGTTTACGAAGGCAACGTCGATTTATCGCCTCGCATGCCTGAAAAGTGGCGCTCCCAGGCGCCGGTGCGATTAAAAGACAACGAAGGCAATTCGCGAATCCTGTTGGAAGGCCGCTTGTGGTCTGCTTCGCAAGGGCTTGCTCCCGGTGTGTCAGGTCCCATGACGGAAAAAGCGCGCGGCTATCGCGCCGGCATGGTCGATCCTGTCGCTCGGCTCAAAGACATGGACGAGGAAGGCATCGACGTCGCAATTTTGTTCGGTACCCAGATCGCGCTCACGGTCAACGGTTTAATGCACAAGGAATTGGCCGCTGTGCTGTGCCGCGCGGTGAACGAGTGGCTGGTTGAATACTGTTCCGCGGATCCCAAGCGTCTGCTCGCGGTCGGCTTGGTTCCCTGCCAAGATCCGCCGGCAGCGGTTAAAGAATTGGAGTATCTCAAGAAGGTTGGCGCGATTACGGCGATGCTGCCGACCAACGTTTACGGCTTGAATAACATGGGCGATCGCATGTTCGACCCGATTTATGAATGCGCTCAGGCGATCGAAATGCCGCTGAGCGTACATCCGCAAACCGGCCACGACGGGGTGCTCGGTGTCTCGGGCGTCATGGGCGCCGGCAGCGAGCGCTTTCGTAAATACGCCTACGTCCACATGACCGCGTTTCCATTCGAATTGATGATTGCCATGATGCACATGATCGGCGAAGGCGTGTTCGATCGCTACCCGGGATTGCGCGTCGGCTTCATGGAAGGCGGCGCCGGTTGGTTGCCATTTTGGGCCGAGCGATTCGACGAGCATATCGAAAAGCTCGCGCCGCAGATGCCCGAGCTGCAACGTCGGCCGAGCGACATCATCCGTGGCGAACAGATCACGTTAACCTGTGAATCAGAAGAAACCGGCCTCGACCGCGTATTCGCAGCCAATGGCGAGAACACCGTGATGTATGCTTCGGACTATTGCCACTGGGATTGCCACTTCCCTTATTCGGTCAAAGACGTTGTCGACGGCAAAGAGCTTTCCTTCGCCCAGAAGGAAAAGTTGCTGAACAAGACGGCCATCGAATTCTTTAAGCTCAAGAATCTGCCCCAAGCTAACGCGCTTAAGTTCGCGCGCCGGAGCTGGGAAAACGGCAAGGCGAAAGCAGCCAACGAGTAAGGAGCGAAAGAATGAAGCTGGGAATACTCGCCTTCATCTTCTTTATTTGCTCCGTTTCTGCACAGGCCGCGGAGACTCCGTACAAAATAAGAATAGGCTTTCCCTCCCTGGCATTTTCCTACATGCCATTCTACGTGGCGCAGGAAAAAGGCATCTATAAAAAATATGGCATCGAGTCTGAATATATTCAGATGGGCACCACGATTCAGCCCCAGGCTGTGGTTGGCGGTAACATCAATTACTTCACCTCGGTCTCGACCGGAATTTCCGCCGCGGTGGCCGGACTGCCTTTAGTCATCGTCATCAACTTTTGCGACAGTTCGCCATGGGTGTTGGTCACGCACAAGGACATCAACAAGCCGCAAGATCTGATCGGTAAAACCGTCGCACTCTCCGGGATTCGGACGTCGCCATACTATTTCTTTCAGGCATTTTTAAAAAAATCCGAAATCAACGAGAAGGACGTGAGCACCATCAGTACAGGCGGTACGGCGGATAGTTTTCGCGCGTTGACAACCAACCGTGTTGTCGGCACCGTCTTGACGCCGCCGTTCGACGACAAGGCGGTGTCGTTGGGTTATAAGAAATTCATGCAGCTCGGCGATCTGGCAGACATCCCTTACGTTGGATTGGTAACGTCGCAAAATGAAATCAAAAACAATCGCGAGTCGGTGCGCCGAACGGTGATGGCAGTTACGGAATCGTTGGCCTGGCTGCGCGCCAACCGCGCTGAGAGCGCGAAGATGATCGTCGACAAGTTCAAAGTGAACCAATTGGAAGCGGAAAATACTTACGCAACGTTAATCCGGCTCTTGAATAAAGACAGCCGGCTCAATCCCAAGGTCGCGCGCGGTTATCTCGATATTCTCCGTCAGGAACGATCGATCCCGGCAGATTTCGATCTGGCAAAAATCGTCGACTTCTCGTTCCTGCCGGGAAATCGGTAAGCACCAGCCCGTGGAGCGAATGAGATTCCTGTTGATTGTTAAATTTCTGGTCGTTTTAGTTTTATTTTTCGTATCGGCCGGGAGCAGTCATTCGCAGACGCGTCGGCACATCAAAGTGGTTTTGGAAACCAAACAGTCCGGCACGAGTAACCAGGAGATCGTGCAAGGGTCTGGCGGCGTCGTCATTCGCCGCGGCACGGTAAACCCTTCCGGGAGAATTGTCGCGAACGACCGCCAGATAACCGTACGGCGCTCGAGCGGTATCTTCACTCTGGTGCTCGACGGCAGCGAATCTATTCTCACCGTGGCGACGCGGGTGCCCCAGAGCCAAACCGGCTATTTTTACAATTACGCCCTCGGCGTGGGCTACATCGAACAACGAATCGTCTTCAATGACGTCGGCACTTCGCTTCGGGTAAACGCTGCGACGCTGGCGGACGGACAGATAAAATTACGCCTGACGCCTCGAATCAGCTACTTCTCAACGGAACGTCCCGGCGCCATCGATTTCACCGAAGCCGCGACCGAACTGATCGTGCCCAACGGCCAAGCGGTCTCGTTGGGGGGTGCGACGACCAAGCTGCACGAGATTACGCGCCAAATCCTCGGCTACCGCGAGCGCGCGAGCAGCGATGAAATCAGCCTTGTCGTAACAGCGACCTTGCAATAATTGCGAGCTTTCGCTTACAGATTCTCCGCCAGTTGCCGCCCAACCGATGACGAATAAAAAACAATTATTCTTGTCCCCGTGGTTTTACTGTTCGCTGGCATCGCTTTTGCCCAATCGAAGGAGGAAAAACTGCGGGTCGCGACTCGGCTGATTCGACCTTTCGTCTATGAACAACAGGGGCAGCTCACCGGCTTCAGCGTCGAGCTCTGGCAGGAAATTGCCAAGCAATTGAACGCGCAGTCCGAATTTATCGTCAAGCCGACGGTCAAAGAATTGCTCGATGCAGTCAAGTCGAAGAACGTGGCTCTCGGCATCGCGGCGATTTCGATCACAGCCGATCGGGAAGTGGAGTTGGACTTTTCCCAGCCGATGTTCGATGCCGGGTTGCAAATCCTGACTCCCGTTCAAGGGAGCCGTGGCGCCTTTGTCGAAGCGATCATGGCTAATTTATTGTCAACCACCGTCCTGCTCTATGTTTTGGGAGTAGCCCTTATTCTTCTCATGATGGCGCATTTGGTGTGGTTTTTTGAGCAGCGCAATTCCACCGGCATGCTGACTCATCGAGAGTATTTCCCGGGCATCTGCGAGGTGTGCTGGTGGGCCGCTTCGACGTGGCTACCCAGGCCGATCAAATGCCGCGCGCGGCGATGGCGCGGATCGTCGCCGTCATCTGGATGTTCATGAGCGTCATCTTCATCGCGTACTTTACTGCGGCGGTCACTTCTTCTCTGACTGTGCAACAATTGCGCGCTAATATTAACGGCCCCGAGGATCTTCCCGGCAAACGCGTCGCCAGCATAAAGGGCAGCACATCCGTGGAGTATTTGCGGCAGCATAGCTTTGAGCCAGTAGAACTTACCAGGATGGAAGAAGCGTATCAGGCGATTCAGGACGGCCACGTCGACGCCATAGTCTACGACGCGTCGGTGTTGCTCTTTTACGCGGCGCACGAGGGCAAGGGCAAAGTTCAAACGGTTGGGGCGATCTTTCGTAATGAAAATTACGGCATCGTTTTTCCGTCCAACAGCCCGTACCGAAAACCGGTCAACGAAGCGTTACTGAAGCTCAAAGAAAACGGCGTTTACGATCAGCTGTATACGAAATGGTTCCGCAGCAACGGCTCATAATTTTCGGTTCCAGGGTTCTAGTTCCTAATTCACCGGAAACTAGAGACTTGAAACTAGAAACTCTTGACAAAATCGCCTTGTCTTGATGACCTGAGTATCGACCTGAAGGAGGACATAGCCATGTCGTTTAACGGCCATACGATTGTCGACGCCGACGGTCACGTGATCGAAGACTGTCAAGCAATCATCGACTACATGCCCCAGCCCTATCGCGATAAGTACGAGACCCATAGTTTTTTTAATCCGTTTCCGCCGCTCGATCACCTGCACTCGTCGAACTTGCATGATTTCCAGCCCGGGGCGTTTAATAAAGTGGGGCCCGATGGCTGGGTCGATTTTTTAGAAGACGTTGGCATCGAGATGACCGTTCTCTACACGACTCTCGGCCTCGCCTTCGGCAAGATCGTCAGCCGCGATTGGGCGATCGACGTGGCGCGTGCCTACAACGATTGGCTTTACAACACCTATATGAAGCGCAGCTCGCGATTTAAGGCAATGGGGTTGATCGCGCTGCAAGAACCCACAGCCGCGGTGGAAGAACTTAGAAGGATCGTCAAAGAACTCGGCATGTGCGGGGCGATGCTGCCGTCGACCGGCATCCAAGCCAATCTCGGCGATCAGCGCTATTGGCCGATTTATGAGGAGGCGAACCGGCTTGGCTGCGCCATAGCGGTGCACGGCGGCGCTCATGAAAATCTCGGATTGGACGATCTCACTCCTTACGCGCCGGTTCATTCTCTGGGACATCCTTTCGGCCAGATGATCTCGTTCGGCGGCATGATATTTAACGGAATTTTTGAAAAATTTCCCAACGTCAAATTTGGCTTTATGGAAGGCGGCGTCGCGTGGTTTCTCGTCTGCCTGGAACGCTTCGATCGTTCATGGGAAACCCATATTCAGCATGATCCGCGCAAGCGTTTTCTCGAGCTCCGACCCAAGGAAAAAGTCAGCGAATATATCGCCCGCCACATCGACGCCGGGCGGATCTTCGTCGGGTGCGAAGGCGAAGAACCGGACATCGCGCACGCGATTAAGAGAATCGGCAACAAACCCTGGGTCTACTCGAGCGACTACCCGCACGAAGTCAATAACGAGTTTTGCAAGCACGAGATCAACGAATTTCTCGAAAACCAAGAGATCAGCAGCGCCGACAAGGCGGCGTTTCTACACGGCAACGCGCGGCGGTTTTACAATCTCGGAGCGGCGGGACTATGAGTACACCCGTCAGCATCGGCTTGATCATTCCTTCTGGGAACCGGCTCACTGAGCCGCAATTCAACGCCTATCTTCCGCCTAGCATTGGCGTTCATGTGACGCGGCTGCGCATGACCGGAAAATTTCGCAAGCCGCTCGGCGAGCTCAAACGTCCGCTCACCGAAGCCGCCGAGGCGCTCTCGGACATCGATCCCGGCGTCATCGTTTTTCACTGCACGGCAAATTCCATGGAGAGCGGCCTGGCGCACGAAAAGGCGCTGGTCGACATCATTGAACAGGCGAGCGGCTGCCCGACGATCACGACGGCGCAAGCGCTCACGCAGGCGTTTGGTCAATCTGGCATCAAAAAGCTGGTCCTCATCAGCCCCTACGTCAAAGCCACTAACCAGCTCGAAGTCAACTATCTCACCGAGACGGGTTTTACCGTGCTCCACGAGCTGGGGCTTGGTCTGGAGCCCCATGCCTACTCGACCGTAACGCCGCAAGAGTGGAAGAGCATCGTGAAAGAAAACGCCCGCACCGATGCTGACGGCTATTTTCTAAGCTGCACCAACACGCGCATGATCGAAGCGATTGAAGATCTGGAAAAAGAGCTCGATAAGCCGGTCATCAACAGCAATCAAGCGACGATTTGGGCTTGCTTGAAAAAACTTGGCATTCCGCACACAAACAAAAAACTCGGACGTCTCTTTCAGTAGTGCGATTGCACACACCGGATGCGCGCGATTTAAGGCGTTTCGTCGTCGGGATTTTACGGCGGCAGAATTCGCCCTCTCGTCTCAGTCAGCCATCCATTTCCTGCGTCGAAAGTTTACTCGGCCGCGCCATGCCGGCAAGCTTTTCCATCAACCCGGTGTTGCGCTTCTCGACGCGAAAATTGCGGATCGCCATGGCCAGGGCTTTGCGGCTGCCGACGATGACGACCAGCTTTTTGCCGCGGGTGACGGCAGTGTAAAGAATGCTCCGATGCAGCAGCAAATAGTGCGACGTGTGCAACGGGATGACGACGACCGGGTACTCGCTACCCTGGCTCTTGTGCACGGAAGTGGCGTACGCCAAACCAATTTCGTCGAGCTCGTCGGACTCGTATTCGACGACCTTGTCTAAAAAATCGACTTTCACATTACCGACTTCCCGATCGATACCGACAATGCGACCCAGGTCGCCGTTGAAAACGCCTTTGTCGTAGTTGTTGCGCAGCTGCATGACCTTATCGCCCCAGCGCAATGCGGATCCGGCGCGCTCCAAAGCGGCGCCCGACGGATTGAGCAGAGCCTGAAGCTCGCGGTTGAGATTGATCGTTCCTAACAAGCCGCGATGCATCGGCGTCAGCACTTGGATCGCCTGGCCAACTTCATCCGAGTCCAATTGCAGCGAGCGCGGGATTTCCTCCCGCAATAACATCTTTACCGTTTCCAGGATTTCGTCTTCGGACTCCCGCGCCAGAAACGCAAAATCGCTGCCGCCCTCGTCGCGCAGCCAAAGTGACTGTCCCTGCAGGATTCGATGCGCATTGACGACAATCAGACTCTGGCGATCTTGGCGGAAGATTCGTCGCAACACAACTTTTGGCACCACGCCGGAATCGATCAAATCGCGCAACACGCTGCCCGGCCCCACCGATGGCAGCTGATCGACATCGCCGACGAGAATAAGATGGCTGTGCGGATCGACGGCGCGGAGCAAATGATCCATCAACGGCAAATCGACCATCGAGGTCTCGTCGATAATGATAAAATCGACTTGCAGCGGATTGTCCTCGCTTCTTTGAAAGCCGCCTTCGCGCGGATTGTATTCCAGTAGTCGATGAATCGTCATCGCTTCTTCGCCGGCGCTCTCGGTCATGCGCTTTGCCGCCCGTCCCGTCGGCGCCGCCAGCGCGAACTTGACCTTGGCGCGCCGTAAGATCGTCAGCAGCGCGGTGAGCAGTGTAGTTTTGCCCGTGCCCGGTCCGCCCGTGATAACAAGCACCTTCTCGCGCAGCGCCTGCTCGGTGGCGCGCATTTGGTCTTCATCCAAAGTTACTGAGGCGGGTCCGAACAACTCAGGACTAACCAAATCGATTGCGCCCCGAGACGATTGGCCGAGCCGGCTTCGGGGACCGAAAATTGTTTCACCCTGCAGGTGCGATGGCGTCGACAAAAGACCTTGAAACGCCGCAGCGACACGGCGCTCGGCGTAATAAAGCTCCGCCAAATAGACTTGGGATTCGAGACTCTCGGGACTGTCGTGGAGAACCAATTCGGTTCGTGCGGCAAGTCTGGCCACCGCCGCGTCCACCGGATCTTCGTCGATATTCAAGAGCGCGGCCGCGTTTCGTTTGAGCGATGCGAGTGGCACGTAGCAATGGCCGCGATCCGCCATTTCGCGCAGCACGTGCAATACTCCGGCTTGCACGCGCAGCGGAAAGTCGCCGCGAATACCGATTTGATTGGCCAATCGGTCTGCCAAGAGAAAGCCGATGCCATGCACCTGCTGCGCCAGCGCGTAGGGATTTTCTCGAACTCGAGTAATCGTGTCGGCGCCGAAAACCCGATAGATTCGCAGTGCTAATGAGGCTCCGACGCCGTGCCCCTGTAGAAAAACCATGACGTCCTGAATGCCGCGCTGTTCTTGCCACGCCTGTAGGATGCGGCGCGCGCGAACTTCGCCGATGCCGTCGACTTCCAGGACGCGGAGCGGCTGTTCCGACAAAATTTTCAGTGTGTCCAATCCAAATGCCGCCACCAACCGTTTCGCGTACGTCGGTCCGATCCCTTTGATCAAACCGGAGCCGAGATATTTCTCGATGCCTTCGATCGTCGCGGGGTCGATCTTCTCCCAATGATCAACTTGAAATTGCAAGCCGTAACGCGGATGGCGCTTCCAGGCGCCGGTGACTTTGATCTCTTCGCCTTCCGTGACCGGGAAAAGCGTGCCGACGATGGTTGTGCCCGGACCGCCGTCGTCATCCAGACGCGC
This sequence comes from uncultured delta proteobacterium, assembly GCA_963804165.1. Classification (GTDB taxonomy): domain Bacteria; phylum Desulfobacterota; class Binatia; order UBA9968; family UBA9968; genus DP-20. The sequence goes on from CAWDPO010000008.1 coordinate 81,171, forward strand.
CACGGTGTAGTGCGTCTCCGGATGTTGATAGGTGATCCGGCCGATTGTGCCTTGGATCGATGTCGTCTCGTTCTGTTTTTCCGCCAATGGAATCTCCGGCACTTTATCCTACGCGAAAGCATGGAAGCCGTAAACGACGTCCCCTTGCCTTTTACCAGTAGGCGGTTAGAATTCCAGCCAAGATTGTCAATGCCCGGACCTGCTTCCAAGTATTGGCCCGCTCTCGCTTAATCCTTTGCTAAACGCGCAAAACACTCCCGCCGTTTCGCCGCTTTACAGACTGGCGAAAATTAGGAGAATTCAACGATGACGATAGAGTTTTTTTGGCTTGAGGCGATCTGGATCATGGCTTTGATTATGGCGAACGGGTTTTTTGCCGCCTCCGAGATCGCCATGATCGCCATGCGCAAAAGCCGTATCGACGCTTTAGTCGAGAGAGGCGTCAAAGCCGCAGCCATCGTCGCACGGCTAAAGGAAGATCCCGACCGTTTCCTCGCCACCGTGCAGATCGGTGTCACCGTGGTCAGCTCCTTCGCTTCCGCCATCGGCGGCGCGGCGGCCATCGGCTACTTAAAGCCGCGGTTTGCCGCTTCGCCTTTGCCCCTCGTCGCGCAGTGGGCTGAAGTCTTGGCGCTCCTCGTCGTGGTCTTGCCGATCTCTTACTTATCGCTCGTCTTGGGCGAACTGGTACCGAAATCCCTCGCCCTGCGGTATTCCGAGCAGATCGCCTGTTTTGTCGCCCGGCCCATCGAATTCCTCGCGCGCATCAGTGCAATTTTTGTGAAAGTATTGACTGCCTCGAGCAACTTGGTTCTCAGACTCTTCGGCGGCAGCGAAAACGAGAGTGCTAGTTTCATCTCCGTCGACGAAGTCAAATCGTTGATTCGCGAGGGCGCCGCCAAAGGAATATTCAACGAGACCGAAGAACAACTGATCCACAGTGTGTTCGAATTCACCGACACGCCGGTGAAAGCGGTGATGATCCCGCGCACCGAGATCCATGCCGTCGAAGCGCACGTCTCGTTCGCCGACGTGGCGCAGAGTTTCGTCGAAAGCGGCTTCTCGCGCATACCGGTTTACGAGGGCGAATTGGACAGGATCATCGGCATACTCTACAACAAGGATGTTTTGAAAGCTTTGCAGGAAAAGAGTGAATTTCGCATTCGCGATCATCTCCACCCGGCGTTTTTTGTGCCCAGCACGCTGCCGGTCAGCGAATTATTGAAGCAGCTCCAGCGCCGGCGCCTCGCCATGGCCTTGGTGGTCAACGAATTCGGCGAAGTCGAAGGGCTCGCCACGTTGGAAGATTTAGTCGAAGAAATCGTCGGCGAGATTCGCGATGAGTACGATCGTGAAGAGCGCGGTCCGGTGGAACGGTTGCCGGACGGCTCGTTGGTGATCCAGGGCTCCGCCTTACTCAAAGACCTGAAGACCGACTTCGGCCTGCCATTCGAAGAGTCGCCGGATTACCACACACTGGCGGGTTTCATGCTTGCCAAGCTCAAGCGCATTCCGCGCGGCGGGGAGTGGGTCGAAGAAAATGGTTATAAGCTCACCATCGTCGACATGGAAGGACGACGCATCGTAAAAATAAAATTAGAGCGAATCGCGAGCGCGTGATCAATGCACCGCCGTAGCGTCAATAGCAGCGGATCTCGATCTCGTTGCCGTCCGGATCGAGAAAGTACACTGACGTCGCCCGTCCCCGCGCGCCCCAGCGCGAGACCGGCCCTTGGCGAATGGCGATTTGGTTGTCCTTTAGGCCCTCGATCACTCCGGCGAAGTTTTCCGCGTCGACAACTAAACAAAAATGATTTAAATTGCCGTTGAATTTCTCGTCGGCGCGCGGATGCGAACTTTCTTTGCTTGGAAACAAATCGATGATCGTCGCATCGTTGATACGCACCGACGGAAACCCGACCTTGCCGGCTGTAAACTCCTCGACGCGTTCGCCGGCTAAACCCAAAACGTCGGTGTAGAATTTTAGCGAGCGGTGAATATCGCCGACGTTGAGGACGATATGGTCCAGCTCCGTAATTTTGATCCGCGCCATAACCGAACTCCTTTCCCGCGACAATCAGCCGCGCTCGGCGCGCGACGACTCGATGACCGCTATTTCTTGCAACAACGCTTGAACCTCAGTCGCCGTCCCCACCGTGATGCGCAAGCAGTCTTGTAAACCGGCGACGTCAAAGTAGCGCACTAAAATCTTTCTTCGCTTGAGCTCTTCGTAGACACCCTTTTGATTCCGCCCGCTTTTTCGCGCCAGTACAAAGTTCGCATGGGACGGATACACGTCGTAGCCCGCGCGTTTGAGCCGGGTCGTCAACTTTTTGCGGGTGCGCTGAATACGCCGCGCGTTGCGCGCCATCCACGGCAGATCCTGTAGCGCCGCCGTCGCCGCGATCAGACTCAGCCGGTTCACATTATACGAATCTTTGACCTTCATCATCCCAGATATAATCTGCTCGGATGCGAAAGCGAGCCCGATGCGCATTCCCGCGAGTGAGAATGACTTCGAAAATGTCCGTAGGACCACCAGATTGGGCAGTCGTTGGATCAACGGAATCGACGATGAGCCTTCGCTCGCGGCAAAATCGACGTAGGCTTCGTCGACAACCAAGATACCCGGCAGCGACCGCGCGAGTTTTTCGATTTCCGGCAAGGGTACGAGCGTTCCGGAAGGGGCGTTAGGATTGCACAGAAAAGTGAGCGCGGCGCCCTGCTCAGCCAGCGCGGGGGGCAAGGAATAGTCCGCAGGAAAGTCCACCGGCGCAGGGACTCCGTCTTGAATAGCCACCAAGGTATCATAGAGCGAATAAGTCGGAACCGGAAACGCGACACGGTCGTGCGGACCGACAAAGCAGCGCAGCAGCATCGACAAGAGCTCATCCGAGCCGTTACCTACAATGATGTTGGCCGCTTTCACTCCATAAATGCTTCCCGCTCTGGTCCGCAGCGTGTCACTTCGCGATTCCGGGTAAAGGCGCAGCGACGCATCAATCGCTTTCCTCAGCGCCGCGCGAACTTTCGGCGACGGCGGGTAAGGATTCTCATTCGTGTTGAGTTTTATGATACCGCTATCTTGCGGCTGCTCGCCCGGGACGTAACCGCCCAATGCGATAATATTAGGTCGGAAATAGTGTCGCATGCGGCGAAATTCTATCGGCAGCGCCCGTCCTTTTCAAACCGTCATTTGACTAGCCTCTGTCGCGCTCGCATCGGATAACGGGGCGAATTGCTAATTCGAATCTTGCCAAGTGACTCGCTCGAACACCCATGGTGCTCTAGCACACATCGCGACATTTTTGTCCAAGGATTCCCGACGTTGGCCAAAATTCCCCGTTTTGCCAAACCTATTACCAAAAACGTTGTTCTTCTTTCTACTAAGTAGTTGAAATTGCGAAATTCCTAATTTCAGGCCTGGCATGTTTTTGGCTACAGCGACAGCGTTGGTAAAACATTTCCTAAGACTTGGCAAGCAAAGCGGAAAAATTGTAAACAAAATACGATTCCTATGGATGCGCCCAAAATTCCCATAAACGACCCGTCTATCCTCTTACTCAATGAAATCGAGATCCTGCTCGCGCAATCGCGCCTGCTCGAGCTCTACCTAAAACAAACGCAAGCGTCGGCTGCCTACGAGACGGCTCGCGCCTATCATCGCCATCAGAGTGAGCTGGCCGAGCTCCGTGCTGCCCTTTCCGAGAAAGAGAAAATTGTCGTAGCGAAGGAAAACACGGTCGGCGCAAGAGAACGGGATCTTCAAGAAAGAGTCCAGAATCTGGAAACCGACTTGAGCGAAGCTCAACGTCGGCTCCAATACCGCGACGTCGAATTCCAACGCGTCGAGTCTGAAGCGGCAGACCTGCGCGGGCTCATCGACCAACTGGAACTCTCGAAGGCACAAGCGCAAACCACCGCGCGAGAATCCGCGATGGCTCGCCAAGAACTCACGGCAGAACTGGCGGTCCTGCGTGAGCGTCTCGAAGAAATCCAGGCAAACTTCCAAAATCAACAGCTGGCGTCTCGGCAACTTCAAGAGGATCTACAAACCCAGATCGCGCAACTCCAGGATCAACTTCGTGAAAAAGTGACTTGGTCGCGCACCGCCGACGGCGAGCTACAACAAGCCAAGCGGGAGATCGCCGAACTGCACGAGCGGGTCGCGGAACTTCAAACGAGCCGCCAAGAAGCCCAATCGAGCGCGGCGCGCGAGCTGGCAGACTCGCGCGCACACTTTGAAATGCAGCTCAACGGCCTCCAGACCGCGCTTGCTGAGCGCGAGCATGTCCTCGAAGAAACCCACCATGCGATGATCGAACTCGAGCACGGCCTCAGAACCGAGATCGTCATGCTGCATAGCCAACTCGAGCAGAAGCAAGAACTGATCGGTTTTCGGGACGAGGAACTGCGCGGCAATCAATCGCAATTCGCTGCGCTCCAGCAACGGGTCGCAGAGCTCGAAGCGGCCGAACAAGCAGCGCGGGTCAGTGCCGAGCAAATCGAAGACACACGCCGCTCCTATGAGGACCGGGTCGTTGCCCTGCAGCATGAAGTCACAGCCCGAGAGCGAGCGCTGACGGAACGTCAGGAAGCCGTGAGCGCGGTGGAGCTGGCGTTGCACGGCAAAATCCAGTCTCTCCAGCAGGAGCTGGCCCTCAGCCACAGCTTGAACGAAGAGCGCGAAAACGCGCTGCGAAGTTCCCGCACCGAGAATGAAGCCTTGCGCGAACGGATCGCCGAACAAGAATCTGCCGCTTCCGCGGATCTGCTGGCGCGCCAGCGCGTTGAAGAGCACATGTCGCGGTTTGGAAACCGAAATATCCGGCTTGCACGCAACATTGGCGCAGAAGGAATACGCGCTTGACCACCAGGGAAAAGCCATCACCTCCCTCGAACAGCGGTTGACCACGGACATTGAACAGCTTCATCGCCAACTCGAACAGCAGCAAAATTTGTCGGACGCCGGCGCCGCAGAGGTCACGCGCTTGCGCTCGGAGATCGCTGCGGTCGAGGAACAAAAGACCCGGCTGGCGGATTCCCGCGACGAGCTCGAACGGAGCCGACAGCAAGAGGCGGTGACACGTCAGGAACTAGAAGCGCGCCTCCAGGTCAAGGATGACGAGCTGCGGGCAGTTCAGGCAAACGCCCAAGAACTTATGCAAGCCGCGCTGAGGGACCAAGAAGCTCACTTTAAATCACTCGCACAGCAAACGAGCGGCGATATCGTCGGACTGCAAAATCAGTTGCAAGAGCAAGGGCTCGCGGCGCAACAACACCAAACTGAGCTCGTGCAATTACATGCCGAGATCGCCGGCTTGCGGCAACAGATTGCGCAAACCGAACATTCCCGCGATACCCTCGAACAGGCCTTGCAACAGGCCGCCGCCCAGCGCGAGGAGTTAGCCGGGCGCTTACAAACTAGAGAGAATGAATTTAGCGCTACCCAGGTGCACGCGAGTGAACACTTGGCGGCTCTTGAGGAGCAGCAAACCCGCTTTAATTCCATCGAAGAAGAGCGATGCAAAGAAATCAGCGAGCTGCGTGGCCAATTGGACCAGCAAAGGCTTCACGCCGATTCACTGCACGAAGAACTTGCCCAACTGCGCTCGGAGAACGCTGGGATCCAGGAACAAAGGGTTCAAGCCGAGCAATTCCGCCAAGAGCTCGAACAAAACCGGCAGGAAACCTCAGCGCTGCGCGCGGAACTCGAAACGCGGCTACTGGCAAAAGACGCCGAACTTCAGGCGGCCCAATCCGACGCAACTGCACTAAAGAACCATTTCGATACCAAGCTCAACGAACTGCAGCTCCACCTCGCTGAAAAACAGCTGCTCGTGGAGGGCAGAGCTGCGGAGTCCGAGAACCTCAAAGGCCAGCTGGATCGCTTATCGGAACAATTGACGCAGCGAGATTCCGCAAGCGCCGAATTCCAAGCGCAGTTTCAAAAAGAAACCGAATTGGCGCGCGCCGAGCATCAGACGGCAATCGCCGTGTTGCGCAATGAATTTCAGATCAAACAGAGCAACCAGGACAATGAGCTCGCTCAGGAAAGGCAGCGAGTCGCCGAACTTACTCTTCAGATTGGTGAATTCGAGCAGCAGAAGGCCGCTACTGAAACGCAGCTCCAAGAGCGCCAGCGAGAGCACGAAGCCGCCGTGGTCGAAGCCGCGGCATTGCGATCGCGCTTGGATGAGCTGGAAACACGTCACCAGATGGAACTCTCCGCCGCAGAGCGGGAGCAAAATCAAGCTCGAAACCAGCTCGAAACAGAACTGTCCGCCGCGCGCGCCGAACTGCAACAGAACGCGAGGGTGGCGACTCAACATCAAGCGGCAATTGCCGAATTGCGGAATGAATATCAGATCAAACAGAGCAACCAGGACAATGAGCTCGCCCAGGAGAGGCAGCGAGTCGCCGAACTTACTCTTCAGATTAGTGAATTCGAGCAGCAGAAGGCCGCTATTGAAACGCAGCTCCAAGAGCGTCAGCGGGAGCATGAAGCCGCCGTGGTCGAAGCCGCGGCATTCCGATCGCGCTTGGATGAGCTGGAAACGCGGCGCGAGACAGAACTCTCCGCCGCAGAGCGGGAGCAAAATCAAGCTCGAAGCCAGCTCGAAACAGAACTGTCTGCCGCGCGAGCCGAACTACAACAGAAGGCATGGTCGTCGGCCCAGCATCAGGCGGCCTTGGAAAACCTTGCTCTCGCCCACAAGGACCAAATCCAAAAACTCGAAGGTAGACTTACCGACCAGCAGAACAGCATCAAAGATCGCAATCTCGAGGTGGAGCGATCTCAGTCGCAAGCGCGATTACTGGAGCAACGTATCGAAGGGCTCAGTACAGAGCTGCGACAAGCCGAACTAACCGCGATCAACCGAGCCGTGCAAATCAAGGAAGAATATGGAGTCCGCATCGCGGACTTGGAAAAGCAAGTCGCGCAAAAGACCATCGAGGTGCAGAAGCGCGGCCTGTCAAGGACGGAAGTGGAGCAAACACTTCGACTCGAGATCGACCGGCTGACTCGCGAAGGTCAAGAAAGACACCAAATTTTGCAGGACCGTAATGAAGAGCTCGTCCGAGTCAAAGTCGAGATGGATACGTTTCAGGAGCAATGCCGCAATTTAGAATCGGCGGCAAGCCAGAACGAAGCGTCTCTTGGCACCGAAATGGAGAAAATGCGCACGGAATTTCAAGCGCAGCTCGCGCTATTGCAAGCGGAACTAAGTCAAAGAGACTGGGCTCTAGAGGAGCAGCGCGCGGCGAAGAGCACCATAGAGCTGCAATTCCGTCAGGATCTCGAAACTTTAAACCAACAGTTGGCGGAAACCGAAGTGCGCGCCAAAGAAAATCAGGATAAGTTTGTGATGGGTGACGATAAGTTAACCCCCGAGCAACAGGACCGTTATCAAAAATACAGAAACGTAATGGACGCTGTCGCTGTTGGAAGCGACGGATCATTTCCGGCGTCGGAAAATCGCCGTTGGCGCGGTCGTTTCGGTTGGAAGAGGCGTTGGAAATCATAGCGCACCAACCGGCATCATCGCGCGTGATTCTTTGAACGAACTCAATTTAAGAAACCAAGAGGACGTTGAGTAACCATTTGGCGAAATTATAGCTCAGCGGTCGAAGGACGGTCATGTTACAAACAGAACGTGTATCCACTGGAATCGTCGGGCTCGACCCGCTGCTTGAGGGAGGTTTTCCCCAGGGCCGGTCGGTCCTCATTACCGGGGAGCCCGGACACGGGAAAATCAATTTTCGCCCTGCAATTTCTTGGTGAAGGGCTCAATCGCAATGAGAAGGGTATTTTCGTGACCGCGGACGAAAGCCCGATGGACATACTCGAGCAAGCAGCTTCAATTGGCTGGGACTTTGAGCGGCATATCGAGACCAAAGATCTGTCGATTTTGAACGCCGGCACGTATCTCAGCTCGCTGCCGGGTGCGGGCAAAGAACGTCATATCGACGTGCAAAAAGCGGTCAGCGACCTGGCGAGCTTCGTCAAACAACTCGGGGCCAAGAGACTAGTGCTCGACCCCGCGGGGCCGTTTGTCCTATTGCGCGATAGCGCGGCACGCATCCAAGACCAGGTCCGCTTGTTAATAAAGTTGATGCGATCTTCGATGCCGACAACCAACGTCCTTACCTCCTATGCCGTTCCGAGGACCGGCGAACGATCCATGCATGGCATGGAGGAGTATCTCGTAGCCGGTGCGATCGTCTTAGAGATGGTCTGGAAAAACGGCGAGCTCGCTCGCAGCCTGATCGTCGAGAAGATGCGTTGCACGGACGTGAAGCCGACTCAACTCGAATTCGATATCGTAAAGGGGCAAGGCATCGTGCTTCATCCCCCGCTTCGCTAAAATTTAAAGTTTAGGGAATGGATCTCCAGCGCATTTCAACCGGCATCGCGGGCCTCGACGCTTTGCTTCACGGTGGCTATCTAAGAGGGCGCACCTACCTGGTGACCGGCGACACCGGCACGGGAAAAACCATCGCTTGTTTGCAGTTCCTGCTGAACGGCCTCTAAGCGCGGGGAAAAGGCGGTCTACGTCACCGTCGACGAACGCCCGGGTGAGATTTTAGACTCGGCGGCGTCATTTTCCTGGGATCTCCAGCCGTACATTCAAGAAAAGAGCTTGGTCATCCTGGATGCCTCGCCCTATTTTGGCGCCCGGAGCGCGAGTGCGACGGAAAAAGGTATCGATCCGCAAAAAGTCGTCGCCGATCTTGGCAACTATGCAAGAAGGCTCAGCGCAACGCTTCTCATCATTGATCCGATAACGCCGCTCATCCTGCCGAACGACGCAACCAGCCCAAGCCAGGACCAAGCCCGCTCCCTTGTACAATTGATACAAACTCAACTAAATACGACCAATCTGTTTACCGCCCACCTGCCAAAAGTGACGGCCCAGAGCAGCGCGAACGGCATCGAGCAATATCTCACCTCCGGCGTGTTGGTTCTCAAAACCGATGAGATCGACGGCAAATTTAAGCGCACCGTGACCATCAAGAAAATGCGCGGCACACCCGTTGAACCTGGTAACTTTCCTTTTGCGATTCTCGCAAATGACGGAATTGTCCTGACGAGTTGTCGCGCCGGAGAAGTCTCGCGGATGGATGGCCCGGCGCCGATGTTTGAATTTTTTCACCTTTCCAAAAGACAATCCTGACCCCGAAATTCTGAATTTGCGTTCGGCGGTCGACGCTCGACGGGATACCGAAGGCGCTCGGGCGTCGCCATGAATTATTTCGCTTTTCTCGCTGCGTTTCGGGCTTTCTTGACAGCCGGCGAAACGATGCTTAGATTTTTCCACAAATGAGGACTCCAAAATGCGCTTAGATAAACTCACGACCAAATCACAGGAAGCGCTGCAGCAAGCCCAAGGGCTTGCCGAAAAACGCAACCATCAAGCCATCGACGTCGAACACTTGCTGTTCGCGTTGCTCGGCCAACCCGAAGGAGTGGCGACATCGCTGCTACAGAAGCTGGGCGTACCGCTGAACGCTTTGATCGACCGGCTGCAAAAGGCATTGGATCGACTGCCGCAAGTTACCGGCGGCGCCGGCCAAACCTACATCACGCCGCGGCTCAAAAAGACCATCGAAAACGCGGAGTCGGAGGCCGAATCGCTCAAAGACGAATATATCTCTGCCGAGCACTTATTGCTGGCGATGGCTCAGGATAGCGGCGAAGCCGGCAAATTCCTCAAAGAGCAAGCCGTCACGCGCGACAAGATCCTCAACGCCCTGGTCAGCATCCGCGGCGGGCAGAGAATCACCGATCCCAATCCCGAGGAGAAATATCAGGCGTTGGAAAAATACGGGCGCGATCTCACCGACCTTGCGCGCAAGGGAAAACTCGATCCGGTGATTGGCCGCGATGATGAAATTCGTCGCGTGATTCAAGTTCTGTCGCGTCGCACCAAGAACAACCCGGTGCTGATCGGCGAGCCCGGCGTCGGCAAAACCGCCATCGTCGAGGGCTTGGCGCTACGCATCGTCAACGGCGACGTGCCGGAAGGGTTGAAAGAAAAACGGCTGATCGCGCTCGACCTCGGCGCGCTGGTCGCAGGAGCGAAATTCCGCGGTGAATTCGAAGATCGGCTCAAAGCCGTGCTCAAAGAAGTCACGGACGCCGCTGGAAAGATTATTCTTTTTATCGACGAACTGCACACGCTGGTCGGCGCCGGCGCCGCCGAAGGCGCCATGGATGCATCGAACATGCTCAAGCCCGCGCTCGCCCGCGGGGAGCTGCGCTGCGTCGGCGCGACGACTCTGGATGAATACCGCAAACGTGTCGAGAAAGACCCCGCGCTCGAGCGGCGCTTCCAGCAGGTTTACGTAAAGGAACCTTCGGTCGAGGATACCATCGCCATCCTTCGCGGCTTGAAAGAACGCTACGAAGTCCACCACGGTGTGCGCATCACCGACGGCGCGATTATCGGCGCGGCTACTCTGTCGCATCGCTACATCAGCGACCGTTTCTTGCCGGACAAGGCGATCGATTTGATCGATGAAGCGGCGTCGCGGCTGAGGATTGAAATCGACAGCATGCCCATCGAGATCGACGAAGTGGAACGCAAAATCCTCCAGCTCGAAATCGAAAAACAAGCGCTCAAACGCGAGGAAGACAAAGCGTCGAAAGATCGGCTGGCCCAACTGGAGCGGGAAATCCAGAACTTGAAGGAAACCTCCAGCGGTCTCAAAGCTCATTGGCAAAACGAGAAGGAATCGATCCAGCGCATTCGCTCGCTCAAAGAGAAGATCGAAGCAAGCAAGGTCGAAGAGCAAAAGGCACAGCGCGTCGGCGATTTGAACCGCGCGGCCGAGCTGCGCTACGGCACGCTCACCCAACTCCAGAAAGAGTTGGAAGGGGCGAACGCAAAACTCGCAGAACTTCAGAAAAATCAGAAAATGCTCAAGGAAGAAGTCGATGCCGAGGACGTCGCCGAAGTCGTGGCGAAGTGGACCGGCATCCCGGTTTCGAAGATGCTCGAAGGCGAGATTCAGAAACTGCTCAAGATGGAAGATCGACTAAAGCTCCGCGTCATCGGGCAAGATAACGCGATTCACGCCGTGTCCAACGCGGTGCGGCGCGCCCGTGCGGGTTTGCAAGATCAAAATCGCCCCATCGGCTCGTTTATCTTCCTCGGTCCCACCGGCGTCGGCAAAACCGAGCTGTGCCGGGCTCTCGCGGAATTTCTCTTCGACGACGAGCAGGCGATGGTGCGCTTGGATATGTCCGAGTTCATGGAGAAGCACTCCGTGTCGCGCTTGATCGGCGCACCTCCCGGCTACGTCGGCTACGAGGAAGGCGGTTACTTGACCGAAGCCGTGCGCCGCCGGCCGTACTCGGTCGTGCTCTTCGACGAGATCGAGAAGGCTCATCCCGATGTGTTCAACGCCCTGTTGCAAATTCTCGAAGACGGACGCATGACCGATGGCCAAGGTCGCACCGTGGACTTTAAGAATACGGTGATCATTATGACGTCGAACCTCGGCAGCCAATACATTCTCGATCTTGGCGCAAAGCATCGCGAAGAAATGGAGCAACGGGTTAGCGCCGCCTTGCGCGAGGCGTTTAAGCCGGAGTTTCTCAACCGGGTGGACGAAACGATCATTTTCAACAACCTCGGTCGCGACGAGATCAAATCCATCGTCGAGATCCAGCTCAAGCGCCTGCGCCAAAATCTCGCCGGCCGAAAGATGGCGCTGGAAATCACCGATCGCGCCAAGGCGTTGATCGCCGACAAAGGTTACGATCCGGTTTACGGCGCGCGGCCGCTCAAACGCACGATCCAGCGATTGATTCAGGATCCCTTGGCGGTTAAGATTCTGGAAGGAGAATTCGCTGAAGGTGATCGGGTGAAAGTCGATACTGCCGGGGACGAATTAGTTTTCGTCCACGGCGAGGGTGGGGCAACCGTGGAAAGCCACGAAGAGAGGACACTCCATTGAGTCCGTCGTCGAAAAAAGTTCCGCCGGGGTTGGCGCGGGTGCGAAAAGAGATTCCTCGGCCAAGTCAGATTTTTAAGAAGCAAGAAGACCGATCAGCGCAGGCTGGCAAAAGAAGCAATTCGCCGGGAGCTAACAGAAACTCTCCCGCCAAAATCCTCTTAACCGCAATCCACGGTTCTTTTTACCGGCGGGCGCGTGTCGCAATTTCGCGTCCGCCTTGGTTTTAAGCGCTGACAGCGAGCCGATGATTGTTCGTGCCTTTTTTGCCGTGCCACGGAGCCAAGATTCCCGCGAGTTTTCTCGTTTCGATCTCATGCGGCCAATTTGATGAATCGCGCAGCGGACAGCACCGGTGTGGCGGTCCAGCAAAGACGGCTCACGTTGATTTTATTCAACGTTTGCGTCGGCCAGTTTATCGTCGGCCTCGACCAGCGCGCCTTGCTGGTCGCGCTGCCGACCCTGACCGAAACATTTCAATACCAGCCTGACGACCATCCAATGGGTTTTATTGATCTATGATTGCTTTTGATCGGCACCGTGATCACCGTCGGCCGTTTGGGCGATCTTTTCGGCCGGCGGCGGTTTTACGCCGTGGTTTTCTGGTTTTCGTTTTGAGCTCAGCGCTTTGCGGTTTCGCTCAAACCGCGGGACAAATCATTTTGTTCCGCGGCTTGCAAGCGCTCGGCGGCGCCATGATTTCAGCCAACGGTAGGGCGATCGCTCCGTCGCGTTTCCGTCCAGCGAGCGCGGCAAGGCCATGGGCTTCGCCTCTATGGCCTTCCATGTCGGGTTCTTGACTGGTCCAACCCTCGGCGGATTTTTGATCGACACGATCGGTTGGCGTTGGATTTTTTTCATCAATCTGCCGATCGGCATTTGGGGCGCGTTCCTAGCGCTGAAACTCTTGAAGAAAGCAAAGAAGAGGTCAAAGGAATTTCGGTCGATTTTCCCGGCGCGATCCTGCTCATGCTGACCTGCAGTCTTTTCATCTACGCCATGAATCAGCTGCCGCATGTCGGCTGGCAGGATCCGTTAGTGACCCGAACGATGTGGACTGTCTGTCGTGGCTCTGGCGCTTTTCGTATTCGCCGAGCTGAGATCGCCCATGCCGATCTTAAGCTTTTCGCTCTTTCGCAATCGGCTTTTCACCGCCTCCATGCTCAGCTTGTTTTTCATCACCTCGACGCAATCGGCCATCAGTTTTCTGATGCCGTTTTATTTGCAGAACATACTCCATTTTTCCCCGACACATATGGGCTGGATCATCATCGCCAATTCTGCGGTCATCGTCATGGTCGCGCCCATAGCCGGATGGCTGTCGGATCGCATGGGTTCGCGTCTGCTGTGCACCGTTGGCTCCGGGTTGATCGTCGATCGGACAGTTCTTCATCGCATCGTTGGGAATTGATTCGTCGATTCCGCGGATCATTTTGCCGTTATTCTTGATCGGCTTTGGCTGGGCATATTCAATTCACCGAACCAGAGCGCAATCATGGGTTCGGTACCTCGCGACAAACTCGGTACGGCATCGGGCATGAACACCGACCACTGCCCGGACCGGCGGCGCGATGGGCGTCGCCCTTTCCGCGACTTGTTCACCTACGGACTCGCCGCCGCGGCATGACCGCGAGCGCAAATCGAATCGCCGCAAACTTGGGGCACCGCGCCGGAAGTATTCGTCCATTCATTTAATCACACGGTGCATATCGTTAACATCTTCACGATTCTCTCGGTCCTGTTTTCGGTGGTGCGCGGTCCACGCCACGAGTAGCCCAACAATTTGTGAACGAGTTCCATGACGACGGCGGAACAAACCATTTCACGACGGACATCGCGGCTTATCCTGTTAAGCGTCTGCATCGGCCAGACCATCGTCGGTCTCGATCAGCGCGCCCTCACGGTGGCTCTGCCCACTCTGACGAGCGCGTTCCACACGCCTTCACGACGATCCAATGGACGATCTTCGTCTATGATCTAGTGCTGATCGGCCTGATCATCACGATGGGACGATTGGGCGATTTGTTCGGGCGACGCCGTTTCTACAGCATGGGGTTTTTGATTTTCGTGGCCGCGTCCGCCATTTGCGGCCTGTCGCAAAGCGCCGGCCAGCTGATTTTTTTCCGCGCGCTGCAGGCGCTCGGCGGTTCCATGATCGCCGCCAACGGCCGTGCGATTGTCTCGGTTAATTTGCCGCCGGAGGACCGCGGGCGCGCTCTCGGCCTGACTTCCACGGCGTTCCACATCGGTTTTCTCACCGGCCCGTCCTGGGTGGTTTTCTGATCGATACCATCGGCTGGCGCTGGATTTTCTACATCAACATGCCGTTCAGCCTGTGGGCGCTTATCTCGCGTGGAAGGTCGTTCCCGAGACACGCGATGGCGGAAAATCGGCGATCGATATTCCTGGCGCTCTGCTGCTACTCGTGACCAATGGCCTGTTTATTTACGCCATCGATCAACTGCCGCGGATCGGCTGGCGCCACCCGATGTTTCTACTGACTCTGGTGCTTTCGGTGATCTCGTTATTTTTCCTGTTGCGCATCGAAGCCAGGGCGAAGACACCGATTTTGATTTTGTCGATGTTTCGCTCTCAACTTTTTAGCGCGGGCATTATGAGTCTGTTTCTAATCTCCGGCACCTTATCGGCAATCAATTTTCTCCTGCCGTTCTTCCTGCAGAACTTGCTTGGCTATTCGCCATCGCAGGTCGGCTGGATCATCGTCGCCGACTCAGCGATCATCATGATCATGGCGCCGATCGCCGGGGCCTTGTCTGATCGTCTTCGGCTCGCGATTGCTCTGCACAGTCGGCTGCGCCGTCGTCGCCGTCGCGCAATTCTTCCTGGCCACCCTGGACCTGCACTCGTCGCTGATCAGGATATTTTCCCATTGGCGCTCTGGGGCGTAGGGTGGGCGTTATTCAACGCGCCCAATCAAAGCTCGATACTGGGCGCGGTCAATCCGGACAAGATCGGCGCCGCCGCCGGCATGATCGCGACCACAGCGCGCACCGGCGGCGCTATGGGAGTGGCTCTGTCGGCGACGCTGTTTGGCTATCTGCTATCGGCGGCGGGCTTGAGCGGGGGCCAAATTGGCTCGCCTGAAAGCTGGCGCGCTGCGCCGGACACCTTTATGGTGCCTTCAGCACAACGATTTACTTTTTGAATGTCTTCACGTTGTTGGCAGTTTTTTCATCCGCGATCCGGGGGAAGAGACCGGGAGATTGAATTTCCTACTGAGGAGAATAACGGTCACGCCGGCTTCGTCCGCTAACTGGTTCGCCGCACTGTACTTACAGCAAGTCGGAGACTAACCTAACCTCGACGCTGGATTGAGGTAAGTCTTCTCGGAGGACCATGAAGATTCGGACGTCGCGGGCCACAACCGTGCTGGGGATAACACTTGCTATTTTACCGGTTTGTCCACAGCGCCCCCGCTTCGCCGCCGAAACGCCTCGCTGCGCGGGGTTTATAATGCTCTAGGCGGCACCATGTCGCCGCATGGATCGCCCAAGACTAGAACTTTTCACCAAGCACGGGCTGCAACACAACCTTAACTACTCGCCGCGACCACGGCGATCCAGGCCATCGTCGGCGGCACGAGGAGATCGGCTTGGTTGGCAATCAAGGCATCGACGTGGCCTTGGAAGGGGCGGATACGGTCTACATCGCCAACACCGCGGCGCGCTTCGTCTTCCATCTGTACGGCGACCCGGCGATCAAAACTGTCGCTGATCTCAAGGGCAAAGTTCTTGCGGCGACGCAACCTGCGGCATCGACGGATTACGCCGGCCGCATGCTGCTGCGCCGCTCCGGTTTAGTCCCGGATAAGGATGTGAAGATTATTTACGCCGGCAGCAGTGCCAGCGCTCCTCACCACCTTGAAATCAGGTAATGCCGCCGCCGGTCTCATGAGCGCGCCGACCACGTTTCAGGCCCAAGAATTGGGTCTGAAACAGATTCTCAACGTCACCGAACTGAATATTCCTTTTATATTCGTGAGCGTGGTCACGACGCGTAAGGTCATCCAACAAAAGCCGGACGCTGTAATGCGCTATCTCAGAGCCTACACGGAGGCGATCTCGGTGATTCAGCGCGACAAAGAAACCGCGATGAAAGTCATGAGCAAATTCATGAAGACCGACAACCGGAAAATCCTCGAGGCGGTCTACGAGGAACACCACCGGTTTTTCAGCGCGTGCCGCTGATGACCAAAGGAATCCGTACAAGCCGTTCTAGATGTCGCCAAGGGCCCTAGAGCCCAGCAAGTCAAGCCGGAAGAGTTTTACGACAACTCGTTTATCAAAAACTCGAGGTTTCCGGTTTTATCAATTCGCTTTACGCGCGCTAAAAAGTCACTATCCATGCGAAAGCGGGTCGACCAATGATCTCACGCGTTCAAGGTTCCACGTTCAAGGTTCAAGGACATACTCCAGCTTCTGACGTTGAACTTTGAACCTTGAACTTTGAACTTCCAGTCGTGGATCCACCGCGGATAGGCCGCATTGACATGGCGCTCAGGTAAAATGACATGGCTTGGTATCTGCACATCGACATGGATGCGTTCTACGCGTCCGTCGAACAGGTGCTCGATCCAAGTCTGAAAGGCAAACCGGTGATCGTCGGCGGCCGCAACGGACGCGGCGTTGTCACGTCGGCTTCTTACGAAGCGCGAAAATTCGGCGTGCATTCCGCGATGCCGGGCTTCCAAGCGAGAAAACTTTGCCCGCAAGGTATCTTTGTACCGAACCGCCGCCGCGTTTATTCTGAATTTTCTCACAAAGTCTTCGCTATCTTGGAGCAATACTCGCCTGAGGTTCACGCGCTTTCCATCGACGAAGGACTCGTCGATCTTACCGGCACCGACAGGCTCCTTGGACCGCCGTTGAAAAGCGCCGACGCGATCATTCGCCGCATCGAAACCGAGCTGGGTTTGCCGTCATCTGCCGGACTGTCAAGCAGCAAAGTAACGGCGAAAATCGCCGCCACGTTGGCCAAACCGCGCGGACTTATTTACGTGCCGGCCGGTTCGGAAAAAGATTTTCTTGGGCCGCTGGCCGTGGAAATGATTCCCGGCATCGGACCGAAAACCTATAAGGCACTAAATCAGAGGGGCATCAAGACTATCGAAGACCTATTGGCGCGTGCCGAATTGTCTGAACGCTATTTGGACCTCGTCGCATCGACGGAGCATCGCCATCACCATGATCACTCGATCGGCAACGAAACCACGCTCGATCAACCGGTCAAAGAAATCGCGCAAATGGAAAAAATCCTCTGGGAGTTGGTCGAAGAAGTCGGCGGTAGACTGCGCCGCGATGAGTTTTACGCGCGCTGTCTAACCGTAAAGATCCGTTACAGTAATTTCCAGACCATCACGCGCTCG
This sequence comes from uncultured delta proteobacterium, assembly GCA_963804165.1. Classification (GTDB taxonomy): domain Bacteria; phylum Desulfobacterota; class Binatia; order UBA9968; family UBA9968; genus DP-20. The sequence continues at coordinate 98,521 of CAWDPO010000008.1, forward strand.
CGCACACTACCGTCGCCGACTTGCTTCGACAAAGAAATTTTCGAGATCGTGAGCGCGCTATTGCGTGAAAACGTCATCCGCGGAAGAGCGGTGCGTCTGCTCGGGGTGAGCGCCAGCGCGCTGCAAAGGTCCGGTTGGCAAGAACCGTTGCTAGACCGCGACAAGCGCAAATCCTTCGAGCAGCTTTACAAGGGCATCGACGATTTGCGCCGCAAGTACGGCGAAGAAGCGATCGGCGCGGCCACACCGCGCAACCGCGCCGGTTGATTTTGCCGCCAAAGCCCCTTACTGTTTAAAACTCCAAGCATCATGGCCAAGCCAAATCATGCTTTCCTGGCTGCCTGTCGGCGCGAACATTCTTCCTACACTCCCGTTTGGCTAATGCGCCAAGCCGGGCGCTACATGGAGGAATACCGCAAGCTCCGCGCCCAATACGATTTCCTCGAATTGTGCAAGAAACCGGATCTCGCCGCTGAAATCACGATAACCCCGGTAGAACGTCTTGGCGTTGACGCCGCGATACTCTTCGCCGACATCCTACTCGTTCTCGAACCGATGGGCGTTGGATTGGAATATTCCAAAGGCGATGGCCCGGTCATTCATCATCCGGTGCGTAGTGGCAAAGACGTCGACGGCCTTAAAGAGTTTTCTCCCGAGAAGGAACTCTCCTTCGTTTACGACGCCGTAAAAAAAATCTGCAAATCCCTCAAAAACAAAGTTCCTCTCATCGGCTTCGCCGGCGCGCCGTTTACCCTCGCCTCTTATCTGATCGAAGGCGGCGGCTCGCGTAATTACGTGCATACCAAGAAACTGTTCTACAGCACGCCGGAAGCGTGGAAACGGCTGATGGAGCGACTCGCCAAAATCGTGACGGAATATTTGAATTGCCAGATCGCCGCCGGCGCTGAGACCGTGCAGCTCTTTGACAGTTGGGCCGGTTGCCTGACGCCGACCGATTACGAACAGTTCGTGCTGCCGTACACAAAGTCCGTGATCGACGCGATCACCCCAAGTGTCCCGGTAATCCACTTTAGCACCGGCACCGCCGGATTATTGAAACAGATCCGCGCCGCCGGCGGCGACGTGATCGGTCTCGACTGGCGCGTGAATCTTGATGACGGATGGGCGGCGGTCGGACATGATGTCGCGGTGCAAGGTAATCTCGATCCCATCGCGCTGTTCGCGTCACCCAAAGACATCAAAGGGCGCGTCGCCGAAATCTTGCGCCGCGCTAACGGTCGCCCCGGCCACATTTTTAATTTGGGACATGGAGTTCTTCCCGAGACACCGGTCGATCACGTGATCGCAATGGTCGACGCCGTCCACGAACTGAGCTCGCGATAGCTCCTGCAAAATGTCTCATCCGTACGAAGCCGTCCTTTTGATCGCCTTCGGCGGTCCCAGTTCGCCGGCGGAAATTCGCCCGTTTCTTGAGCGCGTTACGAAAGGCATTGCGCTGCCGCCCGAGCGTCACGAAGAAGTGGCGCATCACTACGAAGCCGTCGGCGGCAAATCGCCGCTCAAAGAAATTACCTTCCGTCAGGCCGATGCACTTCGAAAGTATTTAGAATCAGCGAGCATAAAACTTCCCGTCTACATTGGCCTGCGCAACAGCAGCCCGTTTTTTACGGACACATTGAGACGAATGACGAGCGACGGCGTTACGCGAGCCTTGGGTTTCATTCTTTCTTCACATCGAACCGAAGCAAGCTGGGATCGCTATCAGAAAAATATCGCCGATGCGCAAGCCGAACTTGGCGTCGAAGCTCCGGCGATAGATTTTTGCGAAGGCTGGCACGACCATCCACTTTTCATTCAAACTTGGTCGAAACTGACTGAAGCTGCATTCGGCAAAATTCCACATGATAAAAGAAGTGATACACCCTTGATTTTTACAGCTCATAGTTTGCCCACATCGATGGCTTCACGATCGCCGTACGTCGAGCAGCTCGAAACCACAGCTCGGTTAATCGCTGAACGGCTGGGTCATCGTCGCTGGTCGCTCGCATATCAAAGCCGCAGCGGTAGACCGAGTGATCCGTGGCTCGAGCCCGATATTGGCGATGCCATCCGAAAAGTAGCCAACGAAGGTCGCAAGGAAGTCGTCGTCGCTCCGATTGGCTTTGTTTGCGATCACGTCGAAATTTTGTACGACCTCGACATCGCGGCAAAACAAATCTCAGAAGATCTCGGCGTGGGGTTTCATCGAGCAAACTGCCCAAATGATCATCCGACGTTCATCCGGATGATGGCCGACGTGATTGAGCAAAAACTAAAAAGAACCGAAGATCGAGGATAGAAGATGGAGAATCGCGATCCTCGATCATCGATCCTCCATCCTCGACCTTCTGTCTCATGAACCGGCGCGTCGTCGTCATCGGCGGCGGCGTCGCCGGCCTTGCTGCCGCACACCGCATTGCCGAGCTTGCCAACGAAAGATCTCTCAGTGTCGAACTCACACTGCTCGAAGCCTCGCAACGGCTTGGCGGCACGATCGCCACGGAAAGAGTCGGCGATTTTCTCGTCGAAGCCGGACCGGACTCATTCATCACGGAAAAACCCTGGGCACTCCGTCTCTGCGAGCGCATCGGCCTCACATCACGACTTGTCTCAACCCAGTCCGCGTATCAAAAGATCTACATCGTCCACCGAGGAAAGCTGATCGCGCTGCCCGAAGGTTTTTTTCTCCTCGCACCGACGCGTCTTTGGCCTTTTGTCCGGACGCCGCTTTTCTCATGGTCGGGCAAACTGCGCATGGCGAGCGAACTTCTGCTTCCGCGCGGTAATATGAATGAGGATGAAACCCTCGGTTCGTTTGTCCGCCGGCGTTTCGGCAGCGAAGCTCTTGAGCGCGTCGCTCAGCCCCTGGTCGGCGGCATCTATGCTTCCGACCCGGACCAACTGAGTCTCGGCGCGACCATGCCGCGGTTCAAAGAGATGGAATCAAAGAAGCGCAGCGTCATCTGGGCAATGTGGTCCGAGCAAAGAATTCGCGCCCGCAACCGTGAAGCCGGCAGCGGCGCACGCTGGAGCTTGTTCGTCACGCTCGCGGGTGGAATGCAGGAATTGGTCGATACCCTCGCCAAGCGTCTTCCCGAACCGACAATCCGTCTCAATTCTCGCGTCACCGGTTTGCTTTGCGACGAAACCAATAAAACTTGGCGGATCACCATTGGCAACGACGAAACGATGCTTGCCGATGCTGTGATCCTCGCGACGCCCGCGTTTCAAACCGGCGCCATCACTTCTGCAATTACGAAGGACGCAGCCATCGAACTCAAGAATATCTCTTATGCTTCTACAGCGACCGTGAGTCTCGGCGTACCGTCGCGACGACTTCACCCAGGCACCGGATAGCTTCGGTTTCGTCGTGCCGGCGATAGAACATCGTAAGGTCATGGCTTGCACCTTCAGCAGTCTGAAATACCCTGGCCGAGCGCCGGAAGGTCATGTTTTGCTGCGCGCTTTCGTCGGCGGCGCGTTGCAACCGGAATTGTTTGGCGACGACGACGCGGCCATGGGGAATAACGTCCGTGAGGAACTTGCAAATTTACTTGGCGTCCGCGCCCAACCTATCTTCGCACGCATTAGGCGCCATCCGAATTCAATGCCACAATACCACGTCGGCCATGAAGCTCGCATCAAACGAATCGAAGCTTCTTTGCGCCAATTTCCCACGCTCGCCCTCGCCGGCAGCGCCTATCACGGCGTCGGCATTTCCGATTGTGTTCGAAGCGGCGAAGAAGCCGCGGCAAAACTCATCGCCCAGATCGATTCCGCAACGTAAACAGCCTGGTCGGGTTCTTGGCTCGACGCTTTATTCCGAATCACACCACGACGCCCAATTACGGTTCAACTCCTTCGGCAATGCGCAGGATAAACGCCGGGAGAAATCTTTTCTTCTTGACGCCTGTATCGAACCCAGATTATGAATCGGTCATGCTCATCATCGACTCCCAAGTCCACATTTGGGCGCCCGAGACGGCGGAAAAACCTTATGCCAGAGAAGATGCGTCGCCGCCGCACCGACCTGTGCCGCTCGGCCACGAGGAACTCTTGCGTGAGATGGACGGCGCCGGAGTCGCGCGTTGCGTGCTCGTACCGCCGACCTGGGAAGCCGATCGCAACGATACCTCGTTGGAGGCCGCAAGATTGCACCCCGATCGCTTTCGCGTCATGGGTCGACTCGCGCTGACAAAAGCCGGAAAGCCGCGCGCTCATGGCGACGTGGAAAAATCAGCCGTATATGTTGGGCATCAGGATGGTTTTTAATGCGGGGAAAACGCGACAATGGCTGGACGACGGCACAGTCGGACTGGTTCTGGGACGCCGCCGAACGCTACGACGTGCCGGTGATGGCATTCGCGCCAAGTGCCGTGCCCAAGCTCGGTGAGATCGCGGAACGCCACCCGGGACTGCGCATGATCATCGATCACATGGGACTTAGCTCGGCGCTGCGCGGCAACTCACTCGAACCTTCCGTGGCCAACACCATCAAGCTCGCGCGCTTGGCCAACGTTGCAGTGAAAGTGTCCGCCTTGCCGTGCTACGTGGATGAACCTTATCCATTTCCGACTCTGCATCCGCTGGTGCGCAGCGTCGTCGACGCTTTCGGCCCGCGACGCTGCTTCTGGGGCACGGATTTGTCTCATCTCCCCTGTCCGTACAAGCAAGTGGTGACACTGTTCACCGAGGAAATGAAATCGCTTTCGGCGCCCGAATTAGAATGGATCATGGGCCGCGGCATAGCGGAATGGCTCGGCTGGCCGCTGCCGGAATAATGAGGAGGCTAAGGTCATGAGAATTATCAATCGTGATTTGAACATAGAAAAAGACGGAATCCCTGGCTACCTAGCTCATCCCGACCGCAAGGAGCCCGGCCCTGGCGTACTGATCGTGCATCACCATTATGGCGTGACGGGGAACATGAAAGTAAACGTCTGTGAGTTTGCCAAGCTGGGCTACACGACCATCGTGCCGGATCTCTACAAGATGCTCGGCGAACCGGACGGCGTCCACGAAGCGCAAAAGAAGACCAGCGACGGACAATTCGCGGAGATCGTCAACAGCGCGTGGCGTTATTTGACAACAAGGCCCGACGTCGACGGCAAGCGTTGCGCCGTCGTCGGTTATTGCATGGGCGGGCGCATCGGAATCCACTTCGTGGCCGCCACGCCGAGCGTGCGCGGTTTCATCGGCTACTATCCGTCCGTCCGTGACGAAGAACCGAGCTCCTTAAGACCGCGCCATCCCAACGACGCGGTGAAAGACTTCAAGTGTCCGTCACAAATTTTCTTCGGCGCCAAGGATCACGTCGCCAGTGTTGCCGTGCAGCAGCGCCTGATGGCGAGCTTTCAGTCCAACGGCCAACCCTTGGACTGGCACTTCTTCCATCGCGCCGGTCACGGTTTCGCCATGGCCGACGGCGAGTGCTACGATCCGGGGCTCGCGGAACAGGCGTGGGGTTTAGTGTCGGATTTTCTCGGGAGAGAATTGGGAAACGAATAAACAATAAGAGCCGAAATTTCGTCGATTGCTGATAGTAATGGCGAAACAATAATCTCGAAAATCGGGTCACTTGATAGGTACTGGCCTGTTCCACTCTAATTTGCACAGACCATCGACTAACTCAATTTTCGGTGCTGGGACCTCCCTGCAATCAGATAGAACCTTTCGTGCACTATTGTAATTCTTTGCTTGCTGGTTGTATTCATCGACTAGTACTTTTAATTTAGATTCATTGGTTTTTGCCACCGAATAAGCCAAATAAGTCGCCGGCCCACCACATGGTTTATGACCGAATGCTATTGATCTACACTGGGAGAGATCTTTGGCTCGGGCGTCGCCTATTTCTTCTTTAATGATTCGTCCCAGCTCTGTCATTCGGTCCAAATCAAACTGTTGCAACGCGAAAGCCGTCGAGTCAGTGCGGGAGTCAAGGTGAATCACCCGCAGTGTAAGCGTTCCAGTCGTAAGTCCTAATAGCAATAGAAAAACAGCAACGATCGTGCGCATGGTCAGTTTCTAGCTTTCCACTAGATTGTTTCCTAGATCAAAAACTTTTTAGCGAATCCACCGCACCAACTTGAATAGCTGCTCAACTGGGACGTAGCTTGAAGTCGAATGGAGTTTCTCCGATTTAGATAATCCCCTTCTCTTTAAACTCGACCAGCTTTGCATCGTCATAGCCGAGCGGTTTCAAATACTCCGCGTTATGTTCGCCGAGCTCCGGCGGAGGCTGCGGATGGGGATTTTTCGTGTCTCCATATTCGTTTGGAAAGGCCACCGTGCGGATCGTCGGCTTATCCTTACGCTCGATCTTGATCTCCAAGCCCATATGTTTGATCTGGGGGTCTTCGAAGACCTCGAGTAAATTGTAAACGGGCGTGTGCGGCACGTCGTTGACTTCCAACTGTTCCAGCCAAACGGCTCGAGGCTTCTCTTTGAAGAACTCCGCGAAAACTCTGCTCAGTTCGGAATAGTTTTTCCTGCGATTCGGCCTTGTGTTGAAGCGCGGATCGTCGATCACTTCAGGATGACCGGCGGCCTTACACAATCCTTCCCAGAATTTCTGCGGCGAGGAGAGATGAATCGCGAACGGCAGGCCGTCAGAGCCGCTGAACGCATAAGTCTGTGACTGCATCGGCCGGGTGTACGGGCCCGGGATTTTGCCCGTCGCAAGCGCGCTAGTCGCCGGGGCGATCAGGAAGGCGAGCGTGGAGCCCGCCATCGTCGTATCGACTTGCTGACCCTTGCCGGTCTTCGCGCGCGCTGCGAGCGCCCCGAGGACCCCGATACAAGCAAACATGCCGCTCAAGCTGTCCGCATAGTTCGGGCCGATGGGTCGCGGGTTCTTCGCATCCATCAATAAACTCAACATGCCGCCGAGCCCCTGACCGACGGTGTCGTATGCCGGCCGTTTCACGTACGGTCCACTCGGTCCTGTACCGGTGACTGAGAGATAAATCACTCCTGGATTCGTCTTGCTCACGGTGTCGTAGTCGATGCCGAGCTTCTGCATCACGCCTGGGCGATAGTTGTCGAGCACCACATCCGCCTTCTTGGCGAGCGCCAGAAAGATTTCTTTTCCCTCCGGCGTCTGTAGATTCAACGTGATGCTTTTCTTACCGCGATTGTACGCCCAAAAGTTCGGCTGATCACCGCCCAAGTCCCAACCGCGAAACGGGTCGCCGCCCTTGGGGTTTTCGACTTTGATGACTTCCGCGCCCATGTCGGCGAGCAACATTGCGCCGTAAGGTCCCGAGATAAAATTCCCCAGCTCCAAAACTTTAATGCCGTCCAGACAACCGTTCATTTTGCGCTCCCATTTCTACCCTTCCACTTTTCCCTCGCGGTGTTTGCGCATTCGCGCGATAATCAGATGACGCCCTTCTCTTTAAACTCCGCCATCTTCGCGTCGTCGTAACCGAGCGAATTTAGAAACTCACCGTTATGCTCGCCCAACTCCGGCGGCGGTGCCGGGTGGAGAGGCTTGGTTTCGCTGTACTCCAAGGGAAATTTCACCGTGCGGATCGACGGTTTGTTCTTCCGGTCGATCTTGATTTCCATGCCCATGTGTTTGATCTGCGGGTCTTCGAAGACTTCTGCCAGATTGTATACCGGCGTGTGCGGCACATCCTTGGCTTCGAGTTGCGCGAGCCAGTAGGCGCGCGGTTTATTGTTGAAAAATCTCCGCGAAGGTCGCGTTCAACTCATCGTAATTTTTCCGTCGATCCGGCCGGGTATTGAAGCGCGGATCTTCGATCAGCTCGGGGTGCTCAGCCGCATTGCACAAACCCTCCCAAAATTTTTGCGGCGAAGACAGATGAATCGCGAACGGCAAACCGTCCGAGCCGGAGAACGCATACGTCTGCGATTGCCGCGGGCGAGTGTACGGACCCGGCGGCCGTCCGTGCGCCAAAGTTTCGGTCGCCGGCGCGATTAAAAATCCCAGCACCGCTCCGGCCATGGTTGCGTCGACTTGCTGTCCCCTGCCGGTTTTTGTTCTGGCGGCCAGCGCGCCCAAAACGCCGAGCGCCGAGTAGAGCCCGCTTAAATGGTCGGCGTAGGCCGGCCCGATGGGGCGTGGATTCTTAGGATCCATCAAAACACTCATCATACCGCCCAACCCTTGGCCAACCGTGTCGTACGCCGGCCGGTTGACGTACGGACCCGTCGGGCCGGTGCCGGTAATCGAGCAGCAGATAATCTGATCGTTAATTTTGCTTAATGTTTCGTAATCGATGCCGAGTTTTTTCGTCACTCCCGGACGATAGTTTTCGATGACCACGTCGGCGTGTTTGGCAAGCCCGTAAAAAATTTCCTTTCCTTCGGCAGTCTGAAGATTTAACGTGATGCTCTTTTTGCCGCGATTGAAAGCCCAGAAATTCGGCTGATCGCCGCCCAAGTCCCAGCCCCGAAACGGATCGCCGCCCTTTGGGATTTTCGACTTTGATCACTTCTGCTCCCATGTCGGCGAGCAAGCACGCGCCGAACGGCCCGGAAATAAAATTTCCCAACTCCAAAATCTTGATCCCTTCCAAACAACCTTTCATCCTTCTCTCCTACTTTTTGATCTTAATTCTTCCTCACGCCTGTTCCTAACACCTGTCTTGGTTTAAACGATTTGAACTGAGCGTAGCCGTTGAACGTTTTGAACACTCGCGCTCTTGAATATTGCCTTTGCCTGTTGCCTTTTCTGTTGCCTAACGCCTTGTTCTTCAGATAATGGAGCTTTCATATATCCCATTTCCAAGGAGCACAAGATGGCTACGCCGCCACCCGTCACGGATACAATGGTTCGCTTCGTGATCGAAACCGACTTTGCCGTGATATCGGATCAAACCCGTGCCAACGCGAAAATGCATATCCTCGACACGCTCGGCGTAGCGCTCGCCGGTGTCGAGCAACCGGCGGCAGCGATCGCGCTCGATTACTGCCGTCGCCTCGGTTCTTCCAATGAAGCATCCGATCTGGGGCACGCGATCAAATGCATCGGTGTCGACGGCGGCATTCGCCAATGGTCTTTTTGCCCACGCGCTCGACTATGACGACTGGGAGCCGTTCATCCACGTCGGCCACCCGTCCAGCATGATTATCGGCGCGGCGTTGCCGCTGGCCGAAAGTACCGGGGCGACTGGTAAGGAACTGCTAAAGGCTTACGTGCTGGCCATCGAAGTCATCTGCAAGCTCGCCGCCAACGCGCCGAACATGCAAGACCGCGGCTTCCACAGCACGCCGGTCTTTGGCAGCCTTGGCGCCGCCGTCGCTTGCTCGAGTCTTGTTGAAGTTGGATGCGGCAAAATCAAAGGCCGCTCTGGGTGTTGCTGCATCGGCCGCCGGCGGTATCCACCGCCAGCAAGGATCCATGGTGAAGCCGTTTCACGCCGGCAACGCCGCGCGCAACGGCGCCGAAGCAGCGCTGCTCTCAGCGGCAGGTTTCACCGCCGACGCGGCGATCCTCGAAGCGCCGCGCGGATTTTGCGACACCTTCTTCGGTCCGGGCACCTGCAATTACGAAAAAATGATCGAGAACATCGGCAAGCCATACTTTTTGGAATCGCCCGGCTTGGGCCTCAAATGGCACCCATGCAGCGCGCCGCAGTTTCTCGCCGCCGACGCGGCACTCTACTTGAAGCGCGCGCACAAGATCGATTTCGCCAATGTTGCGAATATCGAAGTCAGCATTCCTCCCCTGCGTTACCAGCGCCACTACGCTGCCGAAGTCAAAACCGGACTGCGCGGCAAATTTGCCATCAACTACGTCGTCGCGCATGTGCATCTTCGACGGCAAACTGGAACTGGCGACGTTTACGGACGAGAAAGTCAATCGGCCGCAAGTCCAAGAAGCGTTGCAAAAAGTTAAAGTAATCTGCGACGAAACCATTCCCGAGCCCGGGCCCTACTGCCCGGTCACCGTCGAACTAAAAGACGGCACGCGCTTGAGCCACACGGCGAAAATCGCCAAAGGCGATCCGCGCAATCCCATGACGGAAGAACGAAGTCGTGGAAAAGTTTCGCGGCAATGCCAAGTTGGTGATTTCGGAGAAACAAGCGGAAGAGTTGATTGCGACCGTGCGCAACTTGGAAGCCGTCGACAATGTGAAAGACCTCGTCAGTCTGCTCGCGCCCGCATAGAACGCATATTGTTTCAGATGCACTTATTGTGTCATTCCGAGGCGAAGCCGAGGAACCTCTGTCGAAAGGTAAGATCCTCCGAGTCCGCGGGCCTGCGTGAAAACACCGTTCATGGTTCCCTTCGTTATTGAGCTCCGGGCAGGCTGGCTCACCACGAACGGTGCGGTTTCGTTCAAAATAAAGTCTTTAACCGCTCGCCCTGAGACTCGTCGAAGGGTTCCGATAGAGTTTTCGCCCAGTCTGCCGTTGATGAAAGAGTTTCTGCCGGATGGGTTGAGTGCAGCGAAACCCATCGTTGCACCACTCCAATACTCCACCACTCCATTTCTCTTCCCCGGATTGGACAACTTTTCCCGACTGCGATAAGTCACAATCGAGTTCGAGAACTGTTCTTTTCTCTCAGGAGGCTTTCGTGTCCAGCATCAACCCCTAGCTCCACTCTTTGAAGCGGATCGTCTCGCCATCATCGGCGCCAGCGAGCGTAATCACTATGCGGTCAATATCTTCAAGAACTTGCAAAATATCGGTTTCGATACAGGCGAACATCGTGCCGATCAATCCGGGACGCCCCGAAGTCTTCGGCTTGAAAGCCTATCCCAGCATCGTCGACGTTCCTGGAGAAATCGCGCTCGCAGTCATCGCAGTCAATACGCAAACCGTGCTTTCCGTCGTCGAAGACGTCGGTAAGAAAGGCGTCAAGGCCGGTGTCATCTTCGCCGACGGCTTTGCCGAAGGCGGCGACGCTGGTAAAAAACTGCAGCAGGAAGTCACCGCTGCAGCCAAGGCGGCGAATTTGAAACTGCTCGGCCCCAACTGCATGGGTTTCGTCTCCCTGCGCGCTAAGTTGGGAATCTGGGGCGGCGAGCTGCCGAAAAATATCCGCGCCGGCAACATTGGCTGCATTTTTCAAAGCAGCGGCATGATGAATCTGCTGATGAACTTCGGCGTCAAGCGCGGCTTGGGTTTTCACGTCTGCGCCAGCGGCGGCAACGAAATCGTGCTCAACTCCGCCGACTATCTCGCCTATCAAGCCGAGTGCCCCGAGATCGACGTCATCGCGACTTATTTCGAAGCCGCGCCGAAAGAACCGCAACGCTTCGCCGAAGCCCTCGACCGCGCGATCGCCAATGGCAAAAGCGTGCTGATTCTGCGCGCCGGCAGAACTGAGCGCGCCAAGCGCAACGTCATTGCCCACACTGGCCAGCTCGCCGGCTCCGCCGCCGCATGGGACGCTTTTTTCGAGCAGCACGGCGCGATCATCGTCAACGACCTCGACGATTTGATCGATACGACGGCGCTCTTCGCCGGCGCCAAGATTCGTCCCGACAAGCACGAGCGCGGCGTCGGCCTGATCACGATTTCCGGCGGCGACTGTACCTTGCTCTGCGATATCGCCGATCAGGAAGGCGTGCCCGTGCCGGAACTCAGCCCCGAAACGCAACAAATAATGATCGATGCGCTGGATAAGCCGACCTTGCTCGGCAATCCGCTCGACGTCGAAGATCTCCAACGCATGAAACCTGAAGCGTTCGATCGCTGTTTGGAGAAGTTTTTCGCGGAGCCAAAGATCGACATGCTCGGCGTGCGATTGAATCTGCCCGAAGCCATCACGCCGCCGTCGGAAAAACTCTACCGGCAGATTTCCGACTTGGGCAAAGCAAACGATAAGCGCGTTTTCATCCTCACCCGCGCCACCGAACCGCCGGCGCAGGCTTGGTACGACAAACTCAACAGCCTTGACCTTACGTTTACCGGCGATTATCGCAAATCCCTGCGAGCCATGAGCCGTTTACGGAAAAGCGAGGGCGACCGCGCCGTCGGCCGCTTTCTGCCCGTGACACGCTCCTGCGCAGCGCCGTCGCGACGACCACTCGGCGGCGGGGTGTTGTCTCACCATGCAACCAATGAGCTATTGCAGGCCTATGGAATTGTCGTGGCACCCGACGTTCTCACGCGTTCGGTGAGCGAAGCCGTCGCCGCCGCCGATAAGCTCGGTTATCCTTGTGTGCTCAAAGTCGCCTCCGTCGACATCCCGCACAAAACCGAGCTCGGCGCGCTCCGCCTCGGTTTGGCTGATCGGGTGGCGATAGGAACCGCCTACGAAGAGATGCTCGCGAATGTTAAAAACAAGAAGCCGAATGCGAACATAGAAGGCGTTCTCGTTCAGCGGCAGATCAAAGGTGTCGAATGTCTGCTCGGTATCTCGCGCGACGAGCAGCTCGGGCCGACTTTGGTCATGGGCCTTGGCGGCGTCTTCGTCGAAATTCTCGCCGACGTGGCGATTCGCATCCCGCCGATCAGCGCCAACGAAGCGCGCCGCGCTCTTCAAAGCTTGAAAGGCGCGAAAGTATTTGCCGGCGCCCGCGGCGCCCCGCCCGCCGATATCGACGCTCTCGCCGACATGGCCGCGCGCCTGTCATGGCTTGCCTTCGATTTGCGCGACGACATCGCCGAATTGGATTTGAATCCGGTCGTCGCTCTGCCGCAGGGGCAAGGCGCCTTCGCGGTGGACGCACTGGTGGTGGGGCGTTAACTCTGTTTGCTGCGCCACAGAGACTAATGGCGATTGAGCGTTAGAGGCTGCGGAGCTGGCGAGCCATGGACTTGAAATAGAGGCAATCGTTGATCAGATGTTAGTGTGATTCGCTGAGGCAGTAACACACATGTCCGAGAAAACCGAAGTCCCTACCGAACCGGCACCGTCGCTCGTCACCGTTACCCACTTCGTGTATGCCTTGCACACTCTGAGCCTTCTCATCGGCATAACGACCGCTGCGACAATCATCGGTGCCTTCGTTTTTGGTGTGCCCTCGATCATTGCCGTCGTCATCAACTACCTGAAGAGAGGAGAAGCGAGAGGGACCTTTCTCGAGTCACACTTTCGCTGGCAGATTCGGACGTTTTGGTTTGCGCTGCTCTGGTGTCTGATCGGCGGGTTTTTCTTCGCAACTTTTATAGGCATTCCGCTCGCAATGATGGTTTTCATCGCGGCCGGCGCGTGGGTCATCTACCGGATCGCTCGCGGCTGGCTGGCGCTGCGAGATGGAAAGCCGATGTATGCGAACGGATGACTACCGACCCACCCTTATCCCGCGAAGGAGATCCATTTGCGAGTCGCATTTTAGATCACAACTTCTGCAATTCCGCGCGCACCTCCGGATTCGTCGACCCGCCGCCCTTGCACTTAGCAATCGCAACACGGAAGTAAAGACGCGGCCCCGCGCTGATTTCCGACGCATTGATCTCGACATCGCGCGTTCGTCGGGCATAGACATTTCATGATGCCAACCTCGCTCATTCCATTGACAGCTGCTTTCCTTTCGACGTTTTTCGTCTTTCATCTGCTGACACTTTCGTCGGCTTTTTCTTGGTTCGACAAAGGCCATCGGATCGTCGGCTTGATCGCCCAGGCAAATCTCACCGCCGAGGCGCGCACGGAGATTGAAAAGATCCTTCCCGGCAGCATGACGCTGGCGGACGCCGCGATTTGGCCGGACCATGAGGGGCGAAGCATACGAGATTTCGATCCCCTCCACTACGTCATCATTCCGGAGAATGCCGATGGCTACGATCAAGCGCGCGACTGCCCGGAGCGAAACTGCATGGTCGAAGCTCTCAAATGGTTTTTAGCGGTGGTCGCAGATAGGAATGCGCCGATCATGACGAGGAGACTCGCGCTACACTACGTCGCCCACTTGGTAGGTGACATGCACCAGCCGCTTCATGCCGGTCGAGCCAAGGATGCCGGCGGCACCGGTATTCGCATAGCTTACAGAGGACAGACAACGAATCTCCACTTTTTTTGGGACACAAACCTGGTGGAAATGGAAACAGGCAACGACGAAGAAGTCGCCAAGCGGCTTACCGCGAACCTCACGGAAGAAGAGCGCCTCAAATGGCAATCGGGTGATCCCACACAGTGGACTAATGAATCGCTAATGTTGGTGCGGTCGCACGCCTACGAGACTGGATCGTCGGTCGAGCTCACCGACGAATATGTGGAGAAGGCCCGCCCAATTGTTCGAACCAGACTTGCTCAGGCGGGGATCAGATTAGCATGGTTGCTGAACATCGCTTTGAAATAAGCAAAAGCGCGCGGAGTACCGACTCCGGCCTGACTCTCCACCCTTCACTTGGAATCAGCCATGGCTATCATGATAATCTTTCTTTAGAAATCCAGGCTGTTACGCTGCCAGCAGCACCTCATAGTATTGGGTGACTCTGAGACATCGAGGCAACGATTATGTGTAGAAACATTAAAACGCTTTTCAACTTCCAACCGCCCGTGAGCGAGGAAGAGATTCGCGCGGCCTCATTACAATTCGTGAGAAAAGTCAGCGGCTTCAACAAGCCGTCGAAAGCCAACGAAGCTGCGTTCCTCGCCGCCATTGACGAAATAGCGGTGATCTCCGGTAGGCTTCTGCGGTCCCTCGAGACCAACGCGCCGCCGAGGAACCGCACAGAAGAAGCTGCCAAGGCGCAGGCACGCGCTGTTCAGAGATTCCCTAAGTAATTGCTCAAGGAAGGCGGTCAGGTCGCACGCGTACAACAGCGGACCATCGGTGGACTCTCCGACGATTATGTCGAGAAACTCCGCTCGATTGTCCGACGAAGACTTGCACAGGCTGGCATTAAGTTAGCCGGATTGCTGAATAACGTGTTGAAATAACGATAGACCCGCCGAGTACGAGACGCGCGCCCTTGATCACAATTCCCCTCAAGAATCGGGCGCCGGTAGAATCCAGACTCGGGCCAGACCGCGTTTCGCGTCCTCCGGCACGCTGTCCAGTCTAAGACGATTCACAATCTGTTTCGCCAAACGTCTAACGACTTGGCGCTTGACGCTGCATGGGGGAGTTTCAGACGGCTCTCATTCAAAAGCCCCCTCGTCCCTCGCCGCATACGAGGATACGGTTAACTCCTCGCCAAGGAGGAAGGGTCATGATCGGAGAATCCACCGCGCAGACGCGGCTTTGCCCATACTGTGCCAACAGCATCGCGGAGGATGCCGCGGATTGTCCTTATTGCAAGGCCGATTTCTCTTCGCAAATTGCCCCCAAATGGCTCAGGCGCGGCGAACCATCGTCCGAACCAAGAATTGGCTCGGATAATCACAAGAGATCCTCAATCCCTGCAAAGTTTATCTGGCCGGCCGCCTTGCTCGTTCTGGCTTTGATTGCCTTTTTTGCCGGCGGGTACATACAACGCAGCGAGCTATTGCTGTCGTCGCAGGCCAACCTAAAGCGGCTCCAAGCAAAGGATCAAATGATTCAAAGTCAGGAAGCGCAACTTGCTCAAACGCGGCAACAACTGAACGAGAACGCCAATCAACTCGCCGAAATGAAGACTAAACTCGAGGCAAGCCAGAAAGAACTTTCGCTAACACAGCAGCGGCTAACTGTCGCCACGCGTCCAGTAGATCGTCCGAACGCGAGCCGGTCTCCGGCTGTCATGAGAACTGCATCGCGCGCACCGGATACGACTGCGTCACTTCCTCAGCCGGTGGCGGCAAGACGCACAGCGGCACCGGGAGTCTACGAGACAACCAAGGCGACGTCGGTATATGAAAATCCGTCATCGGCTTCGCACGTCATTTCGCAAGTCGACAGAGGAACCAGGATCAACGTCGTAGGTTCTAACGGCGGTTGGTTGGAAGTGCGGTCGAAGCGCGGCAATCCTCCGGGATATGTACGCTCCGATGATGCGCGGCAGATCGGCGGAGCGAGCTGAGAAACGCCCCCCGGCGCCCGAGCTGCAAATCGATTTTTTCCGTCGGTGATCGGCAATGCCTCGAGACGTTGGTTTTTCACGCGACGATTCTGGTCTCGCGAGTTGTCAAAGTGCGCAGCTTAATTAGGCTCTGCGGTTCGCCGCAGGCGAATCCGGACCGGCGCTGATTAGCTGCGCTGCGATTCCATTACCTGTTTTAGGTTTTGCAATACCTCCCCCCAAGCCAACTTGTTGGATTCAAAAAATTCACTCCGTTCATCATAGCGGTCTTGGGAAAAATCCAACGTCGTGGCGCGGACCTGATCGGGATTGGCGCCGGACGACACGACGTTATCGCGCTCGACGATCTCGAAAATGAAGTGTGTACCCGTCCAGGCGGAAGCCGGGCTGCTCTTGGGATGGGTACTGATGCACTCCCATTCAACCCGCTTGTTCGGCACCTGTTCGACCACTCTCAATTTCACCACTCCGTGCTCCGGACCCGGATTGTGTTCCAAGACCAGGCCGCGATCGGTTTGGGTGGCCGTTTGTTTGTCCCACCAAGTGCTGATTCCGTCCGCCGTCGAAAGCGCTTCATACACTTTCGCCACCGGCGCGTTGATCAAAACCTGATGACGGATGGTTGCCATAATGACCCTCCTAAAACCGCTCTCTAGAACTTCATAACTTTTATGTAGCTGGTTC
The DNA here is from genome assembly GCA_963804165.1 of uncultured delta proteobacterium. Classification (GTDB taxonomy): domain Bacteria; phylum Desulfobacterota; class Binatia; order UBA9968; family UBA9968; genus DP-20. The sequence continues at coordinate 115,072 of CAWDPO010000008.1, forward strand.
AAGACGGGGCGCCTCGGAGGCGGCAGGCCGCTGAAAAAGATTCATAGGCTTCGTTACACTCAATCGCCTCATCGGGACTGGAGTAATGGCATGACGGAGTGGTGGAGTGATGGGTTTGAGACCCAATACTCCAATATTCCATTACTCCAACACTCCATTTTGTCCTCGCGCCTCGCCTCTAGGATCTTTTTGAATGTCCAAGCCAGCCCCCTTAAACCCTAAAAATTTCCCTCGACATAGAAAATTGGCTTTTATAATGTGGCCGTGACCGGTTTCGGCGCCTGCCCGGTATTTTGTTTCCAGGAGGGACTGAACAATGAAAAGAATCATCCTGCCGATGATCTCGTCGCTGCTGATCGGTGTGTTGCTGCTTCCCGGCCAATCGGCATTCGCCCTCGATAAAATCAACGTCACTCTGCCATCCAAGTCGTTTCAATTCATCATCTTTCCGCTCGCCAAGGAGCGCGGTTACATGAAGGAGGAAGGGATCGATCTCAATATCGTCGTTATGGCCTCCACCACCGGCCTGCAAGCCGTGCTCGCGGGAGAAATGGATTTCACCGGTTCCGGCAGCAGCGCCCTGGTCGCCGTCACTCAAGGCAACGCGCCGCTCAAAACCGTGTTGGCCGTCAACGATCAGGTGCTACAGTGGTTGATGGTCCGGCCCCAGTACAGCACTTTCAAAGATCTCAAGAATAAAAAAATCGCTGTCACCGGCATCGCCGCGGTGGCGACGTTCATGTTGAAAAAAGTTGCGCCAAAGTACGGCCTCGACGCCAACAAGGATTTGACGTTTCTCGCGCTGCCGCCGGGCCAGCGTCTTGCGGCGCTACAGTCGGGGGTCGTGGATGCCGGGCTATTGAGTTCGGAGGAACGCTTTGCCGCCCTCGATCAAGGCATGAAAGAGATCTTGTATCTGGGCAAAGAAGTGAAAAATTCCTGGGGCACGGTGGCGACCAACGACCAATTCATCAAAGCTAAACCCAAGTTGATGCATGGATTCATGCGCGCCCTGCTCAAATCCCTGCGGCTGGTCAAGCAGAACCGCGAGGTTGCGATGGATACCATGATGAAATTTTCCGAGTTAGACAGAGAATTGGCGGCGCGTACTTACGACGGCATGATCAAAACTTTTACGACCAACGGCGTGGTCGACGAAGAAACGCAGAAAAACGATCTCGACATTGTTCGCGAAGTTCTCAAAGTCACCAAGGAAGTGCCCATCGAGCGCGCCTACGATTTCAGCTTTGCAAAGAAAGCCGACAGCGAGCTGACCCAAGCGGGCTGGAAACCGTAGAGACTTCACGAAGACGATTGTCTAATCTCCTTGCAATATACGGTAGCGGATACATAACTATGAAGCGCAGCACGGAAAAAATTCTCACGACCCACGTCGGCAGCCTGATCCGCCCGGTGGAAATTATCGATGCCATGCGAGCCAGGGTAAACAAAGAGCCCTACGACCGGGAAAGCTTGGCCGAGAGTTTGCGCAAAGGTGTAACGGAGGTCGTGCGCAGGCAGGCCGAAGTTGGCATCGACGTCGTCAGCGATGGAGAGTTTGGCAAGTCGGGGTTTGCAGCTTATATCAATGAACGGCTTGGCGGATTTGAACGCCGGCCGGGCAATCCCGGCGAGTCCGGCGTATCGCGGGGCAAGGATCGCAGGGACTTCGCCGACTTCTATCGAGAGTATGACCGCCTTACGCAATCCCACCGTCCGGCGAGCGCGAAATGGGTGTGCACCGGACCGATCACCTACGATCCGACACTGCTACAGATCGATATCGCCAATTTCACGGCGGCACTCGCTGGCGTAGACGTGGCAGAAGCGTTCATGCCGGTGGCCGCGCCCATTACCGTGGAGACGGACCGCCGCAACGAGTACTACCCAAGTCAGGAAGCCTACCTTTACGCCATCGCGGATGCGCTGAAACAAGAGTACAAAGCGATTGTCGACGCGGGCTTTCTGGTCCAGCTGGACGATCCATGGATTACCGCGCGCTGGGACCAGTTGCTGCCCAACGTCGATCTGAAGGAATTCCAGAAATTTTGTGAAACGCGGATCGAAGCGACTAACTACGCGCTCGCTGACATTCCGCGGGATCGCATCCGCTACCACATTTGCTGGGGCAGTTGGCATGGGCCGCACAGCACGGATATCCCGATCAAGCATATCCAGTCACTATTTCTGAAGGTCAAGGCTGGTGCCTATCTGTTCGAAGCGGCCAACGTGCGCCATGAGCACGAATGGCAGGTGTGGCGGGACATCAAGCCGCCGGAGGGAACGGTGCTCATTCCCGGCGTCGTCACCCATGCGACCAACTTGATCGAGCATCCCGAGCTGGTGGCGCAGCGCATCGTGCGGCTTGCCAAACTCGTCGGGCGCGAAAACGTCCTTGCCGGCACCGACTGCGGCTTTTCCCAAGGCCCCTTCAGCGCCAAGGTCCATCCATCGATCCAGTGGGCGAAGCTCAAGGCGTTGGTGGAGGGGGCGGAACTAGCGAGCAAGAAGCTATGGCCGTAAGGCCGTGCCGCGGCGCCGCCGGTGATGTCTTGCACGGGGTGGATGCGCGTGAAGGAATACCGAATTGAATGCTAAGATTGCTATACCCGCCCTAAATTATGTTTTCCATGAGCTACGGTAGAGAAATTAAGTTCGCCACATAAGTAGAACGTCATTCCGGGCAACCCCCGCGAAGGCCCGGGGCGACCCGGAATCCACCTTCTCGTTTTCACGGGAATGACGACTGAAACACCTATGACTTTTGCAAGGAATTTCTGATACAGGACACGAGTAGCGCTGTTCCTTTATCGGCAACGGTTGCGAAAATTTGAGAGGAGAATTCGTTGAACTCAATCGCAAAGTATTTTGATTGCCATTTTCATATCATCGACAAGAACTTTCCCGTCGTGTCCAATCAAGGATTCATGCCCGACGCGTTTACCAGCGAGGATTATTTGGAGCGCTTGAAAGCGGTCGACCTTTGCGGCGGCGCGGTGGTGTCCGGCTCCTTCCAAGCTTTCGATCAATCGTATCTCTTCCATGCTTTGAAAGTGCTTGGCCCGACCTTTGTCGGAGTCACGCAAGTGCCGCAGACCGTCTCGGATCAGGAGTTACGGGAACTCAACAGCGCAGGGGTTCGCGCCGTCCGTTTCAACGTCAAGCGCGGCGGTTCGGAAGAAATCCACCACCTGGAAAACTTTGCGCGGCGCGTTCATGAATTGGTGGGCTGGCACACCGAGTTGTATGTCGATTCCACCGAGCTGGCCGATCTGTTTGAGACTCTTGTCGCGTTGCCGGCGGTCAGCATCGACCATCTCGGTCTGTCTAAAGCAGGTTTTCCAACGCTGCTCAAACTTGCGGAAAAAGGTGTGCGGGTGAAGGCCACCGGCTTCGGACGAGTAGACTTTGATGTGCGCCCCGCGCTGACTGACCTCTATGCGGCCAATCCGCGGGCGCTCATGTTCGGCACCGACCTGCCGTCCACACGCGCACCAAGGCCTTATCAAGATGACGATTACACGCTGGTTCTGGGAATATTGGGAGAAGAAAAGGCGGCGAATGTTTTCTACAAAAACGCCATTGAGTTTTATCGGCCGAAAAGATTGGGTAGGCGCTGGGCTGACTAGGTTGGCCGCCTCGGAATCCGATGATGAGCGATAAACTGCGGCTTTATGCATCAAATGCATGCCACAATTTGAGCTATAAAAAAGTTTTTCAACAATTCAACGGCTACGCCGTAAGTGATTCTGTCACGAGAGGGTTTTCTAAAACTTACTGAGCCTCTTCTGGACAGGTATAGTTATTTCGATCGATATCGGGAAGAATGATAGCGGCGGATTCATCCCCCTGACCAAGGAAGTCACACGATGACGCACGTCCCTAACCACCCCGCCGCCGCGCGATTCGCCTTCGACAATACCTATGCGCGCGAACTCGAGGGCTTCTACGTGCCCTGGAAGGCGGCGCAAGTGGCGCGGCCTAGCTTGGTCAAGCTCAACCGTGAGTTGGCTGAAGAATTGGGGCTTGAATGCCGGTGCTCTCGATTCCGATGGAGGCGCGAGGATCTTTGCCGGTACTGAGATACCCGAGGGAGCGCTGCCATTGGCCCAAGCGTACGCCGGCCACCAGTTCGGTGGCTTCGCGCCCCAACTTGGCGACGGCCGGGCGCTGCTCTTGGGCGAGGTGATCGACCGCAACGGACGTCGTCGTGACATTCAGCTCAAAGGCTCGGGTCCCACTCCCTTTTCGCGCAACGGCGACGGCCGGGCAGCGCTCGGTCCCGTGCTGCGTGAATACCTGATCGGCGAAGCGATGCACGCGCTCGGGATCCCAACGACCCGGGCGCTTGCCGCAGTCGTTACTGGCGAGCCTGTCTTTCGCGAGGAGGGTGCGCTGCCGGGCGCCGTTTTGACGCGGGTTGCTGCCAGCCACATCCGTGTCGGCACCTTCCAATTGTTCGCCTCCCGCGGTGAGCAGGCCAAGGTGCGTCGCCTGGCCGATTACGTCATCGATCGTCACTACCCTGACCTGGAGGGCCACGCGAACCCCTACGTGGGATTGCTCGAGCGCGTGTGCGACAGCCAAGCAGCGCTCATTGCCAGCTGGATGCACGTGGGCTTCATCCATGGCGTGATGAACACCGACAATATGGCGATCTCCGGTGAGACGATCGACTACGGCCCATGCGCCTTCATGGATCATTATGATCCGGCGACAGTCTTCAGCTCCATCGACACTCGGGGTCGCTATGCCTACGCCAATCAGCCCAGGATCGCGCATTGGAACCTTGCGCGGTTTGCGGAGACGCTGGTCCCGCTGATCGATGCCGATGAAAAGCGCGCCATCGCGCACGCCACCGGAGTGATCAATGCCTTTCCAGAACAATACGAACGCCACTGGCTGAAGGGCATGCGCGCCAAGCTCGGGCTGGTCAGTGAGGACGAGGCCGATCTCAACCTCGCCACCGGTTTGCTCGCCGCAATGGATGGCAAGAACGTCGACTACACGTTGGCTTTCCGCTACCTTGCCGATGCGGCCTTGGGCGAGGAGCAACCAATTCGCGCGCTGTTTGCCGATCCGTCGGCCTACGATCTCTGGAGTGGACACTGGCGCGCGCGCCTTGCGCGCGAGGCGGTGGCGCCTTTGGCGCGCGCGCAGGCGATGCGGCGTGTTAATCCCGCGTTCATTCCGCGCAATCATCGAGTCGAAGAAGCCTTGAGCGCTGCAGTGGAGCGCGACGATTACGCGCCTTTCGAGACGCTGCTGAATATCCTATCGCACCCGTTCGACGATCAGCTGGAGTTTGCCGCCTTTGCCGAACCTGCGCCGGAAGGGCGTGAGCGCTACCAAACCTTCTGAGGCACCTGAGTCACGCGTCCGGGCGACGCAAAATTTCACGAGCTTCACCAGCAAGAACGCTTTCCGTTTGCGACCAACTAGTGTCCCGGCCCAGAAGTTCGCAAAACAAGTCGGAGGTCACATCGTCGTGCCGTCGAAAGCCAGCAGGCATCCAGGTTCGCGATTTTTCTGGATTCCGGGTCGCGCTACCCCGGACTGTGATCCGGGGTTGCCCGGAATGACGGATGAATTATGTAGCGAACTTCTAAGTCGGCACATTATCCTCACGACAACCCGGACGGACAGATAAAGGTCAAAGCCATGGCGCTTCTCAACTCTTAGAAATTCGGGGAAGGTGTTAGCGACAATCGCCGTAATCAATTGTCTCAAGAGAAAAGCGTCAACAAAATACCAAACTCAAAGATTTGACACTACTTGCTATCAGTAGATGCTCCTGGACCGGAGCGTTTCACTATTGACTGGCGTTCGCAATAATGCGAACATAACTTTCTGAGACTATGCCAAAGACAACCGTTGTCTTTTACCAAGATGACCCGGACACGGTCCCGGTGCTCGATTGGTTAGATTCGCTGCCTATGAAAGCTCTGGACAAATGTCGGGTTCGAATCGAACGGTTGCGTGATTTGGGTCATGAACTTCGACGCCCAGAGGCCGACTTCTTACGAGATGGGATTTATGAACTACGGGTTCGACTCAGAACCACGAATTATCGAATGCTATACTTCTTCCATGGTCGGATTGCAGCGGTACTGGCGCACGGTCTGGTAAAAGAAAGTGAAGTACCTCAACACGATATTGAGCTAGCGATCCGAAGAAAATTGAATTTTGAACTCGACCCGGATCGATACACGTACAAGGAGTAGAAATCATGGCAAAAACAAAGAGGAAAGCGACAGCGGATGCCGTTGAAATTCTCCACCGTCGCTATTATGCAGGCAAGCCGCGCCGACTCGCGGCTTTGGAGCAAGCACGATCGAACGACCACGTCGCTCGAAAGCTAACCGCACTGAGAATTGCGAACCGGCTAAGCCAACGTCAATTGGCACAACTCATCGGAACCACAGCGTCAGTCATTTGTCGTCTCGAAGACGCCAGCTACGAGGGTCATTCCCTGGCGATGCTCAACCGAATCGCCGCGGCGCTAAATCAGCGCGTCGAGATTCGTTTTGTGCCGGCAGAACGACGCTTGCGCTCCGCATGATTCCAACCGACTGGACAGGCGCCAATATTTAAAGGAACCAGATCGACTCGGCATGGCGCAAAAATTTTACGTGGTATGGTCAGGACGGCAGACCGGCGTATTTACGGATTGGGCGACCGCTCAGCGGGCCGTAACCGGATACGCCGGCGCGCGCTTCAAGGCCTTCCCGACCCGCTCGGAAGCGGAGGAGGCGTTTGCTCGTGGCGGCGCCGGAAGCATTTCGGCCAAAACTCCGAGCGCGCTAAAAACACGGGCAGCCGACAGCGAACGCGCCGCGAGGCATACCGCTCATCAGTTCGATGTCAGCATTTATTGCGACGGCGCCTGTGAACCCAACCCCGGCAATGCCGGCTCTGGCATCGTGGTGTATCGAGCCGGTAAACTTGCGGAATTGTGGTACGGCCTGTACCACCCCAGGGGAACCAACAACACCGCCGAACTGAACGCGCTCTATCACGCCTTGCGCATGGCCGAAGCGGAAATCAAAACCGGCAACACCGTCGAGGTGTGCAGCGACTCGGCGTACGCGATCAACTGCATTCGCAGCTGGGCGCCGAGCTGGGAAAAGAAAGGCTGGAAAAAACCCGGCGGCGAGATCAAGAACCTGGAAATCATCCAGGACTGCTACGCGATCTACCGACGTATTAAAAAAGAATTGACCCTCACCCACGTCGCCGCCCACGTCGGCACCGAAGGCAACGAGCTCGCCGACCGCATGGCCATGCTCGCCGTGCAGCGTAAAGAAAAAAAACTGTGTCTGTATCTGGAAACGATGGACATTCCGACCCTGCTCAAGATGCGTGCGGGGTGAGCGCCTCAAAACCCACCGATCGAACGACTTGAACAGTTTGAACGAACGGAACCGCTGGACTCAAACGGCTTGAACGGAGCGAATCCTTCGACAAGCTGGATGAGCGAAGTTCGAGCTGCTCATGGTGAGCTCTGGTCGAACCATTTGAACGATTTGAACGCTCGATGTCGTCTGTGCGATCCGCCCACGCCTACAATTTCTACTTCAACGAAGCCATATCGATGACAAAGCGGTATTTCACATCACTTTTGAGGAGACGCTCGTAGGCTTCGTTGATCTGCTCAACCCGGATCACTTCCACGTCCGAGGTGATATTGTGCTCGGCACAGAAGTCGAGCATCTCCTGGGTCTCGCGGGTGCCACCAATGCTGGAGCCAGCGATCTGCCGCCGCTTCGGCAGCAGGCCAAAGATTTCGATCGGCAGCGGTTTTTCCGGCGCACCGACCATGGTCAGTGTGCCGTCGCGCTTCAACAACTCGAGATAGGCGTTTAAATCGTGCTCCGCCGAAACCGTATCCAAGATAAAGTCAAAGCTCAGCCCATGTTTCTTCATCTCCGCGGCATTTTTTGACACCACGACTTCGTGCGCGCCAAGCCGCCGCCCGTCTTCGATCTTGTTCGGCGAAGTCGTGAAGAGCACGACTTCCGCGCCGAAAGCGTTTGCGAACTTCACTCCCATGTGACCCAACCCGCCGAGTCCCACGATGCCGACCTTCTGGCCTTTGCCGACCTTCCAGTGGCGTAGCGGCGAGTATGTCGTGATACCGGCGCACAGCAGCGGCGCCGTCCCGGCGAGATCCAATTTCTCCGAAGCCCGCAAGACAAACGCTTCATCGACCACGACGCTCTCGGAATACCCTCCATAAGTTACACCGCCCAGGTGTTTGTCTTCCCCATTGTAGGTGAGCGTGGGAAAGCTATCGCAATACTGCTCTTCACCGGCGCGGCATGAGGCGCACGCGCGGCAGGAGTCCACCATGCAGCCGACCGCGGCGAGGTCGCCGGCTTTCAACTTCGTTACTGCACTCCCGGTTTTAACGACCCGGCCGACAATCTCGTGGCCCGGGACGCACGGATAAGTTGTCGGCATCGCTTTCTGCCACTCGTTGCGCACCTGGTGCAAATCCGAATGACACACCCCGCAGTACAAAATGTCGATCTGCACATCCTGCGGTCCGGGGATGCGGCGCCGAATTGTCAATGGCGCCAGACCTGACGTGGGACTTTGAGCCGCAAAAGCTTTTGCCGTTTGGGAAACGCCTTTTTCCTGCTGCGCGCTTTGTGGAGTCGCTCCGCTCATATCGGTATCCCTCCTAATACTTGATTATTGGATTCGAAAGTCGCAAGAGAAGTGCCGGACGGTGTCGATATCCACAATATTATATCGTTAGATTCAGATAGCTAGAGACTTCTGTTATTTGATCCGGCCTGGAATAGCGAAGATTGATGACAGAATGTCGACGGCTGCCGAAATGTCCCCGCGCGCTTGTTGGGTACTCATGATCATCTCAGATGGAAGCCGACCTTTCGATGTGTGCAGCGACTCGGCCTACTCCATCACTGCAGTTCGCAGTTGGGCATGGCGATCAATCTAGACTTTAATCGATTCATAACGTAGTAAATTTCATGCGCGAAGAAGGAGAATAGGCTCATGCGTTGGGAAGTCGCGGCACGCAGCATCGCTTCGATAGTCGAATCTCCGCAATTCCGCCACACCGTAACGGCCCTGATCTTGGTCAATGCGATCGTCGTCGGCCTGGACACTTACCCCGAGGTCAGAGCCGTTTATGGGGATGTCCTTCAAACCGCTGACCGTATTGTTCTGTACCTGTTCACAGCGGAGCTGGCGCTGCGCTTTCTTGGAGCCAGTCCACCGCCGGCGTTTTTTCGCAGCGGCTGGAACATCTTCGATCTTGTTATCGTCGCGCTCGGCTTTCTGCCCGCATCGGAATTTTTCACGGTCGCGCGCCTGTTCCGCATCATCCGCGTGCTGCGGGCCATCAGCGTCATCCCTGATCTGCAAAAAGTCGTCGCCGCCTTGCTGCCTAGCCTGCCGTCGTTGGGTCACATCGCAGCCTTGCTTGGGCTTCTGATCTATGTTTACGGCGCCATCGGCACGTCGTTGTTCGGGGCCTTTGCACCTCGATACTTCGGCACCCTGCATCAAAGCGTGCTCACACTATTTGGCGTGATTACCCTTGAGGGCTGGGTGACCGTGATGGACGAAGTGCTGCCGCACATGCCCGCGGCGTGGATCTATTTTGTGACGTTTATTCTGCTCGGCACTTTCGTCGCTCTCAATTTTTTTGTCGGCGTCATCGTCAACAACCTTCAGTCGGTGGCGACCGACGAGGTCAATGACTTAGCTGAGATCCGTAAAGCCCTGGCGCGCCTGGAAGCCCACCTGCAGACCGAGCCAAGCGATGAAAAACTTAACGATCGCCGCGTCGTGAATGTCCGGACGATAGAAAGCGCCTCTTGAGGTGTGCGGTCCGACTCGCACAACAGGTCGAGCTTCTTGACGAGCGCCGCTGCGTAGCGTAACTTCAGTTGACCAGAATTTTGGTCGAGTCGTCGAAGGACCGCTAGCATGTCCAAAACGATCCCTATCTCAGAGGTGAAAACACGATTGCCAGAGCTCGTCTCCGGTGTCGAGGAGCGTGACGATGAGATCGTCGTCACGCGCAACGGGAAACCTGCTGCCGTGCTGGTGAATTACACCGAATACGAGCGATTGAAAGAGACGTTGGATGTCTTGAGCGATCCCGCATCGATGAGGCAGATCGCTCAGAGTAAACGTTTCTACGCCAAAGGTCGGCAAGGAGACTCCTTCGAAACCGTCTTTGGCGAATCTCTCGTTGCGCGTAAACGTCGGAAGAAATAATGGCCGGCTATCGGCCCGAGATTCCTCCTCATGTGGCTGAGGTCGTACGCCACTTAACTCCGGAATTAAAGCGCGGCATCAAGGAAGCGCTTCGATCTTTAAGCGCCGATCCCTTCGTCGGTGCGCCGCTCATCGGAGAATTGACCGGCCTGTGGCGGATCAAAGTCAGGCGGTTTCGCATTGTTTACGAACTCGATCGCAAAGCCCGCGTGCTAAGGATTTTCGCCATCGGCCACCAGCGAGAAGTTTACGAAGAAGTAGCCGACCGACTGCGCCAGGGAAGAGAACGTAGGTAGGCTTGCTGTTTTTGCCAAAGGGTAGAGCTTTCGGCTCATCAAGCATCCCTCATACTCCACACCCTTGCACCTTGACCCCCGGCTGCGTTATTTCATCTAGTATGGCTGTGAGCGGTTTTTTTAGAAATCCGCGCGACAGCAGCTCGCGCAATTTTCACAATACAAAGGAGCCGAAACGATGGCCATTATTGAACGAACCTATGGTAAAGAGACCAACGCCGTTATCAATGAAATGTTGATTTCATCGGATTCTCACGTCATCGAGCCCGCGGGTCTTTGGCAGAAACAACTGCCGAAGGCTTTTCAGGACCGCGCTCCCGATTTTGGCGGACAAAGGCCCAACGACACACCCGGCGGCGCCCAGGACAAGAACAAGCGCGTTTCCGAGATGGCCGCCGACGGCGTCAGCGCCGAGGTGCTCTATCCGACCCATGGCTTGAAGTGCTTGAGCCTCGACGATCACGAGTTGGAGGCGGCTTGCTGCCGAGTTTACAACGATTGGCTCATCGACTACTGCAGCGCCGCGCCCGACCGGCTGATCGGCATTTCGATGTTATCGATGCACGACATCGACGGCGCCGTGAAAGAGCTGGAGCGCTGCCGCAAGGCTGGCATGCGTGGCTCGGTGATCTGGCAGGTGCCGCCGCCGGAATTACCTTTTTCCTCATCGCACTATGACAAGTTCTGGGCCGCCTCTCAGGATCTCGAGATGCCGGTCAACTTGCACATCTTGAGCGGGCACGGCTACAGCCGTAGCCGTTCGGTCGGTCTCGGAGATACGCCAACCGGCATGACTGCGGAGCACAATAGCGTCAACATGAAACTCTTTCAGTCGGTCGATAGCCTCTACGAACTGATCTATTCCGGCGTGCTCGAGCGTTTCCCCAAGCTCAAAGTTGTCCTCGTCGAGAACGAGCTCGGCTGGATTCCGTTTGTATTGGAGCAGTGGGATTACTACTTCAAACGCCACGGCGCCAAGCGCGAGGGCCTGGCGATCAAAAAACTCCCCAGCGAATACTTCCATAACCAGATCTACACCACTTTCTTCAACGACGCCGTCGGCGGTCATATCCTGTCGTGGTGGGGCACCGACAACTGCATGTGGTCCAACGACTTCCCGCACGGCAACTCGACCTGGCCCAATTCTCGTCACGTTGTCGCTCGCGATCTAGGCGACCTCCCCGCCCCGCTGCGCGCCAAACTGGTGCGGGAAAACGTCGCTAGACTTTACAACATTCCGATTCCCAGTTCGGTCTGAGATCAAGCAGCTCTCCATCAACGTCTGTGGAATTGATTTCAATGATTGGAACCCGCTGAACTCATAAACGGCTTGAACGGAGAAAGCGGTTGAACGGTTGGAACGACTTGAACGTTCTCCTCTGATTCCCCCATGCGTCTAGGAGGAAAAACCGCCGTTGTCATCGGCGCCGGTCAGGGCCCGGGCGAAGGTCTGGGCAACGGGCGCGCCACGGTGCTGCGATTTACCCAGGAAGGCGCCAAGGTTATGGCTGTCGATCGTGAGCTCCGATCCGCCGAGGAGACCGCGTCGATGGTCAAGCAGAGCGGCGGCGATTGCATCGCCTTCGAGGCCGACGTCACTCAAGGAATCGACCCTTGCCGCCGCCATGGCGGCGGCGCAGCAGCGCTGGGGCCACATCGACATTCTGCATTACAACGTCGGCGTCAGCATCGCCGGCGGCGATGCGCCGCTGCTCGAGTTCACCGAAGAGGCTTTCGACCGTATCAGCGCGATCAACCTGCGCGGCGCCATCATGGCTTGCAAGCACGTCATGCCAATCATGCGACGGCAGCGTGCCGGCGCCATCACCATGATCTCTTCGCTTGCCGCACTGGAAAACTATCCCTTCGTCGCCTACAAGGCGACCAAAGCGGCGCTGATCGCGTTTACCAAGCAAGTCGCCATCCAGAACGCCGAGTTTGGTATTCGCGCTAACGTGATCCTGCCCGGCCTGATCGACACGCCGATGGCGGTCGACACGCGCGCCCGCGTGAGCGGCAAGAGCCGCGCCGAGGTCGCGACGGAGCGCGATGCCCGCGTACCGCTACGGCGCAAAATGGGTACGGCTTGGGACGTGGCCAATGCGGCGCTGTTCCTCGCCTCCGATGAAGCCAACTTTATCACCGGAGTGGCACTTCTCGTCGACGGTGGCGGCGCCCTCAACATCGGGTGAGTATATCGCGACCAACTCTCGGACTGCGGTTCGTTCAAGGTTCAATGTTCCAGGTTCAAGGAGGAATTCCGATCTGTCGACTTTGAACGTTGAACCTTGAACTTTGAACGCTTTTATTCACTGACACGGAGGCGATTATGAAAGCAATGCCTTGCAGAGTTATTGCTCTTGGCTTTGTCCTGATTCTTCTTCCCGGCGTGGCTCAGGCGCAAAAGCTCGTGGTCGGCTATTCCGGCATCACCGCGATACAGGCCCCCTTCTGGATCATCAAGGACGCCGGCTACTTCAAGCAGGAGGGATTGGACGCGAGTCTCGTTTATATCGCCGCCTCATCGACCATGGCGCAGGCGATGATGGCAGGCGAAGTCGCGATCTCTACCGCGAACAGTCAAGCGATCGTCGACACCGGCCTTCAGGGCGGCGATCTCGTGGCGGTCGGCGCGATTGTCAATTTCGTCGCGCTGTACGTGATCGCCGCGCCAGAGATCAAGACTGTTCAAGACTTGAGAGGCAAGCCCGTGGGAGTTACGCGCTTTGGCGCGACTACGGATTTCGCGATGCAGATGTTTCTGAAAAAATATGGTCTGGAGCCGGTGCGCGACGTGCCGATCATCCAGATCGGTGGATTGCCGGAGTTGGCCGCGGGCTTGTCGAATAAATCCATTTACGCCGCGGCCATGTCCTATCCCATGGGCTTGGTGGCGCAACAGGCTGGGATGAAGATGCTGGCCAATCTAGCCAAGGAGGGGATCCCCTTTGTGCATCAAGGCCTGACGACAACGGGTAAATTCCTGCGCGAACGCAGATCTCAGGCAAAGGCATTCGTTCGCGCTTACGGCAAGGCCGTTCATTTCATGCATACCCGCAAAGAGGAGTCGAAGGCGATCGTTTCCCGTTACACCAAGGTCACGGATCCGGCAATGCTCGAGGGCACGATGCAATACGCCTACGATTTCGTTGAGAAGATCCCTCTGGTCAAGCGCGAGGCCTTTCAGGTAACCGCGGATGAGATCGGCAAGAAAAATCCCAAGGCCAAGCAAGCAAAGCTGGAGCAGTTCTATGACAACAGCTTGGTGCAGGAGTTGATCAACGAGGGCTTTTTCACCTCGCTATGGGGAAAATAAGAGCTAAAAGCGGATTTGACCCGCTGTAGTGACTGGCCAAGCTCGTTTGACCTCGGAGTTGAATTCAAAAACATGTTCAGAGCAGGGAGGTGTTATGAAAAAACAGACTCTCGCAGGCGAATATTTTCTCATGCTCCTCGTCGCTCTAAACGTTGCCTCGGTTTCCCTGGGCCACGCGCAAAGCGAGTCCTTCTATAAAGGAAAGACCCTCAAAGTCGTGGTCGGAACCACTGCAGGTTCTCTTTATGATATCTGGGCGCGCACGGTTGCCGCCCATTTGCCGAGGCACATCCCAGGCAATCCGGATGCGCTCACTCAGAACATGCCTGGAGCCGGCCACAAGATTGCCACCAATTACATGTACAATGTGGCCAAGCCCGACGGCCTGACGATCATCGGATCCATCTTACCTGGAGTGTACATGGACCAGCTCGCGGGGCGGCCGGAGGTCAAATATGACTGGGCAAAGTTTGTCTGGATTGGCTCACCGGTCAAGAGTGAATCCCAGATGACCATGCGCGCGGACGCGCCCTACAAATCCATCGACGACATACGCAAGGCCAAAGAGCCGCCGCGCTGCGGCAGCACCGGCACTTCCGGCACAGACTTTATGCTGGCGCGGCTTCTCGAAGAAATCATGCCGCCCCTCAAGATCCACTCCGTGCTGGGATATCCGGGCGGGCCGGAGCTCGATCTCGGCATTGAGCGAGGCGAGATACAGTGCCGGACCTTTACGATCGAAACGTTTTTCGCGCGCGAGCCTTATATTGCATGGAAAAAGAAAGGCTTCGTTCGCAACGTCTATCAAACAGGTTTGAAACGCGATCCGCGCTTGGCCGATGTGCCGACGCTGTACGAGGTGATGGACGGTTATAAGATACCCGAGGGGGGTCGGCGCCTGGCAAGCGTGATCCTCGCCAACGGAACTCTAGGCAGGCCGATATTCACTTCCCCCGGGACGCCACCGGATCGGGTGAAGATGCTGCGCGAAGCCTTTGGAAAGATGGTCAAGGACCCGGCTTTTCTGGAAGACGTCAAGAAAAAAAACTTCGAGCTCGACCCGATCAGCGGCGAAGAGTTGGAAGTCATCGTCAAAGAGGTCATGGCACAACCGCCGGAGACCATCGCCCGCTTAAAAACAATTCTGTTACAACAATAAAATGGAAAATGGGATGCGCGGAAAAGAGAGAGCCCCGACGGCGTTCTGCTATAAATTCCCCTGGTCTCTTGCCGAGTAGGTGTCGGGTTTTGGACTCTTGGACGGCTTGAACCGAGCGAAGCGATAGAAATCCCAGCTCATGGTGAGCTCTGGTCGAACCATTTGAGCGATTTGAACTCGCGATTTCTTCTATATGCATCAAAATTCCCATCCTAATGATTAATATATTGGCATTTTATGGATCACGCCGAGTCCATGGTCAGCTTTCGCCCGCTTGTGGATTTATAGATCAAATATTGATACAATGTGAGCTATATTCGCACAGTTTATAGCTCATGAATTCTGAAAAAACTTGGAATTGGCAGCAGGAAGATTGGCCTAAGTTCCGCTACGACAAAGCCGCCGTTGAGGCGCTGGAGTCTAAGTTTCTACTTCAAGGCGGCCTTCTGCAGGGGGTACTTCTTCACCTCAGTGACGACGACAAGAGCTCATTGACCGTCGACCTGATCAGCACCGAGGTGCTCAAGACTTCGGAGATCGAAGGCGAGCTTCTCAATCGCGAGAGCGTCCAATCATCCATCCGGCGCAATTTCGGTCTCGCTGCCGATGCGCGCAGAGTTCCGCCGGCCGAGCAGGGTATCGCCGACATGATGATCGATCTCTACAAAACCTTTGGTGAGCCGCTCACGCATGAAACCATGTTCCGATGGCACGGCATGCTTACGGCCGGCAGGCGCGATTTAAAAACCGTGGGCGCCTATAGAACGGACGCTGAGCCAATGCAGATTATTTCCGGTCCGATCGGCAATCCGACGATTCATTTCGAAGCACCCCCATCCACCGTCGTGGAAAAGGAAATGGCAGGGTTTGTCACGTGGTTCAACGATACCGCGCCGGGCGGCAGGACAGCATTGCAAGCGCTAACGCGCGCCGGCATCGCGCACCTGTATTTTGCCACCATCCACCCGTTTGAAGACGGCAACGGACGCATTGCCCGCGCCCTGGCCGAAAAGGTCCTGTCGCAGACCCTCGGTCAGCCAACCTTGATCGCGCTTTCACAGACGATCCAGAAGGAGAGAAATTCTTATTACGACGCGCTACACCGCAGCAGCAAGGACAACGAAATCACCGCGTGGCTTGTGTATTGCGCCGAAACCATTTTGCGAGCGCAGGATACAACCCGGCGCATGAGCGAATTTCTGATCCAGAAAACCAAGCTCTACGATAGGGTCAAGAACCAACTCAATGAGCGGCAGGAGAAAGCCCTCAGCCGAATCTTCCGCGAAGGAATCGAAGGTTTCAAAGGAGGGCTCAGCGCTGAGAATTACATTTCGATCACCGGCGCCGCCCGCGCCACGGCCACGCGCGATCTTCAAGACCTCGTCGACAAAGGCGTCCTCACCCGCACCGGCGCGCTCAAGGGCACGCGCTACCATTTGAACATCGAAACAAGAAAATAGATCTGCGACGCGGCAGTAACCGATTGACCGGGAGCAACCGCTCCTGTACATTTAAATGTACAGTACGAGGAGTCGCCATGAAGCAATTATCACTCACCGAAGCGCGTGCCAAGCTGAGTACGTTGGTGGCGGAAGTCGACAAGGGAAAGGGGCCCATCGCGATTGCGCAACGGTCGAAGGTCAAGGCGCTGCTCGTCGATCCCGAGTGGCATGGCAGGGTTGAAGAAGAACTCGCCCACTACCGAAGCCGCTCAAGGCAATCGCCGTTGAAACTGCAGGGCAGCATGACTTTGACGGGAGATCTGGACCAAGCGCTCCAAGATCTTAGGAAAGAAAGGGAGCAGTCCCTCCAAGGAGTCATTGCCGCACTCAAGTGATTTACGTGACCGATACGCACCCGCTGGTTTTCTGGTCATCAAACCGTAAACGACGGCTGGGAAACCAGGCATGCCGAATCTTGCAAGAGACGGATCAGGGCAAACACTCCATCATCGTGCCGATTGTCGTTCTGGAAGAAATCAACCGACTCGTGGAAAGAAAAATTGTTCGCTTGGACGTGCCGTTTCGTCGCTGGGCCGAAGAGCTCGAACGTTCCCCGAACTTTCAAGTCCAGGCCTATACGTTGGAAGTTTTACTCGAATCGGTGTCGCTGATGGCAATCCGCGACCCGGCGGACAGAGCTATCGTCGCGACGGCGCGACAGCTCCGCTGTCCGCTCATCACCGCCGATGAACTCATTCGAGATGGCGATTGGGTCGATACGGTTTGGGAGTAATCGCCGCATTTTTGTCCAGCCACGACCCCAACGCCACCCCGAGGTTTGTCCGTCTCGTCAACAACGCCCTACGCTCCATAGCCCTCATGGACGACTTGAACTCACGAGACGCTTCACGTCAAAGAAGTTCCCCTTGAGCGCGCCCACTGTTTCAGCTCTGTCAAGAAAGTGGCCAACGAGCTTACCCGCTCTCGGACCTGACCAAGAGAGTTTGTAAAAGTCTGCCCTTGTGGGCATCCTCACTCCGTATGTTCAAGCGACCCTACGTTCTCGCGATCGTGTCCTTACTTATGATCCCCGCGGTCACTGTGTTGGCCGGGATGTTGATTAATTCCATCAATCCCGAAATCGCCGTGCGCACTGCCAATTACGAACGAAACTTTTGGCTGTTGACCCAGGAGGGGTTGGTGACTATGGGCTTGTGGCTTCTGACCTGTTTTTTTCTGATCAAGTCCAAGAAACGATCGTATGGATGGTTGCCCTTGGCCATGCTTGGCCCGTTTGGATTGATTGTCCTGACCGTGCTGAGCGACAACGCGCCGGCGCCTGCGGATTTGTACCAACAATTTGTCGGTAAACTAAAAACTTATCTGCGTGTCCCGTATGAACTATGTTTTTTCCTGGTCGTGTGGGTTGGCGCTTTTCTAAGCATGGTATTGAAGCGCGACCTCATGATCATGACCGAAGCCGCCACCACTGGAATTTCCACAGCGCAAATCATCGATCGGCAAAACGCCTCCAGCGGTATGTATGCGTTCAGCGAGGGTTTGGAAGTCTTGTTTCTGGTGGTTCTCTTCTATTTGCTGTGGCCGATTTGTTTTAACGTAGTCGGACGCCTGCCCAGACTATGGACGTTCTCCAAAAAGGCTTAGAGAAGTGGTTGCAAATCCTCTCGGCCTGCGCCGACGTACGAGTTGTCACCCGTCGTCGGATCGTGGCGAGCACTCGCTCTACCACGACGCCGTTTTGGCGCATCCGCGGGGCGTGTAATTGCAAGACCTGACGCTAAAAACTCTGCTCTCCCATAAAATCGGCTAGATGCAAATCACGGAGAAGAACAATTAGTCTGTCACTTTTGTTTCGTCCAACAAAAGAAGGAGGAAAAGCATGTCAGTAGGAATGATATTGCTTGCAGTCTGGCTAATTTTGCAGGGGCTACCACTGATCGTGCGCTTTGTTATCCCGAACAAGGTCATGGGAATACTCGCACTGCTGGCGGGAATCCTGATCTTGATCGGCCGATAGGATCTCTCTTAGCAATGAATTATGTTTCAGAGCGGGCATAAAGAGCCCGGCTGAGAGTTCAGATCTATCAAAGCCAACTTTTCTACCTTGGCTGTTTTCCGACTTTCGAATCGTGGTTGGCTCCAAGGCATAGCGAGTGACCTGCCGAGCATTCCGTGATCGCAACGACGAGAGCAGGGCAAAAATAAGAATCAATAGACTCGACCCTCAAGCTTCCGCACTCAAGCTTCCGCATGCTCGGCGTGCAGCGAGAAGAAAATGGACTGCGACGGTATCAGGAAAAAATAGATATTCCGACGTTGCTCAAGATGCGCGCGGCGTGATCATCGGTTAAACGATCCTCAACGGATCGGCTCAAACTCGTAAATGCCTCCATCCGCCATGAGTGCCAGAAAGAGATGACCATCCTTCAATGTATACGACCGCACAAACTCCCAGTCCTTGACCATGCGATCATGGAGGGAGCCGGGTGGGCACATCGCGCGAGTCAGCGCGAGCGAGCCAAACTGGAGTTGGTTCGGTCCCGAAGATTTCCACGATCCGCGCCCACGGTTGCAGTCGATCCGCGCGCTTATATTCCCATCAGCCCCGAAGGCGATCGTGTACTTCGCCGGGTCGTCGGGGGTCAGTATCTTGTCGTCACTGCTTTGGAACTTGATTAGCTGCCAGGACGTGCCGCCGAGACCACCTACTCCATCCTGCGGAGCCACCGTGCGCACACTGCAGGCGATTGGCAGCAGAAGCGTCGCCAATAACAGATAACGTATCCGGCCGATCTTCACCCGCTGAGCAAAACATACTTGCGCCGGGGAAGCGAGACTATCGAGTTACGGCTGTCTGAAAGCCCGTGGAAATAAATTTAGAGCAAAGGATTTGTATAAGAACTGGATAAATCCGAGAGTTGTCGAATCACGGTCTGACGGCTAAGGCCCGCTAGTGCCCCGACTCATGCATGATCCTCAAACTTCCTCTCTCTTCTTCCTGAACCAATATTGTCAAGAATAGAAAACCCGACCCCACAGGCTTCCCTGTGCAAAAAACTCTATTCGTGAACGGCGCGATCAGATTTGGTTGACTGTTGGCGACGCACTCGGATAGTTTCCATGGTGTACCGTCTGAGCGGTGGGAAACATAAGCAAACTGGAGGGCAAATAAAATGATATCACAGATTCGTATTTACACGATCAATAAGGGTGAGATGGATAATTTTCTGAAGCACTTCAAAGAGGACATCATGGTGCTGCACCAAAAGATTGGCGTACCCATCGTCGGCACCTGGGTGAATCGGCCACAGAACGAATTTATTTGGGTCAGGACCTACAAAGATAAGGCGGAGCTCGAAGCGAAGACCAAAGAGTTCCAAGCCGCGGTCGCGGCCGCCGGAGTCAAACTTGGAGCCAACGTTGCGAAGATGGAAGTGCGCGAGGCCGAATCGGCGTTTGCGTAGAAGCGGGTTCGAGGGCGGTCACCAGTGGCGGGAGGGGTTGTTCCAAGCGGGCACCGGTTGGCTTAGCGGATCATACTGGAGGCGAAATGAAAAAGATGAAGGTGCTCGCCGCGGTCTCGTTCCTCAGCCTGTTTATCGGCGCGCCGCACGGTCTGGCGCAAACAAACTTCTATCAAGGCAAAACCATCACCATCATCGTCGGCACGGTTCCCGGCGGGCTCTACGACCTCTGGGGACGTTTGCTCGGCCGGGTCATGGGAAAATACATCCCGGGCAACCCCACCATGATGGTGCAGAATATGCCGGGCGGCGGTTCCATGATCGCGGCCAACTATTTATACGGTGTGGCCAAACCCGACGGCCTCACCATCGGCATGTTTCAAACCCATATGTACCTCCAGCAGCTCGTGCGTCGCCCCGAGGTCAAATTCGACGTGCTCAAGTTCAACTGGCTCGGCTCGCAGGAGAAAGGCACGATGATGCTTTACATCCGCGGCGACTCACCGTACCCATCCATGGACCAAATCATCAAAGCCAAGGAGCCGCCGAAATGCGGCGCCACGGGGTTGTCGGATCAAACCACGCTATTCACCCGTCTGTTGGAAGAAACCGTCGGCGCGCGTTTCACGCGCGTGCTCGGCTACAAAGGCGGCAGCGAAGTCGATCTCGCGATGGAAAGAGGTGAGATCATTTGCCGCGCGACGCGCGTGACGGTTCACTTTAGCCGGGAGCCGTTTCTCAGCTGGGACAAAAAGGGGTTCGACCGGCATCTGGTTCAAGCCGGCGAAAAGCGCGATCCGCGCTTGCCGGACACGCCGACGATTTTTGAACTGATGGATAAATATAAAACCTCCGAAGTTGGCCGTCGCTTCGCTCGCGTGCTTCTGGCCGGCGACGAGTTAGGCCGGCCCATGGTCGCGCCGCCGGGAGTCCCCTCGGACCGGGTGAAGATCCTGCGCGATGCCTATAACAAAAGCCTGAAGGATCCTGAGCTGCTGGACGAAGTCAAAAGGTCGAGACTCGACATGGAACCTGTCACCGGCCAGGAAATCGAAACGATCTACAAAGAATTGATGCACCAGCCCCCGGCCGTCGTGGATTTGGTCAAAAAGCTCGACGAGAATTAACAGCCGACCGAATTTATGTGAGCCTCTTATGAGCTGCGCGCAGCAAGAAAGTCGGGACGTAAAAGTCTGACCCTCGCCGATGACCCAGCAGCTTGGGATTTCCGCGGCTGGCGGGCAAGACCGCGGACGATATGCGCGTGGATATCACCATCGCGAGGGCCGGAGAACGCGTGGTAATCGGTTTCAGGCTTGCCTAAATAACATTATTTCGTCGTATATCTTTGCGCTTCACTGTCCGCCATTGACTCCAATTCGCTAAGAACCTGCTCGATCAGTTGCGGTTCCATGCTGCTCATTTGTTCGGCGCTAATCGCCTGCGCCATCCCGGCGACCGTGGGTCGATCGAACAAAGCGTGTATGGGTAAATCGGCGTGAAATACCGCCCCGACGCGAGAAAGAATTCTTGCGGCTCCGAGCGAATGGCCGCCTAGATCAAAAAAACTATCCTCAACTCCGACCCGATCGAATGCCAACACTTCGGCCCAGATGGCGGCGAGCTCGCGCTCGATCGGCGTTCGCGGCGCAGTGTACGGATTATCGAGCTCAGGGCGGATACTGCCGGGTTCCGGCAGTCGCAGACGATCGATTTTCCCGTTGGGCGTCAGCGGCAGCGCGTTGAGAATCACGAACGTAGAGGGGATCATCGGGCTGGGCAGGCGAGCGGCGAGGGCCTGTCTCAGGGCGCCGCTCGTAGGCAACGTCTGCCCATCCGGCACGACATACGCAACGAGATACGCATCTCCGGCCTCGTCCTGCCGGTTGACTACGACGGCGTCCTTGACGCCGCCAGCCTCGCGCAACATCGCCTCGATCTCACCTACACCGACGTTGTAGCCTCTGACTTTGACTTGGAAGTCTTTCCGGCCGTGATATTCCAGACAGCCGTCAGGTCGCATTAGGCCCAGATCTCCGGTGAGATAAATTCGAACTTCGGGATCGTCCGGGTCAGACAGAAACTTGGCCTCCGTAAGATCCGGCCTCCGCCAGTATCCCGGCGAAAGAAAACGACTCCTGACGGCGATCTCGCCAACTCTGTCTCTTCCGACCAATGCCCTTTGCTCGTCGAGCACTAGCACTTCCCGGTCGCGCACGCGCAGCCGTGTCAGACTTGCCTAACTCTACTAACTCGGGGCAAGTCAAAAGACTCCCGACCCGTTTTTCGCTCCGCGATTCACCAGGGCGGGCACTGCCCGATGCTGTGGCCTCCGCTCTACGGCTGCGGCAACGGATCCGCGCCGGAGAGCTTGTTGAACAAGTCCACCGTTTCTCGGTCGCGGGGCAGCTCGCGAATCGCTTTCTCGAGCTCCTCCGCCGGCAGCGGGTCGGGCTCCTCGCCGACCATCTTTCTGAATTCCGCTTTGAACTCAGGATCGGCAAAAGTCTTGCGCATCGCGTCGCGCAGAATCTTGACCTTATCTGGTGCCGTTCCCGGAGGAAGAAGGAAAGGAGTTCCCGCGCTGACAAAGGCCCTTTGCATGGCAAGAAGCTTTCGCTCCTTTTCCGATTTCGTCAATCGTTCGATATCGGGCAGCTGAGCAAAGACGGGATGAGGGTGTCTTCGCCCTCTCGGAACCTCGTTGACGAGATGAAAGTCCACCAGCTTCTTCTCGATCCAGTCGGGCGCTTGTCGCACTAGCGTTGCCTGGATGGTCCATCGGGCGTCGAGCTCGCCTTGCATCATGGCCAGATTGACTTCGTCGCCTTGGGCAAATCCGGTAATGAACTTCGGCTCCTTCATGCCGAGCACATACGCGGAAATGCGGCCCATGTTGTAGAGGTTATGTCCGACCGACTGAGCGCCGATGCGCACGCCTGAGGAGCCGCGGAGCTTTTCGATGCTGTCGAGGCGCGCCTCCTTACGAGTCACAAAGATGTAGGGCTCGCCGCTGGTCGGAGATCCGAGGTAGTGGAGTTTGTCGATGTCGTAGAGAACTCCGCTCAAGCCGAGCACGGCCGCCGGCACGAAGCTCGACAGCATGACCCCCATGGTCAGCCCGTCCGGACGCGCCCTGTAGATATAGTTTCCGGCCTTGCGGGATCCGCCGCCCGGCATGTACTCGATGACGAAGGTCGGTCTTCCCGGTATATACTTGCGGAGAACGGCAGCGGTGGCTCTGAACCGCAGATCCACCGTGCCTCCCGGACCGCCTCCATAGACGACGTTGATGGTCTTGCCCTGATAGAACGGAGCTTGAGCGAATCCGTATCCGGGCATCACGAAGCCAGCCAGCAGCGCCAAGAAAATCAGAACAGCCAATTTTTTCACGGCAACCTCCTTCGCGGTTTCACGGAAGGACCGAGTGGATTCCCGAGCCATCGGCAACGGCTCCAACCGATGAATGTCTGACGCTATTGTTAATGGACAGTTGTGAAGGTCTAATCATCGCACCCCCAATGTCAATATCGGGAATCTGGTCGGTCATTTCGATACACGCAGTGACAGCTGGTAGGAAAGCTCGCCTACGCTCCAGTGTGCGCAATTGCGTCAGACTTGCCTAAATCTACTAACTTAATTCTTCTGCAGGGCACGGCTGACGTTGGATGGATGGCAATTAAGAAAATTCGCTACCTGAGAAGCAAGGTAGCCCTGCTCCAACACGGCTTCGCGGATGAATCGATCCCGGGCCTCTACGACGGTTGCCAGCCGGCCCTTGCGAAGCAATATCTCGGGCGAAAGTCCCGCCTTGTTGCCACACTCTTAAGTAGGTCCTTCAGCGACGCACGCCGGGAGACGGGCAAATGGACTGTTTCTTTAGCGATCTTCTTAACGAAGCGCTCCGGTCCTAAAAATGGCGCCCCATCTCCGGGATGCCATTCTGCTCGATAATTCACTTTCGCTCCATCCCGGATAAACGCTTCATAACGAGCAGCTGTCCTCAACTCGCCCATCACTGGTCCCGAGTCGATCAGCCCGCGTTTTTCCTTTCCCAAGTATTCTCCGTGCCCGCTCCATTGCCATTCGTTGGGCCGCTTGACCATTGTAGCCCTGACCGGATTCAGATGAATGTAACGGACCAATTCCAATAAATAGCTATCCCGATCGCATACGATGGCCTTGTAGCGCCCCTCAAACAAATGCCCCCGCCGGTGGTGGATCTTGTTAAAGCGTCGGACGTACCCGGTCAGCAGCGATTGCAGAATCCTGGCCGTCGGGAAGCGATGGACCTCCAACAACAAATGAAAGTGGTTCGACATCAAGACATAGGCGTAGAGAGAGAACGGGTAGCGTTGACGCACGGTCCGAAGCGCTTCGATGAAGCCCTGATAGTCGCTTTGGCTGAGAAAAATCTTCTGCCCATCATTGCCGCGGGCTAACACGTGATAAAGCAATCCTTCGGCATGAACTCGGGCGTGACGCGGCATCGCTATCATGAGTTAGTAGATTTAGGAAGTCTGATCACCACTAGCTGCCTAGGTTTCTTCAATGCACCGGCTAGGCGCGAGCATCGAGAAACAAGCAGAGCTAAAGCATAGCGCTTGATATACGGGTTGGCTTGGCTACTACCCGTCAATGCCGTGCTGATTTGTCCTGGCTCGGGCAAGTGCCGTTCGGCGGCCCTCCTCACGTAAATGCCAGCCGAGTCCCCCAATCAGCAGCAGACAGGTAACCAGAGTACTGCCCGCCGCCTGTAGCGGCCGAAACGCAGGGAGCGGGATTGTGAAAGTGAGAGGAACAAGGGAAACCCAGAACCAGCTCCACCGTCTGAGGCTGGCGGAGCTTGCCGGCGCTGCGGTTAGCACAAGATGCAACGCCATGACCAAGGGATAGAAAAGCCATACGAAAAAGTAGGTGAAGGCAAGTGGCGTAAAGATGAGTATCAGCAGCAGAAGAATGGCATGCTCAAGCGCATCCGACCGATCAGTTCGGTTGTTCTGAGCCGGCATGCAGATGATATACAGCAGGCATAGACCCGCAGCGGCGATCAAAACAACCGCAGTTACTTGCCTAAAATCCAAGTCTGCTACATTCACGAACAACGTTTCGTCCTTTTTTCGGTGAGCGTTGACCGGGCGAAGAAGGCGATGCGCGACGGCGACCAGGGAGTGATTGGCCCAACTAAAGCCACGCCGCTCACGTTGAGAGATCGAGCCGGCCTCGTAACGCGTCATTCCTTCTGTCCACGTCTTAAGGTCCTGAAGGTTACGATCGTAGCCGCGAAATGGCGCCGGGACTGCGATGAGAAACAAGATCAGGAATGCCAAAGTTGAGATAGTCGCCTTCCAGTATCTGCGGTATACCAGGTAACCGATCGCCAACACGGGAAACGCCTTGATAGCAGTCGCTAGTGCGATCAGAGCTCCCGCTGTCCATGCCTTTTGCCTCCGTAGGCAAGCAAAAGCTCCTAGCATGAGCGCCAAGAGAAAAAGGTTCGGTTGCCCCAGCGCAAAGTTCTCTGCCGCATAAGGCAGGCAACAGACGGCGGGCAAAAGATAAAGCAGAGGGGTAGCGGGCGTTAGAGTACCGGTAACAAGATACACACAAAGCAGAGCAGAAGCGATCCATGCAATTGAGTACAACAGGACTAGAAGGATGATCAGCGGCAGTTCGCCGAAATAGCTCGGAATCGCGAAAAGAGTGGCAGCCGGCGGAGGATACATGAACTGAAATGTTCCATCGCCTCGATGCCAATATATATCATCACCGCGAATCACACTCTGCCCGACCTCGAAATACGTCGCGTAATCTTTGGCGCTTCCGCGTAAGTAATTAGCGATGGGCCAAAGAGCGAGAATCGCGGTGGTGACCGCCAAAAAAATTATGACTACTTTGGATAGTTTCAAATTAACTGAATACATAGCGTCATAACCTTCCCATGCCAATGAAAATCTTCATGAACGGGCGTCCAGCCCAGCTTCATAGAACCAAATCGCCCCGGCGCGGAAACTGCCGGACGGCGACGCCTGGAGCTACGAGGCCAAGCTTGACGGGTATCGCTGCCTCGCCGTTATTCGATTTGACGCCCACGATGGACGGGCAATCGATCGATAAACTCAAAGTTCGAATACTATGCTTAAAGTCAGACAGCATATGCTTAGAGTCCAGACATCACAATCTTTACAATCTTCTCGAATCCACGCTGGGGAAGCCCGAAGTGTCAAGGCTTGCATAGATGAATGACACTCTAGGATCATCAAGCACTCGAGTCTCACAGGGTCGGGCATGAGTTATTTCAACTAAGATTCATCCACTCTTCTTCCACCACACCAGATTTTTTTGGGCCATTCTGTGGTCATTTCCGCGTTGATCTGGCATAGCTGTCAAGATCGCGCTGCTTTCGACATGCCGCTCTCCCGCAATATAGTTCTCCTCCTCTGCGCCGGCGTCGTGACGATGACATCCATCGGCATGAATTCGTTCAGCCTGTTTTTGCGACCCATCGAGGCGGAATTCGGCTGGTCGCGAACAACCGCCACGGTGCCGTACATGTTCGGCATGCTCGGCTGGGCGGTAGGCGGCGTCTTCTTCGGCAAACTGGCCGACGACTTGGGCGCCCGCAAGGTCATTCTCACAGGGATTCTGCTCATGGCGGCGGGGTGGAGAGCGGTGTCTGGGTGGAGACGCGGTGTCTGGCTTTCATATTGCCTTATGGTAGTTGTGACGCCTGGCTTGGACTAAGTCCCGTTCCTTCACGCCAAAAGCAGCGGAAGTCAGGTGCAGTAACTCTGAAAATCTTGCTCTTGGCCCGACACCTCGCTAGGTTCTCTATGTTCTCACTCGAAGTCAAAAGGTCGAGACTCGACATGGAACCTATCAGCGGCCAGGAAATCGAAACGATCTACAAAGAATTGATGCACCAGCCCCCGGCCGTCGTGGACTTGGTCAAAAAGCTCGACGAGAATTAACAGCCGACCGAGAGCGCTCGTGGAATTTCCTTGAGTGCCTTATTCTTCGCCGAGTGCCTCTTGATGAACTCGTCACTGCCCAAAGTCAATCCGGACCTTTGAGGTCACCCACGCTCGCTTCGCTATCCCGTCTCTGACAAACCCGGGCTGTGCAAAGGTAAAAGATTTGACCCTGACATTTCCTGACATTTCTTACTGACATTTCTTATTTGCGTAGAAGCGGGCGGCCGTTGGCAGCGGGAGCGCCATCGTCAATGAAGAATCGGAATCAGGGACTGACATGAAACAGTTTGTCGCTTGCGCGCAGCTTGTCATGGAGAAAATCAGTCAAGGCTTTGATCGGTGCAACGCCCTTGAGAGCCGGGTGGCTCAGCACCCAAAGGTCGGTGTCGAGTTCGTCGGCGGGCTCGGCTAAACGCACAAGCTCCCTTTCATCGTCGGCAAGAAAGCACAAAAGCAGTCCTAGTCCCATGCCATTGCGCACGGCGGCGACCATCCCGAGCAGGGTATCCACGCGCGCCGCAATGCGCGCTTCAGGAATGTTTTCTCGCATCCATTTCGCCTGGGCCAGATGCGACAGCGCTTCATCGGGCGAGACCCAATCGTGGACGGCCCACTCCTTTTTCTTCTGGTTTCTCTTCAGATAGCTCTTCGAAGCGTAGATCGCGCTGCGAAGGCGCCCGACACGCCTGCCGACAAGATTTTCAGGAATCATATTCGACGGTCGCACTGCCACGTCGGCTTCGCGCCGGGTCAAGCTCAAGAAGGTATTGTTGATCGCTATTTCCATCTGGATCGCCGAATGCAAAGCGCGGAACTCGGCGAGATAAGGCATGAGCAAACCATGCATCAAGGTATCGGTGGTCGTGATGCGAATTGCGCCGTGGAGGCCAAGATCCCGCCCGCTCAACCTCGTTTGGGCCGCTACGATCTGCTCGCTTACTCCGCGCAGTTGATTGCGCAGCTCCTCGCCCTGCGCCGTCATCTCGTAGCCGTCCGGCAGGCGGTCGAACAGCCGAGCGCCCAGCCTCTTTTCCAGGCTCGCAAGGCGGCGAAGCACGGTAGAATGGTTCACGTTCAAGACCTTGGCCGCTCCGGAAATGGAGCCGCGCTCGCTTACCGCCAGGAAAAACCGCAGATCATCCCAATCCAGGTTGTGCATCTTTGCATACCTCTTTTGCAAGTTTTGCGAATTGTGCACTGAAATACCAGACCTAGAATTCAACTTAGATTGAAAGTTAGCTTTCAACGTCTCCAGGGGAGGGGCGCCATGATCGATCTTTACACTTACGCGACGCCTGACGGTTGCAAGGCCTCGAGACGGGACTACCGTACGCCGTGCATGTCGATCTCAATCAAAAAGGAGGAGAAAATGATGGATACAGAAATTGTTCGATTGCATAGGGAAGGCAAACGCGCAGAGTCGCTTGACAGGTTCGCTGAAAAGTATCAGGCGCGGCTTCTCGCGCTTGCTCGTCGCGTAATAGGAAACCATGAGGACGCACTGGACACTCTCCAGGAAATTTTGATTCAGGTTGATCAATCATTGCCGAGATTCAAGGGCAAGTCTTCGCTTTACACCTGGGCGTTTCGTCTCGCTACCAACGTCTGCTTAAATTACGAAACGAGACTCGGCCGGACGAACAGCCACGCGCCGCTCGACGAAGGGTCAAGCGATGCCATCTTGCTGCCGGTTGCCCGACCCGATGACAACCCTGACACGAGCTGCCGGTCCCGCTTCAGGCAGCACCTGGTGGAGCAAGCGTTGCTGAAATTGCCGGAAACGCAGCGCGCGGTGTTGGTATTATGCGACTTGGAGGACATGACTGCGTTAGAGATCGCAAAGATCTTGCAACTCAGCGTGAATGTCGTCAAATCGCGCTTGCACCGCGCGCGGGCAACGCTCAAAAGAATGGTGGAAAAAGAGTTCGAGGCTTTAGGAGTCGAGGTGGATGGCGTTCACACTTTCGAGTGTACTTGGCAGTACCTTACTGCGAGCGCAAAAGACGCAGCGCCTGCATCGATATAGGGTTTCTATTGCTCGGGCTCATTGCATGACGGAAATCGCCTTTATGAAGTGACAGCCGGCCCAAGCGCTATGTTGGGCCGGGCTGCCGCTCGGGTTCTTACTTTCGCCAACGGGCTGCCGCGTGTTGTTGGAGTTGCGTCCCGGTGTAGTAAAGCGCGGGAACCAGGTCGCCGAACAATTGCCCGCTGACTTCGTCGGTCGGTTGGAGATGGTTGTATTGCAGTTCTGTGAGAATGTTGGCGGTGTTCATAACGACCACGCCAGCGTGAACCAGACGCAGAATTGCAATTTGCTGGTCGAGCGGACTCCACGTGCCGGACGCGTCGATAACTCCGTAGACATCATAGCCGGCTTGCAATGCCGAGAGCGCCGGAAACATCAAGCAGATGTCTGTCGTGCATCCGGCGATGACCAGCTTGCGGCGACCCGTAGCTGCAATCGCCTTGACGAACGCCGGGTCGTCCCAAGCATTAATCGGACCCGTACGATGAATGATCGGCGCGTCGGGCAGTATTTCCACAAGTTCCGGCAGAATCGGTCCAGCGAAGCCTTCAGGCATATTATCGCTAAGAACCGTCGGCAGGTTGTGCAGCTTGGCGATCTTCGCCAGTGCGACAACGTTGTTGCGGAAACGCACCGGATCGATGTCACCGACGCCCGTCATGATGGCGGCTTGATGATCGATGAACAGCATCACGGCGTTGTCGGGCGTAATAAACTCCCTGTGCGGATTGCGGTTGTTGGTTGAATCGTTCATAGAACACTCCTTTCCTTTTTCTGAATTTTTTGGTCTTGCGGTTTCTGCTCTCTAACCCTTAGTCACATGCAGCCGCGAAAAAGATACGCCCGGAGAGGTGAGATGGATAATTTTCTGAAGCACTTCAAAAAGGCCATCATGGTGCTGCACGAAAAGATCGGTGTACCCATCGTCGGCACCTGGGTGAATCGGCCACAGAACGAATTTATTTGGGCCAGGACCTACAAAGATAAGGCGGAGCTCGAAGCGAAGACCAAAGAGTTCCAAGCCACGGTCGCGGCCACCGGAGTCAAACTTGGAGCCAACGTTGCGAAGATGGAAGTGCGCGAGGCCGAATCGGCGCTTGCGTAGAAGCGGATTCGACGGCGGTCAGCGGTAACGGCAAACAGTCTCAGCCTAAAGAGGTTTAAAGATCTGAGTCAGTAAGCTCGGTCGTTGAGTCATCGAAGCAAAGGCGAGCAAGATGTGTCAACGCCAAGATGTGTCAACGCAATGTGACCCTCTGGCTGACCCAATGTCCGCTCATTGATGCTTATCGTTCTTGGGCCTAGGAATGATCCCTTTATCGAACAGGTACGCCTCTACGTCTGATCGCAGAGTAACACCCCCACCCCCCACTGTCTGCCCGAGCACAACCGCTACGACTTGAAGTGCGTTCTCATACGCCCGTCTGGCGTCTCTATCTACCTCTGTGTGAGGTTGCGACAGGAAATGAAGGTATTTGCGACGTACCTGGCGAGCAGCAGCGTTGTTACAAAAGGATCACGCAGTTGAATCCGGCGCGGTGGGCGTTAAGGTACGAAATGAGCCCAGGTAGTGTTTTTACTTGAACGGAGTGGATTATGGCCAAATGGTTTTTTGAAGCGGGTCATACGGCAGCGGAGTTTTGTGTGCGTCACATGATGGTGACTTTTGTCCGCGGCCATTTTAAAGATATTCACGGCACCCTTGTCTTCGATCCGGGGGACCCGGGCGTGGCCTCCGTCGAGGCCACGCTCGAAGCTTCTGGAATATGGACAGGTGAAGCAGCGCGGGACGCCCACCTCAAGAGCGAGGACTTTCTCGACGTGGAGAAACACCCGAAGATCACTTTCGCAGGGAAGCAGGTCG
>CAWDPO010000009.1:0-157681 GCA_963804165.1 uncultured delta proteobacterium
CCGTATGGGATGGCGGTCGCAGGCGACGGCGCGATCTGGTTTGCCGAAAACGCCATGAACAAGATGGGCCGACTCGACCCGGTCACGGGCAAGATCGATGAGTTCGATATTCCAGTGGCAGGCCGGCCCCACGCAAGATGGGGACGGACGCCGAAGGCCCCATCTGGGTCGGCCTTCACGGCGCCGGCAAGCTCATGAAGATCGATTATAAGACCACGAAGATGACCGTCTACACGCCACCGAGCGAGGATTCCGGCGTATACTTGGCGGACGTTGATTTAAAGCACAACTTGATCTGGGTGAGCTTGCAGCACGTGGACAAGATCGCGCGATTCGACCCCAAGACCGAG
Source organism: uncultured delta proteobacterium (assembly GCA_963804165.1). Classification (GTDB taxonomy): domain Bacteria; phylum Desulfobacterota; class Binatia; order UBA9968; family UBA9968; genus DP-20. The sequence continues at coordinate 351 of CAWDPO010000009.1, forward strand.
ACATGGGTGGAGTTTCCTCTGGCAACTGCAGAGTCGGATGCGCGAAGGATCGAAGTCGATCAAAACAATCCGAACCGCGTCTGGTGGTCCGGCAATCTCTCCAACCGTATGGGTTACATCGAGGTGTTGAAATAGACCGATCCGCGGCGGTGGATGAAGGCGATCCGCCGCCACGGGAACTCTATGCTTTCGCGTGCGCTGATAATCAACGCTCCCAATGAACTATTCTGCAGTAAACTGAGGGGTAATCAGAACGTAGCGCTGAGAATTTATTTATCCCAAAGACCCCCCCCCCGGACTGGTTTTAGTCGGAGGTCCAGATCCGGTCTGGCCTGGATTCCCGATAGAAGCATTCGGGAATGACAGATTTAAGAAATCTGGAAAACCCTTCAGGCATCAAGCTGCGAGGAATCAGACCCGCAGTGTCTAAAGGTACGCATGGACGTGCCACCCGCTGTTTCCTAATAGCAGCCGTTCGAGTCAAGAATTTTCAGGGAGTGGGATAAATTCATTATCGCCCCGCACCGACGGAAAGCGACCGTTTTTCCAATCGGCTTTTGCTTGTTCGATGCGTTCGCGCGAGTTGGAAACGAAGTTCCACCAGAGATGCCGTGGACCGTCGAGAGGCTCGCCGCCGAAAAAGAAGCAGCCGCGCGGTTGCCTTCGCCTTGACCGTAATCTCATCACCGGATGAGAAAACCAAAAGCCGTCCCGGACTAAAAAGCGCTGCCCTGCGATCTCGACGTCGCCCTCAAGGAGATAAAGCGCGCGCTCGACGTATTCGTTCGCGATTGAACAGCGTTAGCGTCTGGTTTTCAAGCTGCGCATCCACGTAAAACAGCGAGCGAGAAAGCGTTCACAGGTGATGTTTTACCGTAAAGGGAACCAGCGATGACGCGCACCGTTTTCCCTTCGCCTTCGATCACGGGCAAAGACGCGGCGGGGATAATGCGTGAAATCCGGAGCCGTTTCCTCGTGCGTCTTGGGCAGAGCCACCCAGATCTGAATGCCATAAAGACTTTGCCGCCGTTTTCTGAGCTCAGCATCGGAACGTTCGGAGTGAACAATGCCGCGCCCCGCGGTCATCCAGTTGACCGCGCCGGGCTCGATCGATTGCACGGTGCCGAGACTGTCCCGATGCACGATAAAGTTCCGGCAAATAGATAAGTGACCGTGGCAAGACCGATATGCTGATGCGGCCGCACGTCGATGCCCGAGCCGGGCATCAGCTCTGCTAGGTCCCATCTGATCGAAGAATACGAACGGCCCCACGCTCCGCCGCTCCAACGATGGCAGTAAGCGGCGGACTTCGAAGCCGCCAATGTCGCGCGGCCGCGGCACGATGACTGTTTCGAGCGCCTTGCAGCCCGGCGTTGCAGTCGCTTCCGGTTCTTCAGCAGATAGCCAACTCATGACGCTTTCCTTTCAATTCAAAAACACCGCGCTAATTGTTGAGGGTAAAGACCTGGCCTTCTCCATTGCGGGTCAAAGCCATCAGCGACTACCACAACTAGCTCTAGTGCTGCTATTGGGTGGCGATTGAATATCCATTGGCTCGTTGGATTCATGCAAGTGAATAGGGAATGTCAGGAGTCACCAATAACGGTGATGTTCAAGAAGTCCCTTGCGAGCTAATTATGCGGGCTTGAAGCGGTGCCTGCTACGTAACCGTTAAGCGGCTGCGGGCTCGCGTCGATCTCGCGCAGAAAATCTTCAACAGCGTTCCAAAACTCGTCGCGCCGTTCGATGCCGTAGTGGCGCGCGCCGGCGAGCAGCGACGACGCGCTGCGGCCCACCCCAGGCGCGCGCCAACGCCGCGCCGTTTGCGGCCGGCGTAACGTCGTCGTTTTCCCCGAGGACGAAGAGCGCGGGAATATTGATCATCGGCGCCATCGCGGCGGCGTCGTAGCGGCCGTTGAGGATGAGCCCTAACTGGAAGCCACGGATACCGTTCCCCGCCGAGCGCGGCAAAGCTATCGAAAGGCGTGGCGAGAATCGCACCGCGCAGGCGGCGTGCTTTCGCCAGCGCGACGCTGAAATAGCTACCCAAGCTCCGGCCGAGCACAACGATTTTCGACGCGTCCACGTCGGGCCTTGCGATGGCGTAGTCGTAGATTCGTTTTGTGTCTTCCAAGAGGATTCCCTCAGAGGGCTCGCCTTCGGAGAGGCCGAAGCCGCGGTAGTTCATGAACAGCCAGCCCCAATGCTCGGGTTTGTCGGCGCGTTCGATCATCCAGGAAGTTTCCCGGCGAACACCACCAAAGACGATCACCAACGGAAACCGTCCGCCAACTCGCGCCGTTTCGGGACGCTTGAGCCAACCATGCAATGTCACACCATCTGGGGTTTTTAGGCGCACTTCCTCGATACGATTGCCGGTGGATGCAATCATTGCGAGTCGTGCGCGGTCCGAGTCCCACCGCCGAAACAGGAAACGTTGCTCGATCGGTTCGAGCACTTATATTCGCAGCCGCCAGCGAGCAGTGCTGCGACAGCGGCGATGATGACAAGCGAGGATCTAAACTTGAATCGACTGGATTCGGACTTGAGCATGAAATCTATTCGCTACTTCCCTTTTGCTTTTATGACGGATGAGACTTTTCCCGCCTCGACTGAACCCACTGGATATTAGAATAGACGCGACAGTCCTACAATACACTCGTAAAATCCGGACGCGGCACTACCAGCTCTGCGGTCTCGGCAGTTAGCTATCCCGCTTTCTAACTGAGCGGCGGCCACGGGCGAAGCCGGTTGACTGTCCGCTCGATGGAAGGGTTAGCCGTCATAGCGGTAGCTGCTGTCACCGTGCGGCGCGGCCCATGAACTCTGGAAGCGCTTCGGCCTTCGCGGAGAAGACGACCAGGGACGGATAGTTGCCGGCCGGCACGACTTCAGCGAGCATTTGTTGCGTGAAGTGCCATGCGACCGGTGCACTCACACCCGCTTGGGTGATGGCTGTACTGGTGGCAGCGGGCGGACGGCGCGCACTCTTCCTCGAGGGCTACGATAGGCTGCGAGCAACTGACCGGTGACTCGCGTTACCCAAGGTTCATGCAACTTCTCGGGCGGCCGCAGGCCGCGTTCGTAGATGATCTGAACGCTCTTTTCGCAGGCGGCGAGGAGCCAACCCGATGATTCGCAGAGCGTGCTGAAGCTCCTGTGGACTTGGATGGCATGAGGCTACGGGGACGCGCAACTGCTTCCGCATACTCCAGGATCAACGTCGAAGTCCATCAGCACCTCGCCGTCGTTGCAGATGAGGGTGGGGTGCCTTGACGACGGGATTGATCTGCTGGAACTGAGTGAACGTACGGAAGACCGAAAGCGATTGATGCTCGAAGCGCAGGTCGAAGAAGCTGCAGCGAGATAGCTACGCGGTGGACGTAAGGCGAATCCAGCATTCCGATGAGCTGCACGGGTGTTCCTCTTTGTGACGGCTAACTAATTGAGTATACTGATTCGTGTACTAGCATATTTAAGGAATCTCTGAACAAGCCCTTCAGTAATGTCGTCTAATATCGAAAAGCAGCAAGACCGACAATGGTAGAGGAGGAAACAGATTGAAGGAGCAGACAACGTTTGCGAGTTTAGCGTGGGCGGAAGAGAAAAAGCAGACCAAGCGAGAGAAGTTTTTGTCTGAGATGGATCAAGTGGTGCCGTGGGAGAAATTGCTGGCGTTGATCGAAGCGCACTATCCCAAAGCCGGCAGTGGACGGCGACCGATGCCGTTGGAACGGATGCTGACGGATATACTTTGTGCAGCAGTGGTACGGGTTGTCCGATCCCGGGATGGAAGAAGCGTTGTACGACATCGAGTCGGTGCGGCGATTTGCCGGGATAGAGTTGGGGCAAGAAGAAATTCCCGATGAGACCACGATTTTAAACTTTCGCCACTTACTGGAAAAGCACCAGTTAACCGAGAAGCTGTTGGAAGAGGTCAACGGGTATTTGAGCGAGAAAAGGCTTTTGCTCAGACAAGGCACGATCGTAGACGCCACGCTGATCGGTGCGCTCGTCCTCGACCAAGAACAAGGACAAGAAACGCGACGGGGAGATGAGTTCGACCAAGAAGGGCAACAACTACCACTTCGGCATGAAGGTGCACACGGGGAACTGGACAGTCAGAGCGGTTTGGTGCACACGGTCAAAGTGACCACGGCCAGTGTGCATGACAAGCAGGAGATGGAAGCGCTCCTTCATGGAGAAGAGTAAAGCGGTGTTTGCCGACAAGGGTTACTGCAGCGACCAGGATAAGCGCTCAGCTGGAAAGACGGGACTATTCTGGGGCGTGTTGGACAAGGCCAAGAGCAAAAAGAGCTTGAGCCATAAGCAGCGGCGCAGAAACAGAAAACTGTCCAGTATACGGGCCAAGGTGGAGCATCCGTTTCGGGTGGTCAAGCGCCAGTTCGGCTACATCAAGACCCGGTATCGGGGATTGAAGAAAAACGCGGCACAGATCTACACGCTGTTTGCGCTGGCCAATCTGTATCGAGTGCGCCGTGCTTTGTTGGCGTAGTCCGATGGGGAGGAGCTTGGGCCGTCCACAAACGCATTGAGTGGCCAAGAAATCGAGGCAAACCCCATCCGATGTAATCACCGAGCCGCTTAGTCAACATGAAACAGTTTTAGATAATCGCCCCCTTCCAAATAACGTAGTTATTCAGAGGTTCCTTAAGACGTGTCTGGCCAAACTCCAACAAGGTTTTACTGACAGCTTTAAACAGAAGACCCAGTACGATCTTCTTGTTGGCAAGGATCAGCCGGTTCAGTTCATGGGGTAAGGTAAAGACCAAATGAAAATATCCCACCGGCAAAAGCTCAGAGGTTTGCTTCTCCAACCACCGAGCCTTAGCCAAGGCTTGGCACTTGGGACAGTGGCGGTTACGGCAGGAGTTATAAGCCGGACGCTCAAAGCCGCAAGACTCGCATCGATCCAGATGCCCGCCCAACTCTTGGGTGCGGCAGGCCGAAACGGCCCGCACCACCTTTTGCTCGCAGGCCAATAAACGATGCGTTCGTTGGTAGCTCTCCCCGTACTGACGAAAAACATCGGCCAGCTCGGGACGCGCCCTTTTTTCTCCTGCCGCCAGCCCAGGGCTGGCCGGCAGCATGTGGCCAACCTGGCTACAGCGAGTCGTTGCGCGGATCGAGCAAGTCCAACGGACTCGTGGTCGAGCCCAGCTTGGGCTGGCGGATTTGCAGATAGCGCTGGGTACTCTGAAGCGAGTTATGACCCAACAGCGTCTTAATAGTCACCAGATCCACTCCCGCTTCTAACAGGTGGGTGGCGAAACAGTGACGCAGCGTGTGAATCCCTTTGCCTTTTTCAATGCCCGCTTTTGTGCTTGGCGAGATTGTAGACTTTCTGCGCGGCGGTGATGTGCAGGGGATCATTTCTGGTTTTACCAAAGAAGACCCACAGCACGGGTTGATAGGCCTGCTTATATTTTCTCAGCTCGCCAAGCAGCCGTTGGGAGAGAGTCGTGTAGCGGTCTTTTTTCCCTTTGCCCTGTTCCACTCGGATCATCATACGCTCGGGATGAATGTCGCTGAGTTTGAGGTGGATTAGCTCAGTGACCCGAAGTCCCGCCGCATAAGCGATGATTTCAGAAAACAGCGGTCTCTGAGCTTGACCGCGGCGCAAAGCAATCGCTCGACTTCCCTGGGGCTCAACACCTCGGGCAACCGCCACGTCCGTTTTCTCTGGCCGCAAGAACAGCTGCTCTTCGTTCCAGCCCAAAACTTGCTGATAGAAAAACCGTAGCCCCGAGATCGCCACGTTCTGGGAATTGGCGGATAAGCCTCGTTCCTGGAGATGCAACAGATAGGCGCGGATCTCGTCTTGCGTCAGTTGATCCGGGAATCGATGATAGTGCCTGTCCAGCCCCACCATCGCCGCAACGTAGGACTTCTGCGTCCTCGATGCGAAATTTCTCAGCTTCATCTCCTCGATCATCTTGTCGCGTAATACTCCCATAAAAAACCCTCCTTGGATTTAAATTTGGGAGCGACGCTATCACGCGAACTGAGAAAACCGGGAGTGGAATTGAACTGTGAAACCTAACGCAGATTTCGAAAGCAGTCTAAAGCAGAAAACTCCGCACGGCATCCCCCACCGCGCAGCGGTTTAGTTCAACTATTAAGTGAGCCGCCGTAGGCGGCGACAACCACTGGTCGGCTTATCCTCGCGATGGCTCGGACAATAAATGTTCAAATCGACCGAAATATCGATCAGCTAACTCGGTTTGTCAACGTTAAGTCTTTCGTCAAAAGCCGACCAGCACGGCGGTTTATTCTCCCTACCAATCGGTAGCTTATCTCGGCCAGTCATCAAACTTCTATAGTCGTTCAATCGGTCAAAGGCGGATTCGGTCGGATAACCGTGCACGTTACGCGGCAAATCATCCCTTACGAGAATACGCCGCGGACATTTGTAGGCGTCGAGATGTTGAGCGCATAAATGCAAAAGGTCGCGCTCGGTCGTCTGTCCCACGGTGATCACCTCGGCGTGCACAGTGAGTTGGGGTCAGTCCTTTACTTTATAGCGCCGTAAGACTGCGTCCATCTTCCTGCTCGTCTCCCCGTGCTCAATTTTCGCCTGGATCTGTGAAATCCGCGCAGGAGATACTCCCACACGTCGAGCCACATCCCCCCAACGGAAGTTTTCCTACCCGGCGCATCAAATAGGCTGCTAACCAATACGCCTCCACATGATTCCTGTCGAGTACTTCAGCAGATCAAGAAAGTCCGCTTGTCTTGATCAACCAAATATATATTTTTCCGATGATCACCTCGCGAGGTCAGATGATTGAGGGCTCCAGCAAATTTCAACCGTAGCGGGCGTGCTAAAGAAATTGTGAATTGCTCTGAATATCAGCCACCTACCCCAACTCGTCAAGAAATTTCTGCCAATAAAACCCGCCGGAGTCGGCAGCCTATCTCCTTAACGAGTCGCAGCCTATCTCCGTCCAGCCACCGCAAAAAGCCAGGCAGGATTAAACTGAACGACGGGGGATACGGGTCCACTTCCAATTTGGGCCTCGGTCGAGCAACTGCCCCTCCCCCACCAGCCACCACTAATCTTGATTTAATCTTGATTCGGCGCACGGCACACGACCTGCGGTCATTTGCTTTCCGACGCGACACGCAATCTTGATTCGGAGCATTTAGCCAAGAGTTCTAGAACCATTCGTCGCTCCGCTTTAGCCGCTTTAGTACAAAGCCCATGGCGATACATGCCGTAAAATATATGCAGTGTATTTAGAGATACAGCACAAGCGAGACTCTCGCCGGTTTTGACGTGGGTTGGGCACCCGTGGCGAGAACTCTTAACAAAGGAACGGGCGAGAAAGCTAACTGCTGCCGCAGGAAATTGGAAGTGGAGCCGGCATCGCCCCGGAGACTGTCAGCATCAGTCTACCGGCGAAGGGCTATGGCAAAACGAATATGCCGACTCCTTTAATTTTATAATTGACCCAAGAGCCTGAAAAAAGTACCCCAGCCCAATTATTTCGACAATTTCCGGACGACCTCCTCGGTGCGTTTATCAGAGAGAGGTCTTGCGCCGTTTCGCCAAGTATTTGCCTCAGGACCGGATGATAGCCCAGCGAAATCCGTAACCGCATTTCATGCAGAAACCGTGGATAGCGCGAACCTTCTTGATCAGCGAATCAAGAATCGCTATCCCCATGACCGCTTTGCACCTGGGGCAATGACGGGTGAGATGCTTCGGCATATCTTCAGCGTAGCTCGCGACTGGGAGTGTCTCAATTGGGGTTTCCGCTAAGTCCGGAAATTAAGAGTGGAGTCGGCACGCCCCCACTACGCCGCGTTACTTATCTCTGCCTCAAAATCTTAGCAACACCGCGTCTAGGGCGTACATCAAACTCATAGCGATGGTCGCTGAGTAAAAGAAAAACAGAAAGGTCACCGTCGCCAAACCCACCCTGAAGAGCAGTCTCACGATGCGCTTGCGTGATGGCAATATGACTCCTCAGCTTGGCCGAAAATGAGTGAGAACTACCAGCCAGATAGCTTGAGCGAGGAGATAGGCAAGCAATAGCCTAAGAGCAAAATTTCGCATTTTCATATTGCCTCCACCGGCACGGCGCTTCTTATGGGCTCTGTCTGGGAACCATATGAGCATGCCGTGTGCCGTCCTGTTCGGGCGGAGGTTGGGAGAAATCGTTGCGACAGACAGGAATAAAGACGGCGCAGTTCCGCGGCAAGTTTGCCCGACCATTCCTTGGTCGTAGGCTATCCGGTAAAAGCTGGGTCGCCAGCCTTCAAAAGCATTACATTGGGTAAGTCAGATGGCCGGCAGAAATGAGCCGCTTCAACTACGATGTGTGAGTATGTCGATCGGATTTGAAATGCGACTACGCTGCTTGTACATGTTCACAGCGATCTCGCGAATCAAATCCATAAGTAGAATTTCGGATTGAACTTCTCCTGCTCGCGTTTGATATTCAACTTCTACCTCACCAGCAGATACCCAGCCGTTGTTGAGCCGCAGTAACTGCGCCCGTTTAGTGTCAACGTACCGGCCTGTACTCCGCAGAATTTGGGGTAGGCTATCGAAGCGAAATTGGGACTTCGTTAGCCGACGCTGGGCCTGACCTTCACGGTCGAGAATCGTGATGGTATCAGCTGAGTAGTGCAGCCTGAGAATACCCGTGAATGGTGGTTTGGGATCGGCGCATCGAACGACAAATCCATCGCCGTCAGTGATTAACTCGAAGATGTCGATGTTCTGGCGTTCCAGTGCTTGACCGACACACCGAAGGGCGCTAGCGTAATTAGGAATATAGAACATACCATTCCTCTTAGAACGCCTTGAAATAGGCGCCTAAGATAGCCGAGAAGAAATGGCCTTTGCAAGTGTGCTTAAGAGGGGTGGCCGGAAATTATGCTGAAACAGGCAAGTCCAGCGATGGATCCAAACCGTTGTATGCGGCGGGATCAACCCTGATTTGTATTTTGTTCATCACAAGTGGCGCAAACCGAAAGGGAGTGGTCACAGGACACCTTTATCAGGTGTAAAGAGTAAGCGGATTTAATCGGTCTTTGCGATCAGACTCGTTGTTGACCGGGGTTATCCATTTGTGACTTTCCAGAACCCGCTTGGAGTCTTCCTTGGACTCCCCACCCGTATCAAAACGGCTACGGTGCGGATACGTCACGCGAAAAAACGAATCTCCACCAGAGTTGTTTCCCACCAGTTTGCTTACACTGACATTAGTATCTCGGGAGTCAGCAGCATCTCCTATTCGTGTGAGGCCGCATAAAGCGATGAAACCGCCGAGTGCTAGAACAGAAATCTTTTTCATGGAACCTTCCAGATTTGTGAGTCTCGTCAGACTGCCATCGCTTGGTTATCGTCGTCAGCCATTATCCCAGAGCAATGACGATCGAAACAAGAAAACTAAAAAGCCCTGGGGCCGGAGCAAGGAATTTCAAAAGGTGTTGTAACGGAGGTGCGGCTCCCTTGCTCCAGCTAGAAGATGCTTGAGCATGAACCGTGCCCTCATGCTTGATGAAACTTTGGAGAGGTTGCGTCAACGTCGGTGGAGTCGCATTCCATGAACCGAGCGGCAACTTCACCTGCTACAAGGCAGCGCCAGCGTAATCGGGTTAGCCTGTTCGCTTTATCCTTGAAGAGGGGAAGGCTAAGGAATAGACACGGAACAGTGCTCGGCGGTAGTATTTAGCCGAACCGGACAAGCAGAAACAGCGGGAAAAAGGTATTGTTGGGCGATCCTTGGTGCCGGGGCAGGACCTTCATTTTGGGTGGGAGTGAATGTTGAAGGTGGATTCCTACCCCAGCGAAAAGCAAATAAGCAACGGTTATGCCTCTAGCTCGATGGCAGTATCGAGCAGTTAACCCGACTTGCGGAAATCGAGCGCTCCTGACGCAAAGGGCAACGTTGCCTGCTGGATTTTTCTCGCGTATCGATAAGGTCAGATTGTTCGATCCGGTCGGAACCCGAAATCGCAGTGAATGGAGTAATCAATGGCGGATGGAACGCAGAAAAAACCCGTTACGCTAGAAGAACTCATGGTCAGCACCCTTGCAGTGGCCGACGCAACGGTAAAACTCTTGATCGCCAAAGGCGTGTTCACTGACGACGAATTTAAGGCGCAGCTAGGTGCCGAACGGGCGAATTACCTGAGCTAAGGATGCACGTCCTGTGTGAACCAATCGAGCGGCACTTCGCGACCGGCGCCCTTTGCCTTGGCGGCGTCGTACACTTTCTTGCCCACCGCGGCGAATTGCGCTCCCATGCCGATATTGTTGACGAAGCCGGTAATCTGACTGTCGGATTCTCGCCCTTTGATTCTGCCCGCCAATAGATCCGGTAACGTCGGCAACGCCTTCCAGTCAATGCCGCGGTCGGTCGGATGATCCCGTAACTTGAAGTCTTCCCGTTCGAAGTGAGCGAGGGCCGACGAGGTGACATTGTTTTCCGTCGCATGGGTGTGCAACACCAGCGGCTTACATGTCAGAAGCGCCTCGTCGTCGAATTCATCGCGCTGCATGGCGCTGATATGTATTCCTTCGGCCAGCGCCCACTTGCCGAGAAACGGCGTGCGCGAGTTCGTCGACGTAATGATGATGTCTACTGCTTTGACGGCTTCCTCGTAGGATTCAACTGGAACAATCTCGACCCCAACCCGCTCGCTGGTTTCCTTGGCGAATTTCTCACGATTGGCTTTCGTCGGACTGAAGACTTTGATCTTCTTGATCCGCCTTGCTTCGCATACGGCCATCACCTGCGTGCCGGCCTGCCAGCCGGAACCGATCAAGCCCACGCTCTCGGCATTTTGCCGCGCCAGATATTTCGTCGCCACGCCGTTGGCGCCGCCGACTCGAAATCGCTGTAACACGCCGTCGTTCATGATCGCCAGCAGCTCTCCATTCGCCGAGCTAAACAGCATGACAATGCCCATCCAGCGATTTCCCGGCAGCATCGGTAACTTCTCGCGTCGCATGCCGCCGCCGCTATCGCGCCAGGCGACGATATCCGAGGAGAAGCGCAGCGCCGCCGTGCCGAAGTGCGGGCTCGCCCCGCTCATACTCTTCAGATAATGCGCCATCGGTCCTTCAGCACTTTGCGCCGCCGCCGTCGGGCTGTGCACGTCCGAACGGGGAGCCGTCACTGCTGTTCCTTCGCCCATTTCGCCATAGAGAATCTCCAACGCCTCCATGGTGTCTTTCATGGTGAGCAGCTGGTCGACATCGTCGTTATTGAGAAACAATGGCATGAAGACTCCAAATCCGTGTTCGTGACTCGTGATCGTGGTCGCCTCGGAATTCTTAACAAACACGAACCGTGAACACGAGCACGGTTATTCTCCTTTTTGAATCCTAAAGATTTTTCCCCCACAGCTTGGCGAAGAAACCTTCGTCGACCAATTCCTGGACGATGCTGTTATCGAAGAATTGTTCTGGCCGCGCCTGCTTCGCCTTAGAATTGGTCCGGGCGATTTCATCGAGAGTGACCTGAAACCCCGCGCGCTTCACGAACGGCACCTTTTCCATGAACTCATAGCCGTACTTGAGACTGCCCTCCAGCATTTTCTGATCCTTAATCTTGGTATATTTGGCAAATATCGCCAGTGATTCGGCCTGGCGATTATAAAGAAAGTGCATCGCCTTGCCATAGGCGCGCAAAAAAGCTTTCGCCTGCGGCCGCTTGTCTTTGAGAAAGCGCTTCGTGGTCGTCAGGGTCAAGTGAACGAACGGAATTTCATCTTTGGCAAGATTGGCCAACACCTTTGCCCCACCCTGTTCGGCTACATAAACCATCGGATAAGACATCGGTGCGGCGGCGATAATCTTCTTGGAGAGCGCCGCGGCGATCTCCGGCATACCGCCTATCTGAATGAAGGCCACGTCCCGATGGGCTGCAAGGCCGTGCTTGGCAAGAAACATGCGCATGCCGAAATCGGTCGCCGCGCCAAAACGAGAAACGCCGATGGTTTTGCCTTTGAGGTCGCTTACGCTGTTGATCTCCGGCGCCGCCATTACATAAAACGGAACGATATTGACCGCAGCGCCGATGGCGACCAAATCCGCGCCCTGCAGGCCGGAATCCGCGATCACTTGACTATTCTGCGCGCTGATCACGATTTCGCCTGCCAACGTCGCCTTGGCGGCGATGGGCGAGCTGGCGATATACATCGTATCGACGTCCAAGCCTTCTTCCTTGTAGAGCCCTGCATCGCTCATGATCCAAAACGGCGCGTTGAACGCGCTCACCGCGGTCCACGCGATGACAAGCTTCTGCGCTCTCACGTTGCTACTAAAAATCAATGCAGCAATAGCGACACCATGAAATGCGAGCAATTTTCTCTTCGTCATCCCATTACTCCAACTCTCCAGTACTCCATCACCCCATTCTTCTACGACGGATTCTTCCCCCAAAGCTTGGCAAAAAATCCCTCGTCAACCAGTTCCTGCACCAGACTATTGTCAAAGAACTGTTCTGGCCTGGCCTGTTTTGCCTTGGGATTGGTCTTGGCAATCTGATCCAACGTCACTTGAAATGCCTGCGTTTTAACCAGTGGGATCTTTTCCATGAAATCGTAGCCGTACTGGATGCTGCCATCGAGCATCCCCACGTCATTGATCCTGGTGTACTTGGCAAAGATCGCCCGGGTTTCTTCCTTGCGCGAGTGCATGAAGTGAATCGCCCGGCCGTAGGCCCGAATGAAAGCTTTGGCCTGGGGCCGATGCTCTCTCACCCATTTTTTCGAAGTCGTCAGACCGATATGCATGAACGGGATCTCTTCCTTGGCGAGATTCGCGAGCATGCGCATGCCGGCCTGCTGCGCGACGTATACCATCGGCTGCGACATGGGCGCCGCATAAATCGTTTTCTTGGACATCGCCGCGGCCAATTCCGGCATGCCGCCGATCTGAATGAATGGCACGTCTTTGGCCGCCTCCAAACCGTATTTGGACAACAACATCCGCATGCCAAAATCAGTCGACGCGCCAAAGCGTGTCACGCCGACGACTTTGCCTTTCAAGTCGGCGACGCTCTTTATCTCCGGCGCCGCCATCACGTAGAACGCGACCACGTTGGTGATCGCGCCCATGGCCACTAAGTCGCCGCCGCTCAGGCCGACGTCGACGATCACCTGACTGTTGGCGCCGGAGAGCACGATATCGCCGGCGAGCGTCGCTCGGGCGACGGTCGGCGAACTGGCGATGTAGACGAGCTCCATGTCGAGGCCTTCTTGTTTCAAGAGCCCGGCGTCGTTCATAACCCAAAACGGTGAGTTGAGAGCGCTCACCGCCGACCAGGCGATGACGAATTTCTCGGCGCGGGCGACGCTCCAGGAAAGCACAGCCACCAACATCACACTTATAAAAATTGCCCTTTTCATTTCCGCACTACTCCAAACTCCATCACTCCAATTCCTACTCAAAAGACAACTTGCCGCGCTAGCAGTCGTACCCACAGAGTCTGCTCCTGTCAAGGCAACAAAGATTTGGATGGTGAGTCAATTTGACAGATCCTTCACTTCGTTCAGGATGACAACTACGATCCAATGTCATTCTGAGCGCGCAGCGAAGAATCTTTTTGCGCGAGTCGGCTGAGAAATCGTCATCACCAAGATTTTCCTTGAAAAGAGCAACCGTCTGTCCTATGGTCCGCTGTGATCACCCATGAGCATCCGCAATAAAGCAGCCATCGTCGGCATCGGTGAAACGCCCACGGATCGTCTCGGTTCGAAGCCGGGCGAGCCGCGTAAATCGAGCGCGGAATATATTTCGGGAGCGCTCCATCTCGCGTTGGCAGACGCCGGGCTGAGTCTAAAAGATTTCCAAAGCCAAGGCCTCGGCGTCACGATCCCCACGGCGTACCCACAGCCCTTTTGGCCCGAAGAGGTCGCCGAGATTCTCGGCATAACGCCCGGGTTCCTTCTAGGCGGCGCCACTGGCGGCGCGGGCGCCGTGTCGCTGCTTGGCGGTATGGCCGCCGCTATCAACTCGGGAATCATTGATCTTGCGCTTGTCATCGGCGCTGCAGCGCCATTCTCCGAACACTGGGGCGGCGGTATTCAACCTGGCGACATGCGCGACTGGGAAATTCCCTACGGCACCATGGGGCCCAACAGTAAGATCGCCATGGTCATGCGCCGCTACATGCATCAATACGGCGCAACGCTCGATCATTTCGGCAAGATCGCCGTTGCGGGACGCTATCACGCGAGCTTGAATCCTCTCGCCTATCTAAGAAAACCGATCACCGTTCAAGATTACAAAGAATCGCGCCTGGTTGCCGATCCGGTGCGTTTGCTGGACTGCGTCATGCCGGCCAACGGCGGCAGAGCGTATATCGTGGCTTCGCCGGAGCGCGCCAAGACGTTGCGCAAAAAACCAATCTATCTAAAAGGCTTCGGCGAACGGAGCAACCCGTCGTACGGCCCGCGCGCCGGCTCCGATGCGCTCGTCATGGGTGTCAAAGACGCCGGACGGGTCGCCATGGAAATGGCCGGCGTCAAACACAGCGAGATCAATTTTTTGCAGCTCTACGACGACTACATCATCGTAGTGTATCTCCAGATCGAAGATCTCGGCTTTTGCGACAAGGGCGATGTGAGCTTTTACGAGCGGACGGATTTCACTTTCAAAGGTCAACTGCCGATCCAAACCGGCGGCGGCATGATCAATGTCGGCCAGCCGTCGACTGCCGGCGGCACACTGCATATCATCGAAGCCGTGCGCCAGCTGCGCGGCGAAGGCGGCGAACGCCAAGTGCCGAACGCAAACACGGGATTGGTTTCCGGTCTCGGAGTTCTACCCTACGGTAAAAACCTCGGTTGCTGCGCCGTCGCGATTTTAGGAAACGAAGCTTAGACCCTATGGCTGAAGTCGACGTCAGAAAACCTTTGCCGGCGATCACCACGGAAGCGAAGCCCTTTTGGGATGCCGCCGCGCAGCAGAAACTCGTCATGCAGCGCTGCCAGGATTGCCACGCTTGGGTGTGGACGCCGCGCCCTTCATGCAACGAGTGCGGCAGCGAACGGGTCGAATGGACGCCGATGAGCGGCAAAGGAGAAGTTTATTCTTTCACCGTCATCCGCCAAGTCGTCGGCCGCGCCGCCTCGAAAGCTTTCGAGCCCGACATCCCCTACGTTATTGCCTGGGTCGATCTCGACGAAGGCCCGAGGCTGATCACGAATATCGTGCAATGTCCGGTGGAAAACGTGAAGCTGGGCATGAAAGTCACTGTCGCGTTCGAGCAAGCCTCGAAGGATATTTGGCTGCCGAAGTTCAAGCCCGCCTAGTATTCTGAAACTGACGTTTGCACAAAATTGCTTCGTCATTCCGGGCAAGCTGGCGACGGCCGGCGCGACCCGGAATCCAGGATTTTCCGAGATTTCTGGATGCCGGTTTTCACCGGCATACGGCAAAGATTTCAACGATCTTTGTTTGACCGATCGTTTTCGCAACTCTGTCTTCCGCGTTCGAAAGGATGCATTCAACGGCTCGATTTCGCAATCTCTTCGAGCAGCGAGAAATCGTATATCTGCTCCGGCTTCGGCAATTCTTTGAGACCAGCATCTTTCTGATCCAACTCCAATTCCAACTTCAACGCGCCGGGCGTCGGCTTACCGTCCACCGCCCAACCTTTGTGGATGGAGTCGTAAATAAACCCCGCCTCATCCTGATTGATCGATAGTTGTTTCATGAGCACATGCGACGTTTTTTCCTTTTGGGTGGCGATGATCCGAGTGGCTTCGAGACCGCTTGCGACCACCGGCCGCAGAAAATCACGGCTGTGACTGCAACGCGACGCGACCGACATGCCGAGCCCGCTCTGGGGCAGTTCAATTCATCGGCAGCGCTGCGCAAGCACGTGAAACCCTGTTTCGCTATGCCGGACTGTCTCTACGCTGTTCAGCATCGCCACTTGCACCGCGCCACTGCTCAGTGCGGCAGCCCGAGCCGTCCCCGCATTCACCACCTTGTATTCGTCCGGTACGCAGTCCCTTCCGTCTCAGCAGCTTCGCCCAGAACGACATTGACCGTTCCCTGGGGCGTGTAGCCGCCGATCACCTTGCCGCTGCAATTGCTCGATACTGGTGATTTCTTTATTCGCGACGAGAATAAAATCCGAGCGATTCAGCGACACTAGGCCGACCCGAACCGGCGCGCCGCGCAATGCCGCTCGCGCCGTCGAGCCAATGGCCGAGTAACAGTCGAGATCTCCCGACAGCAGCGCAGCGATCCCCGCTCGCGGTTCGAGTACCAGCACACGCGCATCGTAGCCGTAGCTTTCAAAAATCCCGAGATGTTTGGCCACATAGATGTGGGTCATCGTCGCGGAATGATTTGCCAGCGCGATGTGCAGCGGGCGCAGCTTGGGCTTTTGTTGAGCCAGAACCACGTCCGCCGCCGACGTCAATACCATTGCACCGACCGTGACAGCCAGTCCGAGGCCCGACAAGAATCGCCCAAACATGATACGCTCCTCCCGACATTCGCCCGCTAGGGGCTTTCATACTCGTCGTTGGTTTCTACTGTCAATGGCCAATTGCGGTCGCGAAACAGGATTCACACTCTTACTTCTTCCCCCTCGACGGGGGAAGATTGAGATGGGGGTGATGACTTACCGACCTGTTCACTTGCCTAATTCCATCGACGTGCGTTATTGCTTCAGAAAGTTCTACAAATAAAGAGGAACATTATGGACGAAGTCCGCATCATCGACACGACCCTGCGCGACGGCAACACCAGCCTATGGGCGCACAACATGACGACGGGCATGATGCATCCGGTGTTGCGCCACATGGATCAAGCCGGTTTCGACGGCATGGAATTTTTCGTCAGCGGGCGATTCAAGAAAGTCGTCCGCGAGCAGCGTGACGACCCGTGGGACTGGGTGCGCTACGGCCAAAAGGAAATCAAGAACACGCGCCTGCGCTATCACGGGGGAATGAATAGCGGTTTCACTCTTACGCCTCGCTGCATTCCGCGGCTCATTATCGAACGGGTTGTGCACTACGGTATCACGGTCACCCGACTTTCCGATCCGTGGAACGATTACGACGTGCTCGCCAAGGAAGTGGCGGAGTTAAAATCGCTCGGCATGGAATCGGTCGTTAACATCATTTACTCGATCTCACCGCGCCATACGGATGAGTACTATGCCCGCAAGGCGCGCCAGGCCGCGGCGATGAAACCCTATCGCGTTTGTTTCAAAGACGTCGGCGGCATGCTTACACCTGAGCGGGCTCGAACGCTCGCTCGCCTGATTCTCGATAACGCCGGCGACGTGCCGGTCGAATTCCACGCGCACTGCAACAACGGTCTAGCGCCATTCAATCTTCTGGAGGTCGTCAAACAGGGCATCCGTATCGTTCATACCTCGGTGCCGCCGCTGGCCAACGGCTCGGCACAGCCATCGATCTTCAACGTAGTGAGTAATTTGCGCGCTTTGGGTTACAAACCTTTGGTCAACGAAAAGGTTTTACAGCCCGTCGAGCAACATTTCCGCCGCGTCGCTGAGGAAGAAGGTCTGCCGGTGGGTTTACCGCGCGAGTACGACCAGACCTGGTATCACCACCAGGTTCCCGGCGGCATGATCTCTAACCTGCGCCATCAACTCAAAATGCTCGGCAAAGAAGACAAGATGCAGGAGGTGCTGGAAGAAATTGTCCAAGTGCGGGCCGAGCTTGGCTACCCAATCATGGTCACGCCCTTCGCTCAATTCGTCGGGAGCCAGGCGGCGATCAACATTATGACCGGCGAGCGCTACAAGGAAGTCACCGATCAGGTCATTCAATACGCGCTCGGTCTCTGGGGCAAAGAAGGCGCGGAGTACATGGATCCGGAAGTCAAAGCGAAAGTGCTCAATCGCCCGCGCGCCCGCGAAATGGAAAAATTCGAGGTACCCGACGTGTCTCTGGAAGAAGTCAGAAGAAAATACGGCGGGCCGAGCCTATCGGACGAAGAATTATTGCTGCGTTATTACGCCGGGCCGGAGTTCGTCGATGCGCTGAAAACCGCCCCGCCGAGAAAAGAGTATCTGGACGCGCGGAAACCGCTGGTGAAGTTGGTCGAAGAACTGGTCAATAGACGAGCCGCTGGACATGTTTACATTCGCCGTGATGGCTTTACATTGTCCGCCGGCCGCAGCCGGTAGGTCCCTGCGCGGTCAGTTGTCGATGGTCTACGCTACTCTCGGCGCAAACCCTACTTGAGCGGCTACTTTTCGCGCCGCACTACCCTCAATCCTCCTTTCTCTAACCGTGGTTAACATAATTTTTTCCAGCGCTCTGAGTTTTCGGGGAACTTTATTGAATCGAGACCGCTAATACGGAAGTCCCAGTTCAGCTAAACCGTCAGAGCAAAACACAGGAGGAAAAGACTATGCACAAAAGAAAACCCTTTCAGATTGCTGCGTTCATCCTTTGTGGTGCGCTGGCTCTGCCCCTCACGCTTTCCGCCGCCGAGAAAGACAACATGATGAAAGACGATAAGAGTAAGATGATGGAAGAAAAGGGCGGCATGATGAAGGGCGAAAAATCCGGCGCCATGAAAGAAGATAAGGCCAAGATGCAGGAGGACAATATGAAACAGGAAAAAGGCAAGGCCAAAAAAGGCGACGACAAAATGAAAATGGATAAGATGGAAGACAAGAAGATGTAACGGTCCCTTGAACTCAAATTGCCGCGGGATGTCGAGTCAGACAAGATCGGCCCATCCTGCCAACGGTTGCCGCCGGTAACTAACCTCTTCTCCATCGGTGGCCAGCCGTTGTTTTTGTGTGCCCTCACGGAGATATCCGGTATCTAGGCGTCAATATTACAGAGGGAATCCGGTGCCGCGCTTACCGCTTCGTGATTTCGTCCAACAGCGAAAAATCATAAACCTGCTCCGGCTTCGGCGGGTCCTTCAGGCCCATTTCGCGCTGCGCCAGGTCGAATTCGAATTTCTGACTGCCCGGGGTCGGACGGCCGTCGAGGGCCCAGGCTTTGTGAACAATATCCTGGATCAAGCTCGCATCCTCCTGGGTTAAAGCGAACTGCTTCATCAGCACCGGCAACACTCTTTCCTTCTGCGTCGCGCTGATGCGGATGCTC
Source organism: uncultured delta proteobacterium (assembly GCA_963804165.1). Taxonomy (GTDB): domain Bacteria; phylum Desulfobacterota; class Binatia; order UBA9968; family UBA9968; genus DP-20. The sequence goes on from CAWDPO010000009.1 coordinate 19,455, forward strand.
TCCAACACCGCCTGCACCACTGCGCGGAAAGCTTCGCGTTTGCTCTGGATGCTCGCGATCGAGGCGCCAAGACCGCCGGTGGCTAGCTCGATCTCGTCCGCTGCGCGCGCCAGCGCGCGAAACCCTAGTTTCACCGCTTTCGCCGTCTCAAGCCCGTTGAGCACGGCGGCCGGAACGTTGCCGCTTAGCAACGCGGTCAGTCGTGCCGTGCCGACGTTGAGAATTTTATTCATCCGGTTTGAGTCCCCGCTTGCGTAACAGTTCGATAAGAATTGTGTTCACCGTCGCCTGCGCGGTGTAACCGCCCAACACTTTGCCGCGCAGTTGATCGACGCTGGTAATTTCCTTGGACGCGACCAGAACATGATCCGGTCGATTCAAGCCAACCATAATCACACGCACCGGCACACCCCGCAGCGCCGCGCGCGTCGTGGTACCGGTGGCAGTGTAGAAATCCAAATCGCCGGTCAGCAGAGCCGCCAATGCGGCGCGGTTCCAAAACAAGTATTTGCGGGTCGAAGCCGTGGCTCTCGAAGATTCCCAAGCTTCTACCGACGTAGAAATGAGTCGCGGCGATGGTGTTGCTTGGCAATGCGATTCTGAGAGGACGTAGTTTGGCTTTTGGCTGGGCAAGAGCCGGTTGCACACAGACCAAAAGAAATGCCGTGCTCAAAACTAAGACGAAAAGCATACGGCGCTGGGGAACAATTCGCTGCATCGTTGCTGTCCTCCTGTAAATCAGCCGAAATTTGATGGACCTCCCCTACTGAAAAACAGCTAGAACGGAATACGCGAGCAAAATTGAACTCGGTCTGCAGCGCGATCGCTTTTGGAAAGTTACTCCGCTTTTTCTACGAACGTAGCGTCTTCGCGACGGATAAATCCCGGCGGATTGCCGCGTCGCGAATGCACCTCCAGCCACTGACCATTGGCGCTCACCACGCTGACCCGTGTCCCGCCTGGAATATTGGCAACAACTTGGGACGAAGCTGACGGGGACTCGAAAACAGTTGTGGAGCGCGTCGTTTGATAGGTGCCCGCAGTGCCACCGCGCCGCGAAGCCGCTGCCGACGTGGGTGTTTTGGTTGCGCCTCCGGTTGCCTGGCCGTCTTGTCCGGCACGCGGAGATTGCGACTTACGTGTAGATTCCGTTCCGTCAGTTTTCGGCGCCGGCTTGGCCAAATCCTCGGCCCGAGGCTGCAGCGAGTCAGCCGGAACAGGCAGCGGAGTCTGCGCCTCCTGCGAATGCCGCGCTGAGGATAAATTGTCGTGAACTGGGCGGTTGGAATTTTTTTCCTCTTCCCGGCGTCGTGTGTCGGGCAAATTAGTGCCCGTTGACGCAGGTACATCCGCGACAACGGCAGTTTCCTGCTTTGCAGGCTGGCGGAACAGATCGGTTACAAAATAAATCACCGCGCTGCCGACGAGGATTAATGCAAGACACGCCCCACCGATGACGCTCATGCTGATTCCTTCGCGATCTGGGGATCGGGACAATGGCCGCGCATCATTCGACGTTTTGCTAACCGGCGCGATCTTAGTTGCGTCACGCTTAAAAGCTTCGGTCGGTGCAATCAGGTCCGGCTGCTGGCTTACTCTCGCGCCGCAGTGCTTACAGAAATTTTGCCCAAGCTCGAACGGGGTGCCGCATTGAGTGCAGAACATGAATCCTAACCTCCGAAGTCAATGGCTTGACGACACGTAACCTATGCCCAACAGTAGCGAATGAAAATCGCTCGTGTCAAACCGCCGATCGGTTTCTTTGACTGACCGAGCGTTTGGCCGCGCGCGCGAATGCCCAATGTGAGAGCTTCGTCAGGCATTGATTTCTCAATCACGTTTGGCTGTTGAAGTGAAGCGCCTGAGCGGATAAAAAATTCTACTATGGACAAGCTTCGCACGCTACGCGACGCCATCGCCCTCGACATCGAGGACGGCATGTCGATCGCGATGGGTTGCGCGCTGGAATCTCTCATCCCGTTCGCCGCGAGCCACGAAATCATCCGCCAGAGCCGAGAAAACCTGACGCTGATCGGTCCGATCTCCGACATGCAGTTCGACCAGCTGATCGGCGCCGGCTGTGTCAAGAAAGTCATCGCATCCTGGGTCGGCAACGTCGCCGCGGGTTTGGGCCACAACTATCGCCGGGCCTCTGAAATGAGCATTCCCCACCCAATCGAGATCGAGGAACATTCGAACTTCACCATCGGTCTGGGGCTTCAGGCCGCGGCGATGGGCTTGCCTTTCCTGCCGACCCGAACGATCAAGGGGAGCGATTTCTCCAAAGACGAACAATTTAAACGAATCAGTTGCCCGTTTACCGGGGAAGACTTGATCGCAGTGCGTGCCATCCACCCCGATGTGGCGATCCTTCACGTTCAGCGAGCGGATGCACTTGGCAATGCCCAGGTCTGGGGCAATTTCGGCGTCATGCGCGAAGCGGCGATGGCCGCCCGGAAAGTCATCCTGACGTGCGAAGAAATCGTCGATCACGCGGTGATCTTGAGCGACCCCAACCGAAACCTGATTCCCGGTTTCGTGGTCTCCAGCGTCGTGCATGAGCCAGTTGGCTCTTATCCGTCGCCAACGCAAGGTTATGCTCGGCGTGACGACGATTTCTATTTCGAGTATCACAACGCGACGCGCAGCCGCGCCGGATTCGAACAATGGCTGGAAAAATGGGTACTGGACATTTCAGATCATCGCTCGTTCTTGAGTCTTGTCGGGGACGAGCGTGTCGAGAAACTGAAACCGCAGGGCGGCCTGTTTGCGCCACCGGTCAGCTTCAACTACTAATCTGTCGAGATCTTACAGGAGGAAATCATGAAAACGGTGCCATCGATGAAACTAAGCCAGGAAGGCTGCGACATCATCGTCAACGCCGCCTCGAAAAAGCCAAAGAGTTGAAACAGGTGGTCAGCATCTGTGTCGTCGACGCCGGCGCCCATCTGATGGCTTTCAAACGCATGACCAACGGCCGGACGCACAACACGCTGATCGCGCAAACCAAAGCGCGCAGCGCGGCGCTGACGACCGCGGCCACGGGCAAAACCGCGCGCGACGGCAGCGAGATTCCCGATCATCAAGTGCTCGCGCAAACACTCGCCGTCGGACCGGGTTGGTTTATCAGCATCGAAGGCGGCCTGCCGATCACCGTGGAAGGTCAGTGCATCGGCGCGATCGGCGTGAGCGGCGCCCCGTCCGCGGTGGATCGGCAGATCGGCCAAGCCGGGATCGATGCGTTCAAGAAAGCGTAGCTAGTTCGGTTCAACGTTCAAAGTTCCAGGTTCAAGGTTGACCGCGAATCCGGAACACTTGAACGTTGAACCTTGAACTTTGAACGATGGTCTACACCCAACGAGAGCTTATGGTCGCCGCCGCCGCGCGAGAAATTCGCGACGGCGACAAAGTATTCGTCGGCATGCGCCTGCCGCTGCTTGGCTTCGCCGTCGCCAAAGAAACCCACGCGCCCAATGCCATCGGCATTTTTGAAAACGGCGTGATTCGCGACTGGCCGGCGCTCGAATCGATCTTCACCATGAGCGATCCGCCGAACATTGCCCGGGCGCTATGCGTGCGGCGGTCTGAACGATGTGATGTATCTTCTTCAGTCCGGACGCGTCGATCTCGGCTTCATCGGCGGCGCCGAGATCGACCGTTTCGGCAATCTGAACACCCACTGGGTTCAGGACAACGGCAAACGAACCCGGCTTCCCGGCAGCGGCGGCGCCGCGGACATCGCCACCATGGCGAAGCGCTGCATCATCATCATGAATCACGAGAAGCGGCGCTTCACGCCGAAGGTTCAATACATCACGTCGCCGGGATTCGGCGACGGCGGCGATTGGCGCGCGCGTCAAGGACTGATCGGCGGCGGACCGAGCCGGGTGATCACGAGCATGGGAATTTTTTCGTTCGACTCAGAGAATCATGAAATGATGCTGAGCTCTTATCATCCCGGAGTGACGGTCGAAGAAATCAAAAGTGAAACCGGTTGGCCGCTGCGGGTCGCCCGCGATGTGGGTGAAACAGCGGCGCCCAACCGCAAAGGAATTAGCCGCCGTCAGAAAGTATGATCCCAAAGGAGTCTGGACGTCCTAGCCAGATCTCCATTAGTCCACTACTCCAACGCTCGATCTCGCTAACCTTCCAGCTTCGCCGAATTGATCACCACCGCCTCCACCGGCACATCGTCGTGGTGGCCTTTGTTTCCGGTTTTTACTTTTTCGATGCTGCGCACGACGTCCATCCCTTCGATGACCTGGCCAAAGACTGCGTAGCCAAATTCGGCGGGCGCCGTGCTCCGATGATTGAGAAAATCGTTATCTTTGACATTGATAAAAAACTGCGACGGTGGCGCTGTCGACGACATTGGTGCGCGCCATGGCGACGGTGCCGATTTTGTTTTTTAGCCCGTTGGCGGCTTCGTTTTTGATCGGCGCTTTGTTTTTCTTCTCGTTCATCTGCGCGTCCATGCCGCCGCCCTGGATCATGAAGCCGGGGATCACGCGGTGAAAAATCAGGCCGTCATAGTGGCCGTCGTTGACATAATCAACGAAATTTTTGGTGCTGATCGGCGCGTTTTCCGCGTCGAGCTCGATGCGAATATTGCCCATGCTCGTCGTCATCAATACCACTGGATTCTTTTCCGCCATTGTTGCCTCCTGAATTTTTCGATCTACGTTTACCATCTTTTTTGCCTAAGTCGGTACAAGGGTGGAATTATCAAAATCGGTTGCGCTATGGGATACGATCAATTAGATCGTAGATCGAAATTCTGTACTCCGAAAGGAGCAATTATGGCCAAGCGATAGAAAAATCGAAGGAATTTTGATGCCGATGCCGGTGGCGTTTAAACACGACGGCGCCATCGATCACAAGGCGACCGATGCGATCATCGATTTTTACTTGGATGCCGGCGTGCATGGATTTTTCCCCTCGGAACCCACGGCCAGGGCATGGTGATGGAGATCGACGAACGCAAAAAAGTCGCCGAGCAGATCGTCAATCGCGTCAGAGGCCGGGTGCCGGTGGTCATGCACATCGGCACAGCCAACACGCTCTCATCGATCGAGCTGGCCAAGCATGCCGTCAGTCTAGGCGTCGATGCCGTCGGCGTCGTGCCGCCCTATTATTATCCCCACGACGACTGGGAAGTTTACGCCCATTACAAAGCGATCGCGCAAGTCGGTTCCGGGCACGCCGATGTTTATCTACGACAACACGGAAACCACCTGGGTCGAGATCACGCCGGCCAAAGCCAACAAAATCATCGAAGCGATCGCGCCCAATCCTCTGGCCGGCATCAAAGTTTCTTTCATCGCCTACGACAAACTGCTGGGCTACGTTTATCAACTGCCGAAAACCACCGGCGTTTTTCCCGGCGGCATTTTTTCTCTCTACAGCGGCTATTCCGTCGGCGTGCGCGGCGCGATTCATCCGCCGTCAACGCCCTTTCCCGAGGCCTGCGTAAAAATGTACGAAGCGCTCAAAGCCGGCGATTTAAAGGCCGCGCAAAAAGAGCATGATCTGCTCACCCGGCTGATGCAGGTGGTCGGCAAATATTTGCGCAGCCATGGCCGCGGCGTGTTCTGCGAGCTGATGAAGCTGCGCGGTTTGCCGGTGGAGCGTTTTCCGCGCTGGGAGACGCCGCCGTTCACGGACAAAGACAGGGCGGATCTCGAAAGAAGGTTTGGCCAACGCCGGCTTCAAACGTTTGAAGCGCGGGAATCTGTCGGCATCATGGGCAATCGAAGCAAAAGCCACTTTGGCGACTGGAAATCGGCAAAAAACTTTCGCCCGCCGAGGCGAAAGCTTTTACCGACGAGATCAAGCAGCGCATGTATGCGCGCTGGAATGAAAAGATTTTCGGCGGCGCGTTCATGCGCGATCTCGAAGCCGGCAAGCTGCCCTTCGAAACCATCAAGCTATTCTGGCGCAACTGGTACAGCTATCCGGTGGAGGTGAACAATTTTCACTTGATCATCTACCAGCGCCACCAGGGAATCTTCGCGCGCCATCGCGACCTGCTCGCGCCCTATGTCGGCAAGATCAGCGACGAGCTGGTCAACCCGAAAATTCCCGGCCATATCCAAATGTTGATCAAGCAGGGCGAAGCATTCGGCGTTCCGCTCGACGAAATGATCAACTGCGAAGTCTACGCCGAATGCCGCGCCTTGACGGAGTTTGCCCGCGGCCTGGTTTACGAAGGCAGCATGATCGAATGGTGGGCGCGCTCGCTCAATGAAGAGATGTTCGGCCATTGGGCCAAGCGTTGGCGCGAGGCGCTACTCAATAAATACAAAATGAAAGACGCCGACCTGCATTATTTTCAAGTGCACGAAGAAGCCGATCTGCACGAACACTTGGACGGCCTGATGGCGCACGGCGAAGTCGCGCGGCAGATTTTCGAGCGCTTGCTGCAGGACGGCAATACTTGGTACCGGCCCGGCTGGGGACCCGAGTATTGTTGTCTGACCAATGCCGAATACGTCGCCCTGTTCCACGACGGCATTTACAAACATGCGCAAGGAATTAGGACACTTTTAGGAACGGAATATTCACCACGAAGAGCACGAAGGCCGCGAAGAACGGATCTATAATCGATTTCTTGATTTCCTCGTGCACTTAGTGTCCTTCGTGGTGCAATCTATCTGACGAGAAGTTACACAGCCATGCCTTTCAACGATCTACGCGAATTTATCGACGCCGCGCGCCAAGCTTGGCCAGGTAAAGGAAATTCACGGCGCCCACTGGAATTTGGAGATCGGCGCGCTGACGGAATTGTTCGCCTTCAAAGAACCGTCGCCGCTGGTGCTGTTCGATCAGATCCCGGACCACGCGCCGAATTTTCGCGTCGCGGCGAATCTTGATCAACACCCCGGCGCGTTCGGGCCTGACGGTCGGCATGCCCGCCGACGCGGCACCGATCGAACTCGATCGCCCGGTGGAAAGAACTGCTCAAAGGCGTCAAGCCCATTCCGCCCCGGGTGGTCACTAGCGGACCGATTCTCGAAAACGTCAAGACCGGCGACGAAATCGATATGACGATTTTCCCGACGCCGCACTGGCATGAGCTTGACGGCGGCCGCTACATCGGCACCGCCGATTGCGTCATCACCGGCGAGCCCGAAGAAGGCGGCTGGGTCAACGTCGGCATCTATCGCGTGCAGATTCACAACAAGAACACCCTCGGCCTCTATGTCTCGCCCGGCCATCACGCGCGCATCATGCGCGAGAAATATTGGGAGAAGGGCAAGAGCTGTCCCGTCGTCGTCACCTTCGGCCAAGACCCGCTGCTGTTTCTCGTCGCCGGCCAATCGATGCCCTACGGCATGTCCGAGCTCGATTACTACGGCGGCTTGCGCGGCGCGCCGCATCGACGTGATTCGCGGCGAGCTGACCGGCTTGCCGATTCCCGCGACGGCCGAGATCGCCATCGAAGGCGAAGTGCCGCCGCCCAAAGAACAGATGCAGATGGAAGGCCCGTTCGGCGAATGGCCCGGCTATTACGCCCATGGCGCGGCAAACGAGCCGGTCATCCGGGTTAAGAGAGCTTTACTATCGCAACGACCCGATTCTCTGCGGCGCGCCGCCGTTGAAACCGCCCTACGTCACTTTCGGAGTTCCGATCGGCGCCGCGGCGATTTGGAATTATTTGGAGAAGGCCGACGTGCCGGACATCAAGGGCGTTTGGTGCTACGTCGGCGGCTCGGCGGCGGCCGGCGGCGCGCCGTTTATCATCGTATCGCTCAAGCAGCGTTACCACGGCCACGCCCAACAAGCCGGCCATCGCCGCGCTCGGCTCACGCGCCGGCAATTATCACGGCCGCTTTGTCATCGTCGTCGACGACGACATCGATCCGTCGGACATGAAAGAAGTGATCTGGGCGGTGTCGACGCGCTGCGATCCCAAGACCGCAATCAGCATCATCGACGGCTGCTGGAGCACGCCGCTCGATCCGGCGATGCATCCCGGACCAGCGCGACGCCGGCAACTTCGTCAACAGCCGGGCGATACTCAACGCCTGCCGGCCTTACGCCTGGCGCGACCGCTTTCCGCCGGTCAATGCGCTGAGCGCCGAGCTCAAGCAAAAGATCAGCGAGAAATGGAAGAAAGAACTCGCGTAGTCCGCCGTATGTCCGCATCAGCGGAGACCACGTCACTACGGCACCGCGCATTTGGGGCCGGATCGCATTGCTTCAAAGTCATAACATGGCACCATACGCGGATGGATTTTCTTTGGGAGCTATTTCATCGGATCTACGACGTTGAATCTCTCGTCCGCGTCGGTGGCATTATCGGGCTTACCGACGATCGTTTTCGTCGAAACCGGCCTGCTGATTGGCTTTTTTCTTCCGGGGATTCCCTGCTGGTAACCGCTGGGCTCTTCGCGGCGCGCGGCGACTCGAAGTCGTGCCCATGCTCGTTGTGTCTGAGTATGGCAGCGATTGTCGGCGATACAGTCGGCTACAATATCGGCGCGCGCACCGGCCCGCGGCTATTTAGCCGACCTGACTCGCTGCTGTTCAACCGCAAGCATCTCATCACCACCAAGGAATTTTACGAACGCCACGGACCGTTCACCATCGTCATCGCGCGATTTATCCCGATCCTGAGAACTTTCGCCCCGGTGGTCGCCGGCATCGGCGCCATGCAATATCAGACGCTTTATCGCATACAACGTCATCGGCGGCATCGGCTGGGTGTTGTCAGCACGGTCCTCGGCGGTTATTTTCTCGGCCAAATGATTCCCAACATTCACGACCATATTCATAAGGTCATTGTCGTCGTGATCGTGCTCTCGCTGCTTCCGGCGATCATCAAAGTGGCGAAAGAGAAAATGAAAGCGACGACGGACAGCTAAGTCGAGAGAGGTGCGCGTCTGCCGGTTTTGCGCGCCGAAATCGACCTTCGACGGCCGCAATGGCCGACTCAATGAAGTGCGCTCATCCGCCCGGGCAATCACCGACGAGAAGCGCCAACCGAAAGCAAAATTTTTGTCGGAGTTTAGAACCCTATCGGTCAATGCGCGCGAGCCGGCTCTAGGTCGGTCGAAAAAATGCGACTTACTGCCCGGCGCAACCGTTGATAACCGAAGTCAAATTCCTGTCCGGCATCCTCGCGCTACACTCGCGGGCAAGGCCTCGACACCCGCATAAAAAATTGCATTGCAGCTTTTTTAGAAGCTCTGTGCCCGTCGGCGCTCTATCGGCTTTCGCGACTTTACCGCGACCTCGTTTTGACTCTCCACGCGATTCATTCGCACCGTCCTTCGCCCAAAATTGACGGCATCCACCGACTTTGCCCGCATTTTTTCCAGGATTCCGCGCCGGAGATAAGCGGGGTCGAAATTTAAGGTTTCACAGAGGTTTAAGAACGAAAATGGATCTTTTTCATCATGATCAAAAAGCCATTCATGAGCGTCATGAAACAGTTTCGCGCGCAAGGGTATCGGTTGATCGCAATATTTTAGGATGCATTCGATGGCGTCGGAGAGTATCGCTAACATCAGCTCCTTCTCGGGCTCCAAGCTGTGGCTCTTGCTGAAAATCTCAAGGTATTGGGCTGGCGCAACGACATCCCCTTCAAATAGTCGTCCACTATTGTCCATGACTTTCCCCCCTCTTGTGACCGATCAGGTTTCGGCAACGATCCTGGTTCGGCTGGGTTTTAAGACCTGCGTTTCACGTTTAGTGAATCGCGGCGGCCTCGGTCAATTTGCTGGAACACGGAGGGAACCCGGCCTTACCACATAGCACGGGCTCCAAGGATTACCGCAAAGAGGAGAAGTTGGCTAAATCCTAAACACTTGCTGATAGTGGAAAAGATATTGGCTGGTCAGTCGAGAATAGGCCCGTCGTTCTAAGAATTCCTGGGTTGGGGGAGTAAATCGAATCTTGCGAATGCTCGGTCCGAGCGTGAGTTTAGCGACAACTCTGCCGCGGGGCGTCGAGTTGATCCCCTCGGGAAACGGTGTATCGCCGAGATCTTCTGCTAAATCCAGCGAAAGAAAGGAAGTCTCAAAATTTAGCGTAGAGGATAAATTCAGTTTCGACGCGCTGGAATACGTATCGGCGGTGACTGCACTGAGCAAGAAAATGCATAACAGCGCTCCAAGCAGGTGCCGAATCATGGTGCAGGCGATCCTATTTATTGACAGCGCGATTGTCAATCATTTTCTCAAATTGCACCTCAAGACTTCCCGGAAATAAGAGAGCCGCCGCAGGCTGGATCAGGCTCGTCGCGTCGTTGGATAAATTGGTACACGTTCTGGCGGCGCGTCAACCCAAATGACCCTGCAGGCATGACGATGGAGGAGAGCCGTCGCCGACTATCGGACTGCGCGCGACAGCCGGCATACGAAACGCAATGCCCTCTTTCTTTAGCTCGGCCTCATACATGACGCGAATCTGCGCCGGCTCGTCGGCGTGCTCAAGCAGGTGGCCGCCCTCATGTTCGCTCAAGTTCGGGCGCCATGGATGGCCGACTTGGCGCAGGCCGCGGCGCAGCGCCAGATGGCGCGCAGCTTCTTTGCTCGTCGTAAAATGGTGGTGATACCAGCCTTCGGGCGGGACAAGCAGGCTTCCCGGTCGCCAGTCGACGCGCACCATTTCGTGCTCCCGTCCGGGATACCACATCAGTGAATAGCCCTTGCCGGCGATCACGATGACCTGAGCGCCCGGCCCGTGCCGGTGGGCCTTCTTGTACGTGCCGGATTCGACAGCCATGATGTGACCGACCATCGAATTACCGGAAAGGTGGATGCCCAAACGGCTGAAACCGATGCCGCGTTCGGGGTGCGGATCGAGCGTGACCGCGTTTAAGTCGGGGATAAAATTCACCACACGGTCTTCCTGTTCCCCCGGCTTCATCACGCTGCTGAAGAAATCCTTCTGGCCGGCGAACCGATCCGTAAACTCATACGGAACGTTGAAGACAAAATCCGCCGAATTGTAGACGTTCATGATCAGCGGCAAATTGTTTGCCGTGGCGAAACGTACCGGCTCGCTCGCCGAACCGTTGTGGTGCTGGTGCCGAACATTGAGCGGCGGCGAAAAAAGGCTGCCGGGCTGCCACTCCAGCGTGATCGGCTCTTTGCTTTCATCGGGCCAGAATTGCGTCGCGCCGCGGCCCGAGAGAATCAGCACTTGTTCCTCATACATATGACGAATCGCCTTGAGACTCTTGCCCGCTGGAATCTCCCCGATCATCACGCCGACAAACCCTTGGGAACCTTCGAGATGACAATAAGCTGCCGGTCCGCCCCAACGTTCCCAGTGTTTGAGCGGCGCGGTTTTTAAATCCTCGACGCCGTACCCGGTGATTACCGCTAGTCCGTCCTTCTCGCAAAACTCCAGGAATGCCGATTTGCGCGCGTATCGCTTGGCCGACGCCTCATCTAATGGCATGCAGTCACCTCTCGTAATGTTTCATTCGATGGAATTCAGTGGTTGTCGTACTGGAAAACGACGGCGGACCTGTCGGCACCCGTTATTCGCGCACGCCGACTTGACCGCCCAAAGCGCGCGCAATCAGCGCGGCCCCGACGACCAGCGCCACGATGATTACGGCAACCACCGTCGCTTTCTCGAATTCTGCGCCGGCGGCAAAATCCAACATCAACAGAGACAACGTCCGCGATTTGCCGGAACCCAATAGGACCACCGTGCTGATATCGCGCGCGGCGGAAATAAAACCAACCAGTCCGACGGTAATGAGCGCCGGCATGGCCAAAGGCAGGATCACCCGGCGGAAAGTATGAAACCACGTTCCGCCGCAAACCTTCGAGGCTTCCTCCAAATCGCTGCCGAGTTGGATCAGGACGCTTTTAATCATCTGCGTGCCAAAGGGCATGCTCTTGATCACCATCGCGATCATCAACAGATAAATCGTGCCGTAAATCGGCAGGAAGATTCTCGTTTGCAGAAAAGTCCACAAAAGCGCGACGCCGAGAAGAATGCCCGGGATCGACCAAGGGAGCCAGGAGAGAAAATCGAGCAGCCAACGCCCCGCGTGGCGGGTCTTGACGATCATGTACGCGATCACGGCGAAAAACAGCACGCCAATCACGCCGGAACCTAGGCCAATGGCCAAGGTATTCCATAACGAGCGCAGCAAAACCGGGTCATTGAGCGTGGCGCGCCAGTTATCGAGCGTCCACGGATCGGCGATGCCGAAGAAACCGAATAATTTCATGAACGTGCCGAGCAGCAACAACGAGGTGGGCACAATTGTAACAACCATGGCGAAGCACAGCACCAAGGCAAAGGCGGGGTAGCGCCAGCGCCCCAGCGGCGTCCGACGCATGCTGAAGCCGCGACCGGTTACCGTCTCGTAGTTTCGGTTCGCGATATAGCGCCGCTGTAGCGCGACCATCAGCAATAGAACTCCGAGAAATACCGTGCTGAGTGCCATTGCGGGGGCGAACTGCGGCGGTTCCCAGGTCACCAATTCATGAATCTTGGTTGAATAAACCTGCAGACCAATCGGCGTACCCAGCAGCAGTTCGATCTCAAAGGCTTCGAGCGAGCGAATGAGACCGAGGATCGTCGTCACCAAAATCGCCGGCATCATCACGGGGATCACGATGTGAAAGAAAGTGTGCCAGCCGCTCGCGCCGGAGATCTTTGAAGCTTCTTCGAGAGCGGCATCGAGGTTGCGGAAGGCGGGCGCAAGGAGCATCACTTTGACGCTCACGGTGCCACCCATATGCGCCCAAACGATGCCCCAAAAGGAATAAATATTGAACAAAGGTTGGCTGACACCCAGCCCCATCAAGCCTTGATTCAGTAGCCCATATTTCGGATCGAGCAAGAGTATCCAACCCATCGCTTCCGGCAACGCAGGCAGAAAAAACGACAGCCAGAAAAAAAACTCCAACGTGCCTTTCATGGGAATATCGGTGCGCGCGATCAGCCAGGCAAAGAAGGAGCCGATAACGAGGGCGATCGTTTGGCGGGTGACCGCGAGGTTAAACGTATTGATCATCGCTTTGACGATACCGGGTGTGCTAAACGCCTTGACCCAGCCTTCCAGTCCCCAGACGATGGGTTGGCCCGGGCGAGCGGTCTGGAAACTATTGAGGATCATCAAAAACAACGGCGTGAGCACGAGAAAACCGACGACGACAATCAAAACGATCATCGGCAGCGACGGCACGGACAGCGATCGCCAGGATAAAAAAGGCGCGCGTTCGAAGTTCGCCACGGGCGGCAGGGTTTGTGACTTTTCACTCATGAGGCGATTGGCTTATTGGCGATGTTATACGAGGCTAATCGGGCATCGTCAATCGGCATTCGCGGCAACATCGAAATTCATATCCGGCGCGATGCCTTTCTTGGCGAGTTCCTTTTCATACGTCGCGCGAATGGCCGGGTCTTCGTCGCCGTATTCGATGAGCGTGCCGCCCTGTTTCACCGACGTGTAGACGCCGGCGCGAATCGCGGCGACGCGGATTCCCAGCGGAAACTTTTGACTGCCGCAGCGCAGCGCCAATTGCAGCGCCGGTTCCGCGCCGGTGTTGAAGTGCTGATGAAACCAGTTGGTCGGCGGGCTGAAAACACTGCCCGGCACCCAATCGACGCGCACGACCTCGTCACCAAAACCGTTTTCATAGGGCCGCGTGCCCAAATGGTTCGGCCACATGAGCGAATAACCCTCGGAACGAAGGATGACTAGCACAGCGCCGCCGCCGTGAAAATGGGCTTTGTGATAGCGCCCCACCGGCCACTCCGCAAGATGGCCAATTAGGGCGTTGTTGGAAATCTCGAACTGCGTAAGATTGACGCCCGTGCCTTTTTGCTCTTGAGCGTCGATCTGGGCTTTACGGGCGTCGGGAATGAAGTTGGTTTCCCAAATCCATTGCCGATTATTGGTCGCCAAATAACGCTCATTGCTCGGTTCGAAGTAGCGCGCCTCGCCGTCGTAACGGTCATTGAACGAGAAGTCGCTGTTAAACACGAACTGCTCGTTGTGATAGTGATCCAGCGCCATCGGCGCGGTGGTGATCGCCAGGAAAATCGCCGGTTCGTTAGAGTAATTGATCAGCCGGTGCAGCGTGTTCATCGGCGGTGAAAACAAACTGCCTGCCTGCCACTGAAGATTCTGCGGCACGCGGTCGCGCTGTTGGATCTCCGCCACGCCTTCGCCTTGCAGGATAAATATGACTTTCTCATACAGATGGCGCTCGGGCTGTGTCGAAACTCCCGGAGCCAGCTTACCGACGTAAACACCTGTGATTCCTTCCAGGCCGCGAAACTGCAGATACGCACCCTCGCAACCTAATCGCTTCCACGGTTTAAGTTGAAGATTACGAACGTCCGTGGCGCCATAGCCGTCGACGATCGGTACGCCTTCCTTTTCCATGAACCGTTCGTAATACGTTTTCGCCCGCGGCCGGGCCGTTCCAATCCTGACAACTTTAGAATCCATATTCTTTCCATCTCCTTCTGACGGTCTCCGCCATTTCCGCTGAGATCGAGGTGCCCACCGGCGGATAACGCTCGCCGCCGTACTGCTCTTGCGGCTGCAATTGCCAATTGATCGTCGCGTCGATCAGCACTCGCGTCCACGAGCCATGCCCGTATTTGACTGAATTGCGATCTTCCAACGGCACGCTGGGATCGAGCATCGAGCCGCTGGTGCCGCCGAAGAAAGAAATATCGCCCAGACCGGCATTGACCCGATAGCAAAGCGCCCATTCGATCGCTTCCCAATCGTGAATGTCGATATCATCGTCGACGACGATCACGTGCTTGGCGGCGTAATTTCCCAGATGACAACCCCACAGCGCGGTCGCGACCTGCTGCGCGTGGCCGCGGTGTGACTTGCGAATCTGCACGCGCATCGTTTCCGGCCACTTGCCACGCCATACGCCGGTAATGTTGGGTACCCCGGCCTGCTCGAGATAGTGCCAGGCCATCGCCGAAAACGTCGCCGGCGTCCACGTCGTTCCTTCGTTGGTCCTTCCCGGGCTCGAGCCGGTCAAGCAGCCGTGAAAGATCGGATCGTTGCGATGAGTGATGCACTCAACACGAATGGTATGTTTCGGCGATTTGCTGCCACCGTAATAACCAGGATATTCGCTGAACGGTCCTTCCAACGTAAAAGTGCTGGGGTCGGGCGAAACGAATCCTTCGAGCACGATCTCGGCGCTGGCCGGCACCAGAGAGATCGCTCAGTTCGCATTGCACCAGCTCCACCGGCGCGCCGCGCAGTGAGCCGGCCATTTCATATTCCGGGTAGTTGACGGGCGTGGACGCCGCGAGAAAAAGCGTCTGATCCCAACCGATGACGACCGCAACCGGCATTTCCTGGCCGCGATTTTTGTATTTGCTGAAATGTTTGCCCCACCCTTGAGTCATCGCCAAAAGGACCCCGATGGTATTTTTGCCGGTGATCATGCCGCGGTAAGTTCCGCCGTTAAGCAATCCCGTATCCGGATCGCGCGTTACCACGGTCGCCGAGGTCATGATGTAGCGTCCGCCATCGAGCGGGTTCCACTTCGGTACGGGGAATTGTTCTAAATTGACGGCGGCCCCGCGCACGATGTTTTCTTTAACGGGCCCTTTGCCGACCGTCACCGGCTTGACCGGGCGCGAGAATCGTTCTTTGAAGATCGGCACCATATCTCGATACGAAGTCGCCTCAGGAATACCGATAAATCGACATACACGTTCCCGCGTCCCCGTGCCGTTGGTGAACAAACGCCGGCACAATGTGTTTTTGTGATCCCTAATGTTCTCAAACAGCAACGCAGGGCCGAACTGGCTCGAGACCTCGCGCGTGATCGCGCCGAGTTCTTCGTCCCAATCGACTTGTGCGCCGATCCGCTGCAGGTCTCTTGCGTTCTTCCAGATCGTCGATCCAGTCGCGTAGATCTTCAAATGCCACGGCGATAGTCACCCTTCTCGTCGTTTAAGTAAGTGTGACATGCGCTTCGTACAGCGTGTAGTGCCATGTCAGTGATTGGAATGTACTCGAGTACTGCATCCGTGAACTCCATTACTCCAGTACTCCAATACTCCAATCTCATGCTCCTAGCAGCTTGCGCGCCACGACCGCCGCCGGCTCTCTGATCTTATTGATCTTTTCTTCGGATTGGTTTTCCAGCTTGTAAAACTGGTCGAGGGTCAGAAAATCCTTGCCGGAGATGACGCCGAATTCTTTCAGCCACTTGGTCTCCACGTCCAAGCGACGCGTGCCGACGCCCATGCCTCGGGCGAAAACTTCCTGGCCGTCGTGTCCAAGCAACCAGTTGACAAAAACTTTGGTCGCGTTCGGGTGCGGCTGATTCTTTAATACCGTGAGATGGCCGTAACCGCCGCTGACGTAAAGCCCTTCCTTCGGGACCGAAAGCGGAACGACCGGAAGGTTCGCCTTGATAAACGGATAGAATTCAGAATAACCGATACCCGAGGTGATGGCGATCTTGCCCTTGGCCAAATTCTCCGCCAGCAAGCGCAGATCACGAGTGATGAATAACTTCTGCGCTACCAGTCGTTTCAGATACTCTTCGCCTTTGATGTAGTGCATATAGGACCACATCGATGAGCCGGAGCCCGGCGTGCGCGGATCGCTGATGCCGATTTTGCCTTGCAGTTTGGCATGGAGCAGATCGTCGAACGACTTAAATTCGGCGGGTTTGTACTCATTGGGATTGGACCACAGGCTCACCGTTTGATACGCGACGAAGTTATAAATATAGCGTTTGGCGTTGTCGGCCCAAATGTGGCCGCCCCACCACTGTTTGGGATCTTTGACTTCGGGAAGCACCATGAAGGGCTCCACAGGATCGAGCACGTTCTCGGGCAAGAGTCCGGTGACGATGGACTCGGTGCCGCCGATGTGTAGATCGAAATACTGCGCGCCGGTCTTGGCCTCG
The DNA here is from genome assembly GCA_963804165.1 of uncultured delta proteobacterium. GTDB lineage: Bacteria > Desulfobacterota > Binatia > UBA9968 > UBA9968 > DP-20. Next base: position 36,341 of record CAWDPO010000009.1, read on the forward strand.
CTGACCATTCTTTGAATGATTGCCCCGCCGCGCGCCGGCACGAACTCAACGCCAATTCCGTAGCGCCGCGTAAAGGCAAGCTCCATGCCTTTGCGCAGTTCCGGGCTCGGCGGGATCGACGCCACCACCTTGCCTTCTTTCTTCGCGGCTTCGACGATTTTGTCCCATTCGCCCTTGCTCGGTCCGGGCTGCGCGACGGCACTTATCGGCAAGATTGAAGAGCAAAGGATCAGGAGAAGTAGCGCGACGGATCTTTTCATGGAGAGAGTGCCCCTAACCGAGAAGCTTTCTGGCCAGAGCGGCCGCCGGCTCGCGCAGGCGGTTTATCTTGCCTTCGGATTGGTTTTCAAGCTTGTACAATTGGTCGATGGTGAGGGCATCTTTAGCCGCAGTCACCCCGACCTCGCGTAGCCACTTGACGTCGACATCCAGGCGCCGCGTAGCCTGGTGCATTGCCCGGGAATAAACCTCCTGACCTTCTCGGCTCAAAAACCAATTGACGAAGACCTTCGTCGCATTCGCATGCGGCGCGTTTTTCAGAACCACAAGATGGCCGCTGCCGCCGCTGACATAAACGCCTTCCTTCGGCGCCGGCAGCGGCGCCACTGGCAGGCCCGCTTTGATGAACGGCGCGTAGGAGTAATAGGTCAGCCCAAGAACCAGCGCGAGCTTGCCTTTGGCGAGAATCTCGGCGAGCACTCGTTGATCGCGGCTGAGCGCCAGCTTTTGGCCCACAAGTCTTTTTAAATACTCTTCGCCCTTGATTTCTCTGAGGTAGGACCACGTCGATGCGCCGGAGCCTGCCGTGCGCGGATCGAGCATGCCGATCCTATCCTTGAGGCGCTCATCCAACAAATCATCGAACGAGCGGACCTCATCGGCTTTCATCAGCTGCGAGTTGATCCAGAGATTTTCTGTCTGATAGGCGAGGGTCGAATAGACAAACTTTTTGGCGATATCGATCCAGACATGACCGGCGTACCACTGCTTGGGATCTTTAACTTCAGGAAGCAGCATGAGCGGCTCGATGGGCTCCAAGATGCCTTCCGGCAGCATGCCGGTCACTATCGACTCGCTGCCGCCCATGTGCAAATCGACATAACGAATGCCGGCTTTGCTTTCGTCGACCATCTTGCGCACGATCGCCGATGCGCGGCCGACCACCGGCTCGACGTCGATGCCGTAACGTTTTTCGAAGGATCTCTCGATCGCGGCGCGCAGCTCGGTGCTCGCCGGAATCGAGACCACAACCTTGCCCTCTTTCTTGGCGAGCTCGACGGTCTTTTCCCATTCGCCAGGTTTTGCACTTTGTGCAATGGCGGCGCAGGGCGCGAACCCAACTGCCGCGACAAAGACAATCATCCACTGCTTACAGGAGCCGATCATTCTCTGTCTCTCATAAGCTCGCGTACGCGAACTGCGGCATCTCCATCGGCACGCCGATTTTGTCGATCGCCGTTTCGAAGTCGAGACGAATCTGCGGATCTTCGTCCTCGTATTCGATCATCGTGCCGCCGTCGCGCACACTGGTGCGCACGCCTTCCTTGTTGATCGCGCGCCAACAACCGAGCAGATACTTTCCCGATTGACCGCTGTAGCGAAACGCTAACTGGCGCGCCTTTTCATTACCGGTATTGAAATGCTGATGGAACCAGCCGCTTGGCGGGCTGAAAACGCTGCCCTCGCACCAGTCCACTTTCACGACCTGATCGGCGTGACCGGACTGGTACGGCCGAATTCCCGCTTCAGGGGGCCACATGAGCGTGTAGCCTTGGGAGCGAAGGATCAATAGGATCGCCCCGCCCTGATGAAAGTGCGCTTTGTGATACCGCCCCACCGGCCATTCGGCGATATGCCCAACCAGTGTGCTGCCGCCCATATCGAACGAAGTGATTTTCACCCCATACCCCTTGGCCTCCGACGGATCGACCAAGGCGCCGCGCGCATCCGCGATAAAATTGGTTTCCCAATTGATAAAACCGCCGACTTCTTTGCGCGAGTTGGTGGGTACGAAATAATTTTTCTCGGCATCGAAGCGATCGGTGAATTTATAATCGCTGCCCATTACGAAAGGGATATCGTGCAACAGGTCGATCATCAGGGGTGCGCTCGTCACGGCGAGAAAAAACGCCGGCTCATTGCTGCCGTTGATCATGCGGTGACGCGTGTTGAGCGGCACCGCGAACAAGCTTCCCGGCTGCCACTCGAAGTGCATTTTGCGTTTGTCGTCTCCGGCCGACCATAGCTCCATGGCGCCAACGCCTTTGAGGATGTAGATCAATTCCTCATACAGATGGTTCTCCGGGTTGAGCGCCGCGCCAGCGGGGATTTCACAGACGTACATGCCGGTGAAGCCTTCCATGCCTTTGAGATCGATGTACGCGCCGCTGCCGCCGGTGCGCTGCCAGGGCTTGCGCGGCAGCACAGTCACGTCTTCGACGCCGTACCCCTCGAAAACGGGAATGCCTTCTTCCTGAAGCCATATCTCGTAACTGGTTTGCCGTTTTGCCACGATGACTGGATTCCTTTCTATTTTTTGACCGAGTAAAAATAATCGCCGCGCGCCACCGCCGCGGCCAGTTCGTCGTCCTGGGCAGTCCAAAGATCCAACGGGTAACCGTACCACGGCGTGCGAAGCTTGAGCGCCGGCATCTCCTCTTCCCGCCAGATCTTAAGCGCCTGCTCCATAAATTCCTTTTTGGGCAAACCTACCGGCGGATATTTGCCTTTGCGGGTGGCGTCGATGAGCAGTCCGGAGCACCCCACCGGCGGCGGAAAAAAACGTTCCTCGGGATTATTCATCAGCGCGTACGCGGACGGATCCAACAATGGACTCTTGCCGGTCACGATCTGCATGTCCCGGTGCGGCTGTGAGGCAAAACTGATCGCCCACATCACCATCTCGGGATCTTTTGGATCGATATCGTCATCGACGACGATGATGATTTTGTTGGTAGTGTCCATGCCCGATGCGGCTTGCAGCGCTTGCTTGGGCTTGGTCGGATGGCTCTTCGCCATGCGGATCACCCACCAGTTCCAGCCGCCGCCCATTTCCGGACAACAGATTTCCAGGACTTCGGGAATATTGCAGCTGTACTTGAGAAAATTATAAAGCATCAGCTCGCGACAGGTTCGCGAGATGCCGTTGGACTCGCTCGGCGGTAAGCCGACCAGGATCGCCGTGAAGATCGCATCGCGCCGGTGTGTGATCGCCTTGACGTCGATCACCGGTCTCAGGCCGCGCTCGGCCATGAGATAGCCCGGATAATCGCTGAACGGCTCGCCCCGCTCCATGGCATCCATTGAGATCTCGCCCTCAATGACGACCTCGGCATCGGCAGGCACTTCGAGCGGAATCGTTTTGCACGGCACCATGTCCACCGGGCGCTGGCGAATGCCGCCGGCGACGGCAATTTCGTCGACGCCGTACGGCAAGTTCGCGGCCGATACATAGACGATGTCCGGCAGGCAACCGAGCACGATCGCGACGGGCAGCGCTTCCTTGCGGCGCACGGCGCTTGGGTGATGATACATCATGGCGTGATGGGTTCGGGCGATGCCGGCGATCAGCTTTTGGTCGCCGCGGAAATGGCCGCTATACATGCCAACGTTGCGCATGCCCGTTTCCGGATCCTTGGTGATGAACGGGGCTGTCACACGAATACCGCAACTGAATCCCGGCTCTTCCACGGGCGAAGGTAGGCGCGTCACCGGAAACTCTTTCAGTGTGGCGCCGCTGTAGACTTCATCGTGAACCGGCGCCCGGTTCACGATGTTCGGCTCGTGCATATGCGCGATCGCGTCGCGCCATTTCTCATAGATTTCGCCCGGTTCATCGCAGCCTAAACCGAGCGCCGTGACATTGCGCGACGAACCGTACACGCCGGTCGCGACTCTGAGATCAAAGCGCTTGCCGGCGCCATCGCGGACATTTTCAAAGAGAAACGCTTGCCGCTTGTCGTCGTCGATGCCACGGTATTGCAAGCGCATCAAGGGCATCAGCTCGGTATCTTTGTTTACCGCCCGGCTCCAGCGATAAAGCCTCCCGCGTTGCTGCAGATCCTCCACGTAAGAACGAAAGTCGTCATAGTAAGCGCGCGTCATCTACGGGATTCCTTTCCGAGCGAAAATCAAGTGATCTGCGTTAGCGGGGCTTGAGCGGCTTATCGCGCCGGCTCGCGAACTCTATCGCGTTTTACTTCCGACTGTTTCTTCCATGGATGAAAGTTTTTCCGGCGTCTGACCCTTTGCAGAAATGAAACCCATGTCGCAGTACCGTGCTGTATCGAAGCGTCAGCGGCTAGGCTTTCGATGGCGAATTCAAATCGAGAGAATCGGATAAAGGTTGCCATCGGCGAAGAACTTTCCAACTCGCTTCCCCTACCAAAGGTTGGTACGCGCGCACCGGTTTTAAGAGTCGAATTTGGGCCGGATAATTAATTCTTTATAATTAAATATTTTATGTGTCAAGAAATCTGGACAAGATCTTTGAAAATTGTCAATGCGCCGGATGTAAGAAATTGAACAGTCGATACCTTAATATTAGATTCATACCTCTCTATTCTCCAGGAGCCCTCCCCCCATTTGGAAAATGCTTTTCCCAGACTCTTCCGATATCGCTGTCCGAAAGCATTGCCGTACCTGGCGAGAGTCTAGCATCAGCCGACTCCCCTTCTACAACAACACCCGGCACACCTACACCTCGTACCTGCCCTCCATCAGCGCGAAACTCGTGTTCGTGTCCTCTCAAACCCGCAACTCCATCAAGACAAGACCCTGGAGACCCACTACGCGAAATATCTCCCCTTGGCCGATGACGGTCGAGACGCCGAGGAAAAACTGCTCTCAACCGTGACCCCGTGAGGAGGAGAATCGAGAGAGTGAGTGTAATGGTGAAGAAGGCCCGTAAACCGTCGGAATCAGAGAGGAGAGAAATGGAGCGGGTGAGGAGGGTCGAACTCCCGACCTTATGCTTGGCAAGCATACGCTCTAGCCAACTGAGCTACACCCGCATACGATTTTTAGTACCGTAAGTATGGCGTTTTGTCAATTTCACCGCCCCTTTTAGGCGCGGTCCAGACGTGATTGTCTGAGTCGAAAAAACTGCAGGTGATATTTCGCTCCGGACCAAATTGCGATGGCGGCAGAAAGCACGAGAAAGTACATTCCCGCTGCGTAAAAATCCAGCTCCCAATAGCGGTAGTGAAGTAACAAACCGGTGATCGCGAACACCTGAAGAATGAATTTGTATTTGCCGAGCGTCTCCGAGTGCATCACGATGCCCTCGGTGAGAGCTAGGCCGCGAATCACTGTCACTGCAGTCTCTCTCGCCAAGATCACCACTACCAACCAAGCCGGCACGTTTGGCTCGTTCGGCCGATCTATGGCGGCGAGCATGACCAACACAGCACCGACCATCAGCTTATCCGCCAAAGGATCGAGAATCTTGCCGATATCAGAAATGCTTTTATTTCGCCGCGCCAAATAGCCGTCGAAGTAGTCGGTCAGCGACGCCAAGAGAAACAGAGCTGCGGCTAGAAGTGATGACCTTCGGTCCGAGAAGGTTAATAGATAGACGAGTACGGGAATGATCAGGATCCGAGCTAAACTCAGGAGGTTCGGGAACGTCCAAACCACGAAAGACTCTTCAGCGCGAAGCTTAGATTTGATTATCGGCCAACCTGCTGAAGCGCCTGCAGATCGCCGCGATAGGAATCATAGAAACGCAGAACTCGACGCACATATTCCCTGGTTTCAGAGAACGGCGGAATCCCCTGATGCTTTTCCACGGCGCCACTGCCGGCGTTGTACGCGGCGAGGGACAGTTCAAGGTCGCCTTGATAGCGGTCAAGCAACATCCTCAGATGACGGGCTCCTCCCTCGACGTTTTCGCTGGGATTGTAAGCATCTCCGATATTGTGAAGTCGCGCAGTTTCGGGCATGAGTTGCATGAGACCCATGGCCCCCTTTTGGGAACGAGCCTTCGCGTTGAAATCCGATTCAGCCTTGATGACCGCACGAATTAGGTCCGCGTCGATACTATGGCGCCCCGACGCTGTTTGGATAACATCATCATAAGACACGTTAACCAGAGGACCAACGGAAGCTTGTCCGCGACTTTCTCGGAGCACGCGGCGATATCCACCGTGGTTGGGCACATTGGTAAACGTTAACACTCCGTTCTTATCCTTATAAACGTAGACATCAGCAAGTGCTGAAGCAACCACAACGGCCGTCGTTCCGAGCGCGACAGCTAAGAATATGATTTGTTTAAATTTAATGTGGACCTGCCCAAAAGAAGTCACAGGATAACCGCAGCGCTAGTTCCTGTCAAACGGCCTTCTCTGTCGTCTGTGCCTTTCGTGGCAATAACCTCGACTTCCACTGTTTTGCCTAGGAAGGAGCCCTCCGTCCGATGCAAGCAACTGCTCGATGAGGCGGCGATCCCCCTCGAGAAAATCCAACGATCCAAGATCCATTACCTTGACCCAAGACATCTGTTGGAAAACCAGGTTTTTTGCTGCGCCCTCGAACGATTTAACGTCGTAAAAACACAGCGAGACCCGCGGCCCGTCGGCATAGGCATACTCATATTCGCTGGTGAGTTCGGCATCGCGTATTTCAATGCCCAACTCCTCTTTCAACTCGCGGCGTAGAGCGTCGAGATCGCTCTCCCCTTTTTCCACTTTTCCTCCCGGGAACTCCCATTTCAAAGGAAATTTCGCGCTCGCATGGCGCTGGCAAACGAGCAATCGCTCGTCACTAAAGATGAGCCCGGCGACGACTCTGACCGTCGGTTGGTCTGCTTGATTCATCAACGACGCTTGTCTGTAGATAAGAGTTGGCGCGCCTGGAGGGATTCGAACCCCCAACCCCCAGATCCGAAGTCTGGTGCTCTGTCCAGTTGAGCTACAGGCGCACGTCGGGCCGTAGCGGGTTAGCGAAAATAAACGATCTCGAGCCCCTTTTCAAAAAAGAATTGATGCAGCGCCCGTGGAATCTGGCGGTCCGTCACGAACATCGGCCTCTTGGTGAGCTGAAAACCCCAAGCCTTTACGGTGAGCCGGTCCTGCGCCGAACCGGATGCGGCTGAAAATCGATGCTCTCGATAAGCGACTTGATCGCCGAGCAGGCTCAACAATCGAGAAATCAATTCTCGGGTCGAAAGCGACTTGAGATCTAATTCCACGGTCTTGATGCCGTGTTTGTCTTGCAACGATTTGCGCGTCTCCGGGTCCGTGCTGTGGAAGAACAGCGCCGTGCGCTGGCCACCCAGCTCGAATACTCGATCCGTGCGAGTATCGACCCGCAGTCCGTCACCCAGCTCGACGGATAAAATTTCGGCGACTCCGAAACTGACCCCGTAGGATAACAGCAGTGCGTCAACGATTTCCTGTTTATCCGACGGCCAAGTTTTTATCTGCGACGGAGTCGCTTTCGGCTCATTCGGTTCGGGCGTGTTGGAGCGCGAGTCTTTCGACGTGGAAGGGGGTACAACATCACGCAAATGCAACCCCTTTTTTGCCAACTCGGATCTCAAATAGTCTGGAATCTCATTGGGGTTATCGGTTAAATTGATCACGTACACTTCTTGCGGTTTGTTGCTGACCTCGGGGGCGAGAACCATCCAGTTCCCTTTTGCTTCCAAGGCCACGCCTTCCTCCTGAACCACCACCGGTCGATCTGCCGGCAACGCCTGATAACCAAGTCCCGCCAGGAGCTGGCCAATGGCGTCCTGTACGGAGAGTCCGTTGGCCATCGCCAAGACTGGCGTGCCGATGCTCGGATCGTTCAACTTCGTCTTAAGCGATGCCGGAATTTTGCCGTCGGGATCGACAACCAATCTTTGCCGCAAAGTCGGATTGACGATCACCGGGTAGGCACTTCTTTCGAAACGCACGGTGCCGTCCTTCAAGGTGACGACCTCTTCGCCGCTTTGCTGCATCTCACCGCCCATCGCTTCAGCGACCTTGGCGAACAGCGGCATATTTTCCTTTGCCGGCGCGCGAAGCGTTTGGCGCACATCAAACGCCGGCGAACCTGTTTTCACCTGCGCGGGTGGCTTCGGCTGCACCGCAATGACGGGTTCCGGACTTCGTTTAAGCGCTGGCGCCCCGCTCCTCTCCGCGCTCGCCACCTGAAGTTCTGTTCCAACCGTAGGTAAGCGAATGGTCTCGCCTTCCACTAGATTATCCCAATCCTTTCGTTCCGGATTGAGATCTCTGACGAGCGAATAGTATTGTGCGAGCTTTCGTTCCTCGGAGAGCTTCAATTGTTCCCGCAAAATTTGATAGAGATGCTCGCCGGATTTTACCCGATAGTTTATCGTCGTCCCGGTTTTTACCGGGTTGCGTTCGGCGCCGGTCTCGGTGTGCGCGCGCGCTTCAATTGTGCCTTCCAGCTGCAACGGAATGAAGATCTTGTCACCGATACGAAGCACATCGAGGTTTTTTATCTGTGGGTTTAAGCCGCGAATAACGACCAGATAGCTGCGAAATTTTTGACCCGGTAAACCCTTTTCTTCGACCAGTATGCGCCACAGTGAGTCGCCGCGACCGATCGGGCGCTCTTCGCCTTCGACCTGCTGCCCTTGATACTCGCGCGTGTTGACCGATTTACGCAGACTCATCTCAGCCGGATCACTACGCGCGCCGGGCTGTTCCTGGGCGTGTCCGGTGCTCAGCGCACCCTGGACGCCGCAACTCAGCCCGACAACTAAAAGTAACCGGTAAAAAAAGACCCCTCGGCAGGTCACCTACTTAACCTTCCAGATCGTTCCCTTGACCGTATCTTCAAGCACCACCCCATGCTGGACCAACTGTTCGCGAATTCGGTCCGCCTCCTGCCAGTTTTTTTCCGAGCGCGCCTTGTTGCGCCGATCGATCAATTCTTTGATGTGCCGGATCGAGATGTTCGCCTTGTCGAGGAAGCGCTGCTTTTTTCTTTCCGCAAAGCCGTCGCGTTGGAAACCTAGTGTATCACAAATTGCGCGCAGCGCAGAGCCTCGAGTGTCGATTCCGTGTAATTTTTTGCCGTCGAGCAATCGATTGAGCGCACGAACCTCGTCGAAGACCAACGCCAGCGCGCGCGGCGTATTGAAGTCATCGTCCATCTCGTGGCGAAAAGCCTCCATCAACGCGGGATCGGCCGCAGCCCGGGCACCTGCACCGATCGACTCATCGATTCTGTCCAAGGTTTCATAGATTCGATCCACTGCCCTGGCGGCTTCGGTCAGACCGTCTTTGGAAAAGTCCATTGGACTACGATAATGGCTCGCCAGAAAATAATGGCGCAGCGCCGCAGGGTCGAAGTCGTCGAGGATTTCGCGGATCGTAAAGAAATTTCCCAGTGATTTTGACATTTTTTCCTGATTGATATTCAGAAAACCGTTGTGTAGCCAGAAGCGCGCTAGCGGCCGGCCGAACGCCCCCTCGGACTGAGCGATTTCATTTTCATGGTGCGGAAAAATAAGATCCCGCCCGCCGCCGTGAATGTCGAACGGCTGCCCGAGATACTTGGTGCTCATCGCCGAACATTCGATATGCCAGCCCGGACGACCCCGTCCCCAGGGACTCTCCCATGTCGGTTCCCCGGGTTTGCTCGATTTCCACAAGGCGAAGTCGAGTGGCGAGCGCTTGCGCTCGTCGACCTCGACGCGGGCGCCGGCCTCAAGCTCGTCGATGTTTTTGCGCGATAATTTTCCGTAATCGGCAAAACCCGCCACGGAAAAGAACACGTCCCCGTCGATCTGATAGGCCAGTCCTTCTGTCTCCAGCTTTTTGATATGTTCAATAATCTCGGCAATGTGCCCCGTGGCGCGCGGCTCGATGGTCGGGGCCCGCAATCCGAGCGCGGCGCTGTCTTGATGGAATTCGCCGATGTAATGTTCGCTGATCGCGTCCGAACTCACCTGCTCCTCGTTGGCGCGCTTGATGATTTTGTCGTCGACGTCGGTGAAGTTGCGCACATAGGTCACGTCGAGGCCCAGCCAACGAAGGTAGCGATAGATCACGTCAAAGGTGATCAAGAAGCGGCAATGCCCCAGATGCGCCGAATCGTAGACGGTCACGCCGCAGACGTACATATGCACACGTCCAGGCGTCAGCGGCGTGAAGATTTCCTTCTCCCCGCTGAGAGTATTGAAAATTGTGAGTGCCATATTAGTGAGTTTTCAATCTTACGGATCAGCCCATTTTTTGCAACCTGATTACGTCACCGCAGCTTGCGAAAGCGGACAAAAAAGCATAGACAAAATTTCTATGAATTTCGCCAAACCCTACGAAGATCTGCGCGAATTTATCGCCGCATTGGATGAACACGACAAATTGTACCGCATTCACCGCGAAATCAACAAAGACAGCGAGCTGCAACCTTTAGTTCGCTGGCAGTTCCGCGGCGGCATACCGGAAGAGGCGCGGCGCGGATTCTTATTCGACAACGTCACCGACGGTAAGAATCGCAAGTATGACTGCCAAGTTCTCGTTGGCGGCCTGTCGAGCTCCGAGTCGATTTATTGCTTGGGACTTAAATGCCAGCCCGACGAAGTGGCCGATCGCTGGATCTACGCCATGGATCATTTGATCGATCCCATCGTCGTCGCTTCCGGTTCGTGTCAGGAGGAAATTCATAAGGGCGATCAACTGCTCGCACACGGCGGCTTGATGGAATTTGCGGTGCCCATGTCGACGCCGGGATTCGACAATGGCCCCTACATCACGGCGGGACACTGGATCACTAAAGATCCGCAAACTAGCAAGCGCAACGTCGGCAACTATCGCGGTTTGATCAAAGGGCCGACTTCGACCGGACTGATGTCGGGCACCCCGCAAGATCTGTCGACCCATTGGGAAAAATGCCGAAAGATGGGCAAGCCACTCGAGGTCGCGATCGTTGTAGGCACGATACCTGCCGTGTCCTACTGCGCCACTCAGAAAGTGCCGCCGGAGATCGACGAGCTCGCGCTCGCTGGCGGATTGATGGGTGCGCCGGTGAAGCTAGTCAAATGCCAAACCGTCGATCTCGAAGTGCCTGCCAGTTCCGAAATCGTGCTCGAGGGCATTATCCCGACCAACTACATGGAAGAAGAAGGTCCCTACGGCGAGTCGATGGGCTACGTCGATCCGCGCACGTTGAGCACGATGTTCGAACTCAAGTGCGTCACCCATCGGAAAAACCCGATATGGGTGTCGATCATCAGCCAGGTCACGCCGAGTGAAAGCTCCAAGATCAAAGCGATGGGCATGGCGACGCTGGTGAAACGTTTCATCGTGAGCAAGGGCTTTGACTGCGTCAAAGACGTCCACATGATCGAGCCCCTGGTCAACATGCGGCCCTATGTCGCCGTGAGTTTGAAAAAGCGCAACGATGAAGACCCCTGGGGCGTCATGCAAGCGGTGCTCGATTACGGCGACCGCGTCGGTAAAATGATCGTCGCCGTCGACGAGGACATCAATATCAAAGATCCGGTGGCCGTCACCTGGGCGATCACCCATCGTTCGCAGCCGCACAAGGACGTCAAGATCGTCGGCAATCGCCCGTTCGGCGCCACGCCGATCGGCATGGTGGCAACGCATCCGTCCAGCCGTTATGACAATTCCGAGTCGTCGCTTCTCATCGACGCTACCCGCAAAGCGGACTTCCCTCCCCTGTCCTTGCCCAAGGAGGAATTCATGATCCGAGCCAAACAGATCTGGGAGGAACTCGGCTTGCCGAAACTCGAGCCCCAGGAACCTTGGCACGGTTACTTGATGGGGTTGTGGCCGGAAAATTTAGATCATGAGGCGGAGCTGGCGGCGCAAAGCGAGCATGAGAAAGTTTGGGAGATACTTCGAAAAACCCGAGTTCAGGTGGGCGAAGGTGAAACCCTCAAGTCCATGCGCGCCAAATGGGGCAAGACGCATTCCGGCAGAGCGGAATAAAGCCATAGTGATCATCTCTGCAGGCTGTCAGTTCTCCCACACCGGCTTGACGTTCGTCTCCAACCATTTCCGCGGGTCCTCGGCAAACGCCCTGTTCATGATCGGAATCGGTTTGACGTTGCCTCCCAGGCGCTTTGCTCATTCGTTGGGCACGAACGATGGATAAATAGCCGCGGTAGCGAAACCACCTCGGCATCCTCGCTGTTTTCAGATTGTCACTGTTGGCCGGCTTTATGGCCGCTGGGTCTGTTTTGAAGAGTGGCGCAGCAAGGACAACAGGCTGATCAGATTTGGCGAGAGGCGAACACCTTTTCGATAGATGACGTAGCAGGCGATTTTGATATCCTTCAACCTCGGCATCTCGAGCGCTTTGAAATAGCCCTGTCTTAAACCCGCTTCGGCACTGCCGCGATAAAAGAGCCCGACACCCAGGCCCGCCTGGACAGCGGTCTTTATTAGATCTATGGATTCGCACCACATCACTACATTGAGGTGCAAACCCAGTTTCTTGATTTTCTCGGTGATGTGTCCTTCGGTGTTCATGATGAAAGGAACTTTCGCCAACTCGCTCTCTGTCAGTCTTTTTTTGCTCGCCAGAGCGTGCTTGGCAGATACAACGGCTATTATTTCCTCGGAAGCGATGGGCTCTTCGATGATTGCCGGGTGAGCAGGAGCAATCGTCGTGACGGCAACGTCGACCTCTCCATTGAGCACCATGGCTCTAATCGCCTCAGGGTAGCCGGTGCGCAGAGTCGGATGAACATTCGGATGGAGACTGACAAAGGACTTGAGCACGCCCGGCAAAAAGAACGCCGCCGGGCTGGGCGTGCTCCCCACCCGGAGCGTGCTGGCACGCGCATAAGTGACGCGGTTCAGAAAAGTACCGCGAAGCTCTTCCATCTGCTTTAGGATCGGCTTAGCGGCTATCTGCAACAAACGGCCTTCGTCAGTAATTTTGATGCCCCGTCCGGATTTGACGTAAAGTTTTAGACCACATTCGCGTTCGAGAAAGCGCAACTGTTTGGATACTGAGGGCTGGCTGATTTTAATTTTTCGCGCCGCTTCGGTAACGCTCAACTGTTCGGCAACGGCATCGAATATTTCCAGTTGATGGAAAGTCATAGAATTTATTCTACGGTTTCAACACATACCCTTTTGTCTATGTGTAACATGAATAATTTATATTGGACAAGCGCTCTTATCCCGCGTAGCTATGAACAGCGCCGTCGGTGATAATGTCATAGCGCACAGTTCACTTCAGTGACAGGTGCTGATTTGGGCTTGGAGGATTAAACCCATGATGGTGTGTCCTTACGATGCATCCAGACTCTTGTTGATTCTGCAGACCGATCATTCGCGCATCGCCGGATTGCTGGCCGCCCATTGGGGCAACGATCAATTCGCCAAACTTCGGCCGTACGCTTCGATGGTGCTGGCCGCTCAGGAGCACGATAGCGGCTGGTGGGACTGGGAAATCAAACCCTCCGTCAACGAGCAGGGCTACCCATCCGATTACATCGGGAGCATCAAACACCTGGGTCAAGGGGTATGGTTGGATCTGTACCGCCGCGCCATCGAGCGCATCGCGGGGCGCGATCTCTACGCTGCATATTTTGTCTCGATGCACGGCGAAGCGTTGTTGACTAAAGGAATGGGCCTATTGCCGTCGATGCCCGACTATAGCGGCGATGCCGCTGTACAGGAATTCATCGCCGAGCAAAAAGGTTTGCGCGCCGGATGGTTGCCGAGGTTGAAGAAAACCCAAGAATTGGCCGATGTGACCACCGAGAAGCATCTGTGGACCAATTTTAATCTGATGGAGGTTTTCGATCAGTTCGCGCAGTTTGTCTGCAACCGTTATCCGTTAAACAGTCAGGCCAGAAAAAACGGGCCAACACACACGCTGAGCGGGATGTCCGTACCGGTTTCCCCCGAACAGCCGAACGTAACTCTGACGATCGACGTTCTAAACGAAACCGACGCGGTCGTGCATCCTTTTCCCTTCGACGTGAATGCTCTGAGCCTTTCCTTCGAGGGCAGGCTCGTGCCGAAGCAGCCATTCTCAACGCAAGAGGAATTCTTACAGCAGTTTTACGGCGGCGAAAGAATCGCCATCAACTATACGCTGCGCGCGGCTTGATGGCTGCTCAGTAATCGATGCCGGAAAACAGGAGGCAGTGGGTGCCACGAACAGAGATGGTTATTGACGCCGACGCCCATGTGTTTGAGCCCCATGACATTTGGTTGCGTTACTTGGATGCGTCGCTGCGTGAAGTTGTGACCAGGACCCCGGGACTCGAGAACGGCAACAGCACGGGCAATGATGGCCCAACGAGTCGTTTTCCATTGGGTTTCATTCCTGAAACCGGTCGTAAGGATCTTCTTCAACTGGCCGCCGACCCTGAGACTCGCCTCAAAGTTATGGATGACGAAGGCATCGATCGCGTCGCTCTCTTCCCGACGCACGCGCTTCGTCTTGGCGGTGTGCGCCAGCCGCAACTTGGGCCAGCGCTCTTTCGCGCTTACAACGATTGGCTGGCCGAACATTGCGCGCCGAACAAAGAGAGACTGCTCGGAGTTGCGATGATCCCGCTTCAGGAACCAGAACTGGCGGTGAAAGAGGCAGAGCGCGCCGTCGCGGAACTGGGTCATCGCGGCCTATTTATCTCGCCGCACCCAGTGGACAACCGCAATCTCGATCATCCAGCCTATGAGCCCCTTTGGAGCCTGGCCGAGAAACTCAACGTTCCGGCGTTGGTCCATGTCAGTACTGGGATTCGTTTACCGACGGCCGGCGCGGAACGATTCGATCGCTACTCACTTTTCCATTTGCATGCCCATCCCATGGAACAGATGACCGCGGCGGCCAGCCTGATTCTCGGCGGGGTCCTGGAGCGCCATCCCCGACTACGCGTGGGCTTTATGGAGGCGGGCTGTGGTTGGGTTCCCTATTGGCTAGAGCGGATGGATGAGCATGCCGAGACTTATCGATTCGAAGTGCCGCATTTAAAAGAGCGACCAAGTGTCTATTTTCGCCGCCAGTGTTTTGTCTCTTTCGAGCTCGAGGAACGGGCCCTGCCCCATGTTGCTGACACCGTTGGCGCTGAGACATTAGTGTTCGCGTCCGATTTTCCGCATCACGATTGTTTCTTTCCGGGAGCGGTGGAAAAGATTCGTAGACGAACGGATCTCGATGCCGAGCTTGTTTCGGCTATGTTAAGCGACAATCCGAACAGATTGTATTTCGGCGACTAGGCCAAGGATGAGTATCAAACTATTACGGCTTGCCGGCGGGTTGATCGCCGCTCTCATATTCTTTCCTTCGGTCAGGTGTTCGGCGCAATCCAACCCGCGGGCAATTATTCATATCCCGACGAAGAGCCTGACCTCCATGCCGCTTTTTTTTGGCAAAGACAAATGGTTTTTTGCGCGTGAGAACGTCGATGTGGATCTGGTCCTGATGTCACCGCCCACGGCGATCGCGGCACTCGTTGCCGGAGAGCTGGATTTCTCTACCACAGTCGGCGCCGGAATTTCCGCGACGATGCGGGGGCTGCCGATCAAGCGCATCCTGTACATTCAACAGTTCGTGACTTTTGCCCTTATGGCCGCGCCGGAAATTAAAAATGTTCGCGACCTCGTCGGCAAATCGGTAGGTGCCGTGGCGCTGACCGACGCGACAGCTATTGCGGCGCGGGAGATTATCAAAGGAAACGGCGTCGATCCTTCGGCGGTCAATTTTTTCTATACTCAAAGCACGGAAAGCTCTCGCACAGCCTTGATGTCCAAAAAACTCGCCGCGGCCATGCTGCCTCCACCTTTCGCCGAGGAGACTCAAGTGAGAGGTTTTATCCGATTGGCCGATGCAAAGGACTACGCGCCGCTGAGCGGCATCGGGTTATTGGCCTCTTCAGATACGCTCAAAAAGAACTCGATCAAGGCGCTCTCGGTGATCCGTGCCGTACTGCGGACCATGCTCTATATGCGCGATCCAAAAAATCATAGCGAGCTGGTGGATTACATTCTAAAGATTCACAAAATCGACTCCAGCGTCGCCGCCGAAGCTCTAGCGACGGTAATGGCGGTGTACAGCAAGGATGGCACCAAGCCTCGAGAGGCCGTGCAGAAAGAGATCGATATCTACCGCGAGGCGCTGAAGGTTACCAAACCCTTTACACCCGAAGAATTAGAAGATATGAGCCACCAAAAGCCCGCTTATGAATTTCTGAATCGCTAGCCGTGCGCAGCGGTGAAGGGATTTGGCTGTTCCGTGATAGGTCGAGACAGTAACCCGGGTGAATTTTTGCTTCAGAAGAAGCGAAGGGAGACACTGAAATGGCACGACAGCCGGCATTGACAGAGGTAGCGGCCCAGAGTGAAGCGCGGACTGATAAGGCCTTAGCGGCGCCCAAAGATTTGCGCAGCTATCTGAAAAAACTGATCGAGCACGATCCGAAACAACTGATGGTCGTCGAAAAAGAGATCGACCCGGTGTTCGAGGCGACGGCGATCGTCGACCAGATGCGCACCGACGGCCGCTACCCCAACTATCCCGCAGTGTTGTTTCGCAAGATCAAAGGATCATCGATTCCACTGCTTATCAATCTCCAGGGAACGTACGAGCGGCTCGCGCTGGCCATCGATTCGAACCTTCAGGGCATGGTGGAGGAGTTCGGCCGGCGGGAAAATTCGCCGGTGCCAATGAAGCGAATCGATCGATCCCACGCCCCGGTCAAAGAGATCGTCTGGAAAGGGACCGAGGCCGACGTGACGAAGTTGCCGATCCTGCGCCATCAGGAGCTCGACTCCGGCAAATACATCACCTCGGCGGTTTTCATTCTGCGCGATCCGAAAACCGGCGTGCAAAATGCCGGCATCTATCGCTCGATGCTTCATGGTCCACACGAAGTCGGCTTCATGACCGGCGCGTTTCAGGGCGGCAATTATATTCTCGTTGAGCACCGTGAACGCAAGCAGCCGATGCAGGTGGCGATGGCGATCGGGCATCATCCGTGCCTGCTGCTCGCGGGGACGACGAATCCTCCCGGCATGGGCGGTGAATTGGAAGTCGCCGGCGGGCTCCTGCAGCAGCCGCTGGAGGTTGTGCCGGGCGAGACCGTTGATCTCGACGTGCCCGCGCACGCGGAAATCGTGATCGAAGGCGTGCTCGATCCAAGCCCGGAAAACATGCGTGAGGAAGGACCGTTCGGGGAATATCCGCGCTACTACACCGGCGTCGGTCCCTATCCGGTCATCAAAGTGACCGCAATCACCATGCGGCGCGATCCGATCTATGTCGATGTGTTCAACGCCAGTAGCGAACATTCGGCGATCGGTGGATTGGCGCGCATGGGTTTCTTGCTCAATCGCGCCCGTGACGTATGCCCTAATGTGAAAAATCTTTACCTGCCGATTTCCGGCGTCGCGCGTAATCATGCTTACATCTCGATGAAAAAAGTCGCTGACGGCGAGCCGCATCTTGCGGCCTTCAACGTCATGGCCTACAGCCCCGCGACCAAGCATGTATTTATCGTCGACGATGACATCGACGTCACCAATGAAGCCGATGTGCTCTGGGCCCTGGCCACTCGATTCCAGGCCGACAAAGATCTCGTCGTGATCAATAATTCCATTGGCAGCCGATTGAATCCGCCCACCTACGGCTACCGCCGCGATGAGAAGGGCACGCTTGAAACCAAGCTGATTTTTGATTGCACCAGACCACTGTCGGCAGGCAAATTCCCCGATGCGACCCGCGTGCCGCCGGACGTCAAAGCGCGCATGAACCCCGGCGATTACGTGCGGCCGTTATCTGAAGGAGACTTGGCCTACATCCGAGGAGGAAAATAGATGGCAAAGCCAGTGCCAGCCCAAGCCGCCGCTGATACCAGGTGGCGCGACTTGCGCGAATGGCTCGCGCGGGTGGATTCGCTCGGGGAAATGAAACGAGTCACGGGCGCCAACTCCGAAGAAGATATCGGCGCCATCACCGAAATGCTCGATCATACCGAGGGAAGTCCATGTGTGCTCTTCGATGAGATTCCGAATTTCAAGCCGGGCTACCGAGTTCTGGTCAACAGCATGGGGTCGATCAAACGGCAAGCCGTTACTTTGGGACTCGATCCCGCCGAAGCCTCTCATGAACAGCTATTACAATTCTGGCGAGAGCGGTTGAAAGGCTTTGCGCCGATTCCGCCGGTGGTCGTCAAACGCGGAGCGGTTCAGGAAAATATACTCCGCGATGGCGATGTAGACTTGAGTCAATTCCCTGCGCCGATCTGGCACCCAGGTGACGGCGGTCGCTTCATCGGTACGGCAAGCTTCAACATCATGCGCGATCCCGACACAGGCAGCATCAATGTCGGCACTTATCGCAATCAAGTATTCGACAAGAACGGTATCGGCATCCGCGCCGCGCCGCCGCACCACGGCGGCATCATCAAGGAAAAATATATGCAGCGCGGACAGCCCTGCCCGCTGGTCACCGTCGTCGGCTCCGATCCTCTGCTGTTTTTGGCTGCGTGCGTCGAAGGTCCGATCTATGGCCAGAGTGAGCTGGACTGGGCGGGTGGCGTGCGCGGCGACGCCATTAAAGTCATCCAGGGCGAGATCACCGGACTGCCGATTCCGGCGCAAGCCGAGATTGCTCTCGAGGGTTTCATTACGACGGACCAATTTACCAAAGAAGGGCCGTACGGTGAATGGATGGGCTACTATCAGGACGGCTATCAAAAAGAACGGATTGTGCGCATTCATCGGATCTACCATCGTGACGATCCGATCATTCTAGGTTGTCCGCAGGGTAAGCCGCCGCACGAAGACAATCGTTTTCTGGTCTATCTGCGTTCCGGCATGATCTGGGACCAATTAGAAAAGGCCGGCGTACCCGGGGTGTGCGGCGTCTGGTGTCCACCCGAGGGCGGCAATCGCTTGATGACCGTCGTAGCGCTGGAGACTCAATATCTCGGCCATGCGAAACAAGCGGGACTGATCGCGTCGCAGTGCGGCGGGGGCATCGATATGAACCGGCTCACGGTGGTGGTCGATGATCACGTCGATGTGACCAGTATTCAAGACGTGGTCTGGGCGATTGTCGCTCGCTGTGATCCCGAACGCGGTGTCGAGATCATCAAGGACACGAAAGGCAGCCGGATTGATATGGCCATCGCGCCTGACCGGCGCGAGCTCAATGCCAACTCGCGCATGATCATCGATGCGACCACACCGTTCACGTGGAAGCACCATCCGCTCGCCGGCGATATCATCAGCACTCCCGAGCGGACGCGAAAAATTCATGAACGGTGGGGTTGGATACTGGAGTAAGCAGAGACCAGTCAACGGTGCGAGATTTAGACCCTCTCCCTTGAGACTGTGTCGCAATAGCAAAACTCGTATAAATGTCATTCTGAGCGCCAGCGAAGAATCTCGCATTTTCCTGTCGCTTACGAAGACGAGATCCTTCGGCTATTGCCTCAGGATGACATTGCGACACAGTCTCCTTTGGGAGAGGGTACGGGTGAGGGCAACTTCGGAACACGGAATTCATCCTCACCTCAGTCCTCTCCCAGAGGGAAGGATGTAATTCAGCTACAAACCGGTTGCGTCGTCTTGAGCGCAGAATAGATCTACGAGGAAAACACATGGCGGTTGGGCAATCGATCAGCATGGTGGATTCACAGCTGCGGGTGAGCGGCAGCATCGACTACACTTTGAATTTCGAATTGCCGCGGATGCTCCATGCCTGCATGCTCCGTAGTCCCCACGCGCACGCGCGCGTTGTCAAAGTCGATGCCTCGCGGGCGGCAAAATTGCCAGGCGTAACCGCTGTGCTGACGCGCGATGATCTGATCGGCGACCATATCGATCCCTATTTCGGTCTCATTCTTCAAGACCAGACGCCGGTGGCATTGGATCGAGTCCGCTTTGTCGGCGAGCCGGTGGCGGCCGTGGCCGCGGTAGACGCCGACACGGCGGCCGAGGCGCTGGAACTTATCGACGTCGAATACGAGGAGTTGCCGGCGGTGTTCGACGCCGAAGAAGCGCTAAAGCCCGGAGCGCCATTACTCTACCCTGGGCCGCGTCGGATAATTCCCGGGCGCCCCGATGTCACTGCGCGTTCTCTGGAAGGGTCCAATATCGTCCACCTCTTCAAGCAGCGTAAAGGCGATCTCGACCGAGGCTTTCGCGAATCCGATCAGGTTTTCGAGAACACGTTTGCTTCGCCCGCGGTCAATCACGTCGCGCTCGAACCCCACGTCGTCGTGGCCCAGGTAACCGATGGGCGAATCACGGTGTGGACATGCAATCAGAATCCACATGTCATCCAACGCCAATTGGCGGGCATTTTCAAAGTTTCCATCGCCGACGTGCGCGTGATCGTGTTTACTCTCGGCGGCGGCTTCGGCGGCAAGCTCAATTCCAAACTGGAACCGGCCGCGGTGATCTTGGCGAAGAAAACCGGGCGGCCGGTGCGGATCGTGGCCCGACGCGCCGAGTGCTTTTTGCTCGGCGTCCAGCATGAGTGCAAGATCAAGCTTAAAACCGGAGTCAAACGGGACGGCACTTTGATGGCGATGGAAGCGCTCTGCTATTACAACTCCGGCGCTTACGGCGACACTTCGCCCAATTTGATTACCCGCGGCTACGCCGCGACCGGGCCCTACCGCGTGCCTCATCTCTACATGGATTCGTACGGTGTCTATACCAACACCGCGCCGTCGGCGGCGTTTCGCGGTTACGGCATTACGCAGGTGGCGTGGGCCCATGAGACACAGATGGATATCATCGCCGATGCGTTGGCTCTCGATCCGGTTGAGTTGAGGCTTAAGAACGTTTTACAAAAGGGCGACTCTTTTACCACCGGTGAGCCGATGCCGGAAATGCATTATGACGAACTGATCGCCTCGGCTGTTGAAAAAATCGGCTGGAACAAGGGTCCGCTGGTGGTGCGCCAAGATAATAAGATTCGCGCCAAAGGCATCGGCGTCATCGTCAAAGGCATGGCCACGCCGACCACGTCGACGTCGACCGTCAAGCTGAACGCCGACGGCAGCCTCAATGTTCTCACCAGCTCCGTCGAGATGGGTCAGGGTTTAAAAACCGCCCTGGCACAGATCGCCGCCAGCGAAATTAGCTTACCGGTGCAAAGGGTGCGCATTTCCGAACCCGACACGGCCTTCACTCCCTTCGATCTAATGACTGCGGCAAGCCGGGCGACGTTTTGCATGGGCACGGCGATTCGGGAAGCGATCGAGGACGTCAAGAATCAACTGCGCGACATCGCGGCCGCTCATCTCGAAGCGAACAAGGAAGATCTGGTGTTGCAAGACGGCAAGATCATGGTCCGCGGCGTTGCCGGCAAATCGCTCTCCTACGTTGATGCGATTCGCATGAGCAAGGCGAACAATCTTTTGGGACACGGCGTTTTTGTTTCCGGATCGGGCCCTGACGGCAGCCCGGTGGTAATGGACTTTGAGACCGGTCAGGGTTACGGCTCGGCGGAATGGCATCCCGCAGTGGTCGTCTGTGAGGTGGAAGTCGATACGCAAACCGGACAAGTCACCGTGCCGCGCATCCATGCTGAACTTTACGCCGGCAAAATAATCAATCCGCGCCTTTGCGAGTTGCAGATCGAGGGGGCGACCACCTTCGGCCTCGGACAAGTGCTCTTCGAGGAAGTCATTCAGGACACCAATGGGAGCATCACCAATCCGAACCTTTCGGACTATATGATCCCCTCTTTTCAAGATGTGCCGGCTCAGCTGACCGTTCATATGCTCGAGCCGCACGGCGTAACCGATGTTCATGGCGTAGGCGAAACCGCCATACCTCCGGCGCGGCCCGCGATCGGTAACGCGATTAGCCGGGCGGTTGGCTTTCATTTTCTCGACTTGCCGATCACGCCTGAGAAGATACTGCGCGCTCTCGAAAAGCAAAGGAGCGGCTAAGGACACACAGCGGAATCAACCGCAAAGAACGCGAATTGTAGGGGCGCAGCATGCTGCGCCCTGCCGAGATCGCGAGAGGATCGGCCGACTATCATGCCAAACTTAAAACTCTTGCAGCCAACTTCGCTCAACGAAGCCGTGTCACTGCTGGGCGAACGGAGCGACGAGACCAAGATCGTCTCAGGCGGCACGGCGCTGGTGATCATGCTGCGAAACCGGCTGATTGCGCCGGCGACGCTGCTCAGCTTAGGCCGGTTGCAAGAGCTGCGCAGTATCCGTCATGAGGCCGGCACCGGTCTCAGAATCGGCGCGTTGGTGACTATCCGTGAAGCTGAGATTTCTCCCATTGTCCGCGAGAAACATCCCACTCTGGCTCACACATTCGGCAAAGTGGGCAACATCCGCATCCGCAATGCTGCCACGGTCGGCGGTAATTTAAGCGAGGCCGATTACGCCTCGGATCCTCCCTGCGTGCTGGTTGCGCTGCGCGCGAGAGTCAAGGCGCGAAGCGTTAAGGGAGAGCGAGAAATTCCGTTGACGGATTTTTTTAAAGGTTTCTATGAAACGGCTCTGGCGCCGGATGAAATTCTCACCGAACTGATTGTTCCCGATCAAGCGCCCGGCAGCCATGCGACGTATCTGAAGTACGTTTCGCGATCGTCCGAGGATCGTCCCTGTGTCGGTATGGCGGTGGTCCTAGAAAACGAATCGGACGGAAGTTGCAAAGATCTCCGTTTGGTCGCGGGAGCGGTGTCAGAAACTCCCCAAGAAATTGCATCCGGCGAGACGATGGCGCGGGGCAAGCACTTGAGCGATTCATTGATCGAAGAGATCGCCGACGCATACTCGACGGGCATCGAGCCGCTTTCGGACTTACGGGGCTCGGCCTGGTATCGGCAACAGATCATTCGCGTTATGGCGCGACGGGCGATGCAACAGGTATCGGCAGGAAATTAATGTTTCATCGGATAGAACTTTCCCCCTTTGCAAAAGGGGGATTTCTCTCGAGAATCTCCCGTGTCTCCTCTTTGCCGAGAGACCTTGCGTTAAGCGAATCTTAGAGTAAAGGAGAAATTTCACTTTGTCCGTCGGTCAAACATTGCCCATGCTCGATGCCGAAGAGCGCGTCACGGGGCTCATCAACTACACGCTCAATATCGAGCTGCCCGGGATGCTGCGCGGCAAGATTTTGCGCAGCCCCGTGCCGCATGCGCGTGTCGTGCACGTAAGTGCGACCCAGGCGGAACGGCTCACGGGAGTTCGGGCGGTGCTGACGCGGGGCGATTTCGGGTTGCAGACGGGTTATACCGGCAAGTACGGACGAATCTTTCGCGATCAGTCGGTGGTCGCCTTTGACAAAGTTCGCTTTGTGGGCGATCCGGTGGCGGCGGTGGCGGCGGTGAACGAAGACGTCGCGGAGGAGGCGTTGTCCCTCATCAACGTTGACTACGAAGAACTGCCAGCGGTGTTCGATGAAGCGGAGGCGCTCAAGCCCGGCGCGCCTCTAGTGCACGATCCTCGGCCCGAGCAGCAGCCGATTTTCAGCAAGTTAATTCGGGATCTTCCCGGCGGCAGCAATCTGTGCAGCCACTTCAAGCTGCGCCACGGCGACGTCGAACACGGTTTTCGGCGAGCCGATTTTGTCTTCGAAGATGTCTTTCGTTCACCGCCGGCACAGCATGTTCCGCTCGAGCCACACGTAACCGTCGCGCAATTGTTTCAGGGCAAACTGACCTTGTGGACTTCGACGCAGATGCCGCACGCGGTTCGTTCGCAAATGGCTGAGCTATTCAATCTACCGCAGGCGCGGGTCAGGGTAATCGTCGAGACTTTAGGCGGTGGATTCGGCTCGAAAGGTTCGCTTAGATTAGAGCCGATTACGGCGTTCCTGGCGCTCAAGGCGAATCGACCGGTGAAAATCGTCCTGAGCAGGGAGGAAGAATTTGTCACGGTGTGTAAACACCCGGCTACTATCCGGATCAAAACCGGCGTGATGAAAGACGGCAGCCTGGTCGCCCGCCAGGTGACCGCCGACTTTAACACCGGCGCTTACAGCGATATCGGTCCCGTCGTCGCGCGCAACGGCGGCTCGGCGATGTCGGGACCTTATAAAATTCCTCACGTGCGCATCGACTCCCGCGCAGTTTGGACCAACATCGTGCCGGCGGGGGCACTGCGCGGCTTTGGTGTGCCGCAAGCCGTGTGGGCTTATGAGAGCCAGATGGATATGATCGCGGAACGCCTCGGGATTGATCCACTGGAATTTCGCCACAAAAATTTGCTGCGGGATCACGATTTATTCGCCACCGGAGAAGAACTGGCTGACATGCACTTTGATGAGCTCCTCGATCGAGCTGCGGCCGGCGTGAACTGGTCATTTCGCGACATCTCTTGGCTTAACCGAGATCTCTCCGCGAATAAGGGAAGTGCGCTGCGCCGCGGCAAGGGATTGGCGCTGGTCATCAAGGCAACTATCACACCTTCGACTTCAGCGGCAGCGCTAAAGTTAAATGAAGACGGCAGTCTCAATGTTTTGACCAGTAGCGTGGAGTGCGGCCAGGGCGCAAAAACAGTATTAGCGCAGATCGCCGCGCATGCCATGGAAGTGCCGATAAGCTGCGTATCGGTTTCCGACCCGGACACCGACCTTACGCCCTACGATCAACAAACCAGTTCCAGTCGAACGACTTACTCGATGGGTGGGGCAATTGGTAAGTCCGCCGCCGACCTGAAGCGCCAATTATTGGATTATGCGGCAGAGATCCTCGAAGCATCGGTGAATGATCTGATTTTAGAAAACGGCAGGATAACGGTTCGAGGTAGCTCCAACCGTTCGCTCGGCTATGGCGAGATTGTGCAGCGCAGCAATCAGGGTAACCTCATCGGCCGCGGCGCCTTTAGCACGCGGGGCGGCTTAGACATGGAAACCGGACAGGGTATCGGATCGGTCCACTGGCACCAGGGGGCCATTGGTTGCGAAGTGGAAGTCGATGTCGAAACCGGCAAAATAAAAGTCCTGTCCTTGAGTCCAAGCGTCTTCGCCGGGCGCGTCGTTAACCCGCGCCTATGCGAGCTGCAACTGGAAGGTTGCGCGGTTTTTGGTTTCGGGCAGGCGCTTTTCGAGGAAATGAGTTACGACGATCACGGCCAACTGCTTAACCCAAACCTGGGCGATTACAACCTTCCCTCTTTCGAGGACATTCCAAAGAAACTAAATCTGCACGCCCTGGAACACGCCGGATCGGAGGATCTCCACGGGATCGGCGAGACGCTATTGCCGCCGGTCATGGCGGCTATCGGAAACGCTGTTTACAACGC
This sequence comes from uncultured delta proteobacterium, assembly GCA_963804165.1. Classification (GTDB taxonomy): domain Bacteria; phylum Desulfobacterota; class Binatia; order UBA9968; family UBA9968; genus DP-20. The sequence continues at coordinate 61,524 of CAWDPO010000009.1, forward strand.
GGTGGGGGTGCGCATTCGGGATCTTCCTCTCACGGCGGAAAAAATATTGCGGGAACTGGGTCGGGCTGGCGCTTCATCACCGCAGTAGAAGTTCTTCACGGCACTGAGGTTGAAAATGAAACAAATCATCAAGCTCAACGTTAACGGCAGCGAAGAAGAAAAAGCGGTGCACACCCATCATACTTTGCTGGAAGTATTGCGCGACGAATACAAATTATTTGGCGCTCGTGAAGGCTGCGGTATCGGCATGTGCGGCGCGTGCACCGTGCTCATCGACGGCAAACCGACCAGTTCCTGCCTTCTCCTCGCCGCTTTGGCCGAAAACAGAGAGATTGTCACCATCGAGGGACTTGGCGAGCCGGGCAAATTGCATCCCATTCAGCAGGCCTTTATAGATCACAATGCGTTTCAGTGTTCCTATTGCACGCCGGGTTTTATCTTGAGCACGAAAACCCTCCTGGCGGAGAATCCTAGCCCGACGGTAGAGGAAATCCGCCATTACCTAGCGGGAAATCTATGCCGTTGCGGTAGTTATTATAAAATTCAGGATGCGGTGCTGGATGCCGCGGCGCGCTTGCGCGGCGAAGGCTCCAACCCGGCGCGCCCGACATCGTAGGCCAGGATGCTTGCGTTTGTGTGACGTTGAGAGCTCGAAGAGATCGAAATCCTTGGTTCACTCATGGCGACTTTAATGAAAGCGAGATCAAGAGGAGGATATGAGATGAAAAGAATTTCTTTTCCGATCCTGGCGATGTTTTTGTTCATGACTACGGCGCGCGCCGCGGAAGTGGAGGTGTTGAAGTCGAAGGGCAATCTCGATATCAAGCTGGGCCATCCCTCATCTATTTCTCTCTACGACTTGCCGGCGCTGCTGACCCACGAACGGTTGAATCGAAACGGCTGGAACGCGTCGAGCGTCGAGTTTACCCGCACCGATCTCAACGTCCAGGCATTGGCGCAAGGAACCATTCAGTTCGCCAATTCGCAAGTCATGGATCCAGTCCGCGCGACGCAAAAGGGCGCCAAACTCTCTTTCATTATGGAGAATAACGGCGGCGAGTTCCTGATGGTCGCCAAAAACGACATTAAAGATTGTAAGGAAATCGAGGGCAAAAGATTCGCCATCCATGGAGAAGCCTCGACTACCTCGCTCGCGGTCAAACTATGGCTGCTCAACGATTGTAAGGTTAAGCCAAATATTATGGTGATCCCGGGCGGAGAAAACCGGATCGTCGCGCTGCAGAATAATCAGATCGACGCCACGCTCGTCCAGCTTGGCGACTGGCTGAATCTCGACGCCAAGGCACCCGGCCGCTACCGCATCATTAGGACCGGCAACCTGTTTAATATCAGCGGCGCCAGTTTTTGGGCGAATGTGGATTGGCTACGCAAAAACGAAGAGGTCGCGACCGCGTACATCGCAGAAACACTGAAAAGCTTCCGTATGGTTCACGCGAATCCGAAAATACTGGAGCCCCTGGTAGCGAAGCATCTGCCCGATTTGCCGAAAAACATCATCGCTCCCGCGATCAAAGCCTACATCGAGATCGTCCGCGCATGGCCGCAAAATGGCGGCGACACTTCGATCCTCGATGATACGGTCAAGTTTTTTACCGACAATGGCGAGCTAAAGACCGCCATAAACACAAAGGAGCTCGTCGACTCGAAAATTCTCGCCGGCGCGCTGAGCAAAGTCGGCAAAGTCGCCGGCGCGCGCTAGAGAAATGTATTCATCGCATTTTGGTGCCCTGAGATGCCTGGCGGCCGCCCAATCCACCCGAGGTTTAAAAGCTCTGATTGAAAAGCCTGGGTTCGTAGTCCCATGAAGAAACGCATCGTCCTGGATTGGGGCCTTAGGCTCGCAGTTTTTATCGCGGCAGTTGGGCTGTGGGAGCTTTTTGTCAGCACTTCGCAGAACTTTCTTTTGCCCCGATTCACCGACGTGGCAAGCGGTCTCTTTCGTCTATTGTTTTTCGAAGCCAGGTTTTGGGAAGCTCTTTATATCAGTAATCAAGCGCTCATTTTAGGTTTCGGCATCTCAGTCGTCATAGGAATCCCTTTGGGATTGCTCGCCGGACGATTCCGCTGGATGGATCGCCTTCTCAACCCCTATGTCGGCGTGCTGTTGACCATGCCGGTGGCGCCGATGATACCGATCGTGATCATCGCGTTGGGATTGGGAATCGCTGCGCGAGTGTTCATCGTCGTTCTGTTTGCTTTCGTGTTTATCACCGTCAATACCCGCGCCGGTGTGCGCGGCGTGGAAGCCTCGCTCATCGAAATGGCTAAATCATTCGGCGCGAGCGAGGGCCAAATCTGGCGCAGAATCGTGATACCCGGAGCGATGCCCGCCATCTTTGCCGGCATGCGAATCGGTCTGGGCCGCGCCATCACCGGCATGGTCATGGTCGAGCTGATTTTAGTCGCCAGCGGTTTAGGCCGCTTATTACTGGAATTCTCCGGCCGCATGCAGTCGGATCTGGTCTTCGCCACGGTACTCGCCGTCATTATTGAAGCACTGGCATTGCTGGCGGGAATGCAAGCATTGGAAAAAAGGATCACCCGTTGGGCGCCGAACATCTCGATCGGGTAGGTGAGTGAGATGATACGGGTGCATGGCTTGAGCAAAGAGTTCGGCACGCGCGATAACGGCGGCGGCGTGCTTGCGCTCAGTGACATCGACTTCGAAGTCCATGACAATGAATTCGTCACCATCATCGGCCCGAGCGGTTGCGGCAAGACCACTTTGTTGCGCATCGTCGCCGGACTGATTCCCTACGACCAGGGCGAAGTGGCCATCGACGGCCTGGCGGTCACCGGACCCGGACCGGAACGCGCAGTGGTGTTTCAGAACTTCGCGTTGATGCCGTGGGCCGACGTGCTTGGCAACGTAACCTTCGGACTTGAAGTCCGCGGCACGCCGCCGGATGAATGCCGAGAGAAAGCGAAGGATCTCATCAAGCTCGTCGGCCTCGAAGGCTTCGAGAAACGCTTGCCCAAAGAGCTGTCGGGAGGGATGCAGCAGCGAGTCGGCCTTGCCCGCGCGTTGGCGGTCAATCCGCAGATTCTGCTCATGGACGAACCCTTTGGCGCCTTGGACGAGCAGACGCGCCGGCTTCTGCAGGAGCAACTGCTCAGGCTTTGGGAGGGACAACGCAAAACAGTGGTATTCGTCACGCACAGCATGGATGAAGCGGTCATGCTTGGCGATCGCGTCATGCTGATGACGCCGCGCCCCGGCAGGGTCAAGGAAATGATCGACGTGCCGCTGCAGAGACCGCGCTCGCCGCAAGTAGAAAAATCCGGCGCGTTTGTCGAGATCAAAGAATATCTGTGGGAAAACCTACGCGCCATGCAGGTGGGTGAATCGTGAAACAGGAGACTGTCACGAAAGCCGCGGTCAAATCAAACACCGCGCGCACGCTCGATAGACTACCGGCCCTGTGGCGTTTCGCGCGCGAAAACGCACCTGAGGTTTTGGCTCTTTTCGCCGGAGCCGCGCTTTGGGAAGTCTTGGGTTGGAGCCTCAGGCTACAGTGGCTGCCGCCATTTTCGAAAGTGATGGAAGCGCTGGTCCAGTTCGTCGGCAGCGGAGTCATTCTCGCCAACCTGCGATCGAGCCTGCAAGGATTGATAGTCGGCTTCAGTCTCTCTTTGATTCTGGGACTCTTTTTGGGCTCACTCATGGGTCGTTATCGCCACGTTGAAAAAGCCCTCGATCTTTATGTTCACGCGCTCTTTGTCTGCCCGTCCATTGTTTTCGCGCCAATCTTCTTTGCTATTTTTGGTTTGTCTGACGCATCTCGTATCGCGATCATCGTGGTCTATTCCATGTTCGTTATCGTCATCAACACCGCTGTCGCGATCCGCACGGTCGATCCGTCGCTGGTCGAGATGGCCCGCTCGTTCGGCTGCCGTGAGCGCCAGATCTTCACGAGAATTTTATTGCCGGCTTCTCTACCTCTGGTATTCGCAGGCATCCGTCTTGGCGTGGGGCGCGCGGTCAAGGGAATGATCAATGGCGAGATGCTGATCGCTTTTGTCGGTCTCGGCGCGCTGGCGCAGCGCTACGGCGCTCAGTTTGATGCCGCCAAAGTATTTGCTATTGCGATGGTTGTCCTTATAATCGGCCTCGTTAGCAACGCGCTCGTCCAAATGCTCGATAATCGGCTGACGCGTTGGGCCGGCTAAATCCATTCATAGATGACGTTCCAGGCAAGAAAATGAAAAAACAAATAACCTTGAAGGTAAACGGCGAAACGCACGATGTTGAGATAGAAGCGAATCGTCTTCTGTTGCACTTGCTAAGAGACAACCTCGGCCTGACCGGCACCAAAGAAGGCTGCAGCATCGGTGTTTGCGGCGCTTGCAGCGTCATCGTCGACGGCCGCTTGGTCAGTTCCTGTTTGACTCTGGCCGCAGGCTGCGACGGCAAGAAGATCGAAACCATCGAAGGTCTCGCGAAGGACGGCAAGCTCCATCCGCTCCAACAGGCGTTTATCGAATACGGCGGTTTTCAGTGCGGCATCTGCACGCCGGGCCAAATCATGGCGGCCAAAGCGCTGCTCGACGAAAACCCCAAGCCGAGCGAAGAAGAAGTCAAGGAATGGATGTCGGGCAATCTCTGCCGCTGTACCGGCTATTATAAAATTCTCGAATCGGTCATGGCTGTGGTGAACGGCAAGACGGATCCTAATTACACGTTCCGCAAGCGCGAGACCACGGCGAAGATCCAGAGCCTGGACGTTTATAAGCCTGTCGCGAAGACGAGCTGATCCTTGACGATAAATTAATTCATCGAGTTTGATTTCGGATTAGATAGTCGTATTTCGCGATTGCGCATTCGTCTCGGCATCTTATGAACGTCTTGAAATCACAGAGAATATTGCAATCATGTCCAAAGCAGAAAATTTTTCCGTCGTCGGTAAGCGCGTTCAGCGAGTCGAAGGTTTCGATAAGGTTACCGGCGACTCGGAGTACATCGCCGACATTTACCTTCCCGGCATGCTTGTGGGAAAGGTTCTTGCGCAGCCCCTACCCGCACGCGCGCATCCGCCATATCGACACGAGCAAAGCGGAAAAACTTCCCGGCGTGCGCGCGGTGGTGACCGCCGAAGACACGATCAAAAGACCCTGGGGCGCGTTCTTTGCCGACCAGTATATTCTGTCCGTCGGCAAAACCCGCTACGTCGGCGAGGAAGTCGCCGCGGTGGCGGCCATCGATCCGGATATCGCCGAGGAGGCGCATTGATCTCATCGAAGTCGATTGGGAACCGCTTCCCGGAGTATTCGACGCCGAAGAAGCGATGAAGGACGGCGCGCCGTTGGTGCACGACGACAAGCCGAACAATATCGCCATGCAACTTGGACCTGGAGCGCGGCAACATCGCTCAGGCCTTCGCCGAGTCCGACGTGATCGTCGAAGACACCTTCACCAGCATGCCGCAGTGGCACTGCTCCATCGAAACCATCGGCAGCGTGGCCGAATACGCCACCAGCGGCAAGTACACGATCTACATGAACACCCAGACGTTGTTTAACGCGCGCTACCGCATCGCCACGGCGCTGGGCGTTCCCGAGACCGACGTGCGCATCATTCAGAGCGCCGTCGGCGGCGGCTTCGGCGGCAAATCCTGCGACGACAACAACGCTTTGGTGGCCGCGGTCTTGGCGAAGAAAGCGCGTAAGCCGGTCAAGTTGATCAACACCCGCGAAGAAGAATTTCTCGCCGGCTGCCGGCCGCGCGTGTTCATGAAGATCAACGTCAAGATGGGCTTCAAGAAAGACGGCCGCATCCGCGCCAAAGAATTGAAAGTCATCGCCGACAACGGCGCCTACTCGGCCAAAGCGCCGGCGATCACCGGCGTCGCGGCGATGCGCCACGACACCTGCTATAAGTATTCCGACGTAAAGATCGACGCCAAGCTGGTTTATACCAACAAGGTTCCCACCGGCGCCTTTCGCGGCTTCGGCAATCCGTCGGCGGAATGGGCGGTCGAGCAGGCCATCGACTTAGGCGCCCACGCGCTCGGCATCGATCCTATGGAGATTGCCCGCATCAACGCCGCAGAAGTCGGCTACGTTTCGCCGCATGGCAATCGCGTCACCAGTTGCGAGCTCAAGCAATGCCTCGACATGACGGAAAAGATGATCGACTGGAAAGCCAAGCGCGCCAACAAACAGCCGAACACCGGTTTGGGCTTGGCTTGCACGGTCCACGTCAGCGGCAAGCGCCACTTCGGCGACTACGACGGCAGCTCGGCGACAATCAAGATCAACGAAGACGGCAAAGCGCTGATTCTCAGCGGCGAAGGCGAGTGCGGCCAGGGCGTGCACACGGCGATGTGCCAGATCGCCGCCGAAGAGCTTGGGCGTGCCGGTCGAAGACGTGGAAATTTCCCGCGCCGACACCGATCTGACGACATTCTGCTTGGGCGCTTTCGCGAGCCGGCTTGACCTACGTCAGCGGCAACGCGGTCAAGAACGCCGCGACCAACGTCAAGCAGCAACTGTTCGAGCAAGCCGCCGAAATGTTGGAGGCCAACGCCGCCGACCTGATATCGCGCGACGGCAGGATTTTCGTCAAAGGCGCGGAAGGAAAATCGGTGACCGTCTCGGATGTCGCCCGCGCGCGATTATTCCGCCATAACGGCGCGCCGATCGTCGGCTCGGGCAGCTTCGACGCCGACTCGGTGCTCCCCGATAGCACGCGCTTCGGCAACGAGTCGGGCGCTTACAATTACGGCGCCCAAGCCGCGCAAGTGCACGTCGATCCGGAAACCGGGCAAGTTAAAGATTCTTGCAATTCGTCGTCGCCTCGGACTGCGGCACGGTGATCTATCCGCTCGGCGCCGAGGGCCAGGTCGAAGGCGGTCTGGCGCAAGGCATCGGCTACGCGCTCACCGAAGGATTGCAGATCGACGAAGGCAGGCCGCTCAATCCTAATTTTTCCGACTATCGCATTCCGTCCATGCGCGACATGCCGCCGCTCCAGCATGCCTTCGCCGATTCTTATGAACCGACCGGGCCCTTCGGCGCCAAGGGTTTGGGCGAGCTCAACATGGACCCCACCGCGGCGGTCATCAATAATGCGATCTTCGACGCCGTCGGCGTGCGGGTGAAAACTTTGCCGATCACGCCGGAAAAAATCCTCCGCGCGCTGAAGGAGAAAGAACAAGTCATGATTCGCTTCGACTACCAGGAACCGACGACGCTCAAGAAAGCTTTCGGTTTGATGGAAAAGCATGGCGACGATGGCCGCGTCATTGCCGGCGGCACTTCTTTGCTCATCATGATGCGCCAGCGTCTGCTCACGCCCAAAGTCGTGATCAGCTTGGCGCGCATCCCGAAGTTCGACAAAATCACCTTCAACGCGAAAGACGGCCTGCGCATCGGCGCCGGCGCGCGCCATCGCGACATCGAACTTTCCCCCGCCGTGCAAAAGCATTATCCCCTGCTCCACGAAACTTTTCGTAAAGTCGCCCAGCCGCGCATTCGCAACATGGGCACCGTCGGCGGCAATCTCGCCGCCGGCGATCCGCTGACCGATCCAGGCGCAAGCCTGATCGCGCTCGACGCCGAAGTGATGCTCACGAGCAGCAAGGGACAGCGAACGCTGCGCCTGGATGAATTTTTCGTCGACTACTATCAAACCGCTATGGAGCCCGGCGAACTGCTGACCGAGATTCATGTGCCGCCGCCGCAACGACCCGGCTGGTCGCACATCAAATTCACTCCGCGCAGCGTCGAAGACTTCGCCACGGTCGGCGTCGCGATCACATTGAAAACCAACAACGGCACCTGCGAGGATGTTCGGCTCGGCCTCAATTCCGTCGCCTCGACCATCGTGCACGCAAAAAAAGCCGAAGAAGTTTTGCGCGGCAAAGCCGATCACCGATGCCGCTCTCAGCGAAATGGGCGACGTCGCCGCCACCGAATGCGATCCTACCGACGACAACCGCGGCTCCGCCGAATATAAGCGCGAGATGGTTAAAGTCTTAGTGCGTCGGGCGGCCGAAGAAGCGCTTCAACGCGCCAATTGAATCCTCAGAACACGGGGCTCGACGTTCACAAGAATTCGTTCACTCCGCTCGAACCGCGCACTATTTTTTAAACTCTCCGATTTCACGCCCTCGGCGCCGCGGCGGTGATTCATTCGCCGCTATCAGAGAACGTTTTGACGCTTCGAGAATTCCCGAAACGAAAAAATCCATGCGGTTGTCACTGGCGGGAGTTTCTTGAAGGGTTGAAACGTCTTGAACGGAGCGCAGCGATGGAACGGCTGGAACTATTGGAACGGACTTGGGCCTGAAGATCGAGTCTCGACGCGTCAGGTTTGAGGAACAGCCCAGCGCACTTTCCCGGCGGCGATCTCGCGAAGAGCGATAACAATATCTCGGTTATCAGATTTTATAACCGGCTTGGCTCCTTTTAGGAGCTGCTTTGCTCGTATTGAAGCCAGCAAGACGAGATCAAAACGACTCGAAACTTTATCCAAACAATCTTCAACGGTTACTCTTGCCATAGGCAAACACTGTAAGCGTCCGGATCGAAGAACACAAGGACAATTTCTGCAGTCCTACGGTGTTCACATCCTCAATTACCGCGAGTCTCCAGAATCGTCAGCGATCCCAAGGAGTTAGTCGAAACGGCAGGCCGAACAGGTGGTCATTTATTCATTTCTTTCCTGCGCAGAGCCGGCGCAACATGTTTCGATTTGGGCCACTCCATAAACCGAGCTTAATCTTTTCCGAATCCACCGGGAACCTCCATTAGGTCCGAGTTTCACACACGCCGAGTCAATTCACCGCAGCGATGGCAGATCCAGAAATCCGAATACTGTCTCGCCGCGGAGCCTTCTTCACATATCTCACAATGGAGATGGCGGCAGTCGTCGCAAACGGTGCTACCCCTCAGCGCTGGGCGTATCGCTGGCCCCGAATTTACCTCGATGAGAGCAACGGATTTCGGCTCTCCCGGTATGTCCTTCACGGTCAGTCGCTGCATTTTCCCGTCCCGCATATCAGCCATCTCAAGCAACTGTTGCTGGTGTCGCTGCCCGTGCCTTTATCTCCGCCAAACCGCAGGCATCTTCTCGGTCCCGAGGGGTACGAAAAACAGAATTGTAATGATCGTTGTAACGTAGGGCGACCATCGCGGAATATCCCTTGGTTCGGGCTTCCGGTCCTGCGGCCCCGGGTAGTTTAAGCTCGGACGGCTTTTTGTAGTGCGCGGATGCTATACCCGATTGCCTGCAGTTACAATGGCACGATGAATTGCACGCACAACCAAGCATGCGTCGGTTGGATCGTTTGCAATAAAAGGCGCGCGCACGGGCGCGGTGAAATCTTGCTGGCTCCGAGCCGTCGCGCGAATCGCTGTTTTCAGCAAAACGTCAGAGGCTGAGATTGCAAATTCTTCGTATGTCCAGGGCCGGGCCTCATAGATTTTACACTTAAACCATAAAGCTTTGAGATCAATCGGAAGGCGCCATCCGAAGCTAAATGACGGGAAGCGAATGTTATTTCCGTTGTTGAATCGCCAAAATGGACGTGAGAGGCGCGCTGACTGTGACCATTGTGCTGGCCGCGGCAGTAGAATGTTCATCCCATGTCGCGCTCGATCTACCGAAATCGACGCCTGCTGCCGCGTCAGCGTGAATCCGAATGTTGCCGATCTTAAAGGATCCTGCTACCGGCTGGTGCCATCCATCATTGAGAAGCACCGCGCTAATATTGTTTTCATTGATATCAAGCATCGATTTATCTCCTTTGGATGCGTCTATTAGGACAAACAATCACGAGAAAGCAACTAGGGCCGGGCTTCTGACGCACGAATGCTTTGACTTTCAATGGCAAACTAGCATTTCCACCTTTTCCTCCGCCCGGCACGGCAAGATTGACGAGTGCCGTGAGAACGGATAATCTTGGTTCCGAAGCAGATGTATCGGCGTAAGAAATCGCCCAAGGGATATTGTGAGGGAGGTTAACCAGTGAAGAGCTCAATTAAAATATTTGCCGTCCTTCTTGGTGTTCTTCTTTTAGCATCAAGCTGCGCGAGCCTTAGCTATTCTGTGGGCAATACTGCCGAGCCAATCAATTGGCGGGAGTACAACGACTGTTGACGGCGTGAGAACCGCCCCTTTTCGCTCCCTGACCTCTTATTTCTCCCCGGCGTCCTCAGTGCTTCGGCGATACAATCATAAGTCGCCTCGCGGCGAACGTTCGGGCACTTCGACAATTCCCCAACGTGGCAGCTATAACAGCGTTGCTCTTCCCCTCGAACTTTTTGAACGTCAATTTGAACACTGGAACGTTTGAACCACCGCCAAGCATTGAACGAAACAATGCGGTTGAACGGCTCGAACGTTTGGAACGGCTTGGCTATTACTTTGAGCGACTAAGCAGGAATCTCAACCTTCGTCCATGTAGTCTCTGCCGAATCGGAACTGCTCAAACCGTTTTTGTGTCTGGATCTGCTCGCTGGCGGACGGTCCGGCGCACGGACCATAGTAATCGATGTAGTCACCGCCACCCATTTGCGCGGGCCTTGCGAGATCCGACGGACCGACGGGTTGCAGTTTCTTGTGGCAGTACCCATCACCGGCTGCTTGCTGGTTAACTGTGGCCATATTATACGTGCCGCTAGTACAGCCAACGAAAGACAACAGAATCATAACCAGTGACATCGTCAAAACGAAACGGTTCATAAAATATCCCCTTTGGTCAGGTCACTATCGACCGAACTCCTATCCCTCGCGGTTAAGCTTATCAATTCCCGACGCTTCGGGAAAGGGCTCTCGTATTGCGCTATGTATAATCTAACCGAGTAAAGGTTCGTTGCGCCATTTGAGAGTCTAACCTTCCTGAGCCGCAAAATGCGGAGAAGGAAGGAGGAGCAATGGAGGAGTTTAGGATGTCCGAATCAGGTTACTCTTGTCCGCTACGCGTCTTCGGCGTCTCGGCAATGCATCATCATTTGCCGTGCAGAGAATGTTTCGACGTTCCGATAATTCCCTAAACCTGAAACTATGACCGAGTTGCGCTTCCCTTGAACGTTGATCTTTTAAGCCTGCTCCCGTTTTGAACGACTTGAACGTCTGAAACGACTAGGTTTTTACGGTCGCCTATTGATTTTGGCACATCACCGCACTGCGTTGCGCGCAATCTCCTACTTGTTCCAATCACCGATAGCCGTAGGGAGCCATGCTGCCCGTTGCCCGTTATTCATCGAGTCATGAGGGATGGCGCGGCGCCGAACCGAGCGTACGCGGATGCGTCGTCAGACTTTCGAACGCTCCCCTTGAATAAACTTAACCAACATTTAAATAAACCTACCGTCAAATCTCAGCACGGTGATTTGCTATCGACGCGAGAAACGTTATTGTGAATTCATCGTGCCTCGATTTTCTTCACGTCTTATGAGACCAGCAAAACCATGAAACGCGAGCCATCAGATGCCGACAGGTCGTCGAACACAAAACATAATTCTGCGAAGAACATTGGTCGCTGAACGCAATGAGCCATGTGGCAAGAGACCATCACTCTGATTCCTGCGCTGGTCGGACTCGTCGCTGCCGCTGGAGGCGTTTGGGCCGCTCGCGCGGCCCATCGATCGGCTGTTACCGCACAGGAAGTAGCGAGACACGCGGAAAAGGTCGACCGTCGCGGACTGATGAGAGATCTGAGCACCACGGCTCATCGTGTTGTCGCTGAATCTTTACAGATAGGTTTGCTCATCGAAGAATTGAAGATCGAGTACCGAATGCTCGCTACCTCTTCGGGCCAATCGGGAAGTTCAAGAGAGAAGCTGCTCATCCAACGGGCCGAAGCGAAGCAGAAAGAAATGTGGCCGTTGCAGGAGGAAGCACGAAAATTGATCGAAGAGCGGGCGCAACTTGGCAATGCTTCAGAAGAGGACTTGACGCAATCACTGAGCAAATTCGATGGCTATCTCGTTGAGGTACTCCGGATAAAAGATAGCCTTGTCAGGGAAGTCGCCGCAACGGCAGGCGACAACCGAATTCACCGTGAACGCCGCGTCAAAGCTCTCCATCAGCACCACTTAAGATAATCGCATGCGAAGCCTGACTTCGCTTAGTCACTGGCTTGGGGACAAAGAATCCTATCCTGCTTGCTCGGTTTGGGCCTTTTTTGAAGCGGGATATTTCCCCGGGTACCCCTCGCGCCTTAACGGTGAACTTTTTCAAAGGACGCTACAATCGCAGGTCTCGCTTAGGTATAACCAGCAGCCACTCGACCAATCGATCGCGGCCGAACTTGCTCGCATAGAAGCCGACGAGACCGAGAGGTGCAAACAGCCACGTCAAAAGCCACAAAGGCCAAGACGTTTCAAAGCTGAGTAATCCGCCTAAAAGCGGCAACGTGGCGATCTCCAGGCAAACGCCGCTGCTAAACACCAAGAGGCTTCTCTTCCACTGGCTAGTCTGCAGGCGCACCGCCTCCGGGTTCCACAGGCACAAAAGAAATCCCTGGATCAAACCAAGTTCATGATGCTTCAACTTCCTTCGCCTCCCACTGACAGAATTGTGTCGTTGCGGAATGTTTGTGAGAGACCGGATGGAATAAAAATGAGAACCCGATCACGGACACAACTTCAGTCTGCATTCCGATACAGGGTGCATATGTTAAATCGACATGGGTCGGAGTGCAAATATATTTGCGTTATGAGGGCGAGGCAAGACGCATTCGTTTTTTAAAAATCCAAGAATGAAGAGCTGGCCCGGTCGTTTCCACCTGGCCTCCCGGGCAACAATGAAGTACGACTTGACCGGCGTTGATTCTTAAATAATCGTCTGTCAAACCCGAGGTATCTCAGCAATTTATCAACGAAAAAGCAGCACGGCATAGCACTGCAGGCGGAAAAGTTTTAGCATTATTAATGTTGGAAAACAGGGAACATCGATGACCGTCGCAAATTCCGAGAGATGCACGAGTTGCAGCCGAGCCCATCACCAGGAGTTGTCCACATGCGTTTTCATTTCGCGCTGACGGTACTGACCGCGTTATGCCTTTCAACAAATTCAGTTGAAGCTGCGGAGTATAAATATCCCTATCGCGATCCCTATTTAGCGACTGCAACGACCGCTATTTTGAGCGACGACGGCGCCACGGAGCGTACCAAGTCGATCATCGTCCACGTGCCTGGGCTCCCCGGTAGAAACAATCTGCCTTCTCTCGAAGGACGCGGCGACGTAAGTCTTGCTCTTTATCGCCAAAATCATGCGGCGCCGTTGCTTTTCATTCTCGCCGGGCTTGGATCCAGCCCCTACTTCGGCGTCGCCCCGTATTTGGCGAGCCTGTTCTATCAAGAGGGCTCACACGTGGTTATTTTGCCCTCGCCGATGAGCTGGAATTTTGCGTTATCGGCGAGCCGTAGCGGCGCACCCGGTTACGCTCCGGCAGACGCCCGTGATTTATACGAAGTCATGCAAAAAACCCTTACGGTTCTAAGGGATCGGTATGACGTCAAGACCACGACAATCAATTTCATGGCGGTCAGTCTGGGCGCGCTTGAAGGCGCGTATCTAAGCGTTATCGATGCGGACGAGGGAAAGATCGGGATCGCGAAGTATCTCCTCGTCAACCCGCCCGTAGATCTCGCTTATGCCGTTAGAAAAATCGATGAGTGGAACGCGTTGGCGGGTAAATTCGGCCGGAACAAGTCCCGGCAAATCGTAGCGAAAGCGATTGCCATCGTCGAGTCCTTTTCCGAGGAAAGGCGGGATGATCCCGCCGTCTTCGACCGATTGGCAAAGAAGTTCGCCGATTTCACAACCGAAGATCTTCAGTTCCTCATCGCCGAGAATTTGCAAAGCCAGCTTGGCGAGCTGGTCTATGTAACCCAAGCCATTCACGATCAAAAGGTTCTTACGGCGCCGAAAGACGACATGCGGAAACGCCTGGAGGAAGCTAAACGCTTCACATTTGCGGATTATAATCAGAAGATCGCTTTGCCCTTATGGCAAAAGCAAGTCGGAGATCCGCAGGCCGATCTGGATACGTTCATCCAACGCGCCTCCCTAGCGCGTATCACTGATCGGCTGCGCGGCAATCCTAAGGTACGTGTCCTGCACAACGCCGACGATTTCTTGGCCGAGAAGAAATCCATCGAAGCGCTCAAAGAGGCCTTGGGCGATCAAATGATGCTTTATCCATACGGCGGACATCTCGGCAACCTCTGGTACCCGGAAAACAAGGAATTTGCTCTGAAATACTTCAAGCCGCGCCCATGAATGCGGCATTCGCTCCGTTGACTTTCACCTCATGAGAGACTGTCGGACAGCGAGAAGTCCAAGTTCCGAATCTGTTCTTGAACAATTGAACCTTGAACGCTTGAACGAGCTGCGCCTGAGCACGCCTGTAAGGGAGCGCAGCGATGGGACGTTTGGAACGGGTTTGAGTATTACTTTTAACTTTGGAACTTTGAACCTTTGAACTGCTGGTTTCTAGAAGCGCACCAGGAAAGCATTTCAATCTGCGGCATTGTTTCGACGATTGACCCCGCCCGCGAGACTACGCGTTCCGCCTCGTTCATCGGTTCGCCCAAGGCCAGCAGTACCGAGACCGCAAGCATCGCGGTGCGGCCGACGCCGCCCGCACAATGAATCAGCACAGCTTCCCCGGACTGCAATCGATTTGCTACTTCGTTCGCAAGCGCCCAGAAGGCATCCCGGTCTTCGGGCACCCCGCCCTCGCGAATTTCAAAAGGCAGGACGGAACAGGGAACGGTCCCGGCTTCCAGGGCCTCCGCGTACTTCGAGGATTTCGCGTGAATTTCGTATTTTTCGTTTAAGCAAACGATCGCGCCGACCGCATTGCTTTTCAGCTGATGCCAAACCCTCTCGATCGCTTCAAAGCGGCCCGGCATGCTGTGCAACAGCAGCTTTCCAGGAACCCGAGCGGGAAGATCGACACGACGGAACATTTTTTCTCTTTTTTCTATGCAACCAACCAATGGTTGCTTTTCAAAAACACCTTCTAGCATCCAAAACGTCAATTGCTCGTTGAGCAACGAACGAACTTACGACAAACAACGAGAACCGAAAGATAGAGATGGTTGACGTGGGTCAATCGAATTAGATGTCTGCATTGAACCGTAGCATCGTTCTAGATCTTTTCAGAATCATACCCAGCCCAGTTTCCTTCGCTGTTCGTGCGCAATCTCGCACTGGGCAAATATTCCGTAACAAGCTCCGCAGTCGGCCGCTCCATGATCGTATTAGGAGCACAGATGTTAAACGCCTCATGACCGGGAAAGTTTGCTTCGACCGCGAGACGACACGCGAGAGCCGCATCGCGAACATCGATATACGTCCACAGCGGGCCGCTCCATCTCAAGGGATTGTTTCGCCTCTCTTTGAGATTCTGGTGCGTGAAGTCGGCGCAAATCCCGGCGAATCGCCTGCTGGTCGATTTGTATGTCGCTCTTGCTCGGGAATGCGTCGCAGGCGCGCTCAATGACGAGCTTGGATACACTGTAGGGATCCTGCGGATTCAAAGGATAGTCTTCATCCACCGGCAGATACTCCGGCGCCGACCATCGCGAGGGATAATAGAAACCGTAAATCGTCAGACTCGATCCCATCACGAGCTTCGTGACTCCGGCGGTAAAAGCTGCCGCTATCACGTTGTAACTCAGGGTTACGTTGTAACCGAATATTGACGCGTCGCCGAACACTTCGGCAGTTTTCAGCACGTACGAGACGCCCTATCCAATCGTTGTGGTATAGGGAAACTTTTTTCTGGCGAGATGGATCACCGCGTCGGCGCCTTCAAAAGCCTTGGCAAGATCCTGCGCCTGGAGCAGATCGATCACCAGAACAGCGGCAGACGCTTTCCGAGATCGGCACTTTGTCGATCGACAGCACTTCGTGACCATGATCGAGCAATTCTCCGATCGTTAGGTGCCCGAGCCTCCCGGCGCTGCCTGTCACCACGATTTTCAGTTCAGTGTCTCAATGCACAGGTCTCGTACAACGCTTACATAAAACTTTATCAATGAAGGGGTGCTGGATCCTTTCGCTGCTGGCATTTGGGTATTCGAGGTGGTTGCGATGTTCTCAATGCTTGACATGAATTGATCGCTTCAATAGATTCCACGCAAGTCGTTTGTGCCGGTCGCTGCGCGGATAGCAAAGGAAAAATAGATGAGAAGTCAATTGCGGTTAATATTTCTGGCGAGCTTCGTTTTATTGTCAATTTCAAACTTACTGCAACGTTTTTCAGACGGAGGCGGCAAAAGTTATCATCGGTATGGATGCGCCGACGCTTTCCGATTTGCCGTTATCCGTAGCGCTCAAAAAGGATTTCTTTAAGCCAGAAGGCTTGAACGTCTTGCCGGTGCTGTTCAGGAGCGGGCCCACCGCCATGCAAGCTCTGGTCTCGGGATCCATTCAATTCAGCACCGGTTTCGGCACGGGAACGCGGGCCGCCATGGCGGGTGCGCCGGTCAAAGGTATCATTGGGTTCAACAACAAACCCGCCTTCATCCTTTACGGGCGTAGGGAGTACGGCATTCGCTCGATCGCCGACATCAAAGGAAAAAAGATTGCCGTCACCGGCGTCGGCAGTACGACCGACTATGCCGCAAGAGCGATTCTGACGCATCACCACGTCGACCCTGATAAGGAAGTTTCGATCTTGGCTGTGGGCAGCGAGAGTGTTTTTGCCGCGCTTCAGAAAGGTGCTGTGGATGCGGCCATTCTTTGGGCTCCGGGTTTTGCCATCGCCGAGAAGCTCGGCATGGTCAGGCTCCAGTCGTTGGCTGACATCCTGGAGCTGCCCGGCTGGGGAGTCGTGGTCTCCGATCAGCTCATCAAGGAAAACCCTCTCCTGATCAAAAAATTCCTGCGGGGCACGATCAGAGGATTTCACTATGTGCATGATCCAAAGAATAAGGATGAAATCGTGAGTTCGATAACGAAGGACTTTAATCTCGAACGGGATGTCGCGGACACCAACTACAAATTTATACTGAGTATCCTGTCGGCGGACGGTAATATCTCGCGGCGATCGATCGAAAACGGCATCGAACTTACGCGCCAACGCGTGAAGACATCGGAGTCGACCGGCGAACTGGCCAAGAAGATGTATGATTTCACTTTGCTGGAAGACGTTCAGAGAGGCAAATAATTTGTTATTGGAGAAACATGATGGCGGAAGCAACCCAAGCGAAACTCAACCTGTCGGCGATTTGCCATGTCGATGCCGGTAGCGCCGGCGGTGAAATGTTTCGACGCTACTGGCTGGCGATTTCCCGGGCGAAGATTTAAAAGACATTCCCCTGGCAGTCAAGGTTCTCGGTGAGGAATTGGTGCTCTTCCGCGATGGCGCCGGCCGCCTCGGTCTCATGGGACTGCATTGCTCCCACCGTGGCACATCCCTGGAATACGGCGACATCGAGGAACGCGGCATAAGATGTCCTTATCATGGATGGCTCTACGACGTCGGCGGAAACTGTTTGGAGCAGCCGCTCGAGCCCAAGGGCAGCACCTTCTGCCAAAAGGTGAAGCATCCGAGTTACCGGGTTAAAGAGTTGGGCGGCTTGATCTTCGCTCACCTCGGCAAAAGTGAGCCGCCGCCGTTGCCGCGTTATTCAACGCTCGTCAGAGACGACGGTGTCCGTTTGACGCTCCCGCCGCGCCATTGGGATTACAACTGGTTCAATTTTTTCGAGAATACCATCGATTCGCTGCACGCATTTTTCTTGCATAAGCCTCGCCGCGCCGATCGCTATTGGGAAAATGCCTTCTGGGATTTCACGGGCGACCATCATATTGAAGCTTTACCGATGGAGTATGGCTTGAAGACGATCGTGCACTGGTCGGGTCCAACACCAGATACTTTGTACGTCAGGCTCACGAGCCTCGCACTGCCGACGGTTTTTTCCCTGGGCGGGCGCGGAGTCGAGGAAGAAGGATTCGAGCGCTTGCTGTTCGTGACGCCGGTCGATGACGACAACTTCATGGTCTTCAGCAGCGATTTTGTCCCTCAAGGTAAAGCCGATGTGATCAAGAAAAGAGAACAGTCCGCGGAATCGGAATCGTCCCAATCAGGCACTTCGCTCACGGCAGATTTTTAACGGGGCCGTGAAAATCGTTAAGCGCGGCGGACCATTCAAAGGTTTAAAAGTTCAAAAGGAAACACACTCTGATCGGAAGCGCCACTTTCGCGAAGTTTAGAAACTTTTGGAAGTTTAGAAACCGGAAGGGAGTAGGTTGCTTCCGGATCAGCGACTCGCTCGCTTGACCCATTTCCGTGCAACCGATATTCTCGGATTTTATGAAACAAACTATTCGGGTCACTATTAACGGTCGTCTTTATCAAGAAGATGTCGAGCCGCGAGTCCTGCTCGCGCATTTTTTGCGTGAGCAGATCGGCCTCACCGGCACCCATATCGGTTGCGTGGTCGGCGAGTGCGGCGCGTGCTCCGTGCTGCTCGACGGCAAAATCGTGAAATCCTGTCTCCATTTTGCTGTCCAAGCGGACGGCCGCGAGGTGACGACGATCGAAGGCTTGGCCAAAGACGGCGAACTCGATCCGGTCCAGGAAGCGTTCGTGAAAAATTACGCGTTTCAGTGCGGCTACTGCACGCCTGGCATGGTCATGACGAGCTACGCGCTGCTGCAGACAAATCCGGACCCGAGCGACGATGAGATTCGCAAAGCGCTGGCCGGCAATCTCTGCATGTGCACGGGCTACGTGCAGATCGTCGAAGCCGTCAAAGATGCGGCGGAAAAACAAAAAACCGTGGGGAGATGAAAAGCAAGCTCGAAGCACGAAATCCGAAACAAATTTAAATACTCGAAATCTAAAGTTCCAAACGAATCCGTTTTGAATTTTGTAATTCGAATTTAATTCTTCCGTTTGTTTCGATTTCGAGATTAGAATTTCAGATTTATCCTCTACAAGGTAAGCACACTTATGGCTGACAAAAATTACATCGGCGCTCGCAGTCGCAGCAAAGAAGGCCCGCGCCACGTGACCGGCCGGGGACTTTTTACTGACGACTTCATGCTGCCGGGCATGTTGCAGGCGATGATCCTGCGGAGCCCGCACCCGCATGCGAAAATCTTATCCGTCGATCCGTCCGAAGCGCTGAAAAATCCCAACGTCATGGCGGCGATCACGCCGGAGGACGTGAAAAAACTTACCAAGCCGTTTAAGCCGGGACGATATGCCGCCGGACTCAAACGGCCGATCGATGAATACGCCGGTGCCGTCGGAAAAGTTCGTTACGTCGGCGAACCGATTGGCGCCGTGGCGGCGCGCGACCGCGGCACGGCGGAAGACGCGCTTGAATTGATCCAAGTCGATTACGAGCCGTTGCGTGCCGTCGTCGACGTGCGCGAAGCGATCAAGCCGTCATCTGCCGTTCTTTTCGATGAGTTGGATACAAATCTCGCCTGGCAAGGATCGCTGCAGTACGGTGACATCGACGCCGCGTTCAAATCTGCCGACCGCGTCGTCAAAGAAAATTTAAAAATTCATCGCTACAGCTCGACGCCGCTCGAACCCTTCGTCGTGATCGCGTCCTATGACGCAGCGAGCAAGCGTTTGACGGTTTGGGTGACGGCGCAGGTTCCGGAAGTGATTTACGATGGCGTGCGCGAGGCGCTCGGCTTGCAGGACATCCGCGTCATCATTCCCGATGTCGGCGGAGGCTTCGGCCAAAAGATTCATTTGATTCGAAAATATGTCGTCTTGGTATCGCTATTGGCGATGAAAAGCGGCCGACCGGTCAAATGGATCGAAGACCGCACCGAGCATATGATGGCCGGCGGCCACGCCTGCGCCCAGGAATTCGAAGCCGAGGCGGCGGTCAAAAACGACGGCACCGTCCTCGGTCTGCGCTTCAATGAATACGACGATGTCGGCGGCTCGATCAGCACGCTTACGATCCACTTCACCAACAAGTTGAATAACCTTTCCAACACCTACCGCACGCCGGCCATTCATATGATCGGCAATGCGGTGGTGACGAATAAGTGTCCGGTCATTCCCAACCGCGGCATCGGCAAGCCGGGCATGTGCTACATCTGGGAGCGCATGATGGATCGGGTCGCTCAGGAATTGAACATGAGCCCGATCGAAGTGCGGCGCAAAAATCTAATTCAACCGAACGAGATGCCCTATCACACCATCAGCGGCAACGTGTATGACAGCGGCGATTATCCCGGACTGTTGTCGACGCTCTTGGAAAAAATCGACTACGACAAATTGCGCGAGGAGCAAAAGCAGGCGCGTGCAAAAGGTAAGCTCATGGGCATCGGCATCGTCATCGGCGTCGAGCCCGGCGGGCGCAACGCGGCGCGCGACATGGCGATCTTCCCGGAGATGAAAGAGCCGCCCGGCTCCGGCGGGGTCAACGGCGCCAAGATCAAATTGGAGAAGAACGGCACCCTGTCGCTTCATCTCGGATCGCCCAATTGCGGCCAAGCTCATGAAACCACCACGGCCCAGGTCGCGGCGGAGATTCTCGGTTCGACGCCGGATAAGATCAGCACCAGCATTCCCTTCGATAGCGACTTGTCGGCCTGGGGCGTGGCCGCGGCGAACAGCGGCAATAATTTTCATCTCTACGACATCGGCGCGATCCACGGCGCCGCCACCCGGCTGCGCGAGAAAATTCTCAAACTCGCCGCGTTCAATCTCAAGGTGGAGCCGTTCGAGTTAACCATCGAAGACAGCGTCGTAAAGGTGCCCGGCGCGGCGGCGAAGCAGATCACCTTCGCCGAACTGGGCCGCATCGCTTACAACAATCAGCATCTCATCCCCGACGATATGGAAGCGGGACTGGAGTCGACGTTCTACTACATGTTTCCCCACGCCAAGCCGAATATTGTTCCAGGCCCCGACCGGCTAGTGCGGGCGCAGTTTACCTTTTCCGCCGGCGCCCACGCCGCCATCGTTGAAGTCGACAAGGCTACGGGCAAGGTCGAAGTGTTGCGCTATCTGATTGTCGGCGACAACGGCACGGTGATCAATCCCGACGTCGTCAACGGCCAGGTTTACGGCTCCGCAGCGCACGGCATCGCCGTGGCTCTCGGCGAAGGTTTCATGTACAGCGCCGAGGGACAGCCGTTGACGATCACCTATCTCGATTACGGCAAATGCTCGACGGCGGAAACGCCGCGAGTGGAAGTGATCCATCGACCGTCGCCGTCGCCTTATACCGTCGCTCGGCCAAAAAGCCGCCGGCGAAGGCGCGGCGATTCCCTCGCCCGCCGCCATCGCCAGCGCGGTCGAAGACGCGCTGCAACCCTTCGGCGTCAAAGTCTGCGATCTGCCACTCACGCCGGAAGCGGTTTGGCGCCTGGCCAATCACAATCCCGAAACCGAGCGGAGGACTTTCTAGATCATGATTCCCGGTGCTTTCGAATATTACGCGCCCCGCTCGCTCAGCGACGCGGTCAAGTTTTTGTCCGAGCACAAAGACGACGTCAAGATTCTTTCCGGCGGCCAAAGCTTGCTGCCGCTAATGAAAAT
The DNA here is from genome assembly GCA_963804165.1 of uncultured delta proteobacterium. Lineage (GTDB taxonomy): Bacteria > Desulfobacterota > Binatia > UBA9968 > UBA9968 > DP-20. Next base: position 83,033 of record CAWDPO010000009.1, read on the forward strand.
GCGCCTATCCAAACCTGGCTTTGTCGTCGACATCGGCCGGATTTCCGGTCTCGACACGATCGTCGAAGAAGGCAACAGCTTCATCGTTGGCGGACTTGTCACCCACGCGCAAATCGAGTCTTCGGATCTCCTCAAGGCCAAGTGTCCCCTGCTGCCGCAAACCGCGACGACCATCGCCGACGTTCAGGTGCGCAATCGCGGCACCATCGGCGGCAGCATCGCTCATGCCGATCCGGCTGGCGATTGGCCGGCGACCATGATGGCACTGGACGCGGAAGTCAAGATCGTCGGGCCGAACGGCGAGCGCTGCGTAAAGTGCGATGAGTTTTTTCTGGGACTGCTAATGAGCGTTCTCGAACCGGACGAAATCGTCACCGCGATCAAGGTACCGGTGACCGGCAAAGACAAAACGGCTTACTTGAAAGCCGCGCCGCGCTCTTCCGGTTTTGCCGTCGTCGGTGTCGCCGTACGACTTGTCATTGACGGCGAAGGAACTTGCAGCCGCGCTGCCGTCGGCATCACCGGCGTTACCGACAAGGCGTACCGCGCCGAGCGCGTCGAACAAATTCTTTCGGGCAAAAAGCTGGAGGCATCGGTGATTCAACAAGCGGCTGCTGAATCCTGCCGCAACATTGAAGTGATCGAAGACATCAACGGCTCGGCGGAATATCGCAAGCAGCTCACCGAAGTGTACGTCGGGCGCGCGATCGAGGCCGCGCTGAAGGGATAAACGTTTCGAATAGCTACGGGTTCATTCCTCGCTGTTTGCTACAACCGATAGAACCGATCCGAAGTCCGTCATTCCCGCATGTTTTAAGCGGAAATCCAGGCGAATCCGATCTGGATTCCCGATAAAAGCAATCGGGAGTGACGAGAATTGGTTCGGTCATGGGCTTTTGACACCCCGCGAGTTGCGGCGTAATTCATTCCAATTGCAGGCGGAAAGGCACGGTACTTGCCGTGCCTTTGCTACCTCCGGCGGGGAAAGACGTCAGGGTAAACCGAGATCGGATATTCATTGCCATAGTAGCGATCATCCGAGTAACGCTTCCGCTCACGCGTCTCCGTCGTATGCACGATCCAGCCATCTTTGGTTTTCCAAGTGCCGGCGGAGCGCGAATCACCGTCACCCCTGATCAGCAGCTCGATCGTAGAGTCGCTCACGCCGGCTTGTTTGAGCCGGATGATTTCGTCGACGGTCAGAGCTTGCGCGATTCCAGGGAGCGAGAGCATCCCGGTCAGCAAAAGTAACGTTAGCCTTTTCATACTGGGTCTCCTGCCTCAAATAGCGAAGCCTCCAACTGAGTTAGAGGCTTCCGTTCAACTTCTGTTCTGTTGTCGCGCCCGCCTTAAACTTCCTTCGATTTGATCGAATAGGTAAAGCTCTTCGCGTCGAGACTGTCCTTGCGGCCGTTCGCTGTCTCGGCCTGTGGATACATCAAATAGGCGATCTCCGAACCGCGAGATTGCGGCAGCTTTACATCGTGGGAGTAGTTATAGGGCAGCCAATTCATTTCCCATGCGCCGAATAGTTTTGCCCGCGCTTTTTTAACTTTGGGATCGTCGATCGGCAGCTGTTCACCCGGCAGATTTTCTTCGAGCACGACCTTGCGCACATCCGCAGGATCCACCGGCACCCAACCGTACCCCGTCAAAAAAACTTCCGCCCGGCAGTGTTGCGCTCCGGTGATATCATCGGCTCTACCGAGACTTTTGAATTCCGCTGAATTGGCAACGCGCACGCCGTAAACGTCGCGCGCCGGCAAGCCGGCCGCGCGCGCCAAACCGACGTAAAGCGCGTTTAAGTCGGCGCATTTTCCGCCGAGATAGCCGGTTTCGAGCATTGTGGTGATATCGCCGATGCCGCAACCTTTGACCTTAGGATCACGGAAGGTGTTGTCGACGATCCATTCGTAAATAGCCCGCGCTTTATCGACATCATTTTGTAGCCCCAGCACGATGCCTTTGGACGTCGTCGCGACGATGCCGTCGGTCCTAATGAACTTCGAGGGTTTGCGAAAATAATCGAGCACCGCCTTGTTCTCTTTGATCGCCGGATTGGGTTTCTGGCTCAGATCCACCGATCGATCTTGGGTCATAAAGCGGCTTTTGATTTCCAAGCTCGGGCTCTTTTCGCTCGCGGGCCCATTCCGCAAATACCAGTCCGGTTCCGACCTTGTCGGCCTGCGCCGCGCGCACGGTTTTATAATTTCCGCTCCAGCGTATCGGGCTCCCGTTTGAAATAGTCCGTGTTGGTCATCAGCGGCACCGGCACCCAGGTGCGCACGGCGCCGACGGGATCGGCGATGTCGATCCGAGTCGTGACTTCGAAAGTGCGCCATTTCGCATCGTTGGCGTTCGCAAACGGTGCAAATTTCGGCAGACCGCCGAGCGCGAAGCCGGCAGAAACGGTCAGTCCTTGTTTGAGGAAATCGCGACGATTCATAGAATCCCCCTCTACATCACATAGGCTTTAACAATGGGGGAAAATATAACTGTTAAGCCACTAATGTCAATTGCTGGCAATGATATTAATGTCTCTATCGGGGATGCTTGAAATCCCTGGCGTTCAGGCGAAGTGAAAGTTCGTCATGCCGGCGAACGCCGGCATCGTGCGCCCGTGAGGGCGCCACATCAGCACGGTGAAAGTCCGTGTCGGAGAAAGCCACAACTCCGAAGCCGAAGGTAACTGCGTCGCCGCGAGGCGGGGTGGGGAGCAACCGGAGGCGAAGTGTCGGTCCGTAGGATAACGAACTCGATTCGGCGGAGAGCTGCGACGAGCCTGCGATGCCAAGGTGAAGTCCGAAAATCGCTGGTCACGCTGGCGTGGTGGAAAGCGATGACCAGGCAGTTCACGTGGTTGGAGATGGAACGACAAGAAGGTGTGGCGAAGTAAGCGGGGAGACCTGCGCCGTAGGTGAGCGGCGCAGGAGTCAGAGCCTTCATGGTACCGCAGCGGCGAGGAGCCGCGAAAAGCGCTGAAAGTAAAGCAGCGCCGAGGGACGGGAGGCAGGAAGGTAGAAGCGTGAGCGATACGGAGTGGCAAAGCGAAAGCCAAGCGTCGGTAGTGCCTGAGAGGGCTACACAAGGCGCAGAGACCCAGGGACGAGACTGGACATGGGTAGAAGCCACAGTGTGGAGTGAGCGCATGTTGGCGGCGCTGGGAAACGGCGTCAGAGGAGGCAAATGGTTTAGCCTGATCGATAAAGTGTACCGACCACAGACGCTCAAGGCGGCGTGGCAAAAAGTAAAGAGCAACGCCGGAGCAGCAGGAGTGGATGGACAGAGCGTGGAGCGGTTTGAGTCGCGGGCAGAACAGTATCTGGAAGAACTTGGGCAAACGCTTAAGGCGGGACAATACCGGCCACAGCCGATCCGGCGTGTGGAGATTCCCAAAGGGGGCGGCAAGCTGCGCCCGCTGGGAATTCCTGTGGTCAAAGACCGCATCGTGCAAACGGCACTGAAGCTGGTGATCGAACCGATCTTTGAGCGCGAGTTTGAGGACTCCAGTCACGGTTTTCGCCCGGGTCGCGGCTGCAAAGAGGCGCTGAGCGAAGTGGATGAACTGATCAAGGAAGGCTACGCCCATGTGGTGGATGCCGACTTGGACAGCTACTTTGACAGTATCCCAAATGAGCCGTTGATGGGTGAGGTCTCGGAGCGGATTAGCGACGGCAAAGTGTTGGATCTGATTCGTGCATTTCTGAATCAGGACATCATCGAAGGGATGAAACGATGGACACCGGTGGGAGGGACGCCGCAAGGAGCGGTGATCAGCCCGCTTCTGGCCAATATCTATCTTCATCCCTTGGACCGGCAGATGAGAGAGAAGGGCTACCGCATGGTGCGCTACGCCGATGACTTCGTAGTGCTTTGCCGCACGGCGCAACAAGCTCAAGGTGCGCTGGGCGAAGTGAGAGCCTGGGTCGAGCAAAAAGGGCTCAGGCTTAATGCAGACAAGACCCATGTAGGAGATTGTCGGCAAGCCGGGCAAGGTTTTGAGTTTCTCGGCTATCGCTTCGAGGCGGGGCAGCGCTGGGTAAGACCCAAGAGCTTCAAAGCGCTGCGCGAGCGCATCCGGCAGAAGACCCAACGCACGCGTGGGGACAGCTTGGCAAAGATCATCGAGGATCTTAACCCGATGCTGCGCGGTTGGTTTAACTACTTCAAGCATGCTCATTCGGTGGCACAGCTAGGAATCGACGGGTTTGTCCGTCGCAGGCTCCGCGCGATTCTGCGCAAGCAGGAGAAGCGACCGGGGATAGGAAAATGTTTCCATGACCATCTTCGGTGGCCCAATACTTTCTTCGCGGCACAAGGGTTGTTCACCATAACTGCGGCCCGTGTGTTAGCGAGCCAATCCCGATGAGGAAACTACCGACTGGAGAGCCGTGTGCGGGAGAACCGCACGCACGGTTCGGAGGGCGGGGACGGCGAAAGCCGTTCTCGACCCCCTATCAGGTGACGGACGGTCAAAGAGGATGGGGATGGACCTCGGTTTTCACCGGGGTGACGATAACGCCGAAAAGACGGGCACAAGAGTCGACTTCCAGTCGACAAATTTAGAACCCTCGGCCTGGAACCGAGCGTTCGTTCAGTTACCCCCCTGGTGACAGGTTGCTGTAAAAAGTCCGCAATGCTTCGAAACTCTCCCATGAACGGAAAATCATCAACGATTTGAAATCCTCTCCGTTTGTCCCCAGCCAGGAAAGACTGGATCTTTTAGCAGCGTGTTAGCTCGAATCGCCTATGGCGAGCTCCCAGTCGAATGACCGATAGAACCGTTCGGGAATGATGTACTCAAAGAGAGCTGGATAGCTTTTGCGCCAGGTTGCGGCGAAATACCCCGGAGTGATTAGGGATCAAAGACTTTTCAGAAATGCCAAAACCTCTTCAGGATGAGCTTCGGCCTTCTTGACAGTAGGCCAGTGTTTGATGACATCGCCTTTGGGACCGATCACTACCGTCGAGCGAATCGTTCCTTGTACTTCCTTGCCGTACATCATCTTCTTGCCGAAGGCGCCATACTTTTTCATCACTTCAGCCTTTGGATCCGACAGCAGGGTAAACGGCAACTTGTAGTTGCCGGCGAATTTATTGTGCGATTCGATGCTGTCCTTGCTCACACCGAGCACAATCGCTCCGGATTTCTTCAATGGCGCATTCAAGTCGCGAAAGCCACAGGCCTCCTTGGTACAACCCGGCGTGTTGTCTTTCGGATAAAAGTAAAGCACGACGGTTTTGCCCTTGAAATCCTTCAGCGAGTGCTTCTTGCCATCGTTGCCGTCCAGGTTGAAAGATGGCGCCTTTTTTCCTTCAAGATTCATGCTCTAGTTTCTCCCCTTGCCAAGAACAGTTTCTGTTTTTCTGTCATTGTCGAAGTTCGATCACAAACCATGATTCACAACGCCACGCGGTCGGCAGCGCGTGCCATGCGTCGAATCGGGTCGTAGTCACTGTCCAGCGCTTCGGCGAATCGCTCGAGACGTGCGCTCGCGAGCACATCACGACCTACTGAATCTTGGTGCATAGCGAGCAGCAAGGAGCGCACGTCGATTCGTAATGTCTCAGGCACGCGCGTGGAAATGACCCACGGAGGAATCGGGCTTGGCCCGATAGTCTCGATCACGCGAATCCGCCCGGCGATGTGATGGCGCTCGGCGAGAATCCATTCCAATACCGTGCTATCGATAGCTGCGCCATCCACCGTACCGCGCAAAACCATTTCGAGCGACGTGGTATGCGCTCCGCTCTCGAGGGCTTCGCCAAAAAAAGCTTCGTTTTGTCCAAACTCGGATAGGTAAGCACGCACGACGTTATAGCCTGAATGTGATCGAGGCTCGTTGTAAGCCCACGCGGCGCCGCGGAGATCTAGAAGGGTTTGATAAGGACTGTGGCGTCGGACGATTATATCGGAGAAATAGACCGGCTTCCCAAGATAGCGATCACCGCCGGGAATCGGCACGGTAAGCAGCTCGATGTCCTTCGCCGATGTCTTGGCTTTTTGGACGTAGGGCAAACCGCAAAGCCACAAAATATCAATGTCACCGTCGTCAAATAGCCTTTCCCTTTCTTGCCACGGAATCCCCGTGACATATTCCGTCGACACGTCGAGGTGCTCGTTGATGTGGCCAGCGACGGCATGGCAAAAGCCTTCGCTATTCTCAGCCATACAGGAAGCGAGTTTCAGACGAAACATGAGCAAGAGAATTCCGCGCTACTCACTCACCTCAACGCCGCGCCAAAAAGCGATGTGATCCTTGATCGACTTGGCGGCTTCTTTCGGTTCCGGATAGAACCAGGCGGCGTCTTGATTCACCTTATCGCCGACCTGCACGTGATAATAGCTGGCGAGCCCCTTCCACGGACAAGTGCTGTGGGTATCGCTCGCCTTGAAAAATTCCGCCTTGATAGCATCGGATGGAAAATAATGGTTGCCCTCGACGACAATGGTCTTATCGGATTCTGCGAGCAAGGTATTCTCCCAGGTAGCTTTCATGTATTGCCTCCTTTAAGCCCAGACTTACGAATCGGATACACAGCGAAACTTGGCAAACACATAGGGATAATGCGCTTGATACCAATTGCGAAGGCTCGGCCGCACGAGATCCGCGTCCGTCGCCCAGGAAGCGCCTTTGACGACGAAATGCTTACCGTCAAAAAAATCCGCCGAGTACTCCGGATAGCTCTGGATGTAGGGCGTAAATCCCGGCAAAGGAGCGAATGGCGTGTCGGTCAATTCCCAACCGTTGCCGACCAGCTCGGAAACTCCCCAGCGGCTGGTACCAGCGGGACTGGCGCCAACCGGCGCCGGTGACCAAAGGCTAAAATTAAAGTTGCCGTGCGACTTGTCGGGGTTGCCGTTGCCCCACGGATACTGAGACTCGTGTTCGTCCGGACCGTAATAGGCTGCCCGGTGAAACTCGGCTTCGGTCGGCAGTCGCTTGCCGCACCAGCGCGCATACGCGCGCGCTTCCGCGAGACTAGCATACACGGGCCAGTTGGCGACCTTCTCGAGTGCAAATTCGTCGAATATCGCACGATAAGTCCATTGACCATTTAGCCAGCACCAGCACGATGGATGTCGCTTATTCTCGAGATTCTTCCAGCGCCAATCTTCCGGCCGCCAATAACTTTCTTCTTCATATCCGCCCGAGTCCATGAACTCGAAAAATTGACCGTTGGTCACCGGCAGCGAATCGATCGCGAACGCCGGCACATCGACAATCGTCTGCGCAAACTCATTGTCCCAGCCGAAATCCAGCTCGTCGAAATTCGCGCCCAGGCGCGCTTTCCCCGCCGGTATTTTGAATGGTGCGGCGCTGTGGCGCCGGCTGATAGGAATAGCGGAGCGGCTGCTGCGGCCTGGTCATTTTGTCGATGGGTAATTGTTGCAACATGTACAACAACGTTTCCTGGTGCATGTATTCATGCTCGAGCACCAGCTGAAAAACTCGACCCCGCTGTAACATGGGATCGCTTGATTCCGACAGGGAAAGCATATCGAGCGATTCCAAGACCGCGTCACGCACGTTATCGCGGTATTCGACCGTGTCGCTCAAGCTCGGCCAGGCGTCGGGAACCTCCGGGTGCCAGTGGCACTCTCCGGTATCGACGTCGGGATCGACGCCACGGCAAAACAGATCGTCGAAATAAGCATTGAAAGATTCCCACTTCAGAATGGCGCTGCAGACTTGATTCCAGTAAAAGGCTGGCAGATGACCTACATAAAAAATAAACGGATGACGCCACACGATCGGTTTGTCCAGCAAATCTTGCCCGCGAACCAGCGCAAAAATTTGATCTGTGCGCGCCCATGCCGAAACAAAATTGTCGCGGAGAAACTCTGCCTTGTCGTGTTCGCTGCGTCGTAACGGTCTTGCCATAAGCGTCTCCTGCCGTGATTCGTTTTGGCTATATACTTAATAGGATTTGCCTATGGAAGAGGCCAAGTCAAGACCCCGCGCGAAAAATATGCCGCGCTTAGCTCAGCTTGAGGAATTCACGGAAAGCTTTTGCGATCGGGTGCAGGGGGCGGCGCCGGTGGAAGACTTGGTAGAAGTCGCGGGCCATGCTCAGCCCGCGAACCGGCACTTCGACGATACTCCCCTCCGCCAGTTCGTGGCGAATGGAAATGCGCGACAAAATAGATATTCCGAACCCCGCCATCAACGCCTCTTTGACCGCTTCCGTGCTGCCAAGCTCCATCGAGACATTCAACTGATCGTCGGGGACTCGGCGACCTTTGGCGAGCAGTTGGCGGAAAGAATCGAGCGTGCCGGAGCCGTGCTCTCGCGAGATGAACTTTTCGTTTCGTAGGTCGGCGACTTCGACAAACTGGCGCCGGCACCACGGATGCCCTTTGGGAACCGCGAGAACCATTTCGTCGTCCCAAATCTTTTCGAAGCAGAGCCTCACGTCGTGTCCCTTGAATCCGACGATTCCGAGCTCCACCTTGCCGTCTAGAACATCTTCGACGATCCCCGCCGAGTCGCTAATGCGCAGGACGGGTTTCACCGCCGGATATTTTTTTGTGAACGCGCCGAGTTTCAGCGGCAACAGGTATTCGCCCGGGATGTTGCTCCCGCCGACCCAAAGTTCCCCGCTCAGGGTGCCGTGGAACTGTTCCACCGCCGCCACGGTTTCCCGCTTGAATACGATAAGATCTTTCGCCCTTGCGGCAACCATGAGTCCCAGGGGAGTGAGACTCACCTTGCCCGGAATGCGATAGAGCAGTTTACCGTCGACCGCCTTCTCCAATTCCTGAACGTGTGCGCTGACCGTCGGTTGGCGCAGCGACAAAAGCTCCGCCGCCTGGGAAAAACTTTTTAGCTCTGCGACCCAGTAGAAAATTTCCAGTTTGTGAAGATCTAAGTCTGCTTTGAGCTTGGGCATCGAGATTGGCAAGAGGCACAATCGTGATCGAAGGATGCGAGTATGAGAACCCTGTCCGGGGGGAGCATGGTGAGCGCGAAACCCGCCATGCTCCCTTTGGAAACTGATGGAAAATTACTTCTGCAAAAATTCCAGAACTTCCGCCGGATGCGCTTCCGCATTGGCAACCGGAATCCAGTGCTTCTTTACTGTGCCGTCAGGTCCGATCAATGCAGTCGAGCGAATCGGCCCCTCGACGGTCTCACCCTGGGCATTTTGCCGGGGACCCCACGCGCCATAGACTTTCATGACCTCCACTTGGGGGTCGGACAATAGGGCGAACGGCAAGTTGAATTTAGCGATGAACTGATTATGTGACTCGATACTGTCTCTGCTGACTCCCAAGACCACGGTATTGGCCTGTGTTACCGTTTGAATAGCGTCGCGGAACCCGCACGCTTCTTTGGTTCAACCGGGTGTATCGTCCTTGGGATAAAACCAAAGAATGACGTTTTTCCCGGCGTAGTCAGAAAGCGAATGCTTTTTGCCGTCGCTCCCCGGCAGCGTAAACGCCGGCGCTTTTTGCCCCTCTAAATTTGCCATGCACACCTCCTGTAGAGTTTGGATTATAGCTATTGCTTTATCACACCGACAAACCGTTGATCAAACTTCCACGCCGCTTTCTTCGCTCTGCATTGTCAACATCTGATCCAGGCGGTATATATTCAAGATCATGGCAAAACAGCCATCATTGATCGACTTCCACCGCGCCAACGGCGCCATTTTCGTCGAGCGCGATGGATGGCTATTGCCCGATCACTTCGGCAACTCCGCGGCTGAATATGCCGCTGCGCGCTTCGCCGTCGGCTTGATCGATCTCTCACACCGCGGCTTACTGCAATTCACCGGTCCCGACCGTCTCTCCTTCCTCCAAGGAATGTTGTCCAATGATCTGCGCGTCCTGAATCCCTTTGACGGCCAGTATGCGACGATCCTAACACAGCAGGGAAAAGTCGTCGCCGACGTGCGCGTGCTTTGCTCGCTGAACTCTTTCTACCTCGATTTCTGGGAAAATCTGAAAGAAACAATTATCGAGCATCTAAACCGCTACCTGGTCGCCGATGAGGTCGAGATGGCCGACCGCTCTAAGGAATATACGCTCATTTCGCTTCAGGGTCCGAATTCCGAGATGCTCTTGAGGACCCTGGCTGCAAACGCGGAATTGCCTGCCCAATCGAAGCAGCATGTCATGATCGAGGTCGACGGCGCGGCGATCTGCGTGGTCCGGGAAGATCGCTATCGCCTGCCGGGATTTGACTTAATTGTGCCACTCACCAAGATCTCCCACATCGCGGAACAATTGACCGCGACGGGCAAACAAAATGCCGCCGTATGGATCGGCGAGCAAGCGCAAAACATTCTCCGGATCGAAGCGGGCATCCCTCGCTATGGCGTCGATTTTAACGACGATAACTTGCTGTTGGAGGTTGGGATCGATGACGCCGTAAGCTTCACCAAGGGTTGTTATTTGGGTCAGGAAGTGGTCGAGCGCATTCGCTCGCGCGGCCACGTCAACAAAAAGCTCTGCGGCGTGGTGCTCGACGGTAAATCGCCCGCTGCAGCCGGTGACCTGATCCAAGCGGGCGAGAAAGAAGTTGGCAAGATCACCAGCTCCGTTGTTTCGCCGTCGTTAGGCCGTCCGATCGCCCTGGGGTACGTGATGAAAGAGTATTGGGAACCGGGGACCAAACTCACACTTCAGCGCGACGGCACTGAGATGTACGCCACCGTCACGCAGCTGCCCTTCATCGCCTCCCCTTGAATACGACAATCAAGTTCGTATAGTTATCGGAACTTTTGCGCGGATAAGAAAGGGACGTGAGAATGGCTAATTTCGTTAAGGTTTGTAAAGCCGGCGATGTCAAAGCCGGCTGCGGCAAGAGTATCGACATCAACGGTAAGGCCATCGGAGTATTCAACGTCGATGGGAAATTCTACGCCATCAACGACGTATGCGGTCATCGCGGCGGTCCGTTGGGCGAAGGCGAGCTGGACGGCACCACGGTGATCTGCCCCTGGCATGGCTGGCGCTACAACGTCGCCACCGGCGAGAACGAGCTGCTGCCGAATTTGCCCACCGAAAAGTTCGAAGTGAAAGTCGAAGAAGACGACGTGCTCGTAGACCTCGCTTGATACAGCGCGAAATCAACGCATAAAAGGCTCGCCGTCACCAACATGATCGCGGGCCTTTTTCTTATTACGCTTGGGGTTTCAGATAAAGACTAATGTAATCGTTGAGAGCATCCTTGGTGCTGTCGAAAGCGAGATCGTGCCAAGGTATTTCCTTCGGTGCGAAGATTCGCGCTTCTAACGACTCATCCGCCGCCGCCAGCTCGCCGCTGATCACTTCGGCCGTATAAACCACAATCACATTCGGCGACCGTGGGTAGGAATAGACATTGAGAAGCGGCCCCAGCTTTACTTCAAGCTGTGACTCCTCTTTCGTTTCACGCACCGCCGCGTCGCGCACGCTCTCGCCGCGGTCGACATAGCCGCCGGGAAAGACCCATTTGCCGAGAGCCGGTTCGACGGCGCGTTTCAGCAGCACGATGCCGCCGTCAAGCATAAATAACGTTCCGGCGACGACCTTGGGGTCCTGATAAAAAATAAACGAGCAAGTCTGGCAAACCAGGCGTTTGGGTTCGTTCGACTTTACCATGCGATGCGCCAGTTCGCCGCCGCAACGCGGGCAAAAGCGAAACTCTATATGACCGTGGCCATGCTCGTGGTGATGTTGATCGTGGTCTGATGCCATACTTTTCTTATTAGCCTACATTCAGTTGAAGTAAAAGAAGATTTCTGTAATCGTGTGGTAATGCTTCGCGCTATGATTTTTGATTTCAACGGCATCATCGTCGACGATGAGCCGATCCATTTCAAGCTGTTTCAAAGGGTCCTCGGCGAAGAAGGAATAATTCTCACCGAAGAAGCCTATTACGCCCGCTATCTTGGCTTCGACGATCGCGGCGCGTTCATGGCCGGATTCCGAGATAACCATCGCCCATTGACAGACCCCAAGCTGGCCGAGCTGATTGATCGTAAGGCTGCTTACTATCAGCAGGCCATATGCGATCACGTGATAATTTTTCCAGGAGTCAAGACCTTGGTATACGAGCTGGCCCCAGTTGTCCCTCTCGGGGTCGCTTCCGGGGCTTTGCGCCGCGAGATCGTGACCATCCTCACAACCGCGGGATTGCTAAATTACTTTCAAGCGATTGTGAGCACAGAAGACGTTGAGCACGGCAAACCTGAGCCGGAAATTTTTTTGAAGGTCCTGGCGAAGCTCAACGCGGGCGCCAGCCCCCAGATCGAACCCGCCGACTGCGTCGTGATCGAAGATTCCAAAGAAGGCATCCGCGGCGCGCGCAGGGCTGGAATGAAGTGCTTGGCGGTAACCAATTCACACCCAGCGGAATTGCTCGGCGAAGCGGACGCAGTCGTGAAAAGCCTGGAAGACGTCGCGCTTCCGTTCCTGCAGCAAATCTGTTCGTGAGAACTATCGAAACGGCGTTCGCTGCGGCCGCACCGTGATTTCCACCGGGCAACAGGTGGCCGGCGTTGTGAGCACGTAAAGTACGGATTGAGCAACATCGTCGGCCTGAATCATCTTGCTCCGATCCAGCTGCCGGTTGGGCGGTATCAGAGGTGTGTCGACAAACCCGGGCAAGATCACCGATACTTTGATGCCGTGCTCGCGCACTTCCTCATAAAGCGATTGAGTGAACCCGATCAGGCCGAACTTCGATGCCGAGTACGCCGCGCCATTCGCTTCGCCGCTCTTTCCCGAAACCGAGCCGATGTTAATTACCGCGCCCTCGCCCTTCTCGATCATCGCCGGCAAGAGACTCTGCGCGAGCAGCATCGGCGCGCGTAAATTGACGCGAAAGGTTTGATCCAAATCCTCCGTCTTGGCCTTCACCACCGAAGACCTCTTCCCCCAACCTGCGTTATTGATGAGAATATCGATTGCGCCAAAATACTGTCCGCTTTGACCGACGAGTTTTTCAATCTCGTCATCCCGGGTAAGATCGCACGGCACGGCGGCCGCATTGCCATTGCCACTCTCGATCTCGCGACGAACGTCTTCGAGTTGATCGTGACTACGCGCAGTGAGAATGACGCGACAACCGGCTCTGCCGAGGACAAGCGCGATCGCCTTGCCAATGCCGCGCCCGGCTCCGGTCACGAGCGCGACTTTTCCCTGGAGCGTCAGCATCGCTTTTGAACCGGAGTTTCGTCGTCAGTGCACGGTAGTGGGGTCGTCGCCGCTTGGGGGCTGCGCAACGGATGAGCCATGGTGATGGACCATGCGCCAGCCATCGGAGCCCTTGCGAAAAATATTTGTGGTGAGAATCGTCGCAGCGACGTTTTGACCTTCCAGCGAGCTATTGAGATTTTCATACAGCGTAACCCAAGCCAGCTCGCCGCGCACTTCGATAAACAGGTCGGTCAACATGAAACGAATGGTGGGAGTATTTTCGAAGATGCGCCGCCAGCTTTCCATCACCGGATTCCAGCCACGCAGGATGCGCCAGCCGGGATGGCCACACTGAATATCGACGTCCTTTGCCCACACCGACTCCATTTGTTTAATGTCGAGACTTTCGAAAGCGCTGTAAAAGCTTTCATTGACTTTGGCCACCTCTTTTTCTTCGCTGGTCATGGGCAGCTAATGATGAGGTTTAGGCGTGACAAAAACCAAGGTAACGAGGCGTTGCTGGCTGCGATTGAAAACCCCATGATTCGCGCCGGCGGGCGCCAGCGCGATTTCTCCCGCTCCTAGTTCCCGCTCTTCGTCGCCGACTTTAAAAACGCCGCGTCCTTCAAGCACGTAATAAATTTTATCCTCTCCGCCATGCGTGTGCGGGCTCTGCTCCTGCCCCGGTTCGAAGCAATAGGTGTCGCAAAAAAATCGATCGGTCTCGAAGACGCCGTTCTTTTTCATTTTTGCCGGAGAGAACTGCATTGCATCGGCGAGTTTTTTAAAATTACCCATGGCCCGCTCCTATCCAGCGATCGTGAAGCGATACTACCACAGGGGTAGTTACATGCAAAACCAGGGCTTATCTGTTATCTGTAGCGCATGGATTCAGTGCTCATCCGCTACCACGAAATCGCCCTCAAGAAAGGTAATCGGGCCATATTTCACCGAATTGCTCAAGAGCAATCTGCTCGCCGCGGTCAAAGACTTGGGCACAAAGGAGATTCGCAGCTTGCCCGCGCGTTTGCTGATCACTTTTAAAAACGACATCGAACCCGACATCGCCATCCATCGCTTAAGCACGGTGTTCGGCGTCGCGAACTTTTCCATCGTCAAGCGCACCGCCAGAGATATCGACGCCCTGCGCAGCGGGATTTTGGAATCGCTCAACGGCAGTCACTTCGAGTCTTTTCGCATCGAGACTCAACGCGGCGACAAGACCTTTCCTCTGATGTCTCCGGAAATCAACCGCCAACTCGGCGCCGCTGTCAAAGAAAGGTCTGGGGCTCGGGTCGATCTAGAGAATCCCGAGTTCACCGTGACGGTCGAAATCCTGCCGCGCGATGCGTTTTTCGGCTTCAACAAGATTCCCGGCGCCGGCGGGCTTCCCGTGGGGGCGAGCGGAAGAGTCGTCTGTCTTATTTCAGGTGGTTTCGATTCGCCGGTAGCGTCATACCGGATGATGCAACGCGGCTGTCGGATTATCTTTGTACATTTTCACAGCGCGCCGTATCAAGACAAAACTTCACAGGAAAAAGTACGCCAGCTCGTAACGCGCTTGACGCAGCACCAATTTCAATCGCGTCTCTATCTGGTGCCGTTCGGGGAGATCCAACGGCAAATCGTCGCCGCTGTCGCCCGGCCGCTGCGCGTCGTTCTATATCGACGCATGATGCTGCGCATCGCCGAAGCGATCGCGCGAAAAGAAAAAGCCAAGGCGCTCGTCACCGGGGAAAGCCTCGGTCAAGTCGCCTCGCAGACGCTCGACAATATGGCGGTGATCCAACAGGCGACGCGGCTGCCGATTCTCCGGCCGCTCGTCGGCATGGACAAGCAGGAAATCATCGATCAAGCGCGCCGCATCGGCACCTTCGAGACGTCGTCGTTACCCGATCAAGACTGCTGTCAGCTCTTCGTGCCGAAGCATCCGGCGACCAAGGCGAGATTCGCCGACGTTGAGGCGGATGAAAGTAAATTCGACGTGAATGCGCTCGTGTGCTATGGCGTCGAAAACGCCACCCATGAAGAATTCACGTTCCCAATTCTTAGGGAGATTTAAGACGTTTTGAACGGCTTGAACGATTGAATGAATTGAAAGAAGCCGTGCCCTCTAAATATAATGCTGAATCCTTTGTAGACTTGGCGCAAAGAACAAATCCTCGGCGCTGGGCTTTTTCTTGATCATGCCCTGCTCGTATTCGTAGCGGATCACTGCTTCGAGGGCCTTTCGATTATCTTCCAAATTGTACGGCCACGGGTCGGGACCGAAAATTTCCCGCTGCTCGCGCATTAAATCTTGCACCCACACCAGGGCGAAACTGCGCGGGTCGCTGTTTCGCTCGTAGCAAATTTCTTTCGCCCGCTGAAACGCCTGCACCAGGCTGATGCCGACCCAGGGGTGCTCTGCTAGAATCGCATTCTTCACGACCACCGTGTGCATGATCGGAAAGAAGCCGCCGTTTTTGTAATATTCGATCTCCGCTTTCTTCGGTTCGGCAAAAAGCATCCCACTTTGGGATTGCCGCTACGAATCGACGGCAAAGTTTCCGGGTAGAGCGCCGCCTCCACCTCACCGTCGAGCAACATCTGATCGATGTTCTTGCCGCGCGCCACGCGCTTGACGTTCATCCACTTGGCCGGTTCAAACGGAATCTCTTCTTCTTCCTGGCACCACCACTCGATGGTTTTTAGATCCACGCCGTAATGATCCTGCAGGATGCCGCGCATCCACAGGCCGGCGGAGTTTTGCAGCGTGTCGAGAGCGACTCTCTTGCCGTTTAAATCCGACGGCTTTTCAATGCCGCAGCCGTTTCGCTTCACCATATACTGGTGGCGGAAACGGCGATGTGGAAAGACTGGGATGGCGTTGTAGTTGCAGCCCTTGTCGCGAGAAACCAGATAGCCGACCAATGACAGCTCGCACACATCGAATTCTTCGTGGCGCAGCATGCGGCCATGGCGCTCGGGCGAAGCCATGGTCAGCACGTTCAGATCAATTCCTTGGGGCTGAATTTCGCCGTTGATCAACGGTCGCAAAAAATCGTAATCGCCGCACGCCAGAGTTAAGTTCAGCTTCGCCATCTATTCTCCTTTAACATGCTGCCGGTACAGATCCGGCGTATCGATATCGACCGTGATGCCTTCATCGTCGGTCTCGATTTCCAACGTATCGTCGCAGTGCGCGTTGACCACGGCTTTGGCGCCTCGATCTATGGGCGCCGCCAGCAATTCGTCAAACAGCTTGCGCGAAAAGATCACCGGATGGCCGCGCTTGCCATTGTGGCGCGGCACGACGAGCAGTTTGCCGCTCTCGTAGAAGCGCTCGATCATCATCTCCACTAGTTTCGGGTCGATGTAGGGATGATCGACGAGATGAACGAGCATGCCGTCGCAATCCGTCTCCGTCTCCAAGCGACGCACGGCGACTTGCAGCGAAGATAGTTGGCCCAGCTTGTAATCTGGATTCAGCAGGATCTCGACCGGCAAGTGCTCGATCTGCCGCCTCATCTCATCGGCATTGTGACCGAGGATGACGATGACTTTGCCGATGTTGGCGTGCTTCAGCACGCCAACGATTCTTTCGATGAACGTCTGGCCGTCAATGGGCAACAACGCTTTGGGCCGCCCCATGCGGCTGGATTCACCAGCGGAAAGAATCACTGCGACGATCATGGCCCCATTCACCGCCAGTTATTGTAGTCGGAAATCTCCCCTAGCCCCTCTTTTTCAAAGAGGGGAACAGATATTGCTCCGAAAGCGTCCTCCTTTGACAAAGGGGGATCGAGGGGGATTTTTTTAGCGATAAAGAATCTATCGAACATGGGACTGCCGAAGATTTCAGGCGGCTCCGGTCACTTGTAGACTTTATCGATGAAGCCGCTCTTATCCAGCTCTCTGACAATGCTGTCGTCGACGATATCCTCGACGCGCAAGGTAGCGCCGGGTTTTCGCGCCAGCGCCTCTTTGATCTGGACCTCGGTTCCTTCCCGGGTTACCAATGGAACGCGATCATGCAACTTTACGTTGGCCGCCCAGGACGACTCTAAAAACTGCGGATTATTCTGACGCGTGTACTTGGCGATGAATTTCATGGTGTCTTGCTTGCGGGTCTTGAGGAAGTGGGTCGCTTCAATCAGCGCCATCGTGAGTTTTCTCATGGTTTCCCGGTTGCTCGCTAAATAGCTTTTTGTGGTGGTAGAGCAAATATACGGAAAATCGAACCGCTTTTGAAAATCCGCCGTGCTGATCATGATCCGATGGGGCATGCCTTTGGCGAGGTGAATCGTTCCGGGCGGCGATGGAAAGCCGACGATCTTGCCCGTCCGAAACGCCGCCGCCCGCTCCGACGGGCCACCCACCTGCATGATCGGCACGTCCTTCACCGGCTCCAAACCCAGTCCTTTGATCAGTACCCTTGCCGCGACATCCGAAGCACTCCCCACGCGGCTGATGCCAACATTCTTGCCTTTTAAGTCTTCCACCGATTTGACCGACTCCTGAACTACCAGTTCGTAGGGCAACGTATTGATGTAGCAGGCGGTCATCACCAAATTGGCCCCAGCCACGACTGCACTCGCCACCGCGCCACCGGAGCTGTTGGCAATCTGAATATCGCCCGAGACCAACGTGGAGACGCTCATCGTCGAGCTTTGGATGAAGATGAGTTCGACGTCCAAGCCGTACTTGCGATATATACCCGCGTCCAGCGCGGTGAACCATACGACGTTGGATGCGTCGGCGGAGCTGTAGGCGATCTTGACGCGCTCCTGAGCCGCGCCGGTGGTGTAGCTTGCGATGGATAATAGAACCAAAAGCGATAAGCCAACGGTGATTCTGTCTATCATGCCAACCCAACCTCTTGCTTCGAACTGCTCACATGGCGAACGGATGCAACTGTAATCTTGATTTAACTCAAGAGCGCTCAGTGAATCAACAAGGCGGAAAGCCGGTTCGGAGTTACCGGAGCGGTGAGCTGGTGATGATCACTGTTCCGCGGGCAGCGCCATGCACTCACCCGCCGGCAGCTCGATCCAAACCGAGTCGCCGCGGCGCACTTGCAGGGTGTAGCGTTGATGGGTTTGCAAAACGTTTTTGCCGAGCTCGATGGTACAGTCGACGTATTCACCCAAAAACATGGCGGCGCCGATTTTGCCCTCGATAACGTTCGCAGTGATGGGCGGCTGCTGCTGGTGCAGGTTAATGCTCTCAGGTCGCACCACGACAACCACCTTGCTGCCGGCAGTCAAGCCATCGAGGATGCCGCAAGAGATCTCGCCGTCGTCGGTGCGAACCGTCGCCGTGCCGTTTCCTTCCAGCTGGGTTACCTGGCCGGCCATTTGATTCGTCGAACCGATAAAGTTGGCAACAAATTGCGTTTTCGGTTGCAGATAGATGTCCCGCGGGGCGCCCTCCTGAACGATCACGCCGGAGTTCATCACGGCGATGACGTTGGACATCGACAACGCCTCGATCTGATCGTGGGTGACGTAGAGAGTCGTAATGCGCAGGCGGCGCTGTAGCTCGCGCAACTCGAAGCGCATTCTTTCGCGCAGCTTGGCGTCGAGATTACTGAGCGGCTCGTCCAAGAGCAGCACCATCGGCTCGCGCACCAAGGCGCGGGCCAACGCGAGCCGCTGCTGCTGCCCGCCGGAGAGCTGCGTGGCCATGCGATCTTCGTAGCCGTCCAATTCCACCTGGGCGAGCGCCCCTCTGACCTTTTTTTGCATGTCGGCTTTGCTGAAACGCTCCTTGCCGACACGCAGCGGGAACGCGACGTTTTCGAACACCGTCATATGCGGCCAGATGGCGTAGCTCTGAAAAACCATACCAATGGGGCGACGGTAGGCGGGCACAAACGTTCCGTCCGTTGCGGAAAAGACCTTCTTGCCGGCGACAAGGATCTCGCCACCGTTGGCTTTTTCCAATCCGGCGATGCAGCGCAAAGTTGTCGTCTTGCCGCATCCGGACGGACCTAGGAGCGTATAGAACCGGCCTTCTTCGACCGTAAAGGAAATGTCGTTGACAGCCTTAACGCCGGCGTTGTCGCCGTCGGCAAAGATTTTTACCAGAGACTTGATTTCAATCACTAGATTTTCCTCACCCGTCTATCAAGTCTGGAGGCCTACTTTGCCGGTGAGCTTGTAGAAGATCGCCACGATCGATAACAAGGTCGCGATCATCAAAACGCCGATGGCCGCGACCACGGTGACCTGCCCCTGCTCGAACATGGTGAAGAGCAGAATCGAGAGCACCCGGCTTTCGCCGGTGGCGAGCAACACCGACGTAGAAAATTCCCGAAACGACACGATGCAGATGTAAATCCACCCCGCCGCCAAGCCAGGCCGCAAGAGCGGTAACGTAACCCGTTTGAACGACTCCCACCAGGAAGCACCGGAGGCCGCCGCGGCCTCCTCCAATTCGCTGTGAATTTGTAAAATCGACCCCGACGCCGCGCGCATGCCATATGGAATAAAGCGGGTGACATAGGCGATCAGCAAAACCCAGATCGTGCCGTAAATCGGAATGGGAAAGGCGACATAGAGCAGGATCAACGCCATGCCCATAACGATGCCAGGGATCGTAATCGGCACGAAGGCGAGAAAATCGAGGATCCAAGAACCCGGCAACCGGCTTTTGTAAACGATCCACGCGACCAGCGAAGTCAGCACCATCGCCACCGTCGCCGTCAAGGTCGAGAGGATAATGCTGTTCTGCATCGCATCCCAAAAGGGGCGAAAGCCTGACAGATAGCGATAGTTGTCGAGACTGAGCTTGCTCACGGCAGCCCAACTCGGCGCCGCGAAAAACGGCAGAAATGACGCCCAAAACAACACCAAAAACGGCAACAGCACGACGAATAAGAAGTAACCGGACAAAAATCCGAAACCTACCCAGCGCCAAGGCCCGAGATCGAACTGGCGCGGCCTAAATGCTTTACCCGTGACGGTTTGGAATTTCTTACCTTCCTTGGTCGCTCGCGTATACAGCCAAACGCCCACGGCGCTCAACAGCAGCAATCCTACCGCCAAGGCACCGCCCCGGCCATAGTCCGGTGGGTACTCGTTGAAGGCAAGAAAAATTTCACTGGTATACACGTAGATACGCGCCGGAATACCGATCAGCGCAGGAGTCTCGAAAGATTCGAGCGTGCGGACGAATAAAATCAGCACCACGGATCCGGCCGTCGGCATCAACAAGCGCAACGTCACGCGGCGAAAAGTCTGCCAGGTGTTGGCGCCGGACATCATCGCCGACTCTTCCAAAGAAGGGTCCATCGATTTGAATGCCGCCACCATCAGCAGAAACGCCAAAGGCACCTGGCCCACCGAATGAACCCAAATCATACCCGGCAAGGAAAATACGTTGAACGGTGGCGAACTGAGTCCGAACAAATTGGTGAGCCACACATTGAGGTAGCCGAACTTTGGACTGAGCAGAAATATCCAAGCGATGGATTCCAATACGCCGGGAAGAATCAATGGCACAACGGCGAGGGGAACAAAGATACTGCGCAAAGGCGTGTTGGTGCGCTCCGTCAACCAGGCGAGCACCGTTCCCAACACGAAGGAAAGCGCCGCCGAGCCGAAGGCAAAAATCAGCGAGTTCATGAAAGTCGAGTAGGTGTACTCGCTGGCATAGGCAGCGTGGTAGTTCTTGAGGGTGTAAACAAATTCCCGCGGGGCTACTTCCGCCTGAAAGCTACCGACAAGAAGCATGATCAGGGGTAAGACCGCAAGATAAACGAGGATACCGGCGCCGACCACGGGGATCAGCAGCGCCGGATCCAGCGTCATGCTCACTTTTCCGGTACGGGGAATTGCCGCAGTCGCCATAAATCAGCCTTTAAAAGATAGCCGCAGTGTCACGCTGCGCTTATCTCAGTTTGAAGATTTCCTTCCAAATCTTATCGTATTTGGGAAACTCTTTTAGATCGGCGGCCGTGATAAAGTACGCTTTTTCAGTCTTGGTCTTGTCGATCGGGTCCACCTTCGGGTGCGCTGGATTTCTCCCCCCTGAGCCATGACCTTCTGTCCTTCCTGGCTGGCGACCCAGCGGGCGAATAAGGTTGCAGCGTTCGGATGCGGCGCGTTCTTGAAAATCGCCGTGCCGTTGATCGACGCAACGCCCTCACTGAGCAGGTAATTTACCGGAGCGCCCTTCTTTATTCGAATCGGATAATGGTGCGAATAGCAGGTCAAACAAGCCGCCGCCTGGCCGGCGACCAAAAGTTCAGCGAGTTGCGAATGACCTTTGTGAAACTCGACATTGTTAGCGGCGATTTTCTTCCAGTAATCGATCGCTTTTTCGTCGCTCTTGAACTTGTACTTGGCGAAAGCAAGGAGCATTTCCAGATCCCGCGGCTCCGCGATCAGGCGGTTCTTCCAGCGCGGATGGGTGAAATCGTCGTAGGATTTAGGCTCTTCGTCCTTCTTGACCAGGCTGGTGTTCCAGGCAGCGATAAAATATTGCAAATCGGAGGAAATCCAAAACCCGCCTTTCAATCCGTCAGGATAGGCTGCCGCTTCGGGCAAATTCACGTCGAGCAACAATCCCTGGTCGTGCACCTGGATGACATTTTCCAGCGGCACCTGTAAGACATCGCCAAGCGTCTTTCCGCCGCGCGCTTCGCTGACGGCGCGCGCGACGAGCTTGTCCGAAGTTGCGTCGACGTGATTGACCTTGATGCCCGGAAAGCGTTTTTCAAAAATAGGAAGAATGATCTCCGCATTAATCTGCGCCAAGGTCGCATAAAAATTCAGCGAGCCGCCCTCTTTGACTGCGGCTTTATGAAGTTCATCCAGGGACTGTGCTCGCGCCGGTATACTCTCAACCAATCCGGCTAGCGCCAAAGCCGCCAAGATTATGCGGATGTATCCAGTTATCACCAAACCTCCAACCGGGGATGCAAACGTGTAACGTTGATATCAACTTAAAACGGCGAGTCAATACGCCGTGACCGCCGTTCGCTTAACGTATTTTGAAAATTTCCTTCCAAGTCTTTTCGTAACGCCGCCACTCCTTGATTTCTTCAGTGCCAATGGGATAGAGCGTCGCCGGGCGAATTTTCTCCACGGGTTCAACCTTAGGATGGGGTGGCAAACGACCTCCCGCGGCATAAGCTTTTTGCCCTTCTTCGCTAGCGGACCAGCGGTAAAACAATCGGGCCGTGTTGGGATGGGGCGCGTCTTTAGCCAAAGCATTGGCGGTGATCGTCGCGATTCCTTCGGTGAGCATAAATCCGAGCGGAGCGCCCTTTTTGATTCGCGGTGGATAGTGGTGCGCGTAACAGGTCACGCAGGCAGCGGCTTGGCCGGCGACAAGGAATTCCGCGAGCTCGGAATGGCCCTTGTGAAATTCAAGATTATTGGCCGCCAGCTTGCGCACAAAGTCGAAACCCTTCTCATCGTTTTTAAACTTATGCCTGGCCAATCCGATCAGCAATTCGACATCCCGCGCTTCGCCGATCATTTTTCCCTTCCATTTAGGATCGGCGAAGTCATCGAACTGCTTGGGCTCGTCTTCTTTCTTCACCAAGCTCGTATTCCACGAAGCGGTAATAATGACCATATCCGCGGCCAACCAATTCGCCGCCTTGAAATTGGCCGGATAAGCGGCGGCTTCAGGCGGGAGCCAGTCAACCACGAGCTTCTGATCGATGACCTGCAGGACGTTTTCCAAAGCCATCTGAAACACGTCGGACAGAACCCTGGCCGCCCCGGGCCTCGGTAATTGCGCGCGCCGCGAGCTTGTCAGCGGTGGCGTCGACGTGATTCACTTTGATACCTGGAAATCGTTTTTCGAATACCGGCAGAATTTTTTCCGCATTGATTTGCGCTAGGGTGGCATAGAAGTTAAGCGTGCCGCCTTCCTTCAACGCCAATTTGTGAAGTTCGTCCAACGACTGAGTCTCCGCCGCTTCGACTCCCACGCATAGCGTAAGGGCAAGAACAACACTCATAAACGATAACACTACCGCCCGATTGATTCGTCGCATTTTGCCTCCAGTGAGTTAAGCGTTGATCGATAAGTCTTGGGATTCGATCCCACTCATCGCAACTTGAAAACTTCCTTCCATATTTTTTCGTACTTATCGTACTGCTTTAGATCTTCCACCCCTACCGCGTAAATCACTTTCGGTCGATATTGGCTCGGTGGGTTCGACTTTTGGGTGAGCCGGCGTCCTGCCGCCCTTGGAATATACCGTCTGTCCTTCTTCGGACGCCGCCCAGCGGTTAAAAAGCCAAGCCGTATTCGGGTGCGGCGCATTTTTCATCACCGCCACTGCGATGATTCCCGCGGCACCCTCCGTCAACATATAGTCGACGGGCGCGCCCTTTCGCTTGCGCTCCGGATAATGGTGCGAATAGCAGGTAAAACATGCCGCGGCCTGTCCGGCGACCAAAAATTCCGCGAGCTGCGAATGGCCTTTGTGGAATTCGACATTGTTCGCGGCGATCCGAGCCAGCACAGCGCGACGCCTTTTCCAAACTCTTATGCTTATGGGTGAGCCCGATCGAGAACCTCATAGTCTCGTGGTTCAGCGATCAATCGCCCTTTCCATCGGGGATCGCCGAAATCGTCGAGCGCTTTCGGTTCCTCCTCTTTCTTGACCTTGTCCGGTGTTCCACGCGCCGATAAAGAAAATCAGGTTGTTGGCAGCCCAATAACGATCCTCTCAAGTTGGCCGGGTAAGCGGTCGTTTCAGGCGGAGCTTTCTCCAAGATCAACCCCTGGGCGTGAATTTTGCTGATATCTTCCAAGCCGAATTCCACGACGTCCGCGATGGTCTTACCGCCGCGGGCCTCGGTGATCGCGCGCGCCGCGAGCTTGTCCGAAGTCGCGTCGACATGATTGATCTTGATTCCCGGAAAGCGTTTCTCGAATACCGGATAAATTTTCTCCGCGTTGATCTGCGCCAACGAGCAATAACAATTGAGCACACTCCTTCCTCTTTAAGCGCCTTTTTATATAGCTCCTCGATCGTTTCGGTCTGCGCCAAGGCGTTGGCGCGAGGCCATCAACAACCCGAACAACAGAGCTATCAGGCCGATCACATTGGATTTGGACTGCATTGTCTTCACCTCCAATCTGAAATCAGAAACAATTATTTTTTTCCGGCGCCTTCAAGGCATGTCTGCAATTTGTTCTTCAAATCGCCGCTCATGCCCAGAAACTCGACGACGAGTTTGTGGATATCCTCGCCGATCATCGGGTCGATTTCGAGCTGCCCTTGTTGGCGTCCGCCATCAATTCCTTGTCAGCGAACACTTTGTCAAAGGCTTTTTCCAGCGCCGCGCGCGATCCGGCGGCGTCCCGGGCGGTACGACATAGACTTTGCCAAAATCGTTGGGCGTGCTGGTGCCGTATTTGAGCAGAAGCCGATGCTCCTCGGTATCTGGCGAATTGCGGAATCGTCGGCACATTCGGGACGATCAAGTCTTTGATCGGTTTTTCCGATAGCTGTGCCAAGACGACCCATTCGCCGCTTTTAATCTTTTCAAAGGAGGTTATTTTCAGCGATGTGCAGGTATTGAAGAAGCCGTCGACTTCGCCGGAATCGATCGCCATGCGAACATCGGCGGTGCCCTTGTAGCCGAAACGACTTTGACATTGGCACCGAGAACGTCACGCATCAATGACCGGCGCGTGCTCCACTGTCGAGCCCGGAATGCCCCACGGTTATTTGCTTGCCGTTGGCACCGAAGATTTCATCGAATTTGGTACACTCCCGGTGCGTTTCGGGTTGCAATAAAAACATAGCTTTCGCTGACCGGGACGGCGAGATAGCGAAACTTGCCCATATCGTACTGAATGGCGGGATTAGCGAACAATTGCTCTAAGATAATCGGCCCTGAAATGTTTCCGATGACGGTTCCATCTTTCGGCGCGGCTTTGTAAATGTGGTTGGCGGCGATGATACTGCCGACGCCGGCCATGTTGTCGACAATCACGTTCGGGATTTCCTGGAATATACTTAGAAAGATGCCGTCCAATTAGCCGAGAATATTGGTCGTAACCGCCGCCCGCCGTGAGAATCCAACAAAATGCGCAGGGTCTTATTCGCGGTAGAAGTCGGCCACCGCTTTTTCGTCGAAGGATGACGAGCCTGGCTGCGCCGCCCAGGCAGACGCGCCGTAGCCAAGAACAGTAAGAAAGCCAAGATCCACGATTGCCTTTGCCGCATGGTCTCTCCTTGGTTCAACTTAAAACGGCCGTTTCTCAGTGCCTGATGATACCCTGGGCATCCAGTTATTAGACGTAGACGGCGTGTCGCGCTTCAGACGTCATCGGCGTCAATCGGCCTACAAATTCTCCAACCTCTTCAAAGTCGCGCCGTAGTCCTCGACCGCCCTATCGACAGGATAATCCGGCTTCGATAGCCGAGCTGTTCCTTGGCCCGGGAAAAATCGCTCGGCAAGCGCGATTCGGGATAAGGCATGGGATTTTTGTTTTGATGAGCTCGATATTGGCCCCGGGAAATGTTCTTGCGGATCGGCATCGACGATATCGTCGCCGCTCACCGTTTCGCCATTGCCTATGTGAAAGAGCGTGTCTTTGAAGCTTGTCCTTGAGCACAGCAAGAACCGTCCCCTTGGCGGCGTCTTTGCCGTACAGAATCTCCGCCGGTCCATAAGGCCAGCCGATTTGCGCCGACTCGCCCTTGACCGCTGCGCGAATCATTTGCTGAATGGCGATCTCGCGGGTCGCTTTGAGCGCCGCCGGCGAGGGGCCGTAAAGGCCGCCGGTGTAACGAAGGCAAATAAATTCGAAGCCATACCGCTTCGCGTAAGCGCGCCCCATGAATTCGCAGCTCGGCTTTGGTCGCCGCATAAACCGATGGCGGATTCATCGGAATACTTTCGTCGATCTTGGATACCCCTTCGCCGAGGGAACCCAAGTACACCGTGCCGGAGCTTGGAAAAACAACGCGGGAAACATTTTCCAAGCCGCGCCGCTTCGAAGACATTTACGGTGCCCATGTAGTTCAAGCGCACACCGCTATACGGGCGGCGCTGGACTTCTTCGCCCAGAAAGGCCGCCAGATGAATGATGCGGTCGCAATCGTTTTCGCGAATGCGCCGAAATAATCGCCGGCAGATCCATCATGTCGCCACGGATCAGCCTGACTTTGCTGCTATCGACGCCGACGGCACTGAGCAGCCGCTCGTTGAGGGCGACGTCGAATACCACAGGGCGCTCGCCGCGCTCAAGCAACATCCCCACCGCATAGGCGCCGACCAAACCGGAACCGCCGGTGACGAGAATCCCTTTTTTAGCCATAAAAACGTTCCCTTGCGGAGAAGTGCCTCTAGTATATCAAATGGTATATTGAGTCAACGTAGCGGCAATTATTCTTGTCCGGTTTGTCGCGCAATGGCGGCATGCCTTGACCTCGTGCCTTTTTTAAGCATTATGTCAGCCGGCGCGTCTAACAGAATGTACAGGAGGAACCGGCTATGCCGTATCGTTGGACACCAGCACTTCTAACCTTCATCGCTCTTCTTGCCGCGCATTCGGCGGCGAGCGCTCAAGAAAGACTCCGGCTTGCATGGGCGGGGTTTAGCCCCACCAATAGCCCGATCTGGGTCATCGAAGATCGCAAGCTGATGCAAAAACAGGGCGTCCAACCGGAAATCATCGCGATCAGCGCCAGCCCAACCGTACTGCAAGCCCTGCTGGCGAACGAAATCGACGCCGCCAGCATTTCGGTGACAACACTTACAAGCTCGCGCCTGGCCGGCGCCGACACCGTGATGATCGTCGGAGTGGTTCCGACATTTGTCGACCACATCGTTTCATTGTCGAGCATCACAACAGTCGAGCAACTCAAGGGTAAAACAGCCGGTGTCAATCGTCTGGGCAGCACGTCTGATCTAGGATTGCGGCTGGCGCTGAAAAAACTTGGCGTTGACCCGGAAAAGGATGTCAAGATCATTCCCACAGGCGGCGACCGCGGAGAGATTCGCGGCGCTTTCAAAGGGCGTAACTCAGTTCACCATCATCCCGGAACCTTTCTTGACCCAGGCGGAAAAACTCGGTTTCCGCAATCTTTACAACATCACCGATCTCAAAATTCCCTTCTGGTGGAACGGCATCCTCAGCCGGGAAGCCATCGTCAAAACCAAAAGACCGCTTATGCTAAAACTGACCCGCGCAATGGTGGAAGCGATCCACATCATCAAAACCGAGAAGGAATATGCCAAAGGCCTCATTAAGAAGAATCTCGGCGTCGCCGATCCAGAAGGCCTGGAGCGAGCCTACAAGGACTATTCGAACGTGTTTCCTGAAATACCCTATCCAACTTCCGACGGCGTTAAAACCATGCTTGATGATATGGCGCCTAAGAATCCTAAGGCAGCGTCCGCCGATCCTAGAACGTATGTCGACCTGAGCCTTGTCGCCGAGCTGGAAAAATCGGGGTTTATCAAGCAGCTCTATAAGAAGTAAATCGCCGACAAGTACAAATTCTTGGAGTGTCGGAGTAATGGAGTATTGGGTCTCCGAAAACCCATCGCTCCATCACTCCGGTATTCCAACCTTGCCGGCTCGGTTGAAAACGCTCGCCCGACCGCGGTAAGTGAAGCGGAGAACTTCACACACCAAAATCAGGAGGCAAGGGATGGCAGAAATTATTCTACGAGACGAACATGAAATGTTGCGGCCGGGACTCGGTCGCCTCAAAGGCAGAGTCGCGATCGTTACCGGTGCCAATAGCGGCATCGGCCGCGCGACCGCGCGTCTGTTTGCGCGTGAGGGAGCGAAGGTGGTGTGCTGCGATATTCAGGAAACCATCTCGCCGCGCATCGACCAGCTCATCAAAGAAAAAGAAGGCGGCGATGTGGTCTTTGCCAATGTCGACGTCACTAAGCAGGAAGATCTGGACCGGATGGTGAAAGTCGCCGTCGACACCTTTGGCAAGGTCGATATACTTTACAACAACGCTGGCGCCGGCATTCGCAAGAAAGTTCACGAACACACCGACGAGGAATGGAATTTTGTGCTGAATACCAACTTGAACGCGATGTTTCGCGGCTGCCGCGCGGTGCTGCCCCATTTATCTAAAACAGGGTAGCGGCAATATCGTCACCACCGCATCGACATTCGGCTTGCTCGCGTCGCCGGAATATCCCGGCTATTGCGCTACGAAGGCGGCGATTATCAACCTGACGCGAGAGATGGCGCTCGATTACGGACCCTTGGGAATACGCATCAACTGTGTCTGTCCCGGCGCCATCGAGACTCCGCGCTTTCGCGGCTTTCCGCCGCAGGCCGACTCTCGGTGAAGGCATGACGGACGAACAACGCAAAACCCTGGGCGGCAGTAATAAAGCCCTACTGCGCATGGGCCGTCCGGAGGAAATCGCCTACGGGGTGTTATTTCTGGTCTCGGATGAAGCTTCGTTTGTCACAGGCCACGCGCTGGTCATCGACGGCGGCCAAACGATCGACGCGTAGATAAGATTGTTCAAGGTTCCAGGTTCAATGTTCAATGTTCAATGTTCAATGTTTTGAGTGCGCGCTTTGAACCTTGAACTTGGAACTTTGAACTACTTTCGTACGACGTACCAATTGTTCTGAATATCGTGAGCCAGCTCGTTTTTTTCCACTGAGCGAAAACCGGCCTTCTCCAAATACTCCCGCGTCTTTTCTTCGCCCCACATCGCGCCCAGCCCTTCGCCATTCTGCGCCAGCGATACGGTCATGCAGTGCATGCACGATACCGTATACAGAAATGGACCGAGCGGATGATCCAGGTTTTTGTGAATATGACTTGACCCTTTGATGTCCTGCATCAGATAAACGCCGGTGGGCCGCAGCGTGCGGTGAATGCCGCGAAGCACGTTCAGCGGCTTGGCCTGATCGTGGACCGCGTCGAAAGTCGTTACCAGGTCGAACGCTTCGGCCTCGGCTGTTTTATCGAATTGGCTGAGATCGGCAACGATAAACTCGATATTTCTAAGCTTCTTTTCAGCAGCTTCCTCCCACGCCGACAGAATTGCTTCGCTCGATAGGTCGATCCCGGTAAACCGGCTCTTCGGATAGAGTTCGGCGAGCCGATTGATAATCCGACCTCGGCCACAGCCGACGTCGAGCATTTGCATTCCGGCGCTGAGTCGTTGCGGCAACTGCGGAACCAACGGCACAATATGCAATTCCAGCGACGACAACACCGACTGCCCGCTATCCTCCGCCATGACGTCGTGGAAACGAGGGAATTTGGCGTAAGGCACGCCGCCGCCCTTTTTGAAGCATTCGACGATTTCCTCTTCGACCCCACCGAGCAGTGAAATGTACTGTGTGAATACACCGATATTATCCGCGCCGGCCGGGCGGGTAAGAAATGCCGCGTGCTCCGCCGGCAATGTGAACCGGTTCGTCGACGGATCGACATCAACAATGCGGCCCGTAACCATAGCGCCCAGCCACTCGCGCACGTAACGTTCATTCAGACCCGCTTTTGTTGCGATCTCGGCGGAGGTGGCCGGCTCCGTGTCGCGCATGGCGTCGAGCAAGCCGGTGCGGTGACCGATCGATAACATCAAGCACAGCGCGCCATCGTTGAGCGTAGTTAACAATCGCTCGGCAAAGGCGCCGGCTTTGGCGGAGTCAAAAGGTGAACCGGGTGTCATTTAAGGCCCTCCAATTGATTAGCTTCCGAATACGCGACTAACTTCCGCCGCGACCTGTTCGTGCGCCTGATCTCGGCACGCGCGGCCGTGCGCGCCGAGCAAGTGTTGGAACTCCAGTTTTAACAAGCGCTCAAAGTCGGCGCGCAATGATTGGCCCGTGGGCGTCATCGCCTTGAGCCAGAAAGTTCCGATCAGCATGCGCAGCGAAAAGCCATTAACTCTAATCACTATTTCGGCGGCAAGGGTGCAGTAACTCCAGTCCGTCCAATACTGCAGGCTGTCGCAGGATATTAAAACGCCGCCATGGTTCTTAAGCAAGACGGCGCCCTCCGGAAACTTCGTCGCTTTGAATAGAAATATCTCAGCGGACGGAATCGGCAATAACGTCTCGTCGCGAAGTAACTGTGTCGGGCGCGGCTCACGGTAACGCTCCGATCCGGGTTGACACCAGAATTCCGCGCCGTAGCGATCGACGTAATAGCGGTCATCCACACCATGATAGTAACCGATTCGAAGGACGTGCTTCACCTTGCCGAGTGTTTCCAACTGCGCTTCCGCTGGCGCCGAAAGCCGCACCGGGTTAATCAAACTGAGCTCACCGCCAGTGCGCACGATCGCCATGTTTCGATTCAACCGTATGCCGGGGCCGACGCGCGCGCTGCCGTGGACAAGATAAATATTAGGAAAGATCTCTTCGACCGGCTCGTGCGGCAAAGCCGCGGGATAAGCGGCGGGACGGATCGTTGAGCTAGCCATCACTCCCCTACCCCATCACTCCAAGCATTCTAGAAATTATGCCCAAGTTGGAAAATTTCCTTCCGTAGCGAGCTCTTTGATGCGTTCGTCGAGCTGGCGCAGGTGACTCCGTCGGTCCCCCGTGCCACCTCATTTAAGAACTCCCCCAGTTAACTCTGGATATCATGTTCACGCGCGAGCATGCCGTCGATGGCATTAAGTGCCACGCGGACGAAACGCGCGACGCGCATCAGCAGCAACGGCCATCTGGATTGCGGATTCACGAAAATTATAGCGCCAAGACAAAAAGATAGTGCTGCCGCAGCGATGGTCACGTGATTCGCTGTGACGCCGCTCGCCGGCATCGACCTTACCAAGGGTCTGAGTAGTGCTTGAAAACGCGGCTTGAGATCGTAGACCGACGGCATGAACTCTACGGCCGCGCCGCCGGCGCATCAGTCTCGATCACCTTGGCAAGAGGCAGATATTCTCTTGCGAATATCTCAATGGAGTGCGCCAGATCGTCTGCTGTTCGATCCAAGTTCCGCCGCGAGCGGAGGTCGTTGCCGAACTCCAGCTGAATCGCGTCGATGCGGGTGCCGCGATGGCTGCCATAGGTCTGGGTCGTGTAGCCTCCGGTATAGCGTTGCTCGCGGCCATCGCCGACGCCGGTGGGCGCAATCTTGTATCCTTTCAACGACATCTGCGCCAAGATACTTTTAGGTCCGTTGACGGCGTCAGCGCCGAAACGCTGCCGTAGTGCCGCGACGCTTCTGCCATTGTTGGTACCGCGAAAAATCGTGTCCGCTACCGTGCCCTGTCCGTGAATGTCGAGCAGCAGTCCGCCGCCCCACTGGAGGCGAATCTGCTCCGAAGCTTCGGCGAGCGCCCGATGGTAATCATCGTAATAGGGTTTTGCCGCAGTGGACTCATAGGCCGCCGTTTCTGGCCGATTAGCGTCCACATACTTTCTCTCGAAATGCGCGAGTACAAGAAACGGCCGAGCGCCGAATCGATTGCCGACCTTCAGCGCGAGCGTTTCGGCAAGTTCCGCCGTGTTGTTATCCCGTTCGGTGGTGAACTGCGGCACGCCGGCACCGCGCCGGATCGGGACTCCCGCGATCGCTTGTCGGCCGCCGTGGGGCGCGGCAATAATTATCGGCAACGTGCCCATCGCGGTGGTGAGTAAACGCGACGCTTCGCTATTCGCCGGCGGGTCGGCAAGCACCGGCGAGATAACCACCAGCGTCAACGACAGTATTGCTGTTCGTCCGCAAACCCGAAGCCACGCTACTATCGATTCCGACGTTAAATATCGCACCGCGTCTGGCCGGTAATTCCGATTCCGTCCTATTTCGGCTCGGGCATTTTAGCCGAAAGCTTTTTGATGAATTCCGGCGGAAAGGGCTCGGCCTGGAGCTCGCGAGCTTTCTTTACTCTGAGCCAGGCCTCGGAATAGCGTTCCTGGTCGTATAAGGACATCGCCCACTCGCGCCAGCTCGGGGCGAATTTGGGATCGTTTTCCAGGCTCTCGGTAAACCGCGAATTGGCTAAAACAAAATGCTGCGCCCGTTCGAGCTGCCGATCCGCCGGTATTCGTGCCGCGTACGCCGAATGTACCGTGCCTAGGTCGCAGAGCAACGCCACCCGCTGGGCCGGATCCTCGATCAGCTCACGGGCCGTTTCCAGCTGTTCTAACGCCTCGGCGAGTTTTCCTTTTTCACTCAGCACCGCGCCGAATCCCCAAAAGACGCTGTAGTTTTTAGGGTTTAAGAGCCACGCTTGATTGAAACGCTGCATCGCGAGATCGGCCTGCCGCGATCGGACCGCGGACCACCCTTGAGCCGCCAGCGTGTTGCTGCCCGCTTGCCGGTTGCCGTAACGCAGGGTCGAGTCGCGGATAAATACCTCATCGTTTTTCTTGAGATTGTCAGGCCGCGCGATCTTCGGCTGTCCGAACATTGGCAGCGATTCCGTCGCATCCGCTTGAGCACGGGCGATCGGCGAGGCAGCAAGAAGAAAAATTATTGCCCACTGCAACATTCCACGTGACAACTTCATCATAAGACGCAGCAAACGCAATTTATGTTCCCCGTTCGTCAAAAGTTCCATCTTCGAACTAACATGACGCGACGCGTTGTTCTAGAGATCCGTAGCGATTAGTTAAAACCGAACGTGCATGCTTCAACAGGGGTCACCCATTTTACATTTTATGGCATTGACTCCGATCACGCCCAGTATGTCGTTCGATCCACGGGGATGTGCTGCAAAATTTCGCCCGGGACAAATTCTTCCAACTTGGTCCTCGCCAGCGCTTCGTCAGGACACTTCGATACCGGCGAGAACGGACGGTCGAGAGGCTTGGTGGCATCGACAATCATCGCTGAAGTCTTGCGGGCGTCTTCCATGGACGGATCGATCAAGCTGCCGCGCATGATTTCCGGGATGATCGAGATCTGGCGGTGCGGTTGCACGCGCGTCGCCAGCGCCCAAAGAATCTCCGTCGGATTGTAAACGTCGATGTCCTCGTCGAACACGAATACATTCTTGGCCCAATCCCACGTCAACGCCGCTGCTGCTGCCCGCCCGGGATCGCCTTCACTCATTTTCTTCATCGAGATAAAAACATTAAGCAGCGCGTGACGGCCGCTCGCACATACGGCTTGCACGCCGGGCACCGCCTCTCGGCAACGGCGCAAATAGGCGCCTTCGCGCGCCAGATCCATCCACGGCTTGTCGCCCTCCGGCGTGAGAATTGACGTATGCATCGCGCCGCGCCGCCGCGTGATCGCGCGCACTTCGTAATGCGCCGATTGCTGAAACCCCTGCACCCCCAAATAGCCGTTCACCTCTCCGAACGGTCCCTCGACCATCCGCTGGCCCGGCAGCAACGCGCCTTCGATGACGATCTCGGCGTCGGCGGGCACAAGCAAGCGCTCGCCCCAGGTTTCCGACGGCGTAAGACGCAACGGCTCGCCCAAATAACCACCGATGATTTCGTACTCACTCACCTCGAACGGCCCGCCGTAGCAGGCGCCCATCTGATACGCGGGATGATGGCCGATCACCGTCGCCACTGGACACTCTTCGTTGGCTTCTTCGTAGCCGCGAAAAATCCGCCACATATGCTGCAGCGTCATCAGAAAGCCGGTATGGTTACGATTTTTGACTTCCATTCGATGGTAAGAGCAATTGTATACGCCGCTGTTTCGATCCCTGGCAACGCTCGACATATCGATGTACGGCCCGCCGTCCATTTCGTGGTGGCGCAGAAGCGGTACCTCGTAAAGATCGACTTCATCATCTCGCTGAACAATCTCTTTTACCGGTGCCGCGTCTTTGCTCACCACAACCGGCCCGATCTTGGCCCTTTCGCGCCGCAAACATTCGCGCGCCATCTCCGCGCGACCGGTTTCAACAGGGACATCGAGTGCCACCTGAATCTTTTTCTGCGAATTCTCCGCGCTCATGACCAGCTTCATGTCGTTCCTTCGGCCACGTGCGTTGAGCGGCTGCTCGAAGATCAAAACCGGAAACTTTTTCAATACGCCGAGATGCTTGACGATCGCGGTGACGTCGTAGCTCATTGGATTGACGGTTTTACTAACCGTCACCACCTCGCTCGGGTAAGTCCGGCGCATGTCGTCGAGAAAAGTACGCAGGCTCTTTGGCATAGTTAGTTAGTCCAGTGCCCGGATCGGTCATACTGAAAATTTCATTCCTAGGCAAAATCGAGGAATCTCGCGTTGGGTCGAGATCCTTCACGTTGTTCAGGATGACACGAAAACATCAGATGAAAACAGAACGCAAGAATTCATGCTTAAAAGCGGTCATCAGTGGAAAACACTCCCGCCGTCGACAACGATTGCTTGTCCGGTCATAAAGTCGCTGTCAGACGAAGCAAGAAAAACTAGCGTACCCATCAAATCGTCCGGTGTCTGCAGCCGCTTGATCGAGCGCGCCTCGAGCTGCAGCTCCGTCAGCGCTTTCGGCGCGTTCTGACCTTCGTGTTCGACCAACCCCGGCGCAATCGCGTTGACGCAGATGCCGAAATCGCCGACTTCGCGCGCCAGCGCGCGGGTCATGCCGATCAGTGCCGCTTTGGACGCAACGTAATGCAGAAAATTCGGCGTGCCCCAATATGCAGTCGACGACGAGATGTTTATGATCTTGCCGCTCTTTTGTTCCTTCATTTGCGGGAACACGGCTTTGGCGCACAGAAACGGCCCTTTGATGTTGACAGCGGAAACGCGATCCCACTCCTCGGAGCTAATCTCGTAGAAAGGATGCCGCTCAATATTGATAAAGATCGCTGCGTTGTTGACGAGAATATCGATGCGACCGAAAGCTTTCACCGTTTCGGCGGCCATGCCGTTGGTATCATCTTCCTTTGACACGTCAACTTTGAGCGCGAGCGCCCCGCCGCCTTTGGAGCGAATCTCTTCCGCCACCGATTCGCCGTCGAGAATATCGGCGATCACAACAGCCGCGCCTTCCTCCGCAAGTCGGCGGCAATAAGCCGCGCCGATGTGCCGCGCGCCGCCGGTAACGATCGCGACTTTACCTGTCAGTCTCAACGCTGCCTCCTGCAATCATTGTTTCTGACGTTGAACCTTGAACGGTTGAATCGTTGAACGTTCCGACAGCTCCGAACCCATCACTCCACCACTCCATTACCCCAATACTCCAACTTATCATCGCAACCCTTCCAGGTGCGTCTTGAAGTCCACCGGCTGCCACCATGGTTTTATTCCCAACGCCTCTGCAATGACGCGTGCAGCGTTGTATCCCGGCGCACCGGTGATGTTGCCGCCGGGATGGCATGACGATCCGCACATGAATAATCCGTCGATCGGTGTGCGATATTGCCCCCAGCCGGGAAACGGACGGTTATCCAATGCCTGATCGCCGGAGTATTCGCCGACCATCCAGTCGCCGCTGTACATATTTTTATCATGCCGCTCGATATCGAGCGGCGTCGTCGAATCGGTCGAAAGAATATTGTTTTCATCCAGATTCGGCGCGAACTTCTGCCACACTGCGAGCTGCTTCTCAAACCATTCACCACGAACCTTGTCCCAATTTAGCGCGTTGCCCCAAAGATTGTAGGTCATCAACTGCCACATGAATGCCGTCGCCTTACCTGGCGGCGCCTGCGTCGGATCGTGATAAGACGGTGTGGCGCCGTTCATGAATGGTTTCCGCGGCAGCTGGCCCGTGCGGCAATCTTCGAAGAGATTTACCAGGTCCTGATACTCGTCCAATCCGACGATGTGCATGAATGCGCCCGCCACTTCGGGATGTTTTTCTTCAGTGATGTATTTCGGCCGCTCGTTTAACGCTAAATTGACCGCGAAGATGGGCGTAGTTTTTGAAAAGCGAAAGTTTACCGCCAAATCGGCGAACTTCGAGTCGAGATTTTCCTTGCCGACAAGCTTGATGAACGTCTCGACCGGATTGACGTTCGACGCGATAAACTGCCGCGCTCGGATTACCGTGCCGTCTTCCAGCACCACGGCCGTCGCTTGTCCTCTTTCGACGAGAATCCGCTCGACCCCATTGGCTTCGATATAGTCCACACCGTTGTGCGACAGCATGTGCGCGAGGTTGTCGCCGAGGGCGTGCGAGGTGCCGCGGCAGAGCTGCGGATTGACGCCCCAGGCGATCATCGCGGGAATCAAATAGCCCGTTTGCGGCGCGTCGAGCTCATAGCCGCGCATCACCCCGAGAAAAGCGATGAACGCGCGCACGCGCGGGTGCTCGAAGTGTTGCAGGACGAATTCCTCCGGCGTCGTGTCGAAATATTTTAAATACTCGCGTCCCTCGGGAACTTTCTCCAAGAGCGGGCGCTTTTCTTCCATTGGCAACGGCACTGAGTAGGTTTCATTGAACACGATCTTCTGCACCACCGGCTGCCAGCGCTCCCAGATATCCATGAAAGAAGCGGCGTCCTTCCTAGAGAACCCTTCGATGGTTTCGACGGTCCGCTTCACATCAGCGAACCAGCCGAGATAAGTTTTGTCGAGAAAGTGGTGCACGACACCGGGATCGGGCCGATAGTAGTGAATGCCAAAATTTTCTAATTCTAAATCTTTGAACCACGGCAGCATCATCAGTCCGCGATGAAAGACTGAATGAATGTTGTGCCAGAAGCCAGGATAGTTGCGGTCTTCGTGGGAATCCAAGCCGCCGCCCACTTCCATGTTTTTTTCCACGACCATGATCTTCTGCCCGCACTTGGCAAGATAAGCCGCGCAGATCATGCCGTTGTGACCCGCTCCGATCACGACGCCGTCGTATTCCAATATTTTTGCCATCGCCTCTTGTTTCTTCGACCGACGTTGAACCTTTGAACATTGAACCTTGAACGAACACGCCCGTTCAAACGTTCAACGGTTCAATCGTTCAACGTCAGTCAATATTAGATTGTAAGTTTCAAGTCTTCCGTCATGATCTGCCAGCAGTTATAGCCCGAGCCTGCGATGACCGCGTCCGCCGGATGCATCGCGACGCCGACTTGATAGAGCCCGCGAATCGGTGTGCGATAGTCGGCAATCTGCTCGATCGGGCGCTGCTCACCCATCTGCGTTGCGACTTTGCGCGCGACCCATATCGAACCGCGCCGCATGTTCGGCCAGCGACCCGAGATATAAAATGGCTCCATCGCTACTTTCATCTCGATATTTTCATCGGTCAAGTTGGTCGCATAGCGACGCCAAATTTTAATAACCGAATCCATGAAGCTATTCTTGACCTTGACCCAATCCTCGGGCTGTCTGCCTTTTAACTGGAACGGGACCGGCATATACACCGACGCGGCGTGCTTTCCTTGTGGCGCTTGCAATGGATCGAACGCGGTCGGACAAATTGCGTGCAAACAAACATGCTTGGGAAATTCGCCGGCGCGAATCTCTTCCCACATCTCTTCGAGATCTGTCGGCGTCTCCGGCCCCATGTTGACATTCATCGCCTGCCCGACAGCGGGATCGTTTACCTCGTGGAGCGCGTAACGCACCGGCGCCTTCAACGCCAGGTGAACTTGAAAATAGGAGAATTCATCGCCCTGAATATCTTTCACCCGCTCGATGAACGTTCGCGGCAGATAGTCCTCGCCGACCATTTCGACGAGGGTGGAATACGGATCGGCATTCGAAACCACCGCGAGCCGGGCCTTCCATTCGCGCCCATCGCGCAAATGCACGCCGACAGCGCGGCCTTCGTCGACGAGAATCCTTTCGACGTGATGGACGGCGCGGATCTGACCGCCGCTGTGCACGTAAGCTCGCTGCAGCACCTGCGCGATCGAATGCGATCCGCCGCGCGCCAGCTCCGGATTTTCGTCGCCGGCAATCATTTTTAACACTTCGATGCCGCCGCCGGCGTAATCCAGTCCGACGCCCCGCGGGATCGCCATCTGAGACAGCACCAAAGTTTTTACCTCGGCATTTTCGAAGAGCTCGTCGACGACCTGCCGCGGGGTTCGCTGCCACAACCGTTTGAAGTCTCCGCCAGCCGGCTCGGTGTCGATCTTGCGCAACAGCGTTTCGATTCGCGCCGGCGCCGTGCAGTAGTACGGAATCAGGTATTCCCTGATTAGTTTGCGGAACCGCTCGCGAGTCGCGCGCCACGCTTCCGCATCCTTGCGCGAAAACTTTTCGATCCCTGTAACCGTGGCTTCGAGCGATTGGTGATGGCAGATCGATTTTCCATCAGAAAACAGCAACGCGTTAACCACCGGCGGCGAGACAAACTCGGCATGATAGCCGTCGGCCCAATCGAGTTCCTTCCAGACCGGCGAGACTTCGCGGTTGTCCTGAAAATAAGCCAGCGTATTGTGCCAATAGCCTGGGCGGGTGATCTCTTCGCTGGCGAGCCTGCCGCCATTCTCCAACCGGCTCTCGCAGATCACCGTCTTGAGACCGGCTTTCCCGAGGTAGGTGCCGAGGGCAAAATTATTTTGCCCGGCACCGATGAGAATTACATCCCATTCGCCGTCAGCCATGGTGTCTCCGAGAGGCTTTGGAACAATTGGAACGCTTCGATTTTTCTGCAGAACTAGTTCTGCAGAAAAATCTTTCGGTACTCCGCCATCTTTTCCGCGTAGGTTTTCTTGTCCATGTCGATCATCTCGACCAGCTCGATCTTATCCGCATCCGGAATCGGCGGGTAGATTCCCTTGCGTGTAACGAACTCGCCGATGGCGGCCATGATCTTCAGTCCCTCTTCCCCGATGAAGTAATCGATAAACGCTTTGCCGGAGTTTGGATGGACCGGTTTGGCCGCCAGGGCCACCGCTTGCCCGTCGCCCATGAACTTGCCCAGTCGCACGTAATCGATCGGCACTCCCTTCTTCCCGTAAAAGACGACATTTTTTAGAAATCCGATGCCGATGGGGGTCTCGCCGGTGGTCACCCGCTCGCCTGCCGGCGTCAGCGATTCGACCAGGAGTGGCTTGGTCGCCGCCAGATCGCGGATAAACTTGTCGGCCCTCTCGCGACTGCCCATGACTTTATGGAGACTGGCAAGCCATTGAGCGGTAGTCGTGTGTTGGCTGGCATCCGGCATGACCACTTTGCCGCGGTATTGCGGCTTGAGCAGGTCTTCCAACGACTTTGGCGCGTCGGCGGGCTTGACGATGCCGGAGTGGTAGATAATGCCGATCACCGCATTGCGATACTGCGGTCCCAAGTTCGGATGCATCACTTCTCTGGAAAAGAAGCGGCCGGACGGCGAATCATATTTGGACAACCCGCCCTCGTTGAACATGAATTCCATCGGCGGCGTGGTGGTCAGCACGACGTCATAGAGCGGTTTTCCCGTGCGACTTTCGTTGAGCACGCGATCCATCACTTTGGTCGACGCCGCGCGCCAAAACTCGATGTCAAGACCAGTTTTCTTTTTAAACGCGGCGGCGATCAGATCCATGGTGTCATTCTCGATCGATCCGTACACCACGAGCTTGCCGCCTTCTTTCTTGGCCGCTTCAATCAGCTTGGCGTCTTGCGCTGCGACCGACCGATTGCCAATAAACGTCACTGCCGCGGCCAATGCTACTGCAAAGCAAATACGGTGCATGCGCTCAGGTCTCCTTAATGGGAATGATGCCTCTCAATATCGAAAAGCATGGTGGATGTCCATTGTTTGTCTATGGCATGCTCCTTTGCTAGTTTAAATTGAAAGTCATGACTCCAAGAGAAAAGCTCAAAAATATTCGCGAGGAACTGAAGCAAACGTTCCTAGAGCGCGCCGATTTGATCGACGGCGCTCTTGCGGCGCTGCTGTCGTCGCACCATTTACTGATCATCGGCCCGCCGGGCACCGCCAAATCCATGCTCGCTGACGAGCTTTGCCGCCGCATCGAAGGAGCGAATTATTTTCAGTGGCTGCTGACTCGCTTTACCACTCCGGAAGAAATCTTCGGCGCGGTCAGCTTAAAAGCGTTGGAACAGGACGATTACCGTCGCGTTACGATCCGCAAACTGCCCGACGCCCACATTGCTTTCTTAGATGAGATATTTAAAGCGAACTCCTCGATTCTCAATGCGATTTTGACACTGATCAATGAGCGGCTGTTCCACAATGGCAAGGAAGTGACGCGGGTGCCGCTGCTCACCCTTTTCGGGGCGAGCAACGAGTTGCCGGAGGAAGAGGAGTTGACGGCGCTCTACGACCGTTTTCTATTGCGCTTTGTGGTCAATTATATCGCCGAAGACTTTCGCTTCTTGAGAATGCTCGAATCCCAATCCCAACCGCAGCGAACCACGCTGACGTTAGCGGAACTCAATGAATTGCAGCAGGCGGTGCGTGACGTACCGCTGCCGTCGTATGTTTACCGCGGCATCGCGGATATTCGCCGCGAGCTCAATAAGAAAAACATCCAGGCCTCGGATCGGCGCTACCGCCAATCCCTCGCCTTGCTTCAAGCCCACGCATTTCTCGAAGGCGAAGCTCAGGTTCAAGAAAAAAGCCTGTTGTTCCTAGAGCACGCGCTCTGGCGCGATCCAGCTGAACAGGAGCAGGTGCGCAGCACGATTCGTGAGCTTCTGCTCGGCTACGAAGAGGAGATTACCGAATTGCTTTACGAGTCGCGCGAGATTCGCGAGTCTGCGCTGCAACCCGGCAGAACGACCGATGAGCGCGCCCGGGCACTCATTGAGTTTCATACCAAACTCAGAAACATTCTCACGAAGGTCGACCAAATCATGGACAAGGCCAAACGCCTTGGCCGCCCGATCGAGCGTGTCACGTCGGTGCGCAGCGAGATCGAGCAATTACAGAAAGATATGCTGGAACAGTTCTGATGCCTCCCAGGCGTAAACAAAAACCGCCGGTCAAACGCGTTTTTCAGCGTCTTCCCGAGAAAACCTTCTGGATCGACAACGACGCCTATGACCGGCGCGTCT
Source organism: uncultured delta proteobacterium (assembly GCA_963804165.1). Classification (GTDB taxonomy): domain Bacteria; phylum Desulfobacterota; class Binatia; order UBA9968; family UBA9968; genus DP-20. The sequence continues at coordinate 123,937 of CAWDPO010000009.1, forward strand.
GGGAACATCTGCGCGCTGAGTCCCCTTCGCTGCGCGAGCTGGAGGACAAAGGGAGCCATCTCCTGCCCCATTTTGCTTCGCTGCTGCAGGATATTTTCTGTCTTTTATTCAAGTATAACATTAACTACCATAACGACGCGGACGTCGCGTCCAGCGCCCTACTCAATCAGAAATTTCTCCACGCCATCCACCAGGGCGCGCAATATGATTTTCTGCGCGATCAAACTCTGCTGAACGAAGCCCACGCGGGACTATCGACCCTGATTCTCGGTGAAAGACTGCTCAACCGAGTGCGCGAGGAGAAATTTCTTACGCGCCGAGATATGCGCGACCTCTGGGACATTCAGAAACAAGAAGAGTTGGTCAACCAGAAGATCGAAGAGTACGAAAACGCCGACACGATCCCGGAAGATCAAATGTCCGAGGAGGGCAAGAAGGCGTTACAAAAAGCCAAAGAACGCATGGGCGGTGAGGTGCAAGGAGCTGAGGCTTTGCTGCGCCAAAAGACTCAACAGCTCAAGGAAGACTTGAGCCAGATCGAGTCTCAGGCAAGCAACCGTCTGCAAGCCGAGACGATCAAAGTAGCGCAAGAGCTCGAAGACGCAACCGAAGAAGCGGAGACCTGGGGCAACACGATCGGCACTGGGCAGCGCACTCCGCCTGGACAGAAACTCGAGCTCGGCCGCCGCCTCGCTGGCAACGAAAAGCTCAAGAAGCTTGCGCGCATGGTCGGACGCATGAAGCTGAGCGCGCTCGCTATACGCAAGAAGGTCTTCGAGCGATCTAGTGAAGAAATACTTGAAGTAGAGCAAGGCGACGCAATTCACCGCCTTTTGCCAAACGAATTGCTCTCGTTGCACCATCCCATTTTACGAAAGGATTTTTACCGTCGCTTTCTCGACCAGGAACTCATTCAATATTCGCTCCGCGGTGTCGAAGAAAAAGGCAAAGGACCGATGATCGTGTGTCTCGATGGCAGCTCGTCGATGTCCGGCGACAAAGAAATCTGGTCGAAAGCGGTGACGCTTACGCTGCTGGAGATTGCCCGAAAGCAACGTCGCTTATTTCGCTCGATCTGCTTTTCATCGGCGGAAACACCGCTCCAGATTCTCGACATGAACCCGCGCGATCGTTACGAAGTCGAAACCAAAACCGTGATGGACTTGGCGGAATACTTTCCAGGCGGCGGCACTGATTTTCAGAAACCTTTGGATGCCGCCCTCGAGTGTCTGCAGCAGTCGCGTTTTAAGAAAGGTGACATCATTTTCATCACCGACGGCGAGTGTCAGGTCGATGCCGAATGGGCGGAACAGTTTCGCGAGGAAAAAGAAAGACTCGGCTTCTCGCTTTTTTCGATTTTGATCGATACGGGACCCGCATCGCTCGGAACACTGAAGGAATTCAGCGACCGCATCTCGACGATCAAGCAGTTGACCGGAGACGAGGCAAAAGAGATCTTCGTGAAATTCTAAACGGCAGCGTAACTTTCCGGTATCACTTTAGACATCCCACTCCCCCGCCACGAGCCGCGGAATCACCGGCTGTAAAATCCGATAGGACAATCCCCAAAGTCGATGCTCGCCGATCCGGTAGAACGAAACCTGTTCCGCTCTTTGCCAAGTTGGAAACCGATCGATCATTTTGTCGCGTGAATCGGGGCGCGTGAGATCTCTTAGTCTGACATCGACAATCTCAGCGATCTCGCGCTCGGCAATCTGCCATTGGGCGGGTACCCTAATGCGCGCGAGATAGGGGAAAACTCGATAGCCGGTTGTTCGTGTTTTCTCCATCGGCAACTCCGCGAGCACGTCGCTTCGATCGACGATCAAGGCGAGTTCTTCACGCACTTCCCGCAGCGCCGTGTCGAGCATCGTTTCGTCTCCCGGGTCGTGCTTGCCGCCGGGAAACGCGATCTGCCCGCCGTGTACGCCGCCTGGATTGCGCAGAATCATGACGATATGCAGCTCGCCGTCTCCGGAGCGATAGACAGGTATGAGCACTGCGGCGTCGATCATCTGCGAATCCTTTCCTCGTTTCTACAACAACCGCACTGTTTGAGGCAAAGATCGGCAAAACACAAATAGACGGATTGCATCAACACGCGGATGTGATAAACGGGAGCGACGAAAAGGCCACAGGCATGGACAAAAAACCCAACTTTCTCTTCATTATCACCGATCAACACCGGGCCGACCACCTTGGCTGCTACGGGAATGCAATAGTTCGCACGCCGAACATCGATCGCCTCGCCTTCAACGGCGCGCGTTTCGACAATTTTTACGTCGCCACGCCGATCTGCATGCCAAACCGCGCGACTTTGATGACCGGGCGCATGCCGTCGCTGCACGGCGCGCGGCAAAACGGCATTCCACTCTCGCTCACGGCGACGACCTTCGTCGATATTCTGCGCGCCGCGGGTTATTCCACCGCGCTCATCGGCAAATGTCATCTGCAAAGCATCAATGGCAACCTTCCGGTCGTGGGTATGCCCGAAACCGACCCGCATCGAACTCCACCGCCGGCGGATCTTCGTGAAGCCGACAACACGTTGACGAAACACGGTCGTTACGATCAGGAACTCCCTTCCACCTGGGCGCGTGAACCGCACTTCGAGCCGTCTCTTCCCTACTACGGCTTTGACCATGTGGAACTCGCCATCGGCCACGGCGACAAAACCGTCGGTCACTATGCGCGATGGCTCAAGGCGCGCCATGCGAATCCTGACGCGCTCCGCGGGGCGGAAAATCAGCTGCCGGGCAATCGTTATATCGCCCCGCAGGCCTGGCGCACGAGATTGCCCGAGGCGTTCTATCCGACCGCATACGTCGCTGAACGCACTATGATGTATCTGGAAAATTACGCCCGCACCGACCGCAGCAGACCGTTTTTTCTTCAATGTTCGTTCCCCGATCCGCACCATCCGTTTACACCGCCGGGACGCTACTGGGATATGTACGATCCCGATTCGATCGAGCTGCCGGCGTCGTTCAATTCGGACGAGAGGCCGCTACCCCCTCACCTGCGAAATCTCTACGACGAGCGCGCGCAAAACATGGCGAATAGAGACGGACAGCGCGTTTTCGCCGTCACCGAACGCGAAGCGCGCGAAGCGATCGCGCTGACCTACGGCATGATCTCGATGGTCGACGACGCCATCGGCAGTATTTTGGGTTGGCTAAGATCGCTCCGCATCGATGAAGACACGGTGATCGTGTTCACCAGCGATCACGGTGACTTTATGGGCGACCACCAATTGCTCCTCAAGGGCGCGTTGCATTACCGCGGCCTCGTGCGCGTGCCCTTTGTTTGGCGTGATTTAGAGACCAATGGCCACGGAGTCGTTAACTCCGGTCTCTGCGGCACCCTTGACATTGCCAGCACGATCCTCGCCCGCGCCGGACTGCAAGGGCACAACGGCATGCAGGGAGTCAGTCTTTTGCCGGCGACACGCGGCGAGAAAACCGGCCATGACTCTCTCGTTATCGAGGAGCACCAACGGCGCGGTTACATGGGGCTGAAGAATAATTTCCGCGCCCGCAGCCTGATGACCCAAGGCGCTCGATTGACGCTTTACGAAGGCGTCGAATGGGGCGAGCTTTACGACTTCGACAACGACCCCTATGAGTTGAACAACCTATGGGAGGATCCGCGTTCGCGTGAAAGACGCCATCAGCTAACGGAAGAATTGGCGCGCAAAATGATAGCGCTCGCCGATTCGAGTCCGGTGGCGACCCACCACGGGCCTTAAACGGAAGAACACGTTCCAATCGTTATCCGCTGCCGACCCTCCGCAGCAAAGGCATCACCTCTGAGAAACGCTTTGAACATCTTGAACGACTTGAACGGAGCGAAGCGATGGAACGAGTTTAATTTAAGATTTAATGCCTGACGCGATTAGCGCCGGCATCGGCAACTCGACAAAATCGCCTTTCGTATAACCTTGCAATTCGGCGCGCATCGCGCCGCGGATTTTGTTCAACACGGTAGGTTTTTGCGCGCGCAGCAATCCAGCAGTGCGCACCGTGCTGTCCTTCATTGCGTCGAATAGCCCATCGCCCGCCGGCAAGCGCCACGTTTGCCTGACTTTGCTCACGTCCGGCGACTCGAACCCCGCGGCGATCAAACCTCGCGTGCACTCGTCAGGGTCACTGTAGCGAAAAAACGGTGGCCCTTCCGGCAGTTCGACATGTGGCTCGCCGTGTAATTCCACGGCGCGCAGCACGATACCGAAACCGACGGTCTCCTTCGGGTTACACCAAACTGAAAAAGCAAAATGCCCCGACGGACGGAGTACTCGATACGCTTCGACCAGCGCCCTTTCCGGATGAGCGAGATGAAGTATGCCGAAGTTCATTGCCGCCGCGTCGAACAGTCCATTGCCCACGGGCAATTGCGCCGCGTCGCCTTCGCGAAAATCGATGCCGGGATGTAGCCGGCGCGCGTGTTCAATCATGGAACTGGAAAAATCGACGCCAAGCACGACGGCGCCGCGCTCTGCGGCCGCCGCCGATACATAACCCGGACCGCTGGCGATATCGAGAAACTTAACGCCGCGCTTCACCCGCGCCGCATCCAAGAGCGGGCCGACAGCTTGAGTCGTCAGATTGCCGAAAGCTTGATGGTATTGGTCGGGGATAGTTTCCCAACCGGCATGTTCGAAAGCACGAAATCTTTCGGGTTCCATGATCATAGTCCAGCTAGAATTGCATAGGTCACCGCTGCTGTCTACTTGGGCGGACGCTCGGGCAGCCTCAATCGATGACGGCTATCAGCACGCTTGACCGAAACATAAGATTTCTTTACTGTCGGTCGCGCGGAGGACAGGTATGAAGAAGAAATTCGAATTTTTTTCTGCAGCTCTGATCTGGCAGATCTGTGTCGTTATTGCGCTCCACGCGGCCCAGCCTTTGACCAAGGTCGTGATGACCAGCGGTTCGTTCAGCGAGCGCGAAGCGGCCATGTACGTGGCCCAAGACCACGGTTTCTTCCGCCGCTACGGCTTGGACCTGACTTTTATTACGGTGCGCAGTGGCCCGGTCGGCATGGCTGCACTCGCTTCAGGCGAGTCGCAATTTCATTCCGGCTCGGCCACGGGGGCGACGCTGGGATCGGCCGCCGAAGGCATGGATCTCGTCTATGTCGCCGGCATCATCAACAAACTCATCGGTAACATTATGGCCTCGCCGAAAATCAAAACTCCAGGCGAGTTAAAAGGAAAAGTCATCGCCGTGACCAGCGCCAGCGGCGGCAGTTGGATGTTCACCACCTTGGCGCTCGAATACTGGGGACTCGACGCCAAGCGCGACGGCATCACTTTTAGAATCTTGGGCGACGAGTCGGTGCGCAGCCAGGCGCTGCTCAACGAAACTGTCGCCGCCACCCACCTGGGCTACACCTTCTCGGCACCGCTGATCAGCAAGGGCTTTACCAATCTCGGCGATCTGACCAAGCTGCCGATCCCGTTTCAGAGCACGGGGATTTTGACCACGCGGCGATTCATGACCAGCAACCCGGAAGTCGTCGAAAACGTGCTGCGCGGACTCATCGATTCGCTCAACTTCGTCGCGCAACCGGAAAATAAACCTGCCGTGCTCAAAAGTTTGATGAGGGGCTTGCGCCTGAAAAGTATCGAGCAAGCCACCGAAGGCTATGACACGCTGGCGCATATCTACGACCGCAAGATCTACCCGCGTGTCGACGGCGTCCGCAACGTTATCCGTTTGCTCGGCCAGACGAACGAAAAAATCCGCAAGCTGAAAGCGGAAGATTTGGTCGACGACCGTTTTGTGAAAAAGCTGGAGAAGGAAGGAAAATTCTAAAATCGCTCTTATCTCCTCTACCTCTGGGAGAGGACCAAGGTGAGGGGCAGCATACGCTAAATCGCCCTCATCCTAACAAGAGAAGAAATCGGAGAGAATCACGGCATTTCTTCCAGCAGTTTACCAAATCCTTTGACCTTCTGGCGGATGTGCAAACGATTCTGCACCGACCAGACGCGTGCCGGCACAGCATGCACAACCGGCACCTGCAAATCTTCTTCAAGCAGATGAATGATATCCAAGCAGCGCCAGCCGGTGCCGAGCATATAGATGCCGTCGGCATCGGGATGTTTGAGAAAAGCTTGGCGGGTGTGCGCGTAGATTTCCGTCGAGGCTAAGCGGCCCACATCTGCGAAATCGACTTTCATGCCTTCCATGGCCAGCACTTCAAATCCGGCTTCTTGGAAGTAGCGCGTGAACATGTCGTTGATGCTGCCGACAAAGTAGGTCACGCCGACGAACTTCTTCACACCAAGGGCACGCAGGGCTTCGACCTGCGTCTGCGCCGCGGTGACCATGGGAATTTTAAACTCCGCTTCCCATTCCTTGACGATCTTCTCCTCGCCCTTAAAGCCGTGCACCATGAACGGCGGCGCGCCTTCGGGATGAATCAAATCGACGCCTTCCTTCGCCAACTCCGCGACCTTTTCATGAACCGCGTTGAGCGCGGCGCGAAATTCGTCTTCGGTGCCGCGCTGGAAATTTAGGTAGACGGGAATGACACCGATGCCTTCGGGCAAAAGGCGAATAAATTCTTCCAGAGATCCCGGCCGATGCGTCGGCTTAACCACTCCGACTACGCCGCGCCAACTTGTAAAGACCATTAAGTCGTTCCAATCGTTTCAAGGGTTCCAGTCGTTCCATTCGTTTCAGAGAATTCGAATCCAACCACTGGAACTTCTGAAACCATTGGAACGACTGGAACCGTCTTTGTCATTTAAAAATCTGCGGAAACTTTGCCTTTAGCTGAGCGCGCACGTTCTCCGGCACCTCGACCACTTTGGCGAATTCACCGCGCAGTTTTTTGTTATAGGGAATACAGGCATCGATTAAAATGCGATTGTTGAAGTTGCCCGGCAGAAACATCGGGTCGCGTCCCGACGACCACGCCTTCTGCACGAGATCGATGTCGGTTACTGGATCAAAGCGCGTGCCCATCGCCCACAGCACCTGATCGATGTCAGAGCAATCTACGTCGTCGTCAACGACGACCGTCCATTTACCGTTATACGCGCCGGCCATGCAGTTGGATGCGACGTGCAGCACGTTGCGCGCGTGGCCGGGATAGCGCTGGCGGATTTGGATCGCGGTGAAGCGCGTCGCCGGCGCGCCTTCGTGATTCCATACGCCAAGAATGTCCGGTAGCCCGCAAGCTTCCAGCGCGTTCCATATTTCCGCAGCGCCGGCGATGCCTTTGAGCAAACCAGTTTCGTCCACAGGTTTGTGCTGCGGCGCGCAGGTAAGAATCGGGTCGTTGCGGTACATGACTGTTTTCACGTTCAAGTAGGGCCGCGGCACGACATCGTCGGAGTAGTAACCCATCCACTCCCCAAACGGTCCTTCCGGCTTCGATTGCCCCGGAACCGCTTCGCCTTCGATGACGATCTCGGCGTCGGCGGGTATCGGAAAGCCGGTGAACGGGCCTTTCACGACTTCCACCGGTTCGCCGCGGATGCCGCCGGCGAAGTCGTACTCGGAAACTCCGGACGGCAGCGGGCTCGCGGAGAGCAAGTAGAGCAGCGGATCCTGGCCGCAAACGATGGCAAATTTGCAGCTCTGTCCGCGCTCGAAATATTTGTCGCGATGAATTCTGCCGTGTTTGCCTTCGGTGATCTGACAACCAATGGTTTTTTCGTCGTACACTTCGCAACGATAGGCACCAAAATTATACCACTCGGCGTCGGGGTCTTTGGTGATGCACATATCGGCGGTACCGATGTAGCGGTGGGTGTCGAGCTGATGATGGATCGGCACCGGCAGCTTCAGCACGTCGACTTTGTCGCCTTCCAAGACGTTTTCGAAGATCGGCCCGCTCTTGACCATCTTCGGTTTGATGAGCTTCATGTCGGTCATGACGTGATGGTAAGCCTTGACGATATCGGCTTTACGCTCGTATTCGAGGGGCAAACCGAGCGTGAGCGCGACCCGCTTAATCGTCGAGAACTGGCCGTAAAGCGTGCGGTAGCCTTTGGCATATCCGGGAACTTCGTCAAACAGAATCGCCGGTGCTTTGCCCTTGCCGCCTTCGGTGAGCATCTGGGTGACCGCGCCCATTTCCCGGTCCCAGTGCGCACCGCTGACTTTGAGCAGCTCGCCCAACTTCTCGACTTGATCGATCCAATCGCGCAAGCCGCGGTACGTGACCGTGCTCTCAGAAGTCCCAACTCGCTCTGGACGCGCCATGAATTCCTCCGTAAAACCAGCAAACCTTAACGATGCATCACCTTACGTTTCGTGCCTTTTCTTGTCAACAAAGTTGGCCGTCCAGGACTTGTTCGCAACCGATTGGAGTGCTATGAACGCCCATCGATCAGGCCCAAGGTCGGAAAGGCAACAACGAGGATTGCCCGCAGGGGAAGCGACCCAACTATGGAAAACTCAAAATCGTACCCACAGCAGCTCCGCTCCATCGGCCAATCACTCGAGGCGCAGCGAATCCAGATTTTCGAGCTGACCTGGCAGGATGACCAATTTGTCGTCAAAGGTGAACCCGAAAAAGAAGCTTCCATGCTGGCGGCGTTGCGCCAGTGGCAGCAGCGGCGGCGACGCAGCGGGCTTAATGCGTCATTGACATTCACGAGCCAAGATATCGACCAGCTCGACCGCCAGGGACGCTCCCAACGCGCGCAGGCGAATCGCCTGCCCGATTTTTATCGCTTACCCAATACGCTGCGCACGGTTGGATACTACCTGGAACTGAAAGGCGCCGAGTTATTGGAGATGCAAAAGAGACAGCTCAGCTTGACGCTACTGTCACGCAACAAAGACGGTCACCCCGAGATAGAAGAGCGCAGCATCGCATCGTTTTACAATCTTTTCCTGCGGCTTCACGATAAACGCGGTAAGCCTCAAACCCGATGAATCAACCCTCGCCTTACCGACCCCACGATTAACCGTAACTCGAGCCACCGGACCAACGAGTATAATTCCTATTCGTGTTTTCGAGATTGATGACGAGAAGCGAAAACGCCGCTAACGAGTGACTCGCTAGCGGCGTTCCAATTGTCTTGAAATTGATCCGTTGTTTACGAAGTAATTTCCCACCAATTCTTGCTGATATCGCTGAGCAAAAAGTGCGCGCGCCCATTGGTCTCTAGATCGCGGAGTTCCGTTATGCCGAGTTCCTTGCCCTTGGTCGAAAACTCTTTGTGGGCATCTTCAACTTCTTCAGGAGAAGCGACTTGCAGAGTAAATCGGTTTGCCTCCGAGAGATAATCTCGATGCGTCGTCGGCAACACCACGACGTACCACGGCCCCATCTTTGGCACGCTGATATAAGTCGACGTCCGCCCCCCGCCGATAATGTCTAGGCCAAGGACATTGGCGAGAAATTTATCGCTGGTCTCCTTATCATCGCAGTTGAGCGTGCCATGACTCATCGCCTGGGGAATGTAACCTCTGCCGGGAAACTCTTCTTCAGTTAATGGCGTCGTCCAGTGGGGCGCGGCGTTCTGCCGGCCATGCTTGCTTGCGCCTGGATTGTAGTACTCGATTTCGAGATCATTACCCCCCGGTTCTTTGAAATAGATCGAATAAGCAAAATGCGCCTCGTGCGGCGTGGTTACGCTCTTGATCTTGTACTGAGCTTTGTGATCGGAGATGTACGCGTGCGCCTTGGGAATTTCTTTGGAGGTCGCGACGCGAAAACCGTAATGGTTGGTGTGCGGCTTGTTCTTGGAATCCGGCCCGCCTTGGTGAATCACTAAACGCCACGCCGTATTTGGATGCTTGATAGTCGCCTGGTTATCGGTGCGCTCGACGACCTCGGCCGCCAACAGATCGGTAAAGATCGGCAGCGTTTCATCCAGCGAGCGGCATTCGTAGTGTCCCTCGGTCAGTCCTATCGGCTTCAACATGGTTCTCTCCTTGGAAAGCAAACGTTTTAGTAACCTTATAAACCATTATTAAAAAGAAGGTTACGTTTGTCAATTGCCGGGTTTGGCCACCGCCGGCATCCTCACCTCGGCCCCCGATTTAGCGCATTCCTGGTCGAACATCTTGCGGATGAGAGGGTTCTCATCTTCATATTCGATCTGCCAGCCGCCGTAGGCTAACGGCACGTCGGACTGAATCTTTCCCGGCTGCAATTTATACTTGCGACTAAGAATCTTCAGCGCCAAATAACGGGCTGGTTCGGCGCTCGAATTAAAGTGCTGGTGGAACCAACCCTCCGGCGGCACAACGATCGAGCCGGGTTTCCAATCGACTCGCGTCATCTCTTTGCCCTCGGGCCACAGCAGCGAATAACCCTTGCCGGTGAGAATGAACACATGCGCCCCGGGGCCGTGCCGGTGCGCTTTTTTGTAAATGCCCACGGGAAAGCGCGAGACATGGGAACCCATCATACTTTCCGACATCTCGAAAAATATCGTCGCATTGCCCTTTCCTCTTTCCGTCCACGCCACCGGCTCGATATTGATCGCATCCGCGACGAAATTGGTCTCGACGACGCGGTCGCTGTACAACTTACCGCTGCCGGCGAAGTATCCGTCTTCCCCTTTGAACCGATCGGTGAACGCGTAGGGATTGTTAATGACGAAGTCTTCACAGTGAAACAAGTTGAAAACCAGCGGCGCCGTCGTGACCGCGAGCAGCCGTGCCTCTTTGTCGCCCTGGCCGTTGAAGTGCTGGTAGGAAGCATTCAGGGGAATTGCGAATAAACTGCCTGTTTGCCATTCGAAGCTCTGCTTCGCGCCGTTGATCTGCCACACGGTCGTCGCGCCGCGCCCCTCGAGCACATAATAAAGTGCTTCGTAAATATGCCGCTGTGGCTTAAGGCTTTTGCCGGGCGGTATTCCGACAACGAAAGCGTCATCGAGATAACCCGTTCCGTCCAGCATGATGTAAACACCGTTACCGCCCACCCGGTCCCATGGCTTGAGTGGAATCGTGTAAAGATCCTCGGCGAAAAAACCACGAACGACGTCGATCCCCTGCGAGCTGATCCAACGGTCGTAAGGCGTGTCCATCACCTCGACCTTGCGCTCGACTTTTTCGTAGGATGGACGGGTCATATTTTCTACCATCAAAATCCTCCCCGGAAGTGTGTTGTTTCTTTACCCCAGAATCGCTCAAGCCATCAAGTACAAGCGGCCGTCCCTCGAACAAACATGCAGAGGGGATTCCTCAGTCGTTCGGACTGACATTCGGTCAGCTCCACGTGTCATGCTGAGCGCCAGCGAAGCATCTCGCCTCTAGTCCTTTTCGCACTGCGTAAAGATTGACAAAGAGCGGTGTTCAGCCCCATATAAATCGATAGACGCATCCGAAAATAAACAGACAAACTGGAGAAATCAAATGAGCCAAGAGCCAATGAACAAGCTTGTTGCGGCGTTAAAAACCGGCGCCGGGTTAAAGGACGAATTCATCTACTACATGTCCTTCGACGACTACAAAAGTTTCCCCGATCCCTTTACGCGCACGACATTCACCGCCAAAGAAGTTCAAGAAAGCATCCGACGATATGCCAATCCGGAACACCCCGGCGAGTTATTTCAGTGGGACATTCACGGCCGGCTGTTTACGCCGGCAACCATTTCTATTCCAGACACGGCCGTGGTGATGATTCATGGCGGTGCGGTCAACGAGTACGAATTTATCTTCACGCCGGACGGCCCGGAAGAATATCTCGATCTGACAAAGACCGATCCTGAGAAAGCGCGAGTCGGAGTCGCGCAGCATGTCGCGTCCCTTGGCATTCCTGTTTTGGCAGTTTCGCTTCCTGGCCATTACAGTCGCAAACCCTGGCCAACCATCGCCGAGCGCAGACCGGAGTTCGTCATCGGCCAAATTCCCAGCGATACGGAGCTTAAAAATCGCCTGGCGGTTTACACGTTCAGAATGTGCACGGAAGCCATCAAAGTGCTCGTCGAGAACACTCTCAGCACCGCCATCTTCATGTGGGGACACTCCACCGGCGGCGAATATTTTTACTTGATGGAGCAGTACGGCCTGAAGAATAGATTGATCGGCGGGCTCGGTTTCGGCACCGGCATGCCGGCGTGGCTGCGCAAAGCATGGGACCTAGCCTGCGCCAAAAAATCGCCGGAAGAGCGTGCGGCGCCGTTTCGAAATCTCACCGACCTGAGTCGTCGTTCGCCCAACGGCTACATCAAGAGCGGTTACGTCGGACCGAACCAGCCCTGGGGCAGCGTCGAGAGATGGTTCGAACTCGAGAATCATCGGCGCCCGCAGTTCAAACCTTTTTTACAGGATATCGAGCACAGCGCTCACGACGTGCTGCTGCCGGAAATCAAGAAAATCTCGGGTCTTGCCGACGATGAGCTCTTCATCACGTATAAATCGGAGTTAAACCGTTTGCGTGGCAAGAAACTATTGCACATTGTCGGCGAGAACGACAAAGGCCATTGGATCGAAGGTGGCCAAAGAGGTTTGAAATTTCGTCGCGAGGTCTACGCCTTCGATCACTTTAAACCTTTCGCCGAAGCGCTTCGTTTGATCGTGGTGCCCAATCTCACCCATTACGGACACGTCGAAAGTCACAACGAACGCTTGGCCAATCTCATGGTGACCGGCTTTAAAGAATATTTTCGCGACTGAAATTTGTCGTCGAGCGGGCCAATTTTCTGGTGCACGGCGTGCCGACCGTAGGGCGACCTGTCGATCGCCCCTACCCCTGACTGCCATCGCTAGGTTAACCACGGTGAGGAAAGCGCCGGGGGAATCGATCCAAGCGGTGATTGATATGATCACCGCGCCGGTCCAAGCGCCGTTCTATGCGATCTCCTTTTCGATCGAAATGACGCTCGGCCCGATCACCGCGGCGGTCCAGACGCGCTTCAATCCGGTCGCCTTTCTTGTCCAGGTGCTTCTCAATGCGCTCGCCTCGGCGGTCCAAGCGGTTCGCCAGCTTCGTTTTGCCTTCCGCGCGCGCCTTTTCCGCGGCCGCATCCAGCCGATCATCAATCCGCTCTCCCTTAGCATCGAGTCGATCGTTGATCCGGTCGCCTCTCGCATCGAGGCTGTCGTTGATCCTATCCCCTCTGACGTCAAGCCTGCGATCGATGCGGTCGCCAAGCCGGTCATAGTATCCATCAGCGGCAAACAGCGGCGTGACATTTCCGATGAGCAAAGCAGCGATTCCCATAGTTATTGATCTCTTCATTTCTGTGACTCTCCTTTCGTAGTTTCAGACACCTTGAAACGCTTTGACGCCGGGATCGGACGATGGTTTACAACGTTGCTATTTTCTTTCGACGCTCACGCCGTCCTATTTAAAAACGTCCGGCATGGCGAATACATGCCCGATTTTGGCAATATTACGGACCCGCGCAACATTTGGCAGAATTGCTTGACAGGATCGGCAATCTACCTTACAGATTGCTCTCGGGAAAAACGATGAAAAGATTTTCCACTGAGAATCGCGCTGCCAAAGTTCGACGTGTGACATGTAGGTTGATTGCGGTATTGTTTTTTTTCTGCGTCGCGTCCGCAAGCGCCGAACCTCTTCGCATCGCCTATACGTCCATTGCGGTCGTCTACGGACCGCTCTGGCTCACTAAGGACGCCGGCATATTTAAAAAATACAATATCGAACCGGAATTTATTTACATCGCCGGCGGTCCACCGTCGCTGCAGGCGTTGATCGCCGGAGACGTCGCAATTTCCTTTACGGCGGGCGGCGCAACGGTGGCAGCCAATCTGCAAGGTTCCGACGTTGTCTTACTTGGCGCGAGCATCGACTCGCTGCCGTTCGAGCTCTGGTCGATAGCGAGCATCAAACAGCCGGAGCAGCTCAAGGGCACCAAGCTCGGCGTCAGCCGCATCGGCGCCACCACTGACTTCGTCGCGCGCTATCTGTTAAAAAAATGGAACCTTCAGCCCGATAAAGAAGTCGCGATCTTTCAAACCGGCTCGGGACCACAAGTGTTTGCGGCGTTGAAAGGCGGCTCGGTGCAAAGCGGTGTACTGTCGACGGGACCGGAAACACTCAATGCCGAATCCGCGGGATATATTCGCCTCGCTGACGTTTCCACGTCGGGGCTGGTTTATCCCTTTGGCCCGTTCGCCGCTCGCCAAGCGTTCCTAAAAAGCCACGGAGATTTGGTGATGCGTTTCATGAAAGCTTACGTCGAAGGCATTCACCGCTTCAAAACCGACCGCGCGGCGGCACTCGCCGTTTTGGAAAAATACACGAAACAGAAAACCACGTCCGCCGCGGAGAAGATCTACGAAGTTTACGCGAACAAATATTTTAAGCGCGCGCCTGAAGCGACGTCGGCGGCGATTCAAACCATTCTCGAAGAGATTTCCGCGAGCCGTCCCCTACCCTCGGGCGTCATGCCGCAGCGCTTCGCCGATTCGAGGTTCATCCGCGAGTTGGTTGCCAGCGGTTTTGTCGATTCCCTCTACAAGAGCCGTTAAAGCTGCTGCACAAACGAAGGAGGAATGATCGCGATGAACATCATTTGCCAAGCCCATGTGCCGCACAACACCGGTTGGTCCGCGGAGATTAAGAACGGTCAGGTCATCCGCATCACCGCGACAACCACCGTCGACTTCGTATTTTTCAAGCTGGACAATCTGCGCGAGCGTTTCGACCAGGCGCGCACCAAAGTTTACAACATGACACTATTCGTCACCGCCGGTCACAAGCTCATGGGACGAAACAATCAGCATATGATGACGATTCTCCATGACGGCAACAAGGATGGCACGCACGATCTGCAAAAAGGCATGTGCAGCGGCTACCGCTTCCGTTTGGCGCAACAGGAGAATCGGCTTGGCGAATACTATCCGCGCGATATCAAGGAGATTCCCGATCACGGCTGCTATGAGAACCTATCAAACGCCGTCGCCCCCTACGGGATTATTCCCGAAGATATTCCGAGCCCGTTTAATCTAAATCAACACATGAGGATCGACGGTGTAACCGGCAAAATGGAGCACACCCAAGTTCGCCCCAAAGAAGGCAATTATATGGATATTCGCGCTGAAATGGATTTGCTCGTTGCGCTCAGCGCGTGTCCCGATCTTGCGGTCGGCGGCAAACCGCTCGACGTGCTGATCTACGAGCTGTGAATTTGATCACGCCCTTGTTTCGAGCAAAGGAGTAACCGGCCATTTCCATCGTCATCGTCGCAATGCCCTACGGCGTCCTGGACGCCCAGCGGCTTTCCCAAGCATCGGGGGTATGCATGGACCGAGCGCTGGATTGGTGGCAGAAGTCCATGCACACCTCGAAGCACAAAACCTATCTCGTGCTCGCGGGCTACGATATCGATCGTGGACAGGAAATCATCCTACGCAGAGCAATCGTGAAACAGACGCTGCAGGAACCGGAGCTCCTGACCAACATTGTCGAGGTCAGCGCCAAAAACGAAGTCGCTCTCGCCCAAAAAATCGCGCGCGTGCGGACGCTGTTACCGGTCGAGACCATTACGGTTTTCGTCGAAACTCGCAATACCGTCAGCGTCAAGGCGATTTTCAGAAGGAAATTCGGCAAAACTCTACAAATACGAAAATTCAAAGCGGACTTCGAATTCAACCATCAGTGGATCACCACGTCCACTTCCTTCGCGTGGTCCTTTCGAAACTGGTTTCTGCGCATCTGGTTTGAATTGAAAAGACGAATGGGACGAGGTTTGAGAAAGAAAATTCGTTACTGGTTCAGGTCGTAAAATGTTACAGGGGCGCAGCATGCTGCGCCCCTACCCTGTCTTAATTTCACGCCACTTTCGATACACGCTCGGGTGACACGTCCACTGAAAAGCCTTTTTCCAACCACCAATGCGCTAACTCGCTGCCGGTGGCAAACCACACGCCTTTGTGTGATTTCATGTGGCCGATGATTTCCGCCAGAATCTTCGCTCTACCGGGACGGCTGGAAATGTAGGGATGAAATTGGAAAGGGCAAAATGTCGGCGCCAAGCTCGACTCTTCGTAAAACTGATCAAACATCCCCTTCCAAATCACCAGAGTGTCGTTGGGATTACCGGAATCGCGATGACCGTAGGTGCGTCCGTCGCCGAACGGTTGGCGCGGCAATTCAACGAGTTTCTTTTTGCCGTTTTGCCAAACAAAAGGCAGATCGTGCGAAAACGAATTGCTGTTCCACAAGTAACCCTGTTCCAAGAGCAGTTCCAGGCTATTCGGACTCTGAGTACAGGAGCGCCAGCCGAACGGTCGCTTCTGGGCGCGATTGAGGATCATCTCCGTCGTGCGCTTGATGACATCCCGTTCTTCATCTCTGGCGAGATCCCGCGCCACTTCGTGATGATAACCATGGCCGGCAACTTCGTGTCCCTGAGCTGTGATCGCCGCCACGGCTTCGGGATAGCGTTCGGCGATGCCGCCACAAGTGAGAAATGTGGCTTTAACTTCGCTTGATGCAAGAATCCGTAAAATTCGCCAAATGCCCGTATTGGGCCCGTACTCGGCCTGAGTGTACTCCTCATGATTCATCCTGCCGTTCTTATCCGGCCTCACGTCTTCGCCGCCTTGAAAATCGAAGCTCAAGAATACCGCGATGCGGGCATCGCCCGGCCAATGAATTTTGCCATTGGCGTGCAATTCTTGGAGTGCCATTATGAACCTCCTTAGTTTCGTGCTATTTCCGGTTAGTCTGTCTGTACTTTTCGATCGGCAGGCCTATTGATAATCCAGCAACCGAACAGTTGCAAGTTAATTGTCAAATTCGCATTGTGAGTGTGAAGAAAAGATAGTATAGACGGGCCGAACGCTCTGCGGAGGTGCTCGATGACAGGCGTCAAAGAAAATTTCAACGTCGGCGGAGTTATCTTAAACCAACCGTTCAAGATTCGTCGCCTAGGCCACTTCGGTTTCAATCTTTCCAACATGGAAGACGGGATCCGTTTTTACGTCGATCTGCTCGGTTTTCGCATCTCCGACACGATGGATTATTCGCGCCGCGCCAAAGATCCTGCGCAAGTCGCGGGACTCGGCGATCCCAACGGCTACTTCACCCGTTACGGCAACGATCATCATGCGATGGTGCTCTTTCCCAAGCGCGTACGCGACGCGCTCGGCCGGCATGAACAGCCGGGCATCACCGTAAATCAGATCACCTGGCAGGTCGGCAGCCTCAGAGAAGTCGGCAACGCCATCAAGTGGTTCACCGATCGCGGCATCAAGCAGCAGCGCTCGGGACGGGACATGCCGGGGTCGAACTGGCACACCTATCTTAACGACCCCGACGGCCAGAGCAACGAGCTTTACTACGGCATCGAACAAATCGGTTGGAACGGCCACAGCAAACCTAGAGCAATGTACGATCGCGGCTTCGACAAGCCGCCGGAGTTACCGCAGGTTTCCGAATTCGAAGAAGTCCAACGAGCGCGCGCCAATGGCGTCGATATTTTCTCCGGTTATCGGCATGTCGACGCACTTCCAGCGACTTACGATGTTGACGGCGTCCTTCTTCCCGCCCTTTTAAGATTGTCCGTCTCGGGCCGGTATATTTATTCAGCGACAGATATTGAAGCCGCCGCGAAATTTTACCGCGACAGGCTGGGTTTCACTCTGACCGAAGAGGTTATCTGGCGCGGTGAACGCTGCTTGTTTTTACGCTGCAATACTGAACACCATTCAGTCGCGCTGCTGCCGTTGAAGGTGCGCGACGCGCTCGGCTTGAGTCCGCATTCCAAATGCGCCGCCTTCGGCATCCAGCTTGCGAATTACCGTCAGCTCAAAGATGCTGTCAAGTTTTTTCGCGACAACGGCGTAGAGGTTACGGAATCGATTCCAGCGGAACTTCACCCGGGCATCGAATTCTCTGCCACCGTGCGCGATCCCGACGGCCACACCCTGCAACTTTATTACGCGATGGAGCAGATCGGTTGGGAGGGAAAACCGAGACCAAACGAAATGAGGCGAACATATTCTCTCAATCACTGGCCGGAAGCCTTGGAAGGCGACGCGAATGCCTATCTCGGCGAACCCTTCATGGGGCCGTGGGGGTGAGCGAGTGATGGTCGCAAAAAAGTTCAAGGAGAGATTAGGAATCAATTCTCGCCTCCTTAATTTTCTGTTCTCTCCCGATCGAGAGACTGTGTCGCAATCGCGAAGGTCGCTTCGGTGTCATTCTGAGCGTCAGCGAAGAATCTCGCATTGGCCTCTACTTACGCAGACGAGATCCTTCGGCTATCGCCTCAGGATGACATTGCGACACAGCCTCCGACCGGGGAGAGCTAGAGTGGGGGTGAACAGTCACCCTCGCACACTTGCCACCCCTATCCTAACCTTTCCCCGTCGAAGGGAAAGTAACCCAGTCGGCCGCTCACGGCGGATTCTACTAAATTTCTCGCTAGTCGTGCTTCCATTATTTATATTTATTACCAGCGCCCAGGCCAATCCCTTTCTATCCAAGCCCGGCGAAGCGCCGATCAGCACCCGCGTCGGCACTTGTTCGATCACCGGCGGCTTCATCCATTTTTACACCGCTCTCTTCAACGGTCTCTTCGACAAGTATGGACTCAAGGTCGAACATGTGACCTTGCGCGGCGGCGTGGTGAGCCTTGCCGCGCTATCCGCCGACGAAATTCAATTCGTCTATTGCTCCGCCGATCCGATGATTCCGCGCATTGCCGCGGGTGTCGACGGTAAACTGATCGGCTCTCCCTTAGTCGGTCTACCCTGGGTATTGATGGGGCGTAAAGAGATCAAAAGACCTCTGGACCTTAAGGGCAAAACCATCGCGGTCTCTCGTCCCGGCGGTCTGACCGACCAACTGGCAAAATCGGTGCTCAAGAAATTCAACTTATCCACGCAGGACGTCAAGCTCCTGCACATCGGCGGCACCGGACAGCTCGAACCGTACAACGCCATGCTGCAGGGATTGTCTCAGGCCACCTTGCTCACGCCGCCCTTGGACGTGCGCGCCAAACGCGACGGTTTCTCGCTGATATTCAATCTTAATGAATTGGATGTGCCTGCGGTCTACAGTTCCATGTTCACGAACGCTAAGAGCTTGAAAGAACGCCCGGCCATGGTGCAGCGATTCGTCGCGGCTTTGGCGGAAACGATTCACTTCGTCGAAAAAAATCCGGACAGGAGCAAAGCGGCGCTGGCGAAAATTCTCAGCATCAACGACCAAGAAGTCCTGCAGTCCGCCTATGATGCCTACGCCAAGACACTGGTCAACCGCCGCCTGCTGGTTCCGGTTAATGCCGTCGCGCAGGCGGTGGAGCTGGCGCGCGAGGACGGTACTCAAATAAGAAAAAAGCCCGCCGAGATCATCGATAACAGTTTCGCCGAGCAACTGGAAAAGACCGGCGTTCTGAAAGAACTCTGGGGCAACGAACTTCAGCAAAAAGAAAAGAGGAGTTAGGCCAATGGCAGAAAACATTTACTTTCACTCCGACGGATTGAAGATCGCCGGTCTCATCGACACGCCACCCGATTACAAGGCCGGCGAGCGTCGGCCGGCGTTTATCGTCCTGCACGGTTTCGGCGGCAATAAAGACGGCCACGGCCAATCCGTTGTCGCCAAGCAGTTTACCCAATGGGGCTATCTCGCTTTGCGCATTGATTTTCGCGGCTGCGGCGAGAGCGAAGGCGAGCACGGAAGAATTATCTGCCTGGATCAAGTCGCCGATACGCGTAACGCGCTTTCGTTCTTGGCCACGCGCCCGGAAGTCGACCCGCAAAGAATCGCCTTAGTTGGCAGTAGCTTCGGCGCGGCGGTGGCTGTATTCACCGGCGGCGCAGATCGGCGCGTCGCCGCCGTTATCTCCTGCGGCGGCTGGGGCGACGGTGAGCGCAAGTTCCGCGGCCAGCATCCAACACCGGAAGCTTGGGCGAAGTTCACCAACATGCTCGAAGAAGGGAAGCGCCACCGCGAACGCACCGGCAAGTCTCTGATGGTGCCGCGTTATGACATCGTGCCGATCCCGGAGAAGCTGCGCAATCGCATGAGCAGCGGCTCGATCATGGAATTTCCCGCCGAGACGGCGCAGAGCATGAATGACTTCCGCGCCGACGATCAGGTCGGCAATATCTCGCCTCGCCCACTGCTGCTGCTGCACAGTGCCAATGACTCGGTGACGCCGACCTACGAGTCCATCGAGATGTTCAAGAAAGCCAAACAACCGGCCGAGCTGCATTTGCTCGCCGATGTCGATCACTTTACCTTCAACGAGGAAAACCCGCGCCTGACGAATATCGTTCATGAGTGGTTGCAGCGCTATTTCCCGGCGCGGCAAAACTAACGAGCCAACTCGTGCCGAAAATCGATCCCGTCAAGCTTGAGGACTTTTGCCGCCGGTTGCTTGAGCGAAGGCGGTGTACCGGCCGTCGATGCAGGATCTGGTGGCAGAATGGCTCGTCAAGGCTGAATCGCGAGGTTACGCGGGTCACGGGGTCACGCGGGTCAATCAGTATTTGGCGTTCGTCACGAACAAAACCTATAACCTCAGTGCTCGGCCTGTAATCGAACGCGAAGGCAAACTGACTGCGGTGATCGACGGCCGTCACTACATCGGCCAAGTCGCCGCGCACATGGCGATGGAACTCGCAATCAAAAAAGCGCAAGAACACGGCGCCGGCATCGTGACGCTGCGCCGCGCCGGCCACACCGGTCGCCTCGCCGACTACATGGAAATGGCGACCGACCAGGGCATGATCGGCATGGGCGCGGTGTGCACAGGTTCGGCAACCACGACGCTCTACGGCGGCATGAAGCCGATTATCGGCACCAACCCGATGGCCTTCGGAATTCCGGCGCGCGACAGTAAACAAATCATCCTCGACTTTGCCACCGCATCGATGAGCATGGGTGAAATCCAGAAACGCGTCGCGAAGAAAGAGCCAATACCGGTCGGCGTCCTGCTTGACGGCCATGGCCAGCCGACCACCGATTTCAAGAGTTTTCGCGGCCCGCCGCGTGGCGTGTTCATGCCGTTCGGCGGTTACAAAGGATCCGGGGTCGCGCTCGTCACCGAAATCCTCGGCGGTCTACTTTCCGGCAATGGGCCGGGAAAAAACTGGTGGGACAAAGGCGGCCACGGCGTCAATGGCGTTTTTCTCCAGGCATTCGCCGTGGAAGAATTTCAGGACCTGAACAGCTTCTACGATCGAGTCGATGAATTGATCGCATTCATAAAATCGACCCAGTGCGCTCCCGGCTTCAGCGAAATCCTGCTCCCCAGCGAAGCCGGCCGGCGCAGAGAAGCGATACAGAGACAAAACGGCGTTGAAATCGACACCGACACATGGTCGGAATTGGAAGAGCTCGCCGCAGAGCTCGGCGTGACCGAAGTGCCCAGTGGCATCTGATCGCCGTAATAAAACATCCCTGGGGATGTAAAATTTATACCCCGCCCGGTGGGGGAAGATCGGGATGACCGTTCAAGGCAATAGTTTCAGAACCTATCCAGTAATCAGTCGCCACAAGGAGGCAAAACATGGTTATCCGCGAGCTTAAAGATGGAAGATGTTACGTCGCACTACAAGAAGATCATGCCGAACTGTCGGCCCAATTTGCCGCCCATTGGGGCAATGACCGCTTCTCCAAGCTGCGGCCCTACGAGACGATGGTCTTCGCCACCACCTATCACGACAGCGGCTATCGCGAGTGGGAAGGCAACCCGCCGATGAACGTCGAAAAGGGCCGCCCTTACGCGCACCGCGAAGATGTGCCCAATTTCGAAGAGGTAGAGCTTAACGCGTACGCTAAAAACGTCGATTGGCTCAGCTCGCAAAACCCCTATGCCGGCCTGCTGGTTTCCATGCACCGCACGGGACTTTGGCACAACCGTTACAACATATTCATCGAGCCGGCCGGCCGACTCCGCGAGCGAAGCCAGCCCGTGCAGAACGCCAAGAAGGATTTAGAAGCCAAACAAGCGGAAATGAAAAAAGTTCTTGCCGCCAAGAATCCCAACTTTGAAAACGAGCTCGCATATAACTACATGGCGCTGCAGATTTTCGACTTGTTGTCGCTTTACTTTTGCTGTGACGGCTACGCGTCAGAAAATCAGTTCAAAGAATACGCGATCGCTCCGGTGCGAGTTTCCTATGACAGCAACGAGACCGTAAGATTATCTATCAAACCCAACGCCGCTGGCTCGGTCATCATGGATCCCTTTCCGTTCGATGTCAGCCCGGTAAGATTCTCCGCGCGCGCGCGAATCGTCGCTCCGCCCCAAGAAAAATCGGAAGCAGCGTGCATCGACGCCTATCATAAAGCCGCGCGACAGCAGTTGACGTTCGAAGTATCGGCGTGATTGAGGTTTGTATCTAAAGGCGGATTTGACGGGGCCGTCTAGTGTCATCCTAACGACAGACTGTGTAAAAACACCGTTCATGGTTTCCTTCGGCTTCGCTCAGGACAAGCTGCTCACCACGAACGGTGGCGCATCATTAGAAATAAAGTACTTATCCGTTCGCCCTGAGCCGAGTCGAAGGGCTCCGAGGGAGTTTTTGCACAGCGTTACTTTTTCCACTTGTGCTTAATGAATACAAAAACAGATCCTTCGTCGCTTCTTAGCTTCTCAGGATGACACTCGAGTAATCGTCGCAGCGCAAGATTACCGAGCGCGCAATATCAGTCATTGTAGATCTCCACTCGTATCGCCTGTCCCCTGCCCGACTCCGGACATGCGCTAGCCGCAACAAGTAGATCCATCTCGGCGCGAAAATCGACGTGCGCTTCGTCCTTCGGGCGAATCATCGTGTCATACATGATGCCGGTTTCAGGATCGATGCGCATGCACTGAAAAATATTGAACGGACTCGGCACGTCGTCCGGCGCAATCTTCCACGGCTTGACCGCGGCTGCTCAGATTCTCCCAGCATCCATGATCGGGAATCTCTTCCGCCTTCTTCGGGTTGATATCGACTCCCTCAGCAAAGACGCGCTTCGATTGTCCCTGCGCTACCATTTCAAAGCGCTTACGGCTGCACATCCCCTTCTGCAAATCATGCCGGCCCTTCGGATGAACGTATCCTCGACGATGGTCAACATCGGATTGTTGCGCTTTGAGTAAAGAATGTCTCCCGCGCTGATGAAAATCTTGACTTGATTGGTCTTCGTCCGCGCCTGATCGAACCGTTCGGTCAAATCGTGCAGATTGAACGCCACGAAGTCGACGATACTCTTTCCCGCGATCCTGAGTCTTTGTCCTTTCTTCACTTCGAATGCCGCGCCGGAATTCTTCGGCACGACTTCGACTTTTCGAGATAGCCATTCGATCTCCTTACGAACACACACCTGCCAAGCGGATTGAATTCTGTCACCAGGCGATTGGAGCTGTCAAATAGACTAGGTTCATGTTGTAAATAGTGCATGGAATCGCACTGAAGCTTGTGTCCACGCATTTCTCTGACATAAACAGAAACCAGAAAGCCTGGGGCGGCAGCGTCCCGTGCATCAGTGATCTGGTCTTTGGAAGTGTTTTGCAAATGCGCTGACAGTGTATTGTGGCGGTACGGAGAATCGAGACTCGACAAGTAAGCGATTGAATAAGTAAATTTTACCTTGCCGTGATTTTTGGCTATCCCAATACCCGGACTAGTGTACTCAATAGTCAGGGTTGCCGGAGGAGAGTATGTGGGAGTGGAGTGCTGCGTCTGCACGTGATCTTCAGCAACGACTGAAGACCATCCCCTTCGATGTGCCACCACGAGGGAAGGGGCGAACCAAGCAACATGTTGAGAATTGGGTGCTTCGCCATCTGCTGTGGACGCTGGCAAACGCCACTTCGCTCTTAACTTATCCGATGTCGCTGAGAAAAGGGGAGCGCCCCGATCTTGATGCTGAGACTGCCAGAAAGCGTATCGGAATTGAGGTGATCGAAGCGATTCCCCAGCGCTACGCTCACGCAGTCGCCATTCAAAACCGAGAGTATCCGGCGACAATCCTTGACCCCTCACTCTTCCAATACGGTGATCCAGCTATGGACACGGACCACGTGCGGGACCTCCTCCAGCAACGTGGCGACAGCCTGATCGGCCCCGGTTGGATGGGAGAATCAGTAGAACAGGAGTGGGCAGCACGAATGGCACTCGTAGTGCTCCACAAGACTCAGATGCTAAACGAACCTAGTTTCGGAGGCAGGAGGCGAACTGGTTGGCCATTTGTGACAACACGCCACGACCCTATCTCGACCTTCAATCTGCGCCTAGGAATCTTTGCGAGCGCTTGGTAGGCATCCGACGTCACCCTGTCGAGTTTGATCACGTCTTCATTGAACTCCCAAACAATCTTGTGATGGTTGCAGGCGCCCAAGCATATGCGGTACCACTTCATCGGCCTTAAACCTCTTCCGGCGGACCCGCACATGCTAAGATTAGGTTGATCGATGTGGAATCCCTTCAAAAAGACTGAGGAAGCACAACACCCTACGGCTGCTAGACTGAACGAGATCCTCGAGGCATATGCTGAGGTTCTCAGCAACGAGTCCAATCCTTGGCTTATGGATGAGTCGTGCCTGCCAGCAACCAAAAAAGAATTAAAGCTGGCGTTATTAGCAGTGCTTGCGAGTTCTACTACCGAAGAAGAACGCGAGCGCTGGCGGTGCTGCTATCTGTACCTGGCGAGCTTCTTGCCGGGGGTTGGGCCAAAGGGGATCCAAGACTTTGATGCTCAGGATCACGACCGGCTGCAGAGCCAGCTGGGGTGGACGGAAAAATTCGCGGAGGAATCGGATCGCCTGAAGGCAGAGCTCAGTCAAGATAGAAGCCAAGCTGCGCACCGATAAATTCATCTCAGTTCTTCAGTGGCTTCGTGATTTAAAACCCTAACCATTGGGTGAGATCGACAGAGCGGTTCACCCAAAACGTTAATATCGTGGAAATCTCAGTGAGGACCAAAGAATGCTGAAAACCTATGGCGGCTGTTGTCATTGCGGCGCGGTTCGTTTTGAGGCAGATATCGATCTGAGTGCTGCGACACGCTGTGATAGTGATAGAGAGACGGTTTGTCCAGGTAATCAACAATGGCTTCTATTCGGATCAGTAAAGCTCGCCGGCACAAAATTCTGAGGGAGCACCAATGAGAGAAGTCTCACTTATGGATCCGTCCAAAGAAACGGACAACAAGTTACGTTGGCAAGCCTGGGAAGGCGGCGTTCTCTTCAAACTATACGTTCCCAAATGGCGTGTTCCGAAACCGTGGCCAGTTAGAATCGTTGTCAGGATCGACGACGATCCAAATTCGTTTCTCGCTGTGCCTCCCTCCCGCGGGCCCGAGTCGGTGCAGACTCGGAATCTCGATGAACCCGTCGTTACCCTAGTCGCAAAGCATACAAAGCATACCACGACCGTTCGCTATACCCCGATTGATGATCCCGCAAACTGGGAGTTGGGCGAACCTTACATTCCATTCACCATTTTGAGGACACCGGTGCCGGAGCGGTTACGAATTGATGTTCATTGGGACCCAACCGCGGGTACTTGGACTGAATAGGCTTAGTAGCAGTGCAGTTTAACCCGCCGCTGGACCCGATGGTCAGGTCAAGGGATTCATGATTCTACTCCGAATACGGCTCACCGGCATAACGTTAGGTTCCGCAGGAGTGACTTATGTTTGGCGTATGGGAAAGCCAAGTCCTGAAGATACAAAAAGCCTGTACGAGACCAACACAGAACTGTTGGAGGCTACGCCTGCCGCTGGCGACAAGCGAGCCGAGATTGTTCTTTCGTTGATTGCAGTTGCCGACGAGGCACTTAAGATGCGCGAGTCGCTTGCGAAAATATTGGATATCTACGAGAACCGATTCAACGAAATCCTAGAGGATGCGTCGCTGTACTTTCCCGTCGATCTTGCGGTGAAACTGCAGGGAACTGCACGAGTATTTTGAGGAGATTTCCGAGGATGTTGAGGGTGTCGCTTCACGTACTGCAGCTTTGGTAAAGGATATCGCTCCTCACTTTCCGAAACAACGGTAGAACGATGGAACGCAACTCCCCCAGAGACCGAACGAACCCGGCGAGACCGCATTTTATCATGCCAAACTTTCGCGAGCGCAAGATGTCCCATGATCTCAAACATTGATGTTTACTTCGCTATCACTGAGGAGGCTTTCGCCGAGATGAACCGGCTATTTGAGGCTTCTCGAACTCCAAAGCCCCACGGCGAGCCTGGGCACATCATTTCCTTTGACCCTGATAGACGGTCTTTTAAATAAGCTCTCATCGTCATCGCTTTTGCCGCAATGTATCTAGGGGCGCTCAATATATTCTGGCCTTCAAGCGATACGGTCACGAAGAAGCGTTAAAGATCGACCGACTATCTGATGAGCAGCGTATGGCTCGACTGGGAATCAACAGACAAGACTTGCTCGATAGCGCTAAAGAGTTTCGCAACGCGCGCAAAGAATTGATACACGAAAAGGCAATTGAGGTGAGCGAGATGGGCGGCACAACAAATCGCTTCGCGCAGACGGTGGCAACTGAGCTGTCAACTTGATCCACCAAGTTCGCCAGCAGCTCGAAGATGGTCCGTAACTATGCTTTTAAGCCAAAATCACCTCTCGGTTTGGCATAATTTTCTGAAATTCGCCGAAATGAGTCTGCCGTCAAGGAGGCGTTAACGCCTCCTCAAACCGCTCTATCAAGCGGATCGATCGTTCCAGCCTGCAATGGCGTCACCCGCACTGCCGAGAATGAACCCGACCTCCCAAACCTCGACACAAGCGTTGGTCTTCTTGTTGGTCACTACCGGGTTCACTGTGGTTTATATTACCCAGCCCGTGTTGCCCGTGATCGAAAAGGAATTCGCCGTCGATGCGCGCACCGCGTCGTTGTCGGTGTTGATGGTTATTTTCGGTATCGCGCTGGCGAACCTGCCGTTCGGCATGCTGCGTCGTCGATAAGTACGGCGGCACCGACCCCTTACTCACCATCACGATTTGCTTGAAGCGACCGCAGGAGATGTGCCGTTCGGCACCAAGCTGACGGAACCTAAAAGCAGTGCAACGAAAATATGGCTCCCTGGTTGCCTGACGGGATCCTCTCGGTCGATATTTTCAAGGAACCGTTTCACATCGAGGTTCTGCAGGGAGAGAAAAAGACAGCTTCCAAACCTTAGGCGCCTTCCTTTTTAGTGAGATGGGTCGCGTACCCCTCTGTGCCCGAACCTTTGGCTGGAACAACTTACGTTTCGAGATCGTCGATATGGATGGCAAGCAAATCAACAAGGTGCTCGTGTCGGGGCGATGAAGAGCGTGCAAGGAAATATTTCGAGAAACATTTCATTTCTTGAGAATCTAAACCGGGCAAGCTCTAGAACAAGGCGATTTGCCTATCGTGACATTGCCCATGCACGTGGGGTTAACCGTATTAATCGTCGTTTTTTGGGTCATAGCGATAGACCGCTCCGTGAAATTTTCGTTCACGGAGGCTTGACATTCGATGGTATCGGGCTGATATTCTCCAGCCAATGTTCAAAAAACCATTGGCCGTAGTGCTCGTATTCTGCTGGGTCGTTCTCTCTGGCTTAGATCTACTAGAAGATCTAAAGTTGGAATCGGAACACAGCGGTTACAGTCAGAGGGGCAAGTCTCTCTCGCCAAATTGGATCCAGCATGCCGGCCTGGCAAATAACATCCTGGAATCGGCAATTGATGCTTATGCATTTTATACTCCGTTTCTTCGACTGAATCTCTCTCAGTCCTCTATTCACCCCGTCTCGTCATCGCATAAGGTCTTAGAACTCCACAAGTTGCATCGGGTCTTTCTCATTTAAACCCATTTTTTCGGTTTCCTTCGCATCTTAATCAATTATCGGGGGCTGGATGAACTCTATCCAGAACCGCCCGTAGTTTTTTTGATGCGATATTTAATTCCCTTTTTGACTTCACTCTAAAATGACGTGGTGATCGTTAGCTCAGAATCACCACGTTGAGAGAAGGATATCCGGATGGAAACATCTCTCTTCACCGCAGCCGCTCAGGGCTTTGTGAACTTGCTGCAACTCAAAGTTTTCTTGGCCATGCTCATTGGGGTAAGCATCGGCACGTTCACCGCCGTGGCGCCGCAGGGTTTGGGCATGCCCCTAGTCTATGCGATCACGCTTCCGATAGTTATCAAATGGGAACCCCTCACCGGCATTGCGCTATTAATCGGAGCCAGCTCGGTCAGCGCGATTTGCGCCGCGTATTTGCCAATCCTTTTCGGTATCCCAGGCGGTTCCGGCTCGCAGGCCACCGTGCTCGATGGCTACCCGATGGGAAAGAAAGGCGAAGGACGGCGTGCCCTAGGCGCGTCTTTTATGGCTGGGGGCTTAGGATGTCTGATCGGCACCTTCACCCTGGCCGCGGCAATTCCCGCTGCGCGACCGATCATTTATCTCATGGGCTCGCCGGAGCTTTTCGTCGTTATGCTCTGGGGCTTGAGCATGGTCGCTGTGCTCGCGGGACGGCGTCCTATTAAAGGATTGATCGCAGCTGCATTCGGTCTCCTGCTCGCAACTGTCGGCCAGCAGGCGCAGAGCGGCGTCATGCGCTACGTCTTCGACGTACCCTATTTGCTCGATGGCATTTCGATAAGCATCATCGCGCTCGCGCTGTTCGGCGTTCCCTCAGCCTTGGACTTAGCGCTCACCAAGCTCGGCGTTGAGCAGCAACCGGTGCCGCTCAAGGGAAGTTTATTGGATGGCGCGAGGGACGCCCTACGTGAGTGGTGGCTTGTCGTGCGCTGCAGTTTCGTCGGCGTATGGGTGGGTATCGTACCGGGACTCGGCTCCCAAGTCGTCGACTGGCTGGCTTACGGCCATGCGGCCCAGAGTTGCAAAGGCGGACGACAGACGTTTGGCAAAGGCGATGTGCGAGGCGTTATTGCACCGGAAAGCGCCAACGATGCCAAAGACGGCGGCGACCTGGTTACGACCTTGATTCTCGGTTTCCCTCAGGGTGTTGTGACCGCGCTCTTTATCGTCGCGTTGCTCGCCTGGGGCTATCTTCCCGGGCCTGAACTTGTGAAGAAAAATCCCGAGATTATTTACAGCATCGTTTGGTTGCAAGGAATATCTGGCATCATCGGTACATTGATCGGCTTCGGCTTGGCCGCGCAGCTCGCCAAGCTGGCTGAGGTTCGCTACTCCTTCATGGTTCCCATCATGTTTATTTTTATCCTGATGGGAGCCTTTAGCGTCAATCGCGATCCGGCAGATCTAATCGTCGTTGTCGCTTTCGGCCTCCTGGGATATTTCATGCGTCGCTACGGGTATCCAAGGCCAGCGATGATTCTCGGTTTGGTTCTGGGCGATTTGATGGAAAAATATCTATATCGCTCCGTGGCAAGCTATGGCTTCACCTGGCTCGGACGCCCGGCGGTCATCACGCTGCTGTTCTTGGCAACGGCGTCATTGTTTTTCACCGTGCGCGGCAGAATGAAAGCAAATACGAAAGCGAGTGATGAAGAATCTGCGGTCTCCTTTACCGGCGCCATGGCGAGGTCTGAAGATGAAACTTGACTTGACTTTTTTTGGTTTTTTTGTCGGCGCCACAATTCTCGGATGGCATTGGCCGAATACTGAGAGAATCACGCCCGTCTACGCGCGGCTACTACAACTTAGATGGCGTTGTCAGTGGTATCCAACGACTTATTCTGCATTCGTCGAAAAAATGTTTCGACTTCTCACGGCAAACGCAGTTGACGCTCATGCCAATATTAAAATATTGCGCATGCTCCAAGGAATTCGCAGTCAAAGGAGATCCATATGCTTGAGGCTTTTATCTCAGGATTTTGGCAAGTACTCGCATGGCCAGCCTTTGGCTACATGCTTCTCGGTATCGCTATCGGCTTTTGGGTAGGTCTTCTTCCCGGCATCGGCGGCCTCTCGACATTGGCGCTGATGTTGCCATTTTCCTACAACATTAAAGAACCGATTTCGGCGTTTGCTTTTCTTCTCGGCATGCTCGCCGTTACGGGCACCACTGGCGATTTAACCTCCGTTCTTTTTGGGATCCCCGGGGAGGGATCTTCGGCCGCCTTGATACTCGACGGCTATCCCATGTCGAAAAACGGCGAGGCTGGGCGTGCCTTGGGCGCGGCGATCATGAGCTCGGTGGTAGGCGCTATAATCGGCGCGCTGTCTCTCGCACTCTCGATTCCGATCATGCGCCCGCTCGTGCTGCTCTTCGGCTCCCCGGAGCTTTTTATCATCGCGATCATGGGCATAACCTTTATCGGCACCCTGGCTGGAACATCTTTGATCAAGGGGCTTTTGGCCGGCGGTATTGGCTTGATGCTGGCGGCCATCGGCGTCGATCCGCAGACCGGCTCCCTCCGATACACCTTTGGCTCTCTGTATCTGTGGGACCGCCTGGACATTATTCCGGTCGTCGTCGGCATGTTTGCGATTCCCGAAATCGTTGATTTGGCTGTGCGCGGCACCAGCATCGCGAGCGGAAGCCCAGGGAAACTCACCGGCGTGATGGAAGGCGTCAAAGACACCTTTCGCCACTTCTGGCTGGTGGTCCGCTGTAGCTTGATCGGTGTTTACTTCGGCGTCCTTCCCGTTCTGGGCGCCAACGTCGCCCAATGGATTTCCTACGCGCACGCGGTGGCTGGTTTAAAAGACAAATCGCGCGCCGGCAAAGGTGCAGTCGAAGGCCTGCTCGGTCCAGGCACCGCGAATAATTCAACCCGTGGCGGAGACTTGATTCCGACCCTTGCCTTCGGTATTCCCGGCAGCGGCTCTATGGCGCTGCTGCTCGGCGCCATGTTGATCGTCGGTCTCAATCCCGGTCCCGAGATGCTCAAGTCGCGCCTTGACGTGACTTTCTCGATGGTCTGGGTATTGATTATCTCCAACATCATCGTGGCTGGGTTGTGTTTCTTGATCTTGAATCATCTGGCGGCTTTGACGTTCATTCGCGGCACCTTGTTGATTCCGTTCTTGATGTTTCTGGTTTTCATCGGCTCGTTCACCGCGAACAACGATCTCAACGACGTCATCACCACGCTGATCTTCGGCTTTATCGGTTTTTGCATGGTCAAGTTCGGCTGGCCGCGGCCGCCGTTGATACTGGGGCTCACCCTCGGCAAGATCGCGGAAAATTATCTGTGGATTTCTACCGCCGCCTACGGCGCCAAATGGCTTATGTTCCCGACGGTCATTGGGCTCATTGCGCTCACCATCTTCACCGTGGCCTATCCGACGATCAAAGAACGCATGGGCAAAGCCAAATACGAACGCCCGGAAGACGCGGTTTAATTACCCTTACCACCGAGACGTGCGAGGCCGGCAGAATTACCACGCTGTCCGTATAATCTCCTCTGCGAGTACATTCTCGCTCCCCTTCGGACTTCACTGGTGTACTATAACAAGTGCCAAGCAAGGAAAGTTTTCCACGCTTAAGACCGCCCGTCAATCTACATAACTAAGCCATGGCTGTGATTATGTTGGACGAAAAAACAAAAGACGATAGAAGTGCAATAATCTATCAAAAGACTTCGGCCAGCTAGCACAAGCGAAAAAAAAGTTGTTTTGAATGGCAGACTACTCCCGTCAAGTCTTGCATAAGCCAAGATGAAGTCGCTTCCGCGTAATCTTGATATTCACCGGCTACCTCATGGGGTCCGGTTGATGTCAGGCGCAGGCCTGGCTTCGATCTTAGACATTGCAATTTTTTACGGGTTATCTGCCAATGGTTTACTACCGTCACTACCAATCTGCTTAGCTTTACTTTGGGAACGCTTTTAGGCTACTCGCTGATCGCGCGAGGAATATTCGCGCACACCTCTGCGGTTGCGGTCGATGACCTGCATGTCCGAGTTCTTTATGGCCGCTTCGCCATTATTTTTTTACTGGCGCTTTTTTTTCGCGGCATCCTCTTTCCCTGTTTACTGGAAAGCTCATATTGGCCGTTTCAACCGGCGATTCTGTGGCCGCTTTCGCGGGCGCATCTCGTCCAGTTCTTCGGCGTGATCACAGTCGTGTTTGCGCAGGGTTCGTGGATATCTCCATCGCCGAATCATTGGCGACGACTCCGATCTAGTTGTCGGGTATACCGTTGCGTTCAGGCTAGCTGCAATGGGTCCGGTGAATTTGATCCCCGAGGAAGCCTACGATTGGAACTACGCGCAGAACTTGGACTGGAGTTACCTCGATCACCCACCGATGGTTGCCTGGCTCATCTGGATCTCGACGGCGTTGTTCGGGAGATCAGAATTTGCCGTTGTTCTGCCAGCGTTAATTCCTGGAATCTCCGCGGCCGGATTATCTTCGCTTGACCGCCAACTTTTCTATCTTAACGCCGCGTTCCGTCGTCTTTTGCGATGGCCGCTGCCGTTGTATTTTGGTTTTGGCTTTTTCATTACTCCTGATGCGCCGCTTTTCGCCGCGTGGGCGGGCTGCCTCTTTTATCTGTACCGTGCCTTGATCGCCGAAAGCCGTGGCTCCTGGTTTGGGGTGGCTTTATGCATGGGAGTGGGGTTACTGTCGAAATATACGATCTTGTTGCTGGCGTTCACCACCGCGGGTTTTTTGCTCGTTGACCGACGGTCAAGGCAGTGGTGGTTTCGCGTTGAAAATTATCTCGCGGCGCTCTTTCCTGAGCCATTTTTTCTGCCCGTACTCATCTGGAACGCCGAGTGGGATGGGCCTCGTTTGTCTTTCAAGGCCCTCGTCGCTGGTCGGACAATTTTGATTTTTCACTGACTTTCCTGATTGGCTCCATTCTGCTGGTGCTCACTCCCCTGGGTGTGGCGGCAGTTGCCGAAATTCTTCTGCCACCGGCGACGGAAAACACCGCGCCGGTCAAGAGACGCCGGACTATCGATGTCAACGGCCGTTTGGTTCGATGTTCACGCTCGTGCCACTATCCGTATTTTTGCCTTTTAGCTTCCTCCACCAACCTAAACTGAACTGGACGGCCCCCCTCTGGCTAGCGATTATTCCGTGGGTAGCGCAAACCATGGGCGGGAGGTTTACCCACCGGAAAATATTCCTGCTCGTGCGGCGGCGATGGGTGCCGAATCTGACGGCGCTCCTTCTCTTATTGAGCGCCGGGTTCTATTACATCAATTTGGGTTTACCGTGGGCGGGAGCGATGTCAAAAGGCCGGCTCCTGGTTGCCTGGAAAGTGGTGGGGATGAAAATCGATGCGTCCAACGAAGATCGAGGTTGAAACCGGCGCCAAAGCTCTAGTGGTTGGAATGGACAGGTATATGATCACCAGCGAGCTGGCTTTCTACGATCAACTGGACGGCAACAGATTCAAGAACGGTGGTGGAACTCACTTTTTCGGTGATCGAGGTCTCATGTGGGGGTATTGGTTTCCTAGCTCCGCTCAGGTCAGCAGAACCATTATCCTGGTGGATTTGCGCGCCGAGAGATTAACGAGGCGTCCCTACCATAAGTTTTTTGAGCGTATGACGGACACCTTCACGGAAACTCTAGAGATCGACGGGCGAAATGTCGGACAACTTTACTGGCGCATCGGCTATGGCTACCGAGGCCCGCCCTCTGCGGCCAGTAGTCCAACCAACTGAAATCTGCCGGTGCAGTCACCGCCGATGACGAAGCCCGCATGCTCATGTTCGTCGCTCGCCGCCGCATTTCGAGCAGGGATCGCCACACCACCGCGCCCTTTCAGTCTCGAAGGTGCGAATATTTGTACTGGTAGAGTCCTTCTGTGCTGGTTTGGTCGATTTGACGCGTGTAGAGGCACCCCCTACGGTGAGAAACTTTTGTTGTTGCCGGGGCCGTCGCGGACTGCTAGCGAGTTCCGCCCGCCAATCTCGGGAAATACATACTCAGACATGATTGCCTGAGTATA
>CAWDPO010000010.1:0-287296 GCA_963804165.1 uncultured delta proteobacterium
AAGTTCGAAGGGGTGCGCGTTTTCACGAACAAGCCCGCCTGCGGACCCAAGCGCGGCCACGGCACGCCGCAGCCGCGCTTCGCGCATGGAGATTCAGCTCGATGAAATCGCCGAAAAGCTCGGCATCGATCCGATCGAGTTGCGCCTGAAACAACTCGTCGGCCCCAACAGCATCACGGTGAACGGTTTGCGCGTCAGCAGCACGGGCCTGCGCGAATGCACCGAGCGCGTCGCCGAGCGCGCCGAGTGGAAGAAGAAATTCCGCAAGCTGCCCTTCGGCCATGGCGTTGGCTTCGCGGCGAGCTCTTACATCAGCGGCGCGGGCTTGCCGATATATTGGAACAACATGCCCCATTCCGGTGTGCAGATTAAGCTCGACCGCAGCGGCGGCGTCGCGGTTTTTTGCGGTTCTATCGATATCGGCCAGGGATCGGATTCCATTCTGGCTTACGCCGTCGCGGAAGAATTCGGCCTCGATCCCGCCGACATCAGAGTACTGACCGCCGATACGGACTTGACTCCGGTGGATCTCGGCAGCTACTCCAGCCGAGTGACCGTGATGACCGGCAACGCGGCGATTCAGGCTTGTGGCAAGCTCAAGCCGCTGCTCCTCGAAGCCGCGAGCCAAGCGCTGGAAGTTCCGCCGGATGATCTCGAATTCGCCGATGGCAAAGTTCGCAGCGCGCGCCTGCGGGAGCGCGGCATAAGCTTTGCGGACGCCGTAATTAAGGCGGAGAGCAAGTACGGCACGCTGGGCGCCACCGGAAGTTACTGGCCGCCCAAAAACCCGCGCGACTTCAAGGGCTCGGGCGTCGGCCCGACACCGGCCTATAGTTTCACTACTTCCGTCGTCGAGCTTCACTGCGACAGCGTCACCGGCGAAATCAAAATAGATAAAGTTTGGATCGCCCACGACTGTGGACGTGCGTTTAATCCGTTACTCGTGGAAGGTCAAACCGAAGGCAGCGTCTACATGGCTCTCGGCGAAGCGTTGATGGAGGAGCAGATTTTCCGCAAAAACGGCCTGCACAAGATTCCGTCGATATTGGAATACAAAAGCCCGACGACCTTGGAGACGCCGGAGATCGAAACCATTCTGGTTGAAACCAACGATCCCGAAGGACCCTACGGCGCCAAAGAAGCCGGCCAAGGACCGCTCTTGCCGGTCGTTCCCGCGGTGGCCAACGCTGTCCATGACGCGATCGGTGTCCGTATTCATGAAGTTCCGATCACGCCGGACAAAATTCTGCGCGCACTCGACGGTCGATTGAAGGCGATCTCGATTCCCGATTTTCAATTTCCGGCGCCGATCAAGTGGCATCCGGGCGAAGGGATCGAAGTGACACAAAAAAGCTAGAATGAATCGACTGTTCAAGGTCCAAGGTTCAACATTCAATGTTCGACGTCCCCGCCACACCTTGAACTTTGAACCGGGAACCTTGAACCAAAGAGGAACTAAGCTAAGTCACTACCACGTGTAACAAACCATGCTTCGACTACCAGAATTTAATTACTATCAACCTCGCTCGTTGAAGCAGGCGACCAAAGCTTTGGCCGATCTTGGGCGCCGACGCGATGCTCGTCGCCGGCGGCACAGATGTGTATCCAAAAATGAAGCGGGGGCAATTTACGCCGCGCCATTTAATTTCGCTCAGAGCGCTGCGCGAGCTGAAGGGAATTCGCCAGAGCAAGGAAGGCGTTTGGATCGGCGCGGGCGAAAGCCTGACGACGGTTACGCATCATCGCCTGATTACGAAACATTTCCCCGCTCTCGCTCACGCCGCGGAATCCGTGTCGACGCCCCAGCTGCGAAATATGGGAACCATCGGCGGTAACGTTCTCGTCGATACTCGTTGCAACTATTATGATCAAACTTTTTTCTGGCGCCAGGCCGTCGGCTTCTGCATGAAAAAGGACGGCGACATCTGTTTGGTCGCGCCCGGCAGCGCGAAGTGCCTGGCGATCGCGTCATCGGACACTTCGCCGGTGTTGGTGAGCTTGGGAACAGAAGCAATTTTAGTAAGTCCACAGGGCGAGCGCCGCATGAAGCTCGAAGACCTATACCGCGACGACGGAATTGATTATTCCGCCAAAGCGAAAGAGGAAGTGCTCAAAGGATTATTGATACCGTCGGAAAGTTTAGGCCGGCGCAATGTCTATCTTAAATTGCGCCGGCGGGGATCATTCGATTTTCCGATCTTGGGCGTCGCCGCGACGATGGATATTGACGACCAGGGCGAATGCCGGCAAGCAAGCGTTGTGTTAACGGCCGTCGCGTCGGCGCCGAAGGTCCTCACCGAAGCGCCGCACTACTGCAAGGGAAAAAAGTCACTGTGGAGTTGATCGACGCGGTTGCCGAAGCAGCAGCGAAAGTGGCCCACCCGCTCGACAATGCGGATTTGGATTACTGGTATCGGAAGAAAATGGCCAAAGTGTACACACAAAGAGCCTTGGCACAGCTGGCAGGCATAGAGGAACAGAGTACTGGAGTAATGGAGTGATGCTCCTAAAGCCCAGTACTCCAACACTCCAGCACTCCAATATTCCATAGCCTAGGGAGTTTTCCATGAGCAAGGATCTGCGAGTCTTTCTCGACGACCTGCAAGAGCGGCTGCCCTATGACTTTGTCCGCATCGACCGCCCGGTCTCGCCTAAAGACTTCGAAGTGACCGCTCTGCTCCAGCACCTCGAGAATCAAAAAAAATTTCCTGTCCTGTTTTTTGAGAAACCGCTCGATCTCAACGGTAAACCCTCCGCTTTCCCGCTGCTGAGCAATGTCTTCGCCACCCGCCAGCGTTGCGCGCTGTCTCTCGGCATGAAAGCCAATGAAGGCGACTTGCCGCTGAGCCTGGAGTATGCGCGCCGCGAGGATATGTTGCTTGCGCCGGCAACGATTCCCCGCAGCGAGGCGCCGGTCAAACAAGTCATCAAACGCGGTGACGAAGCGAATATTTACGATCTCCCCGTCGTTCGCCACCATGCAATGGACCCGGCGCCGTACATCGACATGACGCCGGTAATGAAGGACCCCGATGGAGGTTTTTACAATATCGCCTTCCAACGCAACATGGTGAAGGGACCAAGAAAGCTCGGCCTACACATGTCGCCGCGGCACAACTGGCAAATCCATCGCAAGAACGAAGAGAAAAACCGGCCGACGCCTGTGGCCATCGTCGTCAGCCATCATCCGGCATTTTATTTGGGCTCGCTGAATGTCTCACCATTCGGTGTGGACGACTATGCCAAGGTCGGCGCCATCATGGGAACGCCTTTGAGGCTCACGCCTTCGGAAACTCTCGGTGAGGATTTCATGGTGCCGGCCGACGCCGAGATGGTAATCGAAGGGCATGTGCTTCCCAACGTGAAAGAAGTCGAAGGACCGTTCGGAGAATTCACCGGTTACTACGGCCCGCAACGGCTGCGCAACGTCATCGAAGTAAGCGCCATAACGCACCGCAGGGATGCGATCTTTCAGCATATCTTTACCGGTCACCGCGACACTTGGGTGCTTGGTGGCATTCCCAAAGAGGGCAGCCTTTTCAATCTCATCCGCGGCGTCGTACCAACAATTAAAGCCGTGCATTTCCCGATGTCGGGCAGCTGCCGCTTTAACTGCTACATTTCCATCGACAAGAAAGTCGACGGCGAGACCAAGCAGGCAGCACTGGCCGCGCTCGGCGGCTGCGATTTCGTCAAGCACGTCGTGGTCGTCGACGCCGATATCGACATTTATAACGAAGAGGAAGTCATGTGGGCCGTGGCCACGCGGGTGCAAGCGGACCAGGACGTAGACATCATTAAAAACGTAAAAGGCAACACTCTCGATCCGTCCCAGACCGACAACATCATGACCGCTAAGATGATCATCGACGCCACCAAACCGGTTCAGCGTCCCTACGAAGCGCGCGTCGCCGTTCCAAAAACGGCGATGGAAAAAACGCGCCTCGAAGATTTCATTCCACGCGCGCTGTTAGATCGAGTGCCGAAAGTCTAGCCAAGAGATAAATGACTCGCGCAATGCATGCCGTGAGCAACGTCGAAGGGACGCAAACGACACCAAGGAAATTCACTCGAAGTAGGAGTTTGATAAACTCCAACCTTTGCGAGCTTGGCGTGCTTGGCGCGATAGATTCCGAATCCGAAAGAGTTTTCTCGCGCAAAGCGCGCAAAGGACGCCAAGTTAGGAGAGATTGGAAAATTAATTACTTGGCGTGCTTGGCGCGATAGAAAATCAGAGGGTAACATCCGTGACGAAAATTTTTTGGGTGACCTGCCCACAATGCAAGGGCGAATTTTATTGTCACTGCCAAGAACTTCGCCACAAAAAAATCAAGCTTCTCTGTCCCTATTGCAGCCACCAGTTTTTGGACGAGGAGAGTCCGAAGGTCGTCGAGTGAGGAGCAGAGTCACCTAAAATGATTTTGGATTTTCGATTGCCGATTTTCGATTGAAGGCAAGAAACTCACATGGAGAAAATGCTCTGGGCCCGAGTTCTCAATCCTGATTTCGATAATCGGAAATCTAAAATCCAAAATCGAAAATTGGTGGGGATTGTTGCTCTCGCTGTCATACTGGCGATTTGCGGGGCGAGGGCAGAGGCGCAGCAGTCGAAAAACGTCCCTCGTATAGGTTATTTGTCGGTACTCTCACCTTCTTCTGATTCCGCCCGCCTTGAGGCGTTCCGCCGAGGGTTGCGAGAGCTGGGCTACGCTGACGGACAGAGCATCACCATCGAGTCCCAATACGCGGAGGGGAAGTTGGATCGGCTCCCCTACCTGGCGGGGGAGCTAGTTCGTCTAAAGGTTGATGTCATGGTTGTCGGCGGATCTACCGCAACTAGAGCGGCTAAAAATGTCACCAAGCTGACCCCAATCGTCATGGCGCACGGTAGTGACCCTGTTGAGCTCGGGTTCGTGGCGAGCCTTGCGAGACCTGGGGGAAACATCACAGGGTTAACCCACCTCGCACCGGAGCTAGGGGGGAAACGCCTGGAGCTGCTCAAAGACATTATTGCCCAGCTTTCCCGCGTGGCCGTCCTCACGGATTCAGGCACTCAAGGCCACGGTCCGCAAATAAAAGAGCTTGAGGTCGCTGCACGGGCATTGAGTCTGCAACTTCGACTTGCAGACGTTCGAGGACCCAACGAGTTGGAGAGCGCTTTTTCGGCAATGACCACGGGGGGTGCCAGCGCTTTTATCAGCTTGCAACTGCCTACGTTGGATCGTCTTCGAGAACGGATCGTGGACCTTGCGGCCAAGAACCGGCTGCCAGCGATGTATCCAAACAGCGAATATGTCGAGACAGGCGGTCTCATGTCTTATGCGGCTGACATTGTCGCCATGTTCCGCCACTCCGCCGTCTATGTCGATAAAATACTCAAGGGCACGAAGCCCGCCGATCTTCCCGTCGAACAGCCGAAGAAGTTCGAGTTCATCATCAATCTGAAAGCCGCCAAGCAGATCGGCCTGACGATTCCACCAAATGTGCTGGTGAGAGCAGACAGGGTGATCAAGTGAGAAGAGGGGCGAGTGACGAGTGTCGAGTGGGGAGAGCAGAGAAAAACATGAAGAGAAAAATCACCGTCCTTTACCCTTGGCGCTATGCTCTTTACGCTTTGTTCCCCCGCCCAGGCGCAGCAGCCAACGAAAGTCCCCCGGATAGGATATCTAGTGTCGCGCGCCGGGCCGGG
Source organism: uncultured delta proteobacterium (assembly GCA_963804165.1). Taxonomy (GTDB): domain Bacteria; phylum Desulfobacterota; class Binatia; order UBA9968; family UBA9968; genus DP-20. The sequence continues at coordinate 5,690 of CAWDPO010000010.1, forward strand.
GCCCAACGACCAGGGATTCCAGCAAGGTCTGCGCGAGTTGGGCTATGTCGAGGGACAGAATATCGTCGTTGAGAGGCGCTGGGCGGGCGGAAACCCAGATCGACTCCCTGATCTTGCCGCTGATCTGGTCCGTCTCAAGGTTGATGTTATTTTCGCGGGCGGTGCAACGGTTGGTGCGGCTAATAAGGCGACCGGAACGATTCCGATCGTCTTTATGGCCGAAGGAGATCCAGTGAGGCTCGGTCTCGTTACCAGTCTCGCGCGGCCGGGAGGAAACCTCACTGGGCTAACCGTCCTTGCCGATGAGCTAGCTGGAAAACGGCTGGAGATCCTCAAGGAAGTCATTCCCAGAATCTCTCGCGTTGCTATCCTATGGCATTCCACTAGCCCTAATTATTCATGGTTTTGAAATTTGGGTGTAAAAAATTTCGTTGGTTAGCTATGCGCCTTCAATCAGCATTTGAATTCTAAGTTTCAGGATAACAGAGGTTGACGTTTGGCCCAGTAAGCGAGGGGAAAACGCGTTTGAGAAAATAGCTTTGAGTTGCACTGTTGGGAGTGCTGAAAACTGGCCACACTGAGATGTCGCAAAGCGCAGCTTAACTGGGCGCAGCTTGGGGCATGCTTTTAAGTGTTTGCCAGACCTCCACGAATAGATCACGCCCGGGCCAGCTCGAAGAGAGATGAAACCACAGGCGGCGAGCACTTTGGACAAAGCGGGCCCCGACTTTGAACAGCTTAACCCGTAAGGTCTCCAACCGAACCTGAGCGAGGTGAGTTTTTTTAAGCGCATGCACACGAAAGAGCACCAGCAACTGGTAAGCGAGCGCGTGGAGTTGAAGGCGAAACGCATTGGCGCGATAGCGGTGGCAGGAAAGCCGATCCGAGTTAAGATCGCGCTTAAACTCTTGGATCCGATTCTCGCACTGTCCTCGGTCGTCATAGCCGTCAAAGATGTCTTGGGCTCTGCCCGGACGGTTGGTAACGACAAAACGCAGGTTGGTGCCCAGAGGACCGACTTCGATTTTGACCACAATTTTTCTTTGTTTGGGCCAGCTTCGGGCCCGGTGTCGAAAGCTATAGAAAACTCTGACGGTTTGGCGGCTGCGGGCATACTTGCGTTTGGCTCGCCTAAGCCAGCGCTCGGTTCTTTGTTGAAACACCGCGTTGGTGGCGATGCCGATGGCGTAGAGGACTTGGAGGGATTCCAAGGTGGCATAGATTTCTGGAGTGGCCGAGCCGGCATCGGCGCGGTAACTGATCTGACTTTTGGAAAAGCGCCGCTTAACGATGGGAACCAGCCGTTTAAGCTCAACGGCGATCCCCTCTGAAGCCGAGGCATTGCCGGGGCGAAGCCGGGCCGAGAGTAGACAGCCCGTGTTGGCTTCAAAGAAAAACAGTGGGTGATACATGTGCTCGCCGTATTTGCCGTGGAAAAAAGCCAATTGTTGCTGGCCGTGGCAGGGATCGTCGGTAGAGTCGCAGTCCAGTAATATTTCTTTGGGAGTTTCCCGCTTGTTGTAACCATGCGCGATGAACCACTTAAGACCAAGCTCGCTGAGCCGTCTGATGCTTGGCCAGTCGGCGTGATTCTCCAAGCGCGACAGCGTAGGCTGAGAGGCCAGTGGATCGGTTTTCCCGACGATGGCCTGAAAGGTCGGATCGTTTCGCAACCTGTCAGCGTCATCGCAATCCTGGTAGCCTGCGGCGATCTGGTAGATTCTCTGACAGAGCATTTGATGAGGGTCGTGTTCGATGAACCCTGAATGGCGCCAGTCGTTAAATAGACCCCCCACTTTCTTGGTGAGCGCCAGTTGCTCGTCGAACTGGCGCAAAAGTAAAAGCCCCGAGTCGCTGGTGATCTGCCCGCCGTTGAAATCCAGAACGATTTTCGATTGAAAACCAAGCGTGAGTTGACTATGACACTGTGTAGCCATCGCTCCTCCGTCTGCTGTACAAGGCTGATTTGGTCGTCAACCTTATTTTTACCACAGTTCGACGGTGCCGATGGCTTTCTTATTTGCTTAACCATGAATAATCCGGGCTAGTGAGGTGAGCCAACTGAAAACTTCAGAGGCGGCGGGACAGTCATTGGGGCTTCGGCTTCAAATCCTGGAGGTGGGAGATCCTAAGGATTTCGAAAGCGCGTTTGGGGCTGCGAAAAAGGGGCGTGCCGAGGGGCTCATCCAGTTGGCTTCCACATTCCTGGTTACGCATAGAAAGCCCATCTTGGATCTCGCAGCCAAGAGCCGGCTCCCCGCGATGTACGAACACAGGGGCTTTGCAGATGATGGGGGGCTTATGTCCTATGGGCCAAGCCTGCCTGAATTGTATCGGCGCGCTGCCACCTTCGTGGACAAGATCCTTAAAGGAGCCAAGCCCGCGGACCTTCCAGTCGAGCAGCCGACCAAATTTGAGTTCATCATAAATCTGAAGGCGGGCCAAGCAAATCGGCCTGACGATCCCTCCGAATGTCTTGGTCAGAGCAGACAGAGTAATCAAGTAATTTTAGATTTTCGATTAGGAAGACAAAGACATGAATAAAACATTGCTCCTTCCCCAACAATTGGAAATCCAAAATCTAAAATGGAGTGATTGCCGATTAAGAAAACGATAAAAACGGAAGTTGTCTGGAGCTGAGAGTTGATGAGTACACCAATTAGCGGTACCCTAATTAATGATCAAACAGGTCGATATCCGGGCGGTAGAAAACGACCTGATAAAGACGCCTAAAGCTTTAGTCATTAAGTTTCAAAAGTGGGTTGATGATATCGAGAAGTACGGTCTGGAAGAGGTTCGAAAAGTGCGGGGTTGGCATGACCATACGCTCAAGGGCAACCGCGCAGGACAAAGGGCCATTTACCTAAACAAAAGATGGCGTGCGGTCTACGTGATTGAGGGAGACGAAGTAAAAATCGTGAAAGTCATAGAGGTGCACCCCCATGAGTACTAAGAAAAAAAGTGATGCGATGCAGTTCTTAGAAAGCCTGGTCGGGGAGTTAACGTTTGGCGGAGTGATCGAAGCGATGCGCCAAGCTGAGGAGATGTCTCAGGTTGATTTTGCCAAGAAGCTCGGAATTTCTAAGCAGCACTTGTGCGACATCGAGAAGAGTCGCAAGTTTGTGAGTCCTGAGCGCGCCGCGAAGTTCGCCAAGATCCTGGGACATTCGGAACAGAGCTTTGTGGCTCTCGCGCTCCAGGACATCGTCAATCAGGGTGGGCTGAAGTTAAAAGTCAGTGTAGAGGCGGCATAAAACGTTCCGAGGCGTTCGCCTCCTCAGATTCCAAAGGGAGTTGAGTGACCGATTGGCGATTTTGAACTTGGAGGACAGTGGGCCGCTCGAAAGAAATTTTTAAAACTCGATGTTTCCGGTTCGCAAGTTCTTGGCGAGAAGTCCGAAATTCATAAACCGACCGCTCCTCGCAACGTCGATTCGAAGCTGGTAGCATGGCGATCGCATGGATCTAGTTGATCTCAGTCCGTTTCCAGGTGGTGTGCTTATTCGCCAGGGTCTCGATCATCTCGCTCAAGGGGTGGAGTCCGAAGCCGCATTGCTCGTGCTGATTGGCGCGCCGCGGCTGCGGCGACTGGGACTCAATGTCCGCGAATGCGAGGGGAAGCCGCCCGAGCATAGGCTCTATGAACTGCTCTCCGTCTCGGATCCTGATTCCGCTCATTCCCGCTACAACGCCTTGATTCGCCGCCTAGTAAGCTTCGAGCGAGCCGTCGAATGCGCCGGGTAGCGCAGCGCGAAGACATCGATCATTTCATTACGGCTCTTGCTCGCAGAGCCACAAAGCAGACCCGCCTTTATTTTACCGGCGGCGCGACCGCAGTCTTGCTGGGATGGCGCGCCAGTACCATCGATGTGGATATCCATATTGTTCCAGACGATGACCTCCTTCTTCGCGCCCTGCCCGAGCTAAAAGAAAGTCTTGAGCTGAACGTGAAACTGGCTTGCCCCGCGCACTTCATCCCCGAGCTTCCCGGCTGGCAGGAACGCAGCTTGTTCATCACCCAAGAGGAAAAATTGAGCTTCTTCCACTATGATCTGTATGCGCAGGCCCTCGCCAAGATTGAGCGCGGTCACGCGCTCGACGTCACGGATGTCGAGCAGATGTTTCATCGCGCTTTCATCGAACCGGCCCAGCTAAAGGATCTTTTCGAAGCGATTGCGCCGCAGCTTTACCGCTACCCAGCGATCGATCCCCTGGCCTTCCGGCGAGCGCTTGAGAAAATGCTTGCGGATCAGGAAAAATCGTGACCGCACATTCCTTGGGATCAAGATTAATCTACCGTCGAAACTTCATGGGCGGATCTTCGCGGAACGTCCTCCCTCTTTTTTCTAAACTTACTCGCTTAGGCGACAGAGTAATAAAGATTGGCTATTTGCGATTTTAGTTTGGGGAGAGAAAAAACGCATGAATGAAAAGTCTTGGCTCCGAATTCTGACTTCTTGCTCCGACAATCGAAAATCTAAAACCTGTCCTGAGCCAAGCCGAAGGATCCAAAACCTGTACTGAGCTATGTCGAAGTATCGAAAATGGGGTGGCCTTTTCGCCCGCGTTATCGCATTCACGCTGTGTGGGGCTGTGGCCCAGGCTGAGCAACCAACGAAAATCCCCCGGATAGGATACCTAATTACTGGCTCTCTTTCCGCCGACTCGGACCGCATCGAGGCATTCCGCCAGGGACTGCGCGAACTTAGCTATGTGGAGGGGACAAACATCGTCATTGACTGGCGGGCTGCCGACGGAAAACCCGATCGCCTCCCAGCGCTTGCGCAGGAGCTGGTTCGTCGCAAAGTAGACGTCATCGTTTCGGCTGGTGGGGTGGTAACCCGGGCCGCCAAGGAAGCAACTTCTACGATTCCTATTGTCATGACCAATGAAGGCGATCCTGTTGGAACTGGGTTCGTTGCCAGCCTGGCGCGGCCTGGTGGAAACATCACCGGATTGTCAACGTTTGCCCCGGAGCTAAGCGGAAAACGACTGGGGCTTCTGAAGGAGATTATTCCCAAGCTCTCCCGCGTGGCCGTCTTCGGGAGTTCGACTCTCCCGGACAACGCGCAAAGGTTAAGAGAGGTGGAGCTCGCCGCAAAGGCGTTCGCAATAAAGCTTCAATACCTAGACGTTCTAGGTCCCAAGGATATTGAGACCGCATTCCGAGCCGCAGTTAAGGGGCGGGCTGACGCAGTTCTTTGGCAGGTGGCGGGCGGCGTCGCCAATCCTCACCGAACACAGATTTTAGAACTCGCAGTAAAGAGCCGGCTCCCGGCGATATATCACAATAGCGCGTATGTGGACGCAGGTGGGCTTATGACCTACAGCCCGAGCGCTACCGACTTGGACCGGCGCGCCGGTACGTATGTGGACAAGATCCTGAAAGGTGCCAAGCCCGCCGACCTTGCAGTGGAGCAGCCGAAGAAGTTCGAGTTCATCATCAATCTGAAAGCAGCCAAGCAGATCGGCCTAACGATTCCGCCGAATGTGCTTGTCCGGGCGGATAAGGTGATCAAATGATTTTAGATATGCTATTTCGGATTGGTTCTGCTGAAAAACGATATGAATGCTTCGACTGGGCTCAGCATGAACGGAAATTAATTAACGTTATTAAAGCCCTCTCCGTTCGCCCTGAGCAGCTTCGTCGAAGAGTGATTGGATTTGTTTTTGCAGAATCTAAGTTTTTAGGTTGAGGTCATTATCGAACGAGCTTTCCGCTTTCCAAAAGGTAAACGTTATGCCTCAAGACTTGCGTAGCTATCTGGATCTGATCAAACAAAATCATCCGGAAGACTTCCTCACTGTCTCCCGTGAAGTCGACCCCGCCTTTGAAATCACCGCGATTACGGTGAAGCTCGAGCAGGAAGCCAAGCGGCGGCCGATTATACTTTTCGAGAAAGTTAAAGGCACCAAGTTTCCCGTGCTGACCAACCTCCACGCCGGCCGCTCACGATTGGCGACGGCGATCCATGCCAAGCCAGAGGAGATGCAACGAGCCTATCTTCGCGCGATGGAAAAACCGATTGCACCAAAGGTGGTTTCCAAAGCGCCGGTGAAAGAGGTGGTTCTCACCGGCGACCAGATCGATCTTCATAAGCTGCCGCAAATTCTCCATCATCAAGAAGACGCCGGCGCGTACATCACGGCGGCCATTTCTTTTGCCAAAGATCCTAGCAGCGATACCTGGAATTGCGCCTACAATCGGCTGATGATCAAAAGCCGCGACACAACGTCGATTCATCTCACGTTGGCCAAGCATCTGTGGGAATTTCAACGCGCCGCCGAAGCTCAAGGAAAATCGTTGCCGGTGGCTTTCGCCATCGGCGTCCATCCGGCCATTGCGCTGGGCTGTCTTGCGATCGGCTCCATCGATGAGGACGAGCGCGCGATCATGGGTGGCTTGCTTGGTGAACCTTTAGAGCTCATCAAGTGCGAGACTTCCGACCTCCTCGTTCCCGCCCAAGCGGAGATGATCCTCGATGGAGAAATCTTGCCGCACGAGCGCACGCCGGAAGGTCCTTTCGGTGAGTTCACCGGCTACAGCCTCGGCGAGCGGCAACGCGAAGTGGTGAAAGTGCGCGCGATCACGCACCGCCGCGATGCGATTTTTCAAGACATCACAGTGGGACATCTCGATCATCTGATGCTTTCGACTACGCCGATCGAAGCGAATCTGTACCGCGCCGTTCGCGCGATGGTGCCAACGGTGAAAGCCGTGCGCGTGCCGGCGCCGTTCACTTGCTACCTGTCCATCGAGCAACGCATCTCGGGCCAGGCCAAAAATGCGATCCTTGCCGTTCTCGGCGCGGATCTTTACATGAAACGGGTTGTAGTGGTTGACCACGACGTGGACGTTTTCAACGACCGGCAGGTCAATTGGGCGATCGCGACGCGCTGCCAACCGGATCGCGACATCGCCATCGTCACGAATGCCCGCGGCTCGGACCTCGATCCGTCAACCAAAGAAGACGGCAACACCGCAAAGTGGGGAGTCGATGCGACAGCCAAACCTTCGCTTGCGGCGTTTACGCCGCGCCACCGGATACCGAAAGAAGTGTGGCAGCGCATTAACCTCAAAGATTTCACCGGCAAGTAGGGATGGGAACGGGTTCAAAGTTCAAGGTTCAATGTTCAAAGTTAAGTCTAGCTCGCCCCTCTGTCCTTGAACCTTGAACTTTGAACTAATTTAGTCATGCAAGAAAACTTTGTCTGCGCCGTCGAATCCAGCGCGCGCCGCTTCGGTGCCAAGGCGGCGGTGCTGTGCGACGATGCCAAGCTCACCTGGTCGGAGCTCGACGCTTTCGCCGCGGGTTTCGCTCACCATCTTTCAACCCAAGGCGTCACTGCCGGCGATCGGGTTGCGATCTTGTTACCGAACGGAGTCGAATTTGTCGTCGCATTTCTAGCGATTCTCAAATTAGGAGCAACGCCGGCGCCGCTTAATCCGCAAATCAAAGACGAAGAGCTGACCGCATTCAGAGCCGATCTTAGACCGAAATCGACCGTGGATCGCATTCGACTGAGTCGTGGTTCCTGGCAAACAATCCATAGCGTCAGCGCGCCTTCGTTAGTTCTCTACACGTCAGGAAGCACCGGCCGGCCCAAAGGCGCCGTCTTCAGTCACGACGCTCTGAGCTTCGCCAATCATTCCTGGGCAGAACCGGTTATGGGCCTCACCCCCGACGATACAGTGCTCGCGGCTGTTCCATTGGCACACTCACTGGGTCTCAACGGCGGTCTCTTGGCGCCGCTTTTGACCGGCGCGACTATTGTCATACTTGAACGATTCACGCCGGAAGCGGTCTTCGCGGCGATTAAAAAGCATCGTGTGACCGTTTTGCCGGCCGTCGCCACGATTTTTCGCCGCTTGCTAAACTCGGCGGCGTTTTCCGCAAGCGACCTCTCCAGCCTGCGTTTGGCCGTTGCCGGCGCTGCGCCGTGTCCGTGGGAGTTGGCCGTCGAATGGCAAGAAAAAACATCGACGCGAATCGTCCGCGGTTATGGCATGACGGAATTATTTCGCCCGTTGTCTTTTCGCGCCGCCGATCCGATCGACGTCCCAAATGCCGTCGGCAAACCGGTGCCGGATGTAAAAATACAAATCGCCACAGATGACGCAGTCAGCCGCGACGGCATCGGCGAGCTCTGGATCAAATCGCCCGCGATGATGGACGGCTATCTAGATGCCCCCGATGAAACGAACGAAGTCATCGCCGACGGCTGGTTCAAGACCGGTGATCTAGCGACGGTCTCGTCCCAGGGCTATGTCGAGATCGTTGGCCGCAAGCGCGAGCGCATTCTCAGAGGCGGCTATTCCGTCTTTCCCCAGGAGGTCGAAGCGGTGTTGCTTTCTCACCACGCCGTCGCCGAGGCGGCCGTTGTGGCCATTCCCGACGCCGATCTTGGCGAGGAGGTTGCGGCCTTCGTCAGCGTGAAGCGCGGCGCGCATATCGGCGCTGAAGAGTTGCTTGATTACTGCAAAGATCACCTGGCCCGATACAAATACCCGCGAAAAGTCCGCATCGTACCTGAACTGCCCAAAGGCCCCACGGGAAAAATTCTAAAATCGGCGCTCGTCGAGATAAAATAAAAGCGGGGCGACGGAGGCACCATGGGATGCAAACTCATACTTTCGACGGCGGTGCTTCTCGCTCTTGTCTACTCCGGCTCGGACGCGCGAGGGCAAGATTTCTTCAAGGGTAAAACGCTTCAGATCATCCTCGGCTACCCGACCGGCGGCGGCGTCGATGCCGAGGGACGTCTGCTCGGGAAATATCTGGAGCGACATCTGCCGGGCAATCCGGCTGTGACCGTGCGCAACATGCCCGGCGCCGCCGGATTGATCGCCGCCAACTGGTTCGAGCAGTTCGCCAAACCCGACGGCCTGCATCTTTATTACGGCAGCTCGACGAACATCGTCGAGCAAGCCTTCGGCCGCGAAGAGGTGAAATATAATCTGCTGAATTGGGATCTTGTCGGCGCGATTCTGCGCGGTACACCCATCGCGCTGATGCGTCCGGACAAGATCGACCGCTTGAAAAGCGGCAAGGCGCTCGCCGTCGGTTCGCGCTCCGGCGAAGACACCTGGAATGCGATGTTTTTGTGGGGCGCCGAGTATCTCAAGTGGAACGTCCGCTGGGTTCTCGGCTACGGCGGCGGCAGTGAAATGCGCATGGCATTCCAGCGCGGCGAGACCGATATCTACGCGACGTCCAACCTGGTGGCTCTCAAGGAGCTTATGGCCGAAGGTTTTCAGCCCTTCGTGCAAAAGGGCAGATTGCTAGCCGACGGCTCCTCGAAAAAGCGAGTGGAGTTTCCCAAAGTCCCGTTGTTCGACGAGTTATTGGGTGGGCAAAAACCTACGGGCGTTTCCTGGCAGGCCTATATTACGATTGCTGGGGCTGACGATTCCGGCCGGCCATTGCAGGTTGCGAAGAAAACTCCGCCGGAAATCGTTAAACTCTATCGTGACACCATGGCGCGCATCGAAAAGGACAAAGAATTCGCTGCGGAGTTGGCGAAGGTCGCCGGCGACGACGCCGAGATGCTTTCCCACGCAGAAAGCGAACCGGTGCTGCGCCGGCTGCTCACCCTCTCTCCCGGAGCCAAAGAGTTCGCGCAAAATATGATGAAGAAGTATTTGAATCGGTGAGTGAACGACACGGCTTGAACTGTTTCAGCGGCTTGAACGATTGGAACAACCCAAAGGAGCGCTCGCATGATTTATGAAATCCTCAGCCAACACGTCGAACCGGAGAAGCGGGACGAGTACATCAAAGTCTTCGGCGACATTTTAAAGAAAGCCAACTACGCCGGCTCGCACGGGATTAAATTTTTCACCAGCGTCGAAGATCCAAGCCGCGTGATGCTCATGATCGAGTGGGACAGCGTCGAAGCCCACACTCAGCACCGCGGCACGCCGACCCACAACGCCATGCGAGAAGCGACCGCGCGTTATCAAACCCAGAAAAGCGACGGCGGTCATTTTTTACTGCACGAAGTCAAATAACTCGCGTTCGTGGTACGTGATCGGGGACATCTAAACAAATCATCTAGAGAGACAACAGATGGACGCACAAGAAAACGAAACAATGACCCGCGTTGGGCCAGGAACGCCTGCTGGGGAAACGTTGCGGCGTTATTGGTTACCCATAAACTTCTCCGACGAAGTCAAAACGGACGAGCCCAAGATTGTCCGCCGCCTCGCGGAAGACCTTTTGCTGTTCCGCGACGAATTCGGTCGAGTGGGCTTAACCGAACCCGTGTGCCCGCATCGTGGCGCGTCGCTCGAATACGGCTGGATCGAAGGCGGCGGTATCCGCTGCTGCTATCACGGCTGGGTCTACGACGTGAGTGGCCGCTGCATCGAGCAGCCCGGCGAGCCGGCCGGAAGTAACTTCAAAGATAAGATCAAGCTCAAAGCCTACCCGACTCGCGAGCATGGCGGCATCGTCTGGGCTTATATGGGTCCCGGGGAACCGCCGCCCTTTCCACGCTACGACTTCCTTGTCCGCGAAGATGGCGAGCGCACGCTGAATGGTTACCTGCGCGAGTGTAACTTCATGAACCAGCTCGACAACTGTCTCGATCCTGTGCACGCGACGATCCTGCATGGCCGCGATGTGAATGGCGTGCGGCAGAATCCGGAGCGCGCCGAAAGCCCTGAGTTTGAAGTGCTCGCCGACGATCTATTCGCCAGCTACGTTGCGCGCCGCCAAGGACCCGAACCAGGGAAAGAATGGCACCGCGAAGTTTCCTACACGCCGCCGATTCTCGTTATCCACGACGGTGGCTCGCCACCCGGCGATTCTAACGAGTACTTTGCCGACGTCGCTTGGCGTATGCCGGTGGACGACTACAATACGCTATCTTTCATTCTCAAATTCTACCCGTTCAAAGAAGGCAAATCGACGATTCGCCCGCCGCGGAACTCGCCGAAGCCGCCGCCACTCCTGCGCGGCACCCATGTGAAATTCGACATGACGACGGTCAACGGCCAAGACGCCGCGGCGCAGATCAGTCAGGGTCACATCGCGGATCGAACGGCAGAACATCTTGGCTTCTCGGACCGCGGCGTCATCCAAGTGCGCAAGCTCTGGTTGTCGGCAATCCAAGCGGTTCAGCGCGGCGACGATCCACCCGGCATCCTGCGCGATCTCAAAGAGAGTGAAATGCTTCACTTTGACGTCATTGGCTCAGGCCGGCTGGTGAACAAGGGCGAGCTGGTCGAACATCTGCCGCGTATCGTGAGGATATAGCAGGCTGATGACTGGAGTGATGGAGTGATGGAGTGTTGGAAGATCGAAGATTGAGGATCGAGAATGGAGGATGGTAACTCGTCAGACCATGATTTCCGGCTGGGACCACTGTCTATCACCATGGGAATCGTCCAAAACGGTAGAATTCCTCGGTCCCTTCGCTTCCTCGGAATGGCATAGAATCATAAGGACTAAATCGTGGGCCAAACATCTCGCCGCGGTTTTCTAACTCTTTTCGCTCTATTCGCGGTACTTGCCGGAGGAGAGCTTTTCGCCGCCCAAGCTCCGGCGAATTGGAAAGCCGATTGGGAAGCGGCACAAAAAGCGGCGGAGAAAGAAGGCCGGTTAGTGATCTACGGACCAACCGGCGTCGATCAGCAAAAACTCTACACCGAAATTTTTCAGCAGGCTTTCCCCAAGATCAAAGTGAATTATACACCGGGACGGATGAGCGAGGTTATTTCGAGCATCATGGCCGAGCAACGCGCCGGGATGCGCCAGGCCGATCTGGTTCTCGGCGGGACGGATATTTTGCTCGGAACGCTGAAAGACAAAGGGTTCCTTCAACCGATTCGTCCGGCTGTAATATTGCCTGAAGTACTCGACACGACCGCTTGGTTCAAAAGCAAGCTTTGGTTTGCCGACAACGAAGAGAAGTTTATTCCCATGTGGCGCGCCGTGCCCTACACCGCCGCCTGCATCAATACCCATCTCGTCAAACCTAGCGAGCTAAAAAGCTACTGGGACCTTTTGCAGCCCAAGTGGAAAGGAAAAATTGTTTCGCAAGATTTGCGCATCGGCAGCGCGCGCAATCAGATGTACACAGTCTATTTTCGCAAAGATCTCGGCCCGGAATATCTAAAGCGCCTTTACGGCGAGATGGATGTTGCGATCTCGCGTAATCTGCCGCAAATCGCCGACTGGGTTGCCGGCGGCAAGTTTGCCATCGCCATCGGCGGCGTCGATTGCGATGATCTGGCCGCCAAGGGGCTACCGGTCGTTGCGATCCACTTTGAAGGCATTGCCGCTGTCGGCGCCGGCACGGACCCGGCCTCCTGGCTCGCATCCTCGCCGAACACCAACGCCGCCAAAGTTTTTCTTAAATTGGATCTTAAGCCGAGATGGACAGACCCAATTTCAAAAACTCACTCGCGAGAACTCGCTCCGCGTCGACATCCCCAAAGAAGGCATCGTCAATCCACTTTACATCCTCGACCCCAAGCGCGAATATCTTTTCACCGGACTGGAAGAGCACAAAGACAAAATCAACGAATTTCGCCCCTGGCTCGAGGCGCTCGTGATAAAAAAGTACGTGTGCTGCAACACGGAATGTCCTTTCGGGAGGAAGGCTACACCCCGAAAATCAACCTTTGCGAAGCTCATCAAACACCGCGGCACACCGCCCAACGCCATGCGCGAAGCCACCGCGCGCTATCAGACTCAAACTAGCGACGGCGGACATTTTTACTGCACGAATTCAAAGAATTGAACTGTGAAGACCGAGGTATTGAATCCTAAGCGCTCATGGTTCGTCCAATAATACGGTCATTGCATCTTGACGCCCGTTCGTGATTTCGATAAGCGTTGGCGCGAATCGATTCCGAGCCCGTTGCGAGTGAACTTGATCGACAGAAGCTCTTAATTTCCGGGAGATGCAAGATGAAGAAAGCATGGCTGTTGATTCTGAGTTCGTTGCTGTGGATTCCGAGCGCATTCGCGCAAGCGCCGTTCTACCAGGGAAAAACCATTCGCGTCATCGTCGGCACGCCGCCGGGCAATCTCTACGATCTCTGGGCGCGACTGATCGTCGACCACTTGGGCAAAAATATTCCGGGAAATCCCAATTTTATCGTGCAGAACATGCCGGGCGCCGGCCATGTCGTCGCGGTCAATCACCTGTATTCCAACGTGAAGCCCGACGGGCTAACTATTATCGGTTCGGTCATACCGTCGCTCTATCTCAATCAGATCATTGGCCGTTCGGAGATCCAATTTGATTGGGCGAAGTTCAGTTGGATCGGCTCACCGGCACGCGGCACCAGCCAGATGTACATGCGCGCGGACAGCCCTTACAAGACCATCGAGGACGTGCGCACCGCCAAGGAACCGCCCAAGTGCGGCGCTACCGGAGTCACCGGTCCGGATTCGTATTTGCCAAAACTCCTGCAGGAAACCGTCGGCGCAAAATTCAATATCGTGACCGGATATCCAGGCGGCACGGACATCGACCTCGGCGTCGAACGCGGCGAGATCCATTGCCGCGCTTTCACCATCGAGGCATTCTTCGGTCGCGAGCCTTATCACACTTGGCGCAAGAATGGGTTCGTGCATCATATTTTTCAGACCGGCAAAACGCGCGATGCTCGATTGCCGCAAACTCCCACGGTCTTCGAGATCATGGACAAGTATAAGACGAATCAATCAGGCCGCGGCCTGGCCACCGTGCTGCTCGGCGCCGACGGCATGGGCAGGCCGATGTTCGGCCCTCCCGGCCTCCCGGCGGATCTGCTGAAAACTCTGCGAGACGCCTATGCCAAAACCATGGCCGATGAACAATTCCGCGCGGAAGTCAAAAAAAGAAATTACGAGTTCGATCCGGTAGCCGGCGACGAGTTGCAGACACTGGCCAAGGAACTTACCAGCCAACCGCCGGAAGTGATCGAACGTTTGAAAAAAGTGTTGGGGCCCAAGTAATGCGACATCGCCGACTACTGGAATATCAACGGAATGACAGCGATGTCGGCCATTTTTGCGCACCCTGCAAGACTATGACGGCCATCCGTTAACCTCGTTGCCTCGTCAGAGATTTGTCCCAGGGGAGACTTTATGAAATCCAAAAACAAAGCCGTGTTTTCTAGAGCAGTCTTATTGAGTGCGCTCGCCGGACTGGTGTCGTCCGCGCCTGGGGCGGCCCAAACCTCGTTCTTCCAAGGCAAGACCATCACGATCGTTCAAGGCCGCGATCCCGGCGGCACGGGAGATCTGCGGGTTAGAGCGCTCGTGCCATTCCTGCAGAAATATATTCCGGGAAACCCGACGATCCTGATGGAATTCATGCCTGGCGGCGGCAGCCGCAAAGCCGCCAATCACGTGTTCCGGTCGTCCCGTCCCGACGGACTGACGATCGGCAACTTGAGCTCCGGCATGGTTTCGCTCGCCATACTCGGCGAATCCGGCGTGCTCTACGACATCGACAAATTCCACTACCTGGGCTCGCCTTACAGCACGTATCATTCGGTGTTCGTCACCCGTAAAGACGCCGGCTTCGACAGCCTCGATAAGCTGCGCGCCGCCACCGGGGTCAAAATCGGCGGCCAGTCGGTCGGCTTCTCCACTTACAATGAAGGCCGTCTTTTCGTCTACATGCTCGGCCTCAAAGATGCGCTGTTCATCGCCGCCTTCGGCGGCGCCGAGCTCGATCCCGCGATGATGCGCGGCGAGATCGATGGGCGCGCCACCGGCCCGGACACGATCCTGTCGCGGAACCGCGATTGGCTCGAAAAAGGTCTAGTCAACATTCACGCGATTATGGAAACTCCGAGAGGCGACAAACATCCCCATCCAGCTCTTCGCCAAACTTCCCGAGATCGAAACTTTTGCTAAGAATGACCGCGAGCGCAAGATGCTTGCCTTCAGCGCGGATTCCGCGTCACCGGCACGCCATTCGTGCTGCCGCCCGGGACACCCAAGGACCGTGTCGACATCCTGAAGGAGGCTTTCCGCAAGACCTATCTGGATCCGGAATTCGCCAAAGAATATCGGAAACTCACCGCCGACGATCCGACACCCCTGCTGCCGGAGAATCACGAGAAGGCCATCAGAGAAGTCCCGCGCGACCCGGAGGCAATCGAACTGTTCAAAATCATCGCGGGCCCAAAGAAACTGCCGCCGCGGTGAATTGTGTGTTCAATCGTTCAAGCCGTTCAACCGCTTCGCTCAGTTCAATCCCCCTCCTTGCATCCTCCCCCGCGACGCGGGGGAGGAACAGGAGAACGATTGGAACGCTTTGAGCGCTTGCGGTTGAACGTATTGAACCTTCACCGAGGCCGTAAGTCCGGCAGCGTCACGGAGATCGATCATGGCAACTCATAAGCATAGACCACCGATTTGGCTTTTTCTAGCAGCAGGCATTGTCGCTGCCACTCAGTTTTCGAATCGCGCATATTCCCAAGCGCCGTTTTACCAAGGCAAGACCGTCACCGTAATTATCAGCACTTCTCCGGCGGGGACGGGTGATCTGCGAGTCAAGGCTCTGGTGCCTTTTCTGCGCAAGCATATTCCCGGAAATCCGACGATGGTGCTCGAGTATATGGACGGCGGCGGCGGGCGCAAAGCGGCGAACTACATGTTCCGCAACGCTCGCCCGGACGGGCTCACGATCGGCGCGATGAGCAGCGGCGTCGATTTCTCTGAATATCATGCGCGAAAGCGGCGTGATGTACGATCTCGATAAGTTTAATCTATCTGGGCGCGCCGGAAACCGCCGGCCACCAAACCATCTACACGCGCAAGGAACTCGGTTTAAACAATCTCGAAAAACTTCGGGCCAAGCCCGGCCTGCGCATCGGCGCCCAGTCGGTGGGACATGTCTCTTATATCGCCGGACGATTCTTCGCTTACTTCCTCGATTTCAAAGAACCGAAGTTTATCGCCGGCTACACCGCGCCAGAGGTCGACGCGGCGCTCTTGCGCGGCGAGCTCGATGCGCGGGCAAATGCGGCCGTGTCAGTATTGCGGCGCAATCCAGATTGGCTGGAAAAAGGCGTGATGGACTTTCACGCGATCATGGAAGTTCCCAAGGGCGCCAAGCACCCTCGCTTGGGCCACCTTCCCGAGATCGAGAGCTTTGTCAAAACGGATCGGGAGAAAAAGCTTCTCGAATGTCTGGCGGGTTTTTAGATCCGTCGGCTCGCCGTACGTACGTGCCGCCGGCAACACCGAAGGACCGCGTCGATATTCTCCAGGACGCGATGCGCAAGGCGCTCAAAGACACCGAGTTGCATCGTGAGTTTTTGAAGCTCGTCGGCGAAGAAGTCGAGCCGATGATGCCCGAGGAATTGACCAAGCTCATCAGGGAAACTCCTCGCGACACCGAAATAATCGACTTGATCAAGGTTCTTTCCGGCGCCGGGCCGCTGCCGCCGCGCTAGGTGAGAGAACGTCTTGACAAGCAGAACAGAGCCATATTCAATGCACGCCCAGCCACGGGGATCAGCGCCGATCCGAATAAGCCCAGACCATGAGCGAACCTCGCCATAGGTTACCATTGTCGCCTGCATCTTGCCGGCCGATCCGCAACCGTGCTTGGGGCTAATTGCCGATCGATGACCCAAGAATCTCTTCACCGCGGTCCACTGCTCGTCAAACATGATGGATTGGCCGAACAACGCCGGAGCGGCGTTAGGAGCCAAAAGAAGCATGAAGTTAAAAAGACGCGAGGCTTGGACTTTTTGCAGGACGGTTTCTTGCCGCCCTTCTGACCAGCCTTTCACTATTGCCCGACGACCTCTCGGCCCAGACTCCGTATTATCAAGGCAAGACCATTACCATCATTCAGGGCCGCGAGCCCGGCGGCACGGGCGATATGCGGGTGAGAGCGATGATACCCTTCCTGCAAAAATACATTCCGGGAAACCCGAACATCGTCAGCGAGTATATGCCCGGCGGCGGCGGTCGAAAGGCCGCAAATCACGTCTACCGGTCTGCTCGCCCTGACGGCTTGATGATCGGCAACCCCGGGCTCGGCATGGTTGCTGCCGCGGTGCTCGGAGAATCGGGAGTTCTTTACGATCTCGATAAGTTTTTCTATCTGGGGTCACCCTACAGCTCGTATCACCCGCTCTTTTTAAGCAGGAAACAGGCGGGCTTGAGCAGCATTGAGAAACTCACCGCCGCTTCCGGAGTCAGGATCGGCGGCCAATCCGTGGGTTTCTCTACCTACAATGAAGGTCGCCTCTTTGCCTACATTCTTGGTCTCAAGGACCCCAAATTCATCGCCGGCTATGCGGGGCCGGAAATCGACCAGGCGCTCATGCGCGGCGAGGTGGACGCGCGCGCGACCGCGGCTGACTCGATAGCGCAACGGAACCCGGACTGGCTCGAAGGCGGGTTGGTGGACTTTCACACGATCTTGGAAATTCCCAAGGGCGACAAACATCCCCAGTTCAAGCAGCTTCCCGAGCTGGAGAGCTTTGCCAGGTCGGATAGAGAGCGTAAGGTGATCATTTTGTCGCGCGCTTTCAGAGTGGCCGGCGGCCCCTCCGTCCTTCCGCCAGGAACCCCCAAGGATCGGGTCGCTGTTGTCCAAGAGGCGTTTCGCAAAACCTATAAAGACCCGGAATTTCTGCGCGAATATAAAAAGCTCACCGGCGACGAGGCGTCGCCTCTCCTCCCCGAGGACCATGAAAAGGTGATCAAAGAAATCCCCCGCGAGCCCGAGATCATCGAGCTATACAAGAAAATTGCCGGCGCAGGGGCGTTGCCGCCGCGGTAAGAGAAGGAGACTCGCCATGAAGATCAAAATCATGACGCCGATTCTATGCTCAGCGCTGTTGACTCAGCTGGTTATGCAACCTGACTTCCTTTATTCACAGTCCGACTTTTATCGGGGCAAAACTATTAGAATGGTGCACGGGCGCGACGCCGGCGGCTCAGGAGACCTGCGGGTGAAAGCGCTGGTGCCGTTTCTGCAGAAATACATCCCCGGAAATCCCACCATCGTTCATGAGTTCATGCCGGGAGGCGGCGGCCGGAAGGCCGGCAACTATATTTTTGGATCGGCGGCGCCCGATGGATTGACCATCGGAAA
Source organism: uncultured delta proteobacterium (assembly GCA_963804165.1). Classification (GTDB taxonomy): domain Bacteria; phylum Desulfobacterota; class Binatia; order UBA9968; family UBA9968; genus DP-20. The sequence goes on from CAWDPO010000010.1 coordinate 23,759, forward strand.
CGCGGGTAGCGGCATGGTATCGAGCGCGGTTCTCGGCGAAACGGGTGTGCAATACGACATCGATAAACTCATTTTCCTTGGGTCGCCCTATAGTTCCACTCATTATTTTTTCTTGACGCGACGAGAAACAGGTCTGACGACGCTGGAGAAACTGCGGTCAGCGCCAGGCGTGCGCGTCGGTGCGCAATCCGTCGGCCATACTATTTACAATATCGGCAGGCTCTTCGCTTGGGTTCTGCCTCTCAAAGATCCCAAGTTTGTCACCGGTTATTCGACTCCTGAGCGCGATGTTGCTTTCATGGCCGGCGAGCTCGACGCTCTCGCTACCACCGACGATCATCTGGTGCGTAATCCCGAATGGATATCGGCGAACAAAATTGATCTCCATGCCTTGATGGAAGTTCCGAGGGGAAACAAGTATCCCCGCTTTGGTCACCTGCCCGATATTGAAACCTTCGCTAAGTCGGAAAAAGAGCGAAAAGTGCTGGCGATGTTTCGCAATCTGCGGCTGACCGGTTCGCCGTTCTTTGTTTCGCCACGAACCCCCGCGGATCGGGTCGAAATACTCAAGCAGGCGATGACCAAGAGCCTCAATGACCCGGAGTTTTACAAAGAGCACAAAAAACTCGTCAGCGAAGAGCCCACGCCGCTTTCGCCGGACGAAAATCAAAGAGCTATTCGGGAATTGCCTCGCGACGCCGAGACCATCGCGCTTTTTAACAAGCTCGCCGGTCCGGCGCCGCTGCCGGCGCGGTAGGCCTTGCGGCAGTTCAATGTTCCAAGTTCAACGTTTAACGTGTTCGATGCCGTCGCGAGTCAAAGGAGAGCAGCTATGAAAAATCCGAGAAGCAAGTCGAGGATGAAGGCCGCACTCTTGATCGGCGCGTTGAGTGGTCTGATACCCGTGGTCGCTTATTCTCAGGGTAATTTTTACGAAGGCAAAACCATCACGCTCATCGCGTTCACCGCACCGGGCGGAAGCGGGGATCTTCGGGTAAAAGCGGTGGTTCCTTTTCTGAAAAAACATATTCCCGGAAATCCCACGGTCGTGATTGAGTACATGGACGGCGGCGGTGGTCGAAAAGGGGCAAATCACCTCTATCATTCGGCGCGCCCCGATGGGCTCACCATAGGCGGGGGCAGCGGGGCAATCGTGGGCTTGGGCATCATGCGTGAACAAGGCGTCTCCTATGATGTCGACAAGTTCATCTATCTCGGTACTCCGGAGAGTGAAAACCACGCCGTCATCTACACGAGAACGGAACTTGGGCTGGATAACTTGGAGAAGCTTAAGGCCAAACCTGGGATTAGGATCGGGGGACAGACCGTCGGTCATACTTCCTACGTTGCGGGGCGGTTTTTTGCGTATTTCTTGGACATGAAGGAACCGAAGTTTATCGTGGGTTACACGTCCCCCGAGGTGGACGTAGCCCTGCAGAATGGCGAGCTCGATGCTAGAGCCAATGCGGCCATATCGGTTTTGCGCCGCAATCCGGAGTGGTTAGAAAAAAAACTGATGAACTTTCACGCCATTATGGAGATCCCGAAAGGGATTAAGCATCCTCGCCTCAGTCACCTGCCGGAGATAGAAAGCTTCGCCAAGACCGACAGGGAAAAAAAGGTTCTTGCCGTTTGGCGTGCATTCCGTGGCGTCGGCTCGCCTTACATCTTGCCTCCGGGAACACCCAAAGACAGGGTTGAGATTCTCGAAGAGGCGATGCGCAGGGCCTTTAAAGATCCAGAGTTCCCTAAATACTTCAGGAAACTGGTCGACGACGATCCTTCACCGCTGGGAGCAGCAGAATTGGCCCGGCTGATTCGGGAGATGCCGCGGGACCCCGAGGTTTTAGAACTGATAAAAAAGTTCTCCGGGGCAGGACCGCTGCCGCCGCGCTAACTCGAATGGTTCAAGTCGTTCAAAATCGTTCAAGCCCCCACCTCTTTCCTCCCCCGCGTCGCGGGGGAGGATGAAGGAGGGGGTTGAACGGGGTTGAACGGCTTGAACGATTTGAACCTCTCACCAAAAAAATGGAGGCATGACATGAAAACAAATGAACTGCGAACGCGGCTGGCCGCATCTGCGGCGCTGTGCGCGTTGGTATTTCTTTTCTCTACCCCCGCCTATTCCCAGACCCCATTCTATCAAGGCAAGACGATCACGCTCCTGCACGGCCGAGCTCCCGGCGGATCAGGCGACTATCGTGTGCGCGCCGTGCTGCCTTTCCTGCAAAAATACATTCCCGGCAATCCAACTTTCATCCACGAGTACATGGACGGCGGCGGCGGGCGCAAAGCTGCCAATCATATTTTCGCTATGACCCGTACGGATGGATTGGTCCTCGGCAACGTGGGCGGCGGCGTGGTCGCCAACGCAGTACTCGGCGAATCTGGCGTGCAGTACGACCTCGACAAGCTACCCTTCATCGGTTCGCCGTACAGCGCCACTCACTATGTGCTGGCCACCCGCCGAGAAGCTGGGCTGACGAGTCTAGAGAAACTACGCGCCGCCACGGGGATACGCCTCGGCGCCCAGTCGGTCGGCCATACCAATTACACCCTCGGCAGAATTTTCGCCGCGCTACTCGGTCTAAAAGACACCAAGTACGTCACCGGTTATTCGATTCCCGAGCGCGACGTCGCTTTGCTGCGCGGCGAGATCGACGCCATCACCAACTCGGATGACTTCTACGCGCGCAACCCTGAATGGATCGAAAAGAAATTGGTGGATTTCCACGTCGTCATGGAGATCCCCAAAGGCGAAAAGCACCCGCTCTTTTCCCGTCTCCCCGAGATCGAAACCTTTGCTAAAACGGACCGGGCCCGCAAGCTGCTGTCGATGTTTCGTCTCTTCCGGCTTTCCGGATCGCCTTTCATTTTGCCGCCGGTAACCCAGAAGGACCGCGCGGAGATTATCAAAGAGGCGTTGCGAAAATCTTTCAAGGATCCTGAGTTCGTCAAGGAATACCGAAAAGTCGTCGGCGAAGATCCCACGCCATTGTTGCCGGAGGAAAACGAGCGCGCCATCCGCGAGCTGCCGCGTGATCCGGAGACCATCGAACTGTTCAAGAAATTTGCTGGCGCGGGCGCGTTGCCGGTGCCATAAACCAGGGGGGAATTGAGAGTTCAAGAGGAGCACCTGGGAAAATGTCAGGAGAATTAACAATGAAACAGGCAGTCAAAGCCGCAATGTGCGCGCTATTATTTTTCGCCACACCGGCGTTCGCCCAGGCGCCGTTCTATCAAGGCAAAACCGTAACCGTACTCGCCAGTACCGCTCCCGGCGGCACCGGCGACATGCGCGTGAAATCGGTAGTGCCGTTCCTACGCAAATATATTCCGGGCAGCCCCACGATCATCGTCGAATACATGGACGGCGGCGGCGGACGCAAGGGCGCGAATTATTTGTTTCGCAATGCCAAGCCCGACGGGCTCACCATCGGCGCCCTGAGCGGCTCGATCGTGGCGTTGCAGCTGATGCGCGAGAGCGGCGTCATGTACGACATCGATAAATTCATTCACTTGGGCTCGCCGGAAAGCACAACTCACTATACGATTTACACGAGAAGAGAATTGGGATTGGGGAATATGGACAAGCTGCGCGCCTATCCGGGACTTCGCATCGGCGCCCAGTCGGTCGGACATGTGTCCTATATTGCCGGGCGGATGTTTGCCTATTTCTTTGGTTTGAAAGATCCGAAATTTATCGCCGGCTACACCGCTCCGGAAGTAGACGCGGCCTTGATGCGCGGCGAGCTGGACGCGAGAGCCAACAACGCGGCGTCAGTGTTAAGGCGTAATCCTGACTGGTTCGACAAAGGCGTGATGAATTTTCATGCCATCTTGGAAGTTCCCAAGGGAGCGAAACATGGAAAGCTCGGCCACTTGCCTGAGATCGAGAGCTTTGCCAAAACCGACAGAGAGAAAAAGCTGATTACTATGTGGCGGGTATTTAGAATAGTCGGATCGCCTTACATGTTGCCGCCCGGCACGCCGAAAGACCGCGTCGACATCTTGCAAGACTCCATGCGCAGGGCGCTCAAAGACCCGGAGTTCCAGCGGGAATTTCTCAAACTGGTCGGCGATGAGGCGGAACCGCTCATGCCGGAGGAATTGACCAAAGCGATCCGGGAAGCGCCGCGGGACCTGGAGGTTGTCGAGTTGCTCAAGACTCTTTCTGGTGCCGACCCATTGCCGGCGCGGTGAATTCAACGGGTTCAAGTCGTTCAAAAAGTTCGACACGTATTTCCGCTCATCCTTGATCCCTCGACAAGCTCGGGACTAAAGGCGCAGTCGAGGGAGCCTGTCCTGAGCGGAGCCGAAGGATCGAAGGATTGAACGTCTTGAACGGTTTGAACGATTGGAGCTGCTCAGTCAGAAACCACTTGCGTCGGGAAATTGAAAGCCATATAAGGGCGCTGCACTGGCAACCTGGTGAGACGGCGCGAACGATCCTGCGCCGTCGCCGGACGTCGTCAATCTAGGCATTCAAAGAGGCAAAGAGTATCGAAATGGAACCTTCTCTTTTCGGCGCCGCCGTTCAAGGCTTTCTCAATCTCCTCCAGTTCAAGGTCTTCCTTGCCATGCTCATGGGCGTCAGTATCGGCACCTTTACCGCCGTAGCGCCGCAGGGACTGGGTATGCCACTGGTTTACGCGATTGCGCTGCCGATCGTCATAAAGTGGGAGCCCATCACCGGCATCGCTCTTCTCATCGGCGCAAGCTCTGTGAGTGCGATTTGCGCGGCTTACCTGCCAATCTTGTTTGGCATCCCGGGAGGCTCTGGCTCGCAAGCCACCGTGCTCGACGGTTATCCGATGGGAAAGAAAGGCGAGGGCAGGCGCGCGCTCGGCGCCTCTTTTATGGCGGGCGGTATGGGGTGTCTGATCGGCACATTTACGCTCGCCGCCGCGATCCCCTTGGCGCGGCCGATCATTTATTTAATGGGCTCGCCGGAGCTGTTTGTCGTCATGCTCTGGGGATTGAGCATGGTTGCCGTGCTCGCGGGGCGGCGTCCCATCAAAGGGCTCATCGCTGCCGCATTTGGATTGCTGCTCGCCACCATCGGCCAGCAAGCACAGAGCGGCGTCATGCGTTTCGTCTTCGATGTACCTTACCTCCTCGATGGCATGTCGATTAGCATCATCGCGCTGGCGATGTTCGGCATTCCGTCGGCATTGGACCTAGCGCTCACCAAGCTCGGCGTGGAACAGCAGCCAGTACCGCTCAAGGGTAGTCTATTCGACGGTGCCCGAGACGCGTTGCGCGAATGGTGGCTCGTCGTGCGCTGCAGTTTCGTCGGCGTTTGGGTTGGCATCGTCCCTGGACTTGGCTCGCAAGTCGTGGACTGGCTCGCCTACGGCCACGCGGCGCAAACTTGCAAGGGCGGGAGACAGACCTTTGGTCAGGGGGACGTGCGCGGCGTCATCGCGCCGGAAAGCGCCAACGACGCCAAAGACGGCGGCGATCTTGTAACGACATTGATTTTGGGGTTTCCGCAGGGCGTGGTGACGGCACTTTTTATCGTCGCGTTGCTCGCCTGGGGATATCTGCCCGGCCCGGAGATGGTGAAGAAAAATCCGGAGATTATTTATAGCGTCGTCTGGCTCCAGGGCATTTCGGGACTCGTCGGGACGCTGATCGGCTTTACGTTGGCCGCGCAGCTCGCCAAGCTGGCGCAAGTTCGCTACAGCTTCATGGTTCCGGTGATGTTCATCTTCATTCTGATGGGAGCTTTCAGCGTTAACCGCGATCCCGCCGACCTGCTCGTTGTCGTCGCCTTTGGCATCTTGGGTTATTTCATGCGGCGCTTCGGTTACCCGCGGCCGGCGATGATCCTCGGCTTGGTGCTGGGCGATTTGATGGAAAAATATCTTTATCGCTCCGTGGCGAGCTACGGCTTTACCTGGCTCGCCCGGCCGGCGGTAATCGCGCTTTTGATCATGGCAGGGGCATCCCTGTATTTTACGCTGCGCGGCAGGGTTAAAGCGCGGCGAGAAGCACCTCCCGCAACATTCAGCGGGGCAATCGCGAGGGCCGAAGATGAAAGCTGATTTCACGATTTTCTTTTTGATCATTTTCGCCGTCGCGGCGTTCGTCGGGTGGGACTGGCCCAACATCGCTAAGATCATGCCCGTCTACGTCGCGGCCATTCCGGGCCTCGTGCTCGTGCTCGTGCAACTGTACCGAGAGGCCACCGGCTGGGAGCAACATCGAAGCAGCGCATCCGGCGGCATCGACATGGACGAGAGCGGCGCCGTCCAACTAGATCAGCAAACCGAGCTGCGGCGCACGCTGGGGTACTTCGGCTGGTTCATCGGCGGCGCGGTCGGCATCTGGCTTCTCGGGTTGGTGATCAGCCTGCCTCTACTGGTATTTCTTTACGGTCTCGTTGAGGGCAAGGAGAAATGGTTCACCGCGCTGATCATGGCGGCGTGCACCTACGCGCTCGTTTGGGGCCTGTTTGAATACATGTTGGAAACCCGATGGCCGTCGGGTCTGCTGTTCGGCTGACGCGCACCTCGGCAAATTTTTTTCAAAGTGCGGGTGAATATGCAGTTGAGAAAAATGCCCTGGGAAATTTTCTTACTATCGTTGGCTTTCTGTCTGGTCACGAGCCCCGCCCTCGCCCAAGTCCCCTACTTCCAGAACAAAACAATTAAGATTATCCGCGGCGGCGAGCCCGGCGGCACCGGCGACTTGCAGGCACGGGCGTTGATTCCAGCTCTAAAAAAACATATACCCGGCCAGCCCACCATCATCGTCGAAAATATGCCCGGCGCCGCCGGCCGCAAGGCGGTCAACTACATTTATTCGACAGCGAAACCCGACGGGCTTGCCATCGGCGCGGTCGGCGCGGGATTAGTCGCGGGGCCGATTCTCGGCCTCGCTGGATCCCAGTACGATATCGACAAGCTCATTTATCTCGGCTCGACCGAAAGCGGCGATCCCTACGTCTTCGTCAGCCGCAAGGAATCCGGCCTCGATAGTCTCGATAAACTTCGTGCTGCCACGAGGCTGAGAATCGGCGCACAGGCAGTCGGCCATCCGATCTTCATCAGCGGACGCATGTTCGCCTATTTACTAGGGTTGAAAGAACCTCGGATGGTCGTCGGCTACGGCGGCCCGGAAATCGATATCGCCCTTGCGAAGGGCGAAGTGGATGTCCGCGCCAACGGCGCGGACTCGATCTTCCAACGCAGCCGCGAAGGTCTGGAAATAAACCAACTCCACTTTCACGCCTCGATCACGATTCCAAAAGGAAATTTCATTCAAGGGTTGCCCAAAGCCCCGGATCTCGACACTTTCGCCAAAAACGATGGGGAGCGTAAGCTGATCGAGCTGTTTCGCGCCTTTCTTTATCCGCGCTGGCCTTATATCGTGCCGCCGGCAACGCCCAAAGAAGTTGTGTCAATCTTGCGCAGCGCCATGACGAAGGCTCTCAAGGATCCCGAATTTCACAAAGATTTCAAAAAGCTCATGACCACAGAGCCGACGCCGCTCACCGGTGAACAGATGGAAACAGCGATACGCGAATTGCCGCGCGATCCGGAAACCGTCTCGCTCTATAAAAAAATGGCCGAGGACGTGCCGCTGCCGCCGCGATGAATTGAAAGAGTTCCAATCGTTCCAATCGTTCCAAACGTTCAAGCCGTTCAAATCGTCGGAAAGGCGCGTAGGTCACACACACGAGAGAGCTAAAACATCCGAGCTTCGAACGGTTTGAACGGAGCATGGTTCGATGGCTCACCATGCACGGCACGTATTTCCGCTCATCCTGAGACTTGTCGAAGGATTGAACGGCTTGAAGGCTTTGAACCTCTGGTTGAAGAAGAAAGGGAGGATCGATATGAAGTTAATCAAATACGCGTTGTTTTGCATCTCGTAGCTACATTTATGCGTCAATATCTGACATTCCCCATTCATTCGCCCAGACTCCTTTCTACCAAGGCAAAACCTCACCATCGTCCAGGGCACCGAAGCCGGCGGCAGCTCGGACATGATGACAAACGGCCATGCTTAGCCAACTAAAGAAGCATATTCCCGGTGAGCCGACGGTCGTATCGGAATACATGCCCGGCAGCGGCGGTATCAAAAGCCGCCAACCATATCTTCAAGAATGCTCAAGCCCGACGGTCTCACCATGGGCCGCGTCGGCGGCGGCCTGATCGCCAACGCCGTCCTCGGCGAAAAGGGCGTGCTCTACGATCTGAACAAGTTTATTTATTTGGGCTCGCCGCACAGCACTTATCACTGGGTCTTCATCACGCGCAAAGAAGCCGGGCTTAAAAGTATCGAAACCCTACGCTCGGCAAGTGGAATTAGAATCGGCGCGCAAACCGTCGGCCACTCGAACTATTTCGTCGGCCGCCTGTTTGCCCTGTTGATCGGATTTAAAGATCCTAAAATGGTCGTGGGCTACTCCGGCAACGAGCTCGACCTCGCCCTCATGCGCGGCGAGATCGACGGCAGGATAAACAATCCGGACACGCTGACGATACGGAACGCGGAATGGCTCGCCAAAGGTATGATCGACATCCACGCGATCATGGAAGTGCCGCGCGGCCTCAAACAAGCGGGCTTCGATCGTTTGCCTGAAGTTGAAGAGTTCGCCAAATCGGAGCGTGAAAAAAAGCTATTGGCTATGGTTCGCACCTTCCGCCAGATCGGCACGCCGTCTTTCTTTCCGCCTGGCACGCCGGCGGAACCGGTAAAAATCCTCCGCGCCGCCACGGTGAAAATGTACAGCGACCCGGACTTTCACAAAGAGTATAAGAAACTGGTCGGCGAGGAGCCGACACCGCTATTGGGTGAAGACATGGAACGCGCCCTCAAAGAATTACCGCGCGATCCAGAGACGGTCGATCTTTTCAAAAAGCTCAACGCCGCGGGACCGTTGCCGCCGCGGTGATCAGGGCGAGTTTCAAGCCGTTCAAGTCGTTTAACCGACAGAATATTCGACACACTGCTAATTGAACGTTGAACAGTCCGAAGTTTTCAGACGGTTTGGACGAACCCCGGACTCGATCCGGAGGGTTGAACGGCTTGAACGATTTGAACCTCTCATCCAGAGAAAAAGGAGGGTTCGAGATGAAATTGAATAGACTGCGACTTCAGCTCACCGCCCAAGCCATCTTGAGCGCGTCGTTGATTTTTCTCTCCACCAACGCCTTCTCCCAGACGCCTTTCTATCAAGGCAAAACCATCACGATCATTCAGGGCACGGAACCGGGCGGCAGCTCGGACATGATGACCAAGGCGATGCTGCCACATTTGAAAAAACATATTCCCGGCGAGCCCACCATCGTTTCGGAATACATGGGCGGCAGCGGCGGCATCAAGGCGGCCAATCACATTTTTAGAAACGCGCGCCCCGACGGCTTGACCATCGGCCGCATCGGCGGCGGTCTGGTGGCGAATGCGGCGCTCGGCGAAAAAGGCGTGCTCTACGATTTGAACAAATTCATTTACCTCGGCTCGCCGCACAGTACCTATCATTGGGTCTTCTTCACCAGGCGGGAAGCGAATTTGAGAAATATCGAAGCGCTGCGCACGACGCCGGGAATACGCATCGGCGCCCAGTCGGTGGGGCATTCCATTTATTTCGTCGGCCGGCTGTTTGCTTATCTGATCGGCTTTAAAGATCCCAAGTTCGTCGTCGGTTATTCGGGCACCGAGCTCGACTTGGCGGTCACCCGCGGCGAGGCGGACGGTCGGGTCAATAACGCCGACACGATGCTGTCGCGCAGCGCCGACCTGCTGGCAAAGAAAGCCCTCGATCTGCACGTCATCATGGAAGTACCGAAAGGTTTGAAACAACCGGGTTTCGATGGCCTGCCGGAGATCGAGGAATTTGCCAAGTCGGACAAAGAACGCAAATTGCTCGCAATGGTCCGGACATTCAGACAAGTCGGCACGCCGTCGATGCTGCCGCCGGGAACACCGCCGGAGCAAGTAAAGATCCTACGTACCGCCATGGCGAAGATGTACAGCGACCCGGAGTTTCACAAGGATTACCGGAAGCTCGTCGGCGAAGAACCGACACCTATTCTAGGTGAAGAAATGGAGCGCGGTATTAAGGATCTACCGCGCGATCCCGAGCTCGTAGATCTATTCAAAAAACTCAACGCCGCCGGACCGCTGCCGGCGAGGTGATCTAATATTTACCTCGTTCAAAAAGTTCAAGCCGTCTGAACGGGCAGGGCCCCGTGCCTGCCCCTATCCCGCCTAGCAGCCCGTGGCAAAAGAGCTCACGAGCGGGAATTTGATTCGCTCCACTTTGGTAGACATGTGAAAGGCGATCGTCGTGTTATCGGTCGATACCAGCTTCGAAGACGCTCCCAAAGCGTTTCTGAGGACCTTACGAATGACCATACAACTGCAAAAAGCGCCGCCAGGCGGCCCTGCAGGCTGCGCGGCGTGCCCACACCGAACAGTGTTCGCATCAACAATCCAAGATTCAACGCCGCGGCATGTAGCAGTATGCGTTTGAGGATGTTCTGATGACCCCGCAGGTAGACACGTCGCATCGCTCCAGTTTCATACAGATGGGCAAACGGCCGCTCGAGGAGTTCCCCCCGCTGACGGAGCAGCCGCTTGCCGCGTACGCCGCTAATCCGTCGGCGGTTGCGATATACGGCGTTGCGCGCCTCGGGGTTATCCTTCCAGTTTCGCCGCCCGCGATCGGGCTCCGAAATGTAGCTGCGCACGCCCACCGCTTCCAGGGCCACCAGCGCTTGATTGCTATGATACCCCTTGTCGGCGACGACCTCTTTTGGCCCATCGCTCTCAGGGATGACCGCCTCGATCTGCTCGGCGGCCTCAATCAGCGTCTTGATACTCGTGGTGGGATCCCCTTGATCGGCGCCCTGCACGGTCACGCCCACCACCGCCCCCGTCTCCAGATCGACCGCGTGCTCGGCCTTGTGCGCCAAGTGCGTGCGTCCATCCTTCATCTTGGTGATCTTGGCGTCCGGGTCATGGGGATGGGTCCAGTCATCGTTGGAGCCCTTGTTCTTGCGCTTGCGGTCAAGGCGCGCCAAGTCCTCGCGTGTGGGCGTCTCAATGCCGGAGGCCTTGGCCAGCTGGGTGAGAAACTCCTGATAGTTTTCACCCGTATCGCGTCGCACGATACTGCGCAGCGCCGCATTGGCTTCGAGCGTGGTCGCGTCCATGCCGATCGTTTTGCCCTTGACCAAGCCCGCTTCAGCGAGCTGATTGAGAATCCAAGTGAAAACCTCCCGGTGCGTCTCCAAGTCGATCAACCGACGTGTGCGCGAAATCGTCGAATGGTCGGGCGGTGCCTCCGGCAACTCCAAATCCAAAAATTGGCGCAACGCAAACGAATCGGCGGCGCGCCAGGCTATCGCGCGCTCGGAATCGAGCCCTTCAAAGTACCCGACAACGAGCAGGCGAAAATAGCGACCCGGTGCCAGACTCGGCCGGCCCATCCGCTCGGCGTAAAACGGCGCGCACAACTTCTCCACATGCGCATCGAACCCGGCTTTATCCAAAATCTGATTGATCCGCTCATAGAATGGATGTGCGGCCGTCGTCGGCAGATCGCTCGTGGCGATCCATATCGTCGATTGCCTCAACCTCTGCTTACGTTTTCCCATCGCCATGCACTCGACTGTACTATGCCTTAGCTGGTGTGACCAATGATCCAATCAATTTTCTGTTATTTGTTGAAGCCAACACGGACTTTCACCACGGACTGCTAGAGCCCGAATCGGCACTTACCTTGCCGGCGGCCTTCGTCGATATTAATATCGCGAAAGGCAGATCTGTATATTACTGGTTGAACTAAACCGCTGCGCGGTGGCGGATGCCATGCCAGCGGTAGTGCTTTTGTCCGCTGCTGTTTTGCGCTTCATCTCTCGTAGCTTTGAGTCCCTCCCAGATTTCTGTTTCGCGTGATAGCGTCACTCCCAAATTTGAATCCAAGGAGGATTTTGTATGGGAGCACTACGCACGAGGATGGTCGAGGAGATGAAGTTGAGAAACTTCTCGCCGCGCACGCAGCAGTCGTATTTGGCGGCGATGATAGGATTGGTCAAGCATTATCGCCGGTCGCCGGACCAACTGACGCAAGACGACATTCGCGCTTATCTACTGCATCTGGAAAAACGCGGGTTGTCGCCGAGTTCGCGCAACGTGGCAATCTCGGGGATGAAGTTCTTTTACCACCAGATGTTGGGCTGGAACGACAAGCAATTGTTTATTCCACCGAGAAAGCGAAGTTGGCAACTGCCCGAAGTGTTAGGCCAGAAGGAAGTCGAACGGTTGCTGTTGGCCGCGGCAAAACAGCGCGACCGATGTCTGTTAATGACGGCCTACGCCACGGGGTTGCGGGTCAGTGAATTGGTCCGGCTCAAAGTCAGCGCCATTGACAGCGAACGGATGATGGTGCGGGTGGAGCAAGGCAAGGGGAGAAAGGACCGCTACACGATTTTGTCTCTCCATCTGCTCACCGAGCTGCGCTCCTATTGGAAAGAGCATCGCTCGCCGATTTACCTGTTCCCCAACCGCAAGGGCGGTCCGATATCGATCGACTACGCCCAGAGGATCTACAATCTTGCCAAGGTGAAGGCCGGCATCCAAAAAGGCCACGGCATCCATACACTCAGACACTGTTTTGCTACCCATCTATTGGAAGCCGGGGTGGATCTGAGAACCATTCAGACGCTATTGGGCCATAACTCCATGGCCAGTACCGAGCGTTATTTGCAGATTCGCCAGCACAGGATCACCACCACGGCCAATCCCTTAGATCTGCTGCGACTGCCAAACTGAGAAGGCAGATTCTCGGTGCTGTCGCGCGCGGATGGGCGGGCAGCAGGAGAGAAACAGGGGCGCCCCGAGCTGGCCGATGTTTTTCGCCAGTACGGGGAGAACTACCAACGAACGCATCGCTTGTCGGCCTCTCAGCAAAAAGTGATGCAGGCCGTCTCGGTCTGCCGGACTCAACAGCTAGGCGGGCATCTGGATCGATGCGACTCATGCGGTTTTGAGCGCCCGGCTTATAACTCCTGTCGTAACCGCCACTGTCCTAAATGCCAGTCCTTGGCCAAAGCCAAGTGGTTGGAGAAACAAACCGCTGAGCTTTTGCCGGTGGGATACTTCCATCTGGTCTTCACGTTACCGCACGAGCTCAATGGTCTGATCCTCGCCCACAAAAAGATTGGTTTGAGCTCTGCTCTTTAAAGCCGTCAGCGAAACGCTCCTTGAGTTTGGCCGCTCGCGTCTTAAGGGAACGGTGGGGGTCATCGCCGTCCTGCATACCTGGGATCAAACGCTCAAAGACCATTTTCATCTGCACTGTCTCATCCCCGCCGGCGCTCTGTCCTTCGATCACAGCCGCTGGATCTCTGCGCGAAAAAACTTTCTGTTTCCCGTCAAAGCTTTGAGCCGGGTCTTTCGTGGAAAGTTTCTTGATCGGTTACAGCAGGCCGGTGATAGAGGAAAAGTCGAAGAAATCAACGCTGTCATCAAAGCCTTACGCCAAAAAGATTGGAACGTCTACGCGAAAAAGCCCTTCGGTTCTCCACAGAAAGTTCTCGATTACCTCGGCCGCTACACTCACCGCGTCGCTCTCTCCAATGACCGAATCCTCAAAGTCGAAAACGGCCAGGTCTCTTTGAGCTATAGAGATCGAAAAGATGGGGATAGAAAAAAAACAGTCACCCTTGAAGCCCAGGAATTTATCCGCCGCTTCATGCTTCACGTGCTTCCCGATGGCTTCATGCGCATCCGTCACCTCGGGTTTCTGGCCAACCGCTCTAAGAAACAGGCCTTGGCTCAATGCCGCAAACTTCTCGATCTTGATCCGGCTTTGCCCCAGCGTCCCAACGAATCAGCCAAAGAATTGCTGCTAAAAATTAGCGGTTTCGATCTCGCTCGCTGCCCTTGCTGCTGTGAGGGAATGATGATTATCGTAGGCGACCTACCAGCATTGTCGATCTCGCCTCGTGTGGATTCTTCATGAACAAGGCTCCATCGCATCTCAGCTGGTGTGACTCTCGATCTGCCGACATTGGCGCGGGTGTGTTTGGCTCTGCCCAAAACCGGCTCTGAAGCCGCATGGCAGTGTCGCAATCGGCGAAAAGCCATCGGCGCTGATCTCAACCAGCATCCGCTGGCCGTACTATCGCTACCGCGTGCGCCATGCTCGGCCGGCACTGCGTCCAGGTTACAATCCCCATAGCCGAAGCAGCACAGCGGCTCCGCGGTTTAGTCCAACCACGTTTTATCCCCTTAGCGATACTCCGGCGCTATCCAAGCAACTTGATTGCCGCCAACCTTTAGGGATAAAACGCTATACGTTAGACCGACAGAGATACTTGGAAGATGCAACATCAACGTACTGAAATCGGAAGAGCATGGTTCGCAATATGTTGGTTCGCCACTTGGGGATTGTTTCAGGGATTTGCAGTCTTCTCGGTGCTCAATGGAACCTGGGAGCGACCAGCCGCATTTCCGGCCGGCGCATACGAGTCGCTGATCTATCCAGATATGTTCTTCATTCCGCTCTACTTGTTGGCGGCCACTCTGCTGTTTCGGCGCCACTGGCTCGGGAGCGTTCTGGCCTTTGTGGCGGGCGGTGGAATCGTCTACGCCATGATCTATCTCTTGGCCCTTTCTGGTTTCTCAGGCGCGGTTAATCTGACCGCTGACGGGATATTCTTGGCCTGCACGTTTGTCTCGCTGTGGCAGGTGGGGTACCGCACCAGTCTGCGGCACGCGGTCTAACACGCCGCTGCAGCCGACGAGCGGCGCGGCTGGTATCGGGCTGACTCAAGGGTCTTGGGTGATCGCCGCTCGCGGCTGAGCGGCATGGCGTTAGGGGCCGGATCTGCGCTGCAACTTGGATAGACCATGTCATTTCCTGCCCCGTTCATCATTCGTCAGCTTGCGTCCGACGACGTGGCACTGATGGAAGCCATGTTGACGACCTTCGGCAATGCGTTCGACGAGGTGGAGGCTTATGGCGCGGCTCGGCCAAGTAAAGCCTATCTCGAGCGCTTGCTTGGCAGTGATTATTTTATCGCGCTTGCAGCATTGAAGAATGACTCGGTTGTCGGCGGCATCGCCGCTTACGAACTCCATAAGTTCGAGCAGGAGCGCAGTGAAATCTACATTTATGATTTGGCCGTCGCGGCAGCGCACCGGCGCGAGGGCATCGCGAGGCGGAGCGAACTCAAGAAGATTGCTGTAGTGCGCGGAGCCCATGTCATCTTCGTGCAAGCGGACATCGGCGATGCACCTGCCATCGAGTTATATACGAAGCTAGGAGCTCGCGAAGAAGTGCTGCACTTCGATATCGCAGTTCCGGGTGGCAATGACGGTACATAAACGTGGTTGCAGGTGACTTCCAGCCTGCGACCGGCCCGCACCTGAACCACGGGATAAGTGCCATGACCACCTACCGAGGTTCCTGCCATTGCGGAAAAGTCCGCTTCGAAGCGGTCGAGGCTGAGATTGACCATGTTCGAGTCGTGCGACTGCTCCATCTGTCGCAGGCGAGGTGCGCTCAATTATCGCGTGGCCAAAGAAAATTTTCGTTTGCTGACGCCTTGGCAGGATCTCACCCTGTATCAATGGGGCTCTCTAACTGCAAAGGACTATTTCTGTCCGACATGCGGTATTTTGTCTTTCAGACGACCGAGCGATCCAACACCGGCGGAACTATCTGAAGGCGTAGAGCCCTTCGAAGGATGGGCTATCAACCTAAGATGCCTAGAAGGCATCGATCTGGACTCAATCCCTGTCAAGCGAATCGACGGCAGTAGAATCCGGCTTGGTCTCTAGAGGCCGTCGCCCACGCGCCAAAATAATTAGCCATTTTTTCCGCGTCGGGCAGACGGTTACGACCTTGTCGTGCTTTCTGAATTGATGGAACCAAAAGATACAGATCGCTGCGTCGCCTGAGCCCACAAAACTTAGTATAGTTCGTCAGGTAGGTTGATTTCATGAGTATCTCTGGAGGATACGATGAATACGCGTTCATCGCCGATCTCTACGACCACGTCGTGCCTTACCGTGCTCGGGCGGATATCGCCTTCTTCGTCGAAGCAGCGAGGAAAGCTGGGAGTCCAGTTCTCGAAGTGGGTTGCGGGACCGGACGCATCCTGATTCCGACCGCTCGCGCCGGCGTTGATATCGTGGGTCTCGATCTTTCTCCGCACATGCTTGCAGTGTGCCGCCGGCGGCTCCGGGACGAACCGGCACGAGTCGAATCCAGGGCGCGCCTAATACAGGCAGACATGCGATCGTTCGACCTCGGAAACACTTTCAATTTGGTGACAGTTCCGTTTCGTCCCTTCCATCTTGACTACATTGGACGATCAGTTCGCCTGTCTCGTGAACATTCGTCGCCACTTGGTCGATGGAGGTCGCTTGATCCTTGACCTGTTCAATCCGTCTCTCGATTTACTGGTGAATGCGGCGGTTGGAGAAGAATTCGGTGACGAACCGGAGTTCTCCATGCCGGATGATCGTCGTGTGATCCGGCGCCACAAGACCGTCGCCAGCGATCGCTTTAGTCAAGTCAACCAGGTTGAGCTGATCTATTACGTCACTCATCCCGACGGCCGCGAAGAACGTTTGGTCCACTCTTTCCCTATGAGATATCTGTTCAGATTTGAAGCAGAACATCTGTTAGCTCGCTGTGGATTTGAGGTTGAGCATGTTTATGCGGATTACGACAAGAATTCGTACGGGTCGAAATATCCAGGCGAACTAATATTTGTCGCAAAACATGCCAGGACCTGACGGTACAGCCGCAGCCTAACATCCGGTATCAAAGACCTGCAGCGCGATCCGGAGATCATCGATCTTTTCAAGAAACCCAATGCCGCGGGACCGCTGCCGGCGAGGTGATCTAGATTTAACTCGTTCAAAAAGTTCAAGCCGTTCAAACCGTTTTTACGGAGCGCAGCACCAGTTTCATCAAATTTACCGCGTCTGCAATGTGGAGCACATCCGGGTACCTGATCAATTTTCGACTGCTGGAGTTCCTTCCGATGAACCTCTTCCCATGCGCATTCGAGCCCGTCTAAACGAGAGCAGAGCAAACGGTTCTCGGCCTTTATGTATCCGACCCTTACCTTGCAGCCAGCCTTTGGCGATATTAATATCGCCAAAAGCTGGTCTGTATATTACGTTATACCGTCCCGATCTCTTGAGCTAAAACTCTCGGAGAAGGAAGCGATTAGCCACCGGTAATGTCAGAGTTCTTCAGCCCGCATAAAGTGCGGATGAGCCGTTCCACCGGCATAATCACATGGCAGATCGAAGCCTGATCCACGCCGCCATCGCGCTGCGAGACTGCGCCTTCCTGAGTCTGATCCTACTGATATCGCTCCTCCTCTACATACGCGGTCTCGGCTTCTACAGCGATGACTGGGCATTCCTGAGCGCCTTATCGCACTCCGGTGCCAACTCGCTGATCGAGTTGTTCAGCGCTCTGTATGCCGACGAGAATATTCGCCAGCGCCCGCTGCAGGCGCTCCACCTAGCGTGGATGTACCGGGTGTCCGGCACTGACCCGCTCGGATATCACCTCGTCAACTCGGCGGTCTTCGTCGTCGCGGTATTACTCTTTTACCTATCACTCCGCGAGCTAAGACTGCCGCGCCTCGTCGTTCTCACCGTACCGCTGGTTTATGGGCTGTTGCCGCACTACTCGACCGACCGTTTCTGGGTTGCGGCATCCCAGGCGAACCTGAGCATGGCGCTATACTTCACCAGCCTGTATGCCGACTTAAGGGCGCTCCGGACGAGGCGCGCGCGCCGATGGAGCTGGAAGTTACTAAGTCTGGCGTGCCTGCTTGGCAGCACCCTCGCCTACGAGGTGGCGCTGCCGCTGTTTCTGTTCAACGCGGCGATGATCTGGTTGTACGCGCGAGGGTTATACATTCGAGAGCTGTCCGACTGGAGAGAGCAGGCGAGCGTCGCAGCAATGGTAGGCAGCAACTTGGTGATGCTGGTGTTGGTGCTAGGGTACAAGGCGGCAACGACAGGCCGCGCTGGGGGCTTCGCGACAGGTTACGCCTCGCATTTGCTCTACGTTATTAAGCGAGCTGTGCTTATTGACTATGTCAGCCTCGGTATCGCCCTGCCGAATGTCGTGGCAAAGGTCTTGCGGCACCACGCCGACCCAGTGATGCTCGTCGTCGGCGTGGCACTCGGAGCGGCAGTCTTCGCTTACCTCTACCGCGCCGCCGGTCAGTCGGGAGACGGAACACAGGCCGCGGGCGTGTGGCTGACGGTACTCGCCCTAAGCCCGGTCGTCTACTTCCTGGGCTATGCGGTCTTCGTTACGACGTCACAGTTCATGGTTCATAAGACGGGCATCGCCAACCGCATAACGATTGCGGCAGCGGTCGGCGTGGCGATGTCTTTCGCGGGAGGGACGGGTTTGGCGAGCGCGCTGCTGCCTTCAGCGTGGCTGCGCAGAAGTGTCTTTCCTTCGGCTATCGCACTGCTATGCGTGTGCGGGTTCCTAATCATCAACGCCAACGCCAAGTTTTGGATCACCGCTTATGCAGAACAGCAGCGGGTGCTCGCCAACATCCGCGCTAACATCACGTCGCTACCCGGAGGGAGCACTCTGATCCTCGACGGGACCTGCCCCTACATCGGGCCCGGCATCGTATTTGAGGGCGAGTGGGACTTAGCCGGAGCGTTACAGATGATCTACCATGATCCAATACTGCGGGCGGACGTCGTCACGCCGAAGCTGAGGGTGGGCGA
This sequence comes from uncultured delta proteobacterium, assembly GCA_963804165.1. GTDB lineage: Bacteria > Desulfobacterota > Binatia > UBA9968 > UBA9968 > DP-20. The sequence continues at coordinate 42,512 of CAWDPO010000010.1, forward strand.
AGACGGCCTCACGACTTCCATGTACGGCATCCCGAGCCACTATCGATATGGCGACAATCTGCTGCTCTACGACTTACGACGCAAGACAGTGGACAGGCTGGTTGACGCCGAGATAACCCGCCGCTACTTCACGGCCCGCAAGTTGGATCACAGCAGAGGTTGCCTAAAAGGTAGGGAAGGTCAGGGTGTACCGCCTTTCTGATGCGTTAGATAGCCAATGACTCACCGTGCTGCGCATAGTGTCCTGCTCGTTTTACTTTTTGCTGGTTGTGTCGGCGGTGCGTCATGCACAAGGAGCAACACGCAGTCAATCCAAAGGAATGAAAATATGAGCAAGATCTTTTTCGACGTTGGTGTGTCGCTGGACGGCTATATCGCCGGACCCAATCGAGGACCGGGTAACCCGTTGGGCGACGGGGGTGCCGGCATTCACAAGTGGATGTTCCAAACGGCGAGCTTTCTTGAGCGCCTCGGTTTGTCAGGCGGAGAGACCTCGCCCGATGATAAACTTGTCAAGGAGGTGTTCGAGCGCACCGGCGCGTATGTGATGGGTAGACGCATGTTCGACGAGGGCGAGGTCGGCTGGCCCGAGAACCCACCTTTCCGTGCGCCCGTGTTTGTCCTCACACACTCCGCTCGCGATCCATGGCAGAGGAAGGGCGGAACGACATTCGTCTTCGTCACCGACGGCATCGCGAGCGCTTTAGAGCAGGCCAAGGCCGCCGCTGGCGCCAAGGATGTGCGAGTTTCCGGTGGCGCTGAAACCATCAGGCAGTTTATCGGATCCGGCCTCATCGATGAATTCACCCTTCACGTTGCTCCCGTGTTGTTGGGCACCGGCGTCCGGTTGATGGATCGCCTAAGTCCGGCCGACCTCAAACTGGAGCAGTCAGGCGTGAGTAGCTCACCGCTCGTCACCCACATCAAATACCGGGTACTACGGCCAAACCCGAATCAACATGACGCCTAACCCTGAGATCGAGCAGACCTCCGACGACCGCCCTACCCACACAAGCCGATAAATGATAATGATCGGCCCATGCGATTGGATCTCGGTTGCATTCACATCAAAAATGTCCATTTCGGCGCTAAGACGGCGATCGAAAATCATAGCCTGTCGATCGATCGCCAAGAGTTAGTTTCGCTGCTCGAACCAGAACCGCTCTTCGATCGCGTCGAAATCGAGCTGGCCCATCCCGGCGAATCCTGCCGCATCATCCGCGTCCTCGATGTTGTCGAACCGCGTTATCGAATGAACGGGCCGAATTTTCCCGGCGCTCTCGATGCCAACGGCCTTGTCGGCGACGGCCAGACGCGCGCGCTTAAAAATGTCGCCGTGGTCGAAACTGACCAGCTCGCGACCCGCTCGCGAAATATCATCGACATGAGCGGACCGGCGGCTGAATACTCCCCCATCGCCAACACGCACAATGTCGTCTTGCTGCCTTATCCGAAGCCAGGCGCCGACAAAGACGATTATCGCTTGGCCGTGAAGAAGGCCGGGTTGAAAACCGCGACGTATCTTGCAGCGGCGGCGAAGAGACGTCGCTCCTCATGAAACGCAAACCTTCGAGCTGCCGCCCGTCGCATTCAATCAAGGGCCGAAAGATTTGCCGCGCATCGCCTATATTTTTCCGATGCATTCGCACCAGCATCCGACCCAGCAAAAAGAAACCGTCTTTTACGGCAGCAACATCCAGGGCTTCATGCCGACGATCGTTCATCCCAACGAGATCCTCGACGGCGCGCTGATGTTTTCTTACTCGGCATTTACCTGGTTCGCGCAGAATCATCCGGTGATACTAGAGTTATATCGCCGCCACGGCGTCGACCTCTGGTTCGCCGGCGTCGTCCTCACCATCGCGCCGGTCACGATTGCTGAAAAGGAACGCAACACCGCCCTCGCCGCGCGTCTGGCGAAAGAAGTCTTAAACGCCGATGGCATCATCGCGACCAAAATCGGCGGCGGAGCCGTCGATACCGACTTGATGATGATCTACACGCGCGCTGAAGAGATGGGCATGAAAGCGACGCTGATCATCATGGAGCGCTATCCCGACACCGGCATCACTTTCGTGCCGGCGAACGTGAACGCGCTCGTCACGCCCGGACTAACGCGCGATGCGATTACGCTGCCCGCCGTCGAGCGCGTCATCGGCGGCGACACGATCGCATTGGACAACTCCAATCCCGGACAACAGCAATCCTGGCATCACGCTGGCTGCCGGCGAATGAAGAATTGAATCTTTGGATCGGCGACATCGTCGGCGCCATCAGCCAGGTCGGCGCATCGCGGCTGACGACGTACATGAGTTAAGAAACTCAGAATGATTCCCGAAAGGCGCAAAGACGCAAAGTTAGAAACAAATTCATTTCGACACGAAAACTAGGACAAACTCCAGGAGAAATCGTTTCAGCGTTTTGAGTTTTGAATGACGGACTTGCCCGTCAGTTTGCGCTTTTGCGCCTTTGCGGGAAAATTCGATTTCGGATAATTCAGCGAACGTTGCGCATCGGAGATAACGGCATGAGCACAAAAGATCCGCGTCGTCCATTACTTGAATCAGTTCTTCGCCCAGATCGGCGGCGAAGACAAAGCCGACGTCGGCCCGCGGATCAAAGCCGGACTTGTCGGCCCCGGCCGCGCGCTGCAACAAGCGCTCGGCGAGCAACGGCGAAGTCGTCGCGACGATATTTTGCGGCGATAATTATTTCGCCGAGCACCAAGACGAAGGCGATCGATGCAATTGATCCAACAAATGGCCGAGTACAAACCGGATTTGCTGATCGCCGGTCCGGCTTTCGAGAGCGGCCGTTATGGAATCGCTTGCGGCGCGATCTGCCAAGCCGCGCAGCAGCAGCTCGGCATCGCGGCCGTGGCGGGAATGGACGAAGACAACGTCGGCGCGAGCCTGTATCGGAAAAATATCTACATCATCAATTCAGGCGCCACCATCGTCCGCATGGTGCCCACGCTTCAGCGCATGGCCGCGCTGGGAGTGAAACTCGTTCGCCGCGAGACGATCGGCAAACCTGAAAATGAAGGTTATCTGCCGCGCGGCATCAAGCGCAACGAATTTGCCGCCAAACCTCCCGCGAGCGCGCCGTCGACATGCTGCTGGCCAAATTGCGCGGCGATGAATTTCATTCAGAGATCGCCCCGCCACAATTTGCCGGCAGCAAACCGGCCGCGCCGCTGCACGAATCTCAAGTCGGCGGTCATCGCGCTGGTAACCGACGGCGGCTTGGTGCCCGAAGGCAATCCGGACAAAATCGAGCCCGGCCGGCCGACGCGCTTCACGACCATCCCTATCGCAGGCGTGAATTCTCTCGACGCGGATAAATATGACGCCGTTCATTCCGGTTACGACACGGCGATTCGCCAATCGCGACCCGAACCGCTTGGTGCCGCTCGACACCATGCGCGATCTCGAACGCGAAGGCGTGATCGGCAAGCTCCATGAGTTCGTCCATTCCACCGGCGGCGCTCACGCCGCTGTGGAAAACGCCACGACCATCGGTAAAGACATAGCTCAGCGTCTGAAAGCCGCCGGGGTCACCGGCGTGATCCTCACCTCGACCTGAGGCTCCAGCACTCGCTGCGGCGCAGCGATCAGCAAAGAAATCGAAAAACTGGAGATTCCGGTCACGCAAATCTGCACGATGATCCCGGTGGCGAAAGAAGTCGGCTCGCTGCGCGCGATCGCCTCCGGGGGGATCGTCAGCCCGACCGGCAACCCGAGTTGACCCCGGAAAAAGAAAAAGAGTTCAGGCGTGAGTTGATTCTTCGCGCGCTGCAAACGTTGCAAGAAGAAGTCTGAAAGAAACATTGACCACGAAGACCTGCAATGTTTAACAGGCTCTGAAGATTCGGAATGCTTCGACATGCTCCGCATGAACGGAAACGCTAGTATCCTCCCTCCGTTCGTCCAGCGCCGTCGAAGGACTCCTAACCATCTGTTAGACTTCTCAGCTTCGTGCTCCTCGTGACCTTTGTGGTTAAATCGAATTGTTCGAGTTGAGTCAGCGGAGCCGGCAATGAAACTACAAAAACTATTGCTCGGTTTGGCCATTTGCTGCGCGGTATTCAGTTTGAACGTTTCCGCCGCGACCGCACAGGACGTTGTCGCCGGCGCGAAAAAAGAAGGGAACCTCGTCCTCTATCTTTCGACGAACCTCACCGACGCCAACGGCATGGTCCAACTTTTCAAGCAGAAATATCCCTTTATCAACGTAAACCTCTTTCGCGCCGATAACGAAAAACTATTGAACCGAATCCTCACCGAATCGGCCACGGGAAAATTCAACGGCGATACCATCATGATCAGCAGCTTCGAAGTCCGCGTGTTGCTGCAGAAAAAGCTCTTGCAGAAATATGTCTCGCCGCACAGCCAATATTATCCCGAAGGCTTCACCGACAAAGACGGCTCTTGGACCAGCGTCTACTCGATCCCGAGGGTCATTGCCTACAATACGAATCTGGTCAAACCCGACGTCGCGCCAAAAACATTCGACGATGTGCTCAATCCGCGCTGGAAAGGCGGATTCGGCCTGTCGGACAGCGCAACGCTCTGGTACACCGGCTTTTTGAAATTTGTTGGCGAAGAAAAGGGTCGCGACTTCATGCGCAAGCTCGCCGCCCAAAAGCCAGCGTTTCGCGACAGTGAAACCGTGATCATGCAGCTGCTCGGGGCAGGTGAGTTTCCCTTGGGTCTGGTCTACTCACACCAAGCGGCAACGATGAAGAAACGCGGCGCGCCAGTAGAATGGGTACGCACGGCGCTACCCATCGTTACGGGACTGAAACCGATTGCGCTCAGCGCTAAAGCCCAACACCCAAACGCAGGCAAGCTGTTCATCGATATGGCGCTATCCAAGGAAGGCCAGGAGCTGATCAAAAGCTTCAACCGCATTCCCGACCGTGGCGACGTGACATCAGAGCTGAAGGAAGGAACCAAGCTCTTTCCCGCCGATCCACGCTGGGGGGACAGCTACGGCAAATACGTCGACGAGTTTCGCGAAATCTTTTTCAAGTGAAAGCACGGTCTGCAGTGGGTTTTCGAATACTTCGTCCTTTGTGGTTGAGTCGCCCATTGATCGATTGACGAAACCATCCGAAACGTCGTAAACACCGATCACAAGCTGCAATACTTTCGAGGTAAACCCCTATGTACGATCTAATTCTCAAAGGCGGACGCGTTTACGACGGCTCGGGCATGCCGTCCTTTATCGGCGACGTGGCGATTGCCAACGGACGGATCGAAGAGATCGGTCGAATCAACGGTGCAGCCGATCGCGTGCTCGACGTCGGCGGTCTCGCCGTCGCGCCGGGTATCATCGATTTTCACACCCACTTCGACGCGCAACTGTGGTGGGATCCACTGGCGTCATCGTCGACCGAACACGGCGTTACCACCGTTGTGATGGGTAATTGCGGCCTGACACTGGCGCCGTGCAAGCCGGAGAGCCGCGATGCGTTGATCGGCACCTTTGTGCGAGTAGAGGACATGCCGCGCCAAAGCTTGCAAACCGGCATTCCCTGGGAGTGGACGACCCACGGCGAATATCTCGATGCTCTGGAGCGAAAGCCGCTTGGACTCAACGTCGCGACGCTCGTCGGCCACTGCGCCGTGCGCCAGTTTGCGATGGGCGAAGCCAGCGTCGAGCGCGAGGCCAACGACGCCGAGATTGCCGAGATGGAAGAGTTGGTGCGCCACGGTATGCGGGCCGGCGCCTTCGGCTTCTCGACCAATGCCAACCAGCGCCACTACCGCGAAGATGGCAAGCCGGTAGCCAGTCGCTCCGCCGGTCTCGACGAAATCGCGCGCCTGTGCCGCGTGGTCGGCGAAGCCCGGAGCGGCCTGGTGCAGTTCACCCACGGCGCCTTCGCCGCACCCGAACATGTCGCACGCATCGGCCAATGGTACGACACGATCCTCAAGGAGACCCAGCGGCCACTGATCGGCGAAAGTATCCGTCACTTCTGGAGCGAGCCGGATTTATGGCGCAAGCAATTGAACGACGTCGAAGAGCGCTGCCGGCAAGGCTATGCGGCGTATGCGATGACCAGCACACGACGCACGCTGCGGCGTTGGACGTTGAAGGATTCGAGCCGGTTCGACGAAATGCCCGCGTGGAAGAATCTGATGACATTGCCTTTGGAACAGCGCAAGGAGAACTTTAGCAACCCGCAAACCAGGCTCGAGCTGGTCAAAGCAATGGCAGAAAGCAAACCAATTAGCTTCTCCCGCCGCTGGAATTTAATCTCCGTCAAGAAAGCCACTCGTGCGGAAAACAAACCGCTCGAAGGCAAAAGCATCGACGAGCTAGCCCGACTCCGAGCAAAGGCTCCCATCGACGCCTTCCTAGACTTAGCTCTCGGGGAAGACTTGGACACGACCTTCGAAGATACCGCGACACAGGGCGATGAGCAGGCGGTGAAAGAAATTTTCTCTAGCCCGCATGTCTTGCTCGGTCAGTCCGACGCCGGCGCCCACGTCGCCAACGCCAACCCGGGTTTCGGCTTCGCCACAACCATGCTCGCGTACTGGGTGCGCGAGCGGCAGATCATGAGTTTAGAAGACGCAATTAAAAAACTGACGTTCCTGCCGGCCTCGATCTTCGGCATCCACGAACGCGGCCTGCTGCGCCGCGGCCTGGCCGCCGACCTTTTCGTCTTCGACCCAACGACGATCGATTTGCTTCCGCCGGAAAAAATCAACGATCTTCCCGAAGGCGCCTCGCGCTACATTCAGCGCGCCAAAGGAATCCAATATACCGTCGTCAACGGCTCCGTCCTGATGAAAAACGGCACCCACACGGGCGTGTATCCGGGTAGTGTGCTCCGAAGTGCTTAGTGAAAATGTCTCGAGTAAGAAGCATCCGTTTGTCGCTAAAATTTTTCTGACACATGGATACCCACTTGGGCTCGTTTTCGTCACAGCTCGTAATAGGAATTAAAACGAAGGTGATCTAAATATCAGTGTGGATGCGGAATTGTCGCACTCGAAAAATCGCTAGGTAGGCGGCTTTTATTCGGTTATAAGGCGCTTCAGGTATCCCAAAATCGAGTCGAAGGAGAAATCGGTTCAATCGTAGGCTTAACGCGAAAGCTCAGCGGCGCGGTTTATCCGCGTCCGCTGCAGCGTCTTGTTCGGCCCGTGCCTGCGATGTCTTTGACAATTCTAGGCGTGCAGCTACAAGTTTGGCAATGTCTTTATGTCCATGTTCGTTTGGGTGTCCGTCGTGTGAAACCTGATATGGCTGAATTCCTGTCGCAAGTTGTCCTTGCAGCACTGGCAACGCATCCAGATATTCAATGCCGTTATATTCAAGAAAGTCCTTTGTAATCGTCCAAACGCGCTTCTCATTTTCTGTAAGGCTGCGATAACTCATTGAGGGATTTTGCCAAAGTTGGCGGAACACCGCCTCCTTGGTAGGGATCAGCACAACGAGGAACCAGATATTCCTTGCGGCAGCAAACTCATTCATTCTCTGTAATGCTCGCAATGAAATTTCAAGCCCTTCTGCAATTCTGGGATCTCCAAGATTAAGCGCTGAGAGACGATACTCGCTTGTAAAAACGGTTTTGAACTCTCCATTACTAAACACCTGGCAGTATGCCGGATGCAGTGCCGCAAATGCCTTTGCCATCTCCCATTTCTCTTGAGGAGTGTTGTTTGGTTTATTAACCAAACGCGTAGTCTCATACCAAGCCCTTTCCAAAAGGCCGTAGATCTTCGAGTGTTGCGAAAGTAATCTCTGCAACCTCTGGGGGGAGAAACGAGTGACAGGTATTGTTCCCATCTCAAACATTCGCGATACACGTTTGCCAATGGGCTCGGACTGCTCCGCTTCTCGTACACTCGCTTGCAACTGGGGATCGGAGCTTTTCAGCTCACGAAGTTGCCCCTTGTTGTATACAAGGTCGAATGAATCAAACAGATCATTGCCTGCATAAAAAGCCTCGATGACAATTTTCGGTGATAACGCAACAGCCTCGTCCCACAGAACAAGGCTGTGAGTAGGCCCATAGCCACCGTAGGCCATGCTATATACTGTTTTCCCAGTCATTGATTCCAATTGCCTTGGCCACGCGTCCTCTGGTTTCACTCCATCGCCATAAGTTTGTGAATCTCCTAGCGCAACGATATACGCCTTGGCCGGTACTTTCGGATTTCGAAAACCTTTAGCGTCGTGACCTGGGTAGGCGGGATTCGGTCGATGACGGAGGCGTGCATCAGGAACAGCAGAGGTCCAGGGTGATGCAAGCATCTGATCAACCTTTGGTGACACGAACGCCAATAGCCGCAGAACTACCTCGATCAACCCAATAACCAAAAGGACTGAAACTACGCCAAAGAAAGCCTGCCTTTTATTAACCTTCATGCGCGACTCGTTGCCATGGATAAAAGTGTTCTGTGCTGTGACGCCGAACTATTAAGTGAGCCGCCGCAGGAGGCGACAAATGCCGATTGCCTATCTCGACCTCTCAAATTACAGACGAGTCACAATATCGTTTACTTGCGCAAAGCATCAAGAATGATTCTGACCGCCAAAAACAGCGCTGATAGCGACCTATCCCCCTACTGCCCGCAGCCCATTTCGCCTGCTAGACCAGGGTCAAGCTCGGTAATCGCCGTAGCATTGAACTGATCGACGCTACAAATCGATATCGGTGCCATCCAGAGCGCTCTGAGAAATATGGGTGAGGCGGATCTGTGCGCGCCGGATCCGCCGATATATATTTATTGACCGACCATTTTACCGACACACTGACAACTGCCCGTTTCGAGTTCGCGGTTAGACCGAAAAAATGGGACCGGAAAGGGGCAGGCAACTCATTGCCGAAATACCTGGAAATCAGTGGCCAGTCTCCAACCTTTGCGTTCTTTGCGGTCAAAAATCCTTTATAGACGTACTTTCTATTTCCCCGGATAGCGCTTCGCCATCTCGTTGAAGAAGCCTTCCTTCTCCAGTTCCTGCAGGAAGCTCATGTCGACGAACTGCTCGGGTTTCGCCGTTTTCGCCTGTGGCATCGTCGGGTAAGTTTCCTCGGCATGCCATTGAGTTAGGCTTGGTGGGAGCTCCCCATCAATTAATGACCTTGTCCGTTCGCGCCAGCACATTCGGGACGACCGTCAGGTCGATCTGCTTGCCTGCTGCAGATTGATGATCAACTCGCACTTCGTCGGCTGCTCGATCAGCAGCTCAGCAGCCTTGGGGCCCCCTTCAGAATCTTGTCGACATACGTAGCGGGACGCCGCCACAAATCGGCAATGCTCACGCCGCAGGTCACAAGGCGGTCTCTTCCACAAATCCCTTCCTTCTGTACTGTCGGCAGCCGGCGAGCGACGGAGAGGTGGCGGAAAGGGTATGCTGGAGATGCTACGGTCCATGGCCACGAATCGTACTTCGCACTCCGGAGCAAAGCGTCCGGGTTGCTCGGCCGTCAACTGAACTCACGCGCGTCATCCGCGATGAACTGCGCGTGTAGTATCTGGACGCAGCAGAGCTTGAATAGGAAGCGATCGATATTCCGGCTGATCGCCCGCGGTAGTATCGGTATCGCCCTGATGAGCCGCAGTGTTCGCACGAAATGAACGCGATAGATTCCCGCGCGCCGTAGCGCCGGCGCTGATGCGTAGGTCGCGAGAAGGCGGTCGAGCGCCGCGTGCTTGCCGGGCAGCATAGACGGCACCCGTGTCGAGAGTCCCCATTTCCGGCGTTCAACGACCTCCTTGGGAATCAACCCTTCCGCGATCTTCCTGATGATATATTTCTCGACGCCATCACGGATTTTGTGCTCGACTGGAATGTCGCGCGCGACTTCGAACAAGTGGTGATCCAAGAACGGCACACGGCCTTCTATCGAATGCGCCATTTCCGTTCGATCCCCATATGCGCACAGGATCACACGAGGCAAATGCGTGACGAGTCGTCGATACTGAAGTTGAACGACGGCAGTCCTGCCTTCGATCTGTTCGGAGTCGTTCCCGCGCTCCTGTCCCTCAGGTAAGACCCTCGCGTAGATCGACTTTGGCGCAGCAACGAGCAATCTCCCGAGAAGACGGGAGAACCACGCTGAGAGCAACGCTCGTCGAGACGGCGAAAAAGAGCTGTCTCTACCCGCAAAGTTGCGAAACAAGTGGTAGCCGAGAAACACCTCGTCGGCGCCTTCGCCCGTCAGAACGACCTTCACGTGCCTCTGCGCCAATTCCGAAAGTAAGTACTTGCCGACCGGTGCAAGGTCAGCCGAGAGGCGTCTCGACGTGCCAGAGACACCGTTCAAGGTTCCGCAAGAGCGTCTCGGTCGTGACTTCCAGCACATGGTGTTCGACCCCGACATGGCGTGCGATGAGTTTCGCGATCTCGGCCTCGTTGTAAGGCTCACCCTCGTCGACAAAGGCAATCGTGAACGCATGGGGTGTCCAGCGCACGAGTGTTTTCACCTTCGCGGCGACCAGCGCCGAGTCTATCCCGCCACTCAGGTAGAGCCCGACAGGCACGTCGGCTCTGAGGCGTAGGCGAATTGCCTCGGTCAAGACCCGATCGGTTTCTTCCTTGTACTCCTCGAAGGTCCGGGACGTGTCGTACGCCGAAGCGCGCGGAAAATTGGGTCGCCAATAGGACGTCACGCGCGGTGTGCCGTTGACGACATCGAGGACGACCGCCGTCGCAGGCGGCACATGCTCGACACCGCGGAATAAGGTTGCTCCGTCATTGCTTGGCGCGTTGAAATCGATCTCTCGTTCGACGAGCCCGGTTCCGAACAGACCCTTTATTTCGGACGAGAAGGCCCACCCGCCGGCCTTTGTTCGGGCGACGTACAGCGGCTTGATGCCGAAACGGTCACGTGCCGCTATCAAGCGACCGAGTGCTCTGTCGTAGAGCAGGAAGGCAAACTCGCCGCGAAGGTGTTCGTAGAAGCGTTCGCCGTACTTGAGATAGAGATGAATGATCAATTCCGAGTCACTGTTACTCGCGAATCGAGAGCCCTCTCTTTCAAGCTCGCTGCGCTGCCGCTCGAAATCGTATATCTCCCCGTTACACACCAGAGCGAGACGAGCATCATGGCTGTACAGTGGCTGGGCGCCAGTCTCCAGGTCGATGATGGACAGGCGAGCGTGACCCAGCCCGAGATGCCGGTCGGGTTCTAGAAACACGCCATGGCCGTCAGGGCCCCGGTGGCGCAGCAGCCTCAGCGACGCTTCCAGTCGAGAGCTATCCAGCGACGGATCGACGACTCCAACAATCCCGCACATCTCCTCTCCTATCGCGAGCGCTAGCACTTGCCTTATCCGTCATAAAAGAAACTGAACTCTTGCCACGTGATTTGGGGCGTCTCGTGGGGCTCATCATTGTCCTTTTCTTGCGACCACTCTTTCTTCGATAAGCGAGATCAACGGCTCGGTCGGATGAGACGTAGGATCATTCCGTTGGAGAATTCAATTCAATTACAGGATTAACGCCTGAGCCGTGCCGCCGCCATAGCGTACGCGCTGCGGGGCGGTAGCAGTTGTCACGACGGCTGCGTAACCTTGTCCCTCCGCTATTCCGGCCCGCCGGGCTCCGGCGGGAATTGTGTGCGGGAAGACTCTGCCGTTCTTTGAGATGAGAGAGTTTCGACCTGATTCAATCTGGGGTGGGCAACCGAGTCAAGCGCCCGCGCGCGGCGGTTGTAGCGAATCGAAGCGATGAAAGCGGTCACGATGAATCCCGCTCCGATCAGCCCGGTGATGATTTCGGGAATATGCTTCACCGCGTTCAGAAACATCATCAGCGCGAGAGCGATGATCGCGTAGAACGCGCCGCACTCCAGATAGCGATACGACGCCAGTGTCTCGCGCTCCACCAGCATGATCGTCAGGCTGCGCACGAACATAGCGCCCACGCCGAGGCCTATCGCAATGATGAAAAGATTGTTCGACAGCGCGAAGGCGCCGATCACGCCATCGAAACTGAAGCTCGCGTCGAGCACTTCGAGGTAAAGAAACGACGCCGCGCCGGATTGCGCCAGTTCCCCGGTGAGCGCTGACTCGACATTGAGCAGCGCCGAAACTCCGTCTACCGCGATGTAGGTGACGAGCCCGAAAATCCCGGCGGCGAGGAATTCAAACTGCTCGTCGCCGAGAAGCCACGTCGAGACAAAATAGAGTAAGAGAAGGACCAGTCCCAGTTCCAACGCCTCGATGCGGCCGAGGCGGGTAAGTGGCCGCTCGATCACACCGATCCAGTGCACATCCTTTTCCTGGTTGAAAAAATGTTTGAGGCCGACCATGGCGAGAAACGCGCCCCCGAAAGCCGAGACCGAGATGTGCGCGCTGGTAAGCACGCGCGAGTAGTGGTCCGGGTCTGTGGCTGCCATGACCAGCGCTGAAACCGGATCGGTGCGCGCGATGATCGCGACAATGACCAGCGGGAAGATAACCCTCATGCCGAAGACCGCAATGGCGATACCCCAGGTGATGAATCGCCGCCGCCATACTGGGGGCATTTTCTTCAGCACCACCGCGTTCACGACGGCGTTGTCGAACGAAAGGGAGACCTCGAGGATCGCGAGCACCGCGACAATGAACATCGTCGAAAGGGCGCCGGTCCAGCTGTGTGTCGCACCCCAGCCGAGAAAAGCCCCGAGTGCGAGCCCGGCAGCGGTTAGCAATAATGAGTTGCGGAAGTAGCCCATACGTGTCTTGTCTGAAGTCTTACAGTTTTTACTCCTATTGGGGAATCCGTAGCGAGCCTGAAACTTTGTGGCCTTTGTGTTCTTTGCAGATAAATTTCCGATTCTCTACTTCCCCGGATAGCGCTTCGCCATCTCGTTGAAGAACCCTTCCTTCTCCAGCTCCTGCAAGAAACTCATGTCGACGAACTGCTCGGGTTTCGCCGTTTTCGCCTGCGGCATCGTCGGCGCGAGCCGGTCCAGGAGAAACTGCAGGCCTTTGAGTGTCGGGTAGGGTTTCCTCGGCGTCGTATTGATGTAGGCTTGGTAGGATGTCTCCAGCACTTCGGCGTCGCTCGTGCGCATGTATTTGCCGAAAACTTTTTGCGTCGCCTGCTTGTTGCTGAAAATATAATTGATGCCTTCGATGTACCCTTTCAACGCCGACTTGACGACATCCCGATTGCTCTTGATATAAGCACGGGTCGTCGCCATGCCGTTGCCCTGCACCTCGACTTTGAGGTCGGGAATCCGGACCAGCTCGACGAGTCCCATGCGTTTGGCGATCGGCAGCGACGACGAATTGAAGACTCCCGCGTCGATCTTTCCCGCCGACATCGCCGCGAGACGTTCGGCGTCGGGACCGCCCGGCACCAATTGAATATCCTTGTCGGGATCGAGCTTGAGATGCTGCGCGAGTATGATCGCCGCGAAGTGGGTCGCCGCGCCGAAACCGCTGATGCCGATTCTTTTGCCTTTCAGTTGTTCGAGCCGCGTGATTCCGGGCTGGGCGAAGACTGTCGAATCGTAATAAATTTCCACTCCGGCGATCAGCACGAGGTCGAATCCCGCCAAGCCGGCCTGGACTACCTGACCGATGCTCATCAGAGGGGGATCGCCGCCCGCCAACGCCTGAATCGCCAGTTGCCCGCCGCGCAGAAATATCGGCTCCACGTCGAGGCCGTATTTTTTGAACAGTCCTTCGTCCTTCGCCACCCAGATATGGCCTTGACGAAAACCCGAGTGAGGGATAACCGAAGCGGACTTTTTTTAAGCTCCTGGGCGACAGCAAAGTGGCGAGTAGAATCTGAGACTTAGAAGAGATAAAGAGGATGAATTTCCGTGCGCGTCAGACATAATTGAACTCATGCGCAAAATTGCCTACCTGCGACAACCGAAGCTAACTTCTTTTCCATGTTCTCCGCGATTACAAGGTTTCCTCATGCATCGAGCGGGAATCAATGCGTCATTGCAAGGTCTCTCCGCTCGTCCTGAACGCGTCGAAGGATGAGGGAGACGTTGGGAACCCGCCAATCGCTGCCCTGCGCTCCGGTGAACATCGCGACATTTTACAGCCCGAAAATCTCGCGAAACTCCTTGATGGTCTGATTGAATTGCGGCCCCGTCTGGGACGGCTCAACCTGCAATTTCAGCTTCGACTGCTCCATTCTCGGCGAGAACGGTTCGATGTCGGGTCGCGCCGGTATCCTGCGTAGCGTGCGCAAACGCTGCTGCGCCGGTTTTGACAAGAGAAAGTCATAGAACAGCTTGGCCGTGTTCGGATGCGGCGGCTTGGCGCTGATGCCCGCCGCGTTGACGGTGACGACGATGGGATTGACGGTGTTCACCCACTCCACCGGCGCACCCCGCTGTCTCATCTCTTCGATGCGGTGCGCGTAAACGACTCCGAGGGGAAATTCTCCCGCCGCCATGAGCTGGGCGATCAGCGTGTGGCCCTTGCGCCATTGGATTCCGTGCTTGGCCAGCGCGCGCATGTATTTCTGCGCCCGTTCACGACCCCAAGCTTTGTGCAACGTGCCGTACCAGGGATATTGCTCCTGATCGATGGAAAGCTTGCCCTTCCACTTCGGATCCAACAAATCTTCCCACTGCTTCGGCGCTTCTTTTTCGCTGACCATTTTGGGATTGTATCCGATGGTGGCGTAGTTGATGTAGACGGCGGTCCAGTGACCGTTTGGGTCTTTGAACTCGGGAATAAAGTTTTTCGCTTCCGGCGAACGATACGGTTGGAGCAGTTTGGCTTCGATCAGCGCATCGACTTCGCTGATCGTAATGATGTCGACATCGGAGCGGCCCGCCCGGGACTCCGTGACGATTCGATTGAGAGTTTTCTCGCCGCTGGCGCGGAAGATCTCACCCTTGATAAATGGATACTGTTTTTCAAAGTCGTCGAGCAGCGGTTTCGATTCAGTCACGTTGGTCGACGTGTACCAAAGCAACTTGCCTTCCTTCTTCGCGGCTTCGACGAGCTTGGTTCGCTCGTCAGCTTGACCCCACGCGAGTTCACTGATGAGCAGCGAAATCGCAACGACCCATACAGCAGAAACTTTCACGAACATGATTTTGCCTCCAAACCTTTAAAAGACTATTTCCAGGACCAATTGGCTGCCCGGAAAGTCGTACGAGTATAGGAAATAACTTTGACAGTCAACGTCGCGTGAGTTCACGGGATGCTGCGTTTGTCGCTGGCGGCACGGGAACTAGCTTCCTCTCCTTCGACTGGAGAGGAATGAGCTGAGGGTATCGATAGACTGATAAACCCCTCATCCTGTTCCTTCCCCGCAAGAGACTGTGTCTTTATTCATTCTGCTCCGCAGGCAAAGAATCTCGTCTTCGCAACTAGCTGAAACAGCGAGATGCTTCGCGTTGTTCCGCATGACATCCCTGGAATCGCACGAATTGCGACACAGTCTCCCAAGGGGAGAGAAAAATTCGTTCGACGCAATTTTTACGGTTTTCCCGGAGCAGAACCAATTTGGCGACACAATGAGTCGGGTCTAGCTCAGGTAACCGCGCTCGCGCCAATAACGTTCGGCGGCGGTATGGAGTGGTACTTCGAGATGGCCTTCCGGCGTGTCACGCACCATTTGTGCAAGCGGCAGCGGCCCTTCTTGCGCCCAGGGGATGCACTCCTTGCTCTCTTCCAGCGCCCGGCAAAAGTCGGCGACGAATGCGTCGGTTGTGTCTCGATGGGTGTAAATCGGCCAGCCGCTGAAATCGAGCGTCGGCACGTCCGCGCTGAGATGCGGGAAAGATTTCTTTTCGATCAGACCGCGGCGCAGTCCCACCGTTTCGAGTCGTTGCAAAATGCTTTCATCCAAGGCGAGAAAAGTCATGCCCAGCTCCAGCGCCATATTCCCCCAGGCGCTGGCGCCCTCGTCGAAGATCGCGTCGATGTCGCCGCGCTGCATCGCGCCGATGCGATTGGCGCCGTAGGCCATGCCGGCGTCATAGCGCACTTTGCCGCCCCAGGAAACGATATCGTCCAGGGAGAATCCCGCCGCTTTCAGCACATGATCGACGATCAGATGAAGCGAGTGATCCGGCTGAGCGCGCAGCGAAACTCGCAACGGAAACTTGCGTGCGCGAATGTCGCTGAACGAAATAAGTCCGGTTTCGCGCTTGACCGCGAAAACCATCTGGTCCAAAGCTGGCAACACCGCGATCACGCGCAGCGGAATCGGTTCTTTAAACGGCGCGCTGCCGAGCGCAGCGAGCTTGAGAATCATCGACGGATTGATGATCGCGAACTGGACTTTGCCCGCGGCGACTTCGTCGATCGTCGCCGGACTGTCGCTGGCGAACAACGTCAGCGGCCACTCGTCCGCGCCCTGCTCGCGCAGGCTGGTCCGCGCTTGGAGATACGGAAAGTCTTTTCGACTGACGAGCTGCGACGCTACTTCGAGCATCAGGCGCGAGCGCGTCGTGTGCGGATGCGTGCGCATCCGCGTCGGCTTGAGCTCGGTTTTTTTCTCGTTCATATTTTACTCATAGATTGCGTGTAGGGCAGACCTCTGTGTCTGCCCTCTCGAACGGGCGACCACCTAGGGTCCTGTCTCAGAAGTTCGCGACATAATTCTCGCGTCATTCCGTCGGAAAATCTCCCCCTTCCCCTCTTTGGCAAAGAGGGGTGAGAATCGCACGGAGAAAATTCCCCCTTTGAAAAAGGGGACAAAGGGGGATTTGAGTTCAACTTCAGTGGCTGCCATCGTTTGGACTTTTTAAACGAACTTCTGAGACGCCACACTAGGGTCGCCCCTACAATCGTTGCGAACCTAAATGCAACCCGTACGATATAGACCGCTCATACTACTTCAGCTTCAGCTCCCGATACGCTTCGCGCGCCAGGGCAAAATCCGCGACGCGGGAAATCGGCACCGGCTGCTTGGTATTGGAAACTTTCAAGCTTTCATCGATTGCCGCCTGCAGCGCCTGGTCGGAGGCCACACCGCTGTCCGTCCAGGTTCTTATCATCATATCGAAGGCTTTCTCGGCGACTTCCCGTTCAAGTTTCCATTTCGTCATGATCAGCGCGATGGAATCCTGGCGTTGCGCGCGTGCATGAGCCATACCTCTATAAGCAACTGCGATTATTTTTTTGATCTGATCCGGCCGCTGTTGCAGCCAACGGTCGGATACGCCGAAGCCGCCGTTGATACTTTCCAGCGTGTCGCCCATGAATGCCAGCCGGCGAAGCCCTAGACGCTCGGCATGAATGTCCGCGGGAAGCGTCAGTGTGGTGGCGTCTACGGCGCCAGCTCGGAGCGCTTGAAGCCGGTCAGGCGTGTTGCCGATAACGCGCAAGGTCATTTCCTTGTCGGCATCGATGCCGGCGTCCTTGAGCAAGCGCCTCGACAAAAAGGATTCTCCGGATGTCAGAGTGGCAACTCCCAAGACTCGCCCTTTGAGCTCTTTAATCGAATGAATATCGGCGCGCGACATCAACGAAAACAACGGTCGATCGTTGTAAATCATCACGATCTTTACTGGCAAGCCGCGAACCGCAGCGTTGAGTATCGTCCCGGCGAAGATCGCATACTGAATGTCCCCGGAAACCAGGGCCGTCACCGCGATGGTCGGCGGAATATTGATGAGCTCGGCGTCGAAACCGGCTTGCTCGAAAAACCGGTTTTCTTTGGCGACGGTAATCGGAAAAGGAATGAGCCCGCCGACGGAGTAGGCAATGCGAACCTTTTCCAGTTCGCGGGTTGCGGCGAGCGCAAGCTGCGCGGTGAAGTATAGGACCAATTGGACGAATATGACCAATTGGAAAAAAGATCGTCGGTTTGTCCGGCTATGCTTCATTCTAGTTAAACGTTCTGCTGCGACGCAGTCGGTGTTCATTTACGGCCAGCGATTGCGATTTTGCGGCCGCTTGGCCCAGTAGTCTTCGAAGGCTTTCGCGTCCTGCCCGCTCATAGACGCGCCGATGAGTGGCTTGGTCGGCTTCATGAAGCATGACTCGCTCCGAATACTGCAAGTGGATCACCTTTCCTTCCGTGGCCGCGTTTTCCGCGAGCATCAAGTCATCCAAAAACTGCCGCAGCTCGCGATGATTCGCCATGTTGCTGCGAAACATCAGCCGGCCGTCCTTGTGGATCACAAAGAGCGCGTTGGGCCAGACTCCGTAGGCGCGGTGAATTCTGCCGTCGAGATGATCGACGAGGATCGGCAACCAGACATTTTCCAGCCGCTGCAAATCACGCGCGTAAGCGAGTTTCTGTTCGAAGGAAGTATGCGCGCCGTAGTTTTCCGCCGGATGCGATTCACGCGTGTAGAGCAGGAAAAACGACACGCCGCTGCCTTCGAATTCTCGCGCCAATCGATTGAACTCCGGCACTTCGAACGCACACATGGGACTCGTCACCGCGCCGGTCATCATGACGACGTGACGTTTGTCGCGAAAGTCGGTCAAGCGAACGACCTTGCCCTCTAAATCAGAAGCTTCGAAAGCGGGAGCGGCTACGCCGACCTTCGCCGGCATAGTTTCTCCCGGATTCGTCGGCGCGGGAGCCGCGGCGACGAATTCCTCCGAATTGTAAGCGCGTTCTTCGTCGGTCATTGAGCGATCACCATGTCGTTGGGGCTATAGAACTTCCTCTCCCTACGAGACTGTGTGGCAATGTCATCCTGAGGCGATAGCCGAAGGATCTCGTCTTCGGAAGCAGCAGCAAACGCGAGATTCTTCGCGGAGTTTATCCTGAGTCCCACCGAAGGACTCAGAATGACGTTTATGTAAGTTTCGCAATTGCGATACAGTCTCTAAAGAGACAGGGAAATTCTTTTCTGCTCGTATTCTTTATACACGAGGTCATCGTGTCTGCTCCCGATACACGCCGATCGCCTCTTGCAGCGGGCGGTCGGTGGTCGAGAAAAGAACTGCGGGAACGTTTGCCGAAGAATTTTTATGGTGGTGCCAGCTCCAATTCGGCACGACAAAGAAGTCTCCCGCGTCCCATTCAAGTTTTTCGCCTTCGACTTCGCTGACACCGCTACCTTCGACGGCGTAGTAAAGCTGATTCGACGTGTGGCGGTGTTCTTGCGTTTCCTTCCCGCCGTCGAGCATTTGAATCCAGCAGGAAAAAGTTGGAAACGTCGAGCCGCCGGTCACCGGATTGCGATACTCAAGGCATTTGCCGTCGTACTCGCTTTCGCTCCCCGGCAGCATTTCGGCCAAGGCGCGGCGGGTCTCGTGCCATTTATAGACAAGAGATTTCAACGGCCGGCCCGGCGGCGCGAGCAGACCGGGATTGCGCACGGCGGTGTCCACCGGGCTATTGTAAAGCCGCACGTCTTCGGCGGGATGCGGCTCCTGAAACATCGTGCGCAGCATGCGCATCAAACCCGAGTCGAGACAGTCGATCCAGATCGCGTCGCGCTCGGTTTCGTTGATGTGGTTGTGATATCCCCAACTCGGTTGAATCACTAAATCGCCGCGCTCCATCACGCATCTCTCGCCGTCGGTGATTGTGTAGACGCCGGCGCCGCCTTCGATGACGAAACGCATGGCCGCGTTGGTGTGGCGATGGGAATAAACCGCCTCGCCCGCCTTGACCAGTTGCACGGCCATGTTCAACGTGTGGCTGGTGCTGTCGCTCATGTTGGGATGAACCAGGCTGATGGCGCGGCGCGCGCCTTTATAATTGGTCGTAATGAGCTTGCCCGCCGCTTCCAGCCCCGTGCGAATCTTTGCCCATTTCCATAGGATCGGCTTGCCGAACGGCGCCGGCTCGCGGCGTATCGTCTCCTCGCGCGCCCAAAGGCCGCGCATGGAATCTTTGGCCAATTCGGCGTCGAGAGATTTGAGATCGGTAATTTGATCAGAACTCATGATCTTGGTCCTCTTCGCACCAAATGAGGGCGACCGCCGGTCGCCCCTACGTCTATTGATCGGCCAGATGAAAATATTTCACCGCGTTGCCCACGGTCATTTTCCATAGCTCATTTTCGCTAACGCCGGCGAAATTTTCCGCGATCACTTTTCGCGAGTTCGGCCAGTCGGATTCGAGATGAGGAAAATCGCTCGCCCACATGACATTGTCGACGCCCATCTCCTGGCGCGCGATGCGCACGCCGACCGGATTGCGATTGAATCCCCAGTGGCAGTGCTCGCGCGCGTATTCGCTCGGCATGCGCTTGAGCCGCGGCAAGCCCAAAACGCGCTCCGCCCAGAATTGCTGCCTGCCGTACTCATTGTCCATCTGATCCATCCAGTTGGGCACCCAACCGATCTGCACTTCCGCCACATAGATATATAACTTCGGGAAGCGCTCGAAAGCGCCGCCCCAAATCATCTGCACGACTTGTTTGCTGCCGCGGAAACCGTATTTATTGAATCGCTCGATCACGTCCGGCACGTGATGCTCGGGATCGGTCTGGCGCGGATACTTGAACGACCGCCCGGTGGCTGCGGGCTGGCCGCGTCCCCGCCGTGGAAATCCGAACTCGACATGAATCGTCAGGGCCACGTTGAGATCGACCGCCGCGGCCCAAAAGCGATCGTCGCCCACGGTCGGATGCCCGTTGCCGGCGGGAAAGTTGTCGATGGCAACGGCTTTAAGACCGCTTTTCGCGCAGTGTTCCAACTCGGCGACGGCATCGTCGATATTGGTAATCGGAATGACGCCGATACCGATCAGCCGTTCCGGCGCGCAGGAGCAGTATTCTTCAGAAAGCCAATCGTTGTACGCGCGCACGACCGCTTTGTAAGCGTCGTCGTTACGAATGCCGCGCCAAAACCCCGGCCCGACGTTACCCGGAAACAACACTTCAGCATCGACGCCGTCTCTATCCTGTTCGCGCAAACGTTGCTCCGGCGATCCGGTACCAGGTGAGTTCTCGTAGTTGTTGCCGGGAAGAGGATCGAAGGGCCGGCGCTCTTCGTAGGGCATGCCACAGGAAATATTCGAAATTAAGCGCTCCAGCGGCTGGCCTTCTTGCAGAACCGCCAGCGTCCCATCTTCCAAGGTGATAACTTTGGGCGCGCGGTCACGAAACTTCTCCGCAACCCGCTTGGCATAGCGGTCGGGCCGGATCTCCAAATGAGAGTCGGCGGATATGCATTTGTACTTCATAAATCCTCTTGTAATCGAATCAGCGCCCGAATTACACCCGGCGTCGAAGGTTGTCAACGTCAGCAAACAAATTCCTTGCTGGACACCGGAAAATCAGCACAAACGACCGGTCACTCATTGCACCTCATTTGACGCGGAATAAATCGCGATGTTATGAACCAAGTGTACTAGTGGACTGAATCAGGTGACTGGCGTCTACCGTTCATGGTTCGGAAACCTCACCACGAACGGTTTTTCCTTAGTCCGCTCGCCCTGAGCGCGTCGAAGGGTCTAAAATAGACAGACGCGAATCAACTGTTACAGTTCATCTGGTCGCAACCAACGCAGAGAGCGAGGACCTTCCCATGCAAACCATCGACGCCGACGCGCATGTCCTGGAAACCGAACAGACCTGGGAATCTATGGACGGCGCGGAGCGCAAATACCGGCCGCAGATCGTCGGAGCGACCGGCGGCACGTCGCAGGACGAGTACTGGCTGGTCGACGGCACACTGCGCTTAAAGTCGGGCAACGTCGGCCGCAACACGCCGCAAGCGTCGCGCGAGTTGCGCGACGTGCCGGCTCGCCTCAACCACATGGATGAGCTCGGCGTCAGCATCCAGGTGCTCTATCCGACGCTCTTTCTTATACCGCTCACGCCGCGTCCCGAAGTCGAGTTAGCGCTTTGCCGCAGCTATAACCGCTGGCTCGCGGACATTTGGCAACAGGGAAGGGAACGGCTGCGTTGGGCCGCGGTAGTGCCGCTGACGACGATGGACCAAGCCATCGCGGAAGCGCGTTTCGCCAAAGAAAATGGCGCCTGCGGTATTTTCATGCGCGGCACCGAAGGCGATTTGCTGCTGAGCGATCCGTACTTCTTTCCGCTCTACGAAGAAGCTAGCCGTCTGGATTTGGCGATTTGTATCCACGCCGCCAACGGCAGCGCGACGCTGTATAATTACTACAAATATGAGACCGTCGGCTTTTCAAAGTTCAAGTTGAATTGCGTCGGCGCGTTTCATTCCATCGTGATGGATCGGATTCCTGAGCGCTTCCCCAAGCTCCGCATCGGCTTTCTAGAAATCAGCGCCGAATGGCTGCCCTACACCTACACCGATCTGGCGAAACGTTTTCGTATTAAAGGCAAAGAACTAAAAAGCGACTTCCTGCGCCAGGATCGGCTTTACGTCGCTTGCGAAACGACAGACGACATCCCGTACATCGTAAATAAGCTCGGCGCTGACAACATCGTCATCGGCTCGGATTATGCGCATGCCGACAGCGCGACTGAACTGCTGGCGATTCATAATCTGATCGCCGACCCGCGCCTCACTCCGTCGCTGGCAAAAAAAATCGTCAGTGACAACGCCCGAGCGCTGTACAATTTGTAACTGTCGGCGACATTTTTGCGCGGCCGATATCAGCCGTAACGATCGAGGAGCTGGAAGATCTTCCCTTCTCTTCAGGGATCACTCGAGAACTAATTATGAAAAGATCAATTTTGGCGGGTTTTGACACCGTGGCCAGGCTTCTCCTTCTGATTGCAATCATTGCCCTCGTAGCAAAGGCGGCCACCGCCGCGGAAACCGGCAAGGCTACGCCATTGCGGCTGGCTTACAGCGCCATCACCGTCAATCAGGCAATTCCATGGATCGCCTACGAAGCCGGCCACTTCAAAAGAAACGGCCTCGACGTTGAGCTGATCCACGCCAGCAGTATTCTCGCGCTGCAGGCACTCCTCGCGGGCGAAGTCTCGATCGCACAGTCGGTCACCGATGCCTGCGTCAGTTCCAATCTCAGCGGCGCCGATACGCTCTTTCTTGGCGCGATTCTCGACAAACCGCTCTACAGTTTTATCGTCAATCCAAAAATCAAAACCCCTTCCGATCTCAAAGGCAAACGCGTCGGTGTCACGCGCATAGGCTCCACTCCCGACGCTCTCGCGCGCGCGATGCTCAAGATGTGGAATCTTGATCCCGCTACCGACGTGACGATCGTGCAGCTGAACGAAATGGGTCTATTGGTCCAGGGCTTGGTGAGCGGCGTCATCGACGCCGCGCCGATCTCGATCCCAAGCAACATTCGCGCGAAAAATCTAGGCTACACTGAGCTCTTCGACATGACCAAGATCGGCAAGACCTACATCACCGGCACCGTGGTCACCCGCAAGCGTTTTATCGACGGCCAGCGCGATACCGCAAAGCGATTCATGCGCGGCTTCCTCGAAGGCATGAAAACGTACTTGGAAGACGAAAACTTTAGCATCAAGGTTATTCAAAAATGGACCCGGGCGAAAAACCGCGATGAGGTGAAGGAGGCCTACGCGCTCCAGGCAAAAAACATGCTGCGCATCCCGCGCACCTCGATCGACGGCGTCAAGACGATCCTCGAGGGAATGGAAAAACTTCCCGGCGCCAAAACCGCCGATCCGCGCCGCTTCATCGACTCCACGATCCTCGATGAATTGGAAAAAGAAGGATTCCTGAAAACCTTGTACAAGTCCTGAGATCGCAAATGTTCGGGCACGCCAAATCTCCAGAGCGTGGCACAGTCGCGACTGCAGCAGAGTGTCATTCTGAACGAAGTGAAGAATCTCACTGGTTCACAGTTCTTGAAAGACGAGATCTTCGGCTTCACCTCAGGATGACATTGTGACGCAGTTTTGACGTGAGATGGGAGAAGACACCATGCGATTGAAAGTGCCGATCGTTCTGCCATTGCTCTTGCTGACTCTGCTTCTGCCGGAAGCTGCGCTGGCGCAAACGCTTAAAGTTCCCTACGTCTCGATCTCCGGATTTCAAGCGCCGCTTTATCTCGGCGAGCGCGCCGGTCTGTTCAAGAAGAACCAACTCGAAGCGCAGCTTATCTACATGCCCGGCGGTTCTTTGATCGTCCAGACTTTGCTTTCCGGCGACGTCGGCGTCGCCAGCCTCGCGCCACCGTCGGCCGTGGCAGCGTGGGTGAAAGGCGCCGAGCTGGCTCTGGTCGCGGGCGGCATCGAGCGCGCGCTCAACGTGCTGATGGTCAACCCGAAGATCAAAAAACCCGACGACCTCAAAGGCAAACGGGTCGCGATCAGCCGCTTCGGCTCGCTCTCCGATGTATCGCTCCGTGACGCTCTGGCGTTTTACAAACTACGGGCGACCCAAGATGTCCAGGTTGCCCAATTGGGCGGCCTCGGCGAGCGCATGACCGCGCTCACGTCCGGCGTCGTCGACGGCGCTATTTTGAATGTCGATCAAGTGTTTCAGGCAGAGAAGTTGGGTTTTCAAGTCTTGATCGACTTGCGCAAGTTGCCACTGACCTATTCGACCCAAGGCATTGTCGTCAGCAAAGAATTCCTGCGCGTTCAGCGCTCTGCCGCGAAACGATTCTTGCGAGTTTATATTGAAGGCATCAAGATTTTTAAGACCGATAAAGAATTCTCGATGGATACTTTGGCTCGTTATATCAAAACCAGCGACCGAGACATTCTCTCGAAAACCTATGACGTTTATCGGGACGCCTGGGAGAGCGTGCCACTGGTCAGACGCGACGGTATCCAGCAAGCCTTGGACAGCGTTCCAGAAGCCAAAAACGCCAAGTTGAATCTTGATAACCTAATCGACAACTCTTTGATTCATGAGCTGGAAAAGGAAGGATTTCTCCGAGAGCTTTATCCCGAGGGCGCAAAACGATGAGTGGAGCGAAGCCCAACAGAAGTTTCATGGTCAGGTCGCGCTCCGAGTTGGAGCGTTCGACAGGCTCTTGCGCCGGAAAGCTAAGATAAGTAATTTTAATGCCAGAGGTGCGATTCACCGCGTTTCAGGAGTGAACATGCTAAAAACCACAGGCCTCATTGCCGGTCATTACGAGTGCCGCTCGCTTGCCGACACTTTGCCGGTTTTTACCGATCTCGTGGCCATGGAAGTCATCGAGCGCAAGCCGGGTGAAGCGACGCTGAAGCATCCGAACACCGATTGGCGCTTGATTGTCCACGAAGGCGGGCCGAACGCGCCGGAAAAAGCCTTCGATAATCACTACGGCTTTCGGGTCGGCACGCACGAGGAAGTCGAGGCCGCCTGGAAATACGTCGAGGCTCACAAAGATAAATACCGGCTGACTAAAATCACCAAACCGCAGAGCGCGCACTTCGCCTACTCGATTTATTTCAACGAGCCCGGCGGCAACACCCTGGAGATCGAATACTACAATCCCGGCGGCGCGCTGCACGGCCGCTCGCACACCGCCGGTCACTGGGACTCTCCGCTCACCAGCGACCGCTTTCCCGGACGCGGTTATCTGCCGCAAGCTTTTACCCACGGAACCTTGCAATGTGACAACGTCGAGCGCAGCCGGCGTTTTTACGTCGAGGTTCTGGGATTGGAGATCGCGGCGGGTTTCAATACGGCGCAATACATCAAACACCCTTCGACGCCGTGGTACATCGTCGTGTTGCAGCGAACTCCACGGCAATACCTGGCTCCGGTGAACCGCTTCACGCTGCAGATGGCATCGACGGCGGATGTCGAACAAGCCCACCGCGAGTTTGCTGCCAATGGCAAAGAGATCGGCATCGCCGATCTCGGCAGGCTCGGAAGCACCGACGGCAGGGCGAATTTTATATTCAGCGACCTGGATAAAAACTGGTGGGAGCTGACGAGCGGGGCGTAAACCTGGTGCGTCAGCCGTCGTTATCGTCCAAGCACGTTTTTCCTACGTCATTCGCAACAAGATAATCCCCAGCACGACGAGCGCGACGCCGCAAAATATTTTCACGGTCACCGGTTCAGCGAAAATCACGCTCCCGGCAGCCACGGCCAGGAGCGCCTCCAACCCCAGGACCACCACGTAGCTCGGCCCCAGCGCTTCGTGTTTCATCGCCCATGCTTGAACTAACGCGCCGGCGCTGAAAAGTGTCACGAGCCCAAGCGTAGGCAGCAATCGCGTCAATCCTTGGGAATATTTCATGAACGTGCCGCCGGCCACGTACAGCGCGGCCGCGACGGCATAGAATGCGATCATCTTCATATTCCGAGTTTACTCCCTGTTATAGGCACTAAAAAAAAGGCCCAACCTGGATCACAGATCGGGCCTTCTCTTATAGGCGCGTGATGCGTCTTGCTAATCGGTCAGTCGAATTTCAGTAACGGAATATCCTTTGCCGCCGCTGACGGCTTGACCGTTAAGAGATACGCGTACATATCCGCCAACTCCTGATCGCTGACAAAATCTTTTCGATAAGCCGGCATATCTTGGCGCGGCGTGCGCACCTGAAGGGCGAAGGCCGGGTACGCAAGCATTCCCGGCGTTAGTTTCGGTCCGACACCGCGGTCGGCGCCTTGACCGATAGTACCGTGACAGGTGTAGCACATGTATTTCATATAGCTCTGGTGGCCGCGCTGAGCCGAGCCCGCTGGCGGCGGCTCTTGTGATAACACCGGAGCCGCGACCAACGTTATCAAAACGGTTAGAAAAACAATCCGCATCGTGACTCCTCTCTCATCGTCCTTGGGAGACGACATCGATTAGCGCCGGCTCACCGCGCTTGACCACTGCAAGCGCGCGAGAGATTGCCGGACCCATGGCGGCGGGATCGGTGATCGGACCGTCTCCATATACACCCATGGATTGCGCCAGTTTGGCAAAATCGACATTGGGATTCTCGATGGTCGTGCCGATGGCCGCGCTATCCATACGACGGTTGTGCAACGCGGCCATTTTTTGCAGGTGCATGACTTCCTGGTGATAAGCGCGATTATTATGCACGATCATCAGCATCGGAATTTTGTGGTGCGCCGCGGTCCAGAGCGCGCCCGGCGCATACATCAAGTCGCCATCGCCTTCGATCGAAACAGTCAAAATACCCTTGTCCCGGTTGGCGAGTGCTGCTCCGACGGCGGCACCGCTACCGTAGCCTTGACCGGCGCCGCCGGAGCCGCCGATAAAATTATGATACTCGGTAGCCGGCCACAGATTTCGGTTCCACTGCACGCTGGAAACTGCGAGACACCACTTGTCATTCTTGATCGCGTTGTAGAGCACCGCCGAAAGCCGCGCCGTGCTGCATGGGCTCGCATCCCAACCGACACTGGCTGCCGAGCGCGCGCGCTCTTTCATCCGGCCGTAGTCTTCGCGCAGCTTCGTCGCGCGATCGGCGATTGTCGCGCGCTGCGCCATACCGCTGGCCTTCTTGACCGCCTCGATCAGTGCCGGCAGCGTCGCCTGGGCATCGCCAGAGATCGGCAGATCGGACGGCATAAAGCGCTGCATGTCCTGATAGTTCGATTTCGTCAGCGTGTCGCCGAGCGATATGTGAATAACCTTGACATCGGGTTTAGCCAGGCGGCGATATTCATGGTGCGGGTCGCTGACGGTATTAAATTGGCCCCAGGGATCGGCAACTTCAAGCAAGAGGGCAACATCGGCTTGGCCGACCAAGGAGCGGCGATCGCCACTGCGACAGAGAAAATGGTTCATGGGAAAATTCATGCGCCCGCCAATATCAACGACCGGCGCATTCAATGCCTCGGCCAGCTCGACCAGGCGCTTCATGCCTTCTTGGGAGCGACAAGCCCGGTCCGCCAAGATCACCGGATTTTGCGCCGCCACCAGCATCTTGGCCGCTTCTGAAACTGCGCCGCTGTCGCCTTGGGGCGGAATCGAAAGCGTGAGCTTGGGAATGGTCAGTTTCTTTTCCTCGTAGATTGATCCTTCGGCCAACACGCCGTCCGCGGTGATCAACACTGGACCCATCGGCACGGTCGTGGCGATCTTGTAGCCACGAATGACCGACTCGGCAAAGTGCTGCAGCGATAATGGCTGATCGTCCCACTTGGTAAAGTCACGGAGCAACGCCGCTGGATCCTGCACACAGTGGTACCACTCGACGCCGGGCCGGCGTTTAGCTGCATCGAGAAAATTGCCGGCAAACATCATGATCGGCACCCGATCGCACCAGGCGTTGTATACCGCCATCGCCGCATGCTGCAGTCCGACCGTGCCATGCGCCATCATGCCCATCGGCTTGCCTGCTGCCTTGGCGTATCCTTGAGCCATGCCGACCGAGGTCTCTTCGTGCATGCAGGTTAAAAACTCGGGCTTTTTATTGCCACCGTAGTTGATGATGGATTCCTGTAGGCTGCGAAAGCTCGACCCCGGATTGGACGCGACGTACTCGATGCCAGTGGCTTTGATCACGTCGACCATAAAGTCAGAGCCGGGCCGGCTGATGATCTTATCTCGACTTGGCGCGTTCTCTTTGCCGTCAGAGTTTGACTCGGCGGCCTGTGCCGGTGTGTTTGCCGCCGCCACTTGTGTCCCGATAACCGCCGCTGCGGTAGCCGCGGCTCCTTTCAGAAACGCACGACGATCAAAAGCGTCTTTGCCCATGACGTACCTCCGAAGTTGAAAACTAGCGTCGCTATTGGATCTGGAAGTGAATTACCACCGGACCCGACGGTCCCCAAGTTGGGATAGACGGTAGCCGAAACCATGCTTTGCTGTCAACGGATAATTTGACACGGATAATTTGACGCGAGTGCCCATGTTTGAAGGATTGACTCGCCGTTTTCGCCGATCATTTGGGCATCTTGTGTTTGGCGCGTTGGCCATCACATTTGTCCTGAATAGCGTGGAATGGGCACACGCCTTCACGGTCTTGGAGAACTTCGAGCGATATGATCCTAGCGGCTTTCCATTCAAGTGGCGCAGCCGCAGTAACGGGCGCGCAAGATTTACCGGGTTGACGCCGAGAACGGCAACCGCTTTCTGCGCGCCCAAGCCGACAAGCAAGGAGTCCAGATAGGCCTGAAATATGAGTTCGATCCCAGGCAGCAGCGCCGCTTAATCTGGCGCTGGCGGGTTCACCATTTGCTAGCGGACGCGATGAGCGCTCGGCTGAAAAACACGATGCCGCCGCCCAGGTTTACGTCGTATTCGACAATCAATACTGGCCGCGAGTGATTAAATACGTCTGGAGCGCGGCATTGCCGGTCGGCGCGCGTTTCACCAATCCGCTTTACAACCGTGGCAGAGTGGTCGTGTTACGCAGCAGTGCGACTGCCAAAAACCAATGGTACGACGAAGAGGTTAATTTCCTTGATGATTACCGGAGATTCTTCGGTGCCGAACCCGGAAAAGTCCAGGGCATCGGTATCTTGACCAGTGCCGACTCCACCACAAACGTGGCAGCAGCGAACTACGACGACTTCGTGCTCCTCCCGTAGAGAAACGTTGCTAGTGCTCCCCAGTTTGCCAATGCGGAAATCCTGCAGACCTCGCGGATTTTACCCAAAGTTAATTTGCCATTCACTCCGCCGTTTCATTGCGCAGGCAAATTCTGATCGGAATGAAAATAAAATAATGTTCACGATTTTAGCATGGACAAGATTGCCGCCGGATAAAAACAGCATCCAGCGGAGATGGAATTGCACCTAAGCCAACACCAATACGTGCAGCGAGACACGGGACGCATCTGCTCAGAGCATCCATTCGGCGATTGGATTGTGAACTATGTTTATTCCCGCAAGCGTGAATACGCGGCGTTACTCTATCACCTCTTAGGGAGTCAATGGATGAGCGGACTACTCGGTTGGGTGAATTACGACTTTCCGCTCGGTCAAAATATTTTCGGAATACAGCGCTTCATGCGAAACAGCAGCATCGATTTAGCCGAATGCTTGGACAAACTTGAAACGCTCAACACCGCGAGGAAAGTCTTTGAGCGAAAAATTCGCTACTGGCAGCGCCGACCGATGACTGACAACCCGGCGGCAATCGTTTGCCCGGCGGATTCGCGCGTCCTCATCGGCTCTCTGAAAGAAACTTCCTGTCTATTTCTAAAGGAAAAATTCTTTTCCATCGAGGAGCTGCTTGGCTCGACCAAGGCTCACTGGCTCAAAGCATTTCGCGGCGGCGATTTTGTGATCTGCAGACTCACCCCAGAAAAATATCACTATAATCATACTCCGGTGGCAGGAATCGTCCGTGATTTTTACGAATGCGACGGCCACTTTCACTCTTGCAATCCCGGCTCGATCGTTAGATTGGCGACGCCGTACTCCAAAAACAATCGGGTCGTCACGGTAATCGACACCGATGTCGACGGCGGCACCCGCGTAGGATTGTCGTCATGGTGGAAGTCGTCGCCTTGATGATCGGCGACGTCGCCCAGTCTTACAGCCGTTCCGAATATAGCAATCCGCAGCCTGTATCTGTGGGAATGTTTCTCCATCGCGGCTGTCCCAAAAGCGTTTTTCGTCCGGGCAGCAGCACCACCGTATTGCTGTTTCAAGAAAACCACGTGATTTTTTCCGAAGACCTGATTCGTAATCTATACCGCACCGATTGTGAGCCGTTATTCGCAAGGACTGGGCAGGCCGTTGGCCGAGACCGACACAAAAGTCCGCTCTACGAAGAGTAAAGGAGGGCCCGCATGATCTCTAACGAAGCATTCGTGCTGTCCTTGGGGTTATTTTTGTCGGGCATGGTGAGCTGGGCATTCAAGCGTTTGCCCGACGAGCGCTGGCAGTTCCTCGCTTCCGTGCCGATGATGAAGGACACCAGCGGTCGCTGGCATGGGCTCAATTTCACCTACTACGGGCTGCTTACCGCCAATGCCCTGGTTTTCGGCGTGGCGCTAATGATCATTCTCTTCAGCGCGCTACAAGTTCCGATCATCATCACCTTCGCGGTCATCTTCAGCGTGCTCGCGGTCTGTTTGCCCGCTGCGCGATGGGTCGCGATGCTCGTCGAAGGCAAACAATGCACCTTCACCATTGCCGGAGCATTCTTCGTCGGCATTTTCGTGGCGCCATTTGTTCTGTATTTTTTGAATTCTTCTTTGCTCTGGGCAGGCTACCCAGCGGTGCCGATCGTGCCGGCTTTGGCCGCCATCATGATCGCTTATGCTTTCAGCGAGGGGCTCGGTCGCCTGGCTTGTATCAGTTTCGGCTGTTGCTACGGCGTGGCCGTGCTCGACGCGCACCCGTTTCTGCGGCGCATGTTTGACCGCTGGCATTTCGTTTTTTCCGGCAACATGAAGAAAATTTCTTACGCTAGCGGCTTGGAGGGAAAACAGGTCGTGCCGATCCAAGCAATCACTTGTTTGCTCTATAACGGAGTCGGCTTGGCTGCGACGCTGATGTTTCTCCACGGCAACTACGCGCCGGCATTTCTTTCCAGTATGGCGGTGACACAGGGCTGGCGCGCTCTTTCCGAAATTCTGCGCGCAGATTATCGCGGCGACGGAAAAATCACCACTTACCAAGTGATGGGCATCTTGGCGATCGCATTCGCGGCCGCAATCGTTACCGTAATACCAACCGAGCGCGGCGGCGCTCCAGATTTGTCGGCCGGCATCGAAGCCATCTGGCGCCCCGAGGTGCTTCTCTTGCTCCAAGCGCTCTGGACCATCGTCTTCATCATGTTCGGGAAAAGCATGGTGACCGGAGCGCAGATATCCTTTCATCTCCGCGAAGACCGTATTTAAACTCATGTCTTAACGAACGACCTCCCTTCATGCAATCCGATGTGGAAATGGAAATGCCGAGCTGCTGTAGGTGCTGGCTAATTTGACGTGGCCGTCTCGTCCGATGGGCAGAGCATCTTGAGCTCGCACTTTTCACACGCCGGCTTGCGCGCGTGACACACCCGCCGGCCGTGGATGATCAGGCGATGGGAAGAGCCGGTCCATTCTTTGGGCGGGAGTAGGCGTGCCAGGTCCCTTTCAATTTTGACCGGATCTTGGTGCCGGGTGAGACCCAGCCGATTCGCGAGGCGTTTACAGTGCGTGTCGACGGCGATGCCAGGCGTGTCAAAGGCGTGGCCGAGCATCACGTTGGCGGTTTTTCGACCGACGCCGGCCAACTTCGTGAGCTCATCCATGGTCGACGGCACCTCGCCGTTGAATTCTTGCGCTAACTGTTCAGCGCAGCGCTTGAGCGACCGTGCTTTGGCGCGAAATAAGCCGAGGGTGCGGATCATCGACTCGATGTCGGCGAGCGATGCGCGGCTGAGCGCCTCCGGGGTCGGATAACGTCGGAAAAGCTCCGGAGTAACTTTATTCACTGCCGCGTCGGTACACTGCGCTGACAGAATCACTGCGACCAGGAGCTCAAAAGTGCTCTCGTGCGCGAGCGGGCATTGGACGTCAGGATAAGCGCGCGCGAGACGCGCCGCGATGGCGCCGGCCCGAGTGATTTTCGCTTCGAGCGGTTCCCGTCGGCGCCGGTCGCGTCGCACCGTTGGACGCGCGGCCGAATGCTTCTCACTTGCCGCGCTTGGCACCAAAGGCACTCTTTCCGGCATAGACTGCGCGCTTGCCCAACTCTTCTTCGATGCGCAGCAGTTGATTGTATTTTGCCGTGCGCTCGCCGCGGCAAGGCGCGCCGGTTTTAATTTGTCCCGCGTTGGTCGCCACCGCGAGATCGGCGATGGTCACGTCTTCGGTTTCACCGGAACGGTGCGACATCACCGTGGTATACCCGGATTCTCTAGCGAGCTTCATGGTCTCCAGAGTCTCAGTGAGCGAACCGATCTGGTTAACTTTGACCAAGATAGAATTGGCCACTTTCGAATCGATGCCCCGTTGCAAACGAACTCTATTGGTGACGAACAGGTCGTCGCCGACGAGTTGAATTTTCTTGCCCAACGCTTGGGTCATCGCGCGCCAGCCTTCCCAGTCGTCCTCGGCGAACCCGTCCTCGATGGAGAGAATCGGGTACTGCCTCACCCAATCTTCGTACAGGCGAACCATATCGTCGCGGCTGCGCGTCTGGCCATCGGATTTCTTGAAGATATAATTACCGTCGTCGTAGAATTCGCTCGACGCCACGTCCAAAGCGAGAGCGACTTGCGACCCGTCTTTGTAGCCGGCTTTCGTGATCGCTTCCAAGAGTAACTCGATCGCTTCGGCATTGCTTTGGACGCGCGGCGCGAAGCCGCCTTCGTCGCCGACGCTGGTGGAAAGCGACCGGTCATGCAAGACTTTTTTCAGCGTCGCGAAAATCTCCGCGGCGGCACGCAGCGCTTCCTTGAAGCTTTTCATGCCGATGGGAACGATCATGAACTCCTGGACGTCGACGTTATTGTCGGCGTGAGCGCCGCCGTTTAAGACATTGAGCATGGGAACCGGTAAAGTCTTCGCCGCCGAACCGCCCAAATATCGATATAACGGCAGGCCCTGCGCCTTTGCTTGGGCGTGAGCCACAGCCAGCGATACGCCGAGAATGGCGTTGGCGCCCAGTTTGCCCTTATTGGGCGAACCGTCAAAATCGAGCATGATTTGATCGATCGCTGCTTGGCCGCGCGCGTCTTTGCCGCGCAAACGCGGAGCGATCTTTTCGTTCACGTGGGTCACCGCCCGCGCCACGCCTTTGCCAAGATATCGCTTGCCACCGTCTCGAAGCTCCACCGCTTCATGTACGCCTGTTGAAGCTCCGGACGGCACCGTCGCTCTTCCGGTCGCGCCGTTTTTCAGAGACACCTCCACTTCCACGGTCGGCTGTCCCCGTGAATCGAGCACTTCGCGCGCGTGCACCCGTTGAATTTTCATCACCGCCCTCCGCAAAAAGTCATCAATTCAAGACAAAAGCATAAAATATGCTATATTGCTATGCACCTAGCCATGCGCTTCCGCTTCCGCATAACCGTACCCCAGCGTTGGCCAATTTATGTTTTTGGCGCGCTCATCGTCGTGTTCTCTTTGGTCACCATCGTTGGTAAGCATGGAGCACTGCATCTTTGGCGGCTGCGCGGGGAAAAGGATCGACTTGATGAGCAGAATTTTCGCATGCAAAAGGAAAATGCCATCCTGCGACAGCGCGTTTATCGGATCCGCAACGACGATGCGTTTCTTGAAAAGCTAGCCCGGGAGGAGCTCAATTTGGTCCGGCCGGGTGAAGTGGTCTATCGCTTCCCGAGCCAGGGGAAAAGCGGTGCTGCGCGCCAGGGAATTAGCGGCTCTCCTTCCGGGTCGCGCCCGTCAGCGGCACGAAAAGAACCGCGTTAAAATCCTCGATGATCGGCTTCCCCGCTGATTTTCTGGCCCGGATTAGTCTTTGATTCCGCTCCCCTTCTCCCAACGGCATCACCAATCGTCCACCTTCGCGAAGTTGTCGCCAAAGCGGTGCGGGAATCTTGGGTGCGGCCGCGGTCACGAGAATCGCGTCGAAAGGGCCTTGTTCCTCCCAACCGTAAAATCCGTCGCCAACTTTGAGCCGGACGTTATTGTAGCCTAGATCTTCTAAGACTTTTTTTGCACGCCCGCTTAGGATCGGCAATATTTCTATAGAAAACACCTCGGCTACAAGCCTGGCCAGCAGCGCTGTTTGGTAGCCCGATCCGGTGCCGATTTCCAGCACTCTTTCATTCGATCGGAGTTCCAACAGCTCGGTCATCAAGGCAACGACGTAAGGCTGCGAGATGGTCTGACCTTCACCGATGACCAGCGGGCGATCCTCGTAAGCCGAAGATCGCTGCCGCTCGGGCACGAACAGATGTCGCGGAATCGAGTCAATCGCCGCCAGTACTCGCTCATCCTTGATCCCTCGCCCGCGTAGATCACGGGAAACCATTGTGCGGCGTTGCGGCGCAAATGCGTCCTCGTGTTGCGGCGCGCGCGGGTTTAACTGCGCGGTTTGCACCGGAAAACTGATAAACGCACTGACGGCGATAACCGCAATGAGCAGGAAACGTCTAGGGTGTGTCCTTGAATACGAAATGATAATACTCATCCATGTCCATTAGGTCGTCGAGTTTGGAGCCGTCTTGCAAACGAACCTCGATCAACCACCCTTCACTGTATGGATCCTCGTTAATGATCGAAGTGTGATTGTCGAGATGCGGATTGACAGCCAGGACGGTGCCCGATATCGGCGAGACGAACTCATGAACGGTGGATACGGATTCGATCTCGGCGAAGACTTCGCCTTCCTCGATCTTATCGCCGATGTCGGGAAGCTCAACGGAAATCACCGTACCCAGGGCGCCTTGAATATAATTGGTCAGACCGAGAAAAACATGTTGGTCGTCGACCCCGACCCAGACATGTTGTTCGCTGACTTTGACTTCCTTTTCGGCCATATTTTTTAATTCCACTATAGGGCGTGCCAACTTGCTGTCAAGGGAGTAACGCTGCGATCGCATCATCGGTTGAACTTGACAACCTTGGCGCATTCGCAGTAGCGATGAGGACATGGATCGGGTTCGTCGCGTTCTTCGTTGAGGGTGTGCGGAAGCCCCGTACCACTGGATTCTTTGCGATAAGAAATGGAGACTTTGGACACAAAAGCGCCGGCGGCGGCCATCGTCGCCGGCCTTAAGAACGCCGGTGTCGACTTCGTGGCGACTCTGCCCGACGAGAAAATGCTGGAACTGATCCGCGCAGTGGAAAATGATCCGGGGCTGAAGCACGTGCCGCTTTGCCGCGAGGAAGAAGGCATCGGCATTTGCGCCGGAGCTTATCTCGCGGGAAAGAAAACTGCGATCATCATGCAGAACGCGGGTTTCTTAAACAGCTGCAACGCGCTTACCACCACATCGTTGCAGTTTCAGATCCCGATCTTAATGTTGATTTATTATGCCGGCGACATCGGCGATCGCGGTTTTACCACCCTCGGAACGGTTACGGAACCCGTGCTGCAAGCTATGGGTTTTCGCACCTACGTATTACGCAAAAAAGATGAGATCGACACGACTTTGCGCGGGGCGCAAATCCTGGCCGAAGACTCCAAACGACCGGTCGCGGTGCTTTTGACCAAAAGCGTGCTTGGTGTAAAGTGAAACAGCGTTACGATTACTTGAAGGTCGTCGCGACTGACGCGGCCGATGCCCTGACCGTTTGCACGGGGTGGGGCGCGCGCGAGTGGTGGGCGGTGCGCCCGAGCGACGGCAATCTCAAGACTCGCACACTGGGATTAGTCTCGTCCATCGCCGCCGGTCTCGCCATGGCTCTGCCGCATCGCAAAGTTATCGCCATCGATGGCGACGGGGCATTTCTCATGAATCTTTGCGGCCTGCCAACCATCGCGCTACAGAATCCGGGCAATCTCATACATCTGCTGTTCGACAACGAAGTCTACGAAGCTTCCGGCGGCACGGCCACCGCGTCGCGTAATTCTGACGCCGTCATGATCGCCAAAGGCGCGGGTTACAAGCATGCCATGTGGGTAAAGACGACGGAAGAATTTCGCGCGGAGTTTGTGAGCGCTTGGAATCGCAACGAGTTGACATTGATCGCGGCGAAAATCAAACCCGGCCAGCCGAAAGACCTTCCGTCGCTCAAAATGGATGAAATCGAGAACAAGTATCGCTTCATTCGCTACCTGGAAGCGACGGAGAAGAAGGGAATTTTGAATCCCGGTTTTGATTCGAAATTGTGAAGTTATTTGAAGCGAAACCGCGACGGTTCGGCTTTAATCGGGTTGACACCGTCCCCCTGCGCTTTTCTGGATTCTTTCGCGAGACGGGCCATTTCCGCGCGCGATATCTTACCATCGCGACGCGGTAAGCCCAGCCAGTTCCATTGGTCCGGATAATCTCGAATGGCCGCCTCGATGTAGCGAGTGAACACCGCCGTGGTGGCGACAACTCCTTTATCGAGATTTTCGCGCGCGATCGGGGTAATCGGCGCGCCCACCGTAAGAACGACCGAATTGTCGAATCTCCGTGTCGCGAACATGGGTAAAGTCACCGCTCCCGTGCGCAGCGCCAGCGTCGCCGGGCCGCGTGGCGCTGGCACTTTCATGCCGAAAAAATCAACCTTCACGTCGCCGGATTTAAACTCATCGGCGATGATTAA
Organism: uncultured delta proteobacterium; assembly: GCA_963804165.1. Classification (GTDB taxonomy): domain Bacteria; phylum Desulfobacterota; class Binatia; order UBA9968; family UBA9968; genus DP-20. Next base: position 79,308 of record CAWDPO010000010.1, read on the forward strand.
TACGATTCGGTTTTCGCGCAACGCCTTTAGAATGCTGCGCACGGCATCGCGACGAGGTTTGGCGGAAATTGTGTGGATGCCGATTTGTGCGCGATAGTCGTCTGTCACTTTGGCAAACCGTGCGTCGGCCGGATGCTTCACGACCACGCTAAAGGGATAACCGCTCGCCGCCAGTCGTGCGCCGATCATCGTGAAGGTCCCCAGGTGCGCGCTTAAGGCAAGAACGCCCTTGCCCTTTTCGAGCGCGCGTCGGATATGTTCCTCTCCTTCCAAGGTGACCGTCGCAATGATGCGTGCCTTGGAGAAATGCATCACGCTTGCGGTATCCAGCACACCGCGGGCAAAATTCAGCCATGCGCGCCATGTGAGCTCTTTCTGCTTTTCGCGGTCTGGAACTTCTTTAGCCAATCCCGACGCGATGTTCTCTCCCATCCTTTTGCGGTAATCGCGCATAAATACATAGGTCGCATGCGCCATAAACCGCATAAAGCCCACCACCAGCCAGTGGGGAACATACGGCAAACAACCGATAAAGCCCCTCAGTGCATATTCACCGCAGCGGTAACGAAAACTGTATAGCAATCCTCGGAAAGTTACTCCGCTCGCTTTTCTAGCCATGCCGTATCTATGAATTCCTTTGCGAGGCATTTCAAGGCGAATTTTAGTCAAAATAATGGGCGGTGACAGACGGGGTCCGTCACCGCCCGCGGAAGTTGCAATGTTAGGGTTATCCTATCGACCGGCCGCCCTTCGCAATCGCTGTCCCGACCTGCGAGAGATCGCCATGCCACGTTTGTGTTTTTTCGGCCGCACCGAAAGCTGGTAGACCTTGGCTTGGGTGCGTTGCGCCAAGGCCTTGTCCTTCCACGTGACCATTCCCCGACGAAGATAGTCGGGATGCAATCCCAAAGCTTCACAGACGCTGTCGAAAGCGAATATTCCCTCGCCGGCGACCTCCATAATCCAATCTTCGGACTCGCGAAACAACGCTTTGCCTTTACTATCCTGAGCGAAGACGTACTTTTGAAAACACGCTATGGCGTCTTCCAAAATCGCCAGCATGAGCTTTTTTTCCGGCTCCAAATGCAGCTTGCGCCGAAACGTATCGAGATACTGATCCGGCAAAAGCGTGTCCGGTTGAAATAGCGAAGTCACGCGTTCTTCCATGCTAAGTCCAGTGTCGTAACTCATAATCACCACCTCCCGTTTGGGTGCGGCCTAATTCCAGACGAATGGAAAAATCATTCATCATGATCACGCCGCACTCGAAAGAGAAGAAGAGCCAATCAACTCCTTGCAGGCGGGTTGCCGCAAGGCCGCAATCGTGGTCCGACTGAGTACTTCGGTAATACTTCGCTGCACCTCACTCCACACTCCGATCATCGTGCAACGGGGCAGCTGGTCGCAGCTCAATTCATCGTCCAGGCAAACGTTGACCGCGATCGGTCCTTCGATCGCCTCTATGACGTCATAGAACGAAATTGCGTCTGCTGGTCGCGCCAACGTGTACCCGCCCAGAGAACCCCTTTTCGACTTGATCAGCCCGCCGCGAATCAAGTCCTGAATTATCTTTTCCAAAAATTTTCGCGGCACCCCCTGGTGCTTGGCGATTTCCGCAATGGAGCAGCATTTCTCCGGGTCTTGATCCGACAAGTAAATCACCGCGCGTAATCCATAATCGACCCGTCGAGGAATCTGCATGAGACCCATAGCTTTACCCCCTTGCCCTGATCGCGCCGGCACCTGCTTGTCCTTCGGATCGCGCCTGCTGTGAGCTTCGCAGCCTACCCAAAGCCGAAAGCCCCTCTAAGCGTTGGACGATCGTCGGCATCCTTTCGTTCACATAACGAATCTCGTCTTCGGTATTAAATCGACTCAAGCTGAAGCGCACCGCGCCCTGGAGCCAATCATCCGGCACTTTCATTGCGCGCAGCACGTGAGAGGGCTCTGATGAGCCGGCGGTGCACGCCGAGCCGGTGGACGCGCAGATACCTTGTTGGTCTAGCAGCACCAGGATCGATTCGCCTTCCAGATAGCGAAAGCTGACGTTCGAAGTGTTCGGCAAACGATTTTGCCCTTGACCATTGACCCGGCTACCCGGACAGGATCGAAGCAGCAAGTCTTCCAGTTGATCGCGCAACTGTTTAACACGAATCGAATCCTCGGCCATATGGCCAAGCGCGATCTCGGCAGCTTTGCCCATGCCGATAATCGCCGCGACATTTTCAGTGCCGGCGCGGCGATTGCGCTCCTGATGGCCACCGATCATAAACGGTGGAAACGTTAGACCACGCCGCACGTAGAGCGCGCCAACCCCTTTCGGCGCATAAAATTTATGGCCTGAAACCGTGAGCAAATCGATGGGTAGATCTTTAACCTTTAACAGGAGCTTGCCGGCAGCTTGCACCGCATCGACATGAAACGGTATTCCTTTCGGTCGAACGATCGCGCCAATTTCTTCGACCGGAAAAATCACGCCGGTTTCATTGTTCGCCCACATGATCGACACCAGCGCAGTGTCGTCGGTCAACGCCGAGCGAAGCTCGTCAAGATTCAGCGCGCCGTTTTCATCCACACCCAACCACGTTATCCGGTAACCCTTCTTCTCCAAGTGCTGACACAATCCCAACACTGCTGGATGCTCGACTTGAGTCGTCACGATGTGGCGCTTGCCCGGCCGTGCTTCGAGCATACCGCGGATCGCCGCGTTGTCTCCTTCAGTCCCGCAGCTAGTGAAAACCACTTCGATGGGATCAGCCGCGCCGATCAGGGCGCCAACTTGTGCCCGGGCATCGGCGATCTTTTGCCCAACTGCGCTGCCGAACCGATGGATGCTCGACGGATTGCCGTAGAATTCCGTCAGATACGGCAACATCGCCTCAGCAACCTCGGGGAGTACCCGGGTCGTCGCGTTGTTATCGAAATAAATCTCGCCTGCCATAAAATTCTACGTATCGACGTATGAATTAGATTTACGTGAACCTGTTCACCCTAAAACCGAGCCCGTGCGGTTAGCCGACGCTTCCCTCCAGGCTCACACCCAGAAGCTTTTGCGCCTCGACCGCGAACTCCATGGGCAATTCTTTGAATACCTGCTTGCAAAAACCATTGACGATCATATTGACCGCGTCTTCGGTGGAAATACCGCGCTGCCGGCAGTAAAACAACTGATCCTCGCCTATCTTCGAGGTCGATGCTTCATGCTCAACCTGCGAAGCGTTATTGAGCACTTCCAGATACGGAAATGTGTGCGCGCCGCATTTGTCACCCAGTAACAACGAATCACACTGCGAGTAGTTCCGTGCGCCGGCCGCGCCTTTCATGATCTTCACCAATCCGCGATAAGTGTTTTGACCGTGGCCCGCGGAAATCCCCTTGGAAATGATCGTGCTTTTGGTGTTCTTGCCGATATGAATCATCTTCGTGCCCGTATCGGCTTGCTGGTAATTGTTCGTCAGCGCCACCGAATAAAACTCGCCGATGGAGTCGTCGCCCTGCAAAAGACAGCTCGGATACTTCCATGTAATCGCCGAACCGGTCTCAACCTGCGTCCATGAAATCTTCGAGCGCTCGCCCAAGCACTTGCCGCGCTTGGTGACGAAATTGTAGATGCCGCCCCTACCCTCAGCGTCGCCGGGGTACCAGTTTTGCACTGTGGAATACTTGATCTGCGCGTCGCGATGCGCGATGAGCTCCACCACCGCGGCGTGCAACTGGTTTTTATCGCGCATCGGCGCGGTACAACCCTCGAGATAACTTACCGTCGCGCCTTCTTCGGCGACGATCAGCGTGCGCTCGAATTGACCGGTCTCCGCGGCATTGATGCGGAAATAGGTCGACAGTTCCATCGGACAGCGCACTCCCTTTGGAATGTAGCAAAACGAACCATCGCTAAACACCGCGGAATTGAGCGACGCGAAGAAATTATCCGTGTAGGGCACCACGGAACCCAAATATTTCTGCACCAGCTCCGGATGATTCTGCACTGCTTCGGAGAAAGAACAGAAAATGACTCCCAACTCGGCGAGCTTTCCTTTGAACGTCGTTGCTACCGAGACGCTATCGAACACCGCATCGACGGCAACGCCGGCCAGAGATTCCTGTTCCTTGAGAGGTATACCCAACTTCTCATACATCTTGAGCAGCTCAGGATCGACCTCTTCCAGACTCTTCGGTCCGTCCGTCTTCGATTTCGGCGCCGAATAATAACGGATCGCCTGGTAGTCGATGGGCGGATAATGCACCATCGCCCACTTCGGTTCGGCCTCAGATTTTTCCAGCTTCGCCCAGTGGCGGTAAGCTTTGAGCCGCCATTCGAGCATGAACTCCGGCTCGTTCTTTTTGGCGGATATGAAGCGAATAATTTCTTCGTTCAATCCGGGAGGAACGGTATCGGCTTCAATGTCGGTGACGAACCCATACTTGTACTCGCGCCGGGTCAGATCTTCGACCGTGTTCGTGGCTGTTTTCATAATCTGTTACCTTCTCCTAGGAAACCGCAAATGACGCACCGCAACCGCATGATTTCTTGACGTTTGGATTCTGGAATACGAAACCGGATTGCATCAGTTCGTCTTTGTAGTCTAATTCCGTGCCGCTCAAATAAAGCAGGCTTTTCATGTCGACTAAGAGTTTCGCGCCGTCTTTTTCAAAAATCTTATCGGTCGCTTTCGGAGCGTCGAAATCGACTTTATACTGCAGGCCTGAGCAGCCGCCACCAACAACCTTCACTCTCAATGCCTGGCCCTCGCGGCTTTCGGCGGCGATCAATTCTTTGATCCGCGCCGCGGCACGCTCAGTGAGGCTGACTCCCATGGCCATAAATCTCTTCCTCCTCTAAGTCCTTTACGAAGTAGGCTGCTGCGGCTTGAACGCGTTGTGCTGCCGTTTTTGCGCCTTGCCTTTAGCCTTGTAAGCGGCTGAAATTTCTCTCAAACGCTTCACCTCTTCGACAACCCGTTGAATGGTGTAGTCGATCTCCTCTGCGGTGTTGAACCGGCCCAGACCAAAGCGAATGGAGGCATGGGCCAAAGAATCCTCTAAACCGATCGCTTTCAAAACATAAGAAGGCTCGAGACTCGCTGAAGTGCACGCCGACCCCGTTGACACGGCAATTTCCTTCAACCCCATCATCAAAGACTCGCCGTCGACATAAGCGAAGCTCAAGTTCAAATTGCCCGGCAAGCGCATCGCGGCATCTCCGTTGATCCGTACGTCATCAAGCTGCTCGAATATCCCAGTTTTTAACCGTTCTCTTAACGCCGTCAGCCGTTCACCCTCGGCACCCATTTCTTTTTTGGCCAGTTCGCAGGCTTTACCCAAACCGACAATCCCGGGAACGTTCAGAGTACCCGATCTCATGCCGCGCTCATGGCCGCCGCCGTCGATCTGCGGGGTAATTTTGACCCGCGGTTTCGTCGAGCGCACGAAGAGCGCGCCGATTCCCTTCGGGCCATACATCTTGTGCGCCGTCAGAGACAACAAGTCGATGCCCATGTCCTCGACGTTAAGTGGAATCTTGCCCACTGCCTGGGTGGCATCACTATGAAAAAGAATACCTTTTTCCTTCGCCAATCGGCCGATTTCCTCTATCGGTTGGATCGTGCCGATCTCGTTATTCGCCGCCATAATCGAAATCAGAATAGTTTTGTCAGTGAGTGCAGCTCTCAGTCGCTGCAAATCAACAAATCCGTCTCGACTCACCGGTAAATAGGTAACCTCAAAACCGCTCTTTTCTAAAACCTTGCAACTGTCCAAAACCGCCTTATGCTCGGTCACACAAGTAACAATGTGATTGCCCTTTTCGCAGTAGGCGTGCGCCACGCCTTTGATCGCGAGGTTATCAGATTCGGTGGCGCCGCTGGTGAAAACGATCTCTCGCGGCGACGCGGCGCCGATCAAATTGGCCACCTGCTCGCGCGCGGAGTCGACGGCCGCCTCAGCCTCCCAACCGAAAGCGTGATTCTTGCTCGCTGCGTTGCCGAACTTTTCAGTAAAGTACGGCAACATAACTTCCATCACGCGCGGTTCCACCGCGGTTGTGGCATTATTATCGAGATAAATAGGGGTACTAATCTTCATCGGTGCCGTCTCTGAATTTTAACTCAACCCATTACAGACTAAAATAGTCTGATATTAAATTAACCAATAATCGGCGCCGAGTCAACCAACTTATGAGAACTATTAAGTTATTGGAATATAAAGCTAAACAAAGCCTAAAATAGACCGTCTAAGTCCGCTCAAGGGTGTATTTGAGGAATTCGCCGGTGACCGACCTGGCAATCAGAGCGACCTCCTCAGGCGTTCCTGAGGCGATCACTTCCCCGCCCTGGGGACCGCCATCAGGGCCCAGGTCGATCACATAATCCGCGCTCTTGATGACATCCAGATTATGCTCAATCACGACGATAGTATTGCCTAGCTCCTTTAGACGGCTAAGCAGCTCCAAAAGTTTCCTGACATCGTCGAAGTGCAGTCCGCTCGTCGGTTCATCGAGGACATACAGCGATTGACCAGCAGATTTGCGTGCCAGCTCGCGCGCGAGTTTTACTCGTTGCGCCTCACCCCCCGCAAGCGTCGAGGCCGGCTGGCCGAGCCGTAGATAACCCAGCCCCACGTCGCGCAATGTTCGCAAACGATCGTAAATCGGCGGAAAATGGTTGAGCAGCTCGAGTGCTTGATCAACGGTCAAGTCCAAGACGCCGGCGATGCTCAGGCCTTTATACTTGACGTCCAAAGTTTCGCGGTTGAAGCGCCGGCCGCGGCACACCGTGCAGGTTACGAACAATTCGGGAACGAAGTACATCTCAACGCGGGTCACACCTTCGCCCGCGCAGGCTTCACAGCGTCCACCGCTGACATTGAACGAGAAACGCTCAGGTTTGTAGCCGCGTACTCGGGCTTCAGGTAGTTGTGCAAAAAACTCGCGCAGGTGATCGTAAATCCCTGTATAGGTGGCGGGATTCGATCGCGCCGTGCGGCCGATTGGATTCTGATCAACGCCAATTATTCGGTCGAAGTGTTCCCAGCCGATGAGTTCGGCTTCGGTGGCGTAATTTGTTTTCAACCGCTGCAGCCGTTGTTGCATGCCGCGATAGAGCACTTCCATGACGAGCGTGCTTTTCCCGGCGCCGGAGACACCGGTGACACAAACCACGGCACCGATCGGAATCTCCACCGTCAAATTTTTCAAATTTCGCGCTCTGGCATTTTTTATGACGAGGACTTTCCCCGTGTCCCTCCGGCGTCGGGGCGGAAGAGGAATCTTCGCGGCACCGGACAAATACCGTCCGGTGAGAGACCGGTTGTCGCGCAGGATCTCCGCCGGCGTGCCCTGCGCAATGACTTCGCCGCCGCGGTGGCCCGCGCCGGGCCCCATGTCGATAAGATAATCCGCCGCTGACATTGTTTCGGGGTCGTGCTCGACCACTAACACCGAGTTACCGGCATCACGCAGCTGCTTGAGAAGCTCGAGCAGTTTCGCGTTGTCCTTTTGGTGCAACCCCATGCTGGGCTCGTCGAGCACATAGAGCACACCCACCATGCCCGAACCTATCTGTGTTGCCAGGCGCACTCGTTGAAGTTCTCCGCCGGAAAGCGTCGGCGAGGACCGATCCAAGCTCAAGTAATCGAGACCCAGCTCAGCCGCGACACGAAGCCGGCGAATCAACTCGTCGACGATTTTCTCTCCGACCATCTTTTGTTCTTCGGAGAATTGGACCTCGGCGAGAAACGCCAACGTCGCGGTGATCGGCCAAGCGGCGATTTCGGAAATGGCGGAGCCGCCAACACGCGCCGCGCGGCTCTCTTTTTTAAGCCGAGCGCCGCCACATTCCGGGCACGCCACGGCAACGCTGTCTTTGACGCGCTTTCCTTTCCCGACGATCTCGCCCAAGCCATTGCATCGAACACAAGCACCGTCCGGACTATTGAAGGAAAACAGGCTAGGGGTCATCTCCGGCGCCGTCGCGCCGCAGTTCAAACAAACGAACTTTTGACTGAATACCAACTCGCGTGCGCCGTCCTTTTCATCTTTCGAAAGAATTCGAATCTTGATCACCTGATCGCCGTGACGCGCCGCCACTTCAACGGACTCGGCCAGCCTTTTTCTGATACCCTCACGGAGCACCAGTCGATCGATCACGAGATCGATACGGCTGGCATCGCCGGCGTCCGCTTTGGTCTCACCGCTTAACTCGACCATCTGACCGTCGATCATCACGCGGGTGAAACCCTGGCGCGTCAGCTCCGCCAGCCGATCTTGAACTCTCATCGGCGACAACAATGGCATAGGAGCTAGAACGACAACGCGCGTCTGTTCGGGCAGCGCAAGCAACTGATCGATGATCTGCTCGATCGAGTGAGCTCTGATCTCATGGCCGCATTCGACGCAGGTTAGCTGGCCTACGCGGAAGAAAAGCAGCCGGAGAAATTCGTAAATACCGGTGATCGTGCCGACCGTGGAACGACGATTAGCTAGGCCGGGTTGCTGCTGAATGGCGATGGTCGGCGACAGCCCGTCAATGCTGTCGACGTCAGGCTTCTCGATCTGTTGCAGCAGTTGTCGAGCGTCGGTGCCGAGGGATTCGAGATAGCGCCGGCGACCTTCCGCGTAGAGCGTATCAAAAGCCAACGATGATTTTCCCGAACCGGAGACACCGGTGATGACGACCAGCTGATCGCGCGGAATCTCCAAGTCGATATTCTTGAGATTATGAACCCGCGCGCCCTTGATGACGATATTGGCCGCCACGGCAAACTCGCCTAGCCTTGGAGTTCTTTGAGCTTGCTTTCAATGATGGAGCGGTATTCGTCGAGGGTTTCTTGGCACGATGCTTCGAATCGCAGCACGAGCGCCGGTTCCGTGTTCGACGCGCGAATCAGTCCCCAGCCATCGGGAAATTGCACGCGAGCACCGTCGACATCGATGACATCGTAATGTTGGCGAAAATATTCCGTCGCCTTTTCCGCAATCGCAAATTTTTTTTCGTCCGGGCAATCCACGCGAATCTCTGGCGTCGATACGCTCTTGGGCAGATCGCCGATCAAGCAGGATAACGGTTTTCCCGACTGGGCGAGGATTTCGAGCAAACGCAGCGACGCATAAATCGCGTCATCGTAACCGAAGTAGCGTTCTTTGAAAAAGATATGCCCGCTCATCTCGCCCCCCAACAGCGCGCGCGTTTCCTTCATCTTGGCTTTAATCAGGGAATGGCCCGCCTTCCACATGATCGGCCGGCCGCCGTGCTTGGAAACATCGTCGTAAAGGCGCTGCGAGCATTTTACATCGGCGATAATCGCCGCACCGGGGTTGCGCTTCAACACATCGCGCGCAAACAGCACCAATAACTCATCGCCCCAAAGGATGTCGCCATTTTCATCCACCACGCCGATCCGGTCTGCGTCACCGTCGTAGGCGATGCCCAGATCAGCATTTTCAAGCTTTACCTTCTCGATCAACATTACCAAATTTTGCGGCACGGTCGGATCGGGATGATGAAGTGGGAAGGTAGCGTCCGGCACGCAGGCGATCTCCCAGACCCGACAACCCAGTTGTCTGAATATCGGCGGCGCCACGGGACCACCAACTCCGCTCCCCGCATCGGCTACGATTTTCAGCGGTCGCGCGAGCTTGGGCACGTCGGCAAGCAGATACTTCTGATAGGGCGGCACGATTTCATAGCGCTCTACTTTACCGCCCGGCTTCTCGTGAAACGCCTTGCGATCCATCCTCTGGCGAATCTCTTGGATCTGCTGGCCGTAAAGAGTGTCCTTGCCAAGACAGATCTTAAAGCCATTGTACTCGGACGGATTGTGGCTGGCGGTAATTTGGATTCCGCCGTCGAGACCGAGATGAAACAAGGAAAAATAAAGCAAAGGCGTGGGACAGACCCCAATGTCGTAGACGTGCAGTCCGGCGGCAACCATCCCGGCAATAACCGCTTCGGCATAAGCATCGGAAGTGGCGCGGCAATCGCGCGCCACGCTGGCCCGCTTGCCGCCCTTCTCGGCGATCTCGGTGCCATGCACCTTGCCCAGCAACAAAGCAAAGTCTTTGTCGAAATCAATCTCAGCCAAACCCCGGATGTCGTACTCGCGAAACACGGCCGGATTCACTGACTCCTCCGGGCCATGGTGCGGCGCGCCAATCGTGCAGCCAAAACAATCGCTTGCTTCATGCTGCTTTCGTCAGCCTTGCCGGCGCCCGCGATATCGTAGGCCGTTCCATGATCGACCGATGTGCGAATGAAGGGCGGACCCAATGTGAGCGCGACGCCACCGAAGAAGTGATGCAGCTTCAGCGGAATCAGGCCTTGGTCGTGGTACATGCAGACGACGGCATCATACTCGCCGCGTGCCGCGAGGTGGAACAGACTATCGGCCGGAAAGGGGCCGTGGGCCGGAACGCCTTTCTTGCGCGCCGATTGCACGGCGGGTGAGATCACGGTGATTTCTTCGTCGCCAAAAATTCCCTCTTCGCCGCCGTGAGGGTTTAACGCCGCGACGGCGATGCGCGGCCTGGCGATGCCAAAAAAATCCTTCAGACTGCGGTGTGTCAGCTCCAGAGTTGCTTGGATATTTTCCCGTGTGAGTTTGCGCGCCACTTGCGTGAAGCGGATGTGACCCGTCACCGGCACCACGCGGAGTTTGGCGCCGATGAGCATCATGCGGCATTCCGCGGTACGGCTAAGCTCGGCAAACAACTCTGTATGGCCGGGATAATTGTAACCGGCGTCGATCAAGCTGCTCTTGCTGATGGGCGCCGTCGCAATCGCGTCGGCGACTTTTGAGAGCGCTAGCTTCGCGGCAACGCAGATGTATCTAAATGCGCTGTGGCCGCCGGCGCGAGACGCAACCCCCGGCCGTGATTCCCTGACCGCCAGTGTCGACAACGAACAGACGACGTGCGCTGTCCGATGATTGAGCAGAGGCAGAAGCGGTTGACCTTGTTGCCAACAGATGAGGGCCGGGGCATTTCTCTGGCGCCGGCGAGCTCTTTGCAAGACTCCCCAGTCACCCAAAATCAAGGGTCGTGAGACCTTCTTGATCGCGGGGTCCGCGAGCGCTTTGAGAATGACTTCGGGACCGATTCCCGCCGGATCGCCCATGGTAACGGCGATGATCGGCCTACTCGACATAAACGACACAACTCCGCGCCGGAATAACGGGCCACCCACCTGATTATTGCAGCGACAAGGGATTATGGCTTTTTTGAAGAAAATGGATTCAACGAATCCAAGATATTTGAGAAGGCCCCTTTCTCAGAATCTTTCTGCGGCGGGGGAGGCGTTAAAATATCCGGCACATCGTCAGCGGTTTCAGTGGTAAAGAGCGGAACTCCGAGGATGCTGACAACACTTTTTCCGGCCAGTGGACTTTTAGGATCTTCCTCCTCAAAGGGAGTCTCCTTCACAATATACGAGAACGGATTCAGGTAGCTCATGAAACTGCGATCTTGTCGGCGTGCGGCGCGATTGGAATTGGCCACCAGAGTACTCATCGTGCCTTCCTTTGAATCTTCTGGTTTGAACGTAACTCCCGCCACTTTGACATCGACTCTGTGCTTACGGCGCAAATCGGTTTTAAGCCATTTCGCGAAACGTTCATCGAGGGCCTTGTTCAGAAGCTCTTCCTTGATACGCGGAGCAACGCTGCTCAGTGGCAGTACATCGCCGGGCTCGCGCCCTTCGAGTTTAACGATGTGAATCCCCATATTGGTACGGAACGGCTCGCTCACTTGACCCACCGACAATTTCTCGAACGCCACCTCTTCGATGCCGGCAATCAAAGTGCCGCGGTTAACCCAGCCGATTTCTCCGCCGGCCGCGCGCCCGGCTCCTTCGGAATTCTCAACGGCTAGAGTCGCGAAATCCTCGCCCGCGAGTATTTTTGCGTAGATCTCTTTGCCTTTTGCCATGGCGCTTTGAACGCGGTCCGGGGGTGCATTTTCCGCCAGTGGCAATAAAATATGACGAATGCGGGCGCGGTCATTACCGCGAAATTTCTTCGCGTTGAGTTTGTAATAGCGTTCCACGTCCTCGTCCGTGACGTTGACTTTGCGCTTAACTTGGCGATCGATGATCTCGCTTTTCTCCATCTCGGTCTTGACCGACGCTTTATAGTTGGCCAAGTTCTGTCCTTCCCTGCTAAGAGCGACTTTTAGATCCTCATCGGACAAGCGGTTATTTTTTTTGACTTGTTCGATGTAGCGAGCGACGTCGTCGTCGCTGATGCTGATACCCGACTCCCGGACTTCGGCTTCGAGGAGTTTATCGGTAATAAACTGCTCTAAAACCTCACGGTCGGTGGCGTTGATCTGATCGAGGTTCCCAGTGGGGAAAGCGCGCCCCATTTTGGTTTTCGCATACGTGTTCAAGCTGGACAGCGTATAGGGCTCGCCATTGATCACGACCAGTAGTTGCTCGACGACCCCGGCGCAAACACAATGTGGAATAACAAGGAAGAAAAATACCAAGAGGCTATTTTTAATGGCATGCCTCAGCATAAGTATCTCGATCTGAAGTAGGCGAAACGAACAAATAAGTCCAGAAATTAGTTACCACACTCGAATTCAAAAGCCAAACAACCGATAGACGGAAAGGTTTACCGCGTAGGGTCCGAAAACCGCAGATGGGCCAATACCGCAAAAAGCGAATGACTGGGGCCATCAGTTCGCGAGCGCTGCTTGTTTCGACGTCGCCGCGCTCCGCCTAGCACTCGAAAACACATAGTATCCGGTACGATGCGTCTACCGCAGATGGTCGGCATCCCGTGATCGTTTACGCTGGAAGTGATTCCGGTTGAAATTTTTCCGCCGCTGGAAGGTCCTGAATCGACCGAAGCAGCTCTGCGACTTCGTCCATCAGCGGCTGCCACGCCAAATCTCGCGGTGTAAAGGATAACCGCCCGTCTGGCGAAAGGCGGAAACGACTCTTTTGTTTGCGAATAAGCTCCAAGAGTTTGTCGACTTTCACCGGTGACTCGGGGTGGAAGAGCAAGAATACTTTGCCGTCCGAGACGCTGATCTGTTGGACCAAAAATTCCTTGAGCGTGCGGCGCAGATTCATCACCAGAAATAGGTTCTCGACAACTTCACCATAAGGCCCGAATCGATCCTTGATCTCCTCTTTGAGCTCGGCGAGCTCCTGGCTGTCGCGCAGGCTCGCCAGACGTTTGTAGAAATACAGCCTCTGATTGGCATCGGGAATATAAGTGTCCGGAAAATAAGCCGGGATGCCGAGTCGAATCTCCGGATCGACTTCCGGCAAGATCTCTTGCCCTTTGAGCTCCTGAATCGCTTTCTCCATCATCTCGGTGTAAAGCTCGAAGCCCACCGCAGTGATTTGTCCCGACTGCTGGTCACCGAGCAAATTGCCGGCGCCGCGAATTTCCAGATCATGCAGCGCGAGCTTGAATCCGCCGCCAAGGCCGTCGATTTCCTGGAGGGCTCGCAATCGTTTTTCCGCATCCGGCGTGATCGCCTTCTCACCCGGAATGAGCAAGTACGCGAAGGCATGTCGATGCGAGCGACCGACGCGACCACGCAATTGGTAAAGCTGCGCCAGACCGAACTTATCGGCGCGGTTGATGATGATCGTGTTGGCGTTGGGAAAGTCGAGACCCGACTCGATGATCGCCGAGCAGACCAGGACTTGCGTCTTGTTGTCGAGAAAATCAACCATGACCTTTTCCAGCTCTTTGGGCCGCATCTGGCCGTGTGCCACGGCGATCTTCGCCTCCGGTACCTGATCGGCGAGCTTGAGCGCCAGACGATCGATCGTTTCGACGCGGTTATGGAGAAAAAAAACTTGGCCGCCGCGCTCCAGCTCGCGCAACATTGCGTCACGGATCAATCTTTCATCATAGCGCGTCACATAGGTTTGAATCGCTAGGCGATCGACCGGCGGTGTTTCGATAATGCTCAGGTCACGGATGCCGACAAGCGACATGTGCAGGGTGCGCGGGATCGGCGTCGCGGTGAGGCTCAACACATCGACCAGCTGTCGCAGCTTCTTGAGCCGTTCTTTGTGCACGACACCGAAACGATGCTCTTCGTCGACGATCACCAGGCCCAAATCGTGGAACTCGACGTCCTTCTGCAGCAAGCGGTGCGTGCCGATGACGATATCCACTTTGCCTTGGCGCGCCTCTTGTAAAATCTGAGTGACTTCTTTCGTGGTGAGAAACCGACTGACCATTTCGACGCGCACGGGATGATTGCGAAAGCGATGACGAAAAGTCTGCAGATGCTGCTGCGCCAGGATCGTCGTCGGCGCCAGCACGGCGACCTGCTTGCCCCCTTCGACGGCGAGAAACGCGGCGCGCATGGCGACTTCAGTTTTGCCGTAGCCGACGTCGCCGCAAACCAATCGGTCCATCGGTTTGCGGCTCTGCATGCTGGCCAAGGTTTCGTCGATGGCGCGCTGCTGATCGGGAGTTTCCTCGTACTCGAAAGCGGCTTCAAATTCTTTGTACATGTTATCCGGCGGCGCAAATGCGGTGCCCGCGCGCGCTTCGCGCAGCGCGTAAAGCTCGACCAATTCTTCAGCCATCGCGAGAATCGATTTGCGCGCTTTGGCTTTAACTTTTTCCCAGGCCGTGCCCCCCAAACGATCGAGGCCGGGTGCGGCGCCGTCGCCGCCGATGTATTTCTGCACCATGTTGATGCGGTCCACCGGCAAGTAGAGTCGGTCCCCGCCGTCGTATTCCAGGTGCAGAAACTCGCCTTCGACGCCGGCAACTTTCAAAAATTTGAGGCCGCGATAAACCCCGATGCCATGATCCAAATGCACGACAAAGTCGTCCTGTTTAAGCTCGCTCAGGCTGGTCAAAAAATGACTGGGATGTTGCCTGGTCGAAGTCGTCGGTTGACGTTTCCGCGTGCCGAAGATTTCGTCGAAAGTGACGAAGACCAAGCGCGCTTCTGTCAGGCGAAAGCCTTGGTTAAGGTGACCGCAAACGATCGCATGCTTCAAGTCCGCGCGCTCCGCCAATTCGCGGATCGGACCTGCTATGATCGGCAGTTGCAGGTTGTAGTTACTCAAGAGCTCGCGCAGCCGCGCGGCATCGCCCTGCGTCGGCGCCACCAAAATCACCCGATCACTTTTCCAAACTTTCAAATGCTCAACCAGAGGTGCAAAGGAAGGATCCTTACCCGCGTACGCCGTTTCCTGGCGAATATCCGTGGTCAGGTAAGACTCCACCGTAAGCGTCGATTCTTGTGCCCGTTCCGACGCCGCTAAGACGGTGAGCGATTCGCCTTGGACTTGCGGGAATTGCCTAAGCGTGTCGCGCCATTCATGCTCGTTTAAATAAAGTGCGTCGACGGGCGCGACCAAGCGATGTTCTTCCCCGGCCCGCTCGTTGCGCTCTTGAGTCAGGCGGCCAAAGCGTTCGGCCTCAGCTTCAACCCGATCCGCGCCATCGAGCCAAATCAGCGTAGTCTTTGGCAGGTAAGAAAACGCCGGCACGAGCGACTCGGTAAAATACGGGACCAGAAATTCGATTCCGGGAAACGGGATTCCCGCGCGCGCGGATTCGAGAAGACTATTTTTCTCGACACGATCTACTTCCAGCTCCAACGCCCGTTGATCCAATCGACGCAGGGCGATCTCCAATCCGCTTTGCTTGAGGGAAAACTCCTTCATCGGCAGCAGCAGGATTTCCTCTAAAATTTGCGCACTGCGCTGCGTCGACGGGTTGAACTCGCGGATCGACTCCAAGCGATCGCCGTCGAATTCGAGGCGGAGCGGTCGCGCGTAACCCGGCGCGTATAGATCGACGATGCCGCCGCGCACACTGAAGTCGCCGCGTTCCTCGACTAGTGGAACATTTTGAAAACCCCAGTGAACCAGATGCTCGAGCAACGACTCCCGCTGCAAGTCCTGGCCCGCGACTAGATAGAGATAGGATCGCTTGAGCGATTCTTTGGCAATAACCTTCTGCATCAACGCAGCGGGGGTAGCGATGAGAATCGGCGCCGTTTCCTCAACCAGCTTATAAAGTCCTTCCAAGCGACCGGCAATGTTGTCAGGATGGGGCGAAAGATTTTCGAAGGGCAACACTTCCCAAGACGGGAAAAGGTGCAAGCGCCTGTGAAAGGGCGGCTCGCCATAGCCTTGATCAAGAAAAAAATTTAGATCGTCGTAAAGGTTTTCCGCATCCCGCGCGCCGGCACAAATCACGAGTATCGGACGCGTCGCGCGCTGCGCGATCAGCGACAACACGTAGGCGCGCGCGCCGCCCTGAAGGCCTTGAACCCGTTTAGTCCCGGTCCAGGAACCTGCGACGAAGTGCGTGAGCCGTTCAGCCAGCGCAATATCGGTCATGAGAAAAAACTAAATCTTTGAAGTTGGATTTTCGGGATGGTTGACACCGAAGGCTTCGAGCCGCCGGCGGCCGCGGCCTTCGCCCACGCCTCGGCAGCTTGGCAAAGTTCTTTTACGCGAATCTCTAGAAAAGCGGGTTGATAATTCTCAAAGCGGATCAACGCTTGGTAGATCATCCGAACCGGACCTTTGACCTCGCCAAAATCGCAAAACAGACGGAACGCTGCCGCGAGTTGAACCAACCCTTCGAGAAATGGTTTATCGGCTGGCTCCGCTTGCTGATAAAAACCTTCTAAGACTTCGTGACATTCGAAGAATCGGCGATCATTAAACAGACCCACACCCTCTCGCAACCGAGCGTCCATACGAATCCGTGGAATCTAAAATTATCAGCTTATCTACAGGGCCTCAAGGACGGAAATGATAGGCAGCACTGACGTCATAGCTATTTTTGCTGACTTGCCCAGAGGCGCTTGTCATAGTTCGCCACGGCGGGAACCGCCGCGAGCCAGATACAAATGTCCGAGACCGACAATACCAATGCCGACAAGCCAAAGGAAACCAGGTAGCTCCCGGTCCAATCGTGAAACACACCGCCCAGCCATGAGCCCAGCGCGCCGCCCACACCCACGGCAACTGTTGAATAGCCGAGAATCGAGCCAAAACCCTTTCCGGAGAAAATGTCCGCGGTGAGCGCCGAAAAAATCACCGCGCGCGAGCCGAAGCCGATGCCGAAAAAAATCACATAGACGTAAAGTAACCAGACTTGACTCGGATCACGTAGAAGCATCAGCGCGCCGACACCGACGATGGTCATCAGGATATTGAGCGTATAGGCGGCCTGCTTCGATAACCGATCGGCGATAAAGCCGAAAATCACCCTGCCGAAGCTGCTCGTGATACCGGCGAGTCCGAAAATCGAGGCGGACAACAGTTTGCTGAACCCCACGTCCACCACATGAGCGACCTGATGGGTGACGATAACCGTCGTTCCCGACGCGGCCGCGATGCGCGCGATGAACAGCAGCCAGAACTGCAGGCTCTGCAGCGCCAGGCGCGCGGTCCATTGATTTTGATTGTCTTTCTTGTCAACTCGGTGTCGCAGATGTTCGCCGTGCGGGCCGTGCTGATAGAAAAGCCAAACGACCGGCAAGAGGCCGACTAAAACGATGGCGGCGAAAATTTCAAAGGTGAAGGCCCAACCGTAGTTGGAAATCAACCACTCGCTAAGCGGCGCGAGGAGCATGATTCCGAGTCCGGTGCCGGCATAGACGAAACCGATCGCCGATGCGCGCTTGGAAGAAAACCATTCAGAGATCAAGAACACATGGGGCACCATGCCGACGAAGGTAAAACCGATAGCGAGAATAATGCCGAAGCAGACGTACAACTGCCACAGCGCCGTAACTTGACTACTGAGCAAGAGACCGACGACAAGCGTCAGACAGCCGGCGACGGAGATTTTCTTGGTGCCATAGCGATCCAAGAGATAGCCCACCACCGGCGACAGCAGCGCATCGACGGCGAGCACGACCGAGAATATGCCCGCCGTCGCGCCGCGGCTCCAGCCAAACGTGTCCAGCAACGCGACATTAAAAACGCCAAAGGAAGAATGAATTCCGCGGGAAAAACCGAGAACGACGAATGCGATCGTAGCGACGATCCAAGGTGTCGGCGAGAGACGCATGTTGAAGAAGATCTCCTCTGATTAGCAGAGACCCTAGAGAGCCACAAGGCGATCAAGAACTCGGCGCAAAAAGACGCGTCGGCAAAAAATCTCCACGGCGTCCATTGCCCAGGCCTCGATTGAAATAAGGCTGCGCTGCATGAAAGGCGCAATGATTAAGTTGTGTTTTGTCCGGGCTGCGCTTATCCTATGCAAGCGAGTTATGAAGTCTTCTCGTTTGGCGGTCGCGCTCCTGTTCATGGCGGCCTGCGCGACCTTAGAGTCGCAAAGCGATTTCTTGACCGGGCGACGCGCGTTATTGCGCGGCGAGCCTGATAACGCGCTCTCTGCCTTCGATCGAGTCGCACAGAGTAATGCCAGCTTTGTTGCCGGTTCGGTGTCGCCAAGACGGAGCATTTGGACTTATATCGGGCGCGCGCACTACAATTCCGGCAGATACGCTGAAGCCAAGGCTGCGTTTGAAAAAGCCCTGTCCCAACTAAGCGACGATCATGTCGCAAGATTATATCTCGGCTTGACGCTCCTGCATCCACCCGCTCCGCGCGCGCCGACCAAAGCTTTCAGCTTGCAAGAAGTGACTTACGCTCTGCGCGAAGGCGTCGAGCCCAAGAGAGTCGCAACGTTGGCACGCGAGCGCGGCGTCGCGTTTGATTTAACTAAAGAAACCGAAAGCCAATTGCAAACCGTCGGCGCCGACCAACTACTCCTGAGCGAGCTCAGAAACATTCGGGCGCAGAGTGCCAAACAAAACCAGACAGGCGAAAACCAGAGGGCTCAAGCCGGCAAAGAACTGACCGCCGCACTGACGGGGTTGCGCGATTGGCTCGACTATACGGTTGCGTACACGCCGCAGGGAAAGTTCTGGGATCCGTCGGAGCAGATTCGCAAGCAGATCGCGCTCTCTCTCAAGCTGGTCGGGGCTCAGCCGACAGATTGGGTGAGCCTGATTTCAAATGCCGAATCGGTCGGTTCCATGCTCGAAGAAGAAAACGATCGGGCGCGCCGCGATGAATCCGCGGAACGCGAACGGCAGTTAAGACGATAGCCCGATTTGCCTGCGGCGGCGATGGATCAACAATCGAGCTTGCTGCCCAAGGCCTTCTCGGCATTGCAAGCCCGTCTCGTCTGATCGATCTCTTTGCGAATAACCTCATCCAGACCGGCGATGGCTTTAGCTTTTTCTAATTCCGCCAGGGCGGCAGCGTAGTTTCCTTGCTCGCGCAACGATTCAGCGCGATTGATGTAGGCCGCGATTCGCGCTTTCGTTTGCTCCGTCACAGCCGGCGGAGGGACAGAATTTGGTTCATGAGTTTTCTCTGGCTTGGTTTGCGGTTGGGTGGTCTTTTGGGACTCTTTGATCAATAACGTAAGCGGGGAGCTGCGAAGATTTCCGGCACGGGCGACAATTTCAACCTTTCCCGGTCGCAGCGCGACCAGTTCGCCGTCGGCATTTACCGACGCCACCGCGTGATCACTAAGCTGCCACTCGAATCCGTCGGACAGAAACTTCTCAGCATTATCGGAGTATCGCCCGCTCACGCGTATCGAGACCTTCTGTTTTGTAAATAACTCTCTGTTGCTCGAGCTGAGGCGTAAAGCGACCAACTTTATCGGTACGACGGATTTGGGCGGCGGCTCGACAGCCTTCACGCTGAGACTCCACTGAGAACTCGCAACGTTGCCAACCTTGGCTAAAATAACCGTTGTCCCGGCTTTCAACGCTCTCACTTCACCTGCTTCGCTGATCGTCGCCACGCCGGGGGCGCTGCTCGACCAATCTATCCCTTCTATAATGTCATGCTGCTTGCCATCTGAATAACTTGCCGTCACTACTAATTTTGCCGTTTCCGACGGTTTCAGTTCCTTCTTATCACCTCGAATCACAAGGCTGTTGATACTCGGAGCCGGAGCGATTTTCGCGCCGACTCCGTCGACCACGGGCGGCCGTGCCGCCTGTTCCTCTTCCCGCGGACTCGTCCATAATTGCCATGCAGCGATGAGCAAAACAGCAGCTACCCCGGCCAGCCCTAGTTTCAGCCAATGCGCGGCAAGCCATGGACTCTCAGGCAACCGTCTTTTAATTTTTTGCGACACCAGAAGATCGTCTGGCTGCACGGGTTTTTCGCGGGAGGTGCCCAAAATCGACTTGAGGTCGGCAAGGAATGTCTGCGCGGCTGGATCGTCGATCGTACCGTCCCAATTTGCAAGGTCGGCCGCCTGAATGGCCCTGAACCCTATGGGGGGTTCGACTCGCTGTATTAAAACCGGAACAATTGTCTTGCCGAGTCGACGTGCCTCCTCAGCTTCTTCAGTTACCCACGGGCTCTCTACTGAGTCCTTCGACCAAAGAACAACCATGCAGCGCATGTCTTTCAGCGCGTCTTCGAGAACCGATCGCCAGGTGCGGCCTGCAGGGATACGCCGATCCCACCAGACCTGCCAGCCCGCCGATTCCAGAACCTGCGCCAGTCGAGCCGCAGATTCCCTGTTTTCGTTTGCGTAGCTGATGAAAATGTCGGCCATGAGTCTACGGCCTGCCCGTTATCCCAATGCAAATTTTCCGTCGTGAAATGGCCAGATTAACGTCGGACACAAAATGCGTAGATGCCAAATCTGGACGGGATGAGTTTATCAAATCTTGGAGAATTTGTAATCGGAAATCCCAGGATCGTCGCAGATCTGATGGCCAGTGATCTGTAACCGCGTGAACCCGTCAGCGTGAACATGAAGCTCAGACCGT
This sequence comes from uncultured delta proteobacterium, assembly GCA_963804165.1. Classification (GTDB taxonomy): domain Bacteria; phylum Desulfobacterota; class Binatia; order UBA9968; family UBA9968; genus DP-20. Next base: position 100,063 of record CAWDPO010000010.1, read on the forward strand.
TAAGTTTTTTCAATCTCGATTCCGGAGCTTAGCGCATTCCCGAGAAATTCTTGGGCAAATTTAACCACAGAAACTGGCCCCGCGAGAAAGGCCGCACAGGCGAATTGGGACCCTGTTACAAGGAGAAAACGATGCGTCTGGAAAATAAGCAGACGGGCGAATTTTGGCCGGCGCAATTTGACCGCGTCCCGATAACGGTGATAAACCGTCGATCATCGATCATCTTCGAAGGAGTTTCCGATGGCGAATTCAGGCCTGCAAACCGATATGGTCATCATTGGCGGCGGCGGCGCGGGAATACCGGCGGCGATAGAGGCCGATAAGGCCGGCGCCAAGGCCATCGTTTTGGAGGCCGCAGCGGAATGCGGCGGCACCGCAGCCATTTCCGGCGGCGGTTGCTGCATCGTCGGCACGCCGCTGCAGAAATCTCAGGGAATCGAAGACACGCCCGATCTTGCCTTCGAAGATTGGGTCAAGTGGGGCGGCGGCGCTGCAGACGAAATCTGGGCGCGCTTTTATCTCGAACATACTTTGCACGATCTTTATCACTGGGCCGAGAGCTGCGGCGCGAAATGGGTCGATATGAAATTTCAGGAAGGCAATCGCGTGATGCGCTGGCACCGGCCGGATAACAATGGTCTTGGCTTGATGACCGCGCTGATCAAAACCGCGCAGGCACTGCCGAATGTCACGATCATGACCTCGACCAAAGCGGGCAAACTGCTGACGCAAGACGGCCGCGTTTGCGGCGTCAGCGCGACCAGGAACGGCGAGGCATTTGAAATTCGCAGCAAAGCTGTCCTCGTCGCCACCGGCGGTTTCAACTCGAATCTTGACATGGTATTGGAGCACCGGCCCGAGTTTAAAAAATTCAAGGTCATGGAAGGCTCAGGTTTCGGCGCCAAGGGCGAAGGCTACAAGATGATAAACGAGCTTGGCGGCTATTTCACTCACATGGACTGTATATGGTTTTACGTTTACGCCACGCCGGATTACCGCGATCCACAACAAAGACGCGGCTTGGTCTTCCGTCAGGTGCCCGGTTACATCTGGTTTAATCAACAAGGGCGGCGCTTTCATAATGAATCGGTCACCGGGGGCGCTTCTGCGACACCGGCACTGTTAAAACAAAATCCGCCACACGCCTGGGCGCTCGCCGATACACCCATGTTGGACAAGATCGATGTTGCCGATCCGTATTATCGCCGCGGCGATGTCATTGACCGCGCGAAGGTCGACGAACTGCTGAACAATTCACCATTTATAAAGAAGGCCGACACTCTCGAAGAACTCGGCAAGAAAACCGGCGTCGAAGACCTCAATAATTTTCTCGCTGAGATCATCGAGTACAACAAGTGTTTTGATGCCGGAGGAGAACGAGAGCCGAAGTTCGGCAAGTCACTCAAGGGCTCAAAGAAATTCGACACACCGCCCTACTACGCGATCGAAATTTTTCCGCTGGCGCGGAAAAATTTCGGTGGCGTAAAGACCGATCTGCGCTGCCGGGTGCTCAACAAATATTTTGAACCGATTCCCGGTTTATACGCCGCGGGCGAAGTTGCCGGCATGGCCGGCGGGCATATCAACGGCAAGGCGGGATTGGAAGGAACGATGCTCGGGCCGTCGATCTTCAGCGGCCGTGTCGCCGGCGCTTGGGCGGCCAACGAGGCCGGTTTCGGTCCTGGCTTCATCGGCAAACCGAACCGGCCGGAGTTGGATTAAAATATAAAGCCGGTCAAGGGTTCAAGGTTCAAGGCTTCCGGACTCCGACATTGAACCTTGAACTCTGAACGCCAGCTAAAAATGTTGCGCTCCCGTGAATTCCCCCACCTCTTTCCTCCCCGACGTCGTGGGGGAGGATGTAAGGAGGGGGCTTGAACGACTTGAACCAATAATCATTGAACATGACCATGCCCAATATTGCTGATTCACAAAAGACGACGCATTCGGTTCGCGGCTACTGCGCGCTCTGCACGGCGCACTGCGCAACGGTCGCGACGGTTGAAGATGGCCGCGTGACGCAACTCGATCCAGATCATGATCATCCCAACGGCGGGGTCATGTGTATCAAAGGCAAAGCCGCGCCTGAGCTCGTCTACAATCCCGATCGGCTCAATTACCCGCTCAAGCGCACCCGACCCAAAGGTGATGCCGATCCCGGTTGGCAGAGAGTTAGTTGGAATGAAGCGCTTGACGATATCGCGCGGGAGACTGACAGCCATTCGCGAGCAGTACGGCGCCAAATCCATTGCGCTGGCGAAAGGCACCAAGAGCGGCACTTCCGTTGACGATGCTGAACGCTGGTTGGGACGGTTGCTTTATCTCATCGGCAGTCCAAATTGGGTGTCGACCACGCACGTCTGCAACTGGCACAGGGATACCGGCTTCAGCTATACCTTCGGAACGATCCTTCCCAGGCCGGATTTCGCCCATAGTAAAACCTTTCTCCTATGGGGCCATAACCCGAGCGCCACCTCGTTGATCGCGGCTCACGACATCGTTGCAGCCAGGGCCCGCGGGATGAAGACCGTCGTCGTCGATCCCCGCCGGGTCGGCATCGGCGCCAACGCCGACATGCTGCTGCAAGTGCGGCCCGGCGCGGACGGCGCTTTGGCGCTGGCGCTGATCCACTGCTTGATGGAAGAAGGCTGGTACGACGCCACCTTCGCTCGTCAGTGGACCAACGGAATCTTTCTGCTGAATTATACGACCGGACAAATCGTCACCGAAGCCGATCTGACGACGGGCGGGAGTTCGAACCATTTTGCGGTGTGGGATGAAAACAGGAATCAAGTCGCACTATGGGATCCGACGGCGGGCGGATATGACGCCGACGGAGTGCAGCCCGCTCTTTTCGGCATTCGGTCGTTGAAGGCAAAAAACGGAAAGGAAATTTCCTGCAAGCCGGTCTTCGAGCGATTGGGCGAGCTCGCATCCGCCTACGCGCCTGAAAAATCCGAAAAGATCACCTGGGTGGCGGCCGACAAAGTCTGGCAGACCGCCCTGCTGCTCGCGCATAACCGGCCGGTCAACATGTATATGTGGAACGGCGTCGGCCAGCACACCAACGCCACTCAGACGAGCCGCGCCATCGCGACTCTGTACGCGCTGCTCGGCGATTTCGACCGCCAAGGCGGCAATGTAATTTTCCCGAAGGTGCCGCTCAACGAGGTCGACGGCAAGGAATTTTTGCCCAAAGAAACCGCGGCGCTCCGTATTGGCCGCGAACGTAAACCCCTCGGGCCTCCGGCTTCGCCCGGTAACTGCGCAGCCTACGACATCTATACGGCGATTCTTGAGAAGCACCCCTATCCGATCCAAGCGCTTTTGAATTTCGGCTCCAACACGGTCATGTCTTCCGGTGACTCGCGCGCCGGCCGCAAGGCGCTCTGCGCTTTGGAGTTCGGCGTCGCCGTGGAGCTGTTTATGACGCCGACAGCGGAACTTTGCGACTACGTCTTGCCCGCCACTAGTTTCCTCGAAATGGCCAGCCTCGCAACCGGCTTCGAGCACCGCGCCGAGGCCAAGACCCATCTTCAATATCGCGCTGCCGTGGTGGAACCCATTGCCGAGCGGCGCTCGGACACCTGGATCATCTTCCAATTGGCTGAGCGGCTCGGTCTCGGTGACCAGTTCTGGCACGGCGACATCGAGGCCAGTTACGCCTACGAGCTGACGCCGTCAGGAATTACGCTGGAGCAGCTGAAAAATTCTCCTGGTGGCATCTCCAGGCCCGCCGCGCCGATCTATGAAAAGCACGCCAAACCAAACAAAGACGGCTCACGGCGCGGCTTTGCCACGCCGACCAAGAAAGTCGAGCTCTACTGTCACAGGTTCGCCGCCCACGGCTACCCGGCGCTGCCGGAATATGTCGAGCCGGCTATGAGCCCGATCAGCAAGCCGGAACATCGCTGCCGAATTCCCGCTTGTGCTCACCAACGCTAAGTTCACCACCTATCGTGCATAGCCAACAGCGTGCGCTGCCCGAGCCTTGCGCAAAGCGTCGCCCGAACCGAGCGCCGATATTCATCCCGAGACCGCGCGCCGTTACGGCGTGAAAAACAAAGAAATGGATGGTCGTGGAAAGCCCGCGTGGCGCGATCAAGAGTCAAGGCCCGAGTCACGACAAATATCGTTCCCGGCGTCGTCTGTTGCCAGCATGGCTGGTGGCAGGAGTGCAAGGAGATGGAGCTGCCCGGTTACAATCCCTACGAATCGAGCGGCGCCAATCCCGGTACACTGATCGGCACCGACCTCGCCGATCCGATGAGCGGATCCCTGCCGCATCGTTCTTATCTCTGTCGCGTTCGTGCGGCTGAATAAAAAAATCGCAGAGCTATAAATTGGCGGCTTTGAGATCGGCAAGTAGATCCGCTACGATATCGGCCGGGCCCTGGTCCCAGCCCTTGACCAAAGCCTCCGGTGATCTTTCACTGAGCGGCACCGATTTTTCATAGCGCTTTTGCAAGCTGACGCCGGAAACAGTGGGATTTTCGTTGTATAAGAAAAATTCTATTTCTAAAACTGCCGCTGGCCGGCTCGGGTTGCGAAAGTCGCCGTAGAGCGCGTTGATCGATCCTTCCAAGACATAATTCGGTTGCAGCGGATTCGACGGCCCGACGACATATTTGAACAATTCGCGAGGCGGCGAGCCCTTTGCGCAACTCTTCGCCGATCATCGAGTCCGGGGCGGTAAGAAACTGATTGTAAAAATCGGCCTCGTACGCCGCCGTCCGAGGTGCGGTAGACAAAACTTTTATCGGCGTAGCGCGGCGAGATGCGCAGATTTACCACCGACAGGATGCGATCGCTTATCGAATTCGGAGACGTTGCCCGGGGCGAGCTCAAGCGCAAAGTAACGCCGATCGGGATAGCTTTTTTCCAAGCTGACGCAGCCAGTCAAGAAAATCATCAGCAACAACGCGCCGCGCTGGATTCGCCATTTAGGCCCGGCGAATAGTGGCAGAAGCGCGCGCGCAGCCTTTATCGAAGCACGAATGGACAAGTTTAAATGGTTTTTACGATTCACTCGTCTGAACAGCCGGTTCATCGTTGCATGGCTTTCGACGGCGGCGGCGGCGCGCCGAACAGCACCTGGGACGGATATTTTTTTGAGTTGTCGGTGATCTCTTTCATGTTGTCGGAGACCGCGCGCAAATTGTCCATGGTCTTTTCGATGTCGCGCTGTTGGTTGGCGATCAAGCGATTCATGCGTTGAATGGTTTGGCGCAATTGGCCGCTGGTCTCGGGCAGATCGGTCGCAACCGAATCCAAGCGCTTGACCAGGCGGTTCAGGCTCTCGGTCGCTTGGGGCAGATCGGTCAGCATTTGATTGACCGGCTTTTCCGCGCGCTCGATGATCTGCCGCGCTCGGCCCGCCCTTGCCGAAGCGTCGGCGATGGCGGATTTGAGCTCCGGATTGCTCACGAGGGTGTTTATTTGCCGGTTGGTCTCGCGCAGCTCGTTCAGTAGGGCATTGGCCTGTCCACCGATCTTATCGAGATTGGCGTTCTCCGCAAGGTTGGTCATGGCCACGAGCGACTTATCGATAGTCTGGCTGAGTTGAGCAATATCGATGTCGCTGAAGTTGCGCAAAATGCGTTCCACGGCCTCACTCAACTGTGTGATCCGGCTGCGCGTCGACGGAATATATGGATAATCGGGTTGCCAATCAATTTCCAGCGGCGGATTGCGTTCCGGGTCCAGAGTAGTCCGCTTCCAAATAGGCGACTCCGGTCAAACCTTGCGGCGCTATGCGAATGCGAAAGCCGCGATCGAGCGCCTGCTTTAGCTGGCGACTTCTCGGATCAGTTGACCGGAAACTGAAACATGTTGGACGAGATCGACACGCGCACCAGCACATACTGACGCTGCGTCGAGTATTCCGCGCTGGTCAGCGAAATCTGTTCGACCCTGCCCACGGGTACGCCGCGAAATTTTACCGGCGAGCCGACGTCCAGTCCCTGCACGGATTCGTCGATATAGGTCTCGACCATACTCTTTTTCTGAAAGATCGTGCCGACGCCGAGCACGACGACGCCAATGACGCCGATCACGATGGCGCTGATGACAAAGACTCCGATTTTGAAGTAACTAAGTTTTTCCATCCGCTAGAATGCCGGTTAACCGATCACGAGCCCGGCGTCCGCGTCAATTTTCCGCTCGACGCTTGCCTGGAAAAGAATTGACGAACTCGAGGGTCGTCGCTGTGATCGCGCAAGCTCCTGGGGATTGCCCATGGCGATAATGCCCTTCTCTTGTTTATCCAACATAATCACCCGATCCGCAATCGTGAAGATACTTGGCAGCTCATGGGTAACCACGACGAAAGTGATTTTCAAACTGCGCGCCAGGCTTAAAACCAATTGATCCAGTTCCGCGGAAGTGATCGGATCCAAACCGGCCGACAGCTCGTCGAGAAACAACATGCCGCGGGTCGAGCGCCATGGCGCGCGCGATGGCGCCTCGTTTCTGCATCCCGCCGCTCAGCTCCGACGGCATGCGACCCGCCGACGCCGCCTAAACCCACTGCTTGCAGCTTCATCAGCGCGATCAAGCGAATCGCTTCCGGCGGCAGGTCGGTAAACTCTTCCAGCGGCAGAGCGACGTTTTCGAGCAGGGTCATCGATCCGAACAACGCGCCACTTTGATACATCACGCCGAACTTTCGCAGAATCTTCGCCGCGCCTCCGCCCTGCAGCCGCGGCAATATCTTCGCCGTCGATTAGGATCCTGCCCGCTGCCGGCTTATAAAGACCGATCATATGTTTGAGCAACGTGCTCTTGCCCGAGCCGGAACCGCCCAAGTATGGCGAACACTTCGCCGGCGTAGACTTCGAAATTGATATGGTCGAGCACAACCTGTCCGTCATAGGCAGCCTTGAAGTTTTCCACGTGAATGATCGTCTCGCTGCTCGGGTGCCGTCGCCATCTAGATCCCAGAAAGTAGTAAACCACGGAGAAAATTCCGTCGGTGATCGCGATCAAGATAATGCCGCTCACGACGGCGCTGGTGGTCGATTCGCCGACCGCGGCTGCGCCGGTTTTGGTTTGCAAGCCGCGCAGGCAGCCGATGCCGGCGACGAGAATGCCGAACACAAACGATTTCACCAGACCGCCGACCAGCGAGCCCGTAGCTCACGGCGTACTGGATTTGATGAAAATAGGTGACCAGCGGAAAACCCAACGAGAGCATGACGACCGCCCCGCCGATCAATCCTATCAGATCCGCGAAGATCGTCAGCAGCGGCGTCATGCATACGGCTGCGACCACCCGCGTGACGATCAAGAAGCGCACGGGATCGAGTCCCATGGTTTTGAGCGCGTCGATCTCTTCGCGCACTTTCATCGTGCCGAGCTCCGCGGCGAACGCCGAGCCCGAGCGGCCCGCTAAAATGATCGCGGTCATCAACGGACCCAATTCGCGCAACATCGAAAGCCCGATCAAATTGGCGATAAAAAGCTGCGCGCCGAATTGACGCAACGGGATTGCCGCTTGAAAGGCCATAATCAGTCCCATCAGGAAACTGATCAGCGCCACGATCGGTAAAGCGTTGACTCCGGCTAGTCTTCGGCGACTTGCAGCGCATCGCGCCAGCGCACGCTGCGCGGATGGATCGCCGCATACGCAAGTCCCACACCGAGCTCGCCGACAAAGCTGACAAGGATCTGAATGTCGCGCCAAACCTCGACTGTGGCTTCGCCAATTTCTCGGCGAGGCCGCCGCGCGCGATCCTCGCTGGCCTCGTCGACGGGAAGTCCGCGGATTCATCACCGAGCAAATTGGCGAACTCCGTCCGCAGCCCGTCGATTTCCAAACTCCCGCCAGCCTTGCTTTGCAGCCGGCGCAGATGAACTAACAAGGCGATTCCCGCGCCATCGCAATAATCGATTCCCGAAGCGTCGACCACCACACTTGCGGCTTTAGCGCCGCTGACGGTAGCCGTCGCCCGGCGCCATATTCCGCCCGTAGTGTTTGAGTCCAGACGACCCGCGATGGCGAGTTTGAATACACCATCCCGTGGCCCTTCCGAGCGCAATTCGACACCGGTGTGCGAAGATAAAGCCATTTCAATGACGGCAAGCAGACAACGGTATCATTATGCTTGGTCTTTCTGTGCGGTCAACCTAGCGCGCAACGGCGGCCTTACGTGGCGCGCGCAGTGCCACACTTAGGATCGCCGACAGCACCAGCGCCACAATAAATGCGACAAAAGAAGACCGATAACTGCCCGTGACGTCATGGAGGAAACCAAAGAACGGCGCGCCCGCCGCGCCGAAGGCGTAAGTGACGAGGATGCCCAGTCCGCGGACTGTGCCGAGCGAGAGCCGGCCAAAATAGGTCGCCCAGATCAGTTCCTGGAGCACGAAACTTCCGCCTAAGCCGATACCATAAAGAAAAAACCGACATAGATCGCCAGCTGTTCGCCGCTCGCCATCGCCATCGCCAAGCCGGCCGCTTGGACAATAAACATCATTATGCTCGCATGGCGAATGTCGACGCGCTCAGAGATGAAACCCCAGATCAAAGTCGAGGCCAATTGCGTCAAAGCGATAATCGTTAACGTGGTCGCCGCCACCATCGCGGTAAATCCGATATCCGTGACGTAGGCGAACACATGGAGATTGAGACCGGCGATACCGACATTGGCCATGCCGTACATGAAACAAATCGTCCAAAATGTACGAGTGCGCACGATTTCGCTTCGCGACCACAGCACTTCGTCCGCCACGGCGCGAGGTAACACGCCCGCGTCGCGCTTGGACGTGAGCGCCGCGGCGGACGCCATCGGGCGCTTCGACACCATCGGGCTTAAGTCCCATCTCCTCCGGACTGCGGCGCATGAACAACGCCGCGGGAATGACGACGAGCGCCAACGTCATCAAACCGAAAATCGCCCAAGTCGAACGCCAACCGACCCACACGAAAAGCGCTGCGGTAACAATCGGAATCAAAACCTTCGACAGTCCTTGACCGAGACTCGCCATGGCGATGGCGCGGCCGCGTTTGCGCAGGAACCAACGCAATATCGTGACGCTCACGACCATCTGACACATCAACACGCCGCCAATGGCGACGCAGGTCCAACGCACCAAGAGAAACTGCCAGAACGCGCCTACCTGACTAAGCAAGACGAATCCCGCTCCGGCGGAAAAGGCGCCGGCGGTCATCAACCAACGTCCACCATAGCGATCAACCCATGGCCCGACCAGCGGCGCCAACGCTCCTGCGATAAGAATTTCTCCCGATCGCAGCAAGGAAAATAATCCGCGCGACACGGCCAAATCTTCGGTTAAAGGTTTGAGAAACACGCTCAGTGTGCTCGACATGTGAAACGCGCAATTCACCTGCGCCAGAAATCCGACGGCGACGATGTACCAGCCATAAAAAATTTTAGGTTTGCGACGGAAAGGGTGAGTTGAGTTAACGGAATTCAAGGTAGAATCACCGCGCAGCGAGAGTTCTCAAACTAGCAAGCTTCTCCTCCCTTGTAAAAGCAAACGACAAAGCTGCAATAGCTTGATTCTATGACTTGCGCCGAGTTATACACGGAGACGCCAATGCACGGAGAGTCATCGCCAATGAAAGGATTACTGTCATGGCACGAAAAGGCTTGAGCCACATCGCTCTGAAGAGCCGAGATCTCAAGAAGTCCGAAGAGTTTTACGTCGGCGTGTTAGGCTTCAAAGTCGCATTCCGTCATCCGCCAAGCATGATATTTCTGACCACTCCAGGGGGTGGAGATCTATTGAACTTCGTGAAGAGCTCAGCCCGGGCGTCCGGGGCGCAAGGTCTGGAGCACATGGGGTTCAAGGTGACGCGGTCCAGGCTTATGAAACTGGAAAACACGCTCAAAAGACACGGCGTCAAGATCTCTGGGCGCCGCGGCGAAGACGCCTTTTACTTCTCCGATCCCAATGGCTATCAGATCGAATATTATTGCGATTAAGAATTCGCGAACGGGAATCTCAGCGGAAGGGCAAATCGCAAAGCTAGATTGGCTCTAAAGATCCGCTCGCCTCCCTTGATCTGCCACCTGAGCCCGGACTGGAATCAACCCGGCCGGGCTTTTTATTTTTGGAGGTTATTCGATGGGTCTTTCTGCCACGTTTGGCTTCCTCAAAGCGTCCCGTTGCCTTATTTGTCTTGCTCTACTAGATAACGCTGCGCCTCCTCCTCAAATAGAGATTCCAACTCGGCTAAGACGCGAGATACTTCTTCCCCCTGCACCTCCCTCGGCCTGTCTTTCCATGATCGCGATTGCCAACTCTTCCACCGTCGGTTTCTCAAACAAGGCGCGTAGGGGTATGTCTATCTGAAAAGCTCTACCGATAAGCGAAATCACTTGCGTGGCCAGCAGAGAATGCCCCCCTATATGAAAGAAGTTGTCATGAATGCCGACTCGTTCCAGCTTGAGTATCTCCGCCCAGATCCTTGCGAGTGCCTCCTCGATTGACGTCCGCGGAGCCACGAAGCTCTCTTCGCTTTGATCCGGAAGCGGCAGGGCGTGGCGGTCAACCTTGCCGTTGGGAGTTAAAGGAAGTCCGTCCAACTCCACGAAGGCGGAAGGTACCATGTACTCCGGCAGCTTCTCTTTAACAAAAGTGCGTAGCTCGCCGGTGGGAAGAGATAGCTTCCGGTCGGCGACTATATAAGCCACGAGACGCTTCTCCCCTAGCGTGTCTTCTCGCGCCAGGACAACGGCCTCTTGCACACCGGGCGCTTGCCGAAGGACACTCTCGATCTCGCCGAGTTCGATACGGAAGCCCCGGATCTTTACCTGGCCGTCGATCCGTCCCAGAAACTCGATATCGCCGTAGGGTAAGTAGCGAGCCAGATCCCCGGTCTTGTACAGGCGCGCGCCGGGCTCGTCGCTGAAAGGATTGGCAATGAACCTCTCCTTGGTCAGGTCGGGTCGATTCAAATAGCCTCGAGCGAGGCCGTCACCGCCGATGTACAAATCGCCTGGAACTCCGATCGGAACAGGCTGGAGATGGGAGTCGAGAATATAGATCTGCGTGTTGGCAATAGGATGACCAATGGCAATGCGACGCTCTTTCGAATCGACCCGGCAAAGGGTTGACCAGATCGTTGTTTCAGTGGGGCCATACAGGTTCCAGAGGGAAGTGCCCTTTACCATCAATGGAGCGGCCAGCTCTAGCGGTAGCGCTTCTCCCCCGCAGAGCATTGTGAGTTGTTTGCCGCCTTGCCATCCCGCTTCGAGAAGGAGCCGCCAAGTCGCCGGAGTGGCTTGCATGGCCGTAGCGCCGTACTGGGCGAGCTTTGCTGCCAGGAGCGACCCATCGGAGGCTATTTCGCGACTGATGATGACCACACGGGCTCCCACCGTTATAGGTAGAAAAATTTCTAGTGCTGCAATGTCGAAGGACAATGTGGTCACAGAGAGAAGAGTGTCCTGCTCCGTCAGTCCCGGCTCCTCGGCCATGGAGTGCAGGAGATTGACCACGGCACGATGGGAGATTTCCACTCCTTTAGGTTTGCCCGTCGAGCCTGAAGTGAAAATCACATAGGCCAGGTCATCGGAAGTCACATCGCTAACCGGTTGGCTATGGCTCCCCCGTTCGATAAGCTCCCAGTCGGTGTCGAGGCAGACTACGCGCGCTTTGTGATCGGGAAGCAGGTCCAGAAGGCGGTGCTGCGTCAGCAGCACGGCTACTGTACCGTCCAGCATGAAAGCCAACCGCTCCTTGGGATAGGCTGGATCCAGCGGCACATAGGCCCCACCCGCTTTGAGAACGGCTAGAAGGCCGACGACCATCTGCAAAGAGCGCTCGACGCAGATGCCAACGAGCGTTCCAGGCCCGACGCCGAGAGCCTGCAGGCAATGCGCCAGCTGATTGGCGCGGGTATTGAGTTCTCGGTAGGTGAGCTGTTGGTCTTCAAAGACCAAGGCTATGGTGTCCGGTGTTTTCTCTACCTGAGTTTCAAACAGTTCATGAATGCACTTATCTTTTGGATAGTCGGTATGGGTGTCGTTCCACTCCACCAACAGTTGGTGTTTCTCAGACTCGGTGAGTAACGGTAGTTCGCTTATCCGCTGCTCCGGGGTGACTACGATGCTTTCAAGCAACGTCTGAAAATAGCCCAATAGCCGGGCGATGGTAGTCGACTCGAACAGGTCGGAGTCGTAGACAAATATTAAATGAATCCCATCGTCGTGTTGGCGAATATAAAACTCTAGATCGAACTGCGGTGCGGCTTCATCAGGCCTTTTTAGAGGCCTCACGGTCAGCCCATCCAGTTCAAGACCGGCCTCTTTGAAATTGTACATGTTGATGAAGACTTGAAAGATGGGGGTCTTGCTTAAATCTCGTTGCGGCTGCAATTCTTCCACGAGTTTTTCAAAGGGAAGCTCCTGATGACCGTACGCGCCAAGCGCAACCTCGCGAACCCTCGTCAAAAGTTCAAGAAAAGTTGGGTTGCCTGACAAGTTCGTCCGCAACGCAAGGGAATTGAGAAATAAACCGATAAGGCCTTCAGTCTCGGATCGGTCCCTGCCCGCAACCGGAGTCCCGACGACAATATCGTCCTCACCGGTGATCCTGTGCAGCAGCGTCTGAAAAGCCGCTAGGAGCGTCATAAAGAACGTTACGCTCGCCTTTCGGCTAAGAGATCGTAGAGCACCTTCCAGGTCCTTCGAAATCACCAAAGTGTGGCGTGCTCCCGGGCGATTGTGCAACGGTTTACGCGGATGATCGGTGGGCAAATTCAAGCTGGGCGATGCATTGATAAGCTGCTCTTTCCAATATGCCAAATGTTTTTCAAGCTCCGCACCCTGAAAAATATTTCGTTGCCAGAGCGCATAGTGCTTATACTGAATCGCTAGCTCCGGTAGCGGGGAAGACTTCCCCGCAGCGAAAGCCTGGTAAAGAACCGACAGTTCACGAAAAAATAATTCGATACACCAGTGATCCCAGGCAACATGATGACTGTCTATAATCAGGACATATTCAGCCCTGCCCAGTCGCACTAACGTTGCTCGGAGCAGTAAATCGCAAGAAAGGTCAAAGGAACGGCGATGCTCATTCTCAAAGAGTCGTTGGACTTCTAGTTCTAAATCGATGGAGGTTTCCTGCATCAGATCGATGATGGATAATTGAATAGACCCTACGTCGGAGATTCTCTGGACCAGGCTACCGTTGCTTGATTGAAACGTCGTACGCAGGGGCTCATGCCGCCGCACGATCTCCGAAAGAGCTTGCTCTAGAGCCTCAATATCAACTGGCCCGCTAAGCCGAAACCCCTGCGTGACTTTGTATGCTAGGTTGTTGGGTTCAAGTTGACTAAGGAACCAAAACCGCTCCTGGGAAAACGACAGCGGATATTCCTGATCCATCGGCTCGACGATTATCGGCAAGGTCCTTATCCGGGCTTCTCCTTCGCGCAACGAGCCGATCAACTCAGCTAACCTGGCAACGGTGGGATTCTCAAACAGGCTGCGCAAAGGCAGCTCCTCTTGGAAAGCTTGACGCACACGGGAGACAACCTGCGTGACTAACAGCGAATGCCCGCCCAAGTCAAAAAAGTTATCGTGAATACCGACCTTGTCTAGCTCAAGAACTTCGGCCCAAATGCCTGCGAGCAATTCCTCTGTGGCAGTACTAGGTGTTGCCAAGTTCTCCTCCAATTCGGGCCGGTTCTGATCCGGTATAGGAAGCGCATTACGGTCCACCTTACCGTTGCGGGTCAACGGCAAGGAATCCAAAAATACCAACGCCGAAGGCACCATGTACCCAGGAATTTTCTGCACAAGAAAATTTCTCAGTTCATCAATCGAGAGGAAGGGATCTTTCAGGAGAGGTATTTGTCGAATATGCGCTCCGTCTCGCTGCTCCTTCAGCAGCATCCTCCCGACAGACGGTCGAATCGCGTAAATGTAGCAGAGTTGAGTATTCTCAAGCAGAAGGTCCTGCTTTACCGCAAGCTCGTAACCATGCCGTTGCAACAGGGCGGTAATGATGGGCAGGTTATTTTTAACGTCGACCTCCAGGACAATTTGTTTAATCTTCTGCCAGTCACTCTCTTCGATCCCTAACAAAACATCGAGCTCGCTTTTCTCTACGTTGATCTTGAGGAGATCAATGCATCCGATGTTTTCCTGTGCGATGATACTCGACAGAGTCTTCAACTGAGCCGTAAAGGTCTGAGACGCAAATCGTTCGTCCAAAATGTCATCGGCTTGCGCCACAAGCTCGGCCATCTCGGAGATGCCCGCCTTCTGTTGATTGATCATGAAAGTCTTGACGACTTCCTTATCGGCTTGCGCATCAGCGTAAAAACCCGAGAGCAGGGAAAACCCCGGGAAGAACGTAAATGTAGCGCTCTTTGCTTCGCTGGATAGTCCACAGTTAAACAGTCTCACGTCGGATCCATAAAGCGTCGCGTTGGCGCTCAGAATCTCATAGACTTCGGGATTGGGTTCAAACGAATATAGCCTTGGCCGCTTGGCGATCTGATTGGCAAAAAGCGTAAATAAGCCGATGTTGGCCCCAACGTCGAAAATGCAATCGCCATCCTTGATGGTTATTCCGTGCCTAAGGTAGGCTTGGCGCCCGAAGATCTCTTGATAGATGTAGTCAGTCTCATTCTTGTTGAGCTGCGCCACCGCTGCCCCGTTGGGAAGACGATAACGTGGCTTGCCACCCACTTGGGGAGCACGATCAGATCGAGGAATGACATAAGCGATCAGTCGTTTGTCGCCGGGCTCATCCTCGCGTACCGCCACCACGCTCTCCCGAATGTCCGGATGTTGTTTCAACGCGGCCTCGATTTCGCCCGGCTCAATACGGTAGCCGCGGATCTTGACTTGATGGTCCGTGCGCCCGAGAAATTCGATGTTACCGTCGGGTAGGTAGCGGGCTCGATCTCCGGTCTTATAAAGTCGCGCGCCTGGCTCGTCACTAAACGGGTTGGGAATAAATTTTTCGGCGGTCAGCTCAGGACAGTTGAGATATCCTCGCGCAAGCCCAAGGCCACCGATATGCAGCTCTCCCGGAACACCCACCGGAACAAGGTTTCGATTGCCATCGAGCAGATAGACCTGTGTGTTCGCAATAGGACGACCGAGGGGGAGCGTGGACGACTGAGTAGGCCGCACATCTTGCTCGACTCGGTACGTGAGCACACCAATAGTCGCTTCCGTCGGGCCGTAGTGATTCATGATAGCGCAGTCGGGAGCGAGCAGCGCTTGAATATTCTTGATCCACTGTGAATCGGAGGCTTCGCCCCCGAGGATTAGCAATTTGCGCGGCAGAACGCGTTCAGGGTGCGATGCGCTCTGTAGAGCGGCCAGATGAGAGGGAACGATCTTTAGACAGTCAATGGCATAGCGGCTAAAATAATCCGCCATTGCATTCGCATCGGCAATTCTGTCCTCGGATATCACATGGAGCGAGCCGCCGGTGCACAAACAGGAAAATATGATCGTGTTGCCCAAATCGGCTGCGATTGTGGAGACCGTCGCAAAGCTCGCATTTGTTGGAAGGTTCAGCCTGTCGAGCACCCCGAGCAGATAATTGTTTAGTTGGCGATGCTCAACAGCGACTCCCTTGGGTTGACCTGTGGATCCGGAGGTATAGATCACGTAGGCGATGTTGTTTGTCGTTGGTACGCTGATCTGAGGATCATCGCCTTGCCGTTCAGTCGCTTGCCAGTTGCGGTCCAGACAAAATATCGGCGCAATTTTCTCGGGAAGGCCTTTGACGAGTCGTTCTTGAGTCAGCAGTAGTTTCGCTCGTGTCTCCTTCAGTATGAAGGCCAGTCGCTCCCGCGGATACGACGGATCGAGCGGCACATACCCCCCACCCGCTTTCAATATGCCCAAGAGTCCGATGATCATCTCCAGGGATCGCTCCAGGCAAATGCCTACCAAGGTTTCAGGACCAACACCCTTTTTCCTAAGGGACTGTGCCAACTGACTCGCTTTGATATTGAGTTCACGATAAGTGAGCTCCTGATTCTCGAAGACGACGGCGATGGCGTCAGGTGTTTTCTCGACCTGGGCTTCGAAACGCTCGTGGATACATTGGTCCTGTCCGTCGTCTTTCCTGGTGTTGTTTGACTCGAGTAGCAATTGATACTTTTCGGCTTTGGTGAGTATGGGCAATTCAGATAGACGCCGATTCGGATCCGCGACAATACCCTGGAGTAAAATCTGAAAATGACCCAGCAGCCAACTGATCGTCGCGGCATCGAAGAGATCCGTGCTGTATTCCATCGTCGCCCTAAGCCCTTGCGGTTCATCTGCCACGGACAGAAACAAATCAAATTTAGCTCCGGCATCTGCTCTCTCGACCGGGTTGACCGTGAGACCAAGCAGCTCCATCGGTCGGCTCGGTACATTTTGTAGGGCAAGTGCTACCTGGAAAAGCGGGGAGTGACTGAGGTTACGCTCCGGGTGGAGTTCTTTCACCAATTTTTCAAATGGCACATCCTGATGATTGTACGCTGCCAACGCGACTGCACGGATCCGAACCAATAACTGTCTGAATGGCGGGTCTCCCGATAGATCTCCCCGCATAACCAGGGTATTGACGAAAAATCCGATCAGCGGCTCGATTTCCACTCGAGCCCGATTGGCAATCGGTGAACCCACGGCAATGTCATCCTGTCCCGTGTAACGATGCAGCAGCGTTTGAAAGGCCGCCAACAGGGTCATGAAAAGAGTCGCCTTTTCATTGCGGCTCAAATCCTTGAGCCCGCTGCTCAGTTCCTTGGAAAGGATCAATGATTGACGCGCTCCCCGATAACTCTGAACCGCCGGTCGAGGGTGGTCCGTGGTGAGCTGCAGTGTCGCAACACCCAGTAGGTGTTTTCTCCAATAGGAAACCTGCTTCTCTAGAACCTCTCCTTGTAACCAATCCCGTTGCCAGACCGCATAGTCCGCATACTGAATAGGTAACTCTCGCAGCGGTGATGGTTTTCCCTCGGAGAATGCTTCGTAGAGGACTGAGAGTTCACTGAAGAACACTCCCATTGACCAGCCGTCCGATACAATGTGATGCATGGTCACAAGAAAGAAGTGATCGTCATCGTCCAGCCGTAGTAACTGAGCTCGCAAGAGTGGTCCTCGGCCCAAATCAAAAGGGCGTTGCGCTTCTTCGGCGACTAGACGTCGCGTTTCTGTCTCACGCTCGGTTTCCGGGTGATCACCGATTTCCACCACCGCCAGAGGCAAGTTCAATGAGGACGAGACGACCTGAACGGGTTGCTCGTCTACGATAGAAAAAGTGGTCCGAAGAACCTCGTGGCGCCGCACGATCTCGTTGAGACTATTTTCCAGGGCAATTCTATTTAGCTGACCCTTCAGGCGAAAAGCAGCAACCATGTTGTAAGCGATGTTGCCGGGCTCCAACTGATCCAGAAACCATAGCCGTTCTTGGGCAAGAGAAAGTGGCCGAGCACCCGCCCGCGAGATCGTCGGGACGGGCCAAAGCTGGGAACGGACAGCACGATTTGCCTCCTGGAGAAATGCCAGGATGTCATCTTCGTGCTCGGTCAGTTCGGCACGCAGAGCTGGAGACAGTACCCCGCTGGGCGCGCTATAGCGCAGGCGGTCGCCCTCAATCCAAACCTTCACGTCGAGAGCACGCAGCCGTGTCAACAGGTCGACGGTTTTTATATTAAGTCCTCCTCACGGTCGTCGGTCGTCCCCCTCCCAAAACCCTGCAGAGCTACCCAGCGGACTGTCTCAAGATATGCTGCCTGATCGGCTACCGTAGGCGTTTCAAACAACTTATTCAGAGGAAGTTCCAAATCCAATGCCTTGCGCAAACGAGTCATGACTTGACTGGCCAGCAGCGAGTGTCCTCCCATCTTAAAGAAGTCGTCATCGACACTTACCTTTTCTAAGCCCAGCACGTCTTGCCAGACCTCTGCAATGAGAGATTCCAACGGAGTTCGAGGAGCAAGAAAGACTGTTTCCAGCGCTGGCCGCTCGCAGTCGAAAGCGGGCGTTGCGTGTTGGTCCACCTCGGTTATCTGACAAGGCTCGGCATTGTATTGCAATTGCCGGGGCTCAATCCAGTAACGCTGGCGCTCGAATGGATAACTTGGCAGCGGCACGCGATGACGTCGTTCCCGAGCAGAAAATCCAGACCAATGCACTTCTATTCCGGCGAGCCAAAGCTGGCCCAAGCCGTTCAGCATAACCGCCGTTGCTGAATCCGGCTCATGCTCACGAGGCAACGATGAGATCACAACTCGCCCGGAGGCGTTGTTTTGCTGCTTCCTCGCCGCCAAGCTTAAGGTCCGCCCGGGCCCAACTTGCAGCAGGATGCGATCGGGCTCTTTCGACAATTCGTTCAATCCCTCCGCAAAGCGCACCATTTGACGCAGATGCCTAGCCCAGTAGTCAGGAGAAGTTGCATCGGCCGCTGTAATCCATGTGCCCGTGACATTGGATACATAGGGAATCTTTGGTGGCGCCAGGTCGACTTTCCTTACTTCGTCGATAAAGGGCGCTAGCATAGGCTCCATCATGTGCGAATGAAAGGCGTGAGAAGTCTCTAGACGGCGACACGGGACGTCTTTATCGGCGAGCTCATTTGCCAAGCTCTCCACAGCATTTGTCGGTCCCGAGACAACACAGAGGGATGGGGCATTAATCGCCGCCAAAGAGAGTCCAGGACCCAGGAGCGAGTCGATCTCCTGTTGAGGCAGAGGAACAGCGAGCATCGCGCCACCAGGCACCTGCTCTATGAGTCGGCCGCGAGCGCCTAACAGCGTCAAAGTGTCTTCCAGGGAAAGAACTTCTGCTAGACAGGCAGCCACGTACTCACCGACGCTGTGGCCAATCATCGCCTCAGGGCGGATGCCCCACTCCATCCATAGCTTGGCCAGTGCGTATTCAATCACGAACAGAGCGGGCTGAGCGATCGCGGTCTTGTTTATTTGACGCGTAGCCGATTCGCGAGCCGATTCGTTCGGGTAGAGCACATCGCGCAAATCCAGTTTCAAGTTGGCTTTGAGCAGCTCGGAGCAATGATCGACGTGTTGGCGGAACGTCGCTTCATTCTCGTAGAGATCGCGCCCCATATTCACATGCTGAGTCCCCTGCCCCGGAAACATGAATACAATTGACCTTCCCCTGGAATCTTGGAAGTTTGTGACAACGCGCTTGGGATCGAGTGTTTCCAGCGCGGCCAGTGCATCGTCAAGATCCGAACAAACCAGCATGCGCCGATGACTGAAGCCCTTGCGCCCAACCTGCAAGGTATGAGCGACATCGGCAAGGTCGAGACCGGGCGTTTTTTTCAGGTGTACGACGATATTTTTGGTTGTCTGCTCGAGCGCAGAGCGAGTTTTTGCAGAGAGCACCAACAACTTCCAACGGCGCGATGCTCCGGCGAGCTCCCGACGAGGAGCTTCTTCGAGGATGGCATGGGCATTCGTACCGCCCATGCCAAAGGAGCTAATACCGGCTCGGCGCGGAGTTATGTCTACCTTCCATTCGGAAAGAGCCGTCTGCACATGGAACGGGCTGTTCGCAAAGTCGATCCGCGGATTTGGCTGTTCGAAGTGCAGGCTAGGCGGCAATTCTTTGTGCTCAAGCGCCAAGACCGTCTTGATCAGCCCGGTCACTCCGGCAGCTGCTCCCAGATGACCGATATTCGTCTTTGCGGACCCGATGGCGCAGAAGCCTTGCTTATCAGTTCTCGCTCGAAAGGCTTGTGTCAGTGCAGCAATCTCAATGGGATCGCCTAGCGGAGTGCCCGTGCCATGAGCTTCGATGTAGCTGATCGTTTCCGGACTGATTTCAGCCACCGCAAGCGCTTGCGCAATCATGCGCGCCTGACGGTCCACGCTGGGTGCCGTGTAACCGATCTTAAACGCACCGTCGTTGTTGATCGCAGTTCCTTTGACCACCGCGCGAATACAGTCTCCATCCGTCAGCGCGTCTTCCAGACGCTTGAGAACGACAATGCCGACGCCGCTACCCCAAACTGTGCCTTGTGCCCGTGCGTCAAAGGCTCTGCAATGCCCGTCGGGAGAAAGAATGTGCCCTTCCTGGTACAAGTATCCGGCCGTTTGCGGCACGCGGAGTGTAACGCCGCCAGCCAACGCCATATCGCACTCGCCACCGAGCAAGCTTCGGCAGGCAAGATGAACGGCAACCAAAGATGTAGAGCAGCTGGTTTGTACGGCAACACTCGGCCCCGTTAGATCGAGTTTGTAAGAAACCCGGGTGGCGAGATAGTCTTTGTCATTGCCGATAATCATTTGCAGACCGGCTTCCGATCTGAGCAGATCACCGTGTGCCTGCAAGTTATACAACAGGTAAGTGTTCATGCTGGCACCGGCGTACACCGCGATCGAACCGCCGAACTGCTGGGCATCGTAACCAGCGTTCTCCACGGCCTCCCAGGCGCATTCCAAGAACAGCCGGTGTTGCGGATCTGTGATTTCGGCTTCCCTAGGCGTAAAGCCGAAGAATGAAGCATCAAACAAGTCGGCGTCTGCCAACACACTCCAAGCCCTGACATAGTTGGGGTCGTTGAGTGCGGCAGGATTTGACGTTAGCCGCAGCAAGTTCCGCCTCCGAGAAACGAGTGATCGATTCAATCCCGTCTCGTAGATTGTGCCAAAACTCTTCGATGTTCTTGGCACCCGGAAAACGGCCAGCCATACCGATAATCGCGATTTCGAAACCGTTCGAGCCGTTGAGATGTCGCCGCGCTGTTGATCTCGCTCATTGCTGGATTTCCTTGTTTGACTGCCTTCGTTGCGATAGCTGTTTGAGGCGGTTTTTGCCCGCCCTTAAGTTCTCATGCCTGTCATTATTGGCTGACCCATTCTGTTCTCGTGCGACGTATTTCACTAACGCCTTTATGGTTGTGTGTTTAAACAAGTCGACGATTGGGATGTCCTTGCCAAATATTTCTTGGAGCTTGCTGTGGACCTGAGCCAGGAGAAAAGACTGCCCACCGAGATCAAAGAAATTGTCATCCACACCCACCATCTCCAGACCGAGCACCTCCCGCCAAACCGTTGCGATAAGTTCTTCAACCTCGCTCTTTGGCGCCACATACGCCACGTCCAACACTGGGCGAAGACGCTCTGGGATGGGCAGTGCCTGGTAGTCCAACTTGCCGTTCGGTGTCAACGGTAGACACTCCAATTTCACATAGGCCGAAGGGATCATGTAGTCGGGCAGCGTGATCTGCAAGAAACGGCGCAACTCGGTAGCAGTAGGCACGCGCATCTGCGCCGGAACAATGTAGGCCACCAGGACCGTGTCTCCGGATTGGTCCTCCCGGGCCGTCACAAGGGCCTCCTTGATCGCGACATGGTCGAGCAGTGCGGACTCGACCTCAGTGACCTCGATCCGGTGGCCGCGGACTTTCGCTTGAAAGTCTTTGCGTCCCATGTGCTCGAGACAGCTGTCGGACCGCATGCGGCCGAGATCTCCAGTGCGATAGATCCGTGCGCTTCCGCCGGCCGGGTCAGGCAGGAATGCTCCTTGTGTGAGGTCGGGCTGTCGCCAATAGCCTGGGACGAGATAAGGACTCTTGACGACGATTTCCCCGACATCTCCCGGTCCGACTTCATTACCAGCCTCATCGAGTAGCGAGACGTGCGTCGCCGCAACGGCGTAGCCGACTGGGACATTGTTACCGGCAATGTGGCTCGAGTGGTCAATGAAGCACCACCGGATGGTGTAGCCTTCGGTGAAGCCCATTCTATTAAGGAAAACGCACTAGAACCAAAATGCTGTTTGTAGAGATCCACTTCGCGGCGACTGGTAGCGGCACCCGACAGATGAATCAGACGCAACGTGGGAACAGCCGTGTTTCCGGTCAGAGTGTGGGCGAATTGCCGGAAGATCATAGGGATCGAATGATAAATGGTGATGCCTTCGTGGTTAAGCCATGCCGCCAGGTTTGCGATCCCCTCCTGAAGATCGAGTGGAAAGAGCGTCGCGCCGTTGAGCAGGGCACCAAATAAGTGCATCTCTGCCGCGCGGAAACTCAACGAGTGCAATAGTGTGAGCCGGTCATCGACGGAAATGTGAATGGCGTTGGTATAGGCCATGATGTGATACAGCATGTTTCGGTGGTTTTCGACCACACCCTTTGGTTCCCCGGTCGAGCCCGAAGTATAAAAAATTCCGTAAAGCGTCTCCGGAGGCAGAGAAACGCCGAGATTCTCCTCAGAGAGGTTGGGATCAAGCGTATCGAGGTCGAACAATTGACGCGAATTCTGGGCAACCACCTTGGCTAAGGCGCGCTGCCTGTCGTTGGTCACGACGAAGGCTGCCTGGGAATCCTCCAACATCCAGGCGATCCTAGCAGGGGGATAAGAGGGGTCCAGCGGCACATAGATTTCCCCGGCTTTCAATACGCCAAGGATAGCGGCAATGACAGGTGCATCTTGTTCGAACAGCAGCGCGATCGGTTGCGCGCCTTTTCCGCACCGGTTGAGGATGGCGCGCGCCACACGATTCGCCAGCTTGTTCAGCGCATCGTAGGTAAACGTGACGGACTTGCCCCTGACCGCAATTCGATCAGGATACTTGGCAACTATCTGTTCGAAACGACCCGGGATCGACTGCTCGATTTCTTCTCTTTTGAATTCAGTGAAAGATCCGGCGGGATGGAAGCACTTTGCCCGAATGGCCCGCTGATCGGGTGGAAGCTCTGGGATAGGCTCGTTTATATCGCTCATGACCACCTCTCGAATGTGATGACAGCTTGTTGCAGAACATCCTCACAATCCCGTACGCGCATCCTGCCCATTATTCTGTCCAGGCTAAAAAGGCTTTTCACCGGTCCGGACCCGCTTAATATTATTTTTTTTCGCGCTGTTAAAGGACCCGCCAAAGCGATCTTAATCAACGACTCTATCCGGCGGGATCTAAACACGAAGTGCAACAAATCAGGCAAGCGGCCAGATTCAGAGTCCAATTAATACAGGCTCAACGTGGCTGGAATAAGGGCTTCCTAACCCTGATAGGACCAAACTCTAGGCACGGGAGAATCTTCCGTTTCCTTCCCAGGTACGCGAAGCGTTTGATCACCAGCTCGGCAGTCAAGTATGCGCAGCGTGGCAAAAGAACCGAAGTTTGAGAGGCTGGCATCTTTTGCCGTTTCAATCGCACTCGTTATATCTAGAACAGACTAAGCTGATCTTTCGCCACTCGCCGAAAGTGTTCCGTTGTCAGCTTCGGCCAACGCTTGGTGATTCCTGATTTCTTCTGCGCCAGCTGAAACAATTTTGCCATCTCCTCGGCGTAAATGCCCTCGCCGCGCATGCGCGTCTTGAAATTCGGATCGTTGAGCTTGCCGCCGCGGATCTCACGCACGCGATTAAGAATCTTTTGCTTCTTTTCCGGATAGTGTTGGCCAAGCCACTGCTCGAACAGTTCCTTTACGGCAAACGGCAAACGCAGAGCGACGTATCCGCAAAACGTTGCGCCGGCTTTCGCGGCCGCCAGAGCAATCGCGGGAGCTTCGGAATCCGTGAGACCCGGAATCATCGGTGCCTGCAGATAGCCGACCGGAACTCTGGCGTCCGCGAGTATCTGAATCGCGGCAAGCCGCCGCGCTGGCCGCGATGCGCGCGGCTCGAGCAACGAAGACAACTTATGGTCGAGCGTCGTCAACGAAAGCGCCACGCCGACGCAGTCGTAACGCGCCAATTCGGATAGGATATCTATGTCCCGCGTCACCAAATGGTTCTTGGTGATGATCACCACCGGATTGCGAAATTCGAGCAAAACTTCCAAGCAACGCCGCGTCAGCCGCTTTTGCTTTTCCACCGGCTGATAGCAATCGGTGTTGCCGCTGAGCGCGACGAGCTGCGGCTTCCAAGCGCGGCTTGCCAACTGTTTGCGCAACAGTTCCGGGGCGTCTTCCTTGACCATAATTTTGGTCTCGAAATCGAGGCCGGCGGAAAAACCGAGATACTCGTGCGTCGGTCGCGCATAGCAGTAGACACAACCATGCTCGCAACCTCGATAGGGATTGACACTGGCGTCGAAGCCGACATCGGGGCTGTCGTTATAGGCGATGATCGATTTCGAACTATCGGCAAAGAATTGGGTCTGCGGCGAAGAGATCTCGTCGCCGTCCTGCGGCGGCAGGGCCACCCGCTCGACGGATTCGAAGCGGTTCTTTGGGTTAATTGACGAGCCGCGCCCACGCACAGGAGGCAGCGAGGTCATACGATAACCCTATGAAGCGGCGGGCGGAGTCTGCGCGGGAGCAGCAGGAGCGGCGGGTTTTGCCGCAGCTGCCGCAGCTGCCAACTTCGCGTCGTGCGCCAGATGGCGCGTCGCGCGCTTCATGAATTTGACCTTGCGTCGGAGCTTCTTGATTTTCTTGCGATCACCGCTCGACGTTAGAAGTTCGACTTTCTGCTTCTGCAGCGCTCGTATGTCTTGTTTGACCGCGTGAATCGCGTTTATGTCCTTATGCGTCTCATCGTAAGTAATCCCCTGAGCCGCTGCGATCGCCTTTATCAGCTCCTCTTTTTCCAGAGCGATGACGTTTTTGAGATCGGTTTCCTGTTTGGCGACATCGCGCAGCTTCGGCATCGGCAATTTTCTCAGTTCTTTCAATTCCATCGTTTACACCCCCCCTTTGACAACTGAACTCCTGGTAGCATATTTACCCTGTAAAACCAAAATGGCAACGACGCGCAAGCCTATCGCCAAAGCCGCGGCACCTTCGGCTCGGATAAAGAAAATTCTCACGCGGCTGGAAAAAGTTCATCCCGACGCCAAGCTCGATCTCGATTTCACCAACCCACTCGAACTACTGATCGCGCTCATTCTCGCCGCCCAGGCGCGCGACGATCTGGTCAATAAAGTTACTGTCGATTTGTTCAAGACGCATCGAACCGCCGCTGACTACGCGGCCATGTCGCCGGCGACACTCCAAAGCCAGATCGGCAAGATCAATTTCTATCGTAACAAAGCCAAATCGATTCACAATTGCTGCCGCGCTCTGGTCGAGCGTTTCGCTGGCAAGGTGCCGGACAATCTAGAAGATCTCGTGTCCTTGCCCGGTGTCGGACGCAAGACGGCGAACATCGTCCTCGGTAACGCCTACGGCCGGCAAACGATCGGCGTCGACACCCATGTGATGCGTCTCTCGCAACGCCTTGGCTTCACAAAGAAAAACGACCCGGACAAAATCGAAGCCGACCTGATGACAATCGTTCCTAATAAGCAGCGCGTCCGTTTCTGCCATTTGATGCAGTATCATGGTCGTCGAGTGTGCGTCGCCAAGAAACCCAAATGTCCGCAGTGCACGATCAAAGGCCTCTGTCCGTTTCCGCAGAAGACAAAATAACTTCATGCATAACCGGTGAAGATTCTAATCGTCGGCGCGGCCGGCAACCTCGGCTCCCATTTAGCGAAGTTTCTAATATCGACGCCGCACCGTTTGCGCTTGCTCACGACCGAGCGCGCGCTGCTATTCGACTTTCCCGAAGGTTCTAACCTAGAGATCGTTCACGGCGATCTCGCCGACCGAGCGTCGCTGCCAGACATTTGCGCGGGTATTAACTGCATCGTTTACGTCGCGGGCGTTCTCTTCCGCCCACACCCGGAAAGGTTTCTCCGTCTGACGAATACAGTTTACGCTGAGAATATCGTCGATGCCGCTCTCGCGGCGCGGATGCAAAAATTTATCCTTGTGAGTTTTCCCCACGTCGAGGAACATACGACGCCGGACGCGCCGGCTAGGGGCCTACTTAACGTTCATCCCAAGTCGATCCATGCGCGCACTCGGCTCGAAGCTGAAAAGTATCTCTTTCGTGCGTGCCAAAGTCGCGGCATGACACCGATCGTGCTGCGCGCCGGAGTTATTTACGGACGAAACGTGAAGGTCCTGGAAGCGGCACACTGGCTGATGAAGAAGCGTCTGATGGCGATCTGGCGCAAGCCGACATGGATTCACTTGCTCGCCCTGGCGGATTTCCTCAAGATCGTCGAAATCAGTATTGAGAAAGATCTATCCGGTATTTACACCATCTGCGACGATCAGCCTCTCTTGCTTCAAGAGTCTTTGGATCGACTCGCCGTCCATTGGGGCTGCCCAAAGCCTTGGCACCTACCGGCTTTCTTGTTTTATGCAGCGGCGTTCGTCTGTGAAACTTTTGCGACGATATTCCGGACGCCTGCGCCGCTTACCCGTGATATGATTCGGATGGGTATGACTTCCGTGGTCGCCGACACGAGCCGCATGAAGCGAGAACTTGTACCGACACTTGTCTGCCCGACTCTCGTCGAGGGGTTAACAACGCTTTGAGCTCGCCGGGACCTGATCGGTTTGCGGGTCCATACCGAGATGGCAAGGAAAACTATAAGTTGTTTCTCGGCTGGGGCCGCAGTAGACTATTTGTTAATAATTTTAAGCCGACAACACTGATTCATGACCAACCGCTTTGAGCCACCCGAACCGTCTCGCCTGCTGTGGGAAGCACGCGGATTAATTGAGCTACCGCGGCTGTTGCTCCGTTTCCCCGGTCTTGCGAGGCAGCCGCGCGGCCACGGCCGACCGGTGCTAATCCTGCCGGGTTACGGCGCCGGTGATGGCTCTACGGCGATATTGAAAAGCTATCTCCGCTTGCTCGGCTATCGAGCGCGTGGCTGGGGTCTGGGGCGCAATCGCGGTGCCGCATCCGAGTTGCTTCCACGCATATTGAAACGGGCGTTGTCCCTCGCCCGACGCACCAATCACAAAGTCAATCTCATCGGCTGGAGCTTCGGCGGCTATCTCGCGCGCGAGCTGGCGCGCGAGCGCGCGGACCTTATCGGCCAGGTCATTACCCTCGGCACCCCTGTCATCGGCGGTCCCAAATATACCGTGATTGCCAAGTCGCTTCTCCTCCGCGGCATTGACATCGAGGCGATTGCCGCTGAGGTCGAAAAACGCAATAAGATCTCGCTCAACACCCCGGTAATCGCGATTTATTCGCGCCGAGACGCGGTGGTCGCCTGGGAAGCCTGCATCGACCAGCATGCCGCCAATGTCGAGCATGTCGAGGTCCATACTACCCATCTCGGTTTTGGCTTTTCCCCCGAGGTCTATAAAATCATCGCACAACGTCTGGCTGCCGCCCACGAGGCCGTGGAGCAGCTGGCCCAACCCGAAAACGCGGTGATCGCAGTTGTTCCCCATGAGTGACAATCGAGACGCTCAATCCATTTTTCGCAACCTCTTCGTGCCCGCCGATGGAATCTCCTCTAGTCTTCTGGCTCGTTGCATCGGTTCTGGTCTTGGCCGGCCTAGTTGGTCTTGTTTTACCGGCGATTCCCGGTGCACCGCTCATCTTCGCCGGCCTGCTGCTCGCGGCGTGGGCCGAGGGCTTTAAATACGTCGGAATTTGGACAATCGTCGCTCTTGCTGCGATTGCCTTGATTACCTTGGGCGTCGATCTTTGGGCCACGATGTTCGGCGCCAAAAAGTTTGGCGCTTCCAAGCGCGCGATCGTGGGTGCGCTCATCGGTGCGGTGATCGGCATCTTTCTGGGCTTGCCCGGCGTCGTCCTCGGCCCGTTTATCGGCGCCGTGGTCGGCGAGCTCTCAGCGCAACGCGATTTACGGCAAGCGACACGGTCCGGTATCGGTGCAACGATCGGCCTCGTGCTCGGCGCCGCGATCAAATTGGCGCTGGCTTTTACGATGATCGGTATCTTTCTGGCGACGCGTTTTTTCTCATGACCGGCGAGTGTTAGGTTAGGGCGAGCAAAAATGTACTCGCAAGGCAAGGCCGAAATCGGCCAAATTTATTTATGCACTCTGCTCAATCCGGAGGATCTAAATGAGAACCATCACGGTTTTGCTTTTGACACTATTACTTTACGGCCACTCGCAGGCATTGACCATCGCCACGGGTTCCGCCGAAGGGACTTATTTCAAGATCGCTCAGGACATCAAGCAGGTCGCTGAAAAAGAAGGTATCCCGATCGAAGTCGTTCAAACCAACGGATCCTTCGAAAACGTCAATTTGCTGGGCGCCGGCAAAGTTGATCTCGCGATCATGCAACTCGATGTCCTGCGATTCGTCGCGGAGATCATGCTCAAAGAAACCGGCTTGAACGTTTTGCAGGAGACGAAGGTCGTTCTCAATCTCTATCCGGAGGAAATCCATATCATCACCAAAAAGCCCGACATTCGGACGATACAAGATCTGCAAGGCAAGCGAGTCGCCGTCGGACCGGAAAAAAGCGGATCCGCGCTCACGGCGGAGGTATTGTTCGCCGGTTTCAACTTGAACGTTGAACGCGTCTTTGATGCGCCTGACGCGGCGATCAAGCGGCTCGGCACCGGAGACCTCGATGCGCTGGTCTTTATCGGCGGTGCGCCCGTCCCAGCGTTTCGCAATCTCGACAAAACGTTTCACTTCGTCTCGTTTCCGCCGAACAGTGGTTTGGAACAAATCTATATCAAGAAGAAGATCGAAAAATCAGTTTATGCTTGGGCGGATGACTTCGAGACCTACGCGGTCCCGTCGGTGATCATGACGCGAAATCGCGACGAACGGGATTACGCCGTGCAGCTACAAAAACTCGTCCTGTCGATTTTAGTGAACAAAGAGAACCTCGATGTCACCGGCCATCCCAAGTGGAAGGATTCTTACGTGCGCTCCACCTTGGGCGGCGTCGGCTATAGCCCGACGACGGACGTCATTCAACTCTACAACGTTCTCGACAGTGTCGGCTATCGGATCATCAAGAAGTAACCCGTCTTGGGCGAACGCATCACTCATCGCGATGCACGGTCGCCAGCGAGAACGCCGGCAAGCACACCGCGATATACTCGGCGCCGGCGTGTCCGGGTGTGCTGTAGCGTACCCACTCGCCCGCATGGACGATGATGGCATGCCCCGAAGTGACTTTGTGAATCGCCTCCCGCGTCTCAACTTGCATCTCGCCTTTTAGTACGATCGTATATTCATCGAATTCGGGAGTCTGTCCCGGTTCACGCCCAACCTGACGGACTGGTCATCTTGGCGATGCTCACGGCTGGAGTTTGCGAATTTCTCCGTCCAATAAATTCTTCGATGACCTTCGGTGGCTGTCCGGCCGCAGGAATAACAGTCGGTTTTGCGATCAATGTTGGCATAGCTAAAGTATCTAAAGATAGAAACCCTGCTCGTTATTCCGCGCGGGTCGTCAGCTCGATCTTGTAGCCATTGGGATCTTCCAAGAAGGCGATGGCGTTGCTCCTGGTCCCATGTTTCATCGGGCCCGGCTCGCGCACAATCTTTACGCCTTTGGCGCGAAACTCTTCACAAGCTTTGTAAACGTCCGGCACGCCAAGTGCGATATGTCCGAAGCCGTTACCGATATCATAGGAGTGCGTATCCCAGTTATAGGTCAGTTCGATGACCGCATCGGTTTCTTCCGAACCATACCCAACGAAGGCGTTGGTAAAGCGGCCCGACTCATATTCTCTCTTCTTGAGCAGTTTCATACCGAGACCTTCGCAATAAAACTTCAAACTTTCATCGAGATCATTCACCCGGATCATCGTATGGACGATTTTCATAATATTTCTCCCTCTTGAATGGAATGTTCAGCGTCGTTGATCACCGCGCCGGCAACGACAGATTCTAGTTCATCGCCTTGGCAAAGCCGCGGATCGTCTCTTCTCTGCTCCCTCCCGGCGGGCTGTAGGGGATAATTGCGATCTGTTGGATGCCGGTTTTCTTGATGCGCTCGATTTGCGCGCGGCATTGATCGACCGTTCCGGCGATGGCGAATTTGTCGACGAGCCAATCGGGGATCACTTCGGCGTGGTTCGCCTGCTGGTCCATGTGATGGTAGTAGTCGTAAGTCTTGCGAATCTCTTCGAGAACTTTCTGCTCATTCGGGTCGAGCACATACGGCAGCGGATGCGCGACAACGCGAGCGACGTGGGCTTTCACCGCGTCCTTCGCGGGCGCGGTGTCGGAAACCGCGCAGGGAACCCAGAGCACCAAATTAATATCTGCCGATTTGCGGCCGGCCGCTTCCGCTCCCTTAGCGATCTTTTCTTGGGCATGCGCGATATACTCGTCGGCGACACCGACCAGAACGATGATGCCGTCGGCAATGCGGCCGGAAAGTTCGAGCATCCGCGGTCCACTGGCGGCGATATAAATCGGCACTTTGTTTTTGCACGGATGAAGCAGGTGAATTCTTCCGCTCGGCAGTTGCGCCTCTTTGCCGGCAAAGAGCTCGCGCATTTGCTCCAATGATTTTTCGAAATTCGCCAGCGTCGACGGTTTCAGGCCCATGGTTTCGACCGAGCTGTCACCCAAGCCGATGCCGACGATCATACGACCCGGCGAATATTCTTCCAAAGTCGCGTAAGCGCTGGCCAGCACGGAAGGATGGCGCGTCAGCGGATTCGTCACACCTGTGCCAAGCTTCACCTTCGTCGTGTTGAGCGCCATCGCCGCCATGTTGACGTAGGCTTCGCGCCAGATGAGATGCGAGTCGCCGACCCAGATATGCGTGAAGCCCAGCTCTTCGCTGACTTTGGCGAGATGAATCATTTTCTGCAGCGGTTCCGTCGGAAATAGTCCAACGCCAAAATCAAAAGCGCTCACTCTGATTCTCCTTCAACAGCAAGATGGGCTGGCGACGCGTTCCGGCGGAGGGGTTTGCTGGCTCCGACCAGCCACCTGCACCACGCCGTCGATGATGACATAGGAAATGCCCGGCAGATCACCCTTGGCGAACGAGTCGAGCGCGTCCTGCGCCACCGACCCGGTGATCTTGTGCAACAACACGAGATCGGCGGGCCGTCCTTCTTCCAATATTCCCAGATTCAGATCATGGGCGCGCCCGACGTTGCCCGTCGCCATGCAAATGGTTTTTTCCGGCGCTATTTCGCCGACGGAAGAAATGAAAGCGATCTCACGCAAGATGCCGCGCGGCACGACACCCGTACCGCCCGGAGTGTCGGTGCCCAGGAGCACCCGAGGGTACAAATTTTTCGCTTTGACGGCCCGGGCAAGAATTAACGCCAGGCGATAATTTCCCGAGGTGCAGATTTCCATGAAACATTCAGTCTCGTTGGCGATCCGAATCATGTCTTCTTCCGGCATCGGAATGGGCCCGCCGGTGATGTGGCCGATAATGTCGGGCTTGATTTTTTGTACCATCTCGAATCCCGCGACTTGACTGACACCGGAACGTGAAACACCGCCGGAATGAATCTTTACTTTGATGCCGCGCGCGTGCGCCCAGCGCACGTAGCGCTCGGCTTCGCCGTTGGGGAGCAGGCTGTAATCGTAGAAGATAAATTTGACCAGCTTGATACCGAGGGAGTGAATCTCTTCAAAGTCTTTCTCGGTGAGACCGGGAACCAGCAGCAATGTGCCGGCGTGCACTTTCACGCCCGATGGCCGCAGGTTGTCGTAGCAACGTTTTGTGACAATCGCCACCGACAGCGCCGTGCGCGCGTCGGGCGGCAAAGGAAGTCCGGGCAAATGCAGCTCGCCGGCGGAAATCAGTGACGTCACGCCGCCGTGCATATAATTCGTAATCCAGCCCAGTGAATTTTGCGCCGGCGTATATTCGCCGATGGATGGGTGCGAATGCGAATCGATCAAGCCGGGGATCGCGGTGATGCCATTGGCATCGATGGTTTGGTCGGCGGCTTGATTGAGATCATTGCCAATCGCTTCCACGACACCGTCTTTGATGA
This sequence comes from uncultured delta proteobacterium, assembly GCA_963804165.1. Taxonomy (GTDB): domain Bacteria; phylum Desulfobacterota; class Binatia; order UBA9968; family UBA9968; genus DP-20. The sequence continues at coordinate 131,733 of CAWDPO010000010.1, forward strand.
AAATGGAATTGGCCTGTCTGAGCGGGCTTTCCAGTTTACCGGTAACCAATGTGCCGATGTTTTTGATCAGGATGGAAGACATGAGCGGACTATAGCAAAGCCTTGGCAGTAGAAAAAGCGAAGCAATTTATAGCAGCCTGAACTCGAATGCCCGCAAAAAAATGATACCGTGACTCCTAAGATGCGCCATTTGATTTGGAACGTGGACCCGGCGATTTCTCATTCTCGGTCCATTCGAAATTCGCTGGTACGGGTTCTTTTTCGCGCTCGGATTTTTCCTCGGCTTTCGGATCATGGCGCAGTTTTACTGCCGGAACAGCGAGATCTCGAAAATTTATCCGAGCTCTGTCTGTATCTGATGCTCGGTACGATCATCGGCGCGAGGCTCGGTCATGTTTTGCTTTATCAACCAGACTATTTCCTACGGCACCCATGGGAAATTCTTATGATCTGGCAGGGCGGATTGGCGAGCCACGGCGGTTTCGCCGGCGTCCTGATCTCGCTCTATCTCCATCTCAAAAAACACCGCGACATGAGCTTCATCGAGCTTGCCGACCGCCTTGCGATACCTTGCCTGTTGGCGGCGGCGCTGATCCGCGTCGGTAATTGTTTTAATTCGGAGATTCTCGGCGTCCCATCAAACCTGCCGTGGGCCATCGTTTTCGCCCACGTTGACAGTATTCCCCGACATCCGGCGATGCTCTACGAAGCAACTGTGTACTTTGTCGTTTTTTGCGTGCTGTACGTCGCCTACTGGAAGACCGCGATCATTCAATTTCCCGGCAGAGTCTTCGGCACGACGCTAGCGACCTGCTTTCTTGCCCGTTTCATGATCGAATTCGTCAAAGAAAATCAGGTGCCATTCGAGAACCGCATGCCTTTGAACATGGGCCAACTGATGAGCATTCCCTTTTTCCTGGCGGGTGGGTATCTCATCTACGCGTCACGAAGAATACCGAGAACAAATGGACCATGAAATCCTCCGCCTGCCAAACAGGATCGTTATTTAGGCTGCGGCCCCAAGACGACCTGCGCCAGATCTTCGAGCCGTAACCATTTTGCAAACGCCGCTTGGACGTCTGCGGCTGTGAACGCCGCGTAGCGCTTGGCCGCACTGATGGGCTCGTCCAGCGGCAGATCGCGCGTCGAACGCTCGAGTAACCCGCCGGCGATGCCTTGGATGCTCGATTCACTGAGCGGTATGGCCCGCAGCAGCAAGACTTTCGCTTGAGTCAGTTCGGCGGCCGTAACTGGTTTGGTTTGCATGCTTCGCAAATTGCGCTCGATGAGCGACCTGGCTTTGCGTACGTTCGGCGGGTCGCAAGCATAGGAAACGGCAAATACGGAGCGGCTCTTGCCGGCCTGTAGCTGAGCATCTATGGAGTACACGAGACCACTTTTTTCCCGTAAATCCTGATAGAGCCGGCTGGCGTAAAAGCCGCCGGACAAAACTTGCAGGCCGACCTGGAGCGCGTAGTAGTCATCGTCTTGACGCTTGAGCTCGAAGCTCTGGCCCAAGGTTACCTCATCTTGAACCCGGCTCCGATCCGGGACGACGGTGACGCTTGCCTTATTGCGCGGCACTGGTGGCAAATCCGTTTCGGGTCTTGGACCCGTGGCTTGCCACGAAGCAAAATATTTTTCGATGACGGCGCGAGCATGCTCCGGTGTCACTTTGCCGATGACAACGATGGTGGTCAGATCGGGTCTGAACGCTTTCTCATGATAGCGACGCACGTCTTCGAGCGTCAGCGAGGCGATCGTATCCGGAGTCACCTCACGCAGCGTCGGATCCTTCTCGGGATAAACCGCTTTTAGAATGGCGCGTCCCGAGCGGTAAACCGGACTTTGCAGTTGGCCTGCCACGGCTTGAGCGGTGCGCTGCTGCACGGCTTTGAAGGCCGCTTCCGGCAGCGCGGGATGCAATAGGTTATCCGCAAGCAACTCCACGCCGCGCGCAAAACCGTCAGGAAGGGACTCGAGTGAAAAGCTGGTTCCGGCGTGCGCGTTGGCGCCGATCTCATCGAGAGCTTCTTGAAAAGCGATACGATCAAGGTTCGTCGAGCCGTAAGCGAACAGATCGTTGAGAATCCGATCGGCTCCTTCTTTACCGGCCGGCACCTGGAGCTCAGGACGATTTTTCACCCGGCCGTACACGCTGACGGTGTCGCTGATGGTTTCCGGTTGAATGATGAGACGCAATCCGTTGGACAGCTCGGTAACGCTCGGATTGACGGTGGACGTCGGCACGGCCAACGGTGAAAGAGCTTTTTTCGCCCAAGCCGGCAGTGGCACTGCTTTCGTCTGCTTCGGCGCAAAGGATTCGCTGCCGGAGCGCGAGCCTTCGGAGGCCACGGCCTCGCCCGATTCGTGCGGCGTCATAATCACCGTAACCGCGCTGTCGTTGATGAGGTATTTTCTCGCCACCCGATTCACATCGGCGACGGTAACCTTTTTGATCGCTTCGATGTCGTCGTCGATAGAAGTGCGTCCCTCGACGCTCAGCGCTTGCGACCATTCAGCGGCCAATCCGGCAATAGAGTTTCGGCGAAATTCCGCTTCCGCCACTTCGCGGCGCTTGGTCGCTTCGACTAAATCGGCGCTCACGCCTTTGTCGACGTAGCCGGCGATGATGGCTTTCATTTGCCTAATTAGAGCAGCGCTATCTTGGCCGCGCGGGAACGCGGCGTTCGCGTAGCCGAAACCGGCCATAGGCAACGCCGTGCCGTCAAAACCGCCGGATAGGGCTTTGCCTTCGGCGGCAAGAGCGTAAAGTTCGCCGCGACGGCTATCGAGAGCATCGGCCAGGACCACACCGGCGGCATAATCGGGGTCGTTGAAGCCCGGCAATCGATAAGCCACGGCAGCCAATCCGTAGGGCAGATCCGAATCCACCTCGATGGTCGCAGGCTTTAACGGCCGCAGCGCGATTTTTGGCCGCGCCGGCACAGTGCGGGCCGGAATCGATTCAAACAATTGCTTGACCGTTGTCAGCGCCGTGTTGGGATTGACGTCGCCGACGATCACCAGGATCGCATTGTTCGGCGCGTACCACTTGCGGTGAAAATCCTTGAGCATTGCGCCCGTGGTTTTTTGAAACGACGGGCGGGTACCCAGCGCGTCGTGGGCGTAGGTCGTTCCGGCAAACATTTGCGCTAGCAAACGCGAGTAAAATAAATACTGCGGATTGGAATAATCCTGCGCCACCTCTTGCTCGATGGCGCCTCGCTCTTGGCGCCACAGCGCGTCGGTGGCGAGCACATCGCGCATCCGCACTGCCTCGATGCGCAGCGCGGTTTCGAGGTCGCCGGTTGGCACGGTCAAAAAATATTGGGTGACGACTTGTTGGGTGTTTGCATTGAAATTGCCACCCATGGCTGCGATCAAGCTGGAAAGCTGCGCGGACGAAAGTCCGGGGCTGCCGCGAAACATCATATGCTCCAACGCGTGGGCCATGCCGGGAAACCCGGCAGGAGCTTCGTTGGAGCCGACCAGGTAGTTGATCTGCGTCGTCACCACGGGCGCGAGAGAGTTGCGCACGATCACCACGCGCAGGCCGTTTTTCAGCGTTGCGCGGGTGATGTTGGTTTCCGTTGCCGCGCTGGCGACGACCGCGACTCCGAGAACAACCAAACTCACCCAGGCCGTCATCGCTGTTAAGAATTTTTTCCGTCGCATATGTGTCAAATTGCACTGCTTCGCAGGCGCCCAAACCTACTCTTCCAGCATAGCTAATATCAGCATCAATCCAACACCCATGCCGATGGCGAGCAGTTGCACCAATGATTTGCCCAGGGTGGTCTCCTTGTTTAGCTCCGGCATCAAGTCGCATCCGGCGATATAAATGAATCCACCGGCTGCCAGCGGCAACACCATGCCGGAAAAATCCGCGACTCTAGACCCAACCAAGAGCGATGCGACCGTTCCCAAAATCGCGAATAAAGCCGATAGGAAATTGAAGAATAGCGCCTCCCTTTTCGTAAAGCCGGCGTAGAGTAATACAAAAAAATTGCCCAATTCATGCGGTATCTCGTGAAAAATCACAGCGACGGTCGTCGCTACGCCCACCTGCAGATTGATCGCATAAGAGGCTCCGATAATGACCCCGTCGATGAAGTTGTGGGCGCCATCAGCGAGCAAATTCATATACCCCACCGGGTGGATGGAGTGATCGGATGTTAAAACGTGCTGGTGTCTCCACAGAAGAAACTTCTCCAGAACGAAGAAAGCAAATATACCGGCCAAAACCAAAAGGGAGGCTTGCAGCTTATTGCCTAATCTTTCGAAGGACTCCGGCAATAGGTGTATGAAAGCGTCTCCGAATAAACCGCCGACCGCCAGGCTGACCATGAAGAATATAAAGCGCTTCAGTTTTTCCTCGCCGACTGAAATAAAGGCGAGGCCGATAAGCGAGAGTAGGCTGACTAAAATGACACTGGTGAGACTATAGGACCAAATGACCGACGTGGCGTCCCCTTTTCATCCGGCGAACAGATCGCGCAGAATTTCTTTGACGGCGTCCGCCGACGCCTCATCGAGACGCGCGGCGCCGACCAATGGTACAATTCTCTGAAACTGCTTTTCCCAGTTGATCGTACCATTGTCGATGCGCACCAATCTCATATCGACCCAAGTTCTTAGCGGTGCGCGGCCGTCAGTGTTCCAACGGCGGATGTCAGAAAGTAGCAACCAACCGGAAAGGTTCGCAGCGCGCGCATTGGTCGCCGCGCTGGCCGCTTCAAACGGAAAGGACTGGAGACGCGCATCGCGCTCTTCGGGAAAGGACACGGCAATCCTTCTTTGTTCTAACTCTCGTTTCATCGAGCCGCGCAGCAGATCCATCACCGTCGGCCGGTAATCCGGAGAGATTTTACCAGCAATTTCGCCAAGGGAGCGAAGCGGATTGGTGCCGGGTAGACGCAAGTCGCTGCCGGTGCTATTGCGCACCGGTGCCAGCCATACCGTATTTTGACCCAACGCTTGCAAGTCCAGTGGCGCTGAATCTTTTTGCGCGCTGCAGCCAACGCCAAGAAGTAACAGCGCGGCCAATAAGCCGGCCGAACCCCGACTTTTTCGAACGATCAGTTGGATCGCGTAGACAAGAAAAATCACTACGCAGCCAAACGCTACATCGGTCGGCCCCAGCGGCAAATCCAGGCGCACCGATGAATAGAAACCAAAGATGGCGATGAACAAACCAATGAGCGACGACAGCGACAGAAACGAGCTCATACCACGCGCGAGCGATCTTGCCGCCAACGGCGGCAGCACCATGAAACCAAACACCAATAACGGCCCCGCCATGATGACACCGATTGCGATGCTGAAGCCGCACAGCACGTACAACCAGAAACTCCACCGGACACCGCCACCGGTCACTAGGAACGACAGGTCGCGATCGAAGGAATTGAGCAAGAACTCGCGTCGAAAAAGCACCAAACCGAGATAGACGGCACCGTAAACCACAGCCAGTAGCTTCAGCTCTTCCCTGGAGAGCGAAATGACTTCACCCTTGAGCAAGTTTAGAATCTCCAACTCACCGGCCGGATTGAAAACGACAAATAGAATCGTCAGTGCCGAGGCGAAAGCGTAGGCGGCCGCCAGCCGGCTTTCGGGCGAGCCGGTCGCGTGACGGTCGAGATACGCGAGCAGGCCCATACCGACGAGCGTAAACACCAGCGAGCCTACCATAGCCAAGAGTCTCTCGCCTCCCGTGCCGTGACTCACGCCCACGGCATGAGATAACCAAAAGGTGAAGGCCACGCCGCACGCGGCGATCTGCGGCAGGGTCAAACCGAGAAAAATTCGCCGGCGCAACATCAGATGGGCGCCAACCAGCGGGCAAACAAACGCCAGAATCGCGCTGCCGAGTAACGCCGGGAAAAGCAAGAACGACGGACTGAGAACATCAAAGAAACTCACCACGGATGATCCGCAACCACTCCTTCCTCCCAACCGACTCGGCCGCCGTCGACTCGCAGAACCTTCTTGGCAACGCTACGCACCATGCGTAGATCGTGACTGGAAAAGAAGACGGCCTTTGCCTCTTGCTGGCTAAGCTTGACCAAAAGATCGCTAATCGCTTTTTGCGATTCCGGATCACAGCCGGCCAACGGCTCATCCAGGATGAGAATCTTCGGACCCACCATAAGTGCCCGCGCAACAAGAATGCGCTGCCGTTGACCACCCGACAGCGAAAAGAACAACCGTCTAGCAAGATGACTGAGTCCGACTTGCTGCAGCACGCTTTCCAGGCGATTTCTCTCCCCGGACGGCAAGCCTTGATAAGGCTTGAGCCGGCCATAGCCACCCATCTCGACCACTTCGCGCGCCGTGATCGGAAAGGTCGAGTCCAGCACCGTACTCTGGGGTACGTACCCGAATTCGCTTAACGCGCAGTTGCGGGTCAGCGTGCCGCTCAGTACGGGCAAGAAGCCGAGAATCGTGCGGAACAAAGTCGTCTTGCCTGACCCGTTCGGCCCGGCTATCGCGATTAGATCACCGGAATGCAATTCGAGGTCGACATTTTCAAGTACCGTGGCATCCTCGTATCCGAGATTGGCTTGATGCAGACTGACCAACGCGGGTGTGCTACCCATTCGAATACCCGCATGGGTCATGCATGCCTTCAATCATTATGGGAACGATGTTTACCCTTTTTTCACGGCTCCGAGCAAGCTTCGCACGTTGTAATCGATAAACTTGATGTAGGTGTCAGTCTCAGCCGAGCCGCCGGCGATGCTTTGCAGGCGCACGACGCTCGCGCCAGTTTGGCTCGCCAGCTGCCGGGGATATCGGTCACTCTGCGCTCCATAGATGATCAACTGAGTCTTTTCTTGCTGCATCTTCTGAGCGAGCGCAACCAAATGATTCGGCGTTGGCTCGATGCCCGGTTTAAGTTCGATGATGCCGACCTGCTGTAAGCCAAACCGATTGGCAAAATAGGACCACTCTACATGGTAGGTAACAATCTTGACGCCTTTGAGCGGAACGGCCATGCTTTGCCAACGCGCAATTGCTTTGTCTAACTCGCCTAGGTAAGCGTTTAGGTTTTTGTCGAACAACGCCTTGTGCTGGGGGTAGTTGCGCGACAGACCATCGGCGATGTTGCGCGCCATGATTCTGCCGCTTAGAGGATCGAGATTGTAATGCGGATTGCCCTTTGGGTGTACGTCGCCTTCCGAACGGTCAACCGTTCTGGGAACTTCAAGCACGTTGATCCCGACGGAACAATCGATATTGCCCGCTTGACCGGGAAGTATTTTGGTATTGTTGGCAACCTCCATCAACGCTGGCAACCACGAAATTTCCAAATCCAACCCCATTTCGACCAGGATATCGGCGCGGTTAAGCTTGGGCACGAAACTTGGCTTCACCGGGACCGCGTGCATGAACTCCACGCCTCTGGTAAGACTCTCGACGTCCACCAGCTCTTTGCCGATCTGTTTGGTGATATCGGCTAGTTCGGGCGTCGTCGTGATTACACGGATTTGCTGCGCGTAGACAGGGATCTGAAGTCCCAGGACTAGCGATGCGACCGAGAGACAAAAAACCACTATTCTACGAATCATGTTCATGGGAAAATCTCCTATTGAAGATATTACTAGCGGTTACGGAAGCCATGCGTATGGCTGCCTAAAACGGTCGTCCATTGTAAGAAAAATTGGTGACCGCGCTCAGTTTTTTCTTCGCGCACCTTGTCGTCAAGGTAGCTGTACTGAAGGCGCAGCCGGTTGAACTCGCTTAAGTTCCAAGTGACGAAGGGCGAATATCCGATCGTCTTTTTACCGGGACTGGCCAAACTCGGCGCGTTGTCATACAGAAAGCCCGCCGCCCATTCACGGGTTAGTTTGGCTTCCCCATAGACGTAACCGCCGGGCGCAAACACGCGCTGAAATCCTGAAGCGCGCTCCACCCGCTCGCTATTGCCAAAGAATTCACCGCCGATGGTGAGCCCTTGATAGAGCGTGCTTCCTAACGGTTGATAGCGGTAAGTCACGTCGACTCCGGTCAAAGTCCGGTCTCCGCCGAAGGGATCCTCCGGAATTCTGATCGACGGCGTATAAGCCAGACTTGTTCCCAACTCGACGCTATGGTTGTCGGAAAGATCGAAGTATGCCTGCAGCCTGCCAAGGTAGGTAAATCGGCTCCAGGCGCGCGACTTGGTATCATCGAGCCGCTCGTTTTCGGCGCCAAGTTTGTTGTATCCGCCAACTGTCCCTCTCAAGAAGAACGGAGTGGGAAAGAGATAACTCAGCTCGGCACCGTCGGCCTGGGATTCTCCACCAACGATTCGCTCTAACGATAACGGTGTATTGACGAACGCATACTCGTGAGGATGAAATTTAGCCAGGCGGCCGAAGTCGGCAAAGAAACGGCCGGCACGCGCTTGCAAGTTCCACGGCAAAGACGTCGTGACCATCGCCGCCTCTTCCACTTCGACGCCTTCCCCGCTGCCGGTAAAAAATGCGTAACCGCGAGCGTAAGGATCGATGGACGCAGCGATACCTATCTCCGCCGAGCGGAAGTTAAATGTGCCGCCAGCCTTGGCACGGTGTTCCGCCGTCGCATCGATGGCCATGCCAATGGCCGGGTTGAGCATCGAAGGCGCCCTCTGAACCGCCTGAACTGATTTTTCGACGTTGCCGACTCTAGCAGACGTATCGGTCTTTTCCTTTTCCAATTGATCGAGACGCTGCAACGCCTTCTGCAGCTGCTGCTGCAGGCCGTCGACGACGCCACGTAACGCTTGGATCTCTGAGCTTTGCGCTAAAGCGACTGTTGGTAGTAAAAGCAAAACCCCCAATAAGGCGAATGCCGCGCTGCGCTGCGGCGATGCTGATAAAGAAGACATTCGAGACCTCCCTCAATACAAAGCCGTCGCCCCCCTAAAAACGACAGGCGTGAATAGAAGGGAGACCGGATGTGGTTATGTTGCGACTTGGATTACGAACCAAGAAACTACAGGGAGGCGGAGGAAGGCGGCCCGCGAACTTTTTGCAGCTTAGACCAGTCACCGGCCCACGAGAACACATAGTGCGCGGCGAAACCGGTGACTAGAAATGTCGGAACGACAACCGGCGAATCGGCCTGCAAAGCCAGCTGCGTGCGCGTGCCGTGAACGCAAGTGCATTCTTTCGCGAGCTGTGAGGTTGGAGTAACGGCATGATAGTGCAGAGGCAGGAAAACCAGGAAAGCTAAAAGGACTGCGCCAATTAGCCGGCGAACGCTGCTTCGCTCCGTTGGGGACTCTGACACGATCACGAAACTATCCAAGCCTCTGCCACTTGTCAATTGGCCTGCTCTCGCTCGGGGTCGCCACCTTTTTGTCTCATGCTGATGCCGATTCGGGCATTACATTAGGAATAGGGCTTATCAAACTTAGTCGCACCGAGCCTTTCTGACTGGACGACTCGGCAAAGGCGAAACAGGTCTCCGGACAGGATTGGTGAATTTTTGCCAACGGAGTAAGATCATCGGACTTTCATTGACCTAGGGCCAATATCTCTGCCCGAGGGGTGGTCCCGACTCAACGATCGTGTAAACCTCCTGTGGATTGGCGCGTCTAAGGCGAATAGACCGCAACAAATTATCAATAATCAGGAGGGCTTGGCATGATCGAAGGAAAATCATTTTTCGCCGTTGGGGTGCTGGTATCGGCGCTGGTATTCGTCGGTTCACCACTGCTCGCCTCCGAAGGCGTAATCAGCCCCGGAGAAAAGCACGAGTTGCGCCATGACCGTCGCGAAATTCGTCGCGATCGGCGAGGAAATCCACGGCGACCGCAGAGAGGTTCATCGGCGATCGGAAAGAGCTTCGAGGCGATCGCCGCGAGCTAGTCCGGGATCGGCACGAACTTCATCGGGATCTCAAGAGTGGTGCCGGCAAAGCGGAGATTACTCGAGACTTGAGGGAAATTCACCGCGACCGTAATGAAATCGTCGATGACAAGCTGGATCTCACCAAGGACGTAAAGGAAACTAGGGGCGATCGACGCGAGCTGCGCCAGGACCGCAGAGAATTTCGCCGCGACGCGAAAGACGCGCTGAAGGACTAAAAGGGAGCGAGTGTGACTCCTATTGAGCCGGCGGCAGCGATGAGCGCTTTCCGCCGGCCCTTCCTCGGTTTCGCCGGCGCGGCAAGATCATCAAAGGATTGGAGTCCATTAGTGAATCCCGGGGACGAGGAGTTGGTGGCGTTGGCCCAACAGGGCGATCGCCGGGCATTCGAGGAACTTGTGGAACGTCATAAACAAAAGGCCTATTACATCGCCTTTGATTTCTCCCGCGATCGCGAAGACGCCAAGGATCTATCGCAGGAAGCGTTTCTGAAGGCGTTTACCAATCTCAAAAAGTTCGACGGGCGATCGAGCTTTTATACTTGGTTCTACCGCATTCTCGTCAACCTTTGCTTGGATTATAAACGGCGCCAAAAACGAACCCTGACGGACTCGTTTGACGAAACCCACGAGAGCCATATGGAGTCATCTCACCAACCTCAGACACCCCTCGCACCCGATCAACAAGTATCAGCCGGACAGTTTTCGCGTCGGATCGGGGAAGCGCTCGAAGCTCTGCCAGCCAGGCAAAGAACGGCGTTCATACTCAAAAATCATCAGGGACTATCGATCAAAGAAATCGCCGACCTGATGGAGACGGCAGAGGGTACCGTTAAAGTGCATCTGCACCGCGCGGTGACGGCGCTCAGACAGAGTCTGGCGGAGTTCGCCTAGGAGGTAGGTATGGCGGATCACAAAAAAGTTCTCTCTCCCCCATGCAAACAATTGGAAGAAGATCTCGTGCTGTTCCATTACGGCGATCTCGCTGGCACTGAGCGCGATGCGCTCCAAGTGCATCTTGCCAGCTGTGCCGGCTGCGCCGATTACTTGAAGGAACTCACGGCGCTTTTACCGCTGACCGTCATGACCGACGAACCGCCGCAAACTTTTTGGACGGACTACAGCCGCGAACTGCGTCACAAGATTGCAGCCGCGAGCGAAAAGAATTTCTGGCGTCAACGTTTAAACACGCTATTTCAACCGCGGCTTGTGCCTGCGTTAGCCGCCGCCGGGGTGGTCGCGCTGGCGCTGACGTTTACTTTGGGCAAAGGCATGTGGCGCGCGAATGATCCGGCGCAAGAAGATGCCGTCATGTTGGAAATGCTCCCTGTGGCGGAAAATTTGGAATTTTTCAATGCCATGGAGGTGCTCGATGACTTGGATCTCTTGGAGTCGATGGGCAACCAAAGCAACGCGGCCTAGCCTAGCGCGGGGACACCATGTCGTTGAATCCCTCGCTAGTCGCGCTTGCGCTGTTTGTCGCATCAGCCGGCTTTGCCGCGACCAAAGACCCCGGGCTGCCTGATCGAGAAATGTTAAAGATGATGGAACTGCTGCGGGAAATAGAAATGATCAAACAAATGGACTTGCTCCAGGACATGCACAACCTTGAAACCGGGGGCGATCAGGTCAAAAACACATCACCGCAAAAGCCCGCACCAGGAAAAAAGAAGGAGACCGTAAAGTGAAGTCATTGATACAATCCGTCGGTCATCTTTGGCTTTTGGTTCTCCTCTTGGTTCCGGCCGTGTGGAGCCAACCGTTGCCGCGCGGAGAGGCGCTGGCGCAATCTGACCATGAAGCGCTCGAACGTTGGCAAAGCATGACACCCGAGCAGAAGCAGGAGCTGCGCGATCGCTTTCAGCGCTGGAAAAATCTCCCCCCCGGCGAGCAGGAAGAGCTGCAGCGAAAGTACGACAACTGGCGCCGTCTGCCGCCGGAAGAAAAGGCTACGGCGCGGCGCAATTTCGAACGCTGGCAAAAAATGCCGCCTGAGCAGCGCGAGCGCCTGCAGGAACGCTGGCGCCAATGGCGCGATCTGCCGCCGGAACGCCGCGAAGAGTTGCGCCAACGATTCCAAAAGCTGCGCGAAATGCCGCCGGAACAACGCCAAGAGCTTCGCCAGAAACTGATGGAGCGTCGCGAACGGCTGACCCCTGACGAAAAGCAACAGATGCGCGAAAAAGCGCGCGAACGCTTTGAACGTTCGTCACCCGAAGAAAAGCGGGAGGTTCGAGAAAAGCTCCGGGAGCTTAAGCAACGCGGCAATGTTGAAGAACGAAAACAGTTTCGTGAACGGCTGCGCGAGAAGCTGAATCAGCGCAAGGAAAAGGACTAGCCGATGAGCGCGTCACTGGGCCAAGAGCAAAAAGTGGTTCATTTTTTGAATCGCACCAGTTTCGGGCCGACACGCGATTCCGTACAGAAGGTAACCCGGCTCGGTATCCGCGCCTACCTCGACGAGCAACTCGATCCCGAGAAAATCTCTGATACCCTGGTCGAAGAGAAAACCGCCGGGCTCAAAACCATCCGGCTCAATAGCGGCGAGCTCTTCGAGCTCTATCCGCCACCGAAAGTCGCTCAAGAGCGCGGCATGATGGCCGGGGAGATGCGGGCGCCGCGCTTCATTATCTTCGAGCTGCAGCAGGCGCGGTTGCTGCGCGCCGTGCACAGCCAGCGCCAGCTCTTCGAGTTGATGGTGGATTTCTGGAACAACCATTTCAATATTTTCGCCGCCAAGGGCGCCGACCGCTGGCTGACGACTTCCTACGATCGCGATACGATCCGGCCGCACGCGCTCGGCAGATTTCGCGATTTGTTACTCGCGACGGCACGCAGCCCGGCCATGCTTTTCTATTTGGATAATTGGCTGAGCGTCAGCCCGAATACTACTCTGACGAGAATGCCCGCGAACGCGCGCCGCCGCGGCATCAATGAAAATTATGCGCGGGAGATCATGGAACTGCATACCTTGGGGGTCGATGGCGGCTATACCCAGCAAGACGTTCGTGAAGTCGCGCGCTGTTTTACCGGATGGACGTTGTTGCGGCCGCGCGGCGACGCTGAGTTTCACTTCGAGCCCCGCCTGCACGATCAAGGCGCCAAAACAGTGTTGGGCATGCGCATCCCGGCGGGCGGCGGAATGGACGATGGCATGAAAGTCATCGATCTTCTGGCGCGCCATCCGTCTACGGCTAAATTTATTGCAACCAAACTCGCACGCCGCTTCGTCGCCGATGACCCACCCGCGTCTGTCGTCAATCGTGCCACCGAGGCTTTTCGCCGCAGCGATGGCGATATTCGCACCGTGGTTCGAGCCATCATCGACTCACCCGAGTTTTTTTCTCCTGAAGTTTATCAAGCCAAAGTGAAAAAACCTCTCGAGTTCGCCGCCAGCGCCCTGCGCGCGACGAATGCGGAGACGCGAGTGACTCTGCAACTCTTGCGCTATCTGGGCCGCATGGGCGAGCCGCTGTTTTTAGCCCAGCCGCCGACCGGCTATCCGGACGTCGGTTCGTCTTGGATCAGCCCCGACATGTTGTTGACGCGCGTGAACTTCGCGGCCGATCTCGTGGCCAATCGCCTTGACGGCACGCGCGTGCAAGTGGACGATTTGCAAGATACTCAGGCTTTAATACGTCTGATCGCCCCCGATTCCCTTTCCCCGGCAACGCAGGCCGCGTTGGCGGAAACCAAAGCAAGAGAAGCGCCGGCGTTATTGCTCGCCGCGCCGGAATTTCAACGGAGGTAACGATGAACCGTTCGCGCCGTTCGTTTCTTAAATCGGCTGGGATGGGATTTTTAGCATTTGGACTACCGCCCACATTTCTCGTGCGCGCCGCAGCCGCTCAACAGAGTGGGCGCGGCAGAGTCCTGGTGGTGGTGTTTCAGCGCGGCGGCATGGACGGACTGAACGTCGTGATTCCGTTCAAAGACCGCGCCTATTACGCGCTCAGGCCGAGCATCGCCGTCGCCGAGCCGGCGTCGGGCGAAGAGCGTGCCATCGATCTCGACGGGTTTTACGCACTCCATCCCGCTCTGGCACCTCTGAAGAGTTTTTACGACAAGGGCCAGCTGGCGATCGTGCACGCCGCCGGTTCGCCGGATAACAGCCGCTCGCATTTCGACTCGCAGGATTACATGGAGCTCGGTACGCCCGGAATCAAAAACACGCCCGACGGTTGGCTCAATCGCAGTCTCCATGAGAAACATGCGGATGACTCGCCGTTTCGCGGCGTTGCGGTCGGTCCGCAAACGCCGCGCATGCTGGCCGGCGCCGTGCCGACGTTGTCGATCTCTTCCATCGAAGAATTTCGCTTACGCAATGCAGCGATGGCGCCGGCTTTGGAAAAACTCTATGCCAGCTCAAACGATCCGCTGTTTCGCCGCGGCGGCAACAGTTTATTCGATGCCATGGCAAAGCTGCGCGTCATCGAATCCAAGATACCGCCGAGCACAGCGAGCTATCCTACCGGTAAATTCGGTGTGGGACTGAAACAGATTGCCCGGCTGATCAAAGCCGATGTCGGACTCGAGATCGCCTTTGCTGAAATCGAGGGTTGGGACACGCACGTCGCCGAAGGCGGCGCCACCGGCCAGTTAGCAAATCGCCTAAAGGAACTTGGCGACGGCCTTGCGGCATTCTATCAAGACTTGGACGATCGCATGGAAAATGTCGTGCTCGTGACGATGTCGGAGTTTGGCCGCACGGCCAGAGAAAACGGCAATCGCGGCACCGACCACGGTCACGCCAACGTCATGTTCGTGCTCGGCGGAGGCGTACGCGGCGGCAAAGTCTACGGGCGCTGGCCGGGCCTGGCGCCGGAAGTTCTTTATGAAGGCCGAGACCTCGCTTTGACAACCGACTACCGCACCGTCTGCGGCGAAGTCCTGGCGCGCCACCTGGCGCAACGAGAGCTTGGGAGAATTTTTCCAGGTTTTCGCTCGCCGACTTCATTAGGCGTCGTGGTGTAAGAATACCACAGACCGTGCTCCCTAGGTTTCTGGCGTGATCACGACCCGATCGGCATCGCGGCCGTCGCGCGCCTGGAACCGGTACTGAAGATCGTACAAGCGCGCGTACAGACCGTTCTTCGCCAGAAGCTCGTCATGGCTTCCATCTTCCCAAATCTCGCCTTTGTGAACGACGAGAATACGATCCGCGTGTTGGATCGTCGATAAACGGTGCGCGATGATCAGCGCAGTGCGGTTTTTTAGCAGCTCTTCCAACGCGTCCTGGATCAACGCTTCTGTCTGGGTATCGACGGAACTGGTGGCTTCGTCGAGCACGAGAATCTTCGGATCGAACGCCAGGGCGCGGGCGAACGATAGTAATTGACGCTGACCCTGCGATAGCGTCGAGCCGCGCTCTTGGACTTCCTCGTGGTATCCGCGCGGCAGCCGCTCGATCAACGGGGCGATCTGCGCGCGGCGCGCCGCGTCGAGCATTTGCGCCTCGCCGATGCGTGCGTCGCCCAAAGTAATATTTGTGGCGATGTCTCCCGAAAAAAGAAATACATCCTGCAAAACCAGACCCAGGTGGCGACGCAGCTCCTGCTTGTTCCATTGGCGCACGTCGATACCGTCGACGAGAATCGCTCCGCGCTCCACGTCGTAGAAACGGCACAGCGCGGAGATGATCGAAGTCTTGCCTCCGCCGGTGGCGCCCACGAGTGCGACCCTCTCGCCGGCGCGCACGCGAAAAGAAATATTTTTGAGCACCGGCTCGCCCGGACGATAGGAAAGCCAGACGTCTTTGAACTCGATCGCGCCGGCGAAGTGATCGCTTTTCCTTGGCTGCGGCGGGTTTTTAATCGTCTCCGCCGTATCGAGCAAGGCGAAGATTCGCTCGGACGACGCCATCGCCGCCTGCATGATGTTATATTTCTCCGCCAGGTCGCGGATCGGCTGATACATGCGCTGGACATATTGGATAAAAGCGACGATCACGCCGGCCTGAACCGCGCTCGAAAGAATCTGCTGGCCGCCGTACCACAGCAAAAGCCCGATACTGAGTGCGCTGAATATCTCGATTACCGGGAAAAACAACGCGTTGTAGCGGATGCTGCGCAATAGCACGTCGCGGTAACTGAGGTTTACTTCTTTAAAGCGCTGATACATTTTATCTTCTTGACCGAAGGCCTGGACGGTAGCGACGCCGGCGATGTTTTCCTGCAAGCCGGCATTGAGACGGCCGAGAATTAGCCGGCTTTCCCGATAAACCTCGCGCGCGCGGCGCCGATAAAAGCGGCTGATGTAAAGAATCACCGGAAAGGCGGCGAGGCAAACCAGCGCCAGCCGCCAATCGAGCCAGAGCATCATCGCGCCGATGCCGAAAACAATCGAGACGTCGCCGAGAAGGCCGACCACGCCGGTGCTGAAGAGCTCGTTGAGCGTTTCAACGTCGTTGATCGTGCGCGTTAAGAGCCGCCCGACCGCGTTGCGATCGAAATAAGCCAGGTCCTGCTTTTGCAAGTGAGAAAACACTTCCATGCGCAAGTCGTGCATTGCCCGTTGGCCGGTATATTCCGTCGTGCAAGTCTGAATAAACAGCACGACGAAGCCGAAGCAGACGACACCCAAATAGGCGAGCGCCATCAGATCGAGTCCGCGCACATCATGCTGGGCGATGTAGCGGTCGATGGCAACCTTGGTGATGTAGGGACCGAGCAGCTGGCTGCCGGTCTGAAGCATGAGAAAAAAAAAGGAGATCGCGAGCAACTTCCCGTAGGGCCGCAGATAGCGCAGAATGCGCGCCATCAGGCGAGCATCGTAAGCCTTGCCGAGAATCTCGTCTTCGTAATGAGTTTCTTGGCTCACGGGCGTCCTTCCGCGCGCGTCATGGATTCGACCTCGCGGGCCAAGCTCTGGCGTCGGTAGAGTTCGTAATAAGCACCGCGGCGCGCGATAAGCTCCGCATGCGTACCCTGCTCGATCAGCTCACCGGCATTCAAGTAGACAATCAGGTCCGCTTCGCGCACCGTCGAGATCCGATGTGAGATCAGCAAGGTCGTGCGCCCGCGCATGAACTGTTTCAGCTCGCGGAGAATTTCCTCTTCCGTCTCCACGTCGACGCTGGAAAAAGCATCGTCTAAAACCACGACCGGCGGATTCTTGATGATCGCCCGGGCCAACGCAGTGCGTTGTTTTTGTCCGCCCGACAAGCGCATGCCGCGCTCGCCGATCACGGTGTCGAAGCCCCCGCCGAAAGATTCGATCACCGGCAATAGTTGCGCGATGCGCGCGGCTTCGGCCACTCGATCGGTCTCGCCGTTCTCCGCCCCGAAAAGAATATTGTCCCTGACCGATCCGAAGAAAAGAAAAATATCCTGCGAAACGTAGCCGACGGCGTCCTCCAACCGGCGGCGAGCCATCTGCTTGATATCCACGCCTTCCACAAAGATCGTCTGATCATCGGGCTCGTAAAGCCGCAGCAGCAAATTGACCAAGGTGCTTTTGCCGGAACCGGTCTCGCCGACGATGCCGCAGACGGTTCCAGCGGGGATCTGTAGATTGATATTTTTCAACGCCGGCGCATGCGCGCCATCGTAGGCGAAGGTGAGGTTGCGAAATTCGATGGCGCCGCGGATTGGCACGGCGCCATTCGACGCCGTCAAAGGTTGATAGCGCGGCGAAATCGGCGTGTCCAACACCTCGGCGATGCGGCTGAGCGCCGCGGTGCCGCGCTGATATTGATTGGCTGTGTAGCCAATGGCCATAAGCGGCCAGGTGAGCATCCCCAAATATCCGGTGAAGGCCACGTACTCGCCCAAAGTCATTGTACCTAGCAAGACTTGGCGTCCGCCGAGCCACAGCACTACCGTGGCCGCCAGCCCCGCCATCACCTGCATCAGCGGCCAAAAAATCCCCCACAGCGTGGCGAGCCACATGGTTTTGCGCCGGTATTCGGAGCTGATCGCGTCGAAGCCACGGATCTGGTTTTGCTCCTGTGCATACGCCTGCACCACGCGTATGCCGGACAGATTTTCCAGTGCGTAAGCGCTCAGATTGCTAAGCTGCGCCTGGGTATCACGCGACGAGCGAAAAATTTGCCGCCCGAAATAACGCACCACGATGGGAATCAGCGGCATCGCGAGCATGGACCATAGGGTGAGCCAGGGATCGATAGTGATCATCAGAGTCAGGCTGAAAACAATTACGACCACGGCGTCGACCATCGCCAGCGAGCCGAAGCCCATCAGCTCGCGCACGGCGTGAATGTCATTGGTGAGACGCGACATCAAATCGCCGGTCTTGGTGTACTGGAAGTAATTGAGCGGCAGCTTCTGTAAATGGGAAAACACGCGATCGCGCAGATCGGCTTCGCAGCGGCGCGAGAAGCCGTGAATATTGATACGCCAACAGTAGCGGAAAAATCCCTGCAGTGCCGCGCCGAGCAGAATCAGCGCGGGATACATGATCAACGAGCCATCGCCGTTCGCGCCGCGCAACGCCGTGTCGATACCGCCTTTGATCAACCACGGCAGCGTGATACCGGCAAGGTCGGTGGCGATAAGCGAGAGGATGCCGAGAAGCAGAAACCGGCGGTAGCGATCAACGAGAAACTTGACGCGATGGTAATAGCGAAGAATCGCTCTGCCCTCTTTTTTGCGCCGGTGCATTCACCGAGCGCGATCCTTAGTCCTTGGTGACGCCGTGTTCACGGTAAACTTCGGCCCACTGCCCCGTCATGAGCTTGTCCATGACGGTCGGAAGCGAAGTCATAGCGACACGCACCTGCCCCATGCTATCGCGATCGCGGATCGTCACCTTTTCGTCAGCGGGGGCCTTCTCGTCGCCGACGGTTTGGACATCGATGGTGACGCAGAACGGTGTCCCCACTTCGTCCTGGCGTCGATAGAGCCGGCCGATGGACGCCGTGTCGTCGTAGACGGAATGCCAGCGCTTGCGCAGGTCAGCCGTGAGTGTCTCGGCGGTCTCCACGATCCGAGCGTTTTTCTTGAGCAGCGGCAACACCGCAATTTTGATTGGCGCGAGCTCTGGATGGAAATTCAGGACGACGCGTTTCTCACCTCTGACCTCTTCTTCGTGGTACGCGTCAACGAGAAACGCGAGTGTGCCGCGATCCGCTCCGGCCGACGGCTCGATGACAAAGGGAACGACTTTCTGCTTGCTCTCCTCGTCGAAGTATTCGAGCGCCTTGCCGCTAAATTGCGCGTGCTGCTTGAGATCGAAGTCGGTACGGTTGGCGATGCCTTCGAGCTCGCTCCAGCCCATTGGAAAAAGATATTCGATGTCCGCCGTGCGCTTGGCGTAGTGCGCCAATTCGTCTTTGTCATGCTCGCGCAGGCGCAGATTCTCTTTGTGCATGCCGTAGCGCGGGTACCAAGAAAAGCGCTCGTCGATCCAGCGCTGGTGCCAGTCTTCATCGCTGCCCGGCATAACGAAAAACTCAATTTCCATCTGCTCGAATTCGCGCGTGCGAAAAGTGAAATTACCGGGCGTGATCTCGTTGCGAAACGACTTGCCAATCTGCGCGATGCCGAAGGGCAGCTTCATGCGCATCGCCTGGAGCACGTTGTCGAAGTTGACGAAGATTCCCTGTGCGGTCTCGGGCCTGAGATAAGTCACCGCTGCGTCCTCTTCCACCGGCCCCATGAAAGTTTTGAACATCAAATTAAATTGGCGCGGCTCTGTGAGTTCGCCTTTGCCGCAAGCCGGACAGAAAATCCTTTTCTTGCCACAGTGTTTGCACGCTTCACCACCCGGGATATTGAACTTATTTCCCTTTGTCGCCTCGCAAAAATGAACCCATGCGTCGTCCTCAAGCTTGTCCGCACGAAAGCGTTTTTTGCAAGCGCGGCAATCCACCATCGGATCGGTGAAGTGGTCGAGATGACCGCTCGCCTGCCACACGCGCGCATGCATCAGAATCGACGAGTCGAGCCCCACCATGTCGGCGCGGTTCTGCACCGAGTCGCGCCACCACACGCGCTTGACGTTATTCTTCAGCTCCACGCCGAGCGGCCCGTAGTCCCAACACGACCCCGTCCCGCCATAGATCTCACTCGACTGAAAAATAAACCCGCGCCGCTTGCACAGCGACACGATCTTGTCCATGTCTACCATCCGGGAATCCTATCTGAAGGTGAATTCTGACAATGTAATGGATGGGGGCGGCAGAGTCAAAACCGCTATAATGGGCGCGTTAATTCCGTCGGCCGGCAGCAGAAGCGCCCGTTCACTCCCGTCGAACCGTGATAACAATTTTTAGTCTAACCCCAGCATGTTTTGCATGCCGTAGAGGCCCGGCTTCTTGTTCGCCAGCCACTGTGCCGCGCGCAGCGCGCCGTGGGCGAAGGTGTCGCGACTGTGGGCGCGGTGGATGAATTCGAGGCGCTCGCCGATACCGCCGAAGATGACCGTGTGCTCGCCGACAATATCGCCAGCGCGCACGGAGAGCAGAGAGATTTCTTTTTTGCCGCGCTCACCGACGATGCCTTTTCGGCCGTTGATAGCGACTTTATCGAGATCGCGGTTGAGCGCCAGTGCGACCGAGCGACCAAGCGCTAAAGCCGTGCCGCTCGGCGCGTCTTTCTTAAAGCGATGGTGCGCTTCGATGATCTCAACGTCATAATCGTCGCCAAGCATCTTCGCCGCTTTTCCCAGCAAAGAAACGAGAACATTGACAGCCAAGCTGGTGTTTGCCGAGAGCAGAGTCGGCACGCGTCGAGCCAGCTGTTCAATTTCAGCTTGCTGGTTCGGCGTGAAGCCCGTGGTTGCGATTACGATCGGCGCGCGTTTCTTCGCCGCGCTTCGCAAGAATCCCAAAGATGCTTCGGGACTAGTAAAATCGACTATGACTGTATTGGCTTTCAAAGCGGCGTCAAGATTGTCCGTGACGGGAATGCCGATACGGCCAACCGCCGATATCTCGCCGGCGTCTCTGGCTAACCTCGAGCTGCCCGGCTTATCGATCGCCGCGATCAGCTTAAAATCGGCGGAATCTTGAATCGCGCGGACGACGGCGCCGCCCATCCGGCCGCCGACACCGCAGACGATAATTCCAATCGCCATCTAATTTTGCAGCAGACCAAAATCGTGCATCGCTTGTCTGAGCTTCTTCACGTTGCCTTCAGCCATCGGCGTGAGCGGCAAACGGAGATCGCCGCTGCACTTGCCCATGAGCGACAGCGCGGTCTTGACGGGAATTGGATTAGTCTCGACGAACAAACCGTGGATCAGCGGGATGAGTTTGAATTGAAGCTCGCGCCCCTTCTCCCAGTTGCCCTTTAAACAAGCTTCCGTGAGCTGCGCGGTTTCTTTCGGCGCGACGTTGGCGACCGTCGAGATGACGCCCTTGCCGCCCAGCGCCATCAAAGAAAAAATCAGCGTGTCTTCGCCGGAATAGACGGCCAAGCGATCACCGCACAAGCGAATCACGTCGATCGCTTGATCGACCGAGCCGGTCGCTTCTTTCACGCCGGCGATGTTCTTGATTTCAGACATGCGCGCCAGAGTTTCCGGCTCGATCTTGGACCCGGTGCGGCCGGGAATATTGTAGACGATGATCGGAATGCCGACATTCGATGCAACCTCTTTGTAGTGCTGATAAATCCCCTCCTGGGTCGGGCGATTGTAGTAGGGCGAGATCATCAGCGCACCGTCGGCGCCGGATTTCTCCGCTTCGCGCGTGAGCCGTACTGCTTCTTCGGTGGAATTGGAACCCGTGCCGGCGATGACCGGAACGCGTTTGTCGACCGCTTTGATTACCGCGCGAATGACTTCATCGTGCTCCTGATGGCTCAGCGTGGCCGATTCTCCGGTGGTGCCGCAAGGCACGATCCCATGCGTACCGTTGTGTAAATGAAAGTCGATCAACCCTTCGAGACTTTGCCAATCGACGCCGCCGTTTTTGAACGGCGTGACCAATGCAACCATCGACCCGGTAAACATAGCGCTATCTCCTACGCGATCTTGACGGTCCCGTGAAACACTTCTTCCGCGCCGCCCGTCATATAGACGCGGTTATTGTCGCGCCATTCAATCAACAGATCGCCGCCTTTTAGATGAATCGTGATCTCGCGCTCGGTCCGGCCGGTGATCACGCCGGCGACGCCCACCGCGCTGGCGCCTGTGCCGCACGCCCAGGTCTCGCCTGCGCCGCGCTCCCAGACGCGCATCTTAACTTCCTCCGGATTGATGATCTTGATGAATTCGGTATTCACCCGTTTCGGAAAAAACGGATGATGCTCGAAACGCAGCCCGATCTTTTCAAGATCGAGCGAGTCGATGTCGTCGAGATAGAGTACGCAATGTGGGTTGCCCATGGAGACGCAGGTCACCTCATAAGTCTTGCCGTCGATCGTCAGCGGCCGGTTCTTAATCTCGCCGTCGGCGTCGACGGGGATCCTTCGCCCTTCGAGGATCGGCTCGCCCATGTCGACCTCGACCAGTTCGCCGACAATCTTTGGCCGAATAATGCCGGCGAGCGTCTCGACTTCGAGCTCTCGCTTCTGCGTGATGCCGTGATCGTAAACATATTTGGCAAAACAGCGGATGCCGTTGCCGCACATCTCCACCTGGCTGCCGTCGGCGTTGTAGATCTCCATCCTGAAGTCGGCGACCTTCGACGGATGCACCGTCAGCAGTTGATCCGCGCCGATGCCGAAGCGCCGGTCACAGAGTTTTTTGGCGACCGATTCCAAGTTGTCGATGTTCTTTTTCAGGCAATCGAGAAAAACAAAGTCATTGCCGGCCCCGTGCATCTTGGTAAACTCGATCTCCATTAATCCCCAACCCTTTGAACTCTTGAACCTTGAACTTTTGAACGGTCCCTACTGCAGCGAAGCCGGAATCGATTCCCCATTGATCAGATCATCCAAACTCTCCCGCTTACGCACAATGTAATATTGATCGCTGTCGACCAGCACCTCGGGCGGCTTTGGATGGGAATTATAATTGGAAGCCATCGTAAAGCCGTAAGCACCAGCACTCATGACCGCCAGCAAGTCGCCGCGCTTCGGACGGGCGATCTCGCGATCCTTGGCGAAGAAGTCGCCACTCTCGCAGATCGGTCCGACGACGTCCGCGACGAATTTGTCGGCATTGGTTTCGACCACCGGTTGAATCGCCTGATACGAGCCGTAAAGCGCTGGACGAATCAGATCGTTCATGCCGCTGTCGACGATGACAAATTTTTTCGTGTCGGTTTCCTTGATGTATTGCACTTCGGTAAGAAGAATCCCTGCGTTGCCGACGATGACGCGGCCAGGCTCAAGAATCAGCGTGATGTCCAATCCTTCGAGCCCCTGAATGATCGCCTTGGCGTACTCGTCCGGTAACGGCGGCGTTTCATCGTGATAATTTATCCCGAGACCGCCGCCGAGATCGAGATAACGGATCTGCGCGCCTTCTTTTTTCATCTCGCCGGCGAGCACACGATCCAAGTACTCACGCACCTTGGCCAACGCATCGACGAACGGTGTCACCGAGGTGAGCTGCGAACCGATGTGGCAGTCGACGCCGACGACTTCGACGTTTTTTAACGAAACCGCCTTCCTGTAAGTCTCCAGCGATTTCTTTATATCGACGCCGAACTTCGCCTTTTTCATCCCCGTCGATATATAGGGATGGGTCTGCGGATCGACGTCAGGATTGACGCGCAGGCTGATCGGCGCCTTTTTGCCGACGCTCGCGGCGATCTCATTGAGCGCGAATAATTCCTCCTCAGACTCGACATTGAACATCAATATTCCCGCGTTGAGGGCGTACTCGATTTCTTGTTTCTTCTTGCCGACACCGGAGAAAACGATTTTTTTTGGGTCCGCGCCGACCTTCAGGGCGCGAAACAGCTCGCCGCCGGAAACGATATCGAAGCCGCTGCCCTCCTTAGCGAAAGCGCGAAGCAGCGCAAGATTAGAGTTGGCCTTCACCGAGAAACAAACGATGTGCGGCGTCTTACCGAAGGCCTGATCGAATACTTTGAAATGGCGTTTGAGCGTCGCCAGGCTGTACACATAGGCCGGCGTGCCGACCTCTTGGGCAATGCGCTTCAGCGCCACTCCCTCAGCGAACATTTCTCCATTGCGATATTCAAAATGGTTCATCGGTCACCCCGTGCGATTTCTACCTCATTGGATGGCGCGCTGAGGGAGCCGTCGAACAGCTGCGACGAAATCCGATATCGGTAAATCGCCTTCGGTCTCACTTCCTGATCGTCGTAGCGATACTGTTTTTGCTGCACGAATTTTTCCCGGTCTTCGACGTTAACCGTCGTGAGTTGCCGATACGGTACCGGACAGTCGGGACAGCTTTGAGAAACTTCCTTGCGAAAGATTACAAAACTTGCAAGATCCTTCAATGATGTCCCGTCGACATACTCGGTCGGTCGGGTCCACGTGAGCGTAATCCCGTTTGGCCCGACCCGCGCCGTCAAGTTGGTGATCGTCTTCGGCGTCGCCAGCTCCGGCGCGCGCGGGTCGCCTTTTTTACCGCACGACGAGGCCACGGCAACGAGCATCATAACAGTGACTATCAGTCGTTTCATCTAGCCCCTCAGTTCTCGCAAACGGCGCACGACGTTGCGGCGCGCCGTGCCACCTACCGCGCGGCGTCGTTCGATCACCGCTTCCGCTGAAAGATACCCATAGACATTGTTTTCGAATCTGCCGGAAAAACGCTTTAACTCGACCAGCGTCAATTCTTCGATACGTTTACCGTGGGCGAGGCAAAATTGCACGACCTTACCGGCCACTTCGTGGGCGACACGAAACGCCAGGCCGTGCTCCACGAGATAATCCGCCAAGTCGGTGGCATTCATAAATCCGTCTCGTACGGCGTTCAACATCCGCGCGCGATGCACCTTCATGCCCGCAATGACTTCGCGCATGATCTTGACGCAAGATTTGACCGTGTCGACGGTATCGAAGAGAGGAATTTTATCTTCCTGGAGATCGCGGTTATAGGCGAGCGGCAAACCTTTCATGATCGTCAGCAACGCTTGTAGATGGCCAAACACGCGTCCGGTCTTGCCGCGAATCAACTCGGGCACGTCGGGATTTTTCTTTTGCGGCATCATCGAGCTGCCGGTGCAGTAGCCGTCAGGCAGTTCGATGAAGCCGAATTCCTGAGTTGACCACAATACAAATTCTTCGGCGAGCCGGCTCAGATGGACGAACAAAATAGCCGCCGCCGCTAAAAACTCCAGAAGAAAATCGCGGTCGCTGACGGCGTCGATGCTGTTCTTCGAGATGCGCTGAAACCCCAAAAGCTTGGCGACATAGGCGCGATCGATTGGAAACGTGGTCCCGGCCAGGGCACCCGATCCTAAAGGCAAAACGTTGATGCGGGCCAAGCACTCGTTGAAGCGCTCACCATCGCGTTCAAACATATCGAAGTAAGCCAGCAGATGGTGCGAAAAGAGCACCGGCTGGGCGCGCTGCAAATGGGTATAGCCGGGCATGATCACATCGAGATATGTTCTTGCCGCCTTAGCCAACTCTTGGCGCAGCGCTTTCACCCCGTCGAGAATGAGCCCGACTTCGTCACGCAGGAAAAGCCGCATGTCCAGCGCCACTTGGTCGTTGCGGCTGCGCGCCGTATGGAGCTTTCCGCCGGCTGGGCCGATCAACTCCGTCAGGCGCCGCTCGATATTCATGTGAATATCTTCGTCCGCTTGAGAGAACTTGAACTTACGACCATCGATCTCGCGCTGAATCGTCTGCAGCCCGCGGACGATCTTGCGCGCATCGCCGGCTGGGATGATGCGCTGTTTCGCGAGCATTTTCGTATGCGCGATACTACCCATAATGTCATGGCGGTAAAGCCGCGCATCGACCTCGATCGACGCGGTAAATGCTTCGACGGAGTCCGCCGTGCCTGCCGCAAAACGTCCGCCCCAAAGCTTGGTCTTTTTTGATTTGGCGCGCGCCACCGTCATCCCCGCTTGGCTTTGCGCAAGCGCAGCCGCAACGCGTTCAAACGAATGAATCCTTCAGCGTCGCCTTGATGATAAACTTCGTCCGCTTCGAATGTCGCCACGTCGGGATCGTAGAGCGAAGAGTCCGATTTTCGCCCGACGACCGAGACGTTGCCTTTATAAAGTTTCAGGCGCACCCGGCCACTGACGTTGGCCTGCGAAGCGTCGATTGCCTTTTGCAAAACCTCGCGCTCCGGCGCGAACCAATAGCCGTAATAAATCATCTCCGCATAGCGCGGTATCATCGAATCCCTGATGCGCAGCACTTCACGATCCATAGTAATGGACTCGATGCCGCGGTGCGCAGCGTGCAAGATGGTCCCGCCGGGCGTTTCGTATACGCCGCGCGACTTCATGCCGACGTAGCGGTTCTCGACGATATCGACCCGGCCGATGCCATGCTTGGCACCGATGTCGTTGAGGCGCGCGAGCAGATTGGCGGGCGACAACTTGCGCCCGTTCAGCGCGACGGGATCGCCGCGCTGGTAATCGATCTCCAAATATTCGGCGCGGTTCGGCGCCTTCTCCAGAGGCCGGCACCAGACAAACATATCGGCCGGCGGCTCTTTCCATGGATCCTCGAGGATCCCGCCTTCGTAACTGATATGAAATAAGTTCCGATCCGTGCTGTAGGGCTTTGACTTGGTCACCGGCACGGGAATCCCATGCTTGCGCGCGTAGTCGATCAACGTCGAGCGCGCATTGAGATCCCACAGGCGCCACGGTGCGATGACTTTGATTCCCGGCTTCAGCGCATAATAGGTCAGCTCGAAGCGCACCTGATCATTGCCCTTCCCCGTAGCGCCGTGTGAAACGGCGTCGGCTTTTTCCTTTACGGCGACGTCGATCTGTCCTTTTGCAATCAGCGGCCGGGCGATCGAGGTTCCGAGCAGGTACGAACCCTCGTAAACCGCGTTGGCGCGGAGCATCGGAAAGACGTAATCCTTGACGAATATCTCGCGCAGATCGCCGATCACGACTTTGCGGGCGCCGGTCGCAATCGCCTTGCGCTTGACCGCCTGAAGATCATCACCTTGGCCCAAATCGGCGCAGAACGCGATCACTTCGCAGCCGTATTCCTCCTTGAGCCAGCGCAAAATCACCGAGGTATCCAGTCCGCCCGAGTATGCCAGGACAACCTTTTTAACGCTCATCGTTGCTGCTTACTTTCCTCTAACCTTGCTCGTAGGTAATTGCCGTTTGCCGGAAGACTTTGAACCTTGAACTTTTGAACCGTTGAACCCATGCAGCAACCACACCATCACGGCTTTTTGGACGTGCAAACGATTTTCCGCCTGATCGAAAGCAATGCACTGCGGGCTTTCCAAAACTTCATGCGTGATCTCTTCGCCTCGGTGCGCCGGCAGGCAGTGCATCACCACCGCATCCTTCTTGGCCATCGCCACGATCCGGCCATTCACCTGGTAGGCGCGGAACGCATTCAAGCGCGCCTGCGTTTCTTTTTCCTGCCCCATGCTGGTCCACACGTCGGTGTAAATCGCGTCGGCGCCCGACACCGCTTCTTCGACCGAGTGGGTTACCGTGATCTTTGCGCCGGCGTTTACGGCCTTTTTCAAAATGGCTCCATTGGGCTCGTAACCTTTCGGGCAGGCCAACGCGAACGAGAACGGCACGATCGCTGCCGCCTCGAGCCACGAGTGAACCATATTGTTGCCGTCGCCCACGAACGCAATCTTTAATCCGGCAAGCTCTCCCTTGTGTTCGATCAACGTTTGACAGTCGGCCAGCACTTGGCACGGATGAAAGTCATCGGTAAGTGAATTGATCACCGGCACCGATGAATTCTCCGCCATCTCCTCGATGATTTTGTGCGCGAAGGTCCGCACCGTGATCAGGTCGAACCAACGGTCTAGGTTCCGCGCGCAGTCGGCGGGCGTTTCCCGCGTGCCTAATCCGACTTCAGCGGGCCCAAGATAAACGGCTTCTCCGCCCAGCTGAGTCATGCCCACCGCGAATGTCGCTCGAGTGCGTAAACTCGGTTTCTCAAAGACCAGCGCCAACCCTTTTCCGGCCAAGAGTCGGTGCGCCACGCCTTGCTTCTGCTTGCGCTTGAGCTCGTTCGCAAGAGTTAAGATACCGTCAAATTCGCGCCGGCTGAGGCCGTGAAAACTTATTAGATCACGCTTGCTCATGATTTAAAAAGAGTGGAGCCGGACTACTGGCGGGCAAGAACAGTTTCGAGGATCGCCAGGCCACGGTCGATTTCTTTCTTCGTGATCGTCAGCGGCGGAGCGAAACGCAAAACCCGAGACGCCGTGCAATTGAGCAACAGCCCCTCCTGCATGCAGGCCTCGGCGATCTTGCTGCCGTCAATGTTCAGCTCGACGCCAAGCAGCAGCCCTTTGCCGCGGATCTCGCGCATAAAGGAAAACCGCTTTTTCAGTCCTTCAAGACCCTTGACGAAATACTTGCCCATCTGCACGCAATTCTTAAGCACGCCGCCCTTAATCAACGCGGCCATCACCGCCAACCCGGCCGCGCAACATACCGGATTGCCGCCGAAGGTCGAGGCATGGCTGCCGGGCATAAAACTATTGACGACATTTTCACGCGCCAGCATCGCACCGAGCGGCAAGCCGCCGCCCAGGGCCTTGGCCAACGTCATGATATCCGGTTTGACGCCGAAGTGTTCGTAGCCGAAAAGTTTGCCGGTGCGACCCATGCCGGTTTGCACCTCGTCAAAAATCAGCAACAACCCACGTTGATCACACAGCTCACGTAGGCCGAGCATGTAAATTTCATTCGCCACGATGACGCCGCCCTCGGCTTGGATCGGCTCGACGAGGATTGCGACTGTTTTTTGCGCGTCGATGGCAGCTTCGACCGCGTTTAGGTCATTGTATGGCACCTGACGGAAGCCGGTGGGCAGAGGATCGTAACCGGCGCGGATTTTTTCCTGCCCGGTGGCGGTCAGTGTCGCCAAAGTGCGGCCGTGAAACGAATTGTGCGTCGAAAGGATCTCGTATTTGCCGCCGAGTTTTTCTGCTCCGTAGCGGCGCGCCAGTTTGATCGCCGCTTCGTTCGCCTCAGCGCCACTGTTGCAGAAAAACGCGCGGTCGGCAAAAGAATGGCGGCACAGCTCGCGCGCCAGTTCGGCCTGCGGTTGAATATGGTAGAGATTCGAAACATGAAGCAGTTTCTGCGCCTGCTGCTTGATGGCTTTGACGATTGCCGGGTTACAGTGACCTAGACTATTGACCGCGATCCCGGCCAGGAAATCCAAATATTCTTTGCCGTTGGCATCCCAAACTTTCGTTCCCTTGCCTTTAACCAACGCGATCGGCGCCCGAGCATAAGTTTTTGCGACATACTTCTCAGTCAGAGCAACGACATCTCGATTCTTTATCACTTCCGCACCACCTCCGTCCCCACACCCTCTTTCGTAAAGATTTCCAACAGGACGGCGTGTTTCACCCGGCCGTCGATAATATGAGTCTTCTCCACGCCGCCCTTGAGCGCGTTGATGCAACACTCGACTTTGGGAATCATCCCCGAGCCGACGATGCCGTCTTGAATCATGCGTCGCGCTTGACTTTCCTTGAGCGTGCTGAGAAACCCGCCCTTTTTGTCCCTCACGCCCTCGATGTCGGTCATGAGAATCAGCTTCTCGGCGTGCAGCGCCTCGGCGACCTCGCCGGCCACGAGATCGGCGTTGATATTGTAAGTCTCGCCGTTCTTGCCGACACCGACAGGGGCGATGACAGGAATGAATTTGTTTTGGTCCAACGACTCGATGATGAGCGGATTGATGCCGATGATCTCGCCGACCATGCCGATGTCGATGATTTCCGGCAACTCGCCATTGTCGGATGCCACCGTCACGTTCATCTTCTTAGCCAAAATAAGCCCGCCGTCCTTGCCGCTTAGGCCCACGGCCATGCCGCCGTGCTGGTTGATCACGTTGACGATCTCTTTGTTCACTTTGCCGACCAGAACCATCTCGACGATATCCAGGGTCTCCTGGTCCGTGACGCGCATGCCGCGCACATAGCGGCTAGTGATGCCCATCTTGTCGAGCACGGAGTCGATCTGCGGCCCGCCGCCGTGCACCACAACGGGATTGATGCCGACCAACTTTAAGAGCACGATGTCCTGGGCGAAACTCGCGTTGAGCTCCTCGTTTTCCATCGCATGGCCGCCGTATTTGATGACGAAGGTCTTGCCGTAAAAGCGCTGGAAATAGGGCAGCGCTTCCATCAATACCTCGGCCTTACCGATAAAGTTTTCCATGAGCGGTACTTGGGTTACCCAATTTAGAGGATATAGCGCGACAAGTCTTCGTTGTTCAAGATCGGCGAGAGCCGCTCGCGCACATATTTGGCGTCGATCGCGACATCCTTGCCATGCATCTCTGGAGCGGAGAAGGAGACCTCGTCGAGCAAGCGCTCGAAAATCGTATGCAACCGCCGGGCACCGATATTTTCCGTGCGCTCGTTGACGTCGGAGGCGATGAGGGCGATTTCCTGAATCGCATCGTCGGCGAATTCAAGATGCACGCCTTCGGTTTCGAGCAGGGCCTCATACTGTTTGATCAAGCGCGTTTTTTGGCTCGGTCAGGATCCGCACGAAGTCCTCTTTACTCAACGAGCTTAACTCGACGCGGATCGGGAATCGGCCCTGGAACTCGGGAATCAGATCGGAAGGTTTCGCCGTGTGAAAGGCGCCCGAAGCGATAAAGAGAATATGGTCGGTTTTGACCATGCCGTATTTCGTGTTGACCGTCGACCCCTCGACGATCGGCAGGAGATCCCTCTGCACTCCCTGGCGCGAGACATCCGGGCCGTTCATCGACTCGCGACCGGCGATCTTGTCGATCTCATCGAGAAAAACGATTCCCGATTGCTCGACCCGCCGGATGGCTTCACCCGTCACTTTGTCCATATCGACCAGCTTGCTCGCTTCTTCCTGCGTCAAGATGGTCCAGAGCTTCGGGAATTTTGACTGTTTTTTTCTTGGTCTTTTTGGGCATCAGGTTGGAAAACATTTCTTTTAGATTGAATTCCATCCCTTCCATGCCCTGCGGCGTCAATACTTCGATCATCGGCATGGCTGATTGAGTCAATTCGATATCGACGAAGCGGTCGTCCATCTTGCCTTCGCGAAGCATTTTCTTGAGCTTTTCGCGGGTGCCTTGCAGGCGTTGCGCGTCGATCGCTTCGCCGTCAGTTTCATCGGCGGAGCTCGCCGGCAACAAGCAGGTCTAACACCCGCTCCTCGGCGACTTCGCGCGCCTTGAGCTCGACTTTTTGTTTTTCTTCCTCCTTGACCATATTAACGGCAAGATCGGTCAAGTCGCGAATGATCGACTCGACATCGCGCCCGACGTAACCCACTTCGGTGAACTTGGAAGCCTCGACTTTGATGAAGGGAGCCTGCGATAATTTTGCCAAACGGCGGGAGATTTCAGTCTTGCCGACTCCCGTCGGACCGATCATGATGATATTCTTGGGCGCGATTTCCTCCCGCAAGTCTTCCGGAACGAGCTGGCGCCGCCAGCGATTTCGCAGCGCGATCGCCACCGCCCGCTTCGCTTCCTTCTGGCCGACGATATAGCGATCCAATTCCGAAACGATTTCCCGCGGCGTCATAACCGGCGCCGGCGATCGACCCCGTGTCCGGTAATGTAAAATTCGCTCCGTCCTTCATGGGAATAATCACTCCTAACAATTTCCCTAGGAAATGCAATCATTCCTGAGGCCAGAGAGACGACCCACGGCTGGAAAATGCCTGAAATAATTCGCCAACTCAGCTGGCGGATGGTTTCAGATGCGTCGCCCGCGCCGGCCCCGTTCACGCTCGGATCGTATATCCTTGCTACGGGTCAAAATCCGCCACGATCCGTCGCGATACTGCGCCGCCGCCTACTAGGGCAATTCTTCAAAGGTAAGTTGATCGTTGGTGTAAACGCAGATGCCGGCAGCCACGCGCATAGCTTCCTCGGCGATGACGCGGGCGATCTAACTGAGTATGCTTGACGAAAACCCGCGCCGCGGCCAAGGCATAATTGCCGCCCGAGCCGATAGCGATAACGCCATCGTCCGGCTCTATCACATCGCCGGCGCCGGAAATCACCAATAAATCGCTGACGTCCGCGATCACCATCAAGGCTTCGAGCCGCCGCAAGACGCGATCCGTGCGCCAATCTTTGGCCAGTTCCACCGCCGCGCGCTTGAGATTGCCGTTGAACTGTTCCAGCTTGGCTTCAAATTTTTCGAACAGCGTGAATGCGTCCGCCGTCGCGCCGGCAAAACCGGCGATCACATTGTCATGATGCAGTTTGCGCACCTTGCGCGCGCTATGCTTCATCACCGTCTGGCCCATGCTCACCTGCCCATCGCCCACGACGACGACTTTGCCGCCATGACGAATCGCCAATATGGTCGTGCCCTGAAACATTTTAGATTTTACATTGCCGATTTTGGATTCCAGAATCGCGATTAAAATCCAAAATATAAAATCGAAAATTTATTCACGCCCTCGGGTGCGCCTTGTCATACACCGCCGTCAATTGATCCAAGTTCAAATGCGTATAGCGCTGCGTCGTCGACAGGCTCGCGTGGCCCAGCAATTCTTGAATCACCCGCAGATCGGCGCCGCTGTTGAGCAGATGCGTGGCAAAGCTGTGGCGCAGCCCGTGCGGTCCCATCTTGATCTGAAGTCCGGCTTGTTTTAAATGCTTCTCAACGATGCGCGCGACGCTGCGCGTAGTAATCCGCCCGCCGCGGTTGTTTAGAAAAACTGGCGTTTCTCCCTTGCAGGCAACCTGCCATTGCTTGCGCTGCTCCTGGCTGTAATCTCGCAACGCTTGC
This sequence comes from uncultured delta proteobacterium, assembly GCA_963804165.1. Lineage (GTDB taxonomy): Bacteria > Desulfobacterota > Binatia > UBA9968 > UBA9968 > DP-20. The sequence continues at coordinate 164,341 of CAWDPO010000010.1, forward strand.
AAAGCTATCTCTCCAACCGGCACGATGCGTTCTTTCGAACCCTTGCCGACGACGCGAATAATACCCAGTTGAAAATCAATGTCGGCCCAATTAAGGCCCACCAATTCACTCACCCGCACACCGGTACGAATAGAAAACTTCAAGCACGGCCCGGTCGCGCACATCGAGCTGAGTCTTGATCTTGATCCCGCCCAACAGCTGAAAAACATCGTCCACGGAAAGAAAAGCGGGCAGCGGCTTCTCTTGCTTGGGCGAGTGAATCGTAAGGAGCGGGTTCTTAGCGATTTTATGATTCGTTAGTAAATAACGGAAGAAACCCTTCAAGGCCGCAAGCTTTCTGCCGATCGAGCTCTTTTTCGATCCTGGGTTAAAGACGCCAAGATACGCGCGTATCACGTGAACATCGACTTCTCCCACGTTCACGTTGCCTTCGCCGTCGACAGCCAACTCTCGCTCCGATAGAAATTGGCGAAATTGCTCCAAGTCGCTCTGATAGTTGCGTAGCGTATGCGGTGAGACGTTGCGCTCATCGCGTAAATGGCCAGCATATTGTCGAATCAGCTCTTCCAAAGTCCTTTACCGCTTTTCCCAGAATATCACGCCTGCCGTCGGAGCGGAAATCATCCTGCGCTCTCGCTTTTAGCGGGCGTGCGATTGTGCTATCCGTTTGAGGCGATATGATTCAGGAAACCATTTCATTCAAAAACTCCAGAGGAGACACCCTGAGCGGCGTGCTCCATCACCCTGTGGAGGCAAGACCGAACGGCGCTGTGATTCTTTGCCATGGCATGGAATCGGATAAAAACAGCGACAAGTTGATATTTATGAGCCAAGCGCTGGCCGAGCGCGGCATTCTGACGCTCAGATTCGATTTCGCGTACGTCGGCGAATCGAGCGGCAGATTCGCGGACATTACGTATAGCGGCGAGGTCGACGACTTGAAAGCGGCATACGCGCTGATGCAAAACCGCCAAGCCGGAAGGACCGCGATTCTCGGTTCGAGCATGGGTGGAAGCGTTGCCTTATTGTTCGCGGCTCAAGAGCCGACGGTCGCCGCGCTGGTCACCGTATCCGCGCCGCTCCATCCGGAAAATTTTCCGCGACGCATTTTGACCCGCGAACAAATCCAGCAGTGGCGTGAGCAAGGGTTCACGATTCATAACGGCCAACGGCTCAACGTTTCGCTACTCGAGGATTTAGAGCGTATCGACGTGTCCGCGTCAGCGCGAAAAATCAACTGTCCGGTCCTGATCCTACATGGTGATGCCGATGAAGTTGTTCCTGTCGAAGAAGCTTACGAATTACACGGTTGTCTGCCAAACTCAAAACGTCTAACGATCTTGCAGGGAACCGATCATCGGCTCTCCGATCCGATGATCCTGCAGCGTGCGATCACCGAAGCGCTGGATTGGTTGACGGAATATGTCAGCTAAACTTAGCTTAACAAAGTCATCGAAGATCGTCCCCGCCGTTTTTGCCTTTGCGGTCCTGCTGGCGAGTTCTTGCGGTCACGATCTAAATACAGCCCAAGGCGTCGCCGAAGAGTTCGTCGATCAACATTACGTCAGCCATCGACTTGCAGAAGGCCAAGGCGCTCGCCGTAAGCGTGGCTCTGCGCAAATTAGACGAGGAGATTCGGCTCACCGCCGGTCATAAAATCGACGCCTCGACGCAGAAACCGCGCGTCCATTACACCTTGTTGGAAAAAAAAGAAGGAGATCAGCGGGCGACATTCCTCTACGAAGGCAGGATTCAGTCGGACGACAACACGTCGTTTACGCGTCAATGGTTGATTACCACCCGCAGGGAAGGAACCCAATGGCGCGTGTCAAATTATACCGAATCAGACTAAAGGCGCTGAATGGCCTAAGCCCCGGCAGGCACAGCAGCCGGCGGCAGCGTTTCCTTAGGCTTTGACTTGATTTGCAACGCCAACCCCGCTGCAATCATCGCGATCACGCCGCCGGATAAGAAAGCAAATTGATAATCACCCATCCAGGTGCGAATGGCGCCTGCCGCAGAAGCCATAATCGCGGCGCCGATCTGGTGCGACATGAAAATCCAGCCATAAACTTTGCCGACATTTTGCCTGCCGAAAGTATCGGCCGTGAGCGCCATCGACGGCGGCACCGTGGCAAACCAGTCGAGCCCATAAATGATCGCAAAAAACACCAGGCCGGTAAAATTGTGCACGAAGGGCAGGATCAGCAGCGACACGCCGCGCAGGGCATAAACCAGCGCCAGCCATCTCTGCGGTTGCACTTTGTCGACCATCCAGCCGGAAAAAATAGTGCCGACCATGTTGAGACCGCCCATAATGCCGAGCAGCGACGCCGCGGCGATTTGCGGAATGCCGATCTCGATTTCATGGGGGATGAGATGCGTGCCGATCAGCCCGTTGGCGGTACCACCGCAAACAAAGAAGCTTCCGGCGAGCAACCAAAAAGTCGGGTGGCTCACGACTTCTTTGGCCGTGATTGTGGCATTTTTAGCGGGCATACCGCGCAAGGATGCCGCGCCGCCACCGCTTGCCGCACCCGTTTGACCAGCGCCGTAGGGCTCCAAACCAACGTCCGCAGGATCGTCGCGCATGAAAAGAAAAATCAGCGGCAGCAAAATCATCGCGACGACGATCAGCGTCATCGACCCCAAGCGCCAACCGGCGTAGGTGATCATCGCCATAAAGAAGGGTAGAAAAATAATCTGACCGGTTGAGCTCGCGCTGCCGAGAATGCCAAGCGCCAGCCCGCGCCGGGCGACGAACCAACGGTTGCCGATGGTCGCGGTCAATACTGAACCGACTCCACCGGCGCCGAGACCAACGACGACTCCCCAAACGAGAAAGAATTGCCAGAACTCAGTCATCGCCATCGTGCCGCTGACGCCGACGATCAGGAACAGGAGGCTTCCTATCATCAGTTTGCGCGGCCCGAAACGATCGATCAGATAGCCGCTGAGCGGCGCCGCAACACCGAACAACAGGAGATTCATGCTGACGGCAGAGGCAATCAGAGTCCGGCTCCAGCCAAACTCAGCTTCCAACGGATGAATCAACACCGACGGCGACGAGCGCACCCCCGCGCTTGTCAAAGTCGTCAAAAAACAAAGCCGAGAACCAACCAACCGTAGTAAAAAGGCAGTGACAGCGGTGGACGCTTTGGGGTTGTGTCAGGACTGTTGTTGCTCATGACTTCATATCTACTCACCTTTGGCGCAAATCACAAACCACGACCATTCGGGAATGCTGTGTACTGGATGAGCCCATTCTCCTGCTCCGGCTCGGCATCGGTTTCCCGCTTCGAACATTGCATGCTATGACTTGCCGACATGAAGCCGCTCTTTACGTCGCTGGTATTTTGCTGGATCTTGGTTTGTGGCAGCGCACACGCTGCAGAATACCGCGAAGAGATCCCGTTTGTCCCGACGCCGATCGAAGTCATCGATCGAATGCTGGAGCTGGCTGAAGTTAAAAAAGGCGACGTGCTTTACGATCTGGGCAGCGGCGACGGCCGAATAGTGATCCGCGCCGCGAAAAAATACGGCATCCGCGCCGTCGGCATCGAGATGGACCAATGGCTGTTGGACCAAGCGCGCCGGGATGCAAAATCCGCCGGCGTTAATCACCTCATCGAATTCCGTTCCGAAGACGCTCTCAAAGCGAATATCTCCGACGCCACCGTGGTAACGCTTTACATGCTGCCGTGGTTCAACGAAGCGATGAAACCCAGCTTTGAAAAACAGCTTAAACCCGGCAGCCGCATCGTCGCCCACGACTTCGGCATCGCAGGCTGGCAGCCGGACAAGACGGTGAAGCTAGCCGGATACGAGCTCAAGATCGGCGGGTATAAGCATCAACACACGATTTATCTGTGGCAGATTACCAAAGACCGAATTAAGCGTTCGCAAGCTCGTGCGTCGTCCCGCCAAGACCGCTGAACCGTGGCGACCATAAGCTGGCCGCCGGTGCTGTCATTCAGCGATCTTGACAAAGTCTCCCTTGAGCGCGACCCCGGCAATGACTGCGCCGGCATGACATTCGAACTCAGTTGGGCTCGACATGACATCCTTCTTATAATAGCTGACGATGTTCACCACGGCATTGGCGCCCAATTGTTTGGCGCGCTTTTCTAGCTGAACCATTGCCGAAAGAAATACCCAATTGCATGCCTTTTCGTCGGATTTCCCCACCGAATTGGTTTTGAGGTTAGTTACGTCGGTACCGAGCTTGGTCAGAACTTTCGGTGTCTCTTGGTTGCCGAAAAAGAACTTTATTGAGCCGTCAAGCTTGTCTTTTGCGTCCTTAACTTCCAAAGCAGCGGCGATCGGTAGAAGATATTTGGTATCACGCGCGTGGGTCGGCCACGTCACACCAATGACGCCACTGAAGACCAAGAAGATTACAAAAGTCTTTTTCATCGAACCACTCCTTTTCCGTTGATGTTGCGAATATAAACTCTTCAAACTAGCCAAGGCAACAAGATTTTTCTGAAGCGTATCCTTTGCGTGGAACTGAATGATTAAACTGAGCTTCCACTCCCACCGATCAATGCACCACGGCTGGACATGATCGACTCATCCTGACCTACCAAGAAGAATCCCATTGCGAATACTAAAATAACCGGGACTGCGACCTAAACATATCGTCGAAAAACCAACGATGTATTGATCCCGCCAAAAGCGAAATTATTCGAGATAACGTATTCGCAATCCAACTCGCGACCTTGTTCGACAACGTAGTCGAGATCGGCACATTCTGGATCGACCTCGGCAAGATTGATCGTCGGGGCAAACCAGCCGGCGCGCATCATTTCGATACTGATCCATGCCTCCAGGGCACCACAGGCCCCGAGCGTGTGTCCCATGTAGCTCTTCAACGAGCTTATCGGAACGCGATGGCGAAAAAGATTCCAAGTCGCCTGCGACTTCCGCGACATCGCCATGTTGAGTGCCGGTTCCATGGGCATTGATGTAGCCGATCGCCGACGGCGGCAAATCGGCGTCAGCCAAAGCCAGCTCCATGGCGATCTGCATAGTCTTCGCGTTGGGATGGGTTACGTGGCAGCCGTCACTGTTGGTGCCGAAACCGATAATCTCGGCGTAGATGGTCGCGCCGCGCGCCTGGGCATGCTCCAGCTCTTCGAGGATAAGAGTGCCGGCGCCTTCGCCGATCACCAAGCCGTCGCGCGCGGCGTCGAAGGGGCGCGGCGTCGTCGCCGCGGCGTCGTTGCGTACGCTGGTGGCGAATAACGTGTCGAAAACCGCCGCCTCGGTGACGCATAATTCCTCGGCACCGCCGGCAATCATCGCGATTTGATGACCCGCGCGAATGGTTTCATAGGCATAACCGATGCCCTGGCTCCCTGATGTGCATGCGCTCGAGGTCGTGATGATTCGCCCGGTCACGCCGAGAAACACGCCGAGATTGACCGGCGCGGTGTGTCCCATCATCTTAATATAAGTGGTGGCATTGATGCCTCTCGTGCTTTTCTCGTCGATCATCTTGCCAAAGTCGCAGATGGCTTTTGGCGTGCCCGCGGACGAACCGTAGGCGATGCCAAGCCTACCACTCTTTAGTAGAGCATCGTCCAGCAAACCCGCGTCAACAAGCGCCAGTTCGCTGGCGCGGGTCGCCATCAACGCCACTCTGCCCATGCTCCGGGTCGCCTTGATCGTGTAGCGTTCGGATAACGTGAAATCTGCGGCGGGCGCCCCGAGTTGAGTATTCAACCCGTCGTAGCCTGACCACTCTTCCATCTTCGTTATAGCGTTGCGGTAGCTGCCCAGTCGCGCGCGAATGCTGGGCCAGTCGTTGCCGATGGGGCTGATGCCGGCCATTCCAGTAACGGCGACTCGATGCTTCACGCCAATCCTCCATTCACGGAAATGACCTGTCGAGTGATATAAGCAGCGCCATCCGTCAATAGAAAACTCACTGCCGCTGCAACCTCTTCGGGTTTACCGACCCGCCGCGCGGGGATCAGCTTGAGCGCTTCGTCCAATGGCACACCGGCGATCATGTCGGTTTCGATCAAGCCTGGCGCGACGCAATTAACCGTAATGTCGCGCGTTGCCAGCTCCAGAGCCAGCGCCTTGGTGGCGCCGATGATGCCGGCTTTGGCGGCGCTGTAATTGACTTGGCCGCGATTGCCGATCAAACCGGCGACGGACGCAAGGGTCACAATGCGACCGGGAGCACGCCGACGGACCATCGGCATGATCAGCGGATAGAGCACGTTGTAAAATCCATCCAGATTGGTCTTCAGCACGCAGTCCCAATCGTCACCGGTCATCGCCGGAAAAACATTGTCGCGGATAACGCCCGCGTTGCACACTACGCCGTAATAGCAATCATGCTGCGCGATGTCCTGTTCCAGCAGTGCCGCGGCCTGGGCGCGCTCAGCGATATCGAATTGCAGCACGTGCGCCTCCCGGCCCATCGCGATAATGGACTTGCGCCACGCCATCGGCCTCGTCGCGTCGACTGCGGCAATGCACCACGATGTCGTAGCCGTCACGCGCGAGCCGTAGCGCGATCGCCTTGCCAATGCCTCTGCTCGAGCCGGTGACCAACACTCTCTTGCTCATGGCCAACTCTCGTCAAAGTTGGCTTCACTGTCTGCGGGCTGAAATACGTTGACGCTGGCGTTGGCGAGCTCTCCACTCTCGTCGTCGATGTGACAGTCAAAAGACGCCAAACCGTTGTCACTTTGCAAGACGCGCCTTATGTGAATCTTCAATACGCTGCCCCGCGCGAACAACGGCCGGTAACTCTCGTAACGCCTCGTGCCAAGCAGAAAGCCAATCTTTACCGGTTCTCCGCGCAGGCGCGCGCGATAGCCCGCATAGGCGCCGATCGCTTGCGCCATGTATTCTATACCGATCCAGGCGCCGACGCCGCCGTCCGCGTAAAACAAACTATTCGGGCGAATGACCACTTCCGCGCACAGGGTATTTTCATCCGCCGAGATGACGCGATCAAGCAAGACCATGGTCCCGCTGTGGGGCACCAGCGAGCGAATGTCGGGCATCTCCATGTCATTCTCTCCCGAGCACAAGAGTCGCGTCGGAGCCGCCAAAGGCGAACGAATTGCTGAGTGCCCAGCGTAGTGGATGGCCCAAGCTGGCCCCCGGCTCGGCGATGTTGAGCTCCGGTAAGACCGGATCGCGCATGCCATCCCATAAATGTGGCGGCAACTTGCCCGTCGGATTTTCGTCCTGCATCGCTAACCAGCAAAGCCCCGCCTCGATCGCCCCGGCCGCGCCCAATGCATGCCCGGTAAACGGTTTGGTCGAGCTGACCGAAACCGTATCGCCGAACAGCGCGTGCATGATGCGCGTTTCCATGGCATCGTTTTGCATTGTTGCGGTGCCGTGCAAGTTCACATAGTCGACCTGCGCCGCGCCAATGCCCGCGCGCGACAAAGCACGCTCGACCGCCAAGCGCGCGCCCACGCCGGCCGGATCCGGGGCCGACATGTGATGGCCGTCGGACGATTCGCCCCAGCCGCGCAAAGACACGGTTGCGGGCTCACGACTCATCAAAAATAATGCAGCCCCTTCGCCGATATTGATGCCGTCGCGGTTTCGACTGAGCGGATTACAGCGCGTCGCGCTGACCGATTCAAGGGCGGAGAATCCAGCCACCGTAAATGCGCACAATGAATCGACACCGCCCGCCAGAGCGGCGTCGCAAACGCCCATCGAGATTAACCGCGCCGCGCTGGCGAGTGCCTTGGCGCTCGACGCGCAGGCGTTGGAATGAACGTAGGCCGGACCCGTCGCGCCAATCGCGCGCGCCAGCACAGCCGCCGGCGAGCCCAATTCCTGTTGGCCGTAGTGAAATCGCTCTGGCAACGATCCACCCACGACGAGCTCTCGAACGGCGATTTCGCCTTCAGCGATACCGGACGTGCTGGTACCGATCACGACACCGACACGCGCGCCGCCAAAGCGCTCGATGGCACTCGCCACCGCGGCGTGTATCTGGCTTAGCGCCGCCAGAGCCAGCCGGTTGTTGCGGCTCCGGTCCGGCAACGGCAGCTCTTCGGAATCCGGCAATAGCCAGGCATCATTCACCCGCCCGAGCGGGAGCCTGCGCCCTGGTGAGTAAACATCCGTCGGCGCCACACCGCTTTGCGCCAGTTCCAACAGGCGCCGTTTGGTTTCGTCGAGTGTGTTGCCCAGCGGGCTGATCATCCCCAAATGAGTAAGATAAATCATTTTACGGATCGCTCGATACCGACTCGATCGACAACCGGTAGTGGTATCGAAGGTTTGCTAGATCAATTTTGCCGCTCCAGCGCGGTTCACCGCTGTAGTCGATCACCATGACCGGCCGATCGTCTAACATCAGTGTGCGATGCCGGCCCAGTTCTTCGATGCGCCACCCTGGCGGCAACGCTTGCCGGATGGCGTCGGCAGGCCAGAGCGCCAGCTGCAAATCTTCCAATACATCCTCGCCGCGAAGCTGCGCCGGCAACATCGGATGGCGCCAGGACTGTAACACTCGGCCATCGTAATGCAGGGAAAGAACCCGTTGGCCAAGCACGAGACCGACCAAGTCCAATCGTTCAGCATCGACTTCGAGCGCCGCTTGAAGATCCTCGAAGCGCCCCTGCCGTTCCACACGGATCTGCTGCTGCAAGTTGATGGACGCGCCCAACGTCGCCGGCGCCAACCTCAATCCAAGCCGCGCCGGTTGGGGCGATGTCAGTGCACAAGCCGGGATGATCAGCGCCAACGAAACAAACCCCGCGAGACTCCGAATCACTCCTGGTAACACAGTTCCTCCAATGCCGCCAAACGCCGATGGGTTTCGCGCACGAAGGGATTGGCTTGATCCCACGCGTATCCCGCCAAGATCGCCGAGATCATGCGGCGAATTTCCTGCGGTTGTCGGTGACTAAAGATTATCCGCTGAAACCCGCCCCGATACCAGGACTCGACAAAGGCCCGGAAGGTATCGACGCCCCGTTTCAGCGGCACGGCAAATTCGTGCTCCCAGTCGACGGCTTCACCGCGGAGTTGGCGCACCGCAACGTTTGCAGCGAGAGCGGCAGATTTAAACGCGATGGTGACGCCGGAAGAAAAAATCGGATCGAGAAACTCACCGGCGTTGCCGAGCAACGCGTAACCCTTGCCCCACAGCGATCGGACGTCGCTGGCATAGCCGACGATCTGGCGCGCCGGCATATCCCAGCGCGCTCGGCCGAGCAGCGCGCTGAGCGTCGGTTGTTCATCGATTAGAGCGCGCAGCCGATCCGTCGCCTCACCTTGATAGCGCGCCAGAAAATCGCGTTCCGCCACCACCCCGAGCGAGCAGCGGCCGTCACTGAACGGAATCAACCAATACCAGACATCGTCATGATCGGCGTGGACCGTTACACGTATCTTGTTGCGGTCAAAATCGTCGCTGGTGATAAGATCTTCCACATGGGTGAAAATCGCTCCGCGCACAGGGAAGCTCGACGGTTTTTCCAACCCGAGCAGACGCGGCAGCACGCGCCCGAAACCGCTCGCATCAAGAATGAAACCGGCGGCAACGATATACTTTCCCCCACTCGGCTCTTTCACCGTCACGCAGGGGCGCGCGCCGTCAAGATCCACCGCAACGACTTCATGGCAAAAACGTAGCTCCGCGCCCTGCCGTTCGGCCTCCAGCGCTAAGATATGATCGAAACGCGCGCGCGGTACCTGGTACGTCGTGCTCCAACCGTCGGAATGCTTGTCGCGAAAATCAAATGCCGTGTATTGCGCGCCGCGCGCGAAGGCAGCGCCGTTTTTTAATTGAAACCCCGCCTGGTCGACGGCGTTAAGCATGCCTGCCTGCTCCAGGTATTCCATGCTTTGCGGCAGCAGGCTCTCGCCGATGCTGAAGCGGGGAAATTGTTCGCGCTCAATCACCAGCACTTGCAGGCCGTGCTGCCGCAGCAATGCGGACGCTACCGATCCGGCGGGACCGGCGCCAACCACCAACACATCGACACGAGTGAAGTTTTCTCTCCTGTAATCCATAGCGATTATAGTCCTCGCGGTGTTTTTTCCGCCGGATGGTGATCAAAACAAGGAACGATCAACCACACCACGGTAGTGCCGATTAGCATGGTCACTCCGAATGCCTGTAGCGCCGGAGTCTTACTTAGACTTAGCAAGCCAAAGGAAAGCAACGTGCTCAACGCGGAGAGAACCACGGCAAGCCACGCAATGGGGTCGCGACGGACACCATGCTCCTGGAGAAAAATCCCATAGTCGACGCCGACTCCGAGGATCAGCATCAGCGCCAAGATGTGAAACAACTGCAAACTCTGTCCGGCGATACCCAAGAGCGCGAGTGTGGCGATACTGGCCAGCGCCGTCGGTGCCAGCACCCGCCAGGTGGCGCCGCGATAGCGCGGGTACAACAAGCCATATATCGCGATGTATGAGAACGCGACCACCCAACCCATATATTGCCGATAGCGTCCGAGCACCGTCGAGATCGCGCCCACTGTATCCACCCAACGCACGCCATCGAGTCCCGCCGCGGCATCTTCCAAGATCGGCAAGCCCGCCTTGCTCAAACCTGTCACGGCGACGATGCTTGCGTAACCGACGTCCACTTGGCCGATCCAAAGATAACGCCACGGCTCACTGGTCGGAGCTTTCAGAAAATCGTCAAGGCCGAGCGGCGATGCTGATGTCCGGAGACGCTCCCGGGTAGCAGTCACCCATTGATCGTCTTCGCCAATCCGCGCAGCCAGGAAAGCCAACGGTCCGCCGTCGTTGAGAACTTTCTGCTCGATCAGCTGAATTCGCGCGGCCTGCGTACGCGAAGAAGGTACCCAGTTCGATATCGCGTGATAGCCGCTGATGAGGCGCTTTTCAATCAGCGGATCGAGCCTCTGCTTGAGCGCTTCCTCGCGCTCCAGCACGGCCTCGGCCGTGGCGCCGCGCACTAAATAGAACTGCGCGGGCGTCGGCAGGTCGAGCAACTTGGTCAGTTTGATTTGATCATCGACCAAACTCTTGGACGGATTCTGCAACAACCGTATGTCATCGCTGATCCCAAGTCGTGACCAGCCGAAAATCGCCAGCGCCGCGAACAACGTCGCCGCGACGAGCGTCCGTCGATCACGTCCCAATAACGGCCAGCGCGCCAGGGAACCCACGTACCAGTCCGCGAGTCGGATTTTCCTCAAAGTGTCCGAGCGAACCAGCAAGGGAAACCAAAAAACCACGGTCAACCATGCGAATACTAGCCCGAGCGCGGAAAATACCGCGATCTGCCGCAATCCCGGAAATGGCGTAAGCGCCAAGCCCATGTAACCGACGACGGTCGTGATCAACGTGAGCAGCAGGGCCGGTAGCAAGCGCCGCAACAATTGCCAGGAATCGAGCTGCGCATCGGCGGCAACCCGATTGCACAGAAAATAGATCCCATAATCTTGGGCTCCGCCGATGAGACTGGCGCCAAATACCAAGCTCAACAAATGCAGCCGATCGAACAACCACCAGGACACGGACAACGCGCCCAAGCAACCGACGGCGATCGACAGCATCACTAACGCGATGGGCTTGAGGGAGTGAAACGCCAGCCAAATCAAGAGTACGATACCAAGAGTCGAGCCGAAACCGATGATGGACAATTCCCATCTCGCCTGTTCGCCGGCGGCGGCGGCATGCACGATCACACCCGCAACCACCACGTCGACCTGGGGCACAATCTCTTGCGCGGTGTGTCGGGCCTGCTCAAGCAGCGACATAACGGCCTGCTGCGCCGCCAAAGAAAAAGCGGGGACGCGTAACGTGATCGGCAGCACCACATATTCGCGCCGCCCGTCGCCGACATAGAGTCGGGCGTCGCGCGGTCTAACGGGCGTTTCCCGCGCGCGCGCCTGCACCCAAGCGCTGAACAAACCAAACGGATCGTCCTGCCAAGTAACCGGGTTGACTCCGGCGAACGGGCTATAGAGCTTAGTCAATGCCACGTCGACCCAATGGTCTTTACCTTGATCGCGTAATGCCGCCTCGTCCTGTGCTGTGAGTAAAACCCCACGATGCTGTAGGTACTGCGCTAATCCGTCAGACAGCGTTTGATCCGTCACGCGCTCGTTCAATTGCATGAGATCATCGCGGGGCTTGAGCACGGCTCGGTAGGCGTCCGCGGCGCGCTTCGCCGCCGCCCAATCATCGGCGCCGACAACCACGATCAACTGTTGTTGCGCCGCCTCGGCCATGCGCGAGAAAGCTTGCTGGAGCACGGGATCGTGTTGTTGCGCCGGCAGGAGAGCGAGAATATCGGTGTCGGGCGCGGTCTGCTGAACCAGCCATAGGTACGCATTGTGCGCCAAGAACAGGCAGACGACCAATCCCCAGAAACCTGCGAGCAGGTTGCGGCGCTTCAAAACAAAGCCGCCTCATCAGCCGTCATGGCGTCTGTGCCGCTCTGGAGTCCCGAGAATACGATGCTGGTGCGGTCGCCGCTCGCATGATCAATGGTAATGTTCTTGACATATTCGCCGCCGTCTAAGGCAATTTTGCCGATCGCCTTGGCCACCGCGGGCTCACGCGCATTCAGCGTCACGTTCCAACTATTTTGATAAACACTGCCGTCGATTTCGAATAGTTTTTCGAGCTCGCCGAGATTACCGGCCAGCAAAGCGAACATTACCTGATTGATGATGCGCACCGTCGGTTCCTCTTTTGCGTTAAGGCGAAAGGCCACCCGCTCGCCTTGGAGTTGAACGATTTCATCGCGAGTAAGCCGCACGGTGTTGGGAAACGGCTGCAAGCTGCGCCACAGCACGCCCTTGTCGGCAACGACGCAGAAACGGCCACTCGATTTCACCGGTTTCTTTAATCCAACCAGCTGCTTATTCTGATCGAAGCGGCCGCACAGGACTTTGGGCCTCGCCAATAATTCTTGAATTTTTGCCACGGGTGTGGCCCCTAGCAGCACGAACGAAGACAGGATCGCGCACCAGGGCAAGACCCCGCGCATCATGATGGCGCAACTCCCAACTTTTCGAACAAAACGGCGGGTGAAACAAAGCACATCGTCTGAGTCGCAATCTCCACGGCGACCTGGATCGTGGTGGCGCGGCTGAGACGGCGCCCGGTGATCGCATCGGAGATCAGATAAGCGATCCTCAGGCGATTTTCCCACTCGACAATTTCCGCGCGCAGCCTGAGGCGCTGGCCGTAAGCCGCCGGCGCGATATAGCGCAGGTGCATATCGATCACCGGCCAAACGTAACCTGAAGCTTTCATCTGGTTGTAGTTGTAATCGATGGTGTCGAGCAAGACGCCGCGAACGATTTCCAAATATTTGACATAGTGGCCATGCCAAACGATCGCCATCGGATCGAGATCGAAAAACTCCACGCGTGTTTCGGTTTCCGCGTGCCAGCGCTCAGATGCCTTGTTCATAGATTTTCCAGGAGCGTTTGCGGATACGCTCCAGGAGTAAGCGCAGATCCGGCTCCAGACGACGATCTTCGCCGACCACGGCAATATCGCCGCTCAGTGCGTCGAGCATTTTTTGCAGTCCCGGCTGCGGCGCCACGGTCGGGCTAATTCGGCGGCGCAGCCAAACACCCTGGTGCACCGTAATCAGCAACGCGGCGGCGACCTGCTCGCTCAACTCAAGAACGCGCAAGCAATCGCGCGCGGCGATGGTGCCCATACTCACTTTGTCTTGGTTATGACATTCGGTGGAACGCGAGAACACCGAGGCAGGCATCGTCAACTTGAGCGCCTCGGCGCACCACGCCGAAGCGCTGATCTGGAGCGCCTTGAGGCCGTGATTGATGGCCTGGCGCGGCCCTTCCACGCCGGTCAAATTGGCCGGCAAACCGTTACTGTACCGGCTGTCCACGAGCAACGCCATTTGCCGGTCGAGCAGATCCGCCAGGTTGGCCACGGCGTTCTTCATGCTATCCATGGCAAAGGCGATATGACCGCCGTAAAAATGGCCGCCGTGTAAAACCCGCTCATTCATGGCATCGATGATCGGGTTATCGGTGGCGCTGTTGAGCTCATTTTCGATAAACTCGCGCAGCCAGGGGAGCGCGTCGGCGAGCACGCCGATGACGTGCGGGGCGCAACGAATCGAATAGCGGTCCTGCAAGCGTTTGCCGTTCAGCGGCGCGCCCTCGCTCGACAGATCTTCGCGCAGCCACGCGGCGACGCGTTGCTGGCCGCGATGGGTCTTTACGGAAAAAAGCGTCTCGTCGAAATGCTCGGCGTTGCCATCGAGAGCAAAGGATGCCAAGCCGGTGATCCGGGTCGCCAATCGCATGAGATATTCCGCGCGCGAGTACGCCAAACATGCCAGCGCCGTCATCACCGCGGTGCCGTTCATAATCGCCAGCGCTTCTTTGGGCCGCAACCGCAGGGGGATTATTCCGGCTTGCGCTAACGCCGGCCCGGCGGGGGCTGCCTCACCGTCGCGCCACACTTCGCCCTCGCCGCACAAGACGGCGGCGAGATAGGACAGTGGCGTGAGGTCGCCACTGGCGCCGACCGAACCCTCGGAGGGTATCCGCGGCAACAGATCGCAGCGCAGCAGATGAATCATCTGCTCGAGCAATGCCACGCTGACGCCGGAAAATCCCTTGCAGAGTGACGCCAGTCGGGTCGCGATAATCGCGCGAGTTTCCGCCGGACCGAAACATTCACCCAAGCCGCAGCCGTGAAAGGTGTAGAGATGCCGCGGCAGCTCGGCGACCAATTCCGGCTGGACCGTCACGGTGCAAGAGTCGCCGTAGCCGGTGGTCACGCCGTAGATCGAGCCGTCCGCGGACAGTAGCCGGTCGATAAAATCCGCGCCACGCGCGATCGACGCGCGAAATTCCGGCGCATCGGACAGGACCGCCGAGGCCGATCTCTCGGCGATATCGACGATATTCTCGATCGTCAGTCGGTCCGTGTCGAAACGGACGGCGGCGCGGCCCTTGCCAGTGTCAGTGGGGTGCATGGGATCCATCCGTGTTCGGCGCGCTCCAAAAATCGTAGAAATTAAACCACTGTAGGGGCGCACGCTGGCAGAAATATTCCAAGCGCGTCGCATAATCCGCAACATAGGCCGCGAGCGCTTCGTCGCGGCTCCGGCGCGGCAGCTGAATCGATTCGCGAAATAGCTCGAAGTGAATCTCCGAGCCGCCTGCAGCGCGAAGCGAAAATAGCAGATATACGGGACATTGAAACAAATTGGCGAGAACGTAGGGACCGACCGGAAACGGCGCCATGGCGCCGAGAAATTTTGCCACGGCGATTCGAGGATGCGCCGACACTGGAATGCGATCACCAGCGATCGCGACGAATTCTCCCCGGCTGATTTTTTCGGCCAGTAGCATCGCCGCCGCCGGCGTCAGCTCGGTGACCTGCATCAAATTGAGCTGACTGTCGGGATCGAGCCGGGCCAACAATTGGTTGAACCTTGCCGCGTGCTTGGTGTGTAACAGCACGGTCAATTTCAGCCCGGCCTGGCGCCGCGACAAGACCCGGCATAATTCCAAATTGCCAAGATGACAACAAATCAGCAACCCGCCGCGACGCCTGGCGATTTGCCCGGCGATGAGATCCAGGCCGTCAAATTTCACCGAGTCCGTGTCGAACAAGCCGCCCCACAGCAGCATTTTATCGAGAATACTCTCGCCGAACGCGGCGAAATGGCGCAACTTCCCGGGCACACCCGGTCCAAGTCCCCGCGAGCGGTTAAACGCAGAAAGCCGGCGCAGGTAATCGCGCGACGCCCTGCGAGCCGCGGGTTTAGCGATCATGTACCAGAGCAAAACGGGGTAAAGCACGATTCGGAATGGCCAACGGCCGAAAACCCGCGCGAGCCAGTACAACAGTCGCATGCCCGCGACGAAGCTGAATTCATTTATTTGCGACCAGTGTTGAGCGCGGCTCGCCGCAACTGGCGGATTCATAGCGGGCTCCATCGGCGCGCGATCAACGCCGGCGAACGGGCTAACATGCCGAAGAACAAGGTCGCGTGCAGGCGCGAGATGAGAAAGCTATCAAGCCAGCCGCGAAAATGCGAGACGCCGTCGCTGGGGTAACTGACCTGCGTCGGTAGATTGATAATTTCCAATCCCGCCCAATGGAGCCGCACGAGCACCTCGATGTCGAAACTCATACGTTCGGCAAGCTTATACCGCCGATCGAGCTCGATCATGGCGGGCAATGGATAAACGCGAAATCCGCACATCGAGTCTTTGATTTGCCGCGACAAAGTATTGATCGATACCCAGACATGGGTCAGATATCGGGCGCACAAACGCAGCGGCGGCGCAGTCTCGTCATATTGCGGGCAGCCGACGATCAGCGCCCGCGGCTTCGCCGCGGCTTGCTCAAGAAAGCGCGGAATATCAGCGGACCGGTGCTGGCCGTCTGCATCGATCTGCAGCGCATGGCTGTAACCTACTCGGGCGGCGTGGCGAATTGCGGTCATAACGGCGCCGCCCTTGCCACGATTGATCGGATGGCGCAGCACGGTGATCTGCTCGGGTCTGGCGGCAACTAATTCGTCGAGCACGGCGGCGCACGCCGCTGCGCTGCCGTCGTCGACGAGGATGCAAGGCAATTGCTGCGTAAGAACTCCCTCCACGACAGCACCGACTGCTCGCTCGTGGTTATAGACAGGGATGATGACGCAGGGCTTAAACATTTCCCGCTCCGAAAATAATTCGTCCTTTGGCATGGGCGCCGAGACGGGAAGTAATTTTGAAAGCCAACGCCGATTTGGCGGCTTCATGGACCAACTCGAGCACGATGGCCGTCTCGGGCGGAATCAAGCGCATGAATTTGAGTGCATGGAGACCACGGAAAACAGGCGGTAAATCGAAGCATTGCCGTCCGTAAGTGATCACCCAATCGACCTGCACCACGCCCGGTAAAATCGGCCGTCCTGAAAAATGGCCGTCGAAGTAGAGTAAATTGCGGGGCGCGGTCAACTCGAACACGGCGCGCTGGGCGCTTTTTTCGATAAGCCGTCCTTGGGGTTGAGTGGGCTGGAGTGACTTGGGCTCTAACAAAGAGAGCAGGTCAGCATAGGTGGTTTTGCCTTGAGCATTGACCGGAAGCGCATCGAGATAGCGCCAGATTCGCGGCAGGCCCACGGGTTCAATCGATTCGTTTAACAGATTGCGCAGCAAGCGACTAAATACTCGTTTGCCCTGCGCGATCAATTGGCCGCGCCCGGACTCCGACGTCACCACAAAAGCCGCGACCTGTTGGCGCCGTCCTTCGATCACGAACACGCGCGCGGCACGAACCCAAGGCGATGCCGTAAGGAGCGACTCGATCGCGCGCAACGATATTCGCTTGCCCTCGATCTTGGCGATCTGATCGACGCGCCCGCCGAGAACGAACTGACCATTGCCCGCGGACTCCGCGCGGTCAGCCAAGCGCAACCAATGTTTGTCCGGCAGATGCGCTGAACTGACTTCGAGCACATGTTCCCGGGGATCGACACGCCAGCTCACTCCCGGCAGTGGAGTCCAAGCTTCGTTTGCCGTCGTCTCTTGTTGGCGATACGCGATGCCACCGGTCTCCGAGCTGCCATAGACTTCGATCGGCACCTGGCGGAGAAGCCGCGCGCACTCTCGCGCAACGTCGAACGACAGCGGGCCACCGGACGAGAATACGGCGCGCAGTCGGGTTGCCGCCCTGGTCCAAGCGGGGTTTTCGGGCAATCGTTTCAAATGCGCCGGACTCGACACCAGGATCGCCTCCCGAGCGGCTAACGTTTTCTCCAGTTCTTCGTAGTACGAGAAACTTTGCGCATGGATTGCACGGCCGGCAGCTAACGGCCACAGCACGTTGAACAATAACCCGTAGATATGTTGATGCGACACCGTAGCGATGATGTCAGCCGCGCCAAG
Organism: uncultured delta proteobacterium; assembly: GCA_963804165.1. Classification (GTDB taxonomy): domain Bacteria; phylum Desulfobacterota; class Binatia; order UBA9968; family UBA9968; genus DP-20. The sequence continues at coordinate 182,211 of CAWDPO010000010.1, forward strand.
CGAAGCACCAAATTGCTTTTCAAGGGTGGCTACCTCTGTTGCCAATTGCGCCAGCTTTTTTGGAATCGCTTGGGCTGCGCCGGTGGTGCCAGAGGTATAGAGCACTAGGCCGGCAAATTCCGGATTGAGCCGGTCAAACCCCTCCATGGCACCACAAAAATCTTGTGCCGATGGTGTTTTCGGCTTCCACACCGCGGCAAATTCTCCCAAATAGCCATCCACCGTCTGGCGAATGGTAGCGCAGGTGGTGGGCAAGCTATCGCCGGGTAAGTAAATGGTCTTGCCGGCATGCCAGGCGGCGAAAAGCGCGGCGGCAAACTCGACGGCGTCGGTGTGATGGAGAGCGAAGCCTTGCCCCGGCACGCGTTGAAGCAAAACGCGCCATGCGCCCGCGCGATCAAGAAACTCTTGCCAGGATATGGCGCGTCCCCGTCGCCATGCAACGATATCACCGGGCGAGCGCGGCGAGTTTAGTCGCTCCAACAGATCGAGCGTGTCAACCATGATGCCGCCTCTTGAAGCGCCAGCGGACACAGTACTCCCCGGCAAACAGAAGCCCCATGAGGACATACGCGATCAAGCCGTTATAAAGCGTCCAGACAACCGCCGGTGTCCACAGCGCGGTAAAAAGCGCGATGATCCCGTTGACGGCGAAAAATACGCACCAGACTTGCGTTACACGGCGTGTGTACAGGACCGCGGCGACGGGAAGATCCGGCTCGCGTGCACGGGCGATCCGTTCAATCATCGTCGGCGGCACGACCAGGCTATAGGCAAACAAGCCCAACAGTCCGGCGTTGACCAGTACGGGATAGAGCTTCAATGGCAACGGCGCGTTGGCCCACAAGGTCAATGCGCAGAGCAACAGAGTTCCGCCCGTCCACCAAGCCCAACCCTTATCACTTTTCACCACCGACAGTCTAAACAGCGCGACGAGCAAGAGCAGAAGCGCGAGGTAGCGCGGCTCCAATTGTCCTTGTCCGAGCCAGATCGCGAGCGGATAGATCAGCACGATAGCGATCGTCAAAAAGCTCAGCAGGCGACGCACTCGGATCACTCCATTGCCAAACCAGCCAAGGCGTCGACGACGTCCCGCACCGTGCGCACACTTTTGAAGACCTCCGGTTGCAGCCTCTTGCCGGTCAATTGTTTGAGCTTCACGGCAATATCAACCGCGTCGATGCTATCGATATCGAGATCCGTGTACAAATTCGCGTCTAAGGTTATTTTCGCTTTGTCCAACTCGAACATCTCGTGCAAAATATTGACCAACCAGGCGTAGATTTCTTCCCGGTTCATCGGAATTGGCGCAGTCATTTCAACTTCCCTCGTTTTTAACGTACTCACCGATCATATTCGCGAGCGTACGGACGGACTCGAAGTGACGGCGGTTTTCCTCGGCGTTAGCCGATAAGGTAATGCCGTAGCGCTTTTGGATCGCAACTCCGAGTTCGAGCGCATCGATGGAGTCCAACCCGAGTCCGTCGACAAACAGGGGGGCATCGGATTCGATGTCGGTCGGCGTAACGTCTTCGAGTTGCAACACATCGATGATCAGTTGTTTTATTTCATCTTCAAGCGACTGCATGACGGCCATTTTCCTTCGTGAAGTAGGATTGCAAATGTTCGGTCAGATGGCGCGCGGCCAAAGCCTCGCTGCCCGCGCTCCCGACAAAAGGTTGAATATCGATGTCCTCTTTCACCTCGATATTAAATTGGGAAGCCTGCGACGGCAACCGCCACCACTTCACTCCCTTGGCGAGCATCGCCGGCCGGCATCGGATAAGGACCGGCGTGATATTTCGCGAGGCGCGCACCGCGATATTGGCGGCGCCGCGTTTCAGGGAAATCGAACCGTCCGACGGCGTGCGCGTACCTTCAGGGAAGATGATCAGAGAGTTGCCACTGTGAATCGCCGCGACGCAGTCATCGATCAGACCCACACTGTCATCGTCGTTGCGAACGAACGCCGCGGCATAGACGGTAGCATGAGTAAACGGGTTGCGCCAAAGCGCGCTTTTGATAATGCAGCTGGCGCGCTTGGCGAACGCCATGAGAAACACAATATCGATCAACGTCGGGTGATTGGCGAGAATCAGCAGCCCCTCGCGCTGGAGCTTCTCAGAACCTTTGAATTCATACTGAAACACACCCATCGCGCGCATGGAACGGACGATGCAGCGAAACGTAAATCCGATCAAGTCCCGCGCCATGGCGGTGCGCCGTTCACGGCGCCGGATCAGTACGTTGAGCACGGGAAAAACGATCACGCCACCGATACCGACTGCGAGAAAACCTAACCCCGTTCCAAATACCCGCCAAAAATGACCCACCTTATTTAGCATGACGAGTCCAAATCCATTGCCGCCCGTCGGAAGCACGTTCCAGAACTCGGCCCATGAGGAGGAAAAACCGGAAAATTTCCAAGCCACCCGGCAAACCGTTATGTGACCGAACATTCTTTCCGGCGCGCCAGCGGAGCGAGTAGCCATCCTCGCGCGCCGGTTTAAGCAGCCAAGCCCAGGCAAACGGTCGTTCATCGCAATCTTCAAACGAGGCGTAGATCGTCGGCAGAGGGCAATCGTAAACGACCAGCAATACTTCCGTAGTGCCCTCGGCGAGCAATCCGCAAGCTTCGATCACCGCATGCTCCACGCCGCTCGCGCCGGCGGAGAGCGCGATGCTATTCGCATGATCGGCGCGCGCAATCGAAAACAGCCCCGCAGTGGCATTGTGAACGGACAAGCCAAAGGAGGTCGGAGAAAGCGGTGCTCTCTTGGCAAGATCGGTCAATAGCTCGACGGAGCGCAAGGCCTCACCGTGACGAGAGCAAAATATCGTCGGCACGTCAACTTTTTGCCCGAGACAATCATACGCGACTTCGAGAGCCATTTTACTGAGAAAACCCGCCCGCCGCCGCAGCATAGGTGCCATGGCTTTAACCGGAGGCTCGCGATCGCCGTTAAAGCCAATCTCTCCTCTCGCCCACGCCATCCAGGCGTCGCGTGTCTCCACTCCGGGAGCCCACGCAGCGAAAGACGCGACGGAAAAACTGACAACCTGGTTGTCCACGGTTAGTCTATTCGTAATGCCGCGAAATACCGGCTCGTGCGAAGCTTAACGGGGAGAATTATCGTTCATTCGACAAGTCGCGCGCAAGTTCAAATCCCAGTGTTACGCACAGCACAGCCTAGGTAATAATCGAAAGCTGACTAGGGAGTCAAATGAACATTTCAGCGAATACGAACGCGATCTGGGAGTCGGCCGATAGCTGGAAGTATTTTTTAAGGCCTAGTGTCGTTTCGATCAGGAATCGATCCATCGCAATACTATTTTGCCGCAACAAAAAGAGCTTCTTTCAGCGTGACCGTGCCGCTGTACAGCGCCTTCCCCACGATCACTCCTTCAACACCATCTTTCTCCAGTGGTAGAAGTTTCTTTATGTCCTCCAGCGTCGCGACGCCGCCGGAAGCGATGACGGGAATTTTCACTGCGATCGCGATCTTGAGTGTCTCCTCAAGATTCACCCCTTCGCGCGTGCCGTCGCGGTCGATGTCGGTGTAGATGATCCGCGTGGCGCCGTCAGCTTCACAGCGTTTGGCGAGCTCGACGGCCTCCATCGCGGTGGTTTCTTTCCAACCTTTCACCGCGACTTTGCCATCGCGGGCATCGATGCCGACGACGATCTTGCCGGGAAATCTTTTGCACAGAGCGCGAAGAAATTCCGCGTTGTCATAGGCGGCGGTGCCAATGACGACGCGGGACACGCCGAGATTCATGGCAGCTTCGACGGCCTCGACGGATCTCAATCCGCCCCCGAGCTCTACGGATAGTCCAGGCTGCCGGCAGATCGCGGCAACTTCTCTGGTGTGAACCGGATGGCCCTCTACCGCGCCGTTCAAATCGACGATGTGAATGAACCGCGCGCCTTCGGAAAGCCAATGCTGGGCCGCTGTCGACGGGATCTTCGAAGTAAATCGTCTCCTTGTCCATCTCTCCCTGAAAGAGACGAACACACCGGCCGTCTTTCAAATCGATCGCGGGAATGATCAGCATGAAATCAATTGGCAGCTACGAAACGACCGAAGTTGGCGAGAATGCGCAGTCCGAGTTCCTGACTCTTCTCCGGATGAAACTGGCAGGCAAAGAGCCGCTCGGTCACGATGCTGGAAACGAACGAACTGCCATAATCGGTCGTCGTAGCAACCAGTCGATCGGTCATCGGGCACAACGTAAAACGAATGCACGAAATAGACGTAATCGCCGCTGGAAATTCCCTCGAGAAACGGTGATTCGGTTTTTTTCTCGATCCGGTTCCAGCCCATGTGCGGAACTTTGAGATTTTCATTAGCGTGAAAACCGACGACTTTTCCGGAAAAAAGATCGAGCCCTTTCTGTTTGCCGAACTCCTCACTTTCGGAAAACAGCAGCTGAAAACCGAGGCAGATGCCAAGAAACGGTTTGTTCTGTCGCACGACCTCGCGCACCGGCTCGATGAGCCCAAACTTGCCGAGATTTTCCATGCACGCACTGAACGCCCCAACTCCCGGCAAAACGACGCCGCGCGCCGCTTGAATCTGACCGACATCGCGGGTTACGACGACGTCGAAACCAACGCGCTCCAGCGCCTTCTGAACGCTGCGCAGATTGCCCATCCCATAGTCGACAATGGCGATCATATCCTAAACGATTTGAACGAGCTTGAACGATTAACTTTTATAGGCTCCCCTTCGTCGACAGCACGCCTTGCACCCGTGGATCGACTTGCGTGGCAAAATCCATCGCGCGGGCGAAAGCTTTAAAGCAAGCTTCAATGATATGGTGCGGATTCTCGCCGCGCGGCACATCGATGTGCAGGTTCATGCCAAGCTGATTGGCGAACGCGGCAAAAAATTCATGCGGCAAGTCGGTATCGAAATCGCCGACGCGACCCGGGCGGATTTTCACGTTGTAGGAGAGATAGGGCCGGCCACTCAAGTCGACAACCACCTTCGCCAGAGTTTCGTCGAGCGGGCAACTCGCTTCGCCGAAGCGGCGGATGCCGTGCTTATCGCCCAGCGCGTCTTTGAACGCTTGCCCCAACGCTAAGCCGACGTCTTCCACCGTGTGATGAAAGTCGACGTCGAGATCGCCCTTGGCTCTAATGTCGACGTTAAAAAAACCATGGCGACTGAAAGCGTCCAACATATGATTAAAGAAAGGCATGCCGGTCTCGATCGCAGCTTGGCCGCTGCCGTCGATATCCAAGTTGATCGCGATGTCCGTTTCTTTGGTCTTGCGCTTGACCGTCGCCTTGCGTGCCATAGAGACTCCTCAATTATCTAAATCGCGCCTCCACCGAGCGCGCGTGATCGTCCAACCCTTCCAGTCGCGCCAAATGCGTGATTTTCGACGCCAACGTTTTTAGCGCGCGCCTCTCGGCGTGTATCACCGTCGTGCGCTTGAGAAAATCATAAGTTCCGAGCGGCGAAAAAAACCGCGCGCTGCCGCCCGTCGGCAGCACATGATTCGGTCCGGCGAGATAATCGCCCAGCGGCGGCGGCGAATACGGTCCGAGAAACATCGCGCCGGCGTTATGGATCTCCTTCGCTAATTTTTGCGGCTCTCTGACGATCAATTCGACGTGTTCCGGCGCGATGGCATTGGCTAATTCGACCATCTCCTTTTTGCCGCGTGCGACGATGATCGCACCGTATTTTTCCAGTGATTTAAGCGTGATCGCTTGCCGTTTGGTGCCGCGCAGCCGGTCGTCGACCGCCCTTTGAATTTTCTGCGCCGTCGCCATCGAGGTCGTCACGCACAAAGCGGCAGCCAATTCGTCATGCTCCGCCTGCGATAACATATCCGCGGCGACATGAACCGGATCTGCCGAATCGTCCGCTAAGAGCAAAATCTCGCTGGGCCCGGCGATGGAATCGATATTCACCTCACCGAACACCATCCTTTTGGCCGTGGCGACGAAAATATTGCCGGGCCCGACAATCTTATCGACCTTGGGAATCGTTTGCGTGCCGAAGGCCAATGCCGCTATGGCTTGCGCGCCGCCGACACGAAAGATGCGATCGACTCCGGCCATGCGCGCTGCGGCGAGAATGATCGCACCATTGTTGCCGATGGGCGAACACATCATGATTTCTTTGACGCCAGCCACTTTGGCGGGAATCGCATTCATCAAAACGGTCGATGGGTAGGACGCCTTGCCGCCCGGCACGTAAACGCCGACACGCGCCAGCGGCGTAATTCGCTGGCCGAGTATCATGCCGAGTGGATCGCGGTATTGCCAGCTTTTTTGCAGTTGGCGGCGGTGAAACGCCGCGATTCGTTTCGCCGCGAGGCGTAAAGTAGACAAATCCTTTTGCGTGACTTGAGCGATCGCGCGCTGGATCTCCGCGGGCTTTACTTCCAACGTCGCCGCCGTCAAGCGCAGCCGGTCGAACAGCCGGGTATACCGCAACAGCGCCCGATCGCCCTGCTTTTGCACCGCGGCGACGATTTCCGACACCCGTTGCTCAACGTTATCTTCGCGCGTGCCGCGCCGCGCCAAGATCCGCATAAGCAACGGTTTAAACCCGTCGTCGGTTGTTTTGACTAACCTGATTCTCATGGTTCACGCGTTAGCTAAGATTTTGATTCCCGTTTCGAACCCTTGAACTTTTGAACGCTTGAACTATTGAACAAACCTACCCCTTCACCCGGACGATCTGCGCACCCAACAGTGAAAGTTTCTTTTCGATTCCTTCGTAGCCGCGGTCTAAATGATAGACGCGCGAGACCTCGGTCGTGCCCCTCGCCACCAAGCCGGCCAGTATCAACGCTACGCTCGCGCGCAAATCGCTTGCCATCACCGGCGCTCCGGACAGCTCGCGCACGCCGCGCACGATCGCGCGATTGCCTTCCAACTTGATTTGCGCGCCCATTCGGTCCAGTTCCTGGGCGTGCATGAAGCGATTTTCAAAGATCGTTTCGGTAATCACGCTGACACCGTCGGCGACGGCCATGAGCACCATCAGCTGCGCCTGCAGATCCGTGGCAAAACCAGGATACGGCAGTGTGGTCACATCGACGCTTTTGATCGCGCCATTTCGCCGCACGCGAATTCCCGAGTCATCGGACGTCAAAACCACGCCCGGCCTCTTTGAGCTTGATCAAGAAGGCTTCGAGATGCTCGGTGCGAGCCCCCTTGACCAGGACATCGCCCCCCGTGAGCGCCGCCGCGATCACGAAGCTACCGGCTTCGATACGGTCCGGGATGATCCGGTGCGTGATGCCGTGTAATGCGTTCACGCCGTCGATTTGGATGATATCGCTGCCGGCGCCATGAATTTTGCCGCCCATGCCGTTAAGCGCGTTGGCTAAGTCTTCGATCTCGGGTTCTTTGGCGGCGTTCTCGATGAGGGTCGTGCCGTCGGCGAGAGTCGCTGCCATCATGAGATTCTCGGTCGCGCCGACGGACGGCAGATCGAGATAAATCTTCGCGCCGCGCAATTTCGTCGCCTTGGCCTCCACGTAGCCATGGGTTTGTTCGATCGTCGCTCCCAGCGCCTCGAGTCCCTTCAAATGAAGATTGATCGGACGCGCACCGATCGCGCAGCCGCCGGGAGTCGAAACGCGCGCCGTCCCAAAACGCGCCACCAACGGTCCAATGACCAGGAATGAAGCGCGCATCGTCCTGACCAAGTCATAGGGCGCTTCGAAGTTTTTGATGCGGTCCGCGTGTAGAATCACATCGTCTGCGCCATCGAGCCAACGCTGATTGTCGGTTTTTTCGCCGAGACCGGAAAGCAACTTGAGCGTCGTGCGAATGTCGGCCAAATGGGGAACGCCGTGATATGCGCAGGGTTCCGTGGTCAACAGCGAGGAAATCAATATCGGCAGCGCGGCGTTTTTCGAGCCGCTTACCGTGACCGCTCCTTCTAAAGTCTTGCCGCCTTGAATGATGATCGTGTCCACTAGTGAGTATCCTCAGACGGAGTTCAAAAACGCGGCGCGCTTGCGCGCGACGACGACGCGGTCTTTACCGCCGTAATCCTGATAAATCTTTGCATTGACCAAGCCCGTGTTTGCAAAAAGCGCTGCTACAGACGAGCCCATATCCGCGCCGATCTCGACGACCGTGGCACCATTCGCCAACAAATAGTCAAAGGTCTCGGCGGCAATTCGTCGATAATAATCCAGACCATCGACACCGCCGTCGAGCGCGGCGCGCGGCTCCCAACGGCTCACTGCGGGCTCAAGCTGGGCAATCTCCCCACGGCGAATATACGGCGGATTGGACACGATCAAATGGAACGGCTTCTCGGCGTCACGGATCGCTGTAAACAAATCGCCGTGATGAAATTGAATGCGCTCGGCCACACCGTTTCGCTGCGCGTTGATCTGCGCCACCGATAACGCCGATTCTGAAAAATCACTCGCCCAGATTTCGGCCCCCGGCAGTTCGCTCGCCAGCGCGATGGCTATGGCGCCGCTGCCGGTGCCCAAATCGAGAATCCGAAGCGGCTCAGCGGCGCGCAAATCCACTGCCAGCTTCAATGCGATCTCGACCAGACGTTCCGTTTCCGGCCGCGGAATCAGCACATCGGGCGTCACGCAAAAATCCAACGACCAGAATTCTTGCAACCCTGTGATGTAAGCGACCGGTTCACGTCGAAGCCGCCGTGATAGGACCATCTCGTACTGTTCACATTGCTGGCGACTTAACGGCTGATTTGCCGCAACCACGAGGTGTGCGCGGGTCATATTGAGGACATGGCCCAGTAGCAATTCGGCGTCGAGACGGCCGCTGTCGACCGCGCCCGACAGCAAGCGCCGCGCGCCTTCGAGCAGTGCTGCTGAAATGCGCGGCGGCGCGCCTTCAATCGCTTGGATCGGCTGATTTGCCGTCATGCTCCGACTTTCCAGTGGCTTTCAGCACCTCGGCTTGATAGTGCGTGATCAGTGCGTCGATGACTTCGTCGAGCTCTCCTTCCATGACGCGATCCAATTTATAGAGGGTAAAATTGATGCGATGATCGGTCAGCCGTCCCTGGGGAAAATTGTAAGTGCGAATGCGCTCGCTGCGGTCGCCGCTGCCGACCATGGATTTGCGCGTCGCGGCAATTTCCGAGCGTTGCTCCTCCTGTTTCTTTTCCAGCAATCGAGCGCGGAGAATCTTCATGCCTTTGGCGCGATTCTTGTGCTGCGATTTCTCATCTTGGCAGGAAATCACGATCCCCGTCGGGATGTGGGTGATTCGTACCGCCGAGTCAGTCGTGTTGACGCTTTGGCCGCCGGGGCCCGACGAGCGGAACACGTCGATGCGGATTTCTTTCGGATCGATGGCGATTTCGACTTCGTCGGCTTCGGCCAACACCGCGACCGTGACCGCCGACGTATGGATCCGTCCGGACCCTTCGGTCACGGGAACGCGTTGGACACGGTGCACGCCGCCTTCGAATTTGAGCTGAGAATAGGCGCCCTGGCCCTCGATGCTTATAATGATTTCTTTATAGCCTCCGAGGCCAGTCGGATTGGAACTCATCAATTCGACGCGCCAACGGCGCATTTCAGCGTAGCGCGAATACATGCGAAAGAGCTCGGCGGCGAACAATGCCGCCTCGTCGCCGCCGGTACCGGCGCGAATTTCTACGATGACGTTTCGCGCGTCATTCGGATCCTTCGGTAAAATGAGAATTTTCAGCCGCTCTTCGAGCGCTTCTTTACGCTCGCGCAAGGAGCCGATCTCTTCCTTGGCAAGCTCCCGAATGGCTTCGTCGGATTCTTCCAAAAGTTGTCGATTGTCGTGGATCTCCCGCTCCACTTTACGCCATTCGCGATAACAGGAAACGATCTCCTCTAGCTCGGAACGTTCCTTGGCAAGCTTCGAGTACTCGCGCTGATGGCCGAGCAGCTGGGGATCCGACATCATCCCTTCCAGCTCGAGGTAGCGTTTTTCGACTTCAGCGAGTTTATCAAGCATGGCAGCTCACAATTGGGCAACGATGAGGCAGAAATAAAAAAGGGCAAAGGGATCATATGCCACCCTTTGCCCTTTCACGTTCCGTCAATACCTATTAAATTAAATTCAGCCTCATGTCTCCGCTGAATCTAATTTTTTTAGCCCGTATTTCTTTCTATACTTTTCCACGCGACCGGCCGAGTCGAGGAATTTTTGTTTGCCGGTAAAAAAAGGGTGGCAGTTCGAGCAAATTTCCACGTGGATATTCCCCGCCGTAGAGCGTGTCTCGACCACGTAACCACACGCGCAGGTAATCGTCGCGGCCTTATATTCTGGATGGATAGCTGCTTTCATAAGTTTCCTTTAACGGAAGTGTTTATAGCATAAGGACTAGCACGCTTCAATCGCCAACGGAGTTACCACACCGCCGACGAGGGGTACTCGAAGAATCCAGGCGTTCACGCAGGCTGCTGAAGCATATTAGATTGCCAAAAACCGCATTACCCCCTAAAATGTACCGAATCGGGAATAGGTATGTTTTTTTGCCTGACAACGTCGCAGGTCGTTAGCGTCCACTGACCTGGCAAAATAATGGAGGTTTGAAATCACTTATGAGTAAGCCGGAGCCTGCCGTTTCGTCGACTCGAGTCGCTGTACCGCCGATCCCCTTGAACGTTGAAAGCACGCAACTTGATTTCGGCTTCCTTGCCGATCTTGCTTTGAAAACCGTATACGCAGATGCCAACTGCACCACCGAACGGGCAGCCGAAAAGTTAAAGTTATCGATGCCCGTAACCGAAGACTTATTGCAGCACCTCTATCGGGAAAAATTTATTGAAATCCGAGGGCTTATCAGTTACGGCAACAATCGTTACGGCATGCTGGATCGAGGCTGGCAACGAGCCCAACAGCTACTCGACATGAACGGCTATATTGGCCCCGCGCCGGTTTCTCTGTCTGCCTATACAGAAATGACGCTCCGCGAAAGCGCGGCACGAGACGCCATACAGCCCCAGGCGGTGAGCTCGGCTATGTCGGGGCTGGTCCTGCCGGAAAGTACAGTGCAGACACTGGGACTCGTCGCGAACTCCCGCCGCAGCTTATTTATGACGGGTCCTTCGGGTAACGGAAAAACCACCATCGCCACGGCTCTACATAACGCTCATCATGGCGAGATCTGGATCCCGTATGCCATTGAGGTTGACGGCCAAATCATCAAAGTCTTCGATTTATACAATCACCAGCCGGTTCCGGTGCCCGAAGGCAACCGCCATGACGAACGCTGGATCAGAATCAAACGGCCCATTGTCATCGTCGGTGGTGAAATGACCATCGAAACCATGGATTTGATCTACAGCACGACTGTGAGGTTCTACGAAGCGCCGTTTCAAATGAAATCGAACGGCGGCACTCTGGTCATCGACGACTTCGGCCGGCAGCGGGTCGATCCCCATGACCTGCTAAATCGATGGATCGTCCCGCTTGAAGGGCGCATCGATTATCTTACGTTGCACACCGGCAAGAAAATCGAAGTGCCGTTCGAGCAGCTGCTAATTTTTGCCACCAATCTCGATCCCAGCGATTTGGTCGACGACGCTTTTCTCCGGCGCATGGGATACCGTCTCTATGTCAATGCGCCGGATAAAGAAATGTACAGCGCAATTTTTGAGAGATTCGTGCAAGCGAGCGGCTTCGACTATGATCGAAAATTTCTCGATTATGTTTTTCGCCTCTACGATGCCGACAAGCGCGCTCTTAGAGGTTGCGAGCCACGCGACTTGATCCAGCGCTGTGTCGATCTCTGCAAGTACGAGAATCGGCCGATGGCGCTCTCAAATGAGTTGCTGCACCTGGCGTGGAGAAATTACTTCGGTACAGCGCCCGCCGTACAATAGCCGAACGATGTCAGCCCGCGTTGGCGGGCCCACCGGGGCGCGAGCGTGTTTACCGACCTATCGTTGATTGCGCGCTCGCGCCATTAGTGGGTTTATGCGGCTTCGCACGTGCGTCCGGTACTTCGCTGTGAAAACTCTATTTTGGAATTGGTGGAGCCGAAGGGAATCGAACCCTCGACCTCTTGAATGCCATTCAAGCGCTCTCCCAACTGAGCTACGGCCCCACGTGAGATAAGGACTGAGTTAAGGAGTCCTGAGTGCTGAGTCGAAATTAGGAAACCAGGCTGAAAAAGTCAACCGGCGTCAATTTGCCAGCGAGAACAATCGTCTAAGGTCGGTCCTCAGCACTCTTTACTCAGCACTGATTACTTCCCCCGAACCATCTCCTCGGCATGGCGGCGCGCCTGCTCGGTAATTTTGACGCCGCCGAGCATACGAGCCAATTCGTCGATGCGGTCTTGCTCGCTCAGCTGTTTAACGCGCGTGAAGGTCCGCCCTTTTTCGACCTCCTTTTCGACGATGAAATGAGCGTCGGCGAGGGCGGCCACTTGCGGCAGATGCGTCACGCTAATGACTTGATGATGGGCGGCTACTTGTTTGAGTTTTTTACCGACGATTTCCGCCACCCGGCCGCCGATGCCCGCGTCCACCTCGTCAAACAACAGAGTTGAAAGAACGCCCGGCGTTATTACTAACGACTTGAGCGCGAGCATCAAGCGTGAAAGCTCGCCGCCTGAAGCAATTTTCGCCAGCGGCTTCGCCGGTTCACCCGGGTTGGGCGAAAAATAAAATTCCACTTGATCCATGCCTCGTTCGGTAAGTTTTTTGCCGGCGATGAAGAAGGGCGGTGCATCGGCCTTTTCCTCCTGGGTGACAAAACGCACTTCAAACGTCGTTTCCGGCATGCCGAGACCCTTGACCTCTTTTTCCATTTCACGCTTTAGTTTTTTCGCTGCGCGCTGTCGGCCAAGGGAAATTTTCTCCGCGGTTTCCCAAGCCGACTTGCGCGCCTCCGCGAAAGACTTTTCCATAGCGGAGATCTGTTCTTCGCCGTGTTCCAAGCCGTCGAGCGATGTCTTGATTTCCTCATGCATACGCAAGATCTCCTCTACGCTCCCATTGTACTTGCGCTTGAGTCGCTGAATTTCAGCCAAGCGGTCTTCGACTTGCTCAAGTGCGCCCGGATCAAAGTGTGCGCGTTCCGCGTAGCGCCGCAGTTGCGCGGCCGACTCCTGCAGTTGCGCCAAAGAGGATTCCAGCAGATCGACCGTCGGTTGCAGATGCTGATCGATCATCGACAGCTCGCGCAGCCGCATGGCGTATTTGCTCAGCCGGCCGACCAACGCGGCTTCGCCTTCATAAAGAACTTCGTCGCCCTCGCGGCACCCTTGGTAGAGTTTCTCGCTGTGCGCCAGTATGTTCTTTGCGGCCCGAAGTTCTTCCTCTTCCCCCGGCTTGAGCCGTGACTGGGCAAGCTCCTCTCCTTGGGCTTCGAGCAGGCTTTTTTCCCGGCGCCGCTGCTCCAGCGACTCCCGCGCTTCGTTGAGATCCCTCCACGCCACGGTCAAAACGTCGTAATTTTCTTTCATCGACTTTACCAATGGCGCGTCGTCCGCGAACGCATCGAGCAAACTTAAATGGGTTTCAGGTTGCAACAGCGTGTGGTGCTCATGCTGGCCATAGATGTGCACCAGCGCGCTCCCCACCTCCGCGAGGAAGCCGAGCGGACAGAGACTGCCATTTAAGTAGATACGGTTTTTCCCCGAACGATTGACGATCCGTTTAATCACCAGCTCGCCGTCAGTTTCGAATCCGCCGTCGCTGAGCTTGCTTTCGATATCGGATGGCAAGCCTTCGAACAGCGCTTCTACGGTCGCTTCGTCTTCCTTGTTGCGAATGACGTCCGAGCTGCCGCGCTCGCCGGCGATCAAGCCGAGAGCGTTGAGGATGATGGATTTACCCGCCCCGGTTTCGCCGGTGATGATGTTCAGCCCGGAATTAAGGTCGAGTCCGACCTCATCGATGACCGCAAAGTTCTTGATGCGCAGTTCGCGCAGCATAAGACAAAGCGCCTAGCGTTCTCCCCATTTCAATTTCTCGCGCAGAATCTCGTAGTAGCTGCGCGACGGAAGTTTGATCAAAGACACCGGCAAACCGTAATCGCGTGCCTCCACGCGATCCCCGTTATTGAGCCGCACGCCCTGCTGCCCGTCGGGAATCAAAATGACGGTGTCGCCGAACGAGCGCAAAGTCACGCGAACAGCCGCGTTGCTCGGCACGACGATAGGGCGATTGGTCAGCGTATGGGGACAAATGGGTGCTAACACGATGGCACCGAGCGTCGGCTCGAGAATCGGACCCGCCGCAGCGAGGGAATAAGCTGTCGATCCCGTCGGCGTGGAAATAATCAAGCCGTCGGCGCGATAAGTGCATAGGTAATCGTCGCCGACGTAGGTTTCCAGATCGATGATCCGGCTGCGCGCACCCTTGGCGATGACGACGTCGTTCAGCACGCGAAACTTGCGCGGCCGCTTATTCTTTCCCAAAACCCGGACTTCGAGGGTCATGCGCTTTTCGACTTCGAAATCGCCCTCGAGGGTCTTGCTCAGCACGGCTTCCAACTCATCCACCGCAACTTCGGTAATAAACCCCAAGCCGCCGAGGTTGACCCCGAGAATCGGCACCTCCGGTCGATCCACCAAAGGCGCAATGTTGAGCAATGTGCCATCGCCGCCCAGGGAAATAATCAGATCGGCTTTGGCCGCCATCTGTTTTTTGCTGCAGGATTGCGCCCCGTTGCGCGCCAGGCCGTTTTCCACGCAAACTTTCTTGCCGCGCTTCTTGAGCCACGGAATTAGCCAGCGAACCATCTGCGCAGCTTTGGGCTCCTGGTACTTAGCGACAAGACCGACGGTACGAATCATCGATGAAGCTCCTGCGCGAGATTATCACACGGCAGAAAAAAATGTCCAAGACGGCACAAGCCCTAGCACCGAAACGATCGCTTCCGTTAGCCCATTACTGCGCACAATTCTTTCGAATCGGATCTTTCATCGCGCTAAGCCGCCGAGGACGCAAAGAAAAATAATTTTCTATTTCTCCGAACGTGGCACGCTTTGCGTCTTTGCGCGAGCTTCTTCTACTCCGATTGAATACCCGCTAGACGACCATAGCGCGTAATCGCGAGCTGAGATGATCCACTAACATAACGAGCGCGATCAGCACCAGGACGATGGCCGCCGCTTCTTGGTATTGGAAAGTGCGAAAACTCGTGTTCATGAGATAGCCGATACCGCCGGCGCCGATCAGGCCGAGCACCGATGCAGCGCGGATATTGGTTTCCAGGCGGTACAACGTAAAGGAAATAAGATCGGGCAAAATTTGCGGCAATACCGCAAAAGATAGCATCTGCGAATATCCCGCGCCGGTGGCGTGGATCGCCTCGACAACGCCCTCGTCGATATTTTCCACCGACTCAGAGAGCAATTTCGCAAGTACGGTGGCGGTATGGATCGCCAATGCCAAGGTCCCTGCGAAAGCACCGAGACCGACCGCCGCGACAAACAGCAAACCAAGCGCAAGGTCGGGGATAGTGCGCACGAGATTCAAAGCTGAGCGCACACCGTAATACACGAACCGATGCGGCGTCGTGTTGCGCGCGGCGAGAAAGCCGAGTGGAAACGCCACCAGCAACGCCAGAAATGTCCCTGCCAGCGCCATCTGCAGGGTCTCCAGTGTTGCGCCGATGACGGTCTGAGGAAAAGTGTTGTCCCACCACCGCTGGCGCATCCGGGCACGATCGTCGTCGAGCGGTATGGGCAAAAGGAGTTCGGTGAATGACAAGTGCTCCGGCAAGAAATAATTCTTCGGGTCGGCGAATTTGGAAAAATCAGGCGGCAGCATGCGGCTAAGCGTAACAAAAACCTGCGGGATGCCGTCAAACAGTTCCCCTGGGCGGATCTTAGCGCCGTGAAACGACCAGCCGAGAATGAGGGCGCCGAGCGCCACGGCAAGAAAAAGACTCTTGCCGCGCTTTGGTCGCGGCGGTGCGTCGAAGAGAACATCATGCCCGTTTAATCTGACATTCGATTGCGCCAATTTGCTTCCTCCCGAATTGCTTGAATCCACAGATTAATCACCAGCAGCCCGTTAGCTTACGGACTCACCTTAGCTCAGAACTCAACATCACGACAAGTTATCGGCATCGTCCGCATACGTCCGTTCAGCTAGTTCCCAGACCAAAGATCACCGATCACGGGCTGCCCAAGCACAAGCTTCCGCCGCAACCCTGACGAATTCGTTTTCCCGTTGCGCTTGACACCAATGGAGGGTTTCGGATAGTTCTCCGCGTCGAGCTCAGCAGCAGGGCGAAAAGCGAACCCTAGCGCAAAGCTATAAAGACGGATTTTTTGAATGGCGCAAATTGCCGGAATCGCTGAATCGTAAGTCGGATCATTGATCGATGGCTTCGCCGAGTATACTTTCATACCTTTGCTGCGCGCCACTTTTTCAAGCCATCGACCAGGCGGTTTTAGTGGACCTTATGCCGCACTTGGAGTCGGTATTTCTCAGCGGCGGCGAAACCTTGTTTCGCATGGGCGATCTGGACGACTCCATGTACATCGTTCTTTCCGGACGACTGCGGGTGTATCTAGAGCACAGCAACGGCTTGGTCGAGGCGATTCGCGAAATCGCGCGCGGCGAAAGCGTCGGCGAATTGGCGCTACTTACCGGTAAGCCGCGCTCGGCTACCGTGCGCGCCATTCGGGACAGCGAGTTAGCGAAACTGTCGCGTGCTGCTTTTGAGAACACTTTAAGACGTTACCCGCAACTGGTTGGCCCCGTAACGACGCAAATTGCCAACCGCCAAAGCCAAGGCATCGACGAGACTTTGTCAAAGCGCACAGTCCGAACGATCGCCGTTCTGCCTGTGGGTCGAAGCGTGGCGCTGGCGGATTTCGCCGTGCGTCTGGCTGACGCACTAAAGATCATCGGCCCGACGCTTCTTCTGAACACGCATTCAGTTGATGTAAGCTGCGGAACAACCTCCATTGCGATTATCGAGGACGGCCAAGTTACGGCTCGGCTGAGCGAACTCGAAAGCGATCACCGGTTCATCGTCTATGAAGCGGACGCTGTTTTTTCACCTTGGACTGAGCGGTGTATCCGCCAGGCGGACCTCATTTTAATCGCTGCCGACACGAGCTCGGTGCCGGCGCTTTCAAGCCTCGAGGTGCTAAGAGCATATTTTTCCGCTAGCCAGATTACCGCGGACCTCGAACTCGTCCTGCTTCACAACCGAAATCACGACGCGGAAATTAAGACCGACAAGTGGCTATCGGTTTTGCCTGTGAGCAATCATCATCATGTGATCACGACCTCGATTGCTGACTTGAACAAACTGGTTCGCCTCCTGACCGGCACCGCCGTCGGCTTGGTTTTAAGCGGCGGCGGCGCGCGCGGTTTCGCGCACATCGGCGTGATTCGCGCCTTGTACGAGAGCGGTATTCCGATCGACGCCATCGGCGGCACGAGCATGGGCGCGGTCATCGCCGCTCAACATGCGCTTGGCTGGGATTGGCAAACCATGGCGCGAGTCAATCAGTGTGAATGGCCGCGTTGCGAACCGCAGAAGAACTACACGTTCCCGTTGGTCGCGTTGAATTCGGGTAAGCGCATGGATCAGATGCTTAGAAGAATGTTCGAGGGCGTGGAAATCGAAAATTTAAAGACTAAATATTTTTGCGTGTCCACGAATCTTACCCGTGCCGACGCGATGATTCACCACCGGGGAATTTTGTGGAAAGCGGTGCGCGCCAGCGTATCGATTCCTGGCGTCGGACCGCCGGCCATTGAAAACGGCGAGATCTTGGTCGACGGCGGTCTGATCAACAACTTACCGGTCGACGTCATGAAAAAACTTTGCCAGGGTCTCGCTCTCGCCGTCGACGTCAGCGAGCAGTTGGAGTTCAAGAGCAAATTGACTGAAAGCTATACGCTCTCCGGCTGGAAGTTGCTCTGGCAGCGGCTCAACCCGTTTAGCGAAGAACCGGACATTCCCAACATCCTCAACATTCTTTACCGCACCACAACCGTCGGCAGCATTCGATGCATCGAATCGGCTAAAAACGAAGCCGACCTCTATCTGAATCCTCCCGTGAGCAAATTCGGCGTTTTTGATTGGCGCAGCATCGACAAGATCATCGATGCCGGTTACCAAAACACGCTTCGCCGGCTGGAACAATGCGACACCGCCGCATTTCCGCGCCATGTGAATCCACAAGTGACCATCGACTGAACTCAGCGATTTACGCTTGATGATGGTAAATCGCGTCAACAACGGGATCCGTGAGCTCCACGGTCGGACCGTCGAACACAATCTGGCCTTGTCTTAAACCGATTACCCGATCGACATATTCCCGGGTCAGCTCGAGAGTGTGCAGGCTCATCAGGGTGGTAATCCCGTCTTCCCAGCAGATCCGTTTAAGAATATCGAGCACGATGCGCGACAGTTTAGGGTCGAGGCTGGAAACCGGTTCATCGGCGAGAATGATCGCCGGCTGCTGCATCAAGGCGCGAGCAATCGCGACGCGCTGCTGTTCGCCGCCGCTGAGCTCGTCAGCGCGCTTGTAAGCGTGCTCTAACAGGCCTACGCGCTTGAGATTGGTCAGCGCATGATGTCTCTCTTCCCCGGCAAAAATTCTTAGCGTGCTGCGCAACACCGGTTGATACCCAAGTCCGCCCGAGAGTACGTTTTCAATCACCGACAAGCGCTTGGCGAGATTGAACTGCTGAAAGATCATGCCGATCTTGCAGCGCAAACGGCGCAAATCGGTGGCATCAAGCTTTAGAACGTCAATCTGTGCACCGTTCAAATCACCGGTTAGGAGCCCGTGGGGAACCCGAATCTCCCCGGAACGGGCCTCGACCAGCCGGTTGATGCATCGCAGCAACGTCGACTTTCCGGATCCGCTCAGTCCGATCACGCCGACAAATTCGCCGTGCTCAATCCGCAGACTAACGTCGCGCAGCACCGGCGCGGCGGCATCGTACGACTGACAGAGATCCTTGATCTCGAGAATGGTCACGGGCGTTGTTTCTGAAGAGTTTCTTTGATGGGAATACCGGCCTCGATGAAAGCCTGGCGCACCGGATCGTAATCCTTGTCGGTAGCGGGAACAAAGCCGTCGATTTGATAGAGCTCGCGCAGCATTTGTTTTCCCTTGGCGTCGCGGCTGAGATCGACAAAAATCTCTTCGATTTTTTTAACAATACGCGGATCGAGGCTACCGCTAACAACCAGATTATCGGCAGGAATCGGTTCCGAATACGCGATGGCGCGAATTTTTTTCACGTCTTCTGGATTTTTCAGATAGCGCATCCAGGCCGTGTCCTTGCTGTCCGGCGAGTTGGCATACGTCGCGCCGGCATCGACTTTGCCATTGAGCACCGCGAGAACGGTGGCGTCGTGCCCGCCAGAATGGAGAATCTGTTTAAAATCCCGCACCGGGTCAATGCCGCGCTCCTTGAGCATTTTGCGCGGGAAAACATGTCCGGTGGTTGACAGCGAATCGCCGAACGCGAATGTCTTGCCACGCAGATCGTCGAGATTTTTGATCGTGCTGTCGGCGCGCGTGATGATCGCGGCGTAATAGAAGGGAATCCCTTTGCGCTCGGATTTGAGAATCACTTTGATATCCGCCTCGTTTTTCGCGAGCACGTAGGATGCGGGCGCCAGAAAAGCGACATCGAGCTTGTTGACCCGCAAGGCTTCGACCACGCCGGTGTAATCCGTGGCGACGAATGGCTGAATCTCCATGCCCAACTCTTTGCGCAGGATTTCCACGATTGGTTGAGCATTCTGCATCACCTGTTGAGCATCCTCGGCGGGGACAAACCCCACACGAAGTGTTTTGGCCGTACCACCGGAATCACCGCACGCGTGAATGATCCCCGCAACAAAAAATATAAAGCCAATTTCAATGAAAGATTTGGCCATCGACAGCACTCATTGATAGATACTGAAAGCGTGTTGAGGGTGCAAACGGCTTGATTTTGGACGTAAATGGATCAGCCCGTTCAAGCGCCGATTTGGTGGCGGTGTTCCGGTCGATTAATTGGGTGGTTCGGTCAAGGCCTTCTCGCAAGAAACAGCGCAGGGCGGGTAGAGTCAGTTATCCTTTATCTCTTCAAGAAGTTGCGCAGCCTTTTCTTTATGCTTAGCGTCGTCGGAGAACTGGATCGGCAACTCCGGAATCGACTTCAGCAGAGCACGCGCCTGTGGCCATTGTTCGATGGTGATGTAACTGCGCGCCAGCTCCAAACGCGAAACGATTATGGCGGGATTGAGCCCGACCGCCTTTTTAAGATATTCGATCGACTTATCCAAACTCCCGGTTGGCACCGAACGGCCGTACAGCACGTTGGCAAACATGCGGCTGGTGCCGCCGATCTCGGCGAGCTTACG
Organism: uncultured delta proteobacterium; assembly: GCA_963804165.1. Taxonomy (GTDB): domain Bacteria; phylum Desulfobacterota; class Binatia; order UBA9968; family UBA9968; genus DP-20. Next base: position 202,510 of record CAWDPO010000010.1, read on the forward strand.
ATGCCATACCCCGTAAATGTGGTAAGCCGAACCGTTCTTAGGGTCCAACGCGATCGCTTTTTCGATCTCGTCGCGAATTTCGCCAGCGAGATCAAGTTGTTTTGAAACCGGCGATACCATCGCAATATTGCCGATCGCCGCGGCGACCCAAAAATGTCCCCAGGTGGAGTTGGCATCGACTCGCACCGCTTTACGGGCATAGTCTTCGGCAATGGAATATTCCTTGAGCTTGCGCTCTTTCCAGCCGGCGCCGTTTTCCGCGATCTGATCGCCGATATCGATTTGAGCGCGCGCCATTTTGACCAGCGCCTCGAAATTCTTGCCATCGATCTGGAGGATTTTCTGCAACTCCCCGATCGCTTCGCGCGGTTTGAACTGGCCATAGAGCCGATCAGCGCTTTTATGCCACCGCATGATGTCCGCGCCGTCGTCCCGACAGCAGCCACGTTTGGAATCTTCGACCTTTGGCGCATCTGCCGCGCCGGCCGTAACGGCGACGGCGACGAGGATTGTGACGGCTCGCAGTATGTGTAGAAATTTTTGCAGCAACGTCATTTACTTTAACGCTATCGGCTTCCCCGCTTCATCGACGGCGACATAGATCACCTCGGCCTCGGTGACCTTGACCCGATTCCGGGGAGCCTTGGCGCGTTCGGCTTCGACGCCGACCTTGACGGTGATCGAAGTCGTTCCTTGGCGTAGCACTGACGTATAGAAGCTCACCACGTCGCCGACATACACCGGCGCGATAAACTCGACTTCGCGTATCGCCCGAGTGACAAAGTTTCGCACCGCGTGGCGCGACGCTGCGATGCCGCCCGCTAAGTCGATGTGGCTAAGAATCACACCGCCGAATATCGTACCGTGCGCATTGGTATCGCGCGGCAGCATAGTGATACGCAGGGTGGCGTCAAGCCGCTCTGTCATTATTTAGTATTAATCGATGCGCGGCGGCGGATCAACTATCGCGGCGGGAGATTTTGGCCGATCAGATCAGACGTAGGCCAACCAGTTTTTATACTTGGGATTCTTACCTTTGATAACATCGAAGAATGTGTTTTGAATATCTTCGGTCACCGGGCCGCGTCGGCCGGCGCCGATTTGGCGGTCATCCACTTCGCGGATCGGCGTCAGCTCGGCCGCCGTGCCGGTAAAAAACGCCTCATCAGCGACATAAAGCTCGTCCCTGGTAAAACGTTCCTCCACCAGTTCGTAACCCTTATCTTTGGCGAGCGTGATGATCGAATCGCGCGTGATGCCGGGAAGAATCGACGTGAGCGGCGTGGTTTTGATCTTGCGATCACGGACGATGAATATGTTTTCGCCGCTGGCTTCCGACACGTAGCCCTCGGCATCGAGCATGATCGCCTCGTCATAGCCGGCTTTTTTCACCTCATGCTTGGCTAAAACCGAGTTGATATAGTTCCCAGTCGTCTTGCTCTTGGTCATCATCACGTTAACGTGATGGCGCGTAAACGACGACACTTTGGCGCGGATACCGTTCATCAGACCTTCATCACCGAGATAAGCGCCCCAGGGCCAAACCGCGATGCAAACGTTTATCGGATTATTCGGCGCATAGAGACCTAACTCACCGAGACCGACGAAAGCCAAGGGACGGATATAGCACTCCTTGAGTTTGTTGGCGCGAATGAGTTCGATGGTCGCCTGATTCAATTGCTCTTCCGTGTAGGGCAACGGGAAACCCAGGATTTTTCCGGAGTCGGCGAGCCGGCGCGTGTGTTCCTTTAAACGAAATACCGCCGACCGTCCATCCGCGAGATGATAACACCGGATCCCTTCGAAATACGCCGTGCCGTAGTGCAGCGCATGAGCCAACACATGCACCTTGGCGTCTTCCCATCGGATCAATTCTCCGTCGAGCCAAATCAGTTCAGTTTTAATCGACATAATTCTTCTCTGCCGGTGTGAAACATTTTACGCACTCGGGGCGCGGCCATCAAGCCGGATAAAAAAAGGCCACCCGGTTGTCCGCGGTGGCCTGCGCGAATGACCGGAAATTCACAGTGCCTTTTTTAGTACCGGAGCCGGTTTGAATCCTACCGAGCGGCTCGCTTTGATGTTTATGACTGCGCCGGTCTGCGGATTTCTGCCCTTGCGCGCCTTGCGCGAACGCACGGTGAATGTCCCAAAACCGGGGACTTGAAACCGCTTGGCCTTCTTGATCGCTTTGCCGATGTTGTCGAACGTCGCGTCCACAGCCACGCCGGCGGCAATTTTGCTGATATTTGCACTCTTCGCGACGGCGTCGACTAATTCTGCCTTGGTCATTGGCGGTCACCTCCCACTGGCACTAAGTACCCTTCGATCTAACTTGCCTCGTTGCACAAAACGAAAGGCAGATCATTTCCAATTCGCGCGGAAATGTCAACCCTAATAGCGCGCTTTTGCCGCCTTATGGAGTAGCCCGTAACGCACGCCCTGATCGCTGACGATGACCCCATCAGCATGATAGAAAATCATAATCCGTTCGATCAGGCACGCCCCCGCAAAAATCACGTCGGCTCGTTTCGCTTCGAGGCCGACGATACGTTTTCGCTCCTCGATGGTTTTCCCCTCAAGCCTGTGAACTTGGCGGCGCACCTGTTGAAGGGTAAGCGAACTCCCGTGAACTTCGGCGTGGGAATAGCGGGCCAATTGTTTTTCCATAGCCGCCAAAGTCGTGAAGGTGCCGGCGATACCGACGAGCGAAAGTGGTCCGTCCGCGTCGATTCCCCGCGACGGCAATAGGTCCAATTCCTGGTCGATCGCAGCGATCATCCGTTGCGCCTCATCGGCATTTACCGGATCGGCGTGAAGGTAGCGCTCGGTCAACCGCACTGAACCGATATCGACGCTCACCGCGCGAGCAAATCCCGACTCATTACCGCGGATAAATTCGCTGCTACCGCCGCCGATATCAATGACCAGCAATTCACGGCCCGCGAGCGCGAGCCCGCGCTCGACCGCGAGGAACGAATAAGCTGCTTCTTCGGTGCCGGAAATGACCCGTACGTCGATGCCGAGGCGGTCATGAAAACGAGCGCGCACCTGCTCGCTGTTTTTCGCATCGCGCAAAGCGCTCGTGCCGACGGCGATAATTTCTTCGACGCCGAGATTTTTGCACTGATCGAGGTAACGCTCGATGACCGCAAGGCTTCGCTGTTCGCCTTCCGCCGAGATCAATCCGGTCTGATCGACTCCTTTGCCCAAACCGGCAATCTCCGCGAGATCGTTCAAGACTCTGAATCGCCCAGTATCTCTGATCTCGGCAATCAGGCAGAGAATCGTGTTAGTGCCGACGTCGATAAACGCGCTGCGTCTTGGGCTCATGACTGCGCAAGTGTTTCCACAGCCGCGAGTTCATCATGCTGCATCGGAGATGCCGCCACCTCGCACTCTTGCAGCCAATAGTTCATATCGGCGAGCGCCCGGCGTGACATCATTTCCTTTTTCGCTTTGCCGCGCAGACGCGCGTTAAGCGGCGGAATCAAGCCGAAATTCACATTCATCGGCTGAAAGCGCTTGCGCTCGGGATCGGTAATATAGCGCAAGAGCGCGCCGAGCGCCGTAGTGACCGGCGGCGTGACCGTCGGCTCGCCCGCGAGCAACTTGGCAGCGTTGATTCCCGCCAGCAATCCGGTCGCGGCGGATTCGATGTAGCCTTCAACCCCGGTCATCTGGCCGGCGAAAAATAACGTCTCACGCCGGTGCCATTGCAACGTCGGCGTGAGATGTAAAGGGGCGTTGATGAAAGTATTGCGGTGCAAGCTCCCCAAGCGCACGAACTCGGCCCCAGCCAAGCCCGGAATCAACGCGAACACGCGGCGCTGCGCGCCATAGGTCATTTTGGTTTGAAACCCGACCAGATTGTAGAGCGTTTTGTCGCGGTTTTCCTGGCGCAACTGAACCACCGCGTAGGGCCGTTTGCCGGTGCGCGGATCGCGCAAGCCGACGGCACGCATGGGCCCGAATGCCAGCGTGTCCTTGCCGCGGTCGGCCATTTCTTCGATGGGCATGCAGCCCTCGAAGGGCACGAAGCGCTCGAAGCTATGCGTGGGCACTCGTTCGGCAGCGACTAGCGCATCGACGAAAGCGTAGTATTCTTCGCGCGACAACGGCAGGTTCAGGTAATCATCGCCGCCCTTGTCGTAACGGGAAGCGCGAAACGCCACGCCCACATCGATAGATTCCGCGGTGACAATCGGCGAAATCGCATCGTAAAAATAGAGATGCTCCTCGCCTAATTGTGCCACGAGTTCCGCGGAGAAAGCCGGTGAAGTCAGTGGACCCGTGGCAATGATGACAACACCGTCTTCTGGAATAGCGCGAACTTCCTCGCGACGAACCCGCACTCCCGCCAATTGTTCGACGGTTTCGGTCAAGGCGCGGCTAAAATTTTGGCGATCTACAGCGAGCGCCGAGCCGGCGGGCACTCGGTGCGCGTCGGCGCAGCGAATGATAAGGGAATCGACGCGGCGCATTTCCGCCTTGAGCAATCCGGCGGGCGCCGACAGGAGATCGGAACGGAGCGAATTGCTGCAGACGAGTTCGCCGAGATCGCGGCCGGCATGGGCTTCGGTCATGCGCAGCGGGCGCATCTCGAAGAGTTCCGCGGCGACCCCGCGCCGGGCGAGTTGCCAAGCCGCTTCCGTCCCGGCCAACCCGCCGCCGATAATGCGAACGACATTTTTCATGAAGATTTCGGCGCTGAAAATAGAGTTCGCTTGGCTGAACTCGCCGCGACTGGAAATTACCGCACGAATTAAAAAATCGCCAGCTACGCTGCGCCGGCTTCCGACTGAGCCGCCGGTTTTTCGGCGCTCTGCGATGGCTCTTCAGCCTGGATCGAGTAGCCGCACTCTTTCTTATAGCAGCGGTGCGTCCGGCCCGCCCGCTTGGTCACCTTCTCGACTAGAATCGGGCTACCGCATTTGGGACAAGGTATGGGCAGCGGCTTGTCCCAAGACGCGAACTTGCATTCGGGATAGCGGTCGCAGCCGTAGAAGATCTTGCCCCACCGCGACTTGCGTTCCTTAATGTTGCCTTCTTTGCATTCCGGACATTTGATGCCGAGATCCACCGGTTTTTGCAGCGGTTGAATATTCTTGCACTCGGGATAGCCGCTGCAGCCGAGAAACTTGCCGAACTTGCCCCAGCGCAGCAGCATCGGCCGGCCGCACAGTTCACAAGTTTCATTGACTTCTTCCTCGGCGGCGATTTGGATCTCGCCGTTGTCGGCGCGTTTGAAGTTTTTGGTGCTCTTGCACTCGGGATATTGCGGACAAGCGAGAAACTCGCCATTGCGTCCCCATTTGATCACCATTTTTGCGCCGCACTTCTCGCAGTCGATATCCGTCGGGACCTCTTGGCGCTTGACGTCGCGCATCTCTTTGTCGGCTTTTTTGAGATCGCGCGAGAAGGGCGTATAAAAGCGCTTCATCGCTTTCGTCCACTTCTCTTTGCCGTCTTCGATCTTGTCGAGCTCGTCTTCCATCCCTGCGGTAAACTCGACGTTTAAAATATCGGGAAAGCTCTCGACCAAAAGGTCGGTAACGAGAAAACCCAAATCCGTGGGCGCCAGCGAGCGGCCTTCGTTCTGCACCACGTATTCACGATCGAGAATATTCGAAATGATCGCCGCGTAAGTGGACGGCCGGCCGATGCCGTTTTCATCCAGCTCCTTTATTAAGGACGCCTGGGTGTAGCGCGGCGGCGGCTGGGTGAAGTGTTGGCGCGGTTCGAGCGCGAGCAGATTCAGCGTGTCGCCCTTGTGGAGATCCGGTAATACTCCGGCTAAATCGTCGACGGCGTCATCGCTATCCTCTTCTTCGTTTGCTTGCGGGGCGCGCTCGTCGCGCCATTCGATGTACACTTTCATGAAGCCGTCGAACTTGATCTGTTGACCGGTGGCCCGGAACAACCCTTCCCTGACGGGAATTTCGAACACCGTCTGATCGTAAACCGCGGGCACCATCTGGCTGGCGACGAACCGATCCCAGATCAATGAATAGAGCTGGAACAAATCGCGCCGCAAATAACGGCGCACCCGTTCCGGCGCATATTCCAAAGACGTCGGACGGATCGCCTCGTGCGCGTCCTGCGCGCCTTTCTTCGAACGAAACGTGTTCGGCTTGCCGGGCACGTAGTTTTTGCCGTACTGCGCTTGAATATGCTGGCGCACCGCTGCTAGAGCGTCCGCCGAAATCCGTGTGGAATCGGTACGCATGTAGGTGATCAGACCGACCGAACCCTCGCTTCCGAGTTCGACGCCTTCATAGAGTTGCTGCGCCAGTTGCATGGTGCGCCTGGGTTGAAATCCTAGCTTGCGCGCCGCTTCCTGTTGCAATTTGCTCGTCACAAAAGGCGGTGTCGGGTAACGGCGCCGCTCTTTCTTCTCGACTTCACCGATCACCCAGGATGCGCCGTCCAGCGATTTGACGATGTCCTGGACATGCGACTCGTTCTCCAGGCGGAATTTTTTGTTGTCGACCTTCTGCCCCTGCCATTGGGCCAAACGCGCCCTGAACGATGGCGGCAAACGTCCTTCCAATTGCGCCGTCAGCGACCAGTACTCGACCGACTCGAACGCACGGATTTCGCGCTCGCGCTCGCAAACGAGCCGCACGGCGACTGATTGCACGCGTCCCGCGCTCAGTCCGCGCCGCACTTTTTTCCACAGCAGCGGACTGATCTGGTAGCCCACCAAGCGATCCAACACCCGGCGCGCAATCTGTGCGTCGAATTTGTTGCGGTCGAGTTCCTGCGGTTTGGCGATCGCCTCTTGCACAGCTTTTTTGGTGATCTCGTTGATCAGCACGCGGTGCACGCGCTTGTGATTTTTCGCGACCTGATCGGCGATATGCCATGCGATCGCTTCGCCTTCGCGGTCGGGGTCCGAAGCAAGATAGATATTCTCTTTACCTTTGGCCGCCTTCTTGAGGTCGTCGATGACTTTTTTCTTCGCTTGAATCACGTGAAAATCCGGCGCGAAATCTTTTTTGACATCGACGCCGAGCTTGCTTTTCGGCAAATCGACCACGTGGCCTACCGATGCTTTGACCTGGAAATCGCGTCCCAAATACTTTTCCAAGGTTTTGGCCTTTGCGGGCGATTCAACGATAACTAAATTCTTTGCTGCCATGAATTAAACTCGATTCTGAATGCTCCAAATCGTGAAGTCTAGATTTATCTTTCCGCCCGATAAATTTTTCCTGGCGACTGTCGAACCAACCCTTGCAATTCCAAATCTAAGAGAGTTTCCAATACCTGCGCGGCCGACATACCGGTTCTTTCAATCACTTGATCTACTTGTAGGTTATTCTCTTGCAGTAACGCAAAAATCTTCCGCGCGGCATCGCTGGCATTTTGCGGCAACACGCGCGGCGCGCGTGGTATCGCGCCGCCGGAGCGATGCAATAGTTGCGGCGCGATCTCTTCGATAATATCGTCGACGCTCTCGACAAGCTTCGCGCCCTGGCGGATCAAGCGGTGTGCGCCCCGGCTTCGGCTCGAACCCACTTCGCCGGGCACGGCAAACACTTCCCGGCCTTGCTCCACTGCCATAGTTGCGGTAATCAGCGATCCGCTCTTCTCCGTCGCTTCGACAACGACGACACCCAACGACAAACCGCTGATCAGACGGTTGCGCGCGGGAAAATTGAACGCCAACGGCCGCGTGCCGATGGGCAACTCGGAAATCACCGCCCCGTTTTCACCGATGCGCCGATAAAGATTGTCATGTTCAGGTGGATAGGCACGTTCAACGCCGGAACCCAAAACCGCGATCGTGCGCCCGCCGGCCTGGAGCGCGCTATCATGCGCCGTGCCATCGATGCCGCGCGCCATGCCGCTTACGACCGTAAATCCCAAAGATGCCAAGCCGCGTGCAAGATCGCGCGCGACGCGGCGCCCGTAATCGCTTGCGCTGCGCGATCCGACGATTGCGACCGCTTTGTCATCGTCGGCAAGAAAATATCCCTTAACATAGAGAAACGGCGGCGGGTCGGCGATCATCCGCAGCCGCGCCGGATAATTCGGGTTCGTAAAAGGGACAATCGCAATTCCAGCTTCGCGCGCGAGCTCGATTTCATCGTCGATCTCCGCCCAATCGGAAAAATGCAACAAGCCCGTCGATCGCGTCGCGATGCAAACCTTCGACTTGTTCCAGTTCGGCCGGCGAAGCAAAAAATGCCGCCGTCGGATCAGCGAATCGTGCCGTGAGTTTTTTAAAGCTCACGCGGTCCGAGATCCTTTGACCCGGCCGAGCGCAAGCCACGGCGCATCACATCGTCACGCACGATGCGGACAACGGAAGTCCTTTCGCGAAAGATAAGGATGCCTGAACCATATTCGTTCAAGCTTTGTCAAACTGGAGCGCGTAGCATTCGTTCTAGGCGTGGCCAGGGGAACGAAATAGAAATGATAAGGCAATTTCCCATTGAAGGCTAGAAGGGGATGTCTGACTAAGTTTAAATCGGGAGCTCTCAACTGATGCGAAGTTACTGATTTTGCAAAAGATTGTCCAGGCTTAATAATTTTTTTTACATGGGGTCGAACACGAAGCCGCTCACCGTAGCCACACTGGTCCGGGACAACCCGATGGCAAGGAATGATGATCGGGATAGGGATGCGCGCTAGGGCGTTGGCGACCGCCGGATTGCTTTGCGGCTTGCCCAATTTGCGCCACCCATGGGTAGCTTCTAACCTGGCCGTAGGAATCTGCGCCGCGAGTCTCAACACCGCTCGGGTGAACGGCGATACTGCGCTGAGATCGCGCGGCGCGGCAAAGACGGTGAGTCGACGGCCAAGGAATCGCGCAACTCTGCGGGCGAGCGCGCGCCAACGCGCCGTGCGCGGATTGACGGGCGCCACAAAATTTTCTTGACCGGTTTACACGATTTAATGCCGTGATGCCGCGTTGATTGGCGAAGATTTGCAATGCCGGAATTCATCATCGTTTGACCCGTTTTTCTTCGCGCCGCGCCCGAAGAATCAGATCGAATCGGCGCGTGTTCAAGCCGAGATGCTCCGCAATTGGTGGGTCAGATACTTCTGATAACTTTCCGAACCGCCCTGGGCAGATTAACAAACAGCGTAAAAGTCGGCGGCCGCGTACCGGTCTGAGTTCCGTAATAGAATTTCACGGATCGGCCCTGTGACAACGGCGCGGAGTGTGCCCGGACGATTTTCTGAAGCGCTTGGTTAACCGACGAAGTCGAAACTTTACGCCGATAATTTTGACCACGCGAACCCAGTCTCCAATAATTTGCGCACGCCGTAACCCGTCGCCGCCGAAATAAACACGACCGGCACAAAATCCAGGAACGAAAGCCGGTACTTGACTTCGTCCCGATATTTTCCACTTCGCCGTCGTTTTTGGATACGACATCCCATTTGTTCACCGCAAGAGCAGCGCTTTGCCGCGTTGAACTCCATAGCTGAGTATCTGAGCGTCTTGATCGGTGACTCCTTCCGGTCCGTCGATAATGTGCATGAACAAGTCGCCGCGCTCCACCACGCGCAGCGCGCGACTGACGCTGAAGCGTTCAATGCGGTCTTCGATGCGCGCTTTACGGCGAATGCCGGCGGTGTCGACCAAAATACATGCCTCACCCAGCAATTCGAATGGCGTGTCCAATGAATCTCGCGTTGTGCCCGGTCGTCGAATCGACCACGGATCGCTCGAAACCGAGAAACGATTGATCAGCGTCGACTTGCCGACATTGGGGCGGCCGACCACGGCGACACGCAGGGGTTCGATGGTTTTTTGTCCGTCTTGCGTCCTCGTTTTCGCTGTCCGCCGCATTCTCGGCCACCCGCCGGACGACATCGTCCAACAGATCAGGGATGCCGAGCCCGTGTTCGGCGGAAATTGAGTAAAGACGATCGATGCCGAGAGCGAAGAATTCATACAAATTGTCGGCACGTTGGCGGGAGTCGAGCTTGTTTACTGCGAAAAACACTGGCTTGTTCGCCTTGCGCAAGCGTCACCCACGGTCGCGGTCCAGGGGATTGAGACCTCTTTTGCCGTCGAAAAGAAAAATTACGACATCGGCCTCGGCTACCGCCAAGCGGCTTTGCGCTTGCACATTTTCATCCAGATTGCTGCCGCTGCCAGATTCGAGTACCGCCGGTGTCGACGAGTCGATATCTGCATCCAGCCCATTCGGCCTCGGCGTAATTTCGATCACGCGTCACGCCGGGCATATCGTCGACGATCGCCCTTCGTCACCGACGAGACGATTGAACAGCGTCGACTTGCCAACATTCGGCCGCCCGACGACGGCCACGATTGGCAGGCGCCTCGGCGGAGGTTGCGCTGCGACGATCGGCGGTAACACTGCTTTCGGCATTTACAATCCCATTTCCGCCAACAGATTCGGATTCTGCGTCCAGCCGGCGTCGACCCGGACAAAAAGTTCGAGAAAAAGGCGGCAACCCAGTAAACCTTCCAATTCTTCGGCGCGCCTGCGGCCGATTTCTTTGAGCATGGCGCCGCGCTTGCCGATCAAAATGCCCTTGTGCGAATCGCGTTCGGTGTGAATCGTTGCCGATATCACAATCAGATTCTTTTCCGGCTTTCTCGGTGAATTCATCGATCGTGACCGCAACCCCGTAGGGAATTTCTTCCCGGGTTAATAGAAAGACTTTCTCGCGCACGATTTCCGAAGCCAGGAAACGCTCCGACTGGTCGGTGTACTCGCCATCGGTAAAATAGCGCGGCCCTTCCGCCAGCCAATTTTCGACGATGTTCAAAACAGTGTCCAAACCCTCACCCTTGAGCGCGCTCACCGGCACGATTTCTTTACCGGGTAGAAACTCGGAGCAGCGCTCCATCAGCGGCAGCAATTTGCCTTTGGAAACCATATCGATTTTGTTGATCAGGATCAACACCGGCGTTTCGACGCCGCGCAGGGTCTCAGCGATCATTTCTTCTTCCTGCTTGATTTTTTCGTGGGCATCGAGCAGCCAGAGCACCCCGTCCACTTCGTCCAACGTCTGCAGAGCGGTATCGACCATGCGCCGGTTCATTAAAGAGTGGCCCTGGTGAATGCCCGGCGTGTCGAGAAAAATAATCTGGCACGACTCCGTGGTGCGAATGCCGGTAATTCGATTACGCGTCGTCTGCGGTTTGGGCGAAACGATGGCGACTTTTTCGCCGAGTATTTGGTTCAGCAACGTCGACTTGCCGACATTGGCCCGCCCGATGATGGCAACGTAGCCTGAGCGAAACGCCGCCGTCGCTTTTTCCTTGTCCTTGTTATTAGCGTCTGCCATAACTCTTGATAGAAGCGAGGCGAGTATTATGACACTCTCGATCTGCCGTTCAAGGTTACCTGGCGGTGAGTAACTCAATCATGCCGATCAGATTGACGCCGCTCATGAAACAGCGCCTCACCCGGCGCGCCTATGAAATGATCGAGCGCTCGCTGCGATATTTTCCGGAATTGAAGGACAACGACCATCACCGTCGGGTACACGCGCAAACATCTGGGCAGCGCCACTGTCGTTTATCGCAATGGTAGCATCTTGCGGCTGATCATTCGGCTCAAAGTGCGCAAATTGACGTACCAGACCATCGGCCACGAGTTGACCCACCTGATTCAGGGTTTGGCCCACGGCGATCGTTTTGGCAGGCGCTCGCTGGCTCCGGCGAAGATCCCGTCAGGCGAGAAACAATGCGATATTTGGACTCTCGCGCGTAATCCGCTTTTTTGCGACGATGCGCCGACGTATATCAAGATGCCGCGCATCATGCGCGCGCGCTGGCCGGAGTATGCCGAGTCGGTCCGCGAGTTATGTATCGCCGCCATCGACAAACGTCACACTCACCGTCAATATATTCGATGGTTGGAAGAGGAAATACGTAAGCTGGCGCATACACCGCGGGCGCAAGGTGTCGCGCAGGCACAGTTGATTTTGCCTTTTGCGATCTAACCGGGCAGCGCGGGTACTTCCTGACTTCGTGAAATTCGTGTGCTTCGTGGTTCGGTCTCAGAACAATCCAATCGAATTCCGCCAGCGCAGGGGACGGCCGCAACAGGTCTCTGGGTTGGCGCCTCTAGCCTTTTAAAATCCCATCGAGATCCTTGACATCGTCGGCCATGAGATTCCAATCGGCCGCTTTGACGTTGCTCGCCAATTGTTCGGGATTTTTCGCTCCCGTGATCACCGAGCAAACTTGCGGCTGTGCCAGAAGCCAAGCCTGCGCCAACTCATTCACCCCCCGGCCATGATCCTTCGCCCAGGTAGTTAATCGGTTGACCGTGTGATAATTGCGTTCGGTCATCAGCTCTTGCACATTTCTGACCGACTCACCGCGCGACCCCGGCGGCGCTGGTTTGCCCATCTCGTATTTGCCAGTGAGAAATCCTCCAGCCAACGGATAGTAGGGCACGAACCCAACACTGTGCGCTCGGCAATATGGCAGGACTTCGCGCTCGACGCCGCGGCTTAGCATGTTGTACTCGGACTGCAGCACGACAAATCGTGTCCAGCCTTTGAATTCCGCTAGCACATTGGCGTGGGCTAATTGCCACGAGGCGTATGCCGAGGCACCGATGTAACAAATTTTCCCCATACGAATGAGGTCGTCCAGGCCACGCAACGTCTCTTCGATCGGCGTGGTATCGTCCCAACGATGACAGTAATAGAGATCGATATGGTCGGTCTGGAGACGGCGCAAACTTCTCTCGATGGCCTGCATCATTTGATAACGCGATGCACCCCAGCTATTGGCGCTGGTTTTCCTGGGAAAATTGAACTTGGTCGCCATGACGACCTTCTCCATACGTCCTTTAATCGCACTACCCAGGGTTTCTTCGGAGCGTCCGTCGTTGTAGCCATTGGCGGTGTCGATAAAGTTGACGCCGGCATCGAGCGCAGCGTTGATGATTTTGTCGACTACCGCCTGTGGCACATCCGCCGATCCGAAACGATTGGCGCCCAAGCCCACGACCGATACGCGCACGCCGGCATTTCCTAGTTGTCGATATTCCATGAAAACTCCTTGAGCTCGATAGTCTCTATCAACCTGTCGTTCGTACTCGCTGGCGCTAAAGAGGAGCGATCAGGAGAAAAGCATCGCTTGACCTGTGAACTAGCGTTTGCGGAGGGAAGCCGAAACCAATTTGACGACGCGTTGTGGTTTCTTGCCGGAACAGTCGCGCCCGCAATTCCAACACTCGGAGAACTGACCCTCAATCGTTTCGCCGCAACCGGTACAAAGCCAGGGCTTTTTTACCGACTGCAATGGCGCCAACGTCCTTCTGAGAACCCACTTTGCCCTCGCCACTTTCTCATCGTCAATCACCCAGAGCTCCGGCCAGCATTCGATGGGCGGCAGCTCCCCTGCGGCACTTATAAGATCGAGGTTCCTCGCGACGCACCTGATGCCAAATGTCGCCAAGACATTCTTCAGATGGCCGATCATCAGAGGATCTTTGGCGCTATGAATGCGCTTCATGCGGCGATGACGACGAGCCTATTCACTACGCCGCAGCACTCCCTCATTCAATTTTAACTTTTCGCCGAGCCAAAGAGAGCGTATTAAATGATCTCCGTGACCGTCGCCGGTGGAGGGATGCACGAGCACGGATAAGCCTTCGCGGTGAAGCATCAGCCACGGCACGACTTTGCCGAACTCCTCCGGTGCAAACACCGCCTGATACATCGCGTCGAGATGCGGTCCGACCGGCTCATCATGCCATCGGCCAAGCTGGACGTTGAAAGCCGTCAATCCTACGCGCACTCGCGCCGCAGCGTCCCGGGTCGTTGCCGGATTATAATAGATATGGGCATGGTAGCCCTTAATCACGCGCTCGCTCATAGTACACCTCTCTTGGAGGACTACCTCTTATTATCAAATCTGACTTGGGGAAGCCAAGTCAAGATAACGTTTGCGGGAAAAAAGAAAAACGAGTCACGACCGAAGCGTGGATTAAAGGCCCTTGCATCAAGAAAACTCGTGCAAGTAAACGCCAAGGAAAGATTTAACGATTAAGAATTGGCGGGCTCAGCCGAGATTTCATCGGGAAAGAGATATTCGTAACCGGCCTGTCCGAAGTTGACCAAGATTAGTTGGCGCCCCATATTTTCAACCATCCTGACGAAAGTGCCTTCGCGTGGTAGCAGTACTCCCGTCTTTTGCGATCTGATGGGTTTACTGGTTTTCAATAGGTCTCCAGGGCTCATTGTATCTCCTCCCCGTGGGTTTACGCGTTGCATTGCTAAAATCTCATCGGTTGAATGTCGTCTCCTGTTCTAACTATCTATGCCTCACTCTTTAGACGTCCGGCGTCAGTAAAAGAATGCAAGGGCAAGACCAAAGAAAAATTGTTCCAATAACAGCTCAGATTCACGACTATTACTTTTTCGGTTTCAAGCGCTCTCGGCGATGAAAACATTTTGAAAACAAAGGTGTTTTTAACTTTTCTCATTGATGCACACGGATTACTTGCGGTCTACTCAAGTCTCTCCAAAGTGCCGTTTTATTCGACTTTGCCAAAAAAGAAGGCAGCAGGAAGCGACGCTTGACGTTCGGTCAGCTGACAAAATGTCGACTTTTTCTTCTAATCTTGGACGAAAATGTCATCCATCGAAACCATAAGTCACGGCTAGAAAACCCAACAATCCGCAGAACAAATCGAACTGCGAACTTCAGGTTCTCCTTCGTGCTGCAAAACTGGCGCATGCATGGAGAGATCACTTTCGACGGTCATTACCGACACCGAACCGACAAAGGCAACATGAAAAATCGAGTATTCGAGAGTTGGGAAAAAAGATACTTAGCGCCAGCAGACTTATTTGCGGAGTGAAGAACAACCGACGCATCAAATGCGTTATCGAGACCGGTCAACTAGCAACCATTCAATTTCTGGCGCGCGTCGAAGTCGGGCTATTTTCATTCGGCGTTTTCAAACACTGCGGGCAGACCCGATCGCGGCCTTTGAACCATCCTTTAAGAAAGTGGCGTCTGCAAACGATCTTGCCACACTGAGAACACTTTCCGCCGTGGAGTTCAGAAAAATTATGGCCATATATAGCACAGGTGAAGGGAATGATGCACGAAAAAACTCGTTCATGCCGTAAAAAATTATTCAACGTGCAATGGAAGGTCTAGTAGAAAAGAGTCTCGCATTCGTCGATGCTGTGTTGAGCCTAGAAAATCGTCGAGAGAAAAAGACAAAATCATCCATTCGCGATGGCTTCAACAACTTTCCCTTGCGGTTTCATGACCACGAGCCGTTTGACCGCGCGGTGAATCAATGCTCCAAGAAGAACTCTGCGCAGCCGCCGGATTCCGGCACGGCAATAGCTTGTCTTAGGTAAACGAATAATCCACGTAGAAAATTGGACTCGAAGAGGGTTGGAAACATCGACGGAACCTGTGTTCGGACAAAAACAATAGCGACACCAACAATCGCAAGAAGGATCACCCAAGTTCCGATACGCTCAAGGAGCGGCTCCGTTTTGCACCGTCATTCATACGCTGGCCAGTATCGTTGCTTCGGGAAAGATATCTTCGGATTATATTTCAACCGCTATTTCCCTCCATAAACCTTCTCAAAAAACCCTTCGCTGTCGAGTTTCTTGAGCCAGCTGTTGTCGACGATCTCTTCGACTTTAACCGCCGCGGCTTTGGGATTTTGTTCGGCCACGTATTTAATGACGATTTTGAAACCTTCAAGGGATGGATAGGGTTTGCGGTCGAGCTCTTCCTGGGCTTCGAGATAAAAGTCTTCGGCAGCGTCCATGTTGGCGAGCCGCAGATTGCGCGCGAGAACTTCCTTCACCGCTTGCTTGTTTTCTTTTTTGAAGATGTATCCGTACGCCTCGATGGTCGCGCGGGTGAAGCCGTCGATGGTTTTGGGATTGGCCGCGGCGTAGTCTTTTTTGATCGTCAGACCGGTATTCTGGTAAGGAATCTTTGACTGCACCATGTTGAGCAGCGGGTAATATCCCTTGCCGACCATGACTTTCGTTGCGACGCGCTGGAGCATGCCGGCGTCGATGGCCTTGGTTTCCAGCGCCGCCATGCGGTCCGGATCGACACCGGTCTGAATGAGAGTGATCTTATCCCGCTTTAGATCGAGTTTAAGATGCTCAAGAGCGATCAAAGCCGAAATATGCGACGAACCGCCGAAGCGCGCTGTCCCGATACGCTTTCCCTTGAGGTCTTCGGCGCGGCGCAGGTTCGGTTGAGTGACCACGGTGAAGGGTGATGTGTTGCTCAGGCCGAGAAAAAAGCTCATCTTCTCGCCCGTGGCCGCAAGATTGACCAACGAAGCCGGCGCGTTGGCAGTCATTTGCAATTCACCGGAGGCAAACATCTGGGCGACCAGCGAGCCGCTATTGACCAGGATCAACTGCACGTCGAGCCCGTACTTTTCATAGAGTTTCTTATCCTTACCGACGTATAGCGGCGCCATGTGCGGTGTCGGTGTCGAGAGCGCCACACGGACCTGCTGCAGCTTTTGCGCCCAACTCGGCTGCGCGACGAGAAGCGCTACCAGGAAAGGCACAAAAGGAAAAATGACAATCACCTTTTTCACTAAGATAACCTCCAAAGACATTATTCACCGGGCAACAATTTTACGGAGTGTAACCGAAAGGAAGATATTGAGGCAACCTGGACCGGTCAGCTCAAGCGGCAACCTTGCGGACCGGCCATTGTCTGAGTATCAAATCAGCCAGGAATAGAATCAGCCCAGCGCATGCCAACGGCCACCAGATGTCGCGTCCCTGGGTGGCCTTGCCGGGCGTCGGCTTATAGAGGCGTTCGAGACCACGATCGAATTTTTCCGGATCGAGCATTTCGCCGCCGGTTTCTTCAGCGAGCCGGCTAAGCAACGCGAAATTGGGTTTGAGTTCGCGATACTCCTTTGGATATGGCGAAATGTACGGAACCGTAGCCACGGGAATCGGCGCTTCCGCGCCGTTGCCTTCGGCAAACACCGTCACGAAGTGAATGCCGCGCACCGGCGTAAACTTGCCTTCATATCGGCCAGGAGCGGTCTGCTGCAAGGCTTGTTCTTGGCTGGCCTGATTGGGCGTCGTGACATTGGCCTTGAGTTTAAGAAAATTTAGAAACTTGCCGTCGCGCGCAACCATGTCGGTGACGACTTTGATCGAATCGCCGTCGCTGTGAAAATCTGTGCGCACTCTGGTGTCAAGCATCTTACGCATGGTGTCGCGGGCGACTTGGCTGGCCCACTGCGGAAACCCCTGCCATGCAACCCAATCTCTACCCCACCGCCCGCTCAAGTCCGAAGTAAATGCCATGACCCGGCCAACTCCATAGCGCCAGGCCACCAGCAGAGGATCCTTCTCGACCCGCATCAACAACTCCGCGCGCGCTTTCGGATAGGTAAGGACATATCCCCGCAGTCCCGGCAGATTGTTTTGCGCCACTCCTTTAAGCGGGCCAGTAGACGCCACGATGCTCGGCACCACCGGTTTTTCGATCAGCAGATCGCGCGAAATCAGCAGCGTCTCAGTGGTGAAAATTTGCGGGATCGTTTGCGGATCGAGAGCCACATAACCACGCCCCCTGCCGTCCTTGGCGATATCGGCCATCAGCTGCACGTCGGCGTCGCTGCCGACCGATACGGTCGATACCGTGATGCCGTCGCGCGCCATGCGCGCCGCGAGCGAATGAAAGTCTGCCTTGTCCGTCAGCCCGTCGGACAGCACGATCACGTGTTTGATCGCCGCCTGCTTGGCGGCGATGCCACGGTGCGCTTCGAGCATCGCTTTATAGAGATCCGTGCCACCGTCGGATTCCAGAGACGACAGCCGTTCGGAAATCCACTCGCCCTTGCCGACTTGCCGGAACGGCAAAGTCCAGTCCCAACTGGCGTCGAAGGCGAGAATACCGACCTGATCGGTCGGATTCATGATATCGGCGGCCGCGATCGCCGCAGCCTTGGCGAGATCGAGCTTGGTGCTGCCTTCCCCGCCGGCGCCCATACTGCCGGACTTATCAAGCACGAAAAGCAATGCCACATGGGGCATCTCCAGCCGCGCCGGTGGGCGCATGTCGACGGGAAGAATCCGCTCCAACGGCGTGCGGAAATAGCCGCCGGCACCGTAACTCTGGGAGCCGCCGATGACGAGCAAGCCGCCGCCCAGGTCTCGGACGTATTTTTCGATCGTCTCCATCTTGGCGTGGGAGAGCTGAAACGCGGGAACGTTGTCGAGCACCAGAAGATCGTAGGCCGACAGCTCGGACAAGGTGAGCGGGTGCGCCGACGGCGAGGCTTCGACCACGGCGTAACCTTGAACTCGCAGCACCTTGGAGATCGCCTGCTGACTTTCCGCCTGGCCGGATAGCACGAGCACCCGCGGCGGTCCTTTCACGGCGATCACCCCCTGCAATAAGTTGTTCTCCGCCAGAGTATCGTCCGGCGACTCGACGAGCAGCTCGTAAGCGTGGTTGCCGCGCTCGGTGAGGCTATCGTGAAACGTCACCGGGTTGCTGCCCGCCTTTAAGCGCAACTCCCGCTGTGCATGCAGAACGCCGTCGCGCAGCAAACGAATCCGCGCCGGTGCTTCGCTCAAGCTCTCGATCGAACCGCGAATTTCATATCCTTCAGCGCTGTCGACCTGGCGCGGCAGGGTCAGATCGCTGAGAAAAACTTCATTGCGGCCGCGCGACAGGCTCACCGGCAGCGTCCAAACCTGCACTCCCTGGGTGCGCAAGAGCGGAACGACCCGCGACGTTTCGCCGCGATTTTCATTGCCGTCCGAAATCAGCAGAATTTTCCCCTGGCGCCCCTCGCCGACCTGGGCCACGGCGGCTTGCAGCGCGGCTTGAATGTCGGTTTCGTCGCGGTCGAGGCGTGCGCTAAACTCACCCGCTGGAATCCCCTCGCGAGGCAAGGACTCCCATTCGGGCGTGCTGCCGAATGTCAGCAGTCCAGTGCGCGCGTTTGGATTCTTGGAGCGCGCGGCAGTGGCAAGGATTTCACGCGCTTTCTCACGCCCGTCTTGGCCGACACTGCGCGACAAATCGACCCCCAGGATCACGTCCAGAGCGGTCGTCGAGTTAAATACCCGCGGATTGAACAATGCGAAGGCAAAAGCTGCCAAAGCCGTGCCGCGAAAAATAATCGGATAAATCGGCAATCCCTGGCGGAACGCCAAAAATAGCTCGACTGCGAGCACGAGCAGGACCGCGACTAGAAGCATGGGCCAAAGCGGCAAGCCAGCGTCGATGGTCGCATTATCCGCTTCGCCGTTGTTCCCCGCCGCGCTGAGTTTCGCTCGCGGCATGATTTGCGACTCGTTTTCGTCGAAGAGATTGACCGCGAAACGGCCGTCGCGATGGGTGCTTTTGAAGCTGTAAAGACCGGCCTGGAAAGTATCGGCAAAAATCACCGGGCTGGCGGTGGAATTCAAAACTTCCTTCTTGCCGCCGGGCAAAGTGACTTCCAGCGCGCCATCACTATGCGGCAAACGCAACGCGATGGGAGCGCCGGCCTGTGTGGTCTGACCGGGGAATTCGAGGCGCTGAGGTTGAAACCATTCGAGCGCATTGTGAAAGAGAACGGGAAAAGCCACGCGTAGCGGCAAATCCGAGGCCATCAGATCAAAGCCGATAAACAGCACCCGGAGCTTACCCTTCTCCAACACGTAAAGCAGCGGGCTGTGCTCGGCGTGGGCGAGCGTGACACCTTCGCCACCCACGCCCACACGCAAGGCTTCGTTCATCCTGAGATCTCCGAGATTCAGGCCATCGGTCAACGGATGCTTTGCCAGCGGCGCAACGATTCGCGGATTTTGAACTTTACCCAGGAGCCGGATCGGCAAATTCGGCGCGACAGTACCAATCAAAATATAGTTGCCTGGCGGCAGCGTGGGCGGCGCTACACGATCGAAGATGACGACGTCGAACGGCTGCCCCGACGGCGCGATGGACTCGTCCCAACGGGTCGCGGTGGTCAGTTGAACATTGGCAAAAAAGCGTAAGAGCTGGCTCAGATAAGGATTGCCCGCCCCGATATAAAGGACGCGCACCGGTGGCAAATCGCTGAGCACCAAGTAAGCTTGATTGTCGGTCGCAAAATCATCGTCCACTTCCAAACGCGCGACCAAGATTCCATTGAGGCTGCCGTCGTACGGATAGATGAGCACGCGCCGGTCATCGGCACCGACTTCGATGGTTTCCCGTTTCAGGATATTCTCCCCCGTCGTTAATACGAGCGGCACGCGCACCGCTTTCGCAGTAAAATTCCTGACGTGCACCATGATCTCAGCCGAAGCCGGCTGCTCGGGATGGCGCCGCACCTCGAAACCGACGATGGCGATGTTGTCCGTGCCGCCGGCGACGTTAACGAAACGATAATGTGCGGCGGCCTTGATAAATTCTTCGGCGCCGTTGAAGGCGCTGTCGCTGATCACCACGACCTGATCTGAGCTGTCGCGCTTAAGGAACGCGTGGGCGAAAAGAATCGCGTCCTTGACCCGTCCCGGCGCGTCCGTGGCTTCAAGATCGCGCGCCAGTTCCCTCAATCTTCGTTTATCGCCGGTGAAGGGAACCAGCAGCCGCGGCTGCGCACCAGCGCCGATGACCATCATTTTTTGACTCCCCCGGAGTTCGTCGACAAGAGCGAGAAACTGCCGCCGCGCGGCGTCGAAGCGCGACCCGCTCTTGCCTTTGGCCTTCATGCTGGCGCTCAAGTCCAAGACCGCGACCACGTCGCCGGACGTAGAGCCGAAATTACGCAATGAAGGATCGGCAAGGGCCACGATCAACGCCACCGCCGCAAGGATTTGCAGAATTAAGAGAAGATTGTTGCGCAAAAGCCAGCCCAGACGAGTGCCCAGCGGGCGTTCTCTCAGGACGCGCTCCCAGAGGAACATCGTCGTCGTGCCGATCTTCAGTCCTCTCGGCTTAAGGCTGTGCAAAAACAGGATGAGCGGAATCGCCCCGGCGAGCAATAACAATGCGTATGGAAGACCCCACAACATGACTCAGGCTACGCTGCTCACCTGACGAAGCGTTTGCAAGACAAATTCGTCGAACGGCACCTGCGTCGACGTGCGCAGATAATCGATCTGCCGGCTCGCGCAAACGGCTTCAATTTCCTTGCAGTAACGGTCCAATTCCGCCTGAAAGCGCCGCACTAGATCCGCGTCGAGAAAAAACTTGCGTTCGCGGCCGCCTTCGACGTCGACCAGCGCGATGTCGCCCCACGGCTTCGGCTGGGTCTCGCGTTCCTCGACCACGTGGATGACCAGGAGTTGGTATCTTTTGGCGGACAATTCTTCCAATGCCGCGCGCCAACCGGCGGGATCGAACAAGTCGCTGACAATGACCACGAAACCGGGATGCGGGAACAATTTTGTAAATGAATGAATCGCCGCACGCAGATTGGTCTCGCCGCTACAGGAAAGCTTGCCGAGGAAGTGGAACAAGCTGAGTACTTGCTTTCTTCCTCGCCCGAGCGTCAACGGCGCTTGCAGATGCGTCGAAAACGACGCGCCGCCGACACGATCGAGGTTTTTGAGACCGATATAGCCCAGGGCAGCGGCGACCTTTTTAGCGTAGTCGATCTTCGCCGGCGCGCCCTCGGCCATCGACCGGCTGGTGTCGATCAGCAGATAAATGTTCATTTCTTCTTCCGCCGTGAACACCTTCAAGAGCAACCGGTCCAGACGCCGGTAAATATTCCAGTCGACGTAGCGTAAATCATCGCCGTGCTGGTAGCGGCGGTAATCCGAGAACTCCAGACTAAACCCCTTGCGCGAAGCGGCATGCTCGCCCTTGGCACCCGCCCAACTCAAGCGTTTGGCGACGAGATGAAGGCGTTCGAGCTTGCGCAGGAACTCGGTGTCGAAGAAGGTCTCGGGTCTCGGGTCTCGGGTCTCGCGTTGGCTGGTCGCAAATTGTTCAGCTAAGGCTTTACTGCCCGCGGCATTGGAACGGCCCGAGTTGTCATCCCGAGCAAACCGAGGGATCTTTCCCCAAGCACTGCGCAGGATCCGTGGATATAAATCGCTGATCCACGCCGGTGTGAACCCGAAACCCATTTCCGCTCCTATTCGACCTCGGCAACCTGCGCGGCTACTTCGGTCAATATTTTTTCGGCGTTGACTCCTTCGGCGTCGGCTTCGAGATTGAGAATCAAGCGATGGCGCAAGCTTGGCAGCAACAGACTACGAATATCTTCGAACGAAACATTGGGTCGCCCAGCCAGAAGCGCGCGCGCTTTCGCGGCCAAAATCAAGCTCTGCAGTCCGCGCGGGCTCGAGCCATAGAGCACGAAGCGCTGCGCCAAGCCGCCCGCTCCGTTGCCCTGCCTTTGCTGAGGGTGGGTGCTCATGACCAAGCGCACGGCGTAATCTTTCACCACCTCGGCGAGCGGCACTTCTCTGACCCACTGGCGCATTTGCAAAATCCCCGTATCATCCAGGACCTCGCGCAGCGCCGACGGCGGCGCCGCCGTCGTGAGATCGGCGATCCTGCCGAGCTCGGCGCGGCTGGGAAACTGCAGCAGTAACTTGAAAAAAAACCGGTCCACCTGGGCTTCGGGCAACGGGTAGGTGCCCTCCATTTCAATGGGATTTTGTGTCGCCAACACCATGAACGGATTATCCAAACGATGAACCTTGCCGCCCACCGTGACGCTCTGCTCCTGCATCGCTTCCAACAGCGCCGATTGTGTCTTCGGCGTCGCGCGATTGATCTCATCGGCGAGCACGATGTGGGCGAACACCGGGCCGCGTTGGAACTCGAAAACTTTGCGCCCCGAAGGATCGTCGGTGAGCATGTTCGTGCCGGTGATATCCGCGGGCATCAGATCGGGAGTAAACTGCACTCGCGAAAAGCTCAGGTTCAGACACTCGCCGAGGCTGCGCACCATCAGCGTTTTGCCCAATCCCGGCACGCCCTCGAGCAAACAATGGCCGCCGCATACGAGGGCAATAAACACGTGTTCGATCAATTCTTCGTGGCCGACGATGACGCGAGCCATTTCGCCGCGCAGCTCATCAAAAGTGCGTCGAGCGCTGATGATGCGCTGTTCAATTTCCCCTACGGATTGCATATGCGACTCCCAGGACCTGATTGGAGTGATGGAATGATGGAGTGGTCGTGGAGTATTGGCGGGACCCACTCCAATACTCCAGCACTCCAACTTTTTTCCAGTTATTCACTTCTTCGCTTCCTCCAATGACAGAAAATAATTCTTAATCGTCTCTTTGAGCCCTTCCGGCACGCGTTCGGAATTGAGATCTTGCTCCGCTTGCCGACGGTAGGACGCGACGATCTCCGCCTGCGATAATCCGCTCTTACCCGGCGTCGGTTTGCCCTTGAGCATCAAAGCGCTGCTGTCACCCTCGCCGAGTAAGCCTTTGACTTGAGTCGATGCGCCGCCGCGAAACTCCGGCAGCGAACGGAAATCTTCATCGCGTTTTCCCGGTTCTTTGCCCGGCAAATTGCTGTGCGTCTTTTCCCTAGCACCGTCGGTGGTCGAGTCTTGGTCGCCTTTTGCGCTGCTGCGCGCGTAATTTTCACCCTTTTCGCCCCGCCCTTGCTGCATCATCTGTTCGAGGTATTTTTGCGCATCGATGAGCGACCGCCGATCGAGCTCGCCGCTGACTTGTTGGTCAAGCTGGTCGAGAAACGATTTGACATCGTTCTGACCCGGGCTTCGGCCGTCGCGCTGCGCTTTATCGAATTGCCGTTTGAGTTGCGGCAAGGCCGCTAACCGTTCCATCCAGCGCTGCCCCAACTCCTGTGTTCCTTTGACTCCGTCGGGGAGTTGCGCCAAGTCGCGCATCGCCTCCACCTCGGCTTTGAGATCCTTGAGGCTTTGCTCGCTTTCAGCCGTCGAGAAGTAATTCTTTTCGGAGCTTGACTTTGCCGCCGCTTCAAATTTTTTAGCGACTCCGGCCAATTCCTTCTTAAACGACTCGTCGGCGGTTTTGGTTTCGATATTCTTCTGTGCGGTTTTCTCAAGTTCCCGGCTTAACTCTAACGTGTCGCGCAATCCTTGATCCCTGGCCTTGTCCTGGAGCTCGCGGGAAAAGTCGCGAAGCTTGTGCGCCAAAGTTGGCGGCCCCAAAGGGCGCCCTTGATCAATATTTTGCCGATCGAAATCGAGCCAGACGAGCGCAAACCAGAGAGCAAATAACGGCGCGGCGACATACGCCGGCCAGCTCCAACGTCGCGGCAACAACGCGCGCGGGTCGACGGCACGCAGTTTTTCTTGAGCTTGTTTCAAAACGAAGAGCGAGGCGGGTCCGCCTTCTCCGCGTGCGGACAACTCCCAGGCGGTGATCGCAAGCTCGTCGAGCTTAAGCGTCTTGTCCAAGCGAACCAGCGCCCGCGCGGCGTCCGCGCGGCGCCAACGCGCGCGATAGAAAAACCATGGCGCCAGTCCGGCGAGCAACACGGCGGGAGTCACCCAGCGCAGCCCCTCGCTGGGCAGATAGACGTGCAACGGTAAAAAGAGGATCGCCAGCGCGAGGGCGCAGCATAATACCGCGACGAGAGTTTGCTCGCGCCGTTTGCGGCGCTCCCAGCCCAGCAGAGCGACAAGTTTGTTCTCGAGGATTTCCATGGCCGTGCTCACAGCAGCGGTTCGCGTCTAAGCGCCCAGCGGTAAAGGCTGTACCCCGTAGCGCCCAGCAGGACGTGAAAGACCAGGTGCGTAAACGTTCCCGGCAATTGCATGCCAAATATCGTGAGCGGCTGCAACTCCTCGCGGCTCAGAAAAGCAAGCACGAACGCCACCGGGTTCAAGGGCAAATAGAACAAAGCCGAAAGAATCACCAAACAGGTAAAAAAACAGCGAATAAAAACCTGCCGGCTTTCCAGGCGCCGCTCCCACAACGCCAGGGCCGTCAGGCCCCACACACTGTAATTCACCGCGTAAAACGGCAACAGCAAAAAGATCACGGCGATACTCGATAACGGTGTGCGCGCAATCGCGCCGGCCCAAACCAAAAACGGCGCGCAAAGCAGCAGCGATAAGCCGATGTGGGTGAACAGGAAATTGATCTGAGCGCGCCTTATGGCGGCGATCGGCAGACCGTGGTCACGCAGCCAAATTTTTAACGATTTGAAACGCCACGGGGCAAATTCTTGATTGGCTACTCGCAACGCGAAATAGACAACGAGCAGCAGCGCGGTCACCGTCGAGACTTTGAACAGGCTCGCCGAACCGCTCCATCGCTGGGCGTCCAGAGATGGAATATACAAAGAGAGAAACTCGACGGGAGCAAGAATGATCAGGAGGTAGAAGTATACCGCGAAGCCATACCCTTCGCCGAAGTACACCTCGATGCTTTCGCGCCAAACCGGATTTTCCCTCATTCGTCCTCGCCTCCCGCCAGAGGAAAGATAACTCGGAAAAGCGCGTAGTCCTGCGCCTGAATGCGCGGATCGTCGACCCGGACGCCTGGCTCGGGGTCTTTCACCCAACCGAAAAAGACCGCCGCGCCGCCCGCCCATCGGCTATCGCCGTCGCGCGGGAACATGGACGAGTGAAAAAGGATATCGCGGATCTTATCGGGGAAGGTGACTTCACGAAAGTTGACCGTATCGACGCGATTGAGACCGCCGTCGTCTTTCGCTCCTGACCTCGTCAGCGGGAAACTCTTGCGCCAACTGGCGCCGCGCGGAAGAGCGCCCAAGTCGAAACGTTGCCCTGGAACCAACAGCCAACAATTGGCCAGATCCTTGGCGCTGCGGTTTTCCACTTGCATGACCAATCGATCGCCCTGGGTCTCAAACTCCGTGCGCAATGGGAAGCGATTAACCCGGCGCATGCGGAAGAGCCGGTAGTCCCACTCACGCAGGGGCAACTGATAACGGCTCGCACCGCCGCTATCCTCGGTCACCACGGCTTGCTCGGCGGCGTCCCGCGCCCGATTCGATACGGGTGTGAGCTCAATCCATCCGCGCTCCATCTGCAAGTCGTACCGTCGGAGCTGGGTTGAAAACAAGGCCAGATTCGCTTGCGCGTCGACGAAGCCGTCACCACTGCTTTCGAGCACGGTGGAGCTTAAGAGCACGCCGTCCGGGACATTACCGCCGCGGCTGAAATGATGGTAGCCGGCTACCGTGCCGCCCAGAACAATTGTCACCAGACCGCTGAGCAACTTGACCGGCGCGAAGCGACGGCGTTGCCACAACCAGGCGATCACGCCAACCACTACAAGATAGCCCACCATGGCCACGAACAACGAGGCGGAAGGCACGTAAGTCGAGATGAACGATGGGCTGGCGATGAGCTGGTTGAAAACCGCGTCGTTCCACTCGGTCCGCGGCGCCGGCTCATCGGCGCCGGTCGGTGCAATGAAACTTTGTAAAAATCGCGGCAGCCCGGCCCATTGGGATAGCGGCGGCCGGCCCACGTCGAGAGCAACGTACAGGATCCGGCCGCGGCCACGGCTCGCTTCCACCAACCAGGGGATACCCGCGGTTTCTGCGAGCGCCTTGCCGACGACGACGGCTGACGTTTGCACCCAGACGCCGGTGATAGCCGCCGCGCGCTCGCCCTTGCCAACATTTGGCGCGAACGAGATTTGCTTGACGCCGGTGACGCGCACCGGCAAAAAGCGGCTGAGCGCCGGCTCCTGGTAGAGGGCGTAGTTAAGGCTGCCGAAGATAATCATCCTGCCGCCGGCCGTAAGCCAGTTATCGAGTGCCAGCAACTGCGCCCGCGACAGTTCGCGCAGGGATTGGTCGTAAAAAATCACATGCGAAACGCCGAGCAAAGCTCGCGAGTCGGCCGTCAATTGTTCAGGTGCAAGTGACACCAGCCGATTATGCGATCCCGCTGCCAAGGCGAGCGGCGGCAGCGAGCTGCTTTCACTCATGAACAATAGCACCGGCGCGGGGAAAAATAGCGGCGCAAATCCAATTCCCGCGAAACTGCAGTTTCAGCGCCGGAAAAAGTAATCTTTACCGGCCTGCTGATAAAATCCGGATCGATGGTGAGCTGAACGCTCTTGCGGGCTTGCGCAGCGAGAAAAACCGCGCGCTGGTAATTGACCACATAAGGCGCTCCGCCTTTGGTGGCGCCGCCTTTCCACACTCGGACCTCAAGCATCCCTTCGGCGGGCCGGCCCGTGTTACTGAGTTCGATCTCCAACGGAAATGGACGCCCGAGTTGAAAAACGCCGTGAAAACCGACCCGCGGCTCGATCACGATCGTCGCCAGCACCGGTGCCGGGAGAAGAAGATAAACAAAAAGAATTAGGAAATGGATGCCGGCGGAGTTTTTGCGCCGGCGCTGTCGCAGCTTTGCGAAATAGTTAAGGAGCAGAGCCGGCGCGATACATCGCAGTGACGCGTAGCGCTCTTGAGCAGCCTCTCGGGCTGAAAAGGACATCTTTCCTTTCCAGAAAGGCCCGCCCCACCGGGTAGCAGCGATCTAATCGGTATATTCCACGCTGAGAATATCGAAAGTACGAACGCCCGTGGGGGTGCGAACCTGAACTTCGTCCCCTTCGCTCTTGCCAATCAAGGCTCGGGCAATAGGAGAACTGATCGATATTTTACCGTTCTTCGGTTCCGCCTCATGATCGCCGACGATTTGGTATACCACCTTGTCGCCCGTATCACCATCGGCGAGGGATACCGTGGCGCCGAACACAACCTTGTCTCCGGAAAGCTTGGAGACCTCGATCACCTGCGCGCGCGCGACTTTGTCCTCGATCTCACGGATCTGCAGGTCGAGCAGCGATTGCCGTTCCTTAGCCGCGTGAAATTCAGCGTTTTCGGAAAGATCGCCATGCTCGCGCGCCTCTTCGATTTCGCGGACATTCTTGGGCCGCTCGACGCTCTTGAGCCGTTTTAGCTCCTCTACCAAGAACTGATAACCCTTGCTGGTCATCGGGACGCTTGCGTCTGCCATATCCTCGACTCCTCGACAAAATAAAAACCCCTCGGAATCGCTCCCGAGAGGCTTTCAGGAAATCTTCGGTATTTACGCGTTGCTAATTATTGGCGCTATTCTACCAGCAGCGGCGGCTATTTCAACTGTCCGGGGACTATTGCGAAAACGGCAACGCGACCGCAGCATGGAGAGCTGTAACCACGAGCGCACTGTCATTGAGCAGCAATTGCGGGATGTGCACGAGAATGATAGGGCCAGGCTCCGTCGGCCGTGCGCCGATAAATGCGACGGCGCCGGGATCGCGTGGCAAAATGTCGGCAAGTCGGTGGACGGAGTTGCCGGAACACAGCGGCGCGATTCTTACGCCCGTTTGATCGGACCAAACACATGGCAGGCTGCGCCGTGGCCGTCGGCGTCAAAATCCAACGGCGGCTCGGTTTGACTGCAGAGGGCTTCACGGTAGGAGCAGCGCGGATGAAAGGTGCAGCCCGGCGGCGGGTTGACCGGACTCGGGACGTCGCCTTCGAGCACGATGCGTTCTTTCTTGCGCGCGATGTCGGGCATCGGCACGGCGGACAGCAGCGCGCGTGTGTAGGGATGTTTGGCATCGCGGTAGATCGTCTCGCTATTGGCGATCTCGACGATCTTACCCAGATACATGATCGCCACCCGGTGGCTGATATGTTCGACCACGCGCAGATCGTGGGAAATGAATAAGTAGGTGAGGTGCATTTTCTCCTGCAGCTCCTGCAGGAGGTTGATAATCTGCGCCTGGATCGAAACGTCGAGCGATGAGACCGGCTCATCGCAGACGATGAACTTGGGGCTGACCGCGAGCGCCCGGGCGATCCCGATGCGCTGGCGCTGGCCGCCGCTGAACTCATGCGGATAGCGCGGGTAATGATCTTCGCGCAAGCCGACCTGATGGAGCAGCTCCATCACCCGGTCGCGTTTGGCTTTGCCTTTGGCGAGCTTGTGGATTTCCAACCCTTCCCCCACGATATCGCCGACGCGCATGCGCGGATTGAGCGAAGCGTAGGGATCTTGGAAAATAATCTGCATCTCGCGGCGCATATCGCGCAGCTCGCGCTGCGCCATCCCCAAGAGATTCTTGTCGTGGAAGATCACTTCGCCGCTGGTCGGCTCGATGAGCCTGAGAATCGTTCGGCCCAAAGTGGATTTGCCGCAGCCCGACTCGCCGACCAAGCCTAAAGTTTCGCCTTCGTTGACGGTTAAGTTAACGCCGTCGACGGCTTTGACGCTGCCCTTGTTGCGCGAGAACAGCCCTCCGCCAACGGGAAAGTGTTTTTTTAAATCGCGGATTTCTAGCAGGCTCATATTAAAAGGTGCAATGCCGGAATTGGCTTGAGAATCGAAAAACGCAATTTCCTATCCTCAAGCTTCAACGCTCGCTTTCTCCCGGGTCTCCGTGTGCGGAAAGTGGCACGCGGCGGGATGTCCAGGCTCTTTGTCTTCCAGCGGGGGCTCGATTTGAGCGCAAAGGTCTGCGGC
This sequence comes from uncultured delta proteobacterium, assembly GCA_963804165.1. Lineage (GTDB taxonomy): Bacteria > Desulfobacterota > Binatia > UBA9968 > UBA9968 > DP-20. The sequence continues at coordinate 231,879 of CAWDPO010000010.1, forward strand.
CCTTGGACAGCGGTCACGAAAGCGGCAGCCGGTCGGAAGATGCAACGGATTCGGCACCACGCCCGGAATGGCATCCAGCCGTTTTTTCTTTTGTCCGGTGGCGCCTGGCAGCGAGTTCAACAAACCCACCGTGTAGGGATGAAAAGGGTGGTTGAAGATCGCTCTGGTGTTCGCTCGCTCGACGATCTTGCCCGCGTACATAATCGCGACTTCGTCGGCCTGCTCGGCAACCACGCCGAGGTCATGGGTAATCAGCAACAGCGCCATACCGCCGATCTTCTGCTGCAGCTCTTTCATCAGCTCGAGAATCTGCGCTTGGATCGTCACGTCCAAAGCCGTCGTCGGCTCGTCGGCGATCAACAGACTCGGATTGCACGACAGCGCCATGGCGATCATGACGCGCTGGCGCATGCCGCCGCTCAGCTGGTGCGGATAGGCATCGACGCGCGATTCTGGATCCGCGATTTTGACCAGACGCAGCATCTCAATAGTTTTTTGCCGGGTTTCTCGTTTGCCCAATCCTTGGTGCAACTTGATCGCCTCGCCGATCTGGTTGCCGACGGTGAAGACCGGATTGAGCGAGGTCATCGGCTCTTGAAAAATCATCGAGATCTCGTTGCCGCGGATTTTGCGCATCTCTTCGTTGTTGAGCGTCAAGAGATCGCGCCCGCGGTAGAGAATTTCACCGCCGACGATTTTTCCCGGCGGCGACTGAATGAGACGCATGATCGACAGCGAGGTCACGCTCTTGCCGCAGCCCGACTCACCGACCAAGCCGAGAGTCTTGCCTTCGCCGATCTCGAAGCTCACGCCGTCGATGGCGCGCACTTCTCCTTCCGGCGTAAAGAAAGACGTTTGAAGATTTTTGACCTGGAGTAGATCAGACATGATGGGAGCGGCGCTGCGCAATGCTCTTAGGGGGTTCGGCCTCCACGGACTCGGCTCAACATCCGCGGGTCGAGGATATCGCGGATAGCATCTCCCATAGCATTAAATCCGAGCACTGCCAACATGATGAGAAGACCGGGAAAGACTGCCAGGTGCGGATGCAGGCGCCTTCGGGCCCCAATAATCCTCGAAGCGTTCTAGAATAATATGGCTGCCGGAAACCCATTCTTTGAATTTGAACGGGCCCGTGCCGATGGGCGCGGTGCCGCCCTTGCCGAGCATGAATTTTCCCGCCACCTCCGGTGGAATGATTCCCGGCAACCCCGTATCGCCGCCGGTAAACGCCGTCACCATCATCGGTCCGGGCTCGTCGACTGTGATTTTGATTTTATAGCGGTCGAGAATTTCGACTTCTTTGATCTTGCTCATCGCCTCAAGATTGCGCATGCGCGGCCAATCCTTCGGCGCCTCTTTGCTGCGCCACTCGATATTCGTCTTGATGTCCTCGGCGGTGACCTCCCGGCCGTTGTGAAACTTCACGCCCTTGCGCAAATGAAAGATATAAGTCGTGGGATTGGGCTGCTCCCATTTTTCCGCCAGCGCGGGGCGGATGTCGCTGAGAGTTTTGCCGAAGACGGCTAAACTTTCGTAGACTTCGGGAAAGAGAATGAAGCGCCGGCCGGGATAACGCGCGTCGAGACGGTCCGGTTCCTCTTTAAAGCCGATCGTCAGCGTGCCGCCGCGCTTGGGCGTTTGTGCAAAGGACAATGGCAGGAACTCGGCGAGAGCCAGCACACCAATGAAAACGAAAAACCACGCTCGCTTCATGGTCGCCTCCAGAACGGGAATGCTACGTCAAAAACTGGCGGATATTACTTTCAGGTTGAAGTTAATGTCAAGGTAGAGTAGACGAACGATGGCGCAGCGCGACAGACTTTTGCTTTTCGTTTGGAATGGTTTGAACAATTTGAACGGCTTGAACTTTTTGCACGACTTGAACGAGTCCGGAGGTCGCCACCATGGGCCGAGTGAAGAGTTTGGATGAGATCAAAGCGATGATTCGCGAACGCACTGGAAAACGCAACACGTTTCGTCATGCCAAACGGGAAGACGTCGAGTCCGTGCTCGCTAACCTGACGAGCAAAGACCCGGAGCTTTGGGCGAGAGAATGGTCGCGCATCGCTAAACCCTACGCAGAAGAAGGCGCGAAGTTCGAACAAGCCGGCAAGTTCAAGGAAGCGCGTGAAGCCTACGTGCAGGCTTACGCGTACTACGCCACCGGACGCTATCCGACACCACATACACCCGAAAAAATGGCCTGCTTCCGCAAGAGTCTCGAAGTCTACGAGAAGGCCGGTAAGTACTTCGAGCCGCGCTTGGAGCGCATCGAGGTTCCATTCAGCGACAAGAAAATTCCCATCTACGTGCGCGTGCCTCAGGACGGGCGGAGACATTCGATCGTGATCAATTTCGGCGGCATCGATTCATTCAAAGCGGAAAGCTACGAGTATGACGAAGGTTTGCAGCAAGCCGGCATGGCGAGCTGCGCCATGGACATGCCGGGCGTCGGCGAATGCCCCGTGAAAGCGTCGCCGACCGCGGAGTCAGTCTTTGCCGCCGTGATCGATTATCTGGAAAAGCGTTCCGACGTCGACCCCAAGCGCATCGCCATCATGGGCCGGAGCTTTGGCGGCTATTGGGCGGCAAAAATGGCCTATGTGGAAGCGAAGCGCCTGCGCGCGTCGATCGTCTGGGGCGGCGGCGTGCATTATTTCTTTCAGGAAGACTGGCTGCGCGAGTCGACCAACGCCGACAGTTATTTGATGGATCACGACATCGCCCGCTGCCGGCTTTTCGGCGTCGAAAAGTTCGAAGATCTTTTCAAGCCCTGGTCGGAGCTTTCGTTAAAGGATCAAGGCTGGCTCGACAAACCATCCTGCCCAATGCTCATCGTCAACGGCAAGCACGACCTGCAAACTCCGATCGACGATCTCTATATCCTATTGGAATACGGCGCGCCGAAGTCCGCGCGTGTCTTCCCCGGCGGCCATATGGGACAAACTCCGCAGACGTTCCCAACAATCTTGAATTGGCTGAAAAACGAGTTGCGATAAGCGCAGCGCACTCCACCCGGTCTCGCAATTGCCCCCCTCATCGCGTAATCTTCTTATACGGGTCACGCGATGGGATCGTTCTACAAGTTGTGCCTTCCACTGTTCTGCGTGCCCGCGCTCGCTCTCGCCGGAATAATCTATTTTGCCGTCGACACCGAGCCTGCCATCCATCGCGTCGCCGAAATCACGCCCTTGGACGTCGAGCGGGCTAAGCTCATCCTCGAGCAGAATTATCCACGTAAACTGAGACCCGGTGAGCGCCGCACGATCTCGGTACGCGAATCGGATCTCGACCTTGCGGCAAACTATTTGGCGCAGCAATACGCGGCCGGCGGCGCTCGAGTGCAATTGCAGGGTGATACTTTGATCGTCGATACGAGTCTGAGGCTGCCGATTCTCTCCGTGCCCCTTTATTTAAACGTGGATGCGATCCTCGCGGAAGACGGCGCGTTGCCGAGGCTCGATTCGCTGCGGATTGGGCGGCTCCCCATTCCTCCAGAACTGGCGCATCTGCTGATTCCGCGTTTGCTGGCTTTGGCCTACGGCAGCGCCGAGGTTCATTCGCTAAGCAGCGTGATCAAGGAAGTCACCATTGAGGACGACAGGATTGCGCTGACTTATGAGTGGCAAGCCGACTTGCCCGACGCGTTGCGCACAGCGCTGGTGTCCGCCGCGGAAAAAGAAAGACTGCGCCTTTATCATGAACGCTTGACAGCCGTAAGCGAATCAATTGCAACCCGAAAAGTGTCGCTCACCAGATTGCTCGTTCCCCTTTTCGCGCTCGCCGCGGAGCGGTCGGCCGATAACGATCCCGTCGCGGAAAACCGGGCAGCGATACTGGTCCTCACTCTTTACGTCAATAACCAAAGCCTGGAAAGAATCGTAGCGGACGCGCGTAACTGGCCTCGCCCAACCCGTCACCGCGCGCTGCTCAACGGGCGCACCGATTTTCCCAAGCATTTCATGGTCTCGGCCGCGCTGGCCGCCAAAGCCGGCGGCCCGCTGTCCGACGCCGTGGGTGTTTACAAGGAAATCGAAGACTCCCGGCACGGCAGCGGCTTTTCGTTCAACGACATCGCCGCTGACCGGGCGGGCACGCGCTTGGGCGAAGACGCCGCTGAGCCTGCGTCAGCGCGCATCCTGCAGCGACGCCTGAGCGCGGTCGTCAGCGAACAGGACATCATGCCCGTGACGGCCGATCTGCCTCAGTTCATGCCCGAGCCCGAGTTTCTCCGCCGCTTTGGCGGCGTGGACGCCCCCGAGTATAAGAAGATGATGAGAGTCATCGAGCAGCGCGTCGTGGCGCTGCCGCTTTATCGGTGAAACCGGAAGGTTTGGCTATTTCGCGGCATCGGCTTGCAACACGCCACGCGAATCCCAATATTGCAGCAATGTTCGGCACAGTTAATTTCTAAACGATTTGAACGGCTTGAACCGTTTGAATGACTTGAACGGTTTTTCTCCCCTACTTCTGAAACTGCTCCCGCGGAAAATTTGCTGTCGCCATCACGCCGCCGTCGACGACCAACGGATGCCCGTAAATGAAATCCGAATCTTCGCTGACGAGAAAAAGCGCGGCTTTCGCTTGATCGTCCGCGGTACCGAGCCGTCCCGCGAGATTTTGAAACGTCCGATTGCCGGCCACGTCGTCGTCGTAACCGACCGGCGACCCGGAGCGGTTCGGCACAACGCAGTTGACGCGAATTTTATATTCCGCCAGCTGGACCGCCATAGCGCGGGTCATATTGATGACCCCGGCCTTCGCCGCGGCGTAGGCAATGCCGTCGAACCGTCCGATCATGCCCGAGGTCGAGCCGAAATTAAGGATCTTTCCGCCCCGCTCCTGCCTGCGCATTTGTTCTGCGACGTATTTTGTCATCAAATAGGGGCCCTTGAGACTCACCGCGATAACCTTGTCGAACTCTTCCTCGGTGCTGTCGAAAATATTGGCGTGGTCCGTCAGCGCTGCGTTGTTGACGAGAATATCGATACCGCCGAACTTAGCGACAACTTTTTTGACCAACTCCTGCACGTCCTTCGAGTTTGAAACATCGCCGAGCACCAGCATGGCTTCTTTGCCGGATTGTTTGATTTCGTCGACCACCGACTGCCCGCGTCCCTCATGCATTTCCGCCACGGCGATCTTCGCACCTTCCGAGGCGAACAGTTTCGCCATCGCCTTGCCAATGTTTCTTCCCGCCCCGGTGATGATCGCGATCTGTCCCTTTAACTTCATTTCATAGTTTCCTTTCTCATTGTCGGTTTACGCATCTGCTGTGGCGGCACTATGTGCGCCTAGCCCGCGGTTAAGTCTAAATATCTCCAGGGCAACGACGCGCATGATCACCGGGGAACTTAAAGCCTGAGGTCGTCCGGCGGAGTGAACGTGTAGACGTCGAAAGTATTCAGCGTACAGGCCAACATCGCATAGTAGCCGATGGTGGCGGTGAGTTCGACCATGCCTTTTTCGCCGAAGCGTCCGTAGATCGCCTGAAACGTCGCCTCGCTAACGCGGTGAGAATGAATCATCTCGCGCACAAAGCTCACGATCTGCGCGTCCTCGGACGCAAAACTCTCCGCGCCTTTTTTCTGATAGACGGCGCGAATCGTTTCCATCGGTATGCCGGCTTTCTGGCCGTGCATGATATGCGCCGCCCATTCGTGTTTGCACTCGAGCTCCCGCGCCGACACCAACGCTGTGAACTCGACGACTTTATGATCTAGGCTGGATTCGAAACGGATATAACTCCCCAGATGTGCCGTGCGCGCCGCGAGCTCCGGGCTATGCAACAGGGCCAGCCACGGTCCGCCGACGACGCCGCGACTTTGCGCGATGGATTCGTAAACTTTTTGATCTGCCGCGGCCAAGTCTTCTTTTTTATCGATGGTTGCGATGCGCGCCATTTTTTCTCCGTATTACGCTAGTTTTTCTTTGAGCCACTGCGTCACGATATCCACGACCTCATCGTTCGCTTGGCCCTTCTTGCGTCCCATATGGCCGGCGCCGGGGATAATGCGCAGATCCTTCGGGCTGCCGTGCTCCGCCAGCAAGTAAAGATCGCTGATCGGATGCTGATCGTCTTCCTTGCCATTGATGCAAAGCAGCGGCGCGCAGGGTTGATCGATCAAGCCTTGAGTCACCAACGATAACGTCGGCGCTATCTTGAGTGTCTCTTCGAGCGTCCTCACGCCAAAAATGTAAGATCGCGCATCCAGCAGGCTCGCCGGCCCCATGAGGTATTGCGACGCGGTCAATGTTAAAGCCGGGCGCAGCCATTCGTCTTGAAACGTTCGATGGACGCCGGCGCCCCAATTCACCGCGCCGCTCAACCGCTTCGGTTCGGTGTGGGCCAGCTTTGCCGCCCAGTAACCGCCGAAACTGCCGCCCATGCACGCAATGCGCTTTCCATCGACGTCGTTGCGGCCTTCGAGGTAATCCAGCGCCGAGGAAAAAGTTCGCTCGGCGCGCGGATCGCTGCCGAGGCAGGGATTTTCGCCGGCGCCCGGCATGTCGATGGTAAAGCAAGCGAGGCCCGCCTTGAGCAAGACGTCGTTGTTCGTGCGGCGGTCCTCTTTCCAGCCGTCGACGCCGCCCCAATGCATCACCACCGGGGGTCGATGGACGCCTCGCGGAACCTGCAAATAACCGACGACTTTCTTTCCTTCAAAGGGAATCTCGATGCGCTCCAAAGGCGGGTCCATCGTTGGCGCCGCCTTTAAAAAAGTCCTGAGCGCGCCTTTGTAGCAGTTCATTTTTTCCGGGCTGCTCGGCACCGGATAGCGCCCGATGCGATAATATTCATAGGCCAGATAATAAGTCTCGCCGGCGTCCTCTTTTTTGCCCATTTTTTCCTGCTCATCGGCGAGGGCCTCGTACTTCAAACCGAATTTCCCCCACTCTCTGCCCCACAGATCGGCATCGAGGCTCGTAAGATTCTTCACCACCTGCTCGACGTCTGCCTTTTTCACCCGCTCGAAGGGATTGATGCGACCGGCGCGATGCAAAATATCCGCCTTGATTTCTTCGAGAGTTTTTTCCGCCATGACCTTTTTCTTCTCTCTTACGATTTCGCGCCGGATTCGCGCGCCAGGGTTTTCAACGCCGACTTGTAGAACCGGTCGTCGACAAACTGCTCCGGGTTGAACTTCGGTTTTTCTTTGAGAATGGCGAATTCCAGCTCGGCACGCTTGTAAAGCCCCTCGGCGCTCAGCCCGGGAATGTAAGCGTCGCGCATAAGGTCGTAGAGCGACGCGGCGATTTCCCGTTCATGCATCCTGCCGGCCTTCATGATGACGTCGATGGCGCCCTCGCGGTTGGCGCGAATCCAGTAAAGCGCCTTCATCACCGCGTTGACCATCCGCTGCGTCACCTCCGGTTCCTCCTGGACCTGTTTGTTCATCGCCTGGAGAGCACTAAACGGAACGTTTTTGAATTCGTCGCCCATATAGATCAGGCGTTTGAATCCCGCTTTCATCAGCGGCCGATCCGTCGGCGGCGCAAATAACGCCGCGGCAGCTCGTCCTTGAACCAACGCCACCGCCTTGCCTTCGTTGTCGGGAATGTTTAGGTACTCGGCGAACTTCTCGTTGTAACCGTATTTGACGATCAGCGCTTGCAACACGCTATAGGTCGAGCCGCCGAAGGTCACGGCAATCTTCGCGCCTTTGAGATCTTCCAATCGTTTAATTTCGGGACGCGTGATCAAGCTGAACGGAATTTGATTGAAGATCTGCAACAGAACGCGAATCTGCTCGCCTTTGAACATAGCGTGCATCGACGGACCGAAAGCCGACGAATAGTGGACGCTGCCGGAGAGCAGAGCTTGCACGTTCATCGCGTTGCCGCGCAGCACAACGATGTTGACGTTGGTCAAGCCCATCTCTTCGTAAAACTTTCTATCCTTCGCCACGTAATACGCCAAGTGCTGCACGTTGCCGGGCCCGGGAAGCGACACGTAAACGGGCTTGCTGTACTGCGCCCGTGCGGCGATCGGAAGTAAGAATAGCGCTAGCGTGAAACCGAGAATACTCAGCCGTTTCATAAAAAATTCTCCCGGAGAGAATTGTGAATTAGCTTGGCACGGACTTAACAGAAAGGGCGTGACTAGCGCAAGCCCCGCAAGCGCGGATCGAGCACCTCGCGCAGCCCCTCACCGACCAGATAGTAGGCGAGCACGGTAATAAAGATCGCGAAGCCGGGAAACACCGCGAGCCACCACGCAAAAGTCGTGGTGCTCGCCTCGTGCAAGATGGAACCCCAGGTAACCAGCTCGGCGGGCACGCCGATGCCGAGAAAGCTCAGACTGGATTCGACGAGAATCGCGCCCGCAATGCCGAGGACAACGGAGACGATCACGGGTGCGAGCGCATTGGGCAGTATATGTTTGAACATCACTTTACGATTCGAAACTCCCAACGCAATGGCGGCGGTCACATAATCCAAATTGCGAATTTGCAGGAATTCGTTGCGGGTAAACCGTGCAATTCCTACCCAGCTCGTAAGACCGATAATTGCCATCGTTAAGAAAATGCTGGGCGGCAAGAGCGCGGCTATGGTGATCAATAGAAATAACGTCGGCATGGTCATCATGATTTCAAACATTCGGGATATCAGTAAATCTTCCCACGACGCAAAGTACCCGGCGACCGCGCCGAGGATTACGCCGATGATCACTGAGATGCTGACGGCGACAAAGCCTATCGACAACGATATTCGAGCTCCATGGATAATGCCCGCCAAGACGTCACGTCCCAGTTTGTCGGTGCCGAACCAGTGCTTCGTCGAAGGGGGCTCAACGGGTTCAAATAAGTTGATGTTTGTTTGTCGATATGGGATCGGTGGGAAAACAGATTTAGCTCCGTCAAGTTTCTTGAAGTCTACGTTGAGCAATTCCGCCGGCCATTGTCCGAGTTTGGCGCCTACAATATAACTACGAAAAATCGGAAAGTAGGTCTTGCCTCGGTATACGAGATAGTACGGCTTGTCGTTGGCGATAAAATCCGCAAAAAGCGCCATGAACGCCAGAAAGCAGACAGTATAGAGCCCGGCCAGTGCGATTGGATTGTGCTTGAATCGCCTCCATACGTCAGACCACAACCCTCCAGCAATTTCACCGGCTTCCAGCGAAACTTCTAAATCCGTTGCTTCGAGAGATGCACTATTGGTTTGGCTGGGGCTCATTGTAGTCGTCGGCCAAAAGCGATCCTCGGGTCAACCATGGAAAGAAGAATATCAGAAATCAAAATGCCCATCAGCGTGAGCACCGAGCTCACGGTCAGTAAAGCCAATACCGTAGGATAGTCCCGCGCTAATACCGATTCATAACCCAACTGTCCCAGGCCAGGGATAGAGAATATCGTTTCAATAATGATGCTTCCGCCTATGAGTCCTGGCAGGATTGACGCCAGAATCGTCACTTGAGGAATCAACGAATTGCGCAGCACATGCTTAAAAATGACCATGCTTTCTTGAAGTCCCTTGGCTCTGGCAACCTGAACATAGTCCTGGCGCAAGACTTCAAGCATGCTTGATCTCATGTACCGCGATAAGCCGGCGAAACCATCGTAAGAGAGCAAGACGACAGGCAAGAACAGATGCCAGGTGTGATCTTTAATTTTTTTCCAGATTGACCAATTCTCGGAAAATTCTAGAGACTCGATCCCGCCCGGCGGAAACAAATAATAGAAATCGCCGCCGCAAATGAACACGATCGCCATGGTCGCGGCCCAAACCAAGGGAACAGCGAAGAGAACGAAAGCGGCCAAAGTCGTAACCTGATCAGCGAAGGAATTCGGATGGGTAGCGGAATAAATCCCCAGCGGGATCGCGACCAGGTAAACCACCAAGATCGACCAGAAATTGAGTTTGACTGTCACCGGCAATCGTTCGGCGATCTTGCTCCAGACCGATTGGCTGTCTTTGAACGAATCACCAAAGTTCAATGTGAATAAATTCTTCAGCCAAACGACGTATTGCACATGCAGTGGTTTATCGAGACCATATTGCGCCCGCCACTGGGCCATCGCCTCATCGACCGCGCCACGTTTTTCGACGGAAATACCGCCGCCCGCCGCGGCGCCGAGACCACCCGCGGCGCGCAGCTCAGCCGGATCGCCGGGCGTCAACCGCATGATCAGAAAACTGATTAAGGTGATGCCGATGAACGTAGGAATCATTAGCAGTGAGCGTTGAATTAAGTAAGAAACCATGGTCTGTCGGGCTATTGCGCGCTGACGGTATTAGCGAATTTTTGCTGCGCAACGGGAACCCACCAATCGATAGGCCGCAGTCCATCCGGGAAAACTTTGACGCCTTGGAAACGGCGCTGCACCGCAGAAACCCGCTTGCTGATGTATAGAAACGTATAGGGTTGCTCTTCGCTTATGATCTCCTGGAACTCTTTGTACATTTCGATCCGTTTTTGCGGATCGAACTGGCGCCGATACTGTTCAAGGATCTCGTCCACGCGGGCGTTTTTGTAACTAATGGCATTTGAACCTTTGTTGGCCGCTTGAGACGAGTGCCATACCTGGTACGCGTCCGGTTCAGTGGTCGACATTTGCCAGCCAAGCACGACCGCGTCAAATTGATGATTCTTGACGTCGTTTAGAAAAATCGTCCAGTCCAGCTCTCGAACACTCGCGGCAATGCCGTGCTTCTTTAACTCGTCCAAGAGCACCAGCGCCACGCTTCTTCGCACAGCATTACCGGCATTCACTTTTATCTCAAATCGCAAAGGCATTTTCTTACCGTCGATTACCTTATCGAGCACGCCGTCGCCGTCTGTATCTTTCCAACCGGCCTCGTTAAGCAAAGCGATCGCCTTCGCCGGGTCGAAGGGGTAACTTTTCAGGCTTTTGTCATATTCCGGCCGGAAAAGATAAATGTGGCTATCGACGACTTCACCGAGACCAAAGAGCACGAATTTTACGATTTGCTTGCGATCCGTCATGTAAGTCATCGCCTTGCGCACTCGCTTATCGCGAAAGATCGGATGATCGTTGTTCCAACCGATGTAACTATAGGTCGGAGCATAGTACTCGTATTTCTGGAATTCCTGCTTGAATCTTTCGCTGTTCGTGCCGCGGATAGTTTGGATCGGCTGCAACACCTCCATGTAATCGAGGCTGCCGCTTTTGAGCCTAATCAACGCGGCATCCATGTTGTTGATGATGCGAAATTTGAGCCGATCCAGATGCGCTTGATCGATGCCATCCTTTCCATTTCCCCAATAATTGGTATCGCGCACCAACTCCAGTTCGCGACCGGTTTTCCAGATGCTAAATTTATACGGCCCGCTCCCCATCGGATTACGACTATAATTTTTATTGAACTGCTCGCCGAATGTTTTTACCTCGCCCGGCAGCTTGGCGGGATCTTGGCTGAGCTGTTTGACGGAAACGCGTGCCAGAAGGTTTTTCGGATCGTAGTAGTGACGCGGCAACAAGAGGATTTGCCCGAGCACGCTTTCGTTGAGGAAATAGGGCTCCTTGGTGACGAAACGTATCGTGTATGGATCGACAAGCTCCGCGTCGATGAGGGAATTGAAATACACCCTGAGAAAAGGCGCGTTTACAAATGGACATTTGATCGCCTTCACGCTGAAAAGAACATCCTCACCCGTCATCGGGCGTCCGTCTTGAAAACGAACATCCTTGCGAATTTTGAATGTGTAGATCAACTTGTCTTTAGAAATTTCCGGCCGGGCCTCGGCGATCAGCGGCTTGAATTCCAGCGTTTGCGGCTCGCGCGTCAGCAGGCTTTCAAAAATGAAATTCAGTACCTCGCTGGACGAAGCGTCGTTCGACGTCAGCGGATTGAGTTGCTCAGGGTCGCTCAGGCTGTGCAGAACCAGCCAGTCTCCGGTAACCGGCTTACCGGGATCTTTGGCGCTCGCCGCCGGTTTTACGTCGGAAACTTTTACTTCGGTCTTATCGCCGCAGGCGATAAGCAACAGCAGAGCTAAAACGACTCGCCAGGTTCCCCAGAACATCGCTCAACTGCCGATCGCCTCGATCGGCACTTCCTGGACGTTGGCGGGTTTTTGCTGCGAGAAAAGTTCGCTAGGTAGGGCAGCGTTGAGCTCCGGCTGTTGGTAACGGATCTCGAGCTTCTTTTTTTGCAGAACGGCCTCGAAGACGATGCGCAGCGGAAACAGCCCGGCGGGCGTAGAAACGTAATCGCTGAAACGGGCGGTCAATTCGACTTTCTCGTCAGCAGTGAATCGTTCCCATTTGGTCGGCACCGGCTGGGACGACTCGAAGGTCAACACGTCGCGCTTGCGCCCGTTGGGAGAAAAAACCAGCGTGTTGCCTTCTTGCTTCGACGGCGCACTGACGTCGACTGGCGGCAGGCCGATCAGCAACGTAGTAATTTCTTCCAGCTCGAGGGGAATCTGCGTGTAGCGCCGTAGATTATCTTTGGTGCGCCCGCCGCGCACAAAGACCCCTTCGCGCGGATGATAGCCGACGATCTCTTTGCTATTCGCCGTGACGATGAGAATCGCGCCCAAGAACGTCAGCGTCTCCAAACGCAGGCGATCGGGCCGTTGCACTAAAACCGCTTCTTGAAAGCCATGCTTGCCTTCCGGTCCGGCGTAGTCAACCTGTGCGAGCGCGCGCATGGAGCGCAGCTGCTTGTCTCGTTGCGTGACCGATTCGATCAGTTTGCCCGCTTCCCACTGCGGCGCGGGCAGCTTGGGCTCGAGCGGCGGCGCAACCGTCGCGCAGCCGAACAGTCCGAGGGCGACCGTAGCCAAAAATAGACGTGTCAGGGAATGAACTAGGGCAACGACGGCGCGCCGCTCAACCAAGATCAAATCTTTTTCTCCAGGCGCTGGATTTTCTCGCGGATTCGCTTGAGTTGATCATTTTCCTTGGTGTGCTTGAGCGCGTCGCGGTAGCGCGTCAGCGCCCGGTCGCCCTTGCCCGCCTTTTCGTAAGCGTCGGCCAGATGTTCGATGATCGTCGGATCATCGACGGTAATCTCGACCGCCCGCTCGAGCTGTTCAACGGCTTTGGGATAGTCACCTTTTTGATAGTAAACCCACCCCAGACTATCGATGTAGAAACCGTCGTTGGGCTGAATTTTGAGCGCGCGTTGAATCAACTCTTCGGCTTCGTCGAGCTGCACGCCCATCTCCGCCCAGGTATAACCTAGATAATTGAGCGCCGCGGCATTTTTCGGATTGAGCTCGATGGCTTTCTTCATGCTCACCACGGATTTCTCTTTGTTCTTGTTCTCATCATAAAGCGCACCGAGTTGAAAATGCGCCTCATCGCTCTTGGGGTCCAAATTAACGACGCGTTCCATCGCTTGGATCGCCTTCGGGTACTCTTTCGTCTTGCGATAGAGGGAGCTCAAAAACGCATAAATTTCTTTGCGGTCATTGCGTTTTTTCAGCACCGTTTGCAAGACTTCGATTGCCTTTTGCGGGTCCTCTTTGCGATCCAAGAGATATGCGGCTTGGACGCGCGAGTCCACGTAAAGCTCGCTTTTTTCCGAAACGCGTTGGAAAGCTTCCAGCGCTTTGTCATCGGCTTTCATCTCAACGTAGGTGGCGCCGAGGTAGTAGTGCGCCCGATCGTTGTTTGGATCACCCGCCAGGACGAGATTGAATTCGGTCGCCGCCCTCTCGAAATCGCCCTTTTCAAAAGAGATCAGGCCAATTTTGATCCGTGTTTCGCGGGGATCGACTTCGCTACCTTGCAGGGTTTCGAATTGACGCAGGGCTTCATCAAGTTTGTTTTGGCCGACGTAAAGCTCACCCAAACGCCGGCGCGCCCAGGCATTTTGCGCGTTGACTTGCAAAAGCCTTTGATAGGTTTGAACCGCGTCCTCGGTTTTGCTTTCAAGTTCGTAGACGAGGGCCAGGTCCAATAAGACCGCCTCAGATTTGGGATTAAGCTCCAGCGCCTGCCGGTAGCTTTGCTCAGCGGCAAGATAAAGCTTGCTCTTCGCGCGCACGCGGCCCAGATAGTAGTGGCCGAGCGCGGAATTGGGGTCGGCTTTAAGCAGTTCCTCGAGCCTTTGACCGGCCCGTGCCAAATCGTCGACCTGCAAGTACAACGCGCCCAGATAAAGCAAAGCTTCCTGATTATTTGGCTCGAGTTTCAGAACTTCGTTGTACTCCGCGATGCCTTTCTGGTGGTCGTTGAGCGACGAATAGAGACCGGCCAAAAGCACATGATAATCGACGCTCTTGGGGTCAAGCCGGGTCGCCGCCTCAGCCTCGATCAGAGCCCTCTTTAGATCTCCCTTGCGGAGATAAAGAGACGCCAATCGAAAGTGCAGAAAGGCATCGTCCGGCTGAGCTTTGACGGCTTCTTCGAACTCCGTGAGCGCCAGATCAAATGCGCCTTCACCCAGCAGGGCATATCCCCGCAAGAAGTGACGGAAGGCTAGGGCCTCGGCGGGAAGCTCCGTTTTCGCTTGATTACGAAAGGGCCCTTCGAGGGACCAAGTCAGACTCTCGGGAGGCGGTTTAAGCTCGGGTACCGCCGTGCTGCAGCCGGATAGAATCAGCAGCAAAATCGGCGTCCAAATAGCCCAAATACCCATCAATGCTAGCGTTAACACAACGACTACAGGGGGTCAATGTTGGGTTGCGCGTGACTTCATTCAATCGCGCAACTATGTTAGTTTTTTTGCTGCGCCGTCGAACTCGCGGCGGCCCAGAATGGCAATATTCAAATCGAATTATGGCGCAAAAATCTCGAGAGTCCGCGGTAAAAGAAATCTCCGACCTGCGGCGCGAAATCGATAAGCATAACTATCAATATCATGTGCTTGACGATCCACTCGTCAGTGACGCCGAATATGACCGCCTATTTCGCCGCCTGCTCGACCTCGAGAAGGAGCATCCCGATCTTGCGAGGCCTGATTCACCGACTCAAAGGGTCGGCGCACCGCCCTTGGACCGATTCTCCACCGTGCAGCACTCCCTCCCCATGCTGTCGCTCAATAATGCCACGGACCCCGAAGAGCTCACCGAATTCGAGGAAAGAATTCAGCGTTTTCTCAAGCATAGCGACGCCATCGAATATGCCGTCGAACCCAAAATCGATGGCTTGGCGGTGGAGTTGGTTTACCTCGATGGCAAATTTACCCTGGGCTCGACCCGCGGCGACGGCGTCAACGGCGAGGACATAACGGTCAATCTCAAGACCATTCGTTCAATCCCGCTGTCACTTCGTACCGACGGGCATGCGATCCCGCGACGGCTCGAAATCCGCGGCGAAGTGTTTCTGCCGCTGAAAGCATTTCAAAAAATGAACCGCGAACGAGAAGAAGAGGGCAAGCCGGTATTTGCCAATCCGCGAAACGCCGCCGCCGGATCGCTAAAACAGCTGGATCCCACGATCACCGCCAAACGCCCCCTGGATATTTTTTTTCACGGCACCGGCATCATTGAGGGCGTCAGCTTCGCCACCCACTGGGAGTTTCGCGAGGGGATACAGGCATGGGGTCTAAAGCCCGTGCCGCTCGGGCGCGTGTGCCGGAGCTTGAGCGAAATTTTTCAATACCGCGACGAGATGGAAGCTCGCCGTGACGAGCTTCCCTACGAGATCGATGGGCTGGTGGTAAAAGTCAACAGCACCGCACTGCAACAACGCCTGGGGCAAATCGCCCGCTCGCCCCGGTGGGCGATCGCCTACAAGTTTAAGCCCCGCCAAGCGACGACGCGCATTCTCGACATTCAGGCCAACGTCGGCCGGACCGGCACATTGACGCCGGTGGCGAGCCTGGAGACCGTGGCGATCGGCGGCGTGATGGTTAAAAGCGCGTCACTGCACAACATGGACGAGATCGCCCGCAAAGATATCCGCATCGGCGACACCGTCGTCGTCGAACGCGCCGGCGACGTCATTCCTTACGTCGTTAAAGTGCTCGAGGAAAAACGCACCGGCGCTGAACGAAAGTTCATCATGCCGGAGCGCTGTCCGGTTTGCAGCTCGGAAGTATTCCGTGAAGAGGGCGAAGCCGCCTATCGCTGCATCGGCATCGCCTGCCCGGCGCAGCTCAAAGAGAGTTTGAAATTTTTTGGCTCGCGGGGCGCCATGGACGTCGAAGGCTTGGGTGAGAAGCTGATCGAGCAGTTGGTCGAGCAAGGTTTGGTTCACGACGTCGCCGATCTCTACGGCCTGAGCAAGGAACAACTCGTCGGGCTTGAGCGCATGGCCGACAAGTCGGCGCAAAAGCTCCTCGATAACTTGGCGCGCAGCAAAGACGCTACGCTGCCGCGTGGCTTGACGGCTCTGGGGATCCGCCACGTCGGCGAGGCGACGGCCAAATTATTAGCCGAGCATTTTGGCAATTTGAAAAAAATCGAGAACGCGTCCGAAGAAGACTTGATGGAAGTGCGCGAGATCGGCCCCGAGGTGGCAAAAAGCATCGCGCGCTTTTTTGCCCAAGAAACAAACCGTCAGGTCATCGAAAAACTCCTCGCGGCCGGCGTGGAATTTAAATCTGAAACGAAAAAAAGCGGTGCTCTGAGCGGCACGAGCTTTGTTCTTACCGGCGGGCTGGAGAGCATGTCGCGTCCGGAGGCGCAAAAACGCATCGAAGGCTTGGGCGGGCGAGTAACCTCGAGCGTCAGCCGCAATACGACTTATGTCGTCGCTGGCTCCGATCCGGGATCGAAGGTCAAAAAGGCCAACGAGCTTGGCGTCCGTATCCTCACTGAAGAGGAATTTTTGCAGTTGCTAAATGAATAATTAATACTAATAACGATCGCGGCGCGGCGGCCGGCCACCGCCAGCGCCGAAACCGCCGCCGGAGCGCGAGTCGCGGGGTGCCTGCGGCCGCGCTTCGCTGACGACGATATTGCGCCCCTCGAAGTCGGTGCCGTTCAACGCGTTGGTCGCCTTTTCAGCTTCTTGATCCGAGCTCATTTCGACGAAGCCGAAACCCTTCGAACGGCCGCTGAACTTGTCGGTAATGATCCGCGCGCTGACCACTGAGCCATGTTGCGCGAAGTGTTGCTGGAGCCTTTCCTCTGTCACGTTATAGGAAAGGTTCCCAACGTATAACTTTGCTCCCATCTTGGCCCTCCTTGTTGGATCAACGAACAATCATTTGACGGACCCACTTAACCAAAGCGCAAGGCCTCAGACGGGTTTCATCAGCGGGACCATTCGCTCGGCGCGCTCTTCGGTAACCGGACCCTCGGGAAACGGCGTCAGCCTACAAAAGTCAAACCGCGATTGTCAAATCTTTTCCGCCAGCGGTATCGGCTTCAAAATACCTTGCCGGAGCGGGGCGCTTAAGCTAGATCAATGGAGGATTAATGGAAATGGACAATTCTTCCGAACCAGCCCGAGTCCATTTTAAAGTTCGCGGTCGCGTGCAAGGAGTCTATTTTCGCGCGTCAACTGTGCAGCAGGCACAGGAACTCGGATTGACCGGCTGGGTTAGGAACTGTGACGATGGTTCGGTGGAGGGCATCGCAGAAGGTCCACGAAGCCGGCTTGAAACACTGATTTCCTGGTGTCGGCAAGGACCGCCGGGCGCCAAAGTCGCCAACGTCGAAGTCCAATGGCACATGGCCCAAAATGCTTTTCAAAGTTTTTTGATTAAGCGGTGACTGATAAATATTTGAACGCGCGGTCACTGGTGGGAGGCGGACTTTCCCCCCACCAGTGAAGCGGCGTGTGTGGCTAGGTTACGCGATCTAGTCGCCTGGTTTTTCCGGCTTGGGCTTGGGGGGCGGTTCTTCCTGCGCGCTCACGGGCGCCGACAGATTGATGATCGAACCGACCAGATTGAGACCGAGAACGATTGCCAATGCCATCATGATTTTCTTCATATGCGTTTCACCTCCTCTCGCGCAAAAACTTTTCGGCTCTGTTTGACGTGGAGAGCGCAAGCCAAATGCCAAAACTTCGATGATGACAGGAGCAAAAATAGGCGATAGAAAATGAATACATGGCGGATTGGCGCGGAATCGGTGGAATAATGCTGTTGCAAGTCACCACAACCAAAAACCAAACGAGTTGTTGGCGCGGCTCCAAGCCAATGATTTGCAACGATAAACATCAGATTTAGAAATTCCCTACAGTACCGCGGCAAGTTGCAACAGGTAACGTGACTATCATTCGGGCAGATTATGGAAATGTCGCCAACAGCCGAAGGTTTTCTCTCCCATTCGGAGATTGAACAATTAGGAATAATATTTGCTGTGTTGCATCGGCACCCCTTGTGAAGCTCGGAACAAAAATTATCCTCCTTGTTGTGCTCACGGTTGCAATGACGATGGCCATCCACGGCTATCTGAGCATTCAGCAAGATCAAGAAAACATTGAGCGCGGCGTGCGCCTTGGCATGCGCGGTTTCGCGCAAGCCGTGCGGGCGGCCCTCAGAGACCTCTACGCCGATAACGAAAATATCGAAGCGACGCGGGAGTTCGCGATAGCGGTCGCGCCCCGGGGTAATATTCACGGATTAATTATCTACGACATTAATGCGCAGCCCGTGGCGATTTCACCATCGCTCAACTACCCGGGCGACTTTCCCGAACTGAATCCCGCACCGATCCTGCGCCTGGATCCGCGTCCGGCGTTGCGCGAAAAGAAGGAAAGCGAAGGATACCTTCGAGACCAGAACGTTTTTATCTATTATCGTATCGAGCCGATCTATAGCTCTGGGGGTCGCATGACAGGCGCCTTTGTTCTGGCCCGCCACGGCACGGCACTGATTTCCTCGATCGCCGACAGACGCAATCGAATAATGATCACAACGTCAGCGCTAATCCTCTTGCTCTCGTTGTTTGTGTGGATCATCGTGCAGCGCAGCGTCGCCCGGCCAATCCATCGCCTCATCGAGCGCATTCGCGCAGTCGGACGCGGTCATTGGGAGCAGCGTATCGATATTAGCGGTGACGACGAAATCGCCTCCCTGGCGCGCGAATTCAATCTAATGTCCGAAGAGCTGCAGAATATGTATTCCCGTTTGACGGCGGAGCAACTTGAGAAGCTCAAATTGGAGCAGGACCTGCGCCGCTCGGAACGTTTGGCTTCCGTCGGGCAGCTCGCCGCGGGGCTCGCTCATGAACTCGGCACGCCGCTCAACATCATCTCCGGACGAGCCGAGCACCTGTTGCGCCGGGCGCGCAGCGTCGATGAAATGAGAGACAACTTGCAAATTATCACCTCCCAGAGCGAACGTATCACTGCTATTGTCCGCCAGCTGCTCGATTTTTCCCGGCGCCGGGACCCGCTATTTCGTACCGTTGACATCGGCGTATTGTTGAAGAAGGTGACTGACTTACTGGCCCATCAGCTGGAAAAGAAATTGATAAGGGTCGACTTGTCATGCCCCACACCGGCGCCGCAACTTCGCGCCGACGCGGAATTGTTGCAGCAGGTTTTCATGAACCTTTGCGCGAACGCGATCTACGCGCTCGATATCGGCGGCGTGATCAAAATCCGGGTTGAACCTATGGGGACCAGCCAAGCCGCCGGCAATGCGAACGGCGCGTCCCATGGAGTGCGCGTTATTTTCGAAGACAACGGCGCCGGCATCGCCGGTGAGAATCTCGGTCGTATCTTCGATCCTTTTTTCACCACGAAGGATATTGGCGAAGGCAGCGGTCTCGGCCTGTCCGTCGCCTTCGGCATCATCAAGGATCACGCGGGAGAGATTCGGGTTGAAAGCGAACAGGGGAAATACACGCGCTTCGTGATCGATCTGCCAGACGCCGCTGCGAAACCGAAAACCGCATCGCAACAGATTGCGTCATAAATCCTGGATCGGAAGCTCTGGTTATTCATACCCTGCGGGCCGATCGTCGAACCCGCGGGGGGAGCCTCGCGAAGTCTATCACTGAATGGCGTTGCGATCGTCCACCCTACTTTGCGTCGCGTCAGTTTTTCCGCATTCATCAGCCTGCACTTTGGCGCCACCGGCACACGCGGCCGGTTAACAATTGTTCTTTTTGCCCTGTGCCAGTGTCAGCCGATAAATGGCTTTCTTGGAGTAGCCATACTGTTCGCTCAAAACTTCAGCGATGGCTTTAACGTGCAGTCCGTCGCGCCGTAGCCGGAGAATATCGGCTTCCAGAGTTGCCTCCGAGATCGGCGCCTCAGCGGAGAAACCTTGAACTACCAGCGTGATTTCACCGCGAATCTCCCGGTTTTCGAGTCGAAGCTGCACTTCGCTCACCGGGCCGCGGCAAAATTCCTCGTGGACCTTGGTCATCTCGCGAGCGATAACGATCTGGCGATCGCCTATGAGCTCGCGCATGTCCGACAAGCTATCTTTAAGCCGGTGCGGCGCCTCATAGAAGACAAGAGTTCGCGTCTCATTCCGCAGCGCCGACAGCCTTCTGCGCCTTTCTTGTTTTTTCCCAGGCAAAAAACCCTCGAAGATGAAACGGCCCGATGGCAGGCCACTGCTACTCATGACCGCGGCGAGCGCCGATGCGCCGGGAATCGGCGTTACTTTAATGCCCGCGGCGATTGCGCCGAGAACAAGACGGTAACCGGGATCCGAGATCGCCGGTGTGCCCGCGTCCGAGACCAGAGCGATACTCTCGCCGCGCAATAGACGCTCGACCAGGGACTGGGCTTTACTCTGCTCGTTGTGCTCGTGATAACTGGTCAGCGGCGTTTTAATGCCGTAATAATTGAGCAGGTTGAGGGTATGACGAGTGTCCTCGGCGGCGATCAGATCTGCTTCTTTCAGAACGCGCAGCGCTCGAAGCGTGATATCTTCGAGGTTGCCGATCGGAGTAGCGACGATGTAGAGCAACCCGGGCATTCGCAGCGCTCCTGCTACGCGGATTGAGAATCGAGGATCGAGGGACGCGATCTTCTATCTTCGATCATCGACTCTCCTGTCTCACTTGCCCCAATCCCGCGAATAGCGAAAATCACGGTCGATGGTTCGATGCGACACTTTGGCAATCACCGGCAGGCGTCGCTTAAATTGTGTAGTCATGATCTGGAGAGCAACTCTATCGATAAACGTTTCAGTAAATCCTAAAGTCATTAGCTCCGGCTTGGTGCAACGCTGATCGACCATCATATAGAGAAGCTTGTCCACTTCCCGGTAAGTGAATCCCAACTCTCCCTCGTCGGTTTGACCTACCCAGAGATCGGCTGAGGGCTCCTTTGCGACTATCACCGATGGCACGCCGATCGCTTCGGCCAACGCCCAGACCTGCGTCTTGTAAAGATCGCCGAGCGGATTTATCGCCGAAGCCATATCCCCGTACAGCGTCCCATAGCCGAGCAATAATTCGGTTTTGTTGCTCGTGCCGATCACCAAGCCGTTCCAGTGGGCCGAATGATCGTAGAGTATCGTCATGCGCTCGCGCGCCATCTTGTTGCCGCGCCGCCGCGCATCGGCGTCCGGGAAGCGCTCGAAGTAGGCATCGATTTGCGGCGTAATATCGACGACCAGCGATTGGAGGCCGATTTTCTGTACGACCACCTCGGCATGCGCCAGGCTATCGGGATTGGAACTTTTGTAGGGCATCAAAATAGCGAGCACGTTTTTCGCGCCGAGCGCTTCGGCCGCCAGCATGGCGCTGAGCGCCGAATCGACGCCGCCGGATAGTCCCACGACGGCTTTGCCCAAGCCGGTCTTGTGCACTTCATTGCGGATAAATCCGGTGAGGATTTCGCGCAACAGCGGCGCGTTGGAAGGAATTTGAATCATGACTGCTACGACAGGGAGCCGGAGACTAGCGCTTTCGCTTTTTTGACGCTTTGAAGCGTTGAACTTTCGAACCTTTGAGCTTTTGCGCGAAATACGCCGCTGGCCGCTCGCGAATCCGCATCAACTCGTTGATCGTAAGATCGATGTCCTCATCGCGCAGCAAGGGCGACATCGTGCGTTTACGCCGAACTGATTCTAAAGCGACTTCCGCGACGATAAAATCTTCCTCATAGTACTTGGCTTTGGCGATACATTGACCGAAGGGATCGACGACTTCCGAGCCGCCCCAAAACCCCACGCCGTCCTCGAAACCGCAGCGATTACCGTAAATCATGAACAGACTGTAAGTCTCTGCGTAGGTACGATTGATCATCTCCCAGTAGCGCGCGTTGTCGTCCCGAGCTTGCCCGTCGACGATACCGCGCAGCGGACTCGCCGATGGGCAGAGAACCGCAAGCGCGCCGTCCAAAGCAGCCAGATAAATCGTCGACGGGTGCCACAGGTCCTCACAGATCAGCAGCGCCAAACGGCCGAATTTCGAATTGAAGACGCGAATCCGGTCACCTGCGGCGAAATAGCGCTGCTCGTCGAACATGCCGTAGGTCGGCAAGTAGACCTTGCGGTGCGTGTGGCGAATTTCGCCGTCCTCAAAATATACCGCAGAATTGAAAAACCGATGGTCGGCGCTTTCTTCGACGAGACCGGCGACGAACGGTAACTTGCCGCTTAGCTTCTTCAGCGTTTTCATTTCCGCGGCATTCATCGTCAGCGCGACGCTGGGAACCGTGTCGCGAAGATAGTAACCCGTGAGACTCAACTCGGGAAAAAGCAGGAGATCAGCCGCCTCTTTCTCCGCCCGGCGAATAGTTTGCTCATAAAGACCCATGTTGGCCCCGAGGTCGCCGAGTTTCGGATTTATTTGCGCAATCGCGATGCGAATCGACACAGCTGAGTCTCCATTATAGAAACGCCGCAATAAATTCTTAAGAAAGTAACATAGGGGTGAGCTCACTTGCAATTTAGCCGCTGCGCGCCTATTTTTGAGATGAATTCTATTGACCAAGGAACTTTGCCGGGTTGTCCAACGTCCATGGATGAAAAAGTTCTTATCTTCGGAAAAGATCTCTGACCGTACACTGCCGGTGCCCGGGAGGCATTCACGCGCCGTAAAATTCCTCACGAATATGTCAACGTACTTGAAGACGACCAAGGCCTGGCGCGCATGCTCAAGGTTACCAACGGCCGGCGCCAAGTACCCGTCATTGTCGAAGCTGGCAAAGTCACCATCGGTTTCGGCGGGTCGTGAGAAGTCTAGCGCGCCGGCGGTGTCGGCCCGATTTGCCAGTCGCCCATCCGCGTAATCGAACGGTGTAAGGCCGAGCGTGACCGAGCCCATCAAGCAGCGAATCACCGATAAGATCAAAGCGGTCTACGGCGCTCATGCGACGTTGACCTCGCTCGTGCCGCTCGCCGGCGATGCGTCGAGCCGACGTTATTACCGGGCGCATGTGAGCGGCCCCGGCATGCCGTCATCCATTATCGTCATGGAGCTTCCGGCGGGGAGTTCACTACCGCTATCCAGCGAAGAGCTGGCGATATTCAAGGAAAGTCCCAAGGAACTGCCCTTCTTGAACATGCATCGTTTTCTAAGCCGGACCGGCGTCAACGTCCCGCAACTCTATGGTCAATGGGAAGAGGAAGGCATTCTATTGCTCGAAGACCTCGGCGATACCGCGCTTTGGGACCGGGTCCAGGGGCTGTCGGAGAGTGCTGTCCTTGGGTGGTATCAAAAGGCCATCGACGAGCTATTGAATTTACAAATCCGCGGTACGCAGAATCGCGACGTCTCTTGCATCGCTTTCCAGCAGCGCTTCGATTTTAAGCTCTACATGTGGGAGTTCGCGCATTTCATCGAATGGGGTCTGGAAAAACGTCCGGGCTCGGCCATCAGCAGCGCCGCGGTCGATCAGTTGCGCAAATCGTTCGCCGTGATCGCCGAACTTCTGGATCGTCAAACGCCCTGTTTGAGCCATCGCGATTACCATAGTTGGAACTTGATGATTTGTAACGAAGCGGTCAGGATCATCGATTTTCAAGATGCCTTGATGGCGCCGCCACACTACGATCTCGCTTCCCTCCTCAACGACCGGATCACGGACAGCGTCGTTCGGCCGCCGCTCGAAGAGCGGCTTGTTCGTTATTATATCGACCGGAGCCGCGAGCTGAACGGAGGCCTCAACCCGGCCGATGAATTTTTCGAGATTTACCGTCTGTCGACGATTCAAAGGGACCTGAAAGTCGTCGGCCGTTTCTATTATCTCGATCTCGTGAAGGGCAAGCCGGGCTACATGAAATTCGTCCCATCGACGGTGCGGCGCCTTAAACGCAATCTCGCCAGCGTCCCGCAAACACAAGCGATACTGAATTTACTGCTCGACAATTTCGAGGCGATGCAATGAAAGCGATGGTCTTGGCCGCGGGCCAAGGCACGCGCCTGCGTCCGATCACCGACAGCAAACCCAAAGCCCTCGTCCCCGTCGCAGGACGGCCCATGATCGAGTATGCGTTATTGCTCCTGCGCCATTACGGCATTTACGAGATCATCATCAATCTGCACCACTTCGGAGAACAAATCGAAAGTTTGCTCGGCGACGGTAAACGGCATGGCCTAGAGCTCTCCTACTCGAGAGAAACGGAGCTGTTGGACACCGGGGGAGGTCTTCTCAAGGCAAAATCGTTCCTGCAAGACGGCAGCTTTATCGTAATCAACACTGACGCGCTCATCGATTTGAATTTGGCCGACGTCATCGCGTTTCACAAGAGCAAAAACGCCGCTGCCACGCTCGTGCTTCGGCCCGATGAGAACGCGGATCAATACGGCTCGATGGACATAGACGACGGCAGCCGCATTTGCCGTTTTCTTGAGAGCAAGGCGCCGATAGAACCGGCGGGGCCATCGAGAATTCGACCGGCGGCGAGGTCGGCGCCGCGCGCGGACTGGGCGACGAAGTCGAGCATCAGCGCCGACGCGCGGGCCAGGTCCTCCCGGGCCTGCTCGTCGGTGCTGTCGATCAGCGGCGTGGTCGCGAGCATCGCGGTCGCGGCCTGGACGTCGCGGCGCGGTCGCCGCGTGCGGACGGGCAGCTCGACCGGTTCGGCGGCCGGCAGGCCGGGCGCGAGCGTCCCGTCGACGAGCAGGCCCCAGACCTGCTCGAACGGCACCGTCCCGACGAGCTCCTCGATGTCCACGCCGCGGTAGCGCAGCGCGCCGCCGTCGCGGTCGGGCTCGGCGATCTCGCTGGCGAAGGCGACGACGCCTTCGAGCCCCGAATGCACCTCGTTCATGCCTGCTCCTCACGCCGGCGCCGGCGGTACCGGCGCGCCTTTTCCACGTTCCCGCAGCCACTGGGCGAGCACCAGCGGCGGACCGCTCCGGCGAGCGGTCGAAGAAGCGCGCGCTGCAGGTCTCCGACGCGCAGACGCGGATGCGCGAGACCTCGGCCGCGCCGAACATCCGCGCCGCGTCGAGGGCGAGCAGCCCGAGGCCGTGCGCGGCGGCATCGTCGGGCTTGACGGGGCGCAGGGCGAGCGACCCGTCCGGCGCGCGGACCAGCTCCTCGCGCCGCGCGGGCAGCGCTGCGGCGAGCGCTTCGCGGGTCGCCTCGGGGACCGGCTCGCCGGCAGCACCGCCGTCACCCCGGCGTCGATCGCCTCGCGCAGTCGCGCGCGGTGCTGCGAGCGCGGCGCGCGTCACGCGCGGCTGCACGTCGAGCACCTCGGCCGCGACCAGCCACTCGGCCAGATCGTCCTCGGTCACCAGCGTCTCGACGTTGCGCCACCAGCGCTCGCGCAGCGTGTTGACGAAGTCCAGCGCCGGCCGCCCGGCCGTGCCAGTACCACCACGGCGCGCCGCGCTCGAGCGGAAGCCGGAGGTCCGTCGGGCAGGTCCATAACCACATGATTGCCGATCTAGTGGTTACGCGCAAGCACCACCGCGACGGCGGCGCTCGCCACCGCCAGCACGGCCGCGGTGAGCACGCTGCGGTGGAACTCGGCCGTCTGGTCGGCGCCGGCGAGCGCGATCGAGACCAGCACGGCGAGGCCGAGCGCGCCGCCCATCTCGCGCGAGGTCTCGAGCGCGCCGCCCGCCAGCCCCGACTCCTCGGTGGTCACGCCCGCCAGCGCGGCGACCTGGACCGACACCTCGGCGAGCCCGAGCCCGAGCCCGATCACCGAGAACGGCAGGAAGAGCTCGGTCAGGTAGTCGACCTCGGCGGACACGCCGACGAGCCACAGCAGCCCGGCGCCCTGGATGACCATGCCGGCGGCGAGCGTCCAGCGCCGCGCCGATCCGGTTCATCAGCCCCGGGGCGACCCGCGCCGCGACCAGCAGCGAGATGATCGCGATCGGCAGCGTGCTCGCCCCGGTCGCCAGCGGCGAGTAGCCCTGGGACTGCTGGAGGAAGAGCGTGTTCTGGTAGATGAGGCCGAGGAAGCTCGCCCACAGCAGCCCGGCGGCGAGGTTGGCCAGCACGACCGAGCGCTTGCGCAGCGTCGCAGCGGGATCAGCGGCGTCGCGCTGCGGCCCTCGTTGCGGACGAAGAGCGCGAGCAGCGCGAGCCCGCCGAGCAGCGGCGCGAGCGTCGCGGCCGACAGCCAGCCCGCCTCGATGCTCTGGTGCACGCCGAAGGCGATCGCCATCAGGCCCACGGTCAGCGTGAGCGCGCCGCGCAGGTCGGCCCGCGCGCGCCGCTCGCGCGCCGGGTCCGCGGGCACGTACCGCAGGATCAGCGCGGCGAGCACGAGACCCACGGGCACGTTGAGGAAGAACGCCCACGGCCAGCCGGGGCCCTGGACGATCACGCCGCTGAGGACCGAACTGCCGGCCGCCGCGGTGCCGCCGGCGGCGCCGAAGATGCCGAGCGCGCGATGGCGCTCAGGCCCTTCCTCGAAGGTCTGGGAGAGGATCGCGAGCGCGTTCGGCGCGGCCAGCGCGGCGCCGAGGCCCTGCGCGGCGCGGGCGCCGACGAGCACCTCCAGCGACGGCGCGAGCCCGCCCACGAGCGAGGCGGCGGCGAGC
The DNA here is from genome assembly GCA_963804165.1 of uncultured delta proteobacterium. GTDB lineage: Bacteria > Desulfobacterota > Binatia > UBA9968 > UBA9968 > DP-20. Next base: position 258,622 of record CAWDPO010000010.1, read on the forward strand.
ACGCGCGATCCCGGCCACGAGCACGGTGCGGTGCCCCGCGAGGTCGCCCATGCGGCCGCCGAGCAGCAGGAAGCCGGCGACGAAGACGCCGTAGCCGATCACGACCCATTGCAGGTCGGCCGGGTCGGCGTCGAGGTCGGCTGGATGGAGGGAAGCGCGGTGTTGACGACGGCGAGGTCGATGACGGCCATCGCCACCACGCCGCACATCAGCGCGAGGATCTGATTCTTGGCCATATCGAGTACCGACCGGACAGGCCGGCGGCACTCATCGCTCAGAGCGTCGGCGGCAGCCCGAAGGCCTCGAAGCGCGAGCCGTCGAGGAAGGCGACGATCGCGGCGATCCGGTCGCCGCGCAGCTCGAGCACGTCGAGCGCGTAGGCGCGGTAGACGCCGTCGCTGCCGCGCGTAGCAGCCGACCGCGAGCTGGCCGTTGGCGCGCGCCGGGAGGTGCCGCCAGTCGACCGTGAACGGGCCCTCTCGAGGAAGCCGCGCGATCGCCGTCGTGGCCGCCGTACCAGTTCAGCAGCGGCGGCATCGACCACGTCGCGTCCTCGGTCAGCAGCTCGAGCATCGCGTCCATGTCGCTGCGCTGCAGCGCACGCATGTAGCGCTCGACGAGCTCGCGCTGGCCCGTCGTCGCCGAGCGCCTGCAGCGTGTCCTGCTGCGTGCGCTCCGGCAGCCGCTCCTCGATCGCCTTGCGCGCCCGCTGCAGCGCGGAGTTCACCGAGGCCGCGCTCGTGTCCATCGCGTCGGCGATCTCCTGCGCGCTGAAGCCCAGCACGTCGAACATCAGCAGCGCCGCGCGCTGGTTGGCGGGCAGGTGCTGGACCGCGGCCACGAACGCCAGCTCGACGCTCTCGCGCGCCGCCACCGTCGCTCCGGGTCGTCCGGGAACGGCTCCAGCCACGGGATCTCGTTGCGCGGCTCGTCGAACGGCGAGCCCGGCTCGGCCGCCGGCCCGTAGTCGATCGGCAGCACCCGGCGCTCCTTGCGCTCGAGCTCGTTCAGGCAGGCGTTGGTGGCGATCCGGTGCAGCCACGTGCGCAGCGACGACGCGGCCCTGGAAGTCGGCGCGCCCGCGCCAGGCGCGCAGGCTCACCTCCTGCAGCACGTCCTCGGCGTCGTGCGCGAGCCGAGCATCCGGTAGCAGTGGGCGCGCAGTTCGGAGCGGAAGCCTTCGAGCGGATCCTCCACGCCGTCGATCGTAGACTCCGGCCATGCCGCGGCGGCCGCGGCGCAAGGGCGGGACATGAAGGACGGCGAGCGCCGCCAGCTCGCCTACGCGTCGCGGCGGGCGGGCGTGCCGCTGCCGGAGGTCGAGCCCGGCGACCGCGTGCGCGTGCTGTGCGACGGCGGCTCGCGCGGGAATCCGGGCCCGGCCGCGGTGGCCGCCGTCGTCGTCGACGCCGACGGGGCGGTGCTCGCGCAGCGCGCGCGGCGGATCGGCCGCGCGACCGCCGCCGAGGCCGAGTACCGGGCGATCCGCTTCGGGCTCGAGCTCGCCGGCGGGCGTCGCGGAGATCGAGGTCCGCAGCGACTCCCAGCTCGCGATCGAGCGCCTGCGCGCCGGCGAGGGCCCGGACGACGTGCTGGCCGCCGCGCGCGCGTTCGCCGACGTGCGCTGGGAGTGGCATCCGCGCGCGGCCAACGAGGCCGCCGACGCGCTCGTGCGCAAGCTGCTCTGGCCCGGTATTGGGCGGCCGCGTTCGCGGGCATTCGGCATCGGCGATGACGATCGAGGACTACTGGCAGTGGTGGGCGGCCGCGCGCGAGTCCGTCGTGGACGCGGTCGACGGCGGCCGCACCGACGACCCGGCGATCCGCGGAGCTGCTGGACCGGGTCGCGGAGCTCGGCCTGGCGTGCGAGATGGGCCCGGGCGTGCAGGCCCGGCACGCGTTGTGCGTCTCGGCCAACGGCGACCCGGCGCTGCGCAAGCTCGCCTACCGCTGGTACGACGCGGCGCCGCCCGCCGGACGCGGCGTTCGAGTTCCACCCCGCGCGGATCGCCGCGCCCGTCGGCGGCCGGACATGGTGCTGATGCTCGGCGACGAGGAGTTCGCGTTCGCCGACTTCCGCTTCGACGTCAGCGTCGACGAGGACCGGATGGAGCTCGACCTCGTGGTCGCGCACCCCGCGTTCCCGCGAGCTGGACGAGGACACGCGCGGCGCAGGTCGGGTTCCTCGGGCTCGACAACATCCTCGGCGAGGAGGAGGTCGAGCGCTGGATCGGCGCGCCTCGAGTGGAGCGAGCGGCCGCCCGAGCGGCGGCGTCGGCGCGCGCGAGCTGCGCGCGCAGGTCGACCGGCTGGCCGCGACCGCCCCTCCGGCGAGTGGGCGGTGCTGCGCGGCGAGGACGCGATCGTGGTCGCCGCGCGGCCGCTGCGCCCCGTCGACCATCCGTACTTCGACGAGCTGTGCGAGCTCACGGCGGCTCGTCGGCGAGCTCGGCGAGCTGCAGGACCACGAGGAGGCGCTGACGCGCGCATTTCGGCGAGCGCGCCTTCCACGCCGCGAGCCTCACGCGCGAGCGGCGAGCGGACCGCGTTCGTGTACGTCGACCGCGACGAGTCGACGTCGACCGAGCTGGGCGCCTGGGCCTCCGACGCGGGGCTACGGGTTCCACTGCTCGCACGATCCCGCGTGGGACGCCGTGCGCGCGTTTCGCTAGTCAAGTTGCCTACTGCCAAACGTTTGCCTCTGGACAATCATGGGCAGATCTCCCAACTTTGCCACAACGTCTGTACAGCGCGGTACGTTCGTCACATGACGGACTTGCTGCAACAGCCCACGGGCGTGCACGTCGACCTGGACGGTCGGTCGCTCACCATCGACGAGGCGGTGAGGTTCGCCCGCGGCGGCGGACGCGCCGTGCTCTCGCCCGAGGCCGCGCGGCGCGTCGAGCAGACGCGCGCGCTCAAGCAGGACCTGATCGCGCGCGAGATCCCGATCTACGGGGTCACGACCGGCTTCGGCGACTCCGCGCACCGCCAGATCGCGCCCGAGAAGGCGGCCAGGCTGCAGCAGAACATGCTGCGCTTCCTCGGCGCCGGGACGGGCCAGATCGCTTCACCCGAGGTCACCCGCGCGACGATGCTCTTCCGCGCGAACTGCCTGGCGAAGGGCAACTCGGGCGTCCGGCTCGAGCTGATCGAGCGCCTGCTGACGCTGCTGAACCACGACATCCTGCCGCTGATCCCCGAGCGCGGGTCGTGCGGCGCCAGCGGCGATCTCGTGCCGCTGTCCTACGTCGGCCGCGCGCTGGCCGGCGAGACCGAGGTGCTCTACGAGGGCGAGGTCCGCGAGGCGGCCGACGTGCTCGCCGAGCTCGGGCTGGAGCCGTTCTTCCTGGAGGCCAAGGAAGGCCTCGCGATGACCAACGGCACGTCGTTCATGAGCGGCTTCGCCGTCGCTGGCCGTGCACGACGCGCGCGAGCTGGCCTTCGTCGCCGACCTCTGCACGGCGATGGCCTCGCAGGCGCTGATGGGCAACCACGGCCACTTCAACGCCTTCCTGTTCGAGGCCAAGCCGCACCCGGGGATCATCGAGTCGGCCGCCAACGTGCGGATGCTGCTCGACGGGCTCGGCGCTCACGCACGACGCCGAGGAGGTCGTGCCGCTCGACGGCGCCGGCTTCCGCGAGCTCGAGCGCTCCGTGCAGGACAAGTACTCGATCCGCTGCGCGCCGCACATCACGGGCGCGCTGCGCGACACGCTCGAGTGGGTCGAGAAGTGGGTCGCGATCGAGATCAACTCGTCCGACGACAACCCGCTGTTCGACGCCGGCGCCGGCCGCGTGCAGAGCGGCGGCAACTTCTACGGCAGCCACATCACGCAGGCCATGGACGCGCTGAAGATCGCGCTGGCCAACATGTGCCGACCTGCTTCGACCGCCAGCTCGAGCTGATCGTCGACGAGAAGTTCAACTCGGGCCTGACGCCCAACCTGATCCCGTACTTCGATCCCACCGATCCCGAGGCCGGTCTGCATCACGGCTTCAAGGGCATGCAGCTCTCGTGCTCGGCGCTCACCGCCGAGGCGCTGAAGCTGTGCAATCCGGCGAGCATCCACTCGCGCTCGACGGAGGCCCACAACCAGGACAAGGTCTCCATGGGGACGATCGCCGCGCGCGACGCGCGCTCGATCGTGGAGATCCTGCAGCACATCGCCGCCATCCACCTGATCGCGATCGCGCAGGCCCTGGACCTGCGCGGGGTGGAGAAGGCCAGCCCGAAGGCCCGCGAGGCGCACGCGCTGATCCGCGCGCGCGTCGCGTTCCTGGACGGCGACCGGCGGATGGACCGCGACATCGCGCGTGTCGTGGAGCTCATCCGCTCCGGCGAGCTGTCAGCCGTCCTGGCGTAGGAGGGGTTGCACGGGGCGGCCCTCGCTTTGCGAGGGTCGCCTCTTGCGCAGTCTCTACCGGCGCGGCCGGCGCCGCTCGACTGACTACCTTGCGGCCTCGTGAGAGGCGGCTCCTCGATCCTGATCGCACTGCTGGCGCTGACCGGTTCCGCGCGCGCGGACGTGTTCGTGCCCGCCGATCCGCCGCCGGCGGCGTGAGGACTGCGTCGTCGGCGGCGGGCGACGCGATCGTCGTCCGGCTCCGGCGGGCGGCTGCGGCTGAGCGTCGGCGGCGGCGCGTTCCAGCCGCTCGAAGGGCTCGGCGGCTGCCCCTCCCTGGCCGCGGCCGACGACGGCACGCTGGCGATCGTCGGCTCCGGGCAGGAGCCGACGCGGATGGTGGTCCGGCGCCTGGCGGAGCGTTCAGCGCGCCGATCGCGCTCGGCGAGTCGCGACGGCGGCCCGGATCTCGCCGTCGCGCGCGGCGGCTGGGCCGCGGTCGCCTGGCTCGCGCGCGAGACGACGTCGTCACGTTGACGCTCCTCGTCGTCGCGCCCGACGGGCGCCAGTCGCGCACGATCCTCGAGCGGACGCGCATCCGTATCGTCGATCGCGCCGCAGGTCGGCATCGACCCGGCCGGTGACGTCGACCGTCGCTCTGGTCGCGCTACGAGCGCGCGTGCGGCGGCTGCGGGTCGCGCGCGGTCGGCGTGCGGGCGTCGCGCCGGTCGTGAGCGACCTGCCGGGCGTGCTGAGCTCGCGCTTCGTCCGGCGGCGCCGTATTCGCGTGGCCGTCGCGCCGAGCGGCGCGACGCCTGCTCGCGTGGGCGGCGGAGGACGGCGTGCGGGCGTCGAGGGTGACGGCGGCGAGCCGGTCCTGATCTCGACTCGGCGCGACGCGTCGTCGCTCACCGCGGCGATCAACGACGCGGGTGCGGCGCTGGTCGCGCACGGGAACTCCGCGGGCGAGGTGGTGCTGCGTCGACCGCGCGCCCGGCGGCGCCTGGACGGTCCCGCGCGTGCTGGACGAGCTCGACGCCGGCAGCACGTCATCGACGGCGACACCGAGGCAACGCCCGGTGCGCGACAGCGTGCTCGCTCCCGACGGACGCGCGATCGTCGTCTGGAGCGACGCCCGCGACGGGCTCATGACGCGTCGTGGCCGCCAACGGGCGGGCGGGCGGACGCTGGTCCGGCCCGGCCACGCTGTCGGCGATCACCCGCGACGGCCTACGCCCCCGCACTCTCGCTCGACGCGCTGGGCGAGCCGCGCGTGCTCTGGAGCGAGATCGGCGCCGGCATCCGCGGCGCGACGGCTGGCCGCCGCCGCCGTCGACATCACCCCGCCGGTGGTGAGCGCGCGGCTGCCCGGCGCGCTGGCGCCTGACCGCCTCCGGCCGCTTCCGCCTCTCCGTCACTGTGCGCTGCTCGGAGGCCTGCGACGCGCGCCTCGGCGTGCGCGGCACCGGCGTCGTGCGGGCGCTTCCGGCCGGCCGCACCGTCACGCTGCGCTACGTCACGTCGGCCGAACTGAGCCAGGCGCTGCGCCGCCGCCGCCCGCGCGCGCGGCGGGTGCGTGTCCGGCTGGTGGTGATCGACCGCGCCGGCAACGTGGTGCGCACCTCGCGCCTCGTGCCGCGTGGGCAAGCGCACGGTCAGCCGGTAGGCGGTCGCGCGAACGCGCGCGCCCACCCTCGCCGCTGGCCGACGCCCACGCGCGCCGCCTCGCGGACCTCCTCGTCGAGATACTCGTGCGCTCTGAGCGTGTCGGGATCGATCGGTCGCACGAGGCGCACGCCGTGGGCCGTGGGCGGATTCAGCCCTTCCTTGCGCTGAATCATTGACAGTGTCAACAGTTTCTGTTGACTCTGTCAACGATCTCGACGGAAGAGGGTGCGACGCCCGGGTCTCGACCTCCGCACGGGACGCGGCCCCTGCGACGCCGACGGTGTCGGCCACGGCCACGACGTCGGCCAGGCCACGACGTCGACCACGACCACGACGTCGACCACGACCACGACGTCGACCACGACCACGAGGTCGGCCACGACCACCCACGTCGGCCACGACCGCGGGGTCGGCGACGCCGAGCCGTGCCCGCCCGCGCCGCCGCAGGCGTGCCGCGCCGGGGGCGCGCGCCCCACTCAGGCGAACGCGGGTTCCGCGGCGCTGCGCCGCTCGCGCCCGAGCAGCAGCGTCGGCACGAGCGCGGCCAGCAGGGCGAGCGCGCCCATCGCGAACGCGAGCGTGTAGCCGTCGCCGGTGCCCGGGTGCGCGGAGACGAGCGCGGCCGCGATCTGCGCGCCGATCGCGGCGCCCGAGGTGCGCATGATCGTGTTCATCCCGCTCGTCACGCCGGTCTCCTCGGGGCGCGAGTGGTCGATCACCAGCGCGCCGATCGCGGCCAGCGCGAACGCCATGCCCGCGCCCATGATCGGCAGCCAGACGCGCGAACAGCCAGCTGGTCGGCGTGCAGCAGCGGCCAGGCCGGCGAGGCTGACCGCGCCGAGCGACGAGGCCGATCCGCAGCGGCAGCACGCGGCCGCGGCGCGTGCCGAGCGCGCCCGCGGCCGGGCCCGGCGGCGATCATCGCCAGCGAGAACGGGAGCAGCAGCAGGCCCGCCTCGGTCGGGCTGAGGCGCGAACCCGAACCGTCGGACTGCAGGAAGCCGGGGACGAGCACGAAGAACGCGGTCATCGAGAAGCCGAGCAGGACCGTCGCTGGCGTTGGTCGCCGCCATCCCGGGCGGATCAGCGTCGGCAGGTCCACCAGCGGGTCCTCGACGCGGCGCTCGATCGCGACCCACGCCGCGAGCGCGGCGCACGACAGCGCGGCCAGCGCCGAGCACGCCCGGCGACGTCCAGCCCCAGTTCGTGCCCTCGCTGAGCGCGAGCAGCAGCGCGGCGAAGCCGACCGACAGCGCGGCGGCGCCCGCGTAGTCGGGCTTCGCGGGCGTCTTGATCGGCGACTCGGGCACGAACGCGCGATCAGCACCGTCGAGATCAGCACCGGCAGCGCGCCGATCAGGAACAGCGACGTGCCAGCTCAGGTGCTCGACGATCACGCCGCTGAGCACCAGGCCGACGCCGCCGCCGATGCCGAACACCGAGCTCACCGTGCCGATCGCGACGCCCGACCTTGTGCGGGCGGGAACTCGTCGCGGATGATCCCGAAGCCAGCGGGAAGATCGCCGCGCCCGGCGCCCTGCAGCGCGCGGAACGCGATCAGCACCCGATGTTCGGCGCCAGCGCCGCGCCGAGGCGACGCGCAGCCCGAAGATGGCCAGCGAGATCACCAGCAGCTTCTTCTTGCCGTGCGCGTCGCCGAGCTTGCCGAGGATCGGCGTCAGCACCGACGAGCTCACGAGGAAGCTCGTCACCAGCCACGTCGCCCACGCCGGCGACGTGTCGAACTCCGTCGACGAAGAACGGCAGCGCCGGCACGACCAGCGTCTGCATCAGCGCGAACGAGATCCCCGCGATCATCAGCAGAGCCAGCGTGAAGCTGTGGGAGCGCGACGGCATGCGGCCAGCTTGCCGCCCGCCGGCCGGCCCGCACCATGGGGGTCACCTCGGCGCCGCCGGTGCGGGGCACCACACGCGCAGCTCGGCGGGAATCCTCGGCCAGCACTGCGCGCCGTCCGCGCGCGACGCTCGCGCTCGCCACGGCGCCGCGGCATCGACGCCAGCGTCCGACCGGCGCTCGCCGCTGCGGCTCCGCACGCGCCGCCACGCGGCCGCTACAGCAGGCGCACGTCAGCGGTCGCCCGCGCTCACGCGATCGCGCCACGCGGACCCCGCGCGCGCGGCAGCGCGCCGCGCCGGCTCAGTCCGTGGGCGGCTTGAACTGGCCGATCGCGAACGTCTCGCCCTCGGGGTCGCGGATCACGGCGATGCGGACGTACGGGACGTCGAAGGGCTCGACCAGCACGGTGCCGCCGAGGCTCCTTCGCGCGGGCGGCGGTCTCGTCGGCGTCGGCGACCGAGAACGTGACGACCCAGCGGGCGGCGCCGTCCTCGCGCGCGGGCGGCTGCATCCAGCCGATCGCGTCCGAGAAGCCCTCGGGCGCGCCCATCGACTTGTGGCCCTCGAGCGTGCCCGGGTTGAGCGACTCGAGGTGGTCGCCGTAGCCCGGGCACGCGGATCATCGCGCTCGGGCCCTGGCCGAGGTCGACCTCGTCGAACTCCCAGCCGAAGACCGCGCCGTAGAACGCCTTCGCGGCTTCGATGTCGCGGGTCTCGAGGTCGCTCCAGTTCCACGAGCCCGGGCGCGTTGACGAGCTCGGCACCCCGGCCGTGCGCCCGGCCTGCCAGACGCGGAACGTGCGCGCCCTCGGGGTCGGCGAAGACCGCCATCCGGCCCGCCGGCGCCGACGTCGAACGGCGCGGCCACGACCGTCCCGCCGGCGGCCTCGACCTTCGCGACGATCGCGTCGGCGTCCGCGACGCGATGTAGGTGTTCCACGCCGGGCCCGACGTGCCCTCGAACGCCGCGCCGATCCCGGCCACGGTCGAGCCCGTCGATCTTGGCCATCACGAACCGCGGCGCGCCGGGCGGCGTCACGTCTTCGAACGACCAGCCGAACAGCCCGCCGTAGAAGGCGGCCGCGGCGTCGACGTCCGTCGCGCTCGGTGTCGATGAAGCAGGTCACGCCGGGCGGATAGGTCTCTCGCGGGGTCATGGACGGCAAGCTACGGAGGATTGCGGCCAGGATCGGTCCTCAATCGTTCGGCAGCAAGCGGCATCTCGATCCCGCGGATCGCGGCCGAGCAGCACGCCGCGCGTGAGCAGCTTGGAGCCGAACTTGTCGCGCACCTCGTCGACCGCCGCGTCGAGCGCCAGCGTCCGCACGCGGTCGACCGGCAGCGCGAGCTGCACGGCGTCGATGTCCTCGAGGTTGGTGAGCGACAGGCCGACGAGCGTGCAGCCGCGCGCCGCGGATCGTCGGCATGCGCCGCCTCCATCAGCTCGCGCGCCGCGCCCAGCAGCACGCGCGACTCCGCCGTCGCCTCGGCGATCGTGAGCGAGCGCGTCGCGCGCGAGAAGTCGTCGAAGCGCAGCCGCAGGATCACGGTCCGCGCCACGCGCCGCGCCGCGCGCAGCCGCCGCGTGATCCGGTCGATCAGCCCGACCAGCACCTCGTCGAGGTACTCGGGCGCCTTCGGCTGCCCGCGCCGCCCGATCGCCCGCTGGCCGCCGATCGAGCGCCGCCGCACGCCGACCGTCACCCGCCGCGGATCGCGATTGTGCGCGAGCGCGTGCAGCTGCCGGCCCGACGCGCGCCCGAGCATCCCGACCAGCGCCGTCTCCGGCAGCTCGCGCGACCTCCCCCACCGTCGTGATCCCGCGCGCGTGCAGCTTGTCCGCCGTCTTGACCCCGACGCCCCAGAGCTTCTCGACCGGCAGCGGATGCAGGAACTCGAGCTCTCGCGTCCGGCTCCACGAGCAGCAGCCCGTCCGGCTTCGCCACCCCCGAGGCGACCTTGGCCAGGAACTTCGTCCGCGCCACCCCGACCGTGATCGGCAGCCCGACCTCGCTCGCGCACCCGCTCGCGCAGCCGCGCGGCGATCTCCACCGGCGCGCCGGCGATCCGCCGCATCCCGCGCACGTCGAGGAACGCCTCGTCGATCGACATCCCCTCGACCACCGGCGACATGTCGTCGAAGATCCTGAAGACCTCCTTGCTCGCCGCCGAATAGGCCTCGAAGCGCGACGGCACGACGATCATGTGCGGGCACAGCTCCCGCGCCTTCCGCCCCGGCATCGCCGTCTTGACCCCGAACGCCTTCGCCTCGTAGCTCGCGGCCAGCACCACTCCCCCGCCGACGACGACCGGGCGGCCCTGCAGCCGCGGGTCGTCGCGCTGCTCGACCGACGCGAAGAACGAGTCGAGGTCCGCGTGGAGGATGTTCGCCTCGGCATTGACACGAACATATGTTCCCGTCCGACCCGGACGGAATACTCCGCCGCGTGCTCCGAGAACCCCAGAGAAAGCAGACGCTCCCGCCGATGGCGAGGGCGTCCGCGACGCCGTGAGGAGCGGTCCAGGCGTGCATGAGCAACGGGCGGCGCCTCGCCCGCGCTCTCGTCGTCGTCCTCGACCGGCTGCGGCTTCGTGAACGGCAGCAGGAGCGCGGCGAGGATCGCCGGGACGATCAGCGCGACCGCCCACCAGTAGGTGTGCGTGAACGCGCTCGCCATCGTGTCGCGCACCTCGAGCGGCAGGTTCGCGCCCGTGCCGCCGAGGCCGGTGTCGCGCCGCCACCGCCGAGGCGGTCGCGCAGCGCGACCGTGAGGATCACGGACATGACCGCGGTGCCGATCGAGGCGCCGACCTGCTGGATGATGTTCAGCGTCGTGCTGGCGCGGGCGATCTGGACCCGGCGCAGCGTCTGCAGCGCGCCGGTCATCAGCGGCATCATCGAGAAGCCCATGCCGATGCCCATCACGAACAGGACCCCGCTCAGCGTCCAGTAGGACGTGTCGCCCGAGAGCTGCGTCAGGCCGAGGGTCGAGGCGAGCAGGACAGCAGGCCCGGGACCACGATCCTGCCGACGCCGGTGCGGTCGGCGAGCTGGCCGGCGATCGGCATCACGATCATCGCGCCGATGCCCTGCGGGGCGAGCAGCAGGCCGGAGTCGAAGGCCGACTCGCCGCGCACCGCCTGCAGGTAGAGCGGGAGCAGCAGCATCGCGCCGAAGACGCTGATGATCATCAGCATCAGCGTGGCCGAGGCGGCGGAGAACGTGCGGTTCTTGAACAGGCGCAGGTCGATCAGCGCGTACGGCGTGCGCAGCGCGTGGAAGACGAAGCCGACGACGAGCGCGGCGCCGATCAGCGCCGGAGCCCAGACCTCGGTCGCGCCGAAGCCGCCGGAGGAGGCCGACTCGGCGAGGCCGTAGATCATCAGCGCGAGGCCCGGCGAGAGCAGCGCGAGGCCGAGCACGTCGAAGCGCTCGCCCGGCTGCGGTTCGCTGCGAGGACTCCGCAGGACGCGAGGGGAGCTCGAACCGGACCGCACGGTACGCACAGATGCGCGTGGGCGACGAGGGGGCTGGCCGTACCCTGCCGCCGAGGCGGCGATGCAGGAGCGGCGCGTCAGGCGGGACGATCCTTCATCGCCAAGGTGCCACGCGCGCGAGACCGGACGGGCGATTGGCCTATGGTGCGGCGTGTGACCCTCACCCTCGGCTACAAGGCGTCCAACGAGCAGTTCGGCCCACGGAAGCTGCTCGAGCTCGTCAAGCACGCGGAGTCGCGCGGCTTCGAGGTCTCGGGCGTCTCCGACCACCTGCAGCCGTGGCGCCACAACGGCGGCCACGCCCCCGCCGTCCTCCCCTGGCTCGGCGCCGCCGCGGCGACGACGTCGAAGATCGTCGCTCGGCACGAGCGTGCTGACGCCCACGATGCGCTACCACCCGGCGATCGTCGCCCAGGCGTTCGCGACGCTCGGCGTGCCTGGCGCCGGGCCGGATCTTCCTCGGCGTCGGCACCGGCGAGGCGATGAACGAGACGCCGATCACCGGCGGCGAGTTCCCCGGCCGCAAGGAGCGGCGGATGAAGATGGCCGAGGCGATCAAGGTCATCAAGCAGCTCTGGGCCGAGGAGCGCGTGGACTTCGAGGGCGAGTACTACAAGCTGCGCCGCGCGACGATCTACGACCGGCCCGACGAGCCCGTGCCGATCTACGTCGCCGCGTGCGGCCCGCTGGCGGCCAAGCTCGCCGGCCGCGTCGGCGACGGCTTCATCTGCACGTCAGCGGCAAGGACCCGCAGCTCTACGTCGACCTGCTGGCCAACGTCAAGGAGGGCGCCGAGAAGGCGGGCCGCGACTACGAGTCGATCAAGCGCATGATCGAGGTCAAGGTCTCCTACGACCGCGACCTCGAGGCGCGCCGAGAAGGCCACGCACTGGTGGGCGGCGCTGGCGCTCACGCCCGAGGAGAAGGAAGGCGTCGAGGACCCGGTGGAGATGGAGCGCCTGGCCGACAACGCGCTCGACCGCGCGCACACGCGCTTCATCGTCTCCGCCGACCCGCAGGAGGTCGCGGACAAGATCAAGCCCTACATCGACCTCGGCTTCACCGAGCTGGTCTTCCACTTCCCGGGCAACGACCAGAAGCGCTACATCGACGAGTTCGCCGACCGACGTCTTCCCGCTGCTGCGGATGACGCTTCGAGATCCTCGACCCGCGCTTCGAGCGCGCTGCGTCAAGACGACCGCGCCGAGCTCGACCACCTCTACGACGGCTGCCGCTGGGCCGAGGGCCCGGCCTACTTCCCCGCGCACCGCGCGCTGGTGTGGTCGGACATCCCGAACGACCGGATGCTGCGCTACGACGAGGCGACCGGGCAACGTCGGCGTGTTCCGCGACGCCCGCGGGCAACACCAACGGCCACACGGTCGACGCCGCAGGGCCGGCTGGTGAGCTGCGAGCACGGCAACCGCCGCGTCACGCGCACCGAGCACGACGGCACGATCACCGTGCTCGCCGACGCGTTCGACGGCAAGCGGCTCAACAGCCCCAACGACGTCGTCGTGCGCTCGCGACGGCGCGGTCTACTTCACCGACCCCGAGCTACGGGATCGAGGGCTGGTACGAGGGCTACAAGGCCGAGCGCGGAGTTCGAGCGGCGTGCTACGTCTTCCGGGTCGACCCGATCACGGGCGCGCTGCAGCGTCGTCGCCGACGACTTCGACCGCCCCAACGGGCTCGCGTTCAGCGCTCGACGAGCGGCTGCTGTACGTCACCGACAGCGGCGCACCGCAGCGACATGAGCGTGCTCGACGTCGCCGACGACGGCACGCTGACCAACCGCCGCGAGTTCGCGATGTGCACCAGTCGGCGGCTTCGACGGCTTCCGGCTCGACGAGCGACGGCCGGATCTGGACGAGCGCCGGCGACGGCGTGCACGTCTATGACCCGGACGGCACGCTGCTCGGCAAGATGCTCGTGCCCGGAGATCGTCGCCAACGTCGCCTGGGGCTGGCCGAAGCGCAACCGGCTCTACATCTGCGCGACGACGTCGCTGTACGCGATCTTGCTCGCCGTCGCCGGAGCGAAGACGATGTAGGCGATGATCGACCTCCACGTCCACTTCCCGATGCGGCTGCTGGGCGGCGTGGAGGCGCCGCGCGACGTCGTGCAAGGGATGACGCAGGTGCCGCGCGCGCGAGGACGGCAAGCTGCGCGCGGCGGTGCTCGCGCTCGCCGCGCGGCTGTTCAACTTCCGCCACTGGGACGCGAGCCTGGCGCGTCACGCCGGAGCTGCTGCGAGCGGGCGACGTGAGCGTCGCCTGCAGCGTGCTCTACCGCCCGTTCTCGCGAGATGGACCTGGACGAGCCGTACGGCGCGCCGCCGGAGAGCGCGTACTACGCCGAAGCTGATCGAGCTGCTGGACGCGACCGAGCACGAGGTCGAGGCGCAGCCGGCGACGTCGTCGTGCGCACGCGCGGCGGACCTCGAGCGCGCACGCGAGACCTGCGCTTCGTGCACTGCATCGAGGGCGGCTTCCACCTCGGCGCCACGCCCGAGGAGGTCACCGCGCACGTCCACGAGCTCGCCGACCGCGGCGTGCTCTACATCACGCTCGCGCACCTCTTCTGGCGCCGGGTCGCGACCAACGCGCCCGCGCTGCCGTTCCTGCCCGACGCGCGTCTACAACCTGCTCTTCCCGCAGCAGGACGGGCGCGGCGCCTGTCGCCGCTCGGCGAGGCCGCGCGTGCGCGCGATGTACGAGCGCAGGCGTGCTCGTGGACATCAGCCACATGCGCGAGGACGCGATCGACGAGACGTTCGCGCTCGTCGAGGCGCTCGACAGCGAGACCGGCGCGCGACCCGCGCGACTACCCGGTGATCGCCTCCCACGCCGGCTACCGCTTCGGCGGCCAGCAGTACAACCTCACCGACGGGACGATCGTCGAGATCGCCGCCCGCGGCGGCGTGATCGGGCTGATCTTCGCCCAGCACCAGATCAACGACGGCGTGCGCCGCACGGACACGAAGACGCTCGACGAGTCGCTCGACCGTGCTCGCCCGCCACATCGACGCGATCGGCCCCGAGCACGTCGCGATCGGCTCCGACCTCGACGGCTTCATCAAGCCGACGCTCGGCGGGGTCGAGTCCGCCGCCGACCTCAAGCCGCTCGCGCGGCGCGCTGCGCGCGCGCTACCCGGAGACGGCCGACGGCGATCCTGCGACGGCAACGCGCTGCGCGTCATCGCGGCGCGATTCGCCAGCGCAGCACCCTGACGCCGCGCATCTCCACGCGCAGCTCTCGCCGCGCGCGTGCACGACGCGCAGCAGCACGGTGTCGCACGCCGGGCAGCGCAGGACGGTGCCCATGCCGGTCTCGTAGACGTCGCACGTCGGCGACGGGCCGGTCGTCGCCGCAGCCGGCGCAGGTCGCCGATCGCGGTCGTGACGTCGAGCGCGAAGACCTCGGACAGCTCGCCCGCGGCCGCGTTGCCGTCGAGATGCTCCATCGTCAGCCTCTCCCGAAGCGCTCCGTCCTGATGTTCGCCGGGTCGTGGCCGAGCGCCACGAGGTCGTTCGCCACCGACTCCACGAACGGGTCGGGCCGCAGACGTACACGCGCGCGCCGGGCAGCGCGACCTCGCTGCAGCATCGCGCGGTCGACGCGGCGCGCGTAGCCGGTCCAGCCGCGCGGCGCCCGGCGCGTGTAGGTCAGGACGACCTCGGCGCCGATCGTCTCGAGCTCGCGCGCGTACAGCACGTCGTCGGCCTCGCGCGCGGAGACCAGCAGCTTCGCGGCGCCGCGCTGCCCGCGTTGCGGCGGTGGCGCAGCATCGACATCAGCGGCACCAGGCCGGAGCCGCCGCCGATCAGCAGCAGCGGCTCGGTCTACGCTCGCGTCCCACACGAACCAGCCGCCGAACGGGCCGCGGACCTCGAACTGGTCGCCCTCGCGCGGCGACCTCGACCATCCACGGCGAGACCTCGCCGTCGTCGAGCTCCTCGACGGTGATCATCGGCGTGCCGTCCTCGGGCGCGGAGGCGATCGAGTAGCAGCGCTGCGCGCGGTAGCCGTCCTCGGCGGTCAGGCGGACGTCGACGTGCTGGCCGGCGCGGTGGCCGTCCCAGCCGGGGACGTCGAGCGTGAGCGTCGCGGCGCGCGGCGTCTCGGGCGAGATCGCCGCGACGGTCGCGACGCGCCAGTCAGTCGCCCTGATAGCGCTGCTCAAGCCAGGGGTCTCCGCGG
Source organism: uncultured delta proteobacterium (assembly GCA_963804165.1). GTDB lineage: Bacteria > Desulfobacterota > Binatia > UBA9968 > UBA9968 > DP-20. Next base: position 274,195 of record CAWDPO010000010.1, read on the forward strand.
TCGTGGTAGCCGAGCGTCTCCCAGAAGCCCGGCTCGTCGTCCTCCATGAAGTGCAGCCCGCGCACCCACTTCGCGCTCTTCCAGAAGTACAGGTGCGGGACGAGCAGGCGGGCGGGGCCGCCGTGCTCGGGCTCGAGGTCGTCGCCGTCGTAGCCGTAGACGACCCAGGCCTTGCCGCCGGTGACGTCCTCGACCGGCAGGTTGGTCGTGTAGCCGCCGTCGCAGAACGCGGTGACGTAGCCGCCGAGCGGCTCGATGCCGTCGAGCAGCGTGTCGACGGACACGCCCGTCCCACGTGCGTGTCGAACTTGCGTCCACGTCGTCACGCAGTGGATGTCGACGGTCGGCGTCTCCTTCGCGGCAGCGCCTGGAACTCGTCCCAGGTCCAGTCGCGCTCCTCGTCGACCGCGCCGGTGATCGGGAACGTCCACTCGCTCGAGCGGCGTGTCGCGGCGTGGGCCCGGCCGAGAGCACCGGGAAGCCGCGCTCGAGGTACTGGCCGGGCGGGAGCCGGTCGTCCGGCGCTCGGTGCGCGCTGCGATGGAAGCCGCGCGTGATCATGCCGGCGTGTGGCAGACGGCTTCGGCGTTGTTGCCGTCCGGGTCGAGGACGAACGCGCCGTAGTAGTGCGGGTGGTACTGCGGGCCGCAGGCCGGGGCCGCCGTTGTCGCGCGCCGCCGGCGGCGAGCGCGGCGGCGTGGAACGCGTCGACGCGCTCGCGGTCGGCCGCCTGGAAGGCGATGTGGACGCCCGCTGGTCGGCTCGCGGTCGACGAGCCAGAAGATCGGCCGCGCCGTCGGACCGAAGGCGACGCGGTCGTCGCGCTCCATCACGACCCCGAAGCCGAGTGGCGCGAGCGCCGCCTCGTAGAACGCCCGCGAGGCGGCCAGGTCGCGTACGCCGATGGCGAGGTGGTCGAGCATGTCGCTGGAAGCTACAGCTCGCCGGTACGGTCCAGGTGGCGCGGGCCTCGGCCATGGCCGGCAGAGAGCGGTGAGAGGCGTGAGCGCAGCTGTGCGTCGATGGTCCGGTGACCTTGGCCTCGGCCAGGTCGGGAGCAGCGAGGCGGAAAGGGCGGTGCTGACGGCGAGAATGCGGAAACGCTTCATGGTTGACCATCCCCCAGGATGATTCGAGTTCGGGGTGGACTCCATCCGACCCGGTGACCAGATCCCCTGGTCACGCTCGCGCAGCTGACGGCAAGGCCGCTTACGGTGGCGGTAACGTGCGCGGTTATGCGTGCCAAGCTCGCCGCAGCGGCCGCGGGCGCGCGAAGACCCAGGTGCGCAGCGCGATGTAGCGGGTGACGGTCGCGGTCAGCGAGGCGGCGATCGAGCACGCGTCAGCTCGACGCCGCGAGCGGGCGCGGCGTCCAGGCCGTGCAGGACGGCGAGCGCGCCGTTGGTGAGCGCGAGCGTGAGCACGAAGACGAGCGGCGCCGCGAACGTGATGGCGGACCAGGTCCTCGCGCCCGCGGACGCCGAACGTGAGCCGGCGGTTGGCGGCGGTGTTGGCGACCGCGGTGATGCGCCAGCGCGGCGGCGTTCGCGCCGGCCGCGCCGATCAGCGGACGCAGCGCGAGGTACAGCACGCGCGTAGGCGAGCGTGCTGAGCACGCCGATGCGCCATGAAGCGCGCGACCGGCCCGGCGGCCAGCAGCCGCGCGACGCCCTTGAGGTCGGTGAGCGCGGTGCGGACGATGTCGACGCGCGAGTCGGGGTCGTCGACCCAGTCGACCGGCACCTCGTGGATCCGCAGCCCGCGCCGCTGCGCGAGCACCAGCAGCTCGGTGTCGAAGAACCAGCTCTCGTCCTTGACGTCGTCGAGCAGGCTCGTCGAGCACGTCGCGGCGGACGGCCTTGAAGCCGCACTGGGCGTCGCTGAAGCGCGCGCGCAGGACGGTGCGCAGGATGCGGTTGTAGCCGCGCGAGATGAACTCGCGCTTCGGGCCGCGGACGACCCGCGAGCCGTGCGCGAGGCGCGTGCCGATCGCGAGGTCGCTGTGGCCGGACATCAGCGGCGCGACGAGCGGGAGCAGCCCGCGCAGGTCGGTCGAGAGGTCGACGTCCATGTAGCGTCACGACCTTCGCCGGGCTCGCCGACCACGCGGCGCGCAGCGCGCGGCCGCGGCCCTTGCGCTCGAGCCGCAGGTGGCGGACGCGCGGCAGCGTCAGCGCGAGCCGCGCGCGCGATCTCCGGCGTCGCGTCGACGCTGCGCGTTGTCGGCGATCACGATCCGCCAGCTGAACGGGAAGCCGTCGCTGAGGAAGCGGTGCAGGCGGCGGATGCTGCGCTCGAGGCCGGCGGCCTCGTTGTAGACGGGGACGACGATCTCGATGTCCGGCGCCGCGGCGGCCGCGAGCGTGCGCCGGGCGGGAGTCAGAGGGGAGAGGCGAGCTCTGGCATGGACTCGAGCATCGGTCCGGGCGTCAGAGGCCGCTGGGATCACCCTGAGAGATTCCCGAGAGCCACTGGGGCGCGGCGCGGATCAGCTCGCCCGCGTCGGGGCGCAGGTGGGTGCCGGCGACGTGGTCGATCTCGGCGAGCGCGTTCTCGGGCGTGAGGGCCGCTCGGTAGGGGCGGCCCGAGGTCATCGTGTCCCAGGTGTCGGCGAGCGCGAGCAGCGCGCGCCCTCGGGGATCGCGTCGGTCTCCAGCCCAGCGGGGTAGCCGGCGCCGTCCCAGCGTTCGTGGTGGTGGCGGACCCAGCCGGCCTGCTCCGGGTCGAGGACGCCCGCCGCGAGGCCGGCGCCGACGTGGGCGTGCTGGCGCACGTGCTCGAGCTCGGGGCCGGACAGCGGGCCGGGGCGCGAGAGGAGCATGTCCGGGAGCGCGGCCTTGCCGAGGTCGTGCAGCCGGGCGGCCTGGTGAAGGCGCGCCTGGGCCGCGGGCTCCCAGCCGAGCGCCTCGGCCAGCGCGACCGCGAGCGCGGCGACGCGGGCGCCGTGGGGGGCGCGGGGGGCGTGGCGGCGACGCGCGCGCCGTGGGAGGGCGCGGAGGGGGCGCCGCCGGGCGGGTCGGCGATCGCGGCCAGGGCGTCGAAGCCTCCGGCGCGGCCACGGGCGATCCGCCCGGCCGTGCGGGCCGACCAACCAGCGCCGCGTCGCGGCCGAACGCCTTCGACCAGTACAGCGCCTCGTCGGCGCGCGCCAGCAGGCGCTCGGGGTTGCGGGCGGTGCTGAGGTCGCAGATCCCCATCGAGGCCGTGACCTTCAGACCACCCGCGAACGGCGTCGCGTTGATGGCGGAGCGCAGCCGCTGGGCGGCGATCAGCGCGCTCTCGGCCGAGTCGTCGGGCAGCAGCCACGCGAACTCCTCCCCACCGATCCGGCCCACGGCGTCGACCGCCCGCGCCGCGCCCGCGATCCGCGCCGCGGCCTCGGCCAGCACGCGGTCACCGGTCGGGTGGCCGTGGACGTCGTTGATCGCCTTGAAGTGGTCGAGGTCGATGACGACGACGTCAGTGGGCGGCCGTCGACGGCGCAGCGCTCGGCCTCCGCCGCGAGCCGCTCGCGGAACGCGCGCTGATTGAGCAGCCCGGTGAGCCCGTCGTGGGAGGCGCGGTGAGCGAGCACGGAGGGGGCGCCCGCGTCGCGGACGGTGACGACGCGACCCGATCGCGCACGGCGAGACCGTCACGAACCGCGGCCGCCCGCGCACATGGACCTCACCGGAGCCGGTGCGGGGAGCCAGTCCGGCGCGGGACGCCGGTGAGGTCCTCCCCCGTGAGCCGGGCGAAGCGCGCGGTTGGCGAGCACGACCTCGCCGTCGCAGACGACGAGCACGCCGTCGGGCAGCAGTTCAAGGGCAGCGTTCGCGGCGTTGGCCGTGAGCTCGGGATCGCGTCACGTCCTCAGCGTCGGCACGGCACCTGAGCCGTTCCCGGGAGCCGCCTGGGAAACACCTGAGATCGCCGCGGCCGCCGCCGCGCGCGAGCGCACGCCGAGCTTGGCGAAGATGTGCGCCACGTGCGTCTCGACCGTCTTGGGCGAGAGGTGCAGCTGCGTCGGCGATGCTGCGGTTCGTGTACCCCGCGGTCGATCAGCCCGGCGGATCTCGCGCTCGCGGTCCGTGAGGGCGCCTCGACCCCGCGCTCGGGCCGCGCCGCACGGCGGCCCTGGCGCGCGACCCGGCGGCCCGAGCCGCCGCAACTCGAGCGCGGCCTGGTCGTGCAGACGGCGCGCCTGCTCGTGTCCGAGCGCCGCGGTGAGCGCGACGGTCGCCTCGCGCGGCCGGCCCGCGACGGCGAGCGCCTGTCCGGCGAGCAGGTGCGCGCGGGCCGCGTCGAGCACGTTGCCCGCCTGGTGGGAATGGCGGGCCGCGGCGCGCGCGGTCTCGGCGGCGCGGGCCGCCTGTCCCTGCGCGAGCAGGACCGCCGCGCGGGCGCGCTGGGCCTGGCCCGGTGCGGGCGGGAAGCCCGAGCCCGGACGCCGCCCGCTGCGCGGCCAGCGCCCAGGCCTCGGCGGCCTGGAGATGCGCGGCGGGGCGCGGCGGCGAGGACGCCGGCGGCGGGCCCGGCGTGACGGCGGCAGCGCGCGGCGAGGCGGACGCCGGCGGCCGGCCCGGCGAGGCGGCGGCGGCGCGCGGCGGAGCGGACGAGGGCGCCGGCGGCTCGCCGACACCGAGGCCGGCGGCGGCGAGTTCGGCGCGCGTCAGGATCTCGTACCACTGCGGCTTGAACGCGCGTTCGATCAGCGGGAGGTCGGGACCGCCGGCGGCGCGGACGAGGTCGGCGCGCGCGTCCTCCCCGCCTCCAGGCGCGCTTCGGCGAGGTAGCAGCCGGCCAGGCCCGACCAGTGGGTGTCGGCCAGCCCGGCGGCGATCTCGACCGCTTCGGCGCCGACGGCGAGCGCGAGCTCCAGGTCACCGGACCGGGTGGCGATCCAGGTGCGAAGGGTCAGTGACCACGCGAGCGACTGGTCGTTGCCGGAGAGCTGGGCCGCCTCGACCGCCTCCTCGGCGAGCTCGGCCGCCGGGCCGAGATGGCCCTGCCAGGCGTGGGCGATGGAGCGGCCGATCGTCATCGGCACGAGCAGGTAGCCCTGGCCGGTCGCGCGGCCGACCGTGAGCGCGCGCTCGTAGTGGCGGTGCACGTCGTCCCAGCGTGCGAGGCACTGCTCGGCCCAGCCGGTCATCAGCGCCGCGTCGAGGTTGCCCGCGAGGGCGTCGTCGTCGAGGGCGTCGAGCCGGGTGGCGGCCTCGTCGAGCAGCGCCCGTGCCTCGGCGATGTCGGACACGTGGTACTCGGCGAGCGCCAGGGTTCCGGCCGCCCCCGCGATCAGGCGTCGTCGTCGAGCGCCCGCGCGGCGGCCAGCGCGTCGGCGGCGTGGCCGCGCATCCCCGCCCAGTCGGCGACGAAGTAGCGCGCCTTGGCGAGCTCGAGCCGCAGCGCCGTGGCGGTCGCCGAGCCGGGGTCCGGCTGCTGCCGCGAGCGCGCCGGCGAACCGCGCGTGCGCGGACTCGCCGTGACCGAGCAGCTGCTCGAGCATCGCGATGAAGGCGACCAGCCGCCGCGCAGCTCGGGCTGCTCGACGAGCGCGAGGATGTCCATCAGCGCGTCGCGGCCGGCGGCCAGCTCGCCCGCCGCACCGAGCGCCGTCGCCATCGGGACGAGCAGCCCGAGCCGCTCGTCCTGCCGCGCGTCCGCGGGCAGCAGGCGCAGCGCCGCGGCCCACCAGCGCGCGGCGGCCGCGGGGGCGCGCGGCGCGGCGTCGGACGCCGCCGGGCGAGGATCGCGATCGCCGCGCGATCACCGGGCTGCGCGCACTGCTCGAGGTGATGCGCCCGCCGCGCGGGCGCCGCGCCCTGCCGCGCCAGCACAGCCGCGACGCGCGCGTGCGCCCCGAGCCGCCAGCCCGGGCCGGCCTGCGCGTAGATCGCCTGGCGCACGATCGGGTGCCGGAACCGGAATTGCCGCGGCGCGCCCGCCCCGGCGACGACTCCGCCGCCACGAGCTCGTCGAGCGCGGCCAGCGCGTCGGCTCGTCAAGCTCGGCCGCGGCGGCCGCGAGCTCCGGGGCGAACGGGTCGCCCGCGACGGCGCCGCCACGGGCGAACGCGAGCGCGGCGGGCGAGAGCGCCGCGAGCTCGTCGCCGAGCACTTCGAGAATCGCGGTGGGCACGCCGTCGGCGCCCGCGGAGAGTGCGATGTAGAGCGGCGGCGGTCGCGGCGTGCGGGCGAGAGCGAGGGCGACGGGCAGCGGGGGCGTCGCCGTGCGCGAGCGTCGATGAGGCGCGCGTCAGCGGAGCGCGGGCGAGCGCGTCGAGGAAGAACGGGTTGCCGCCCGCGCGCTCGTAGACCGCGCCGCGGAGCGAGGATGGGACGCGTGCCAGCAGCGGTTCGGCGTCCTGCGGGAGAGCGGGCCGAGCGTGATCCGCTCGCACCCGCGCAGGGCGCGTGCGAGCGGCTCCGGCGTCTGGCCCGGCCGCAGCGCGAGCACGACCGGAAGCGCCGGACGACGCCGCGCGAGGTGGGCGATCAGCTCGATCGAGGCGCTGTCGGCCCAATGCGCGTCGTCGAGGACGAGCAACGGGAAGCGCTCGAGCAGCATCGCCACCGCTCCGAACAGCCGGTAGCGCTCGCCGCCCAGGCCCGGGCACGAAGGCGCCGGCGAGCAGCGCGGCGAGCTCGCCGTCACCGCGGCTGAGCTTGCGCACGCGCTCGGCGCCGAGCGGCGCGAACGCGTCGGCGAAGAGCGCGAACGGGACGCCGGTCTCGAACTCGGTCGCGGCGCCGCGCAGCACGTCCCGGCCCGCGCAGAGCGCCGCCAGCAGGCTCGTCTTGCCGATCCCCGGCTCGCCCTCGACGACGACCAGCGCCGTCCCGCAGGCGCGCGCAACCGGGTCAGCTCGCGGTCCGCGTCCGATCAACTCCATGCCGCCCCTAGACGCTACGCCGCACGGGACCTATTCCGCACCAAGAGATCAGGGATCCACCCGATCGATCCGGGGTGCGGGCGAGCGGGATCTTCCCCCGCCACCACACCCCCGATGCATGGAGGCATCATGCCCCGCACCAGACTCGCCCTCGCCGTGACCGCCGCCGCCGCCGCGGTACTCGGCGTGGCACCACCGGCGTTCGCCGATACGAAGGTCTCGATCGAGACCGGGAACTTCGGGCCCGGCCTGAGCGGCAGCTATCTGTTCGTGCGCGACCGGCCGTCGATCTTCACCGACGCGCCGATGAACGTCGTCGTCTCCAACGACGGCGCGAAGATCCGGATCAGCGACGCCAACGGCGACGTGGTCGACGGCGGCGGCTGCATCGAGCAGGCCAACGGCGACGCGCTGTGCCCGGGCGGCGTCGACGGCGCCCTGATGTGGGGCGGCAACAAGAACGACGCGATCAAGAACCTCACGGCGCTCCCGGCGGCGTGGGACGGCGACAGCGGCGACGACCTGCTGCAGGGCGGTCCGGGGCCCGACCACATGAACGGCGGCCCTGGGGACGACACGCTCAAGGGCCTCGGCGGCGACGACACGTTCATCGAGGAGCCCGGCGGCGACGACATGCGCGGCGGCACCGGGGTCGACACGATCAACTACGCCTCCGCGAACACCATGGTCAAGGTCACGCTCGACGACTGCGGGGTTCAACGACGGCCGGCAGTCCGATCCCGACCGCCTGCTGGAGATGGAGAACGTCCCCGGCTCCGCCTACAGCGACTTCATCCGCGGCAACGACGAGCGCAACGTGGTCTCCGGCGCGGGCCGGGAACGACACGGTGGTCACGCTCGGCGGCGACGACACGATCAACGGCAACGCGGGAGGCGACAACATGCTCGGCGGCACGGGCGACGACACCGTCACCTACGCCGACCGCACCGCGCCGGTCACCGTCTCGCTCAACAGCCTCGACGGCGACGGCGAGGCGGGCGAAAGCGACAACGTCTACGACGACGTCGAGAACCTCGAGGGCGGCTCCGGCGCCGACACGCTGATCGGGCAGGCGGCGCTGCCGGTCTCCAACAACTTCGACGGCAACGGCGGCGGCGACACGCTCGACGGCGGGGCCGGCGACGACAGCGCCGACGGCGGCGCAGGCGACGACATCGTCATCGGCGACCTCGGCAGCGACCAATACCTCGGCGGCTCCGGGATCGACGTGCTCGACTACTCCAACCGCTCGGGCGAGTTCACCGAGGACCTCGACGTCACGCTCGCGGCCTCGATCTTCCTCGACGACGGCGGCACCGTCCGACGGCCCCGGTCGGGTTCCGCGACAACGCCCAGCGGGATCGAGAACCTGACCGGCGGCGACGGCAACGACAAGCTGACCGGCGCGCCCGGGAAGAACGTCATCAAGGGCGGCGCCGGCGACGACGAGGTGCGCGTCGACGACGGCGAGCAGGACGTCGCCGACTGCGGCGCCGGGCAACGACGGGGTCGCGTTCGACCCGGCGTCGACCGACGCCGGGCTGCGAGATCATCCTCTCTGAGCCGACGCTCGAGGAAGCGGCGCTCGGGCTCGGTCGGACCGAGCTCGAGCGCCCGCTCGTACTCCGCCCGCGCCTCGCCCCGCGCGGCCGAGCCGCCGCAGCAGCTCGGCGCGGGTCGAGTGCAGGTAGCGGTAGCCGTCGAGCGTCAGCGAGTCCACGAGCGCCAGCGCGCCCTCGACGTCGCCCGCCTCGGCGACCGCGACCGCGCGGTTGAGCTCGACGACCGGCGAGCGCGTCACGCCGCCAGCGACGTGTAGAGCGCGACCACCTGCGGCCAGTCGACGGGCGGCTCGAGTTGCAGCGACGCGATCGCGGCCTGCAGGCACGTACGGGCCGCGCGATCGTCAGCGGGATCGCGCGGCGCCTCCTCGATCTGCGCGCGATCCCAGAGCGAGCGGTCCTGGTCGGCCAGCAGCACGAGCTCGCCGCCCACGAAGCGCGAGGCCCGGCGCGCGTCGTGAAGAGCATCAGCGCGAGCAGGCCGCGCGACCTCGCGGCTCGTCGGGCATCAGCGCGGCCAGCACCCGCGCCGAGCCGGATCGCCTCCTCGGCCAGCGACGCGCGGTCGTCGTAGCCGGCGTTGAAGATCAGGTAGACGACCGCCAGCACCGACGCAGGCGCTCCGGCAGCAGCTGCGTCGCGACGGCACGCGTGAACGGGATGCCGGCGCCGCGGATCTTCGCCTTGGCGCGCGTGAGCCGGCGCTTCATCGTCTCGGGCGCGACGAGGAACGCGCGGCGATCTCCTCGGTCGAGAGCCCGCCGAGCGCGCGCAGCGTCAACGCCACCTGCGCCTCGCGGTTCAGCGCCGGATGGCAGCAGGTGAAGATCAGCTCCAGCCGCTCGTCGGGGATGTTCGGTTCCTCCATCACCACGGGCTCCTCGAGCTCGTGCGAGCTTCGCCGCGAGCACCTTCTCGCGCCGGATGCCGGTCGATCGCGCGCCGCTTGGCGACCGTGATCAGCCAGGCGGCGCGGGTTGTCCGGGCTCGCCGTCGCGCGGCCAGCGCTCCGCGGCGAGCGCAGAAACGCGTCCTGCGACGGCCTCCTCGGCGAGGTCGAAGTCGCCGAGGAGGCCGACAGGATGGCGAGGACGCGCCCCACTCGTCGCGCAGGTCGTCAGCGCAGGAACCCCCGCACGGGGCGGATCTCGACGCAGCCGCCCAACCGCGCCGCCGGCACCTGCGCGGCCAGCGCGATCGCGCGCGTCGAGGTCGTCGGCCTCGATCACGTAGTAGCCGCCGAAGACGTCCTTGGTCTCGGCGAACGGGCCGTCGGTGACGAGCGTCTCGCCGTCGGCCACGCGCACCGTCGTCGCCATCGAGGTCGGCTGCAGGTGCGCGGAGCCGACCGACTGCTCGCCGACGGCCATGTACTCGGCGGTCATCGCGCGCCGCTCGTCCTCGCCCATGCCCTCGTAGTTCGCGGGCCGTTCGTAGATCAGGAGTGCGTAGTGCATGACTGGGTAGACGAACGGGATCCGCCCCGAGGGGACACCTATCCGACATGGTGCACCTCCTGCAGGCCGTAGACCGGGGTGTCGAATCCCTCCATCCGCGCCTTGAGCTGCAGCGCCAGGTAGTGCGAGTAGTGGCGCGACTGGTGCAGGTTGCCGCCGTGGAACCACAGCGCCTCCTGCTGGGTCGGCTTCCACATGTTGCGCTGCTCGCCTTCCCACGGGCCTGGGTCCTTCGGGCGTGTCCGAGCCGAGGCCCCAGACCTTGCCGACCTTGTCGGCGACCTCCTGGCAGATGAGGTCGGCGACCCAGCCGTTCATCGAGCCGTAGCCCGTGGCGTAGACGATCACGTCGGCCGGGAGCTCCGTGCCGTCGTCGAGCACCGACCGCGGTCTCGGTGATCTCGCGCGACCTGGCCGGCGACGAGCTTGATCTTGCCGTCGATGACGAGCTCGGACGCGCCGACGTCGATGTAGTAGCCCGAGCCGCGGCGCAGGTACTTCATGAACAGGCCCGAGCCGTCCTCGCCCCAGTCGAGCTGGAAGCCGGCCTCCTCGAGGCGCGGTAGAAGTCGGCGTCGCGCTCGCGGATCTTGTCGTAGAGCGGGATCTGGAACTCGTGCAGGATCCGGTACGGGCAGCGAGGCGAAGATCAGGTCCGCCTTCTCGGTCGTGATGCCGCTCGCGACGGCCTGCTCGGAGTAGAGGTCGCCGAGGCCGAGCTCCATCAGCGTGTCGGACCGCACGATGTGCGTGCGAGGACCGCTGTACCATCGTGACGTCCACGCCCGCTTCCCAGAGCGCGGCGCAGATGTCGTGGGCCGAGTTGTTGGAGCCGATCACCACGACCTTCTTGCCGACGTAGCCGTCCGGGCCGGGATGCTGGGACGAGTGGTGCTGCTCGCCCGGGAAGCTCTCCATGCCCTTGAAGTTCGGGAATGTTCGGCTTGCCCGACATGCCGGTCGCGAACACGAGCTGCTTCGGCCGCAGCACGATCTCCTGGCCGTCGCGCTCGACCGTGACGGTCCATTCCTGCCTGGCCTCGTCGAACGGCGCCGACTTGGCGGTCGGTGCAGCTCCAGTAGTTGAGCTCCATGACCTTCGTGTACATCTCCAGCCAGTCGCCGATCTTGTCCTTCGGCGAGAAGACCGGCCAGTTCTTCGGGAAGTCGATGTAGGGCAGGTGGTCGTACCAGACCGGGTCGTGCAGGCAGAGCGACTTGTAGCGCTTGCGCCAGCAGTCGCCGGGGCGCTCGTTGCGCTCCACGATGATCGTCGGCACGCCGAGCTGCCGCAGCCGGGCGCCCAGCGCGATGCCGCCCTGGCCGCCGCCGATGATCACCACGTAGGGCTGCGTCTCGTAGCCGAGCGTCCTCGGCCTCCTCCTCGCGCTCCTCCTTCCAGGTCTTGCGGCGCGGCGATGCGCCGTGCGTCGCGCCCCTGCGGCCGGCGCGGGCCCTTCGGCTCCTCGTGGCCCTTGAGCTCGTCCAGGGTGGTGAGCAGCGTCCAGATCTTGCCGCTCTTCAGCCGCAGATAGCCCATAGCCGCGGCCGACGTCGGTCTCGAAGGTGATCCAGGCCTCGGTGACCCCGTCGGCCGTCGGTCGGCGTCCTCGGCGAGGGCCCAGCCGCTGCGGCTGCACGCGCGTCGAGCGTGGCGTCGAGCATGTCCCGCACCTCGTCCCGGCCCTCGAGGGTCTTGATGTTCCAGGTGAAGGCGACGAGGTCGCGCCAGTAGCACTCGTCGGCGAACAGCTCCGGCCGCGGCCGCACGCGTCGCCGGACGCGAGCGCCTCCTCGAAGCTGCCGAGCCACTGATCGACGGACATCTCTCTCCTCCCTGCCGGTACGGAGAGAGGGATTATCGTGCTCGCGTGCCGGCGCCGGGTCGCGGGAGGTGGTCAGTCTCCCGGAACGCCCGGTCGCGGAAGGCAGTGGACACGGACGTGGGCCGGCACGCGAGCGGAAGTCCATTGTGTCGCGGATTCCGGGCGCGAGACAACTCGGGATTCGCGAACCGGTACACGTAGCCATTGGTCGTGTCGGCGAGCCAAACGCCATCCCCGTCAGTGAGCAGACCGTGAACGTCGGTCCGCCCGCGCGGCCGCGTGACGACGGTCGGCGGGCGCCCGGGCACCAGCGTGTCGATCTCCCACAGGCTGCGGTCGCGGTGGTTGACCACCCATGCCGTCGTGCCGTCGAAGGCCATGCCGGAAGGACCGTCGCCGACCGCGATCCGCGCGCGCACGCGCACCGCCCGGGATCGATCCGCACCACCTGGCCCGCCTGGTCGTCGGCCAACCCACAACGTGTCCGCTTCGGCCCACAGGTTCTACGGCGCCTGCAACCCCAAGGCGAGCCTGGGACTCGACCCGTCCTATCCTCGAACCGGTACAGGGTGCCGCGGCCGTCCAAGCGCCCACAGGCGCTTCGAACGCCGCCAGCAACGCGATCGGCGGCCCGTTGAGCAATCGATCTGGTGCTGCCCGTCGGAGCTCGACCCACGCGCAGCTGTTCCTTGCACGCGACCCAGTGTCACGTCCCGGCGGAGCGGGCGAACACCATCGTCGGCCAGAAGTCCCCGGCCGCCTTGCAGCGCCGTCGTACGTGCTTCGCGCCGTGGGAGCCTTCTCCTTCGACTCGCCGTGGCGTCGGTCTCCGTCGCCGCAACCTCGCGAGCAGGACGACGAAGGAGCTAGCCAGCGGCGCATCCTGCCGGATCGTCTCGCGTCGAGATGGCTGACCCTGAGACGACTATCGCGGCAGCTTTCGGACATGCACACGGTCGCGGCGGTGATCGACCAGGGCGCGCTGACCTTCGACCTCGCGATCCCGTGTGAGGTCTTCGGGCTCCGATCGCTCGTGACATCGCCCATCCCTGGTATGCGTTCCGGGCTGGTCGCCGCGGGCTCGACGCCGGTGCGCACGCCGACGCGCCCGTCGCGCTGATCGCCCGCCGGGCGGGCTACGCCTCCCCGCGACGCTGCGGGGCAGTTCGCGGCGCGGCTGCGCACCTCACCGCGGGCCTACCGCGAGACCTTCGCCTCAGGTGCGGGCGGGGAGCCGGACCTCGAACGCGGCACCGCCGCCCGGGGCGTTCGCGGCTGAGACGCTCCCGGCGTGGCCGTCGACGATCCCGGCCACGATCGCGAGCCGTAGGCCGGCGCCGTCCTTGCCGCGCTCACGGCCGCCCCTCGGCGCGCCAGAAGCG
>CAWDPO010000011.1:0-198577 GCA_963804165.1 uncultured delta proteobacterium
TTTCCATGAGCAAGGATCTGCGAGACTTTCTCGACGACCTGCAAGAGCGGCTGCCCTATGACTTTGTCCGCATCGACCGCCCGGTCTCGCCTAAAGACTTCGAAGTGACCGCTCTGCTCCAGCACCTCGAGAATCAAAAAAAATTTCCTGTCCTGTTTTTTGAGAAACCGCTCGATCTCAACGGTAAACCCTCCGCTTTCCCGCTGCTGAGCAATGTCTTCGCCACCCGCCAGCGTTGCGCGCTGTCTCTCGGCATGAAAGCCAATGAAGGCGACTTGCCGCTGAGCCTGGAGTATGCGCGCCGCGAGGACATGTTGCTTGCTCCGGTAATGATTGCCCGCAGCGAGGCGCCGGTCAAACAGGTCATCAAGCGCGGCGACGAGGCGATCTACGATCTCCCCGTCGTTCGCCACCATGCGATGGACCCGGCGCCGTACATCGACATGACGCCGGTAATGAAGGACCCCGATGGAGGTTTTTACAATATCGCCTTCCAACGCAATATGGTGAAAGGTCCAAGAAAAAGCTCGGCCTGCACATGTCGCCGCGGCACAACTGGCAAATCCATCGGCCAGAACGAGGAGAAAAACCGGGCGACGCCTGTGGCCATCGTCGTCAGCCATCATCCGGCATTTTATTTGGGCTCGCTGAATGTCTCACCATTCGGTGTGGACGATTACGCCAAGGTCGGCGCCATTATGGGCGCGGCGCTTCGGCTCACGCCGTCGGAAACCCTCGGCGAAGATTTCATGGTACCGGCCGACGCCGAGATGGTGATCGAAGGGCATGTGCTGCCCAATGTGAAAGAAGTCGAGGGGCCATTCGGAGAATTTACCGGCTACACGGCCCGCAGCGGTTGCGTAACGTCATCGAAGTGAGCGCCATCACGCACCGCAGCGACGCAATCTTTCAGCATATCTTTACAGGCCATCGCGACACATGGGTGCTCGGCGGCATTCCCAAGGAAGGAAGCCTGTTTAATCTCATCCGCGGCGTCGTGCCGACGATCAAAGCCGTGCATTTCCCAATGTCGGGTAGCTGCCGTTTTAACTGCTACATTTCCATCGACAAGAAAGTTGACGGCGAGACCAAGCAGGCGGCGCTGGCCGCGCTCGGCGGCTGCGACTTCGTCAAGCACGTCGTCGTCGTCGACGCTGATATCGACATTTATAACGAAGAAGAAGTCATGTGGGCCGTCGCCACGCGGGTGCAAGCGGACCAGGACGTAGACATCATTAAAAACGTCAAAGGCAACACTCTCGACCCTTCCCAGACCGACAACATCATGACCGCCAAGATGATCATCGACGCGACGAAGCCGGTTCAGCGTCCCTACGAAGCTCGCGTGGCCGTTCCAAAAACGGCCATGGAAAAAACGCGCCTCGAAGATTTCATTCCACGCGCGGTTATCGACCGGCTGCCGAAGGTCTAGCCAGGTCCGTGGCGGAGAGAGTATCGGGGTATTCACCGCGGAGGTGCGGAGGTCGCAGAGTAAAGGTTTTTTTATTAAGAAAATACTCCGAACTCTGTGTACTCTACGGTCGTGAGAAAAAATCGAAACTTGGCGACGTGAGTCGTTCTCGCATGTCGGCGGTTTTCTCAGTTGCAGAAAAACCATCCGTGCTCAGTGGTTGAGCCGATTCGGACACGCTGTTGGGCTCATTAGCCGCCCCAACTCGCGATTTTCCCCTCTACACGAGCTGCTTCTCCCTTTTCAGGACGCGGGTACCGTTGCCACTTGTCTCCAGCACAGACGAATCCAGATGCGGATGTTATAAGTTAGACAAGCCCACAACGCCTCCATCCCCACCTGGACTAACCCGCGCACGCTGAACTGGCGTAGCCCAAACTTCGCCTTGATCCACAGATTGGCGTCTCGGCCACCTGCGCTCTGGTTTTGTAGATCTCGCGCGCTCTTTCGCTCTGCATCTTGTGGCGAAACTCAGCCACTTCGGCCAACTCTTCGCTGCGATGCACCGATCGCCCCGTCACTCGATTCCCAGGACAACATTGGCTCTTCATCGGACATCCCTCGCAGTCCGATCTCTGCGCTCGATACCGCTAGCTCAGCTGCAGGTGGCGCTCTTCTTTGCCCTCGTACGAGAGTATCTTTCCCTGCGGACAGCGATCACTATTGCTCTGGGCATCGTAGATAAACTGGGAACTTTGATACTCGGCGCTCACGCCGCGGCTGTCATAGGAACTCTGTCCCTTGCCCGCCTCATCGACACAGGGGGCGATGTACTCTATGGCCTGCCGCTTCATCGCCACGATCGTATCTCGGCTGACAAATCCTCCGTCGGTGACCACCTCTTTAGGGGTCTCGCCTTGGTTCCGTTGCACTCGGTCAATCCCAGGCTCCAATTGCTCGAAGTCATTGCCCGCTTGCACCACTCCCACCGCCACCACCACACAGTTCTTCGCATCGGTGTCGATCTGCACGTTGGAGCTCGGCGCAAAGCCACCGTCAGGTTGCTTCATCACTCGCGCCTCAGGATCACTCGTGCTGACTCGTCTGTGCTCTTTGTCCTTGCCTTCTTTCTCCAGTTGCTCAAATTCCTTAAGCACCTGCTCCAACCGCTCCTGGCGTTCGCGGGCCGCTCGCTGGCGTGCCGTGGCCATGCGCCGGCTGGTTTCCTCTTCGCTCTGCGCTTGGAGCGCGGCGACTTGCTCCTTGGCTTCTTTGAGCGCTTGTTCGACTCGCTCTTTTCTCCGAAAACTATCCTGGGCCGCCTTCGCTCCAATCTTGGTCCCGTCCTGCATCACCCGTTCCAGCGTGATCAGTCCATCGGCACTCAACAGCCCCAGGATCTGGACGAACAATCCTTGGAGCGCCTTGTCGTGCTTGACGCGAAAGTCCGATAGCGTATGGGCATTGACCACTCTTGATCCCGTCAGCCACTGGTAGGCCGGCTCCCATTCACATAACTCTTCGATCGCTCGCGCTGATCCGACTCCTTGACTGTACGCATACACCCACAGGCTGATCAGTAACCGCGGCTCCCACCCGGGCCGTCCCGCTTTGCCCTCCACCGCTCGAACCTCTTCTCGGTACCCGCTCATATCCAGCCGCCCAACAAATTCCCAGATCGCTCGCGCCGCATGCTCTTCCCCGATCAGCCGCTCTACATCCACCCGCCGCCAACACAGCTGCTCGCGGTCGATCACTTCGTAGCGCGGCTTGCTAAACCTGGCTTCAGACTTCGGCCTGCCTTCCCCTTCAGCTTCACTCAAAACCGCCGCTTCACACCCCGCCAATCTCCCTTGTTCAATCCCCACTCTCTTTTCTCCTCGTCCGCTCCGCTTCACGTCTGACTTCTATTATAAGAGTCCGGCTCTTGCTCTGAACTTCAGTATGCTCCTATATATACTACGCCCCTGAGCCGCCGGGTATTTTTTCTCATGTCCTGCGTCTCTGTGGTGAATACTCCTTAACTCAAAAACATAAGAGGAACTGCTATGCGCGTCTACGAAGCCATCGGTGAAACTCTAAAACGTCTCAACGTGCAGGCGACGTTTGGCCTGATGGGCGATGGTAATCTGCGCTTTATGACGCACCTGGCAGAGGAACTGGGTATGCCTTACTATGCCGCTCGTCATGAGGGGGGCGCGGTGGCCATGGCAGATGGCTACGCTCGCGTGACCGGCCGGGTCGGTGTTTGCAGCGTCACGCAGGGGCCGGGCGTCACCAACACTCTCACGGCTTTGACCGAGGCGCGCAAAGCCAGCACTCCGATGTTACTCCTTGCGGGCGATACCGCGGCACGGATCTTACGGCACAATCAGGATGTCGACCAGACTGCCATATTCAAATCGGTCGGTGTTACCGTGGCACGAGTGCGCTCGCCAGAGACGCTGATGATCGATCTCACCCGCGCTTACAATCGAGCTCTAGCCGAGCAGCAGCCCATCGCGATCTCCATCCCGAGTGACATGCAAGGGCTGGAGTGTGAGGCGGATGGATTAGCTGCGGTGACAGTGCAAACGTCAATGCCGAGCCGGCCTCCGGCTGAAGAAATTCGCCGCGCCGTGGAGTTAATCGCCGCCTCTAAGCGGCCGGCGATCATCGCCGGCCGGGGGGCAGTTCGTTCGAACGCCAGGGAAGCGCTAGAACGTTTGGCCGAGCAGATCGGCGCATTGTTGGCGACCACCGCCCAGGCCAAGGGTTTGTTTGCGGGGAATCCTTTTTACGTCGGAAGCTCCGGCGGATTTGCCTGGGAACTGGGTGAGCGGCTGCTTCCACAGGCTGATTTGATTTTGGCGTTTGGCGCCAGCCTGAACTACTGGACCACCCGAAACCGCGAGCTCTATAGTCCCACCGCGCGTATTCTGCAGTGCGACAGAAACAGCGCGGCCATCGGCGCTCTTACATCTGCTGATTTTGGTTTGGTAGGCGACGTAGCGGCGACCGCCAAAGCTCTAACCGAGGAGTCGGCTCAGCGCGGCTTTAGCGCTACCGGTTTTCGCACGCCGGAGATCCGCCGGGAGATCGAATCATTTCGACTCGATAACTTCCAGGATCAAAGCAACGGCCGCACGATCGATCCGCGCACATTGATGCTCAATCTCGATCGGATGCTACCGCGAAATAGAACTGTCGTGATCGACAGCGGGCATTGCATGGGCTGGCCGATCATCTACCTTTCCGCGCCGGACGCCGCCGGCTTTGTTTTTTCCAACGACTTCATGGCGGTCGGTTTAGGTTTGGGAACCGCCTTCGGCGCCGCGGTCGCCCACCCCGATCGTCTGACCATTTGCACCCCGGGTGATGGCGGGCTCATGATGAGTCTCGGTGAGCTCGAGACTTTCGTGCGTTATAAAATTCCGGCGCTCGTGGTCGTCCTCAACGACGCGTCGTATGGCGCGGAGGTGCATTTGCTCCAAAACGTCGGCTTGCCGGGACATGGGGCTTTCTTCCGCGACAATGACTTTGCCGCCATCGCCACGGCGATGGGCGCCGATGGAATCACCGTCCGCGACGTCGGAGACCTTGAAAGGCTGCGAACCTGGCTCGATGAGCGCCACGGACCGATGGTAATCGATTGCAAGCTCGACGCGCAGCTGCGCGGCGACTGGTTCAGCAAAGTGTTCGCCCCCGGCGGCTGGTATCAGCGCATGTGCGGGCATTGATTCACGACAAAGACCGTCAGAAAGAGAGATTGCACCGCACGAGGCGCAGAGTTCGCAGAGTTCGAAAGTTCATTTTGATCAATAAACTCTTTACTCCGCGTCTTCGGCGTCTCCGCGGTGAATATCCGGTGGTTATTCGCACAGTGCGCGATAGTTCCGCAAGAGAAAGTCGGAATATATCGCGCAGGCGAGGAAAGACGCAAACTTTTTTCCGAATCGGACCCCTTTGAATAAATTCTTTACTCCGCGTCCTCGGCGCCTCCGCGGTGAGTCATCTTCTGCCCTCTTTCCCCAATCTTACTTGCTTGACGCCCCGAACCGCCTGACATAAAAGTCAGCGATCCCTATCTCGGTCTTTCTATGGCTGCCACCACAAAGAAAGGTTCCCGGAAAACAAAGGCAAAGCCGCGCCGGCCGGTGGTGAAAAAGTCACAGCCGAAAAAAGTAGAAAACTTTCAGTCATTGCGGCGGGAGCTCGACGAGGCGCTCGCCCGGGAAGCGGCCGCGAGCGATATTCTGCGGATGATCGCGAGCTCGCCGACTGAGCTTCAACTTGTGCTCGATGCGATTGCCGAGCGAGCGGCAAAACTGTGTGAAGCGGAAGATGCCGCCATTTTTCGAGTGGATGGCAATTCTTACCGCCGTGCAGCCCATTTTGGACCGGTTCCCATGGCGACTGCCCTGGGTGAGGGCCGCATCATTGATCGCGATACGCCACCGGGTCGAGCGATTGCCGACCGGCAGACGATCCATATCCCTGACCTTCAAACAGCCGAAGCTGAATTTCCGGGTGCCAAGACCCGTGGAATCGCAATGGGCCTCCGTACGGTGCTCTCCACACCGTTACTTCGTGAAGGTATTGCCATTGGTGCTATCCATATCCGCAGACGAGAGGTCCGTCCGTTCTCGGATAAGCAAATTAGATTGCTGGAAACCTTTGCCGCTCAAGCGATGATCGCGATTGAGAACGCGCGTTTATTTCAGGAACTTGGCGACAAAACCACAAAGCTTGAATCATCCAACTCCGAACTGCGCGAAGCACTGGAGCAGCAGACCGCCACGAGCGAAATCCTGGGCGTCATCGCCAGCTCGCCGACGGATATTCAGCCGGTGCTGGACACCGTGGCAGCAAATGCCGCCCGACTATGCGAGGCAACCGATGCACAGATTCGCCTCGTTGATGGTGATGGAATCCGGTTAGTGGCATCTTACGGAACTCTGCCAGCTCCGGAGTTTAGATCCACGAGCCTACGAGGTCCCAGTAGCCGAGCGCTTCGTAACCGAGAGACCGTGCATGTTCACGATCTTTTGGAAGCAGCGAAAACCGAATATCCCGAGAGTGAGGGCGCGCGCTTTGGAGTCCGGACTATTCTTTGTACGCCAATGCTAAGAGAGGGCGCTCCCATTGGTGTGATCAGTATCAGGCGAACGGAAGTTCGTCCTTTCTCGCACAGACAAATCAAGCTACTGGAAACTTTCGCCGACCAAGCCGTGATCGCCATCGAGAACGTGCGCTTGTTCAAGGAACTCGGCGAGCGCAACGCGGAATTGCGCGAGGCCCTTGAGCATCAGACGGCAACGGCCGAGGTGCTCGGCATCATCAGCCGCTCGCCTACGGACGTGCAGCCGGTCCTCGACGCCATCGTCGAGAGCGCCGCGCGAGTTTGTGGGATCGATGACGTGGTGCTGCGGCTCGCGAGGGAGACATTATGGTTCCGCGGGCTCATTTTGGTCCCATTCCCATTGGTCGCGTCGAGATCGGTATTGATGAGCCAGAGTTTCGCTGGATACGCGAGCATGGCACGCTCCATATTCCCGACATCCGCGCGCAGAACGATTTCCAATGGTGGCTACCGGCAGCTGGCGCACCTTCTTGTCCGTTCCTCTTCGCCAGCAAGGGGAACTCATTGGAGTACTTGTCCGCACGTCGCATCGAGGTGCGCCCCTTCACCCCGGCGCAGATCAAGCTCCTTGAAACATTCGCTGACCAGGCAGTGATCGCGATCGAGAACGTGCGGTTGTTCCGAGAACTGAAAGAAGCATTGGAACAACAGACCGCGACCAGTGAAATCTTGGGTGTAATCGCCAGCTCGCCGACGGATATCCAGCCGGTGCTGGAAACTAGTCGCGGAAAATGCTGCCCGGTTTGTGGCGCGGACGATGCTGTCATGTTGCGATCGCGTTGATGGACATGTCATGCCGAATGGCGGCGCGATACGGTCCGGTTCCAGGTGTTGCAGTCGAGCGCCTATCAATAGCCAATCGCCTCACCGGCCGCGCCATGCCTGGACCGAGCAATCATTGACATCGGCAAACGACTTCACGTGGATGATCCTTGCGGCAAGAGCTTGAAACAGAGTTCTCCGAGACACTCAGGAAGCCAGCCGGCGCACGTACAGGCACCGAACTATCTTGCCACGCCGCTCTTGCGTGAAAGCGTAGCTATCGGCTCCCTCGTCATTCGTCGCCCGGAGGTTCGACCCTTCAGGCGAAAAACAAGTAGCCCTACTCAAGACTTTCGCCGATCAAGCGGTGATCGCAATCGAGAACGTGCGACTCTTCCGTGAACTCGGCGAGCGCAATGCCGAGTTGCGCGAAGCGCTGGAGCATCAGACGGCAACAGCCGAAGTGCTCGGCATCATCAGCCGCTCGCCGACGGATGTGCAGCCAGTGCTCGATGCTATCGTCGAGAGCGCAGCGAAGGTCTGTGGAATCGATGACGTGATGTTGCGAATGCGCGTTGAAAACAGCATGGTTCCGCGGGCCCATGTTGGTCCCATGCCTGTCTACCGTGGTGATATCGATGTCGAAGAACCACAGTATCGATGGCTTCGCGAATGTGGAACGCTCCACGTCCCGGACGTCCGTGAGCGGCCGGAACTTCAAGTCGGAGTCATTGGCGGTTGGCGTACGCTGCTGTCCGTGCCCCTTCATCAGCAAGGCCAACTAGTCGGGGCGCTCAACGCTCGTCGCATAGACGTTCGCCCCTTCACCCCGGCGCAGATCAAACTCCTGGAAACCTTCGCCGATCAAGCGGTCATTGCACTTGAGAACGTGCGCTTGTTTCAAGAACTCAAAGAATCACTGGAGCAGCAGACGGCCACGAGTGAGATTTTGGGCGTCATCGCCAGTTCGCCGACGGACATCCAACCGGTTCTTGATGTGGTCGCCGAGAATGCCGCACGACTCTGCGATGCAAGCCATGCCGTGATTCACCGCGTGGATGGTGACATTCTTCGGCGCGCGGCTGTTTTTGGAGGACTGTCACGAGGACCCGTCGGAGCAGAAGCCGCCCTGGATCGTGGCAAGCTCTCGCACCGGGCGGTGATCGAGCGACGAATTATACACCTCCACGATCTCGCTACGGAGGTTGAAAGCGAGTTTCCCGGCGACGCCGAGGTCGCCCATCGTCTAGGTATTCGGACAAATCTGGCCGTGCCGCTAATGCGCGAGGACACTGCCGTCGGTGTAATCATTATTCAGCGCACCGAAGTTCGCCCCTTCACAGAAAAACAAATCGCCCTACTAAAAACTTTCGCCGATCAAGCTGTGATCGCGATTGAGAACGTGCGGCTGTTCAAAGAATTGCAAGAACGCAATTCAGAGCTGCGCGAGGCTCTCGAGCATCAGACCGCAACTTCCGAAGTGCTCGGCATCATCAGCCGCTCGCCTACTGACGTGCAACCGGTCCTCGACGCCATCGTCGAGAGCGCCGCACGGGTTTGCGTGATCGATGACGTGGTGCTGCGGCTGCACGAGGGGGACGTGATGGTTGCACGGGCTCATTTTGGTCCCGTACCCATTCGCCGTGTCGAGATCAGTATTGATGAGCCACAGTATCGCTGGATGCGCGAGCATGGCGCGCTCCATATTCACGACGTCCGCGCGCAGAACGACTTCCCGGAGATAGGTTCTGCCGGCAACCTCCGCACCCACTTGTCCGTTCCCCTTCGTCAGCACGGGGAACTCATTGGATTACTGAACGCACGTCGCACCGAGGTGCGCCCCTTCACCCCGGCGCAAATCAAGTTGCTCGAAACTTTCGCCGACCAGGCCGTGATCGCCATCGAGAACGTCCGGCTGTTCCAAGAACTGGAGGCGCGGACCGGCGAGTTGGCGCGGTCGGTTGGAGAACTCAAAGCGCTGGGCGAGGTTGGCCAAGCCGTCAGCTCTACTCTCGATCTCCAGACTGTGCTCAGCGCCATTGTTGGCCACGCGGTGCAGCTCTCCGGAACCAGCGGGGGGGTTATCTACGAGTTCGACGAAGCTGCGCAAGAGTTTCACCTCAGGGCGAGTTTCCGCATGGAGGGAGAGATAGTTCAGGCGCTTCAGGTGACACCGGTCCGTCCGGGGCAAGGCGCGACGGGGCAAATGGCGACGGTTCGTGCGCCAGTTCAAGTGCCGGACATTTTAGAGGAGCGAGAATATACGGGTACTCGCGTGCGGCCCATGCTTGCACGTCTCGGCTATCGATCTGTTCTAGCGGTTCCGCTGCTGCGCGAGGAGCGAATCATGGGCGCCTTGACGGTCTGGCGCAAGGAAGCTGGCAGCTTCTCAACCGAGATCGTGAATCTCCTGCAAACCTTCGCCAGCCAATCCGCCCTGGCGATTCAAAACGCCCGGCTGTTCCGCGAGATCGAGGAAAAGAGCCAGCAGATTGAAGCCGCCAACCGGCACAAATCGGAGTTCCTCGCCAACATGTCCCATGAGCTGCGCACGCCGCTTAATGCCATCATTGGCTTCTCTGAAGTGTTGCAGGAAAAACTCTTTGGCGAGCTAAACGAGAAACAAGCCGAGTACACCGACGACATCCTCACCTCCGGCCGCCATCTGCTCTCACTGATCAATGAGATTCTCGATCTGTCCAAGGTCGAGGCCGGGCGCATGGAGCTGGAGCTGGCGACGTTCGATCTTCCGTTGGCCATCGACAACGCGCGCACCTTCGTGCGCGAGCGGGCTACAAGACACGGCATCACTCTCGACGTTATGATCGACGAGCGCCTTGGTGACATCGTCGGTGATGAGCGCAAGATCAAACAGATACTTCTCAATCTGCTTTCCAACGCGGTGAAGTTCACGCCGGAGGGAGGACGGATCGGAATCAAGGCCCGGCATGCTGATGGTTCTGTGGAAATCTCGGTGAGTGACACCGGCATCGGCATCGCCCCGGAAGACCAGCCAAAGATATTCGAGGAGTTTCGCCAGGTGGGCTCCGACTATGCGCACAAGATCGAGGGAACGGGACTGGGGTTAACTCTCGCCAAGAAGTTCGTCGAGCTGCACGGGGGAAAGATTTGGGTGGAGAGCGAAGCGGGCAAGGGCAGTAAGTTCACGTTCACGCTGCCGATCGGATAAGAATATTCTCCCGCAAAGAACGCCAAGGACGCCAAAAAAAACGAGATAATGGGAAAGGCGGGAGGCCTTTGTGAGCTTAGCGTGCTTGGCGCGAGGAAAAAGGATTTCGGAGAAGAGTTATCTCGCGCAAAGTGCGCAAAGGACGCCAAGGTTCGGAGAAGAAGGAGAAACAAAATGTCTCTACAGGTAAAGCGTGAAAATGTGCCGGAGAAAAAGGTCGTGCTCAAGACCGGAGAAGGCGAAGGCTCGATGATCATTCGGCAGGCATACGGTAACGAGAGCAGTCTTCTCGTCGCGTTGCGACCGCCGGGCTACCATACCAGGCCCCACATGCACGCTTCGGAGCAAATCAATCACGTGCTCGAAGGCGAAATCTGGTTTTTCGTAGAAGACAAGGGTTATTACTGTAAGGCAGGCGATTTTCATCGAATCCCAGCGAATCGCGTCCACTGGGCATGGAATCGTTCCCACGCCATCACCACCGTCGTTGAATCTCATTCGCCTCCGCTGGTCGGTGGCGATCTGCGCGACGGCGCGGCAGCGCTCTTCGATGAAAACGAAAGTCCCCAGCTGCGAGCGGAGGGTGAAAACAAGTTTGTCACCTACGACTCGGAAAAAGTGGAAAGCCAGTACTTTTCCGGCAAGAAGCAATGATTTCGTCGATGTTTGATGTCGGTAGGCAAACCGATATGACATGCCTAAACTCCGTTCGCCCTGAGCTCGGTCGAAGGGCTCCGACAAGCAAATTGCGCTTGCGCGGAATACTGCGCGGGACAAGCGATCATTGAGTGACAAGATTATGAGTTTCTGGGTTTATATTCTGCTTTGTGCCGATAACTCTTACTACACTGGGCATACCGATAATCTCGAAGAGCGCTTAGCAAAACATGAGACTGGTGAATTTGAGGGCTACACTTCGGCGCGACTTCCAGTAAGGTTGATGTTCTCAGAGCAATTCTTGACTCGGGAAGAAGCGTTATCTTGTGAGCGACAGATCAAAGGTTGGAGTCGGAAAAAGAAGGAAGCGCTCATGCGCGGAGATTGGGCCGAAGTATCTCGGTTAGCTCGCAGTGGTCATCGTTCGATAACCTCAGAGTCTGTCCTGAGCGACGTTCATCCTTCGACTGGCTCAGGACGAACGGAGATGAAGGAGTGACTGGGAGACTGATTACCCACGAAACTCGAAAAAGCGGAATAACGATGGAGCTTCGCCGACTGAGACATAAGTTGTTGTTGCTCGCTTCATTGGCGTACGCTTTTTCGTTGGATGTGGTTTCCGCCCAAGACCTTAAGCGCCTACGCTATGGCACCACGATCAGCACGGTGAATCTGCCGGTCTGGGTGGCCAAGGAGAGTCGGCTTTTTGCCAAGCATGGTCTCGACCCTGAAGTGATTATGATTCAGGCCGGCGCTTTGACGACGCTGGCGATTATCAGCGGTGAGTTGCAATTCTCCGGCGCGGGCGCCGCTTCCGTCTTAGCGGCACGAATCAAAGGCAGCGATATCGCGCTCGTCGCATGCCCGGCGGATTCCGATCTGGTTTACCTCATGGCGCGGCCCGAGATTAAAAACGCCGCCGAGCTAAAGGGCAAATCGAGCGCAGTGACGCGTTTGGGCTCGACTACCCATTTCTATTTACGCTCGGCGCTCAAGTACGCCGGACTCAATCCCGAGAAAGATGTAACGATCCTCCAACTCGGGACGGAATACGCGGCGGCTCTAGAGACAGGCAGAATCGCCGCCGCGGCATTGCCCTTCGATCTCGCCTTGCCATATTTGCAGAAGGGCTGGCCGGTCTTAATCGATTTGTCGAAGACCGATTTCGTTTATCCCGCGTCTTGCGTGGTGAGCAGCCGCGCATTCGTCAAGGACAATCCCGATACCGTGGAACGTTTTCTCAAGGCCTATATTGAAGCGATTCACTTAATGAAGAAAGACCGAAACGCCGGGGAGAGAGCCTATAACAAATGGCTCAAACCAAAAGATACACTGCTCACTAAGAAGGCGGTCGAGGCTTACGCGAATCTATTCAAACCGATTCCTCGCGTCACGGATCGTGGCATTCAAGCTGTCTTGGAGGAGCTTGCGTTATCGACGCCCGTGCCGAAGGATCTGATCGATCGTCCGGAATATTTTCGCGACAGCGGGCCGCTGGAAAAACTCATAAGTAGCGGTTGGATCGCGCAGCTCGCAAAATGACTATTGCTGCGTAGGCGCAAAGAGCATAGGGCTAAGCGCATAGAGCTGAGGGCAAAGGGCGAAGAGCAATAAAGCAGAAGGCAGGGGCAGAAGGCAGAAACCAGAGATTAAGTAGATTCAGGCAAACACGTTCGCAACGACGCGGAGGTTTTTATGAAAAGACTAACTTCATGTGCCGTCTTCGTATTCGGCTTTGTCCTTCTCTCTGGCATTGCGCAGGCGCAGGAATTTTTTAAGGGGAAGTCCGTCACGATCATGGTGGGCAACTCGGTCGGAGGAGCGCAGGATGACTGGGCTCGCTTCCTCGCGCAGCATCTCGGCAGACACATACCAGGAAATCCGTCGATCATCGTGCAAAACATGCCCGGCGCCGGAGGCATTGTCGCCGCCAATCATGTTTATAACATCTCTAAACCGGACGGCTTGACTCTCGGCATGGTCAATCCGGCGATCTACACGGACCAGCTGCTCGGCGCAAAAGAAATAAAGTTCGACTGGCCAAAATTTGGCTGGATCGGTTCCCCGGAGCAAATCGATCAGGTTTTGTTCATGCGCACCGATACACCGTATAAGACGTTGGAGGATATTCGCAAGGCGGCGGAGGCGCCGCGCTGCGCGAGCCTGGCGCGCAGCGGGCTTGGTTATTTCCTGCCGAGGCTGATGGAAGAGGGGCTAGGTATGAAGTTTCAAATCGTCGTCGGATACGGCGGCGGCGGGGAGATGAATCTGGCGATCGAGAAGGGGGAAGTGGTGTGCCGCGCCGGCACGGTGTCGGCCTACGTTTCTCGCGAGCCGACGCGCACGTGGATCAAGAACGGTTTCGTCCGCGCTCTGGTGCAGAGCGGGTCGAAGCGTTTTTCGAAATTGCCCGATGTGCCGACGATTTACGAATTGTTTGATGCCAACAAGACGCCCGATGCCACCAAGCGCGTGGCAAAAGTCATGCTTTCCTCCGGCGAGCTCGGTCGCCCGATCATGGCGCCGCCGGCGACACCCGCCGACCGAATAAAGATTCTGCGCGACGCTTTTACGAAAAGCATGAGCGACCCCGCGCTATTGGCCGAAGCGAAAAAAAGAAACTGGGACATCGACTTGCTTAATGGGGAAGATCTGGAGGCGTTGGCGAAAGAAATCATGGTCCAGCCGCCGGAGGTCATCGAGAGAGTTAGGAAGATTTTGGGGAATTAAAGCGCAGTAAATTTTAAGGGCCCGGGATCAGCCGCTCCGCGAGATCAAGCGCCGTATACGGCTCCAGGCTTCGACCAAGCCACCGGGGAGAAACAACACGACGAGCATGAAAAGCACGCCGAAGATGATCAGATGAAATTCCACTAATTTTACCGCCAGCAATTCTCTTAAAATGACGTAAAAGAGCGCGCCGAGCACAGGGCCGTGGACGGTGCCGACACCGCCGATATAAGACATCAGCACGGCGTCGAAAGTCCACGCTGGAGAAAAAGTGTGCTGAGGGTAGTAACTAACGTGATAATAGGCGAAGGCGCCGCCGGCTAGTCCGGCCAACGCGGTGGAGAGCGCCAACGCGAGAAGCTTGTGGCGGAGCGCGCTCACGCCCGTGGCTTCGGCGGCGGCTTCGTCTTCGCGCACGGCTCGGATGCCGAGGCCGAGGCGCGAGGGGACCAGCCATGCAACCACTCCTACGCTCACCATGGCCATGGCTAGAGTCAGATAATAACGTGGCAAAATATTGTACGAAGTAAGTTCCGTTGCCGGGATCGTGGAAATCTGCGGCAACAAATTTCCGATCGTGATGCGCAGTATCTCAGCTAATCCCAGCGTGCCAATGGCGAAATAGGCGCCGCGCAGGCGGAAAGCCGGGACGCCGATAAGCAATCCAAATAACATCGCCACGAGCGCGCCGGGGAAAAGCGCCAAGATCAGCGGCGTGCCGCCGACCCAAAGCGTACGCGTGACCAGCGCGCCGAGTCCGAAAAATGCCGCGTGGCCAAGATTGATCTGGCCGGCGTAGCCGCCGAGCAGATTCCAGCTCTGCGCCAGGACGACGGCGAGAAAAATTTGCACGCAGAGATTGAGCAGATCGCTGCGCATCGTAAGGAGCGGCAGCACGGCGAACGCCGCGGCGAGCACGATTCCCGAACCAAGCAATTTCACGGGCGCGCTCCGAAGAGCCCCTGGGGCCGCACCACCAAAACGATGAGGAAAAGAATCAGTCCGACGACTTCACGGTACGGACCGCCGATAAACACCACGCTCATCGCTTCGGCGAGGCCGAGGATGATGCCGCCGGCGAAACTGCCGAAGAGCGAGCCAAGGCCGGCGAGAACGATGACGACCAGAGCCTTGAGCGTCCACTCCAGACCGATGGATGGACTGATCGCGTAGGAAACGCTGACGAGTCCTCCCGCGATTCCGGCGAGCGCGGTGCCGAGGGCAAAGGCGAGCAGGTAAGTCTTTCCGACCGGGATTCCCATTAGAGCCGCAGCTTCCCAATCTTCGGCGGTGGCGCGAATCGCGCGTCCCCAGCGCGCCTTGGCGAGAAACAGATGGAGCGCGATTAGAATTGCAAACGCGAACACGAGGCTGCTCAGGCGCAACCACGGAATTGCCAAACCGCCGAGCCGCAGCACCGCGCCGGCGTAGGCGGTTGTCACGGCGCGTTCGTCCGCGGTCCAAAGTCGAATGGCGAGAGCGTGCAAAACCAGCGTGAGGCCGAAACCGATGAGCAGCGAATTTTTGATGCGCGTTTCTTCGTGAGCTTTGACAACGAACTGAAATAGCGCCCAATAAAGCAATAGTCCGAGCACGAACATCGCCGGGGCGACGGCGAGCAGCGAAACAAACGGATCGATCTGCCAAATAGTGAACAGCCAAAAAGTGCCGTAGCCGCCGAGCATGAGCAGCTCGCCGTGGGCGACGTTCAAGACCCGGAGCACGCCGAACGTCAACGAGAGTCCAGCGGCCGCCAAGCCGTAGAGGCCGCCAACGAGGAGTCCAAGAATGAGTTGTTGGGTGAGGATCATCCGGGATCCTGTGAGAATTTGTTCCGCGTCGTTTTAGTCACGTGATTGCGCACAGACGTGTCTGTCATTTGTCACTCCCGTGAAAACGGGAATCCAGTCCGTTGGTTCCTGAGTTCTCAAATAATCCCTTCCCACAAGTCCTTTCAATCAGGATTTTGTTCCTCGATCAGATCCAACTTCCACGCCCGGTTCCACTTCTTCATTTGTTTCTCCCTTGTTATCGCTGACATCATATTGTCGTGTAGCTCATAATAGACCAGAAGGTGAACTGCATACTGCTTTGTGAAGCCTGCGGTTAAATCATTCCTGTGTTGCCATGCACGTTTTTGGAGATTGCTCGTGACCCCGATATAAAGCGTTCCATTTCGTTTACTCGCCAGGATGTAGACGCCCGGCTGTTTGGATATCTTAACCTGGATTCCCGTTTTCACGGGAATGACGTCGCGCACGGCTCACGCATCGCGGTAACTCTGTTGTTCTTCGAGTCAAGATCACGCAAATGTTCCCCGTGCCAGCGGACCCAGGTATGCCGCGCGAACGTGATCGTCATCGAGCAACTTTCGGCCTTCGCCCTCGCCGACGATTCGTCCACTTTCGAGAATGTAAGCGCGCTGAGCGAGTGCCAAGACGGCGTGAACGTTTTGCTCGACGATCAGCAGGCTCATGCCGTCTCGATGGAGTTGCGTGAGAATCGACAGGATCGACTCAACAACCTTCGGCGCCAAGCCGAGCGACGGCTCGTCGAGCAAGAGCAGGCGCGGCAGTCCCATGAGCGCGCGCCCGAGCGCGAGCATCTGCTGCTCGCCGCCCGACAGCGATCCGGCGCGTTGTTTCTGGCGTTCGAACAGACGGGGAAAAAGCCTGAAGATGTTATCGATCTGAGCGCTTTTCTCCTTTTGGGCGCGCCGGGTAAAGGCGCCGAGCTCGAGATTCTCGCGCACCGTCATCGCCGCGAACAGCCTTCGCCCCTCCGGTACCAACGCGATGCCGTGTTCGACGATGCGTTGCGGCGAGACACCGCTGATGATTTCGTCTTGCCATCGCATTACGCCGGCGCGCGGTGCGAGCAGTCCTGAAATCGCTTTCAGCAAAGTCGTTTTGCCGGCGCCGTTGGGACCGACGAGCGCGACCATTTCGCCTGGGTGAATGACCAAATCGACCCCGTGCAGGACCGGAAGCGGGCCGTAGGCGACTTGGAGATTTTTTACTTCGAGCATGCTTCACTCATAAAAACCCGTTTCAATCGTTCCAAGGGTTCCAATTGTTCCATACGTTTGTTTCGGAAATTTCCTTGAACGATTGGAACGACTTGAACCATTGGAACGGCTGGAACGTTCAACCCGAGTTGCTTTCCCCGAGATAGACTTCGATAACATGCGTATCCTTGGCGATGCTCGCCGGCGCCCCGTCGGCGATTTTTTCCCCTGCGCTGAGAACCACAATGCGATGCGAGACATCGAGTAGCGCCCAGACGATATGCTCCACCAGGACGACGGTCAGACCGCCGCGCTGCAACTGTCGAATGAGGTTTATCGCCGCCGCGGTTTCAGTCGGGGTCAATCCCGCCATGAATTCGTCGAGCAATAAAAGTTTCGGCGACGTCGCCAGGGCGCGGGCCAATTCGAGGCGCTTTCGATCCATCACCGTGAGAGTGTTCGCAGGATGATCCGACCGGCCCGCCAAACCGACCGAAGTCAAAAGTTCGCCGGCCTTGTCGCGCGCCTTGGATCCCGTAAGCCGATCTCTGCCGTAGCCGAGACCGACGAGAACATTCTCCTCAGCGGTGAGGCCGAGGAATGGACGCACAAGCTGAAAAGTTCGCGCCAGGCCGCGATGACAAAGCTGATGGGGCGGCAGTTTATTGGTACGCTCGTCCTGAAAGAAAATGTCCCCACTATCCGGATAAAAAACACCGCTGACGAGATTGAACAGCGTCGTTTTTCCCGATCCGTTCGGACCCATGATGCCGAGGATCTCGCCCTCTTCAACGGTCAAACTGATATCTTTGACCGCAGCGACGCCGCCGAAGGTCTTGGTAGCTTTCCTTACAGTCAGCAGGGACATTGTTGAATTGGCAAGAAGGGATTACGAGCGTAAGTGAGCTTCGACTGTGGTGGCAAGAATGTGACTTAGCGCTGGTTGAAAGGCAGCGCCGGATAAGCAAAGGCTGCGGTGGCGTTTTCTTTGGGCCAAATTAGATGTTGTTTCCCCTTTTGCCACTGAATAAATACGCCGGAAATCTCTGCTGTTCCATCCGCGCGGAAGCGCAAGGGGCCCGACACCGTCATCATATTCGTGCTCGCTAGTGCTTGGCGAAGCGCATCGCGGTCCACCGCCTTGGCTCTCGTCAGCGCATCGGCAAGGATCTGGACAACGGCGTAACCGGGACCTACGACGGGGTCGGCCAGCCGTTTGTGTTTGCGTATATAAGTATCGTTCAGCTCCTTGACCTGCGGATACTTGAGGGCGGCGTGCCAACCAGTGCCCAATATCGTGTAGTCACCCGCGGCGCCAAGATTGTTCGTCCAAGCCGGCGAGTCTGACCCGCGCAGCAACACCAGAAACTTCGGCGTAAAATCCAGCTCTTTCATTTGTTTGACCAGCGTCATGCCGTCGGGCGGTGATGGCACGCCCAAGACCGACTCAGCGCCTGCTGATCTGGCCTGTAAGATCAGGTTCGAGAAATCTTTGGCACCTGGCGCATATTCTCCCTTCACGACGACTTCATACCCGGCTTCCTTTCCGAACGATTCCCAGTAACCGCCGATTTCTTGTCCCCAATCGGTTTTCTCCAGAAACAAAGCTACCTTCTTGGGACGTTGATTCTCCGCCAGTGAGCCATTGAGAAGACGATAGGTTTCTCTGGCGATTTGCGGCGACTTCCAAAAAGGCGAGAAGAGATAGCGATAGCCCTGCTTGTGAATGCTCTCCAGGGCAAATCCCACACCGAGGTAGGGAATCCGATTCTTCTCAGCGACGGTGGCGCCCGCGGCATGAAGATCAGAGCCGACTCCTCCCAAGTAAACGACCACGCCCTGAGCGGCGTGAGTCTCCAATCGCGCGACGGTTTTAGTTGCATCGGATTCGTCATCGAGCACGATCAACTCCAAAAGTAAACGCCGGCTCCCCACTTGGACCCCGCCGCCGGCGTTGATTTTCTCCACGGCAATGTCGTAACCGTGTTTGAGTTCATTGCCGATGGCGGCGTAGCGACCGGTGAGAGGCGTTACGACGCCGACCTTAATGGTTTGCCCCATTGCCGCAATGCCAAAGCCGAGCCATGCGATCTGCATTGCCAGAAAAGCCGAAATGATCGGTTTCATGATCGCCTCGCCTATTGAATCGAGTATACCTTTCATGTCTTCACGAGCGCATCCGAGCAGCGCACGATAAGGTTGCGCAGAACGGCCCAGGCTCATGGCGGCTATCGCTGACTAAACGCCGGCGCGGGATAGCCAAAGGGCGCGGTTGCAAACTCTTTGGGCCAGACGAGTTCCTGCTTGCCTTTGAGCCATTGTTGGAAAAAGACCCTGACTTCTCCAGTGCCGTCATCGCGGAAACGCACCGGCCCGACGACTGTCGTCATTTTCGTGGCGGCGATGGCGTCGCGGATCTTGTCGCGGTCTAAAGTCTTCGCGCGAGTCACCGCGTCGGCAAGTATCTGCAAGCAAGCGTAGGACGGCCCGACGAGCGGGTCCGCGGGCCGATTAAATCGTTTTTGATGTGCTTCGTTCAATTCGGCGACTCTCGGATAGCGGGCGGCGAAGTGCCAGCCGGGCGACAGCAGAACGTAATCGCCGTCCTTACCAAGGTTCTGCGACCAGACGGGCGGGTCGGCGGCGCGAATAAAAACGTTCACTTTGGTATTGAAATCCAGTTCCTTCATCTGCTTGATGAGAGTCATGCCATCCGGCGGCGAGGGTAGGGCAAGCACGGTTTCAGCTCCCGCTGATTTCGCTTTCAAGATCAGATCGGAGAAATCCTTGGAGCCGGGCGCATACTCGCCACTCGCCACGATCTGATAGCCATGATTCTTTGCCGTGCTTGCCCAGAGCGAGCCCATCTCTTTTCCCCAGTCCGTACGTTCAAGAAAGAGCGCGACCTTGCGCGGTCGCTGGGCGGCCGGGATTGCGGCGTCGAGAAAGTCAAAAGTTTCATTTGTCAGGTCTGGAGATTTTGGAAAAGGAGAAAAAAGATAGCGCAAGCCCTGCCGGTGAATGCCTTGAAGTGCGAAGGCGATGCCGAGATAGGGAATCTTATTTTTATCGGCGATGGAAGAAGCGGCGGCGTGCAGGTCGGAGCCCGCGCCGCCCAGATAGGCCACGACGCCTTGAGAGGCGAGCGTCTCCATGCGCGCGACCGTTTTTGTCGGATCCGACTCGTCGTCCAACATGATCAATTCGATTTGCAGGTTCTTGCCGCCGACCGTCACGCCGCCCGCTGCGTTTAGGTGCTGCACGCCAATGTCATAGCCGGTTTTGACCTGGCCGCCGAGCGCCGCATATCTCCCGGTGAGCGGCACCACCGCGCCGACTTTTACAGTTTGCGCAACGCCGTTGACGGGGTCGCTAAGTAGAGCGAGCGCGATGGAAACCAATAGGAGTATTGTCCACTTCATGTTGTCCTCCCACGGCCAGGGTTATTGAGCCGCGACGATAGATAGCACTGTCGAATCGGCGCGTCAAAGTTAAACCGTTCCCCATACCTGACGGGTGGTGTCGATGACCAGTTTCAGCTTCTGCCATTGCTGGTCTTCGGTCAGCAAGTTTCCTTCCATAGTCGAGGCGAAGCCGCACTGCGGACTGATGGCGAGATTTTCCAGCGGCACGTATTTTTCCGCTTCATCGATCCGGCGCGCGAGCTGTTCACGGGATTCAAGCTCAGGCAGCTTGCTGCTGACGAGTCCCAACACGACCGTCTTGTCGCGCGGCACGAAGCGCAACGGCTCGAAGGTGCCGGCACGCTCCGACTCGTATTCGAGCAGGAATGCATCGACGTTGAGCCGGCCGAATAATTTCTCCGCGATGGCATCGTAGCCGCCTTCGGCGTACCACTGGCTGCGATTATTGCCGCGGCAAAGGTGGATCGCCAGAGTCACGCCCGGACGTTTGGCACCTTCCAAGCAGGCATTGTCGGCGCGAATCGCTTCGTCGAGCGCCTGCTCGGGATCGAGCCCCATTTCATTCTTTACGTAGCTGCGCCATTTCGGATCGATATAGTAACTGTAGCGCGGCGCGTCGATCTGGACGTATTGCGCTCCCTCGTTGACCAAGGCCTGAATTTCCGCCTTGATGATCGGTACGATGTCCGAGAGAAAGTCGGCATAAGTTGGATAGACTTTGTCGCTGATGCCTTTCTTATAGTAGATGGCGGGAAATTGATTAGCCGTGGGCAGAGTCACTTTCACGTCGCCGGGACTATGCTGCTTGAGGAAAACGAATTCATGGCCGGTCAAACGCCGCGTCTGTTTGATTTTGCTGACGACGGTACCGGGCACCATCGAAGGACGGGGCGACGCGCCGGCCGGCGTTTGCCAAGTACGGGCAACGGCCACGCCTTCATCGATTCCCTCCACCGCGTCGTTGAAGTCGCTCATGAAGTTGCCGCGGCGCAGCTCGCCGTCGGTAAAGATCTTGAAGCCGAGCTCCTTCTGCCGTTCGATGACTCTCAGGACGTGCTTGTCCTCGAGCGCACGCAGTTCCTCTAATCCGACGTTCGCGCTGCGCGCTTGGAGCAGATCCGCCGGACGAAGAAAACTACCGATATGATCCGCGCGATATTTAGCTGGCATATTTCCTCCTTAAGAATATGGAGTTATGGAGTGTTGGAGTAATGGAGTATTGGGCAAAGGACGCGACCTTTGCGCCTCCGCGGTGCAACCATCACTCCACCACTCCAATACTCCATCACTCCAATTTCTACTCCGCTAAGAGTTTTTTCAACCTGGCCACGACCTCTGGCGGCTGGGCGATCACTTCCTTCGCCAGCGTCGCGAGCTGCTCGCCACCGACAGCCTCCACCGGCCAGTTGCGTTTTTTTGCCTCGGCTAATAGTTCGGGATCTTTGAGTGTTTTATTCCAGGCGTCACGCAGAATTTTTATTCGATCCGCGGCCATGCCCGGCGGC
Source organism: uncultured delta proteobacterium (assembly GCA_963804165.1). Classification (GTDB taxonomy): domain Bacteria; phylum Desulfobacterota; class Binatia; order UBA9968; family UBA9968; genus DP-20. Next base: position 21,810 of record CAWDPO010000011.1, read on the forward strand.
GCGGTCCAGGGCCGGCCAAATTCATTGGGCGCCATGACCAGCGTGGCGAGGCGACGGTCGGTATCGCGGACTTTGTAACGATCCATCAAATCGTAAAGCGTCGGCGTTTCCGGCAACGAAGAATCTCGTTTCCGACCGGTCTGCACGAACGGACGGGTGAATCCCTTCTTAAACCAGGTGATATGAGGCTCGCGGCCAAAGAACGCCGCGATGGTGATGAGCCGGCACTGCAACTCGCCGCGTTCGACCGCCAGGTCGATGTCGCCCGCACCTTGATAACCGGTGATGACGTTGAATTTTACTGCGAAAATCTCTTCGATCAGCTTGGGAATATGATAGGTCGTCGAGGCCGTTCCTGTAGAACCACACTTGGGTGGTTCGGCAGCCTTGCGTAGATCGTCGATCGTTTTGTACGGACTGTCACCGCGAAAAAAGAGTACGGCCTCGGTCTGTTCGGGGGTGCCGAGCCAGTTGAATTTCGACCAGTCATACTGAACTTCTTTGCGGCCGATCAGTTGATCCATATAGATTCCCGGATTGATCGAGCCGAGAGTCAAGCCATCCGGCTTGGCGACATTGTAGACATAATTGGCCGCGATCACCGAACCGGCGCCCGGCATGTTTTGCACCGTGACGCTCGGATTGCCGGGTATGTGCTTTCCCAAATAGGTCGCGATGTGCCGCGTCCAAAGATCGTAAAGATCGCCAGCTTGCCCGCCGCGGATGATTCTTACCGATTTGCCTTGGAAGAAATTGTCCTGGGCATGAACTGAAAAGGAAAGCGCCATGAGCATGGCGCAAAGATTAAGAACCGTGACTGTTTTCTTCATGTATTTTTCTCTGTCTCGATGCACTTGTCACTCGACATTTGACACTCGCCCCTTGTCACTTGATGACTTTATCCGCCCGCGCCAGCACTTTCTGCGGAATCGTCAGACCGATCTGCTTAGCGGTTTTGAGATTGACGAGAAACTCAAATTTCGTCGGCTGCTCCACAGGCAGGTCGGCGGGCCTGGCGCCTTTGAGAATCTTGTCGACAAAGTCAGCGGCGCGCCGGAATAGGTCCGCATAGTTCGGCGCGTAACTCATCAAGCCGCCGGCCTCGACAAACTCCGGGCTATGGTACATCGCCGGCAACCGGTTCTTTGCCGCGAAGTCCAACACTTGGCGTTGCTGAGTATTGATAAGTGGACCTGAATTCGTAATGAGCGCCTGGGCGCCTTCCCTTTTCGCTTGCGCAAATGCGCTCTCAAAATCGTCAAGGCTTCGCACCTCAAGCGGTAGAAGTTTGACTCCCAACGCCTTGGCGGCAGCCTCCATCTCTGTGAGATACAGGTTTCCCCTCGCCAACAGATTGCCCGAGGGAGGCCACCCGGGCAACTTTAGGGAAAGCTTCCTTGAGCAGTTCCAATCGTTTGCCATCTAGATCTTGCGCAATGTTGGAAAGTCCGGTGATATTCCCTCCTGGTCGCGCCAGGCTGGAGACAATCCCAGCTCCCACCGGATCGCTGGCGGCGCCGAATACGATGGGAATTGTCGTGCTGGCCTTTTTAGCAGCTAAAACGCCTGGGCCGGCAGTGACGATAACGTCAACTTTGAGCTGGACCAGTTCGGTCGCAAGGTCAGTCAGCCGTTCGAATTTCCCTTCCGCATATCGGTACTCAATCAGAATGTTTTTCCCTTCGACATAGCCGAGCTCGCGCAGCCGTTGGCGAAATGCTTCGACCCGGGGCAAAAAGAAGGACGAAGAGGTCGGGTTCAAAATTCCTATCCGGGGAATTTTCGCCGGCTGCGCCGCTGCGGGGAAACTAAGCGCTAAGAGCAAAACGCCAAGCGTAAGACGCACGATGTTCTTTCTCATATGGTTGCTCCCGTTTCTTACCCTTTTCTCTTCGCCCTATGCGCGTTGCGACTATTCATCGAATCACTCTATCCGCCCGCGCCAGCACTTTCTGCGGGATCGTCAGGCCGATCTGCTTGGCGGCCAGATCTGGCGCCATGAGGCTAAGCCCTGTGATATTCCCGCCTGGTCGCGCCACGCTGGAAACAAGCCCATCTCCTACTGGATCTAAAGCAATGGCGAATACCATGGGAATTGTCGCGCTCGCCTTCTTAGCAGCTAAACTGGTCGGGCCTCCGCCGGTGACGATGACATCAACCTTGAGACGGACCAGTTCGGCTGCAAGGTCAGGCAGCCGTTCGAGTTTCCCTTCGGCATATCGGTACTCAATGACAATGTTTTTTCCTTCGACATAGCCAAGCTCGCGCAGCCGTTGGCGAAATGCTTCGACCCGGGCCGAAAGGCTGGACGCGGAGGACCCGATCAGAATTCCTATCCGGGGAATTCTCGCCGGCTGCTGCGCCTGAGCGAAAGGAGCAGTTAGCAGCAACATAGTTGTTAGTAACCAAAAAAGTGGTTTTGAACTCATAGTATTCGCTTCTGTTCAGTCTGACGACTGATTGGACAACTGCCACCTGATGTCGAACACTTAAGTGCCATATGATCCCGAACATAAGTGTCAATAAAGACAGACCATCTTGATCGTTAGACAGGATCATCTGAGATCCGAAATCCAATTTTCACCGTCGTAGAGCGATAGGTGTAATGGGTAGACTGGCTGATTTTAATCACCGAGAAAGCAACGTTCGACATCATGTGGCATGCACACGATTCAGGATTAAAGTGTTCGACATCATCTGACATGTGTCCACTGATTACTGATCACTGGCAATAGTCACCGGACGCCCTATCCGCCCGCGCCAGCGCGTCGCAAAGTCCAGAACAGAAAAGCATTGTGGCGCGCGCGTCATTCCCGCGCACGCGGGAATCAGGTGACGGACTGTGTCCGTCATACCGTTGAAAAACGGTATCCAGGTGGATGGGTCTGGATTCCCGTTTTCACGGGAATGACGGAAAATGCAACGACGCTTCTTAATCGAGCTTGTGAGGCAGCACACTAGCGAAAAGTCTCCTTGATGTACCGATGGGCCGCAATGGCAGCGGTGGCGCCGTCGCCGGCGGAAGTGATCGCTTGCGCTGCCGAGTCCTGGCGGATATCGCCGGCGGCGTAGAGGCCATCGAGTTCGGTTTTCATCCAATTGTCCGTCGGGACGTGGCCGGTGTCGCTGAGCTGCACATGATTCTGCAAGAGCGTCGTGTTCGGCCGTAAGCCGACGTAAACGAAGAGACCAGCGAGTTCGACTTGCGATATCTCTCCCGATGCCAAGTCGCGTGCGCGAACAGCGCTGACAACCTCGTCGCCGAAAACTTCTTCGATGATGCTCCGATAGCGCGGCTTGATTTTAGTGTTACCCAGAACTCTCTGCTGATAGCTCTGCTGCGCGGAAAAGTTCTCGCCGTCGTGGAAAATCAAAACCCGCTCCGCGTAATTCACCAGCGTCAGAGCCTCTTGCAGCGCCGAGTCGCCGCCGCCCACGACGCCGACAGTTTGGCCGTTATAGAGCGGTCCATCGCAGCTCGCGCAGTGGCTGACGCCGCGGCCGGCAGTTTTTCTTCGCCCGGAACGCCGAGGTTCTTGAGCGTCGAGCCGGTGGCGACGATCACGGCTTTGGCACGATGCTGTTCTTCATCGGTAACGACCAACCAGATGCGATCCTGGGCTTCCAACCTTAAAACCTCGGCGCGCTGTAATTCCGCGCCCTGATCGGCGGCCTGGCGCTGCAGGTTGGGACAAGGTCATATCCGGGAACACCATCAGGAAAACCGGGAAAGTCCTCGATCTTTTCGATGCTGATCAGATGACCGCCGGGGATGTTCGATTCCATTACCAACGTAGAGAGGCCGTGGCGAGCGGCGAACAGCCCGGCGGTCAGGCCGGCGAGGCCGGAGCCGACGATTATGATGTCGTAGTCAGCCATCCTTATTAACTTGCTTGCTGTTCAAGGTTCCAGGTTCAAAGTTCAAGGTGCGGGAAGGGGGACATTGAACATTGAACTTTGAACGTTGAACTCAAGAATTTTTATCTCCATTCATCGATCGAAACCGTTTTCTGATAACTGCAGCCCATGATGCGCCAGTAGCCGTTGGTTTCGCCGCCGACGACCACGACGTGAATTTCGTCGGGCTTGAACATCTTGACCATTTCATCCGGGGCGGCTTTCAATTTGGACGCGTAGGGCTCCTCGCCGAAAGTCGCTCGCGGATAGATGTAATTTTGAATCAGCTGATAGTCCCAGTACTCGCCGGCCGGCATGAGCGAGTTCTCGTAAATCCACTGAATGAGTTTTTCCTTGGTGTCGAAGCCGCCGCGGTCGATATACTGCCGGGCCGCGATGGGATCGAGCAGAAAGGTCGGCGCGCTGTGGGCGTCCATGCCGCGCAGCATGTTGCGCACATGCTCGCGCCAATATTTTTCGCGCACGCCGAGAGTAAAGGCCGTCGAGCGGCAGCCGGTGAATATGCTTACCGTGCTGTCGCCCGGTTTGAAGCCATGCTGGGTGTGGAACGGCGTCCACGGGCTGCGTTCTTCGTTTTCGGCGAAGGTGACCGTGCCGTAGGCGTAGCCGTTGCCTTGGGAGCCCATGTAGCTGTCGCCGGGGATCGAACCGCCCTGGAGATTCTGCGACAGCAAACCATAGGCGCGCCCGATGGTCGCGTTGGCATGATTGTAGGGTGCCATCGCGCCGGTGCCGGAGTTCATCCCGATTTCATTGCGGATCGGGCCGTTGACGACGACCATCGCCGCCATCGAGCTGGTCGTGCTGCCGCGTGCGCTTACGCCGCTCGCCGCGAGCGCCAGGATCACCGGAAAGTATTCCGGCCGAGCGCCGGCCATCACGGCGTTGACCGCGACCTTTTCGACCGTGAATTCCCAGTGCTGGCGAAATTGGTTGGAGCGCATATGCCCGGCGACTTCGTCCGGTTTGCGGCTGGTGTGCGCGAGCATTTCCGCTACTCGCTTTTCCGTCGGCAGAACGATCGGCAGCTTGTCCGTCCAATTGCTCTCGAGGAACAGACGATGCAGGTTATCGTCCGAGTCGGAGTCCACCAGTCGCGACGTCGAGCGCTCAAACTTAATTTCTTTGATTCGATCTCCCTCGGCGGGACGGGTGAGGCCTTCGATGACTTCTTGCATCACCGGCCGGCCGCTGATCGGACTTTTGCCTTCGACGTAGGCCCGCAGTTGTTCCGCGGTCTTGCCCATCACCGGCTGGGGCACGAAAGTGTAACGCGCCTCGGGCATGCCGTGCATCCGGGTTACCGATTGCACCGCCTTCTCGAAGGCGTTGGTATGGATAGCGACGGTAGGCACACCGTACTTGCTATCGAGAGCGATTGCGTGCACGGCGACCGCCGGCGCGCAAGTGCTTCAATGACCGACACCGATGATGGCGCCGTCCCCGTTCGCCTTGATCATCTCCCAGGTTTTCGGATCGTCCTTGGTGTAGACGCTCGACATTTCCACAAGCTTGGTTTTGACCGAAGGCATGTGGTCGGCGAACCAATCCTGCACCTGGCGCAGGAAAAGCCCCGAGTCGTCGAAGCGCGGGTCGACCAGATAGACCGTCTTGCCGTCAAGGCTGTCCAAACGCGGCGCCATCGGTTTCGGCGTAATCTTTGGTGGAAAGCCCACCGGATTGAGCACTGTGATTTTTTCCGTGCCGTTAATGCCATCAGCCATGTTTGAATCCTCCTCGCTCTATTTATGATCTAGCTGGAAAGTAATCAACCGGTTTTTTGCCTGCGTGCAAGGTTACTCGGCCAGAATCTTCTTCACTTTCTCGACCACCTCGGGGCTCTGGTCCATGACCTCACGCGCTAGTTTCTGCAGCTGCTCTCCCGGCGTGTAGTCGATATCCAGACTGCTCTTTCTTGCCTCGGCGAGCAGCTCGGGGTCTTTGAGTGCCTGGGCATAAGCGGCGCGCAGGATCTTCACGAGTTCCGTGCGCGTGCCCGGCGGGGCGATCATCGCTCGGCCGAAATCATTCGCAGTAAGAACCGTTTCAGCGACGCTCCGGCTCACCTGCGGTGTCTTGTATTCGTTCATGATCTCCCAAATCGTCGGTGTCTCGGGCAATCTCGGATCGCGCGTGCGCGCGTCCTGCACTAGATGGCGGTCGTAACGCTTCGCGTGCCAAGTGATGAACGGTTCACGACCGAAGTGAGATGAGATGTCATGACCGCGGCAAACGACCTCACCCTTTTCCACGGCAAGATCGATTTCCTTCCCGCCCGAATAACCGACGATGATGTTGAATTTTGCGCCGACGGTTTCTTCTAGAACCTTGGGAAGAATGTAGCCCGAACTGGCAAAGCCCGAAGCGCCGCACTTGGGCGGCTCCTTGGCCTTGATCACGTCGCCGATGGTTTTGAACGGTGCGTCGGCGCGAAAATAAAGCATCTGGGTCCATTTTTCCTGGGTGCCGATCCACTCGAATTTGCGCACGTCGAACTTGACCTCTGTTCGTCCGATCAGTTGGGTAAGATAAAGACTGCTGTTCGGTATACCCACGGTGAGGCCGTCGGGTTTGGCCACGCTGTAAACGAAATTCGACGCCACCACGGAGCTCGCGCCGGGCATGTTTTGCACGATGATGTTCGGGCCCCCCGGAATAAATTTCGGCATGCTGCGGGCGAACATGCGCGCCCATTGATCGGACAAACCGCCGGCAGTGAATCCGACGATAATCCGAATCGTCTTGCCCTGGTAGTAGGGCTCGGTCTGCGCGGATCCGGCGGCGCTAATAGTTAAGGAGAGTAAGAGCGCGAAAAGCGTTGCGGCAGTTTTTCGCGGCTTGGTGCGAAAATGTTTCATTGGCTTCGATGGGTCCAGGATGCAGAGGAATGTCATGTTTTTCAGGTGCCTTTCCTTACCGCTTCCCAGCTCGCACGAAAGTGAGCGGCAATTTGCGACGCAGTTTACGGGCGCGGTCGAAGATTAAACGACGCGAGCGCCGCGCTTGTCAAGTAAAGGATCGGGCCTGATTCATTTCTCTGTCCCGTGACGACAGTTACCTCGATGGCAGCCGGCTATGGTTTCTCCTTGACGTTTAATTTCGATCTGCCTTATGGTGCAAACCGCGCGGGTTTCGTCGATTGGCTTGACGTTTACGAGTTAAGGATCGGAGGCGATATGAAAAAGACTAGCGTTTGGCTCTTGTCCATTCTCTTGTGGTCGGTCGAAGTCGCGGCACAGACTCCCTATTTTCAGGGCAAGACTATCAGGGTTGTGGTGGGTTATCCGGCAGGCAGCGCGCACGACTTGTGGGGGCGGATGATCGCGACACAGCTGACAAAGCATATTCCCGGCAATCCCGCCGCGATTGTTCAGAACATGGCCGGCGCGGGTTCGATGACCGCGACCAATTACATTTACAGCGTGGCGAAACCGGACGGCTTGACCCTTGGCGTCAATAACGCAGCACTTTATTTCGAACAGTTGCTAAAGAGGAAAGAAGTTAAATACGACTGGGCGAAATTCACCTGGGTCGGCAGCACGACACCGACGAACTCGATCTTGTACATGTGGGCTAACAGTCCCTACAAAACAATTCACGATGTCCGCACGGCGGCGGTGCCGCCCAAGTGTGGCGCGACGGGCACGGGCAACACCGGATACTATCTGCCGAGATTGCTCGAAGAGACCATCGGCGCAAAGTTTCAGATCGTCACCGGCTACGAGGGCGGGTCGAGTATCGAATTGGCGGTGGAGCGCGGCGAAGTCCAGTGCCGGGCCTTTTCCATCCAGGTCTTCTATGGGCGCGAGCCGTTTAACACGTGGCGCAGCAAAAATTTGGTGCGTGTTTTGGTTTACACGGGAAAGAAGCGCGACCCGCGCATCCCCGAGACGCCGCTGCTCAGCGAACTGATGGATCAATACAAGACGTCGGATTTGCACCGGCGACTGGTATCGGTGATGAATGGCTCGGGGGAATTCGGCGCCGCGCCCATGTTTGCTGCGCCAGGCACGCCGCCTGAGATAACCAAACTCCTGCGCGCCGGTTATGCCAAAGGGTTGACCAGTCCCGAGCTGATGGGTGAGGCTAAAAAGCAAGGCCTCGACCCGGAGCTGATTCACGGAGACGAAATCGAAGCACTCTCCAAAGAAGTGCTGCACCAGCCGCCCGAAGTCATCGAGCTCATGAAAAAGGTCATGGGCGGATGAAATCCGCCCACAGCTTTTGAAATTAGACGGGCTTTTTCATTGGTGCATCGGGAAGAAAAAATCCCTCTTTCATCCCCTTTAGTAAAGGGGGAAAGAGGGGGATTTGGCTCGCTCGTTTGGCAGCCTTGCGGTGGTCGGCTCATTGTACTGCCTCTTCTCGGCCTCATTTTGTTATCTTCGGTTGCCGTCGCGGCGAGCGCGCCGAATCGGATCAACATCGGCGCCGCTTCGGCAAGCAGCAGTATGCTCAGTCTGTGGGCGGCTCAGGAACAGGGTTTTTTCGCCAAGCACGGTATCGACGCGCAACTCATTCTCATCCGGGGCGGGTCGACGCTGGTGGCAAGCTTGCTGGCGGGCGAGATTCAGATGGCTTTCACGTCCGGGGTGTCGGTTTTGGGCGCCGCGGCGCAAGGCGTCGACGTGAAGATGCTCACATCGATATCCAGTCGAGTCAGCTGGAAACTGATCGCCAATCCGCAAATCAAAAAACCGGAGGAGCTGCACGGCAAGCGCTTCGGCGTGCAGAGCATCGTCGGCAGCACGTGGATGTATGCGATGTTGGCTTTGGAGCAATTAGGCTTGGAACCTAAGCGGGATAACATTGCATTTTTGCCGATCGGCGATCCGGTGACCATCGGCCATGCGTTGGAAGCCGGTCGTATCGACGCCGCGGTGCTCGATCCGACCTTGAGCCAACGCCTGGCAGGCAAGGGATTTTCGCAGCTGGTCGATCTGGCCAAGACCAATGCAACCTTTCCCGGGTTGGGTATCGGCGTGACGCGCGCTTATCTCGAGCCGCATGCGGTTACGATTGAAAAATTGGTCGCCGCGCTGACCGAAGGTCTGGTGTTCGTGCAGCAACCGGCGAACAAAACCCTCGCGCTGAAAATCCTGATGAAACATCTCCGCATCGGCGATCCCAGCGTGGCCGAACACGGTTATCAGGACCATCTGCTGACCCTGAATCGAAAACCCTATCCGTCGCTCGATGGTTTGCGCAACGCGCAACGATTGATGGCGCAGCAAAATCCCAAGATCGCGACGCTAAAAGTTGAAGACTTGGTGGATTCGCGATTCGTGCGCAAGTTGGACGAAAGCGGCTTCATCGATCGACTCTATGGGGTGCTGCGCTGAAGGCGTTGCGCGGCAGTCTCTTGTTCGAGTTAAGTGGAGTCCCCGAAAGCGGATCAATATACGAATGTCATTCTGAGGAGTCTTGCGACGAAGAATCTGCTTTTGTGTTCGGTCGGTGCTTAGTCAAAGCAGATCCTTCGCTTTCTGCTCAGGATGACACATAGGAAAAACCCCGAACTCAATTTGCCATTTCATCTTCCCTGACTTGGATCCCGATTCTCGCAAGAGCCGATTTGATTCAGCGAGCTGATTGCGATATTCGCTGCATGTAAGAGCAATTCACTTTCGGAGGTAGATCGTGCTTCAAGGAAAAGTTGTCGTTATTACCGGCAGCGGGCAGGGCATCGGCAAGCACGCAGCGAAGACGTTCGCGCAGGAAAGGGCGAAAGTGGTTATCGCCGACTTTAACCCGGAGTTGGCGAGGAGGACCGCTGCGGAAATCAGCGAGGTCACGGAATCGATCGCCGTTCACGCAGACATGCGCGATGAAGCCAGCGTCAAGGCGATGATCGATCAAGTGATCAACCGCTTCGGCCAGATCGACGTGCTGATCAACAACGCCGCGATCGTGCCGCACTTTGCCTGGAACATTCCGCGCTGGCCGCTGATCGCGGACTTGCCGGTGGAATTTTGGGACCGGGTCGTGCACACCAATCTCTACGGCACGTTTTTCGGCACTAAGCATGTCATCCCACATATGGCGCAACGAAAATCCGGTCACATCATCAATCTCTATGGTGGCGGCGGGCTGAAGCCCGGCGGCGCTGCGACGTACATGGTGACCAAAGACGGCATTCGCACGTTTACGCGTTACGTCGCCGAGGAAGTCCGCGATTCCAACATTTGTGTCGTCACCTTCTCGCCGCGCGTGCCGATCGCGACCGAGACGGCGCCGGAGGAAGCGCTCAAGCGCTTGCCCGGCCCGGAAATATTGGGCCAGGGATTTGTTCTTGCAGCCCAATTGCCGATGGACCAGAGCGGCAAATGCTTCGCGCATGAGAACGGCAAATTGGTGGATGAGTTGTCCAGAGAAGGATGAAGAAGGCGTGAGGCTTGAGGCGAGAGGCGCGAGTACGAGGGACGGAAGATGACAGTGATCGATGCGGATGCGCATGTGATTGAGAATGAGTCGACGTGGGATTACATGCTCGAATCCGAGCGGCAGTTCAAACCGAAAGTCGTTGGTGCTACCAACGCTAAAGATCCGTTCGATTACTGGATGGTGGATGGACGGGTCATTCCGCGCAATAACGTCGGCAGAGATCTGCCGGTGGCGGCGCGCGAAATGACCGACCTCACGGTACGCATCAAGCACATGGACGAGTTGGGGATCGATTGCCAGGTGATCTATCCGACATTTTTTATTACTCCGGTGAGCCGGCGGCCGGACATCGATCTCGCCGTAGCGCGCAGCTACAACCGCTGGATGGCGGCTATCGTCAAAAAACAACCGGATCGTTTTCGTTGGGTCTTGGTGCCACCGTTGCAGAGCACGGAGCATCTTTCTGAAGAGTTGAAGTTCGGCAAGGAGAATGGTGCCTGCGGTATCTACATGCGCGGCCTGGAAGTCGAGCGCATGCTCAGCGATCCGTATTTCTATCCGTTGTACGAGCAAGCGGCCGCGTTGGATTTGCCGGTTTGTGTACATTCCGCCAACGGCGCCTTTACGACCTACGATTTCTTCGCCGACGACCCCGGCTTCTCTAAATTCAAGCTCGCGGTGATCGGCGCATTCCATTCACTGGTCTTTCACGGCATACCGCAGCGCTTCCCCAAGCTACGCATCGGTATCATCGAAGTGAGCGCGCAGTGGATTCCCTACGCGCTCCATGATTTATCGCGGCGCTTCGCTCGGCGCGGCCGACCGTTTCCAAAAAACGTTCTCAAAGAGAACAGAATCTATGTGACGTGCCAGACTGATGATGATCTTGACCATGTGCTCGGCTACGCGGGGGAGGATAATCTGGTGATCGGCACCGATTACGGCCACGCGGATAACGCCGCGGAGATCGAGGCGCTGCGCAAGTTGCGCAACGATGGCAAGCTGCCCGGCCGGGTGATCGACAAGATTCTCGACGATAATCCGCGCGCGCTGTACGCGATATAGAGTCTGTGTAGAAATTGACGACAGTACCATTGGTGTCATGCTGAGCGCAGCGAAGCATCTTTTCTTTTCAGCGACTTTGCAAAATCGAGATTCTTCGGCTTCGCCTCAGAATGACAGTTGCCGACACAGTCTTCATCACTTGATTCTGGAGGTTTGAACCATGTTCACCATCGACGCCGACGCGCACGTGATCGAGTGCGAGAAGACTTGGGACTATTTGGAAGGTAGCGACAAGCGCTACCGCCCGGTGCCCATTCAAGTAGATATGCCGACGGGTAAGAGGCAGAACTTTTGGATCATCGGCGGGCGCTTGATCGGTGGGCGCGACAACGTCGGGCAGGATACTGCGAAAGAGTCGCGCGAGATGGCGAACATCGATTCGCGCTTGAAGCACATGGACGAGATCGGCACGGGCGTTCAGGTGCTCTATCCGACGCTGTTCCTGCGGCCGGTCACCGACAATCCGCGCATCGAGCTGGCGCTCTGCCGTTCTTACAATCGTTGGATGGCCGATATCTGGTCGAAGGACAAAAAGCGTCTGCGCTGGGCGGTGCAGTTGCCGCTTTTGACCATGGACAAAGCGCTCGACGAGCTGCGCTGGTCGCACGGCAACGGTGCCTGCGCGGTTTTTGTCCGCGGCATCGAAACCCACCATACGCTGCACGATCCCTATTTTTTCCCGCTCTATGAGGAAGCCAGCCGGCTCAATATGCCGATCGGCATTCACTCCGGCATCGGTAACTTCACCGTCAATGAAATGCTCGGCGGCGAGCCGTTCCGCGTCGCCAAGCTGATCGTCATCGGCGGTTTTCACTCCATGATTCTGAACGGCATCCCGGAGAAGTTTCCCAAACTGCGCATCGGCGCGATTGAAGTTGCCGCGCAGTGGGTGCCGTATTTAGTGCATGATCTGAACTTGCGATTCCCAAAACTCGAAGGCAAGGAAGCGCGGCCTGATGTTCTCAGCGGCAGCCATCAATTATTCGTCGCCTGCCAGACCGACGATGACTTGCCTTATGTGCTCAAGTACGCCGGTGAGAATTGCCTGATGATCGGCTCTGACTACGGCCACGCCGACAACGCCAGCGAGTTGCTGGCATTGGCGAAACTCAAAGACAACGGCGAGATCGATCCGAAGGTGATTGACAAGATCCTTTACCAAAATCCGGCGAAGTTTTACGGGTTGGATCAGGATTAGAGCCGTGTTCGTGACGCGTGATCGTGTGAGAATAATTCGGAGCGCAGGGTGCATTCCGAGCCTTTCCCCTCGATGGGGAAAGGTTGGATAGGGGTGCTGCCAGCAAATACAAATCACCCCTTCCTTTGTCTTCCCCGTCGAGGGGAAGGATCATCCGGCTCAGGGGCGCTGTGAAAATGCCAATCAAATGTAAACGATGGACTGAGGAAATTAGATGAGCGATGCTTTTGATCTCTTACTGGCTGGCGGCACGGTTCTCAATCCGGCGACAAAGCTGAATCAGAAATTGGACGTCGGCGTCACCGGGGATCGGATCACGGCTATCCAAGCAAATCTTCCCCGCACCAACGCCAAGAAAACTTTGGATGTCACCGGATGCTACGTTACTCCTGGCCTCATCGATTTCCACGTGCACAGCTATTGGGGAGTGAATCCTTACGGCTGCAATCTAGACTCGCTCTGCCTCGCCACGGGCGTGACGACTACAATGGACGCCGGTTCCGCCGGCCCGGTAAATTTTCTTGGGTTCCGAAAATTGGTCTATGAGCAATCCAAGACTCGGATGCTCGGATTTGTCGCACTGGCGCAGCATGGCGTCTTGAATACTCCGGGCGAGTTGCTCAATCTCGGGTTTGCCGATTCGGACGGCGCCGCTGAATCCGTTGGCAATAACCGCGATATCGGCGTCGGTATCAAAGTTCGGCTGCATAAAAAATCCATCGGTGATAACAGTCGGGAAGCGTTGCGGTTGGCGATCAAAGCCGGCGAAGCGACGCGCACGCCGATTATGGTTCACGTCGGCGACACGGCGATCGGCATGGATGAAATCGCCGATACGCTACGGCCGGGCGATATCATCACGCACTGCTATACGCCGCAGCGCCCATCGATCATTGACGAGTCAGGCAAACTTCTGCCGTTGGTTCGCAAGGCCAAAGAGCGCGGCGTGATCTTCGATGTCGGCCACGCCGGTGGCCATTTTGATTTCAATCTCGTGCAGCGCGCCATGGGCGAGGGCATCATCCCCGACGTCATCAGCTCGGACCTGCATGGCCGGTTGGCGCAGCCGGGCTTCGGCGTCGTCGGGGATTTGCCGACGGTGCTGACCAAGTTTTTGCCGCTGGGTTTGAGCTTCGAGCAGATCATTGCCAACTGTACGATCAATGCCGCCCGATCGGTGGGTTGGCAAGATCGCATCGGTAGTCTCGAAGTCGGACGCGAGGCGGACATTGCCGTGCTGCAGATTCTCGATGATCCGGTCACGCTGCGCGATTCGGTCGGCGCCGAGAAGTTGCACAGGCAGCGTATCGCGGCGAAGTGGACGCTGCGTGGCGGCGAGTTGTTTCAAGGGAGAGGATAGAGAACTTTCGTACGGTTTATTGACGCAATTTCAGTAAGGGCGCTGCCCATGTGCTTACATCGGTTTGGAGGGTATGAAATGCGAAAAGCACTTCTTTTTTTGTTTGTAATCGTTATTGGAACGAGCGGCCGCGCTGCCGCGCAGACGCCTTATTATCAAGGCAAGGCAATTACCATCATAACCGGCAGCCAGACGGGCGACGTTTTCGATATTTATGCGCGGATGATCGCGACACACATGGGAAAGCATATTCCCGGCAATCCCAACATCGTCGTGCAGAACATGACGGGCGCGGGCCATATCGTTGCGGCGAATTACGTCTACAGCGTCGCCAAACCCGACGGCATCACTCTGCTTGCTCCCAATCCGAACCTTTACGTCGATCAACTGATCGGCCGATCTGAGATCAAATTCGATTGGGCAAAATTTTCCTGGCTTGGTAATGCGCAGCGCACGACGGACATGCTTTACATGCGCACCGATGCTCCCTTCAAAACCATGGAAGATGTGCGCAGCGCCAAGGAGCCGCCTAAATGCGGCGCCACCGGAACCGGAACCACCGGATTTATGGTACCGCGACTGTTGGAGGAAACCATCGGCGCGAAGTTCAATGTCATCACGGGCTATAAAGGCGGTAACGAAGTCGACCTGGCTGTCGAGCGAGGTGAGATTCAGTGCCGGGCGTTCAGTGTTACCGCGTTCTTCGCTCGTGAGCCGTTTCATACCTGGCGAAAAACTAACTTCGCTCGCGCCATCATCCAGCTCGGTAAAAGTAGGGATAGCCGGTTGCCCGACGTGGTGACGCTCAATGAATTGATGGAAAAGTATAAAACTCCTGAAATCGGCCGTCGGGTGGCTCTGGTGGTGACGGCGTCGGAAATCTTTCAACGCCCGTACACGGGACCGCCCGGCATGCGCCCAGACCTTGTCAAGATCCTTCGCGAAGCGTTTCAAAAGACTCTTAAGGACAGTGCATTCTTGGAGGAAGTGAAAAGCAAAAAGCTCGATGCCGAGTTCACATCCGGCGAAGAGATGGAATCTATGGCCAAGGAGATGATGTCGCAGCGGCCGGAGGTCATCGAACGACTCAAGAAAGTTTTGGGAAATTGAGTGGCAAGTACAATTGTCGGTGTCGGGGCACCGCTTGTCCTGGTCTCACACTTGGAGGTTTATCATGGGCTCATCTTGGGAAAATGTAGACGTCGATAACTCGAAGATGCGCGTCTACCTCAGCCAGCCGGAGAGTTCGCGGCCGGCGCCGGCGGTGATTGTCGTGCAAGGCCAGACCGGCGTCGATGATTTTCTTAAATTCTCGGATATGGTGGCACGCGAGGGATTCATTGCCGCGGCGCTGGACTTTTATCATCGCGACCCGCCGGACTGTAAAGACGATCCGCCGACACGGCGTATGCGGCTGCGCGATTCAACCGTCGTTCAAGACGTCAATGCGACAGTGAGCTTTCTCAAGTCGCACAAGTCGGTCGATCCGGGCAAGATCGGCATCGTCGGCTTCTGCATGGGCGGGCGGGTCGTGTATCTGATGTCTTCGGTAAATCCGGATATTAAAGCCGGCGTGATGTACTACGGCGGGGATCCATTTTCGGCGTGGGGAGAGGGCTTATCTCCCTTTGACCGGACTAAAGAGATTCACTGCCCGATCATGGGTCACTTCGGTGAGGATGATCAGAATCCATCGCCGGCAGATATGAAAAAACTCGATGCCGAGTTGACGAAATTCCAAAAGCCGCATGAATTTTACTCCTATCCCAATGCCGCTCACGCTTTTGCCAATTTCGGCTCAGGCAATTACCGCGAGCATGCGGCGAACGCTTCCTGGCCGAGGACGTTTGGCTTTTTCGCGAAGCAGCTAAAGGGGGAGTGAACGGCCCAAAGTGCTCAAACAGTTCAAGCCGTCCAAAACGTTCAAGTCGTTGACATAGGTCGACAGAATGTACTAGACCAGCACCTCACGAAGAGAGGAGGATCCGAGATGAAACACTCGCTAGATTTTCCGTCTTCTTACCTGTCTATGAGGACCGGCCGTAAGCTAGCTCTCCTCATCATAATAGCCGCTGCGCTTCTCTCGCCTGGCTTTCTCCAGGCGCAGGCGCTTAAGAAAGTTCCTTTCCCATTCTCGCCCATCGGTCTCAATTGTCTTCCGTGGTTTGTCGCCAAGGACGCGCGCCTTTCGGAAAAGTACGGTATCGATCTCGATCCGATTTTCATCGGCGCCTCGTCGGCGCTCTTCCAATCGATGTTGTCGGGAGCCGCGGAAATGTCCGGTTCCGGCGGACCGGCGATTATC
Organism: uncultured delta proteobacterium; assembly: GCA_963804165.1. GTDB lineage: Bacteria > Desulfobacterota > Binatia > UBA9968 > UBA9968 > DP-20. The sequence continues at coordinate 38,040 of CAWDPO010000011.1, forward strand.
GCTAATGTCCTTAGTGGCGGCGACGTGATTCATGTCACGGCGATGGTGCCGCGGTTTACCCAGTCTGTGATGGTCAAGTCGGAGATCAAACGGCCCGAAGATATGGCGAATAAAAAGATCGGCGTGAGCCGTCTGGGAACCGTCACCCATTTCGCGCTCCAGACGGCTTTGGACGGTTACGGGGTAAAAAACGTAACGATACTGCAGATGGGCGGGCAGCCTGAAGCCTACGCCGGTCTAGCGCGCGGCTCGGTCGACGGCGCGGTTTTCTCGCCGCCTTATAATTTTCAACTTAAGAAGCAAGGATACAATGAGCTGGTGTCGCCCAACGATCTCAAGAAGTTTACCGACTTCATTACCAATGGCATTGTTGCGCGCCGCTCAGTGGTGGAGAAAGACAAGGACACGGTTATCCGAGTCATCAAAGTCACTGCGGAAGCCATTAAGCTTATTCAGAGGGACAAGGAGTACACGAAGAAAGTCATCATGAAATGGATGCCGATGAAAGACCCGGACTTGCTCGAGCAGGCCTATCTCTTTGCCGCGGAAAATTATGCGAAAGAAGGAATAGTCAACGAAGGAGCACTGCGCTCTATGGTCAAGCAAATGGTGCAGAGCAATCTTGTCGACGCCAAATTGGCGGCCAGCACGCCTGTTACGGCCTATTACGACAATCGCTATGTCGATGAGGTGAAACGTTCCGGATTTTTCGATCAGTTGTGGAGATAGCCGGAAAGGGTTCCTGCCTTTTTTAAATCCTTAAATGGTTATTAACGGTCGTCTGCGAAATCGGTTATGGCTTATATAGCCTGTCGATAAATCCTTCCTTTTCCAGTTCCGTCACGATGGAGTCGTCGACGATGTCGTCGACTTTCACCGTCGAACCGGGTTTCTTAGACAGCGCCTCTTTGAGCTGAATATCCATGCCCTCGCGGGTGACGTAGGGCACGCGGTCGAAGAGTTTGGCGTTGATCTCGTAGGCGGCTTCTAAGTAGGACCCGTCATTGTGACGCGAATATTTGGCAAGAATATTTTTGCTTTCTTCTTTGCGCGTCTTAAAAAAGTGCACGCCCTCAGTCAGGGCCATGACCAGGCGTTTCACCGTTGGACGGTTGCTTGCCAAGTAATTCTTGGTTGTCGTGCCGCAGATGTAGGGGAATGGATAAGGCTTTTGAAATTCCGCGGTACTCACCAAGACCCGTTGCGGCATGCCTTGCGTAAGATGAAGCACTCCTGGAGGGGCGGGGAACGCGGCGATCCTGCCGGTGCGGAAAGCTGCAGCCCGTTCACCTGAGCCGCCCACTTGTATGATCGCCACGTCTTTGTCCGGTTCCAATCCAAGATGTCTGAGAAATACTCGCGCGATCACGTCCGACGAACTGCCGATGCGGCTGATGCCGATGCTTTTGCCACGCAATTGCTCTTTGGTTTTGATCGACTCTTGAACGATCAGCTCATACGGCAATGTATTCATGAAGCAGGCGACAGCGACGAGATTCGCGCCGCTGACCGCAGCGCTGGCGATCGTGCCGCCCGTGCCGTTACCGAATTTCAGTTGACCCGCGACGAGAACGGCAACGTTGGTCGAGGAAGCCGGAATAAAAATTGACTCGACGTCCAAGCCGTATTTCTTATAGAGACCTTTTTCCTGGGCGATATACCAGTTGGCGCTCGGCGCGTCGACGGAGCTGTAGGAGACAGTGAGTTTTTCCTGGGCAGAAAGATTTGAATGGACCGCAAAGACCGCAAAGATTACAAACAGGAAAACACATTGGGATTTGACCTTGGCCATAAGTCCTCCCTCTTCGGCGTGGCATCGTAATGGAATCCGAACGAGATGGGAAGACATTTTAACTGCTAGATCCTTCACTTCGTTCAGGATGACAATACAGGTCAAGTGTCATTCTGAGCAAAAGCGAAGAATCTTTCTTTCTTCGGTTTTAACGATTAAATAATTCACTATCCGGTAAGTAAAAGGGGCATTTCTACGGCACTGTTGACGATGGTTTCACTTCGTCGGATACTCTTTTTGCCGTTGCTACTCATTGATCCTATAGCTCTCTGACAGCAAAAGGAGACTCGCTATGCTTTCAGCCATCGTGCTTTTAAACACTGAAAGAGACCAAACGAACAAGGTTGCGGAAACCCTTGCCGACACGGATGGCGTCACGGAAGTCTATTCAGTCGCCGGACGCTACGATCTCGCCGCGATCGTTCGCGCCAGCGACAACGATCAACTCGCGAAAATCGTGACTGAACATATTCGCGCGGTGCCGGGCATCACGACTTCGGAAACGCTGATCGCTTTTCGCGTTTACTCGCGCCACGACTTGGAGCGGATGTTTTCCATCGGCATGGAAAAAGTCTAGCCAGCGACTGAAAAAGCCTCATCTACTTCGTTGCGCTTGATCTCTTCGCGTCAACGTACAAGAGTACGCCTCCGCTCGTCGATTCTTCGCGCGCCTCGTATCTGAATCTTTTTGAGTCGCTGGCTAAGAAATGATCAACGTTGACGGACGAGTTTAACGATCAGGGGCACGATGAGCAGAAGGAAGGAGATCGCGAGAATCGATGCCGAGATCGGCTGCGTGATGAATACCGAGGCGTCGCCCTGGCTAATGGCAAGAGCGCGGCGCGCCTGGGTTTCGGCGAGCGGGCCGAGAATCAGGCCGATCACGGCCGGGGCTACGGGGATGTTCCAGCGGCGCATGACGAAGCCGAGTAAACCGAAGACATAAAGAATCATCAGATCGACTACAGACTGATGCAGGCTATAAGCACCCAGCGTCGCAAATACCAATATTCCACCGTAAAGCAGCGGCCGTGGAATCGCCAACACCTTCACCCAAATCCCAACGAGCGGCAGGTTGAGGATCAACAGCAAAACATTGCCGATATATAGACTCGCGAGCAGGCCCCAAACTAGATCAGCCTGGGCTTGAAAGAGCATCGGACCGGGTTGAATGCCGTAGTTTTGAAATGCGCTAAGTAGAATCGCGGCGGTCGCCGAGGTCGGAATGCCGAGCGTTAAGAGTGGCACCAGCGCGCCGGTGACCGAAGCATTGTTCGCCGCTTCCGGCCCGGCTACGCCTTCAATCGCTCCTTTGCCGAACTCTTCCGGATGTTTGGTTAGTTTTCTTTCGGTTGCATAGGATAGAAAAGTTGGAATCTCCGCGCCGCCCGCCGGAATTGAGCCGAACGGAAAACCGATCGCGGTCGCGCGTAGCCAGGCCGGCCACGAGCGCTGCCAATCTTCTTTCGACATCCAGAGAGAGCCTTTGAGTTGTTCCAGTTTTTCTTCGAGCCGGCTCGAGTAGGCCGCGACGTAGAGCGCTTCGCCGACCGCGAACAGTCCCACGGCGAGCACGACCACGTCGATGCCGTCGAGCAACTCGGGTACGCCGAATGCAAACCGCGACCTTCCCGTTTGGCTGTCGATACCGACCACGCCCAAGAGCAGACCGAGAAATAAGCTCGTCAATCCACGCACGGTGGAGCTGCCGATGACTGCTGCAACGGTTGTAAATGCGAAGATCATCAGCGCGAAATATTCGGCCGGCCCGAATTTCAAAGCCAGTTCGACGACGATCGGCGCAAGCAGCGTAACGAGTATGGTCGCAATGGTGCCGGCGACGAAGGAGCCGATGGCGCTGGTGGCGAGCGCCGGACCGGCGCGGCCTTTTTTTGCCATCAAGTTACCTTCGAGGGCTGTGGCGATGGACGCGGATTCTCCAGGTGTGTTGAGCAGGATCGTCGTTGTCGAGCCGCCGTACATGGCGCCGTAGTAGATGCCCGCGAACATAATGAGCGCCCCGGTGGGATCCAGTTTAATGGTGAGAGGCATGAGCATGGCGACAGTGAGCGCCGGGCCGACCCCGGGGAGGACGCCGATGAAAGTGCCGAGCGTAACGCCGATGAAACCCCAGAGAAGATTGATCGGCGTCAGCGCGATGCTGAATCCATGCAGCAATGAATTAAAGGCGTCGGGCATCGGCAATCAAATGCCCGCGCCGCCGAGGAGTGGCTGCAGCCAGCCGGCGGGAAGATTGACGTTCAAAAATTTTACGAAGAACAGAAATACCCCCAGACCCAGGATAAGGCCGATGGCGAAATCACGCGGCAACTTCGAGCTGCCGAATCCGCGCGCCACACAGGTAAAGAGCACTGCTTGCGCGAGCACGAATCCCGCGGTGTGGATCAGAAGGATTTGCGCGAACAGACCGGCGCTGACCCAGATAAACGCGCCGGCATGAAAGGGATGTTCGCCGCGCTCCGCGGCATCGTCCGGAATAGCATTACGCCAGCCGCCGGATAGAGCCTCGTAGGTTAACCATAGGCCGAGCAGAATTAAACCGCCGGCGATCACTGCGGGCGCGGCATTTGGCCCCACGCGCGCGTAGCCGCCGGCGCTCGATAATTGTGACGCTCCCACGGCAACCCCAATCCCCAAGGCGAGTACGGCCAAGGAGAGAATGAGGTCCGCGGGTTTGGCTTTCATGTTGCTTCCTATTTTTTGCCTTTGATACCGAGCGAATCGATAATACCGGCGATGCGCTTGGTATCTTCGTCGACGAATTTCTTATAGTCATCGCCGCTCAAAAAGATCGGCGACCAGCCGAGTTTTTCCAATGTTGTCTTCCACGCCGCCGATTCGGTCGCGCCGCGGATGATCTTGATCAGCGCATCGCGTTGCTGAGTGCTGATCCCTGGCCCACCAAAAGTACCGCGCCAATTGGACAGCTCGACATCGATAGCCTGTTCTTTGAGCGTTGGGTATCCCTCGATTTTCGACGAACTCGATACCCCGAGCGCGCGCATGCGCCCGCCTTTGATCTGCTCCGCAAATTCGCCTATACCTGAAACACCTGCAGTCACATGGCCGCCAACGATCGCCGCGATCGCCTCGCCCCCGCCTTTAAAGGGCACGTAATTGATTTTTGCCGGATCGACGCCAGCCGCCTTGGCGATCAGACCAACGAGTATGTGATCGGTGCCGCCGGCTGAGCCGCCGCCCCAGGAAACGCCTCCAGGATTGGCTTTGAAGGCTTTGACTAAGTCGCCCATGCTTTTGTGCGGTGAACTCGACGGTACGACGATGATTTCATACTCGCCGGTGAGACGGGCAAGGGGAGTTACCATAGTTAGATTGACGGGGGAATTCTCCAAGATAGATCGCGCCGACCATGACCATGCCACCGATCATGATGGCGTTGGGATCGCCTTTCGCCGAGTTGACGAACTGGGCCAAGCCGATAGTGCCGCCGGCGCCGCCTTTGTTATCGAATTGCACCGACGAGACCAGTTTCGCGCTTTGCATCGCTGCCGCGAGATTACGCCCGGTCTGGTCCCAACCACCGCCGGGATTGGCGGGAATCATCATCTTCAGACTCGGCTGGGCGTGGACTGCGGATGCTGCCGTCAAAAATGCTATGAACAATATCAGACTGAAAAACTGCTTGCGCATAGTGCCTCCTTGGATGGATTCTAATCAACTTCCACGTTCTCGGATGTATAGTAGACGATGGAAAAATTGACAAGCTTCAGTAAGTTTCAAAAACCTATTGGGTCGTTCAAACAGTTCAAATCGTTCAAGCCGTTCAAATCGTTGTCGAAGTCGAATGACGAAACCATCCTTGCAACACCATTAGCGACGTTTTATGTGACGGGTTTTCGGACCGGTGTATTTCCACAACAGATGGCGCGGTATCGGGCCTTTGTTGCGTTCGCCGGATTGGCTTTCTTCCCAGGCGTGGGCCAACACCCCGACCGAGCGGGAAAGGACGAACAGGCCGCGGCAAAGCGGTGGCGGAAAGCCCAATTCCGCGAAAACGACACCAGTCGCGCCGTCGATGTTCATCGGAATTTTTTTGCCCTTACGTTTCGCGAGCAGTGCCTCGATGCAACGGCCGATGGCGGCGAAGCGGCCGGAGACGTGGCCGGCAGCGGCGGCGGCATCGACGAGCTTTAATAATTTTGGCGCTCGGGGATCGACCGGATGAAAGCGGTGGCCGAAGCCGGGCACGTGACTGATGCGCTGCGCCGCTAAGGAATCCATTTCCGCCTCGACCGCTGCCTGGATCGCTTGCCCATTTTTTCCTTTGGTGCGCTTGGAATCGAGGCGGTTGGCAATGCGGTTGTAAAACACCACGCACTGCTCGCCTGCCCCGCCGTGGACGTCGCCCAGAACGTTGATCGCCGACGCCATGGCGTTGTTGATGCCGACGCCGCAGGTAATCGCCATGCGGGCTATCGCGATCGACGGCGCTTGAGGACCGTGGTCGACGGCCGCGACGAGAGCGGCTTCGAGAAGGTCTGCCTGACCGGAGCTCGGCAATTCGCCGCGAGTCAGCAACCAGACCATTTCGGCGAAACCAACTTGCCCAATTAAATCCTCAATTGCGTAGCCGCGATAGCGGATCACGCCGGGGCGCATCTCGATGATCGAAGTGGACCACCACTGTTCAGGAGTTTTGGATACGCGGAGAGAATTTGGCTTCGGCTTCCGTAGTCTTTTATTCATATGGCGTGCTGCTTTTTGAGTTCAGCAATAGCGGAGCTGTCGTAGCCGAGTTCTTCCAGGATCTTTTCCGTATCGGCGCCGAGCGCCGGCGGCGGAGTCGCAGGTTGAGGATCGCCACTCATCAAGCGGAATCCCGAACGAACCAGCGATATCTCTCGCTCGACACTCGACGCGCTTGGGAATTTTTTAACCAGTTTGCGGCTGACGATTTGTGGGTGCTCTAGCACTTCCGGAATCGAGAGAACCTCACCGGCCGGTACGCCATGCTGATTCAATAGTGTGGACCAATCCTTGGCCGGCTTGGTTGCGAGGGCAACTTCCATCTCGGCCTTCAGTTCCTGGCGGAATTTTTTTCGGTCCTCGCGGTCAGCAAAACGCGGATCGGTGGCGAGCTCCTTTCGATCAATCAGGTGGCAAAGTTTTTCAAACTGCGCTTGCTGATTGGCCGCGATATTGAGCAGGCCGTCGCCAGTCTTGAAAGTTCCCGAGGGACTCGCAGTCATGTTCTCATTGCCCAAAGGTTCCGGCCGCACGCCCGCGATGAGCCAATTGGAAACCGCCCAACCCATTGTCACCAACGTTGATTCAAGCATGGATACGTCGATGAATTCGCCTTCGTTGCTGCGTTGTCGTCGAAATAGAGCTGCGGCGATGGCAAACGCTGCGGTGAGGCCGCCCATCGTGTCGGCGGCGGGAAACCCGACGCGGAGCGGCGCGGAATTTTTATCACCGGTTATGCTCATCACGCCGGATAGACCCTGCACGATCTGGTCGTACGCCGGATTGTCTTTCAAGGGTCCACCTTGGCCGAAGCCAGAAATCGCGCAGTAGATTAGATCCGGTTTGGATTCTTTCAGCTGGTCATAACCGAGCCCCAGCCGCTCCATCACGCCCGGGCGAAAATTTTCCACGACAACGTCGGCGGTTTCGACCAGGCGCTGAAAAACTTCTTTGCCGCCGGGATTCTTGAGATTGATCGTCACCGATCTTTTGCCGGCATTCTGGGCTAGAAACGACGCACCCATCAGTTTCCGGTTCAGTTCGGCGTCGGCGCCCAGCTGGCGCGCGAGATCGCCGGTGCCGGGAACCTCAACCTTGATCACATCGGCGCCCAACTGGGCGAGTTGATAACAGCAGAAAGGTCCCGCCAACACGTTGGTGAGATCGAGCACGCGCACGCCTTCGAGCAGCTGCATGATCCCTCAATACCCCAAGGCCGGCAAAGATAAAACCGTTTGCACTAAATCTGCACGAAGGTTCCGCAAAAGATTCACGAAAAGTCCATCAGGCTTGCATGAAGAGTTCCTAGACTGTTACCAGCGTAAAAACTTGAAAGGGGAATTCTTGTGTCCAGACAGATTGCCGCGATCGTCATCATTTTTATCGGTGCCGCTATCGGCTGGTCGATTTTGGGAACCACAATCTTCACGCGAACCTACTCCTTCGACGAGTCTTTGAAGGGTCGGGTAGCATCCATATGGGGAGCGCCGCACGTACAGAAGCCACCGACAGCCACGACGACCAAAGAGATTGCCAAGAAAGTTGAAGTGAGCGAGAACGGCAAGACGGTTTTGCGCACGGAGAAAGATTACGTTGTGAAACCGCTCGAACTCGAGGGAAGCGAGATTGCGGTTGGGCTCGATCTTGAGCATCGTCAAAAGGGACTTTTGTGGTACAGCACCTATAAAGTTGGTTTCGCCGCCGACTACCGGCTCAAGAATACGACGGACGAGGAGACCGTCGATCTTGTGGTGAATTTGCCTACCCCTCAAGCAAGCTACGATGAAGTTGTTATCACTGTGGATGGACAAGTAATTCCATTCACTAACGAGAAATCGTCGCTGCGCGGCACCGCGCGTATCTCGAAAGGGGATACCGTGGTTTTGACGGTCAGGTATCGATCCCAGGGCCTGGACAGCTGGCGTTATCACTTCGGAGGGGAAGTTGCCCAAGTCCGCAATTTCCAACTGAAGATGGTGACGAACTTCAAAGATATTGATTTTCCCGACAACACGCTGGCGCCGGCCATCAAAAAGGAAACAGACAATGGCTGGGAGCTTACGTGGCAATCGAAAAACCTGCTCTCTGGTTTTCAGATCGGGATGATCTTGCCCGAGAAGCTGCAGCCCGGCCCGCTGGCCGGACGGATCAGCTACTTTGCTCCTGTATCCCTGCTGTTTTTCTTCTTCCTGATGTTTATCATCACCACCATGCGCAGGATCGACCTCCACCCAATGAACTACTTCTTTTTGGCTTGCGCCTTCTTCTCATTTCATCTTTTGCTTGCTTATCTTGTCGATCACATTTCGATTCACGTTGCCTTTGTTATCTGTTCTTTAGTGTCACTCGGTTTGGTCATCAGTTACTTAAGGTTGGCGGTGGGTTTGCGCTTTGCCGCCGTTGAAGCTGGCCTGGCCCAGCTCATCTATCTTGTGTTGTTTTCCTACGCTTTCTTTTTCAAAGGATTTAGTGGTTTGGCGGTGACGATTGGATCGATCATTACTCTTTTTATAGTTATGCAGCTTACAGCGCGAATTCGCTGGTCGGAAAACTTTGCCGGTAAATCAACAGTCCAAGCACACGGCGGATGATTGGAGTTTCCTTTCCGAAGCGATTATCATTGGCCGTCGAATATATGCCGGACAAAATACTGGTTGTCGACGACGACGCGCATATTCGGGAAGTTGTCCAATTCGCATTGGAGAAGGCCGGCCTCGATGTGATCGAGGCCGGCGACGGTCAACGAGCTCTCGACTTGTTCGTTAGAACAAAGCCAGACTTGATCATTCTCGACATCGCCATGCCGGAAATGGACGGCCTGGCGGTATGCCGGGAAATTCGCAAGCGCTCGGAAGTCCCTATTCTTTTTTTATCGTCCCGCACGGATGAAGTGGATCGGATCGTCGGTCTTGAGATCGGCGGCGACGATTATGTAACAAAGCCGTTCAGCCCGCGCGAGCTGGTGGCGCGCGTGCAAACGATCTTGAAGCGCACGCGGGCCAAGATCGGTGATTCGTCCGAAGCGAAGGAGCTGCGGTATGGCTCGGTCAAAATGGACATACCGGGCCACACGGCATTCTGGAAAGACACCAAAGTTCCGCTCACGGCTACCGAATTCGCTCTCCTGAAACAATTTCTTGGCGCGCCCGAACGGGTGCTATCACGGGAGCAATTAATGGGTGCCGCCTATGACGCCAGGATCAATGTGAGTGATCGCACCATCGATAGCCACATCCGAAATGTACGCGGGAAGTACGCCAAAGCCGGCTGCAAAGGGATCATCGAGACAATCCACGGGGTTGGCTACAAGTTGGGTCCATGCCGCTGATCCTAAACGCGAGCACATGGCGCTTTAAACTGCGCAGCATCCTTCTAGCGGTAAGTCTTGTTGTTCTTGTCCTGCCGCTCGGAGGCATCTATTTTTTGCGTATTTATGAAAACGAGTTGGTGAAGCAGACCGAACTCGAGCTGATTTCTCAAGCAGCGCTGATAGCGGCCGTTTACAAGCGGGAAATCGATATTTTGACGGCCGACAAAAATCCGCAGAGGTATGGGATCAAGGTAGCCGCGCCGCCGGCCGTCGACGATTACTACAGTCCCATTCGTGCCGAACTCAAGCTCGGCGCTTCGGAGATCAAACCGCGCCCGCAAGAAGCGCAAAGAACCGATGTTCGCGCCGATCCCATCGCGCTGGAATCGGGAAGCCGGATGTCGTCATTGTTGCTCGACGCGCAGCGGACGACGTTGTCGGGTGTAAGAATCCTCGACCATCAAGGCATTGTGGTCGGCGGCCGGGCAGACATCGGACAATCCTTCGTGCATCTTGAAGAGGTTCAGCGAGCAAGATCCGGACGATATACGAGCTCGATTCGCGAGAGAACGATTCATCGTCCGACGCGCGCGTTCGCGTCTATCAGCCGAGGCACGGGAATTCGGGTCTTTGTGGCTTTTCCGATCTTGGCCGATGATCGGCTGTTGGGAGTGGTTCTTTTGTCGCGCACGCCGCAAAGCATTTTGGAACATCTCTATAATCAGAAAGAGAAAGTATTCGTACTTGCGTCTATCGTTCTGGTTCTAGCCGTCGTTCTTGTCATATTCACTTCTTATACGGTTGCGCGCCCGCTGCATGCCTTGATGCAGCAAACGAAACAGTTTGTTAAGGGGGAAAAGGAGTCGATCGAGCCACTAAAGGCGCCGGTTACGGAAGAGGTGGCTTTGCTGTCGGAGAGCTTTACGGAAATGGCGCGCAGCTTGCAGTCCCGCGCGGAATATATTCGTAACTTCGCCGCGCAGGTGTCGCACGAGTTCAAGACGCCGCTAACGGGTATCAGAGGCGCCGTCGAATTGTTGCAGGAGCACCAGAACGACATGTCTCTCGAGCAGCGTACTCGCTTCCTGCGTAACGTTGCGCAAGACACGGACCGGCTACAACGGTTAACTGATCGCTTGCTCGAAATGGCGCGAGCGGACGTCATCGAGCCTACGAGCGAAACGACGGAGCTTACCCCGGTCCTCCGCAATTTCGGCGAACGGTACAAGGATCAGAACGTAACAATTTCATTCGCCGGTGCGGATCAAGCCAGGGCGGCGATCGCTCCGGAGATTTTCGAAACCGTGTTTACCAATCTACTGGATAATAGTCGGCAGAACGGAGCTACTCGAGTGGATATCGACTTGAGTCGAGACAACGGCTGCGTTCACCTCATCGTTGCCGACAACGGCACAGGGATCTCTCCGGCCAACGCTGAGCACATATTCGACTCGTTTTTCACAACTCGCAGAAATGAGGGGGGCACCGGGCTGGGCCTGGGAATTGTCCGATCGTTACTCAAAGCTTACGATGGCGCAATTTCGCTGGAGCCGAGCGCGAAAGGCGCGATCTTTCGCGTGATCGTTCCCGAAGCCGGCAGTTGACGTCGTTCCACTAGCGAGTGCGCAAAATCGCCCACAGTGATTTTTTGCCCTGTCTGGGTAGCAACCTCTTTCATCTGAATGAAGACTCGCCGGAGCAGCCCTGAGTTGAAGTGGTTGTTTTCAACCTGCCCAATTTTGGTCCAGGCGTTCAAGGATCCTGTCAACTGAAGTTGACGTAACAGTTCAAAGCCGATGCTGGTTCGCGGATCGGACCGCGACCGGTCCATCAGCTCTTCGAGCGATGCGTCGCCGGTGATCGGCAGGCCTTTGAGAAAGTTTATGATTCTCGTTGTGACGAACAGAGTGTAGATGTCATCGCGCGTAAATTGATCCGTTTCGATCGCCAGCGCGGTCAGGCGGGCTTTGACGTAATCTTTTTCAGTCAGCTCTAACCCGCGCGCAATCGGCGCGTTCGGTGTTTGATAGAACGGCGAGGCGCCGAGAAGCACCGGAAGACGCGCGTTGAAAGCGAGCGTCTGAATCATACTGTCCAAACTTTCGTTGGTTAAGCCGAGGATCTGATACGAAACGATTTTGAAACCGAGTTGGTGGGCTTTGTTCACGACTCTCACGTAAGCCTCGAGCGTGTGCGGCCGCTTCGTGGTTTCGCGCACGGTTTTGTCGGACGACACCAAAGCGAGATTCAAATGAGAGAAACCCGCTTGGTGCATCAGCTCAAGCAACTCGTCGTCGAGACTTAAATAGCTGATGCCGTTCATGGCGACGTATTCTAACTCGCGATTAGGAAAGCGGGCGATCAGCCGGCGGCAGATTTCTTTGAAAGTCTGTTTGTAATAAGTAAGGTTATCGTCTTCGAAGTCGATCACGCGATAGCCTTGCTGATAACGCAGCTCGATTTCTTGCAGAACATTCTCCAGCGAGCGCCGCCGGTAACTCGTGCCAAAGGTCGTGTGCACCGAGCAAAAGGAACATTTATGGGGGCAACTGCGCGAGGTGATCATGAATGTCATGGCTTTGCCGGCGAGCGTGTAGTTCATTGGACAAAAATCGCTCAGATCGGGGATCGGCAAGTCGTCGATCGGAAAGTTGTCGTGAAGAGGGTTGAGGACGAATGCGCCGTCGCGCTTGTAGGCGAGATTGGGAATCGCTTCGACGGATGTCTGATTGTCGATGGCGCGCAGGAATTCAACGAACGGCTTTTCGCCTTCGCCGCGAATGACGTAATCGACATTGGCGGAAGCCAGCAAGGACTCCGGCACGGCGGATGCGTGAGATCCGCCGATGACGACGGTGGCGTTAGTGCGCTTCTTCACGCGCGCTGCGACTTCGAGCGCTTCGCGATAATACGGCGTGAAAAGCGACGAGATGCCGACGACATCGGGAGCGAGCTCAACGATTTCGTTTTCGATTGCGTCAAACGATTCACCGAAGTGATAGTATCGGTGAAAGGTCGAGAACGGCGATTTATCGGCGACCTTATAGTAGTCGACCAAGTAGCCAAGCTCTTTTGGAATCGGCACGGTCCTTCGACCGCAGCCGCCGTGATAGTCTTTGATAATAACTTCAATACTGGGCAGATGTTTTTTTACCGCCGCTTTGAGATATGCGAGCCCGATCGGCTGCAGGCGCACATCGGTGTCGTAAAAATCTTGAACCGGCGGTTGGACGAGCAACACTTTCAAATTCGAAAGAGATTTGTGACTCGAAAAAGGATCGCTCGCCGCACTTTGCAGAAAACTTGTAACCCGATTTTCCGGAGAGTATAGTCCCGAACAGTTTTCGATTGAGTTCTTTGCAGTAGACATCGTGGAACTAGAGCTTTTCGATTTTCACATCGACGCGATTCAGTGGGGAGATCGAACCTCGCTTGCGGGAGGGCAACTTAGTGTCAGCCTTGCCGAGATTCAAGAGCAGATCAAGGACTTGACCAGAAATATAAAATTGACCGCTGAACTCGCCCGTCCCGGCGAATCCAAGAGAATCGTGCATGTCCTCGACACCCTGATCCCGATCAGGAAAGTTCATGACGACCTTTGCACGTTTCCCGGTATCGATGTGCCGGCGCGGCTCGTGGGAACGGGACAGACTCAGCGGCTGCGCAACGTGCTGGTTACCATCGCGGGAAGTTTTCCCCATCCGGAGGCGATGACTCCGATCGAGAAACCCCGTGAAGGTATAATCGACATGACAGGCGTCGGGGCGCGTTACTCGCATGGATCGGATTATTTTCATTTGGTTCTAACTCTCGACGGTGAACCAGCGCTTTCAAACATAGCATTTGACCAGGCGCTAAGGAACATTGGAGTGCGCATCGCCCGTTATCTTGCCGGAGCCGAAAAAAGTGGCGCGGCGCCGGAGCGAAAAAAAGTTCACCTTGCTCAAGTTCAGAAGAAGCTCCCGAAGATTGTTCTTATATACCAGGTTCAGAGCCAGATTCCTCTGGTTAGGACTTTTTACTACGGCGAAGAAATCTCGAAAACCCTTCCTTCATTCGTTCATCCGAATGAGTTCATCGATGGAGCGGTGGTGAGCGGCACCTATAAAAGCGAGCGAAAAATTCCCACTTCGCTGCATTGTGCGAACCCTTTTATCGAGGAGATGCTCAAGCGGCACGGCGGCGAGTTGGAGTTCCTCGGTGTGATTCTCTCGCGCGGATATAACGACAGCTTTGAGCAGAAAAAGAAAATGGGGCTGTGGAGCGCTCGCTTGGCCAGATGTTTGGGCGCTGACGGCGCCGTGGCGATGATGGAGGGAACCGGCAATACGACCGTCGATTTTATGCAAACCGTCAAAGCTTGCGAAGCGGAAGGGATTAAGACCGTAGCGGTTCTGCACGAGGATAACGGCGCCAAAGGCTATGAAAGGCCGCTGGTCGATCATCCGCGCGAAGCCGACGCGATGATCAGCCGTGGCAACCGCTCCGAGAAATTGGTTCTTGCCCCACTCGACCAGGTCATCGGAGGAAAGGAGATCGACCTCCATCTTAAACTCAAACACGATCCGCATAAGCCACTGTTTTTCGACCCGACGATCTTTTTCGGTGCGCATTGTCAGATGGGAGCCAGCGGCTTTCGTGCTGCCTTTGAAAGCTGAGATGAAACCAAAATGATCAAAGTTTTACACTATCTCAATCAATTTTTTGCCGGCATCGGCGGTGAGGAGAAAGCCGGACAGGAATTTTTCTTTCTGCCGAAGCCCGCCGGACCCGGTGTCCTGCTCCGCGACCTACTGAAGAACCAGGACATTGAGTATGCAACGGTGGTCTGCGGCGACAACTATTTTCATGAACATGAAGAAGCTGTTCTCGCTTCTTTGACGGAAGTGATGGCGCAGTTTGCGCCGGACCTGTTTGTCGCCGGTCCGGCTTTTCATGCGGGGAGATACGGGCTTGCCTGCGCCAAAACCGCCAGCTTCGTGCGCGAGCGTTGGGGCGTGCCGGCGCTGACAGGGCTCTATGAAGAAAATCCGGGAACGAAGGAAGTCGGCCGGCATGTCTTGGTGATCCAGACGGGTTCGTCGGCTGCTTCGATGCAAACCGCCATTAAGCGGTTCGCCGATCTGGCGGTGCTTTTGCTCCACAAGAACGTTGAAAACCTCGAGGCCTTCAAAGAGGAATTTTGTCTAAAGATCCCGCGGCGATTTACCGTTCAAGCCGCTGCTCCCGACAGCGTACGAGCAGTGGAGATGCTGCTAGCTAAGCTGGGTGGCGCGGCTTTCGAGAGCGAGATCCCGCGAATCGAGGTGGCGCCCCATCCGGTTCCCGCCGCGATTCAAGATCTCTCTCAGGCAACTCTCGCCATGGTGACGGAAGGCGGTTTGGTGCCATTAGGCAATCCCGACCGGCTGGAAAGCTCGCGCGGAACGAAGTACTTCAAGTACTCGATCAAAGAACGCGACGACTTGAAACCGGGCGAGTTCGAAGCCATGCATACCGGTTACGACACCTCCACGGTCAACGCTGATCCCGACCGGCTTATTCCCGTAGACGCCATGCGGACATTGGAACGCGCCGGGAATTTCGGCAGACTTCACGATTACTATTATGTCACGACCGGAACCGGCGCCATGCCTGCCAAGATGCAGGAGCTCGGCGCAGGGATCGCCCAGGAGCTTTCGGCCTCGGGTGTAAACGGAGTCGTTCTCACTGCGACGTGAGGGACCGGCACGCGTAGCGGCGCTACGATCGCAAAAGAAATTGAGCGGAGAGGAATTCCGGTGGTGCTCATCACCTGTCTCGCCAATGTGGCAACGCAAGTCGGGGCATACCGGATCATGAGCGGAAATAAATTTCACTACCCGGTGGGCAACCCGGATCTTCCGGCCGCCGAAGAAGCGAAGTGGCGCGCTGAGTTGCTGAGCGCGGCGCTGAAAATTTTACAAACCACAGTCGATGCCCCGACTGTCTTCTAAATCGAATGCTGTCATGGAACGTCGAGCATTGTTGTTGCTAGTCGCCGGCTTTGTTTTTGCTGTTAATTTCCTTTCAGTCAACGCGACGACGCGCGCGAATACCAAGATCCGCGTTGGTCTTCCCGATTTCACCAGCTGCTCTGGTCTTCATCCTATATAGCCGGCATCGCACTGGCCACGCCACGTTTTCGCATCTCGTCTTCGTAGTGTTTGCGAATGTACGGGTCTTCATCGGCGTATTCGATCAAGGTGCCGCCTTCTTTCACGTCTATATAAACGCCGTCCTCACTCCGCTTGTCGGCAATCTTAAAGCCGATGGGGTGAATCCGGCTGCCATAGCGAAGCGCGAGATGTCGCGCCGGCTCGGGGCCGGTATTAAAATGTTGATGGAACCATCCCCCCGGCGGGCAATAGACACTGCCGGCTTTCCATTTCACCTCGACGATTTCGTCCCCGCGGCCCGCTTCATAGGGCCCGAGGACCGAGTTCCTTCGACCATAACAAAACATAACCCGACGACTGCAAGCCCAACAGAATCGCGCCGGAACCGTGATAGTGCGCCTTGTGGTACCGAGCCGCCGGCCACTGTGCTAGATGGCCGATCAAACTATTGCCGGATAGCTCGAACTGAGTAATCCGCACCCCCGCTCCCTTGATCTCGCGTTGATCCAAATTCGCCGACTGAATGTCCATGATGAAATTGGTTTCCCAGATATGCTGCATTCCCGACTCGTAGCGCTTTTGTCCGACATGAAAAAAATCGTCTACCCCCGCGTAACGATCGGCAAAATTATAGGGGCAGTTAAAAATGAACTCCTCATTATGCACGATGTCCATCACCAGCGGGGCGTTAGTGACCGCCAAAAATTTCACCGGCAGGCGCCCGCCGTTGATCAACCGATGCCAGGTGTTGAGCGGTGGCGCAAACAAGCTCCACGGCCCCCATTCGAACATCTGCTTGCGCCCACCCTCTTGCCATACTTCCGTGGCGCCTTGGCCGTCGAGTATGCAGATCACTTCTTCGTAAAAATGCTTCTCGGCTAGAAGCGCGCCGCCGGCGGGAATCTCGCCGACATACATTCCGGTAACGCCTTCCATGCCGTATAGATTAATGAACGTCGCCTTGCCGCCGGTGCGTGTCCAGGGCGCCATGGCGACTTCCCGGACATCCTCGAGGCCGTAACCATCGATCACCGGAATCCCCTGGCAAGCCATCCACTTGAAGTAAGTGGTTTTGTGAAACGCCGCCATCAAAGCTTTGATTCGTTCGTCCTGCGACATAATCATCCGGCTCCTTCGCCGACGGAATTTTTTCTTAGTGAATGTTTCGATTGCAGATTGATTCGGCCATTGCATCGAAACGGAACGAAAACCTACCACAGTTCGATGAGATCAGGAAGGTTTCCGATGCGCAACGAAAAAGAGCCGGATCTTAAGCGTCAACGGCGCAACAGGTGATTGATTGGGTGCTGAAAGCGAAGATGATCGGAAAGGAGTTCGAGGATCTGGCGCGGATGCGGGATGCGTTGACACGCGCCAAATCAGCTCTGGGCGGCGCTAGACGACACAGGGGGCGTTGGTTTCGACGTTCCGCTTTACATCGTGCATGCTCTCCGCTCTCTTAGCGAGATCAAAGCTATCAAGATGATGAGTGTCGGTGCACCCGAGGCGATGGCTGGTCGCTCAGGGCGAAATCATGATCGACATCGATCGCAATTTCGCTACCGCGCAGGCGGTCAGCGCAAAACGAATGTTCCGACACGGCCGAGTCCGTCGGAACCCATGTCGCTATTTTGAACCAATTCCCCGCGAACCAATGACCACGCCGAGGATCTTGAGGTAGGGCCGACATCGTCGACGACGGTCCAGCCGGTAAGAGTCGTGCGGTTGAAGTCATCCCAAAGCAACTCCGCACCAGTGGCGAGGTCGACGACTTTTACGTCGTCGAAAGCGCTTCCCTGATTGCGCGAAGAGTAAAGCGCGACGGTGCCGTTTCGAAAACTTTGATCGTGAACAGAGAAAACCGGTTTACCGTCGATGTTGACCTTCAGAGTCGTTCCCTGGGCGATAAGCTCGATCAAATAGTTGTGACCACTGACGTACGGGACAGTATCCTCAGCGATAACCTTGAAAATACCGTTTTCACGTTTTATGAGCTGACGTCCCGCGGGTTCTTGCGCCCATGAAAAGCGATAATAGTTGTCTCTGTCCTGATAGCGGAACATGACCCCTAACGTGTCATCGTCGGCAGAGCGCATTTTTAGCGCGACGCGATAGTCTTTCCAGCTTGCTTGAGTGTACAAAGCGTAGGTTCCTAATTGCCCGCCTCGCGTTGAAGAGATATTGCTGCTTTGCACCAGGGCGCCCGTGGCTGCGGACCAATGGGATGGGCCGGCGGAGTCTCCCTCGTCGATAATGGTCCAGCTTCGATGTATGCCGTCATTGAAGTTGGCAGAGAGTAAGGTATTACCGCCGTTGAGGTCATCAACCACGATGTCGTCGAAGGCACTTCCCTGGTTGGAATACGAATATAACGCAATCGTCCCTTCCGGGATGGCGCTGTCGGTCACGGAGAACACCGAGCGTCCATCGATCAAGACCTTCAAGGACGAGCCCTGGGTGACGATTTGTAAAGTATACGTTTGCCCCACTGTGTACGGCACTGAGTCTTTCGCCAATACCTGGAACACACCGCCGACACGTTTCTCAAGTCGCCGAGAGCTATTCCCCGCAGACCAGCTGAAACGATAGTAGTTGTTTGGATCCTGATAGCGAAACATTGCTCCTATGGAGTCGCTATCGGTGGAGCGGATTTTCATTGTCAGGCGATAATTGTTCCACCGACCGGCGCCCTCTGCGCCGGGTGAGGGATTTGAGCCCAGAGCCGTGGAGCCAGTCGAGATCTGGGTGGTGGGAGTCAAGGTCGTAGGAGCCAGGTTCGTGGAAGTGGGCTGAGAATTACTCGAAACGGTGGCGCACGCGCTGTTGGAAGTCAGCGAATCTCCCGCCTTGTTAAACGCCCGCACGCGATAGCAGTAAGTTGATCCGGCGTTTAATCCTGAATCCGTGTAGCTTTCCGTATTGGCGCCCACCCGGGCGATTTCAACATACTTACCTGAGATCTGGCGCTCGATCGTAAATCCGACTTCCGTGGCAGAATTGTCTCGCCAGTTCAGGAGTAGAGTAGCGGACTCACTGATGCTGGCCCATAGCGTCGTGAAACCGAGGGTGAACAAAACAAAGGCCAAGAACGGCAGTGGAATTCGGAGCAAACTACACCTCCTAAAGCCGGTAAGATCCCGACCTGTGAAGGTGCGGGGAATCGTCTCGGGCAGTCTTTCAGTACTCAGTAGCGTCCCGCCAGCGCCTTTCAGGGTAGCGGGCTAATCGTCCATGTGCAGAGTGATTTAATTCTGGCGCGTCGCCGCACTGCAACGCAATCGCGATGCCAAGTACGGATCATCGAAAAAATTTGCTAACCGCATTTTCTGACTCTGAAACAATGAAACCATCGACGGGACAAATGCATGATTTTTTGGAGGAACTGTCGCAAGAAAATTTTCGGTAACTGCGACTTCGCCAAAGCACTCCCGCTCTTTGTCGAGGAGCGATGTATGAAAAAGAAGTCAAAATAGTGACAAAAGAGTGCAGGGAGGTTCGGACACTTTGGGCTCATTCAATTCAGATAACTTTAGTCTCTCCCGGTGATGCTCATTCGGTAACGACGAGAGAGCATCGGTTCTGACGCGTCGATCTTGGTCGCCATTGTGATACTGTTGTTCGCTTGTCGAATTAGATATCCGTCTAGTTAGGCTGGCAGCTTATCATTAAGTTATGCTATCCATCGCTACAGTTTTATCATTTTGAGATCGAGGTAGGGCGTTATGCAGATCGCGAAAATCGATACCAGGTTGCTCGAAATGCCCTATAACAAGCCGTTGGTTACGGCAACGAATAATTTCACCGTCGCGCGCGGATTGCTCGTGAAGGTCGCTACGGACGGTGGCATCGAAGGTTACGGCTATTCCGATCTCTTCCCGCGCACCGGCGAGACGCCCCAGACGGCGCAGCATGTCATCGAAACAGTTCTAAAAGGTAAGGTGGTCGGCAAGGAGATCGAGGATCTGCCGCGGATACGCGCCGACATCGATCATACTTTGACCGGAAACCCGCGGGCCAAGGCGGCTTTGGAAACCGCGATGTACGACGCGCTGGCGCGGGGCTATCACATGCCGCTATCCGTCATGCTCGGCGGGAAATATCGAAGCGAGATTAGAGTCATCAAGATGGTGAGCGTCGGCGATCCCGATGCGATGGCCGAAGAAGCGAAACAGCTTGTGCGTAGCGGACTGGCGCTGAAGCTCAAAGTCGGCGGGAAGATTGAGCAGGATTTGCCCCGGGTTGCGGCCGTACGCAAGGCGGTCGGCGCCGACGTCTTCATCAAAGTCGACGCCAATGAATCGTACGATGCAAAAACCGCCATTCGCTTGGCCAAAGGGCTGGCCGATCACGGGGTGGAAGTCTTCGAACAGCCGGTGCCGCGCGATCAACTCGACGCCTTGTGGGAAGTGAAAAAGCATTCGCCGATCAAGATCGAAGCGGACCAGTCGGCACGATCCTTCGCCGACGTACAGATGATGATTAAAAATCGCATGGTCGATTCGATCAACACGGGTATCGCTAAAGTCGGTAGCATTGGAGAGGTGCGCAAAATCGCTGATCTTTGTGAGCTGAACGGTATCCGCTGCGCCCTCTCGAACACGGCGGGCAGTATGGTTGGCGACGCTGCCGCGGTGCATCTCGCGGCGAGCACGCCCGGTATCTCACCGTTGTGCGAGCTGGGCGAGTTTGAAGTGATCACCGGCGATCCATTTTTCGGCCTGACGGTCGAGAAGGGCATGATCAGCGTGCCGGAGGGCGAGGGATTGGGGGTGAGTCTCAGGGGATTCTAGGAAGAGTGGAAGCAATCGTTGCAGACGTTCCAATCGTTCAAGTCGTTTCGAACGGACTCCGGACTCGATCCCGGCGATTGAACGTTTTGAACGGAGCGTAGCGGTTGAACGGTTTGAACCATTTGAACTCTTAATCTTGAGGAAAGATACCTATGCCGGATTTACGCACATGGCTTAACGATGTCGACAAGCTCGGTCAGCTGATGACCGTGGAAAACGTTCACTGGGATCTCGAGCTTTCGACCTTGACGGAAATTATCAACGAGCGCTCGAAGACGCGACCGGCGATCATTTTCGATCGCATCAAAGACTACCCGCAAGGTTATCGCGTTGCCGCCAATCTGGTGTCATCTGTCGGTCGCTTGGCTCTCACGCTCGGCATGAAGGCCGACATGAGCGATATGGATTTCGTCCAAGCTTGGCGCCAGCAGGTTAAGAAGATCACACCGCTGCCGACAGAGACAGTTGCGACGGGACGGCTGTTTGAAAACGTCAAGAAAGGTAAAGACATTAACGTACTGCAATTTCCCGTGCCACGCTGGCACGAGCTGGATGGCGGGCGCTACATCGGCACCGACGATCTCGTGATCACGCGCGATCCGGAGGAGGACTGGGTCAACGTCGGCACCTACCGAGTCATGGTTCACGGCCCCGATCGCCTGGGGTTACACATGTCGCCCGGTAAACATGGCCGCGTGCACAGGGACAAATATCACGCGTGGGGAAAACCGTTGCCGATCGCGGTTTCTTTCGGTCATCATCCGATCAACTTCGTCGTGGCGTCCACCGACGTACCGAATCGCGTCAACGAGTACGAGTACACCGGCGGCATTCTCGGCAAACCGCTGCAGGTCGTTAAAGGACCGCTGACGGGTTTGCCGATCCCCGCCGACGCGGAGATCGCCATCGAAGGCGAAGTGGCGGTTGACGATGTCATGCCCGAAGGTCCGTTCGGAGAATGGACCGGCTACTACGCAAGCAATCAGCCGGCGGTACCCGTGATTCAAATCAAAGCGCTCTACTTCCGCAACGATCCGATCCTCTGCGGCTTTCCACTGCTCAAACCCTCCGCAGGCGACAATATTCATTTCTCGCTGATGCGCTCGTCCTTGGTCTGGAACGCCCTGGATGAAGCCGGCGTGCCCGATGTCAGAGGCGTGTGGTGTCATCCCTCGGCGGGCCGCTTCCTTACCGTGGTTTCGATCAAGCAGCGCTACCCCGGTCATGCGCGCCAAGCCGGCATGATCGCTAGCCAATGCCGATCCGGCGCTTATCTTGGCCGTTACGTCGTCGTGGTCGATGACGACGTCGACATAACCGATTCCGAAGAATTTCTCTGGGTGCTGAGCAGCCGTTCTGATCCGGCTGAGTCGATCGAGATTCTCCGGCGCGCCTGGAGCGGCCCGCTCGATCCGCGCATCGCGCGCGACCAGGTGGGTCACAGCTCGCGCGCGGTGATCGATGCGACGCGGCCGTACGAATGGCGCGAGAAGTTTCCCAAAGTCAGCGGCGCGAGCCGAGAATTAAAAGACAAAGTCGCGGGCGATTGGCGTGAGTTTCTCGATCAGAAGGTCGCCGGAAAATAGCGCAGCGTTTACGCGCTTCTAAGGGCGCGTGTCGCCCGTTGGAGTTCCGCAAACGCCGCAGCCCGTAGGTCGGGTTGGCTCAGCGTAACCCGACGACTCCGATCGTACCGATGCAATATCGCCGCCCTTTCGTTCCTGGTGGCACTTTCTTTTTCACGGTGGTGACAGCGGACCGTAAACCGGTGTTCGCCGAGCAAAAGAACGTCACTACGTTGCGGGAGGCCTTTCGCACGATTCGGTTGCGGCGGCCATTTAAACTGGATGCGGCCGTGGTTTTACGGGATCACTTGCATTGTATCTGGACGCTACCTTCCGGCGACGCAGATTTCGCGACTCGTTGGCGGTTGATCAAGACGTGGTTTACCAAGCATTGCGGTTCCGATACGTCGTCGGGGTACGCGAAGCTAACCCGAAGCTAACCCGAAGCTAACCTTTTTTTAGCAACCTGCCAGGGCTAGCCTAGTGTCCTGTTCAGAAGTTCGCTGCATAATTGCCGCGCCACCAGTAGCCACAAATCTCCCTTGCCCTCTTTTGCAAAGAGGGTTAAGACGTTCGGAGAAAATTCCCAGAGGAACGGAAGGATTTGAGCGCGACTCCAGCCGCCATTCACTATTTGTACTTTTAAATGAACTTCTGGGTCAGAACACTAGACGGTTTCTCCGATCGGGCCCGTGTGCATCGGCTCGTTGACGGCATCGTCCGGAACCTCACTGCGTAGGGCCTGAAGAATGTTGCGCGCAGCGCGAAGCTCTATCTGGCGCCGAACCTCGTCCACCGCGGAGCCAAGGTGCGGTGTAAATAGCGTTTGAGACGGGTTATTGAGAAGGGTTTGCGGAATCGACTTGAGGTGGTCTTGCCGTTGCACGTCTTCGAGAATACGCCCGCGGTATAGCCCGCGAGCTTACCCGACTCCAGAGCCCGTGCCACGGCACCTTCGTCGACCACTGATCCGCGACCGATGTTCACGAGACAACTGCCGGGCTTCATGGCAGCAAGCGTCACATCATTGATCAAGTGGAAGGTGCCGTCGAGCAGCGGCGCCGCCAGAAATCCTTGTCTTAAAGCAAGCGGATCCGCATCAATACATGGTGGAAATATACCTGCTCGTCAGGATTCTCTAGCGCTCGGTGACAAGTATTTTCCCGCTCATATAGGGGTGGATTGAACAGAGATAATCATAAGCGCCGGGGCGATCGAAATTCGCGCTGTAACTGGAGCCCGGCATCACTGTGTCCGAGGCATGCGCCATTCTTCACGGCGATGCTGTGCGGCGCGCCATCGTCATTGAGCCAAGTCACCGTTTCTCCTGAGGTCACTTCGAGAAGCGCGGGATTAAAAGCGAACCCACTGATCGTCACCCGCCGACTCGAAGATCGTTGCTGCGGTCGCTGCCGTTTGCACCACAATCTTTCGCGGCGCATTGCCGACTGGCGATATTGGTCACTGTGCCGCTCTCGAGATCGACGATGGACACATCGTTGGAGTCTTCGTTGGTCGTAAGCGCGGTTTTTCCGCCAGGCCCGCCCGCCACCCAATGGGGCCGCGAGCCGACTTTGATCGATTTCTCAACGCTGTTTGTCTGCGGATTGAAAACGGCGAGCAGGCTCGGGCCTTGAACCGCGGTGAGACCGCGTTTGCCATCCGCCGTGAAGTTCGCGTAATGCGGCGAGACGCCCACAGGGATTTCGCCGACGATTTTATTGCCTGCTCGGATCGACCACGACCACGGAATCAATGCCCGCCTGGGTGATATATAGGTGTCTTCCGCCGGGGCCGAACTCCAATCCGCGCGGGGTCTTTTCCAGAGGTACGCGTATTCGTGAGCTTGCGATCCGCCAGGTCGATGATCGCGAGCGAGAACTTGCCCGGTGATTGTGATCCAACATAGGCGAGCCGTCCATTTGGATGGACGGCGATGTTGTGCGGCTTGCCCACTGCAACGCTGCCGACCACTTTGCGAGTGGTGGTATCGATGAGAGCGACTGAATCGGTGTCGTACACCCCGACCAGGACAAACTTGCCGTCCGGGCTCGACTGCAACGCCGTGGGGGTTTTTGCCCACTTCGATGTTTTCGACCAGCTTGTCCGTCGCCGTATCGATGACGCTGACGGTCGATGCGCCGTCGCTGGCAACATAGACCCAGCGGTTATCGGCCGTAATGGCGATGCCATGGGGGCCGGGCGGAACCGGGATGGTTGCCGTGACTCGCTTCAGCTCAACGTCAATGACGCTGATCGTATTGTCCTTAAAATTGCCGACGTAAGCTTTAGGTCCGGCGGCGATGGCGGCACTGGCGGTGAGAAATATCGCTGCCAGTAACAGAATTGTAACCGAGCAGCCATTGCGAAAAAATGGGATTTGGTCAAAGTTGGCTTTTTGCGACATGTCATCTACCTCAATGTAACTTAGAATTTGCATGAGCTACTGGTAGGACTAGGGCAGAAATATTTTATTCCATGGCGTAATTTCGGGAATAATATCGTTTCCCGAATGGTCTACATTATAATAGGGGAATCGGGTTGGATTCGGACAACAAGAAAGCTCGTTTCGAGAATAGCGTGTCGCCGCATGTCGATGCCGCGTACAATTTAGCCCGCTGGCTCACCCGCAACGAGCACGATGCGCAGGATGTGGTCGCAAGAGGCGATGCTCCGCGCGTTTAAATTTTTCGATGGTTTTCGCGGCGCGGATGCGCGTTCATGGGTGCTCAAGATCGTCCGAAATACATGCTTCACATGGCTTCAGGCCAACCGTCCCAATGAGATCGTCGGAACCGTCCCGAATGAGTTGGACGAATTGCCAGACGTTACTGCCGCCGCCGTTCTGTTCCGGGTCGGCCGATGATCCGGAGACCCTCGCGCTGCGCCGGACTACGGCTGCACAGATCGATAAGGCGCTATCCGCATTGTCGGCCCCGTTGCTCGAAGTCGTCGTTTTGCGGGAGTTGGAAGGGCTCTCGTACAAGGAGATTGCAACGGTGATCGATGCGCCGATAGGGACAGTGATGTCACGGCTGGCGCGGGCTCGAGCGGAATCTGCGGCGTATTCTCGCCGGCTCGCAGTGTTTCGTGGGAGCAAGAAAATGACGCCGGAGACGAATGTGCGTGCTATTGCACGCCTATATTGACGGCGAACTCGATGCCGCCTCGACCATCGAGTTGGAGTCTCGGCTTAAGGCGTCCACGGCATTGCGGCAGGAATTGGCGCGCTTGACCGCTTTACAGCGGTCCGTGCAGAATCACGCCACGCGTTTCAACGCTCCGTCCGGCCTTACTGAAGGTTCGTTTGCGGAGATCCCCGCGGTTCAACCCAAAGCAATTCCTGTCGGCGTTCCGCCTTGGTGGCGTACGCTCGCGATCGGAACGAGCATCGCTGCTGTGGCGCTTTTGGTTTGGAGTCTCTCTTCGATCTTTGTCGGTCGTGAAACGAATTCTGTCCAATTGGAGGAGGTCGTCAGCGCGCACGTCCGCTCTCTGCTCGCGGATCATCTGACGGATCTTGCGTCCGCGGAACGCCACTCGGTCAAGCCGTGGCTGTCCAACCGTCTCGATTTCGCGCCGCCGGTTCTCGATCTCGCAAACGAAGGCTTTTCGCTCGCGGGCGGCCGGTTGGATTATCTTGGAGGAAAGCCGGCGGCGGCAATCGTCTACCGTTATCGGCAGCACATTATCAATGTTTTTGTCTCGCCATCGCTAACAAACGACAGCTCGATTCGAGCTTTGACTCACCGCGGTTATAATACGGCCAAATTCGAGTCCAATGGCATGAGTTACTGGGCTGTATCCGACTTGAATCCGGACGACCTGGGCAAACTCGCCAACCTGCTCCAACACCCACCGGTCACGAAGTAAAGCCGCGTCGGCAGTTTATTGGAAATGCGCGTTCGACCCCGACGATTCCGTTTCCCAAACTCGCAAGCATTTGCGTATGCTCTGAGCGTCCAAACCGAGCACCGCGCAGATCGACTCGAAGGAAAATAATCCGTCACGATCGTTGCCAAAAAACCATTCTCGATCGTCAATCAATGATTTTTTTGGGTTGCGCAGGCGTTTCCGATAATTCAGCAAAGCATCCTTTAAAACCGCCAGCATGAGATCTTGTTCCGGGTGCCCGTGGTCGTTGCGCTTGACGGTGTCCCAATAATTGGCGTTGGCGCAGTCGTCGATATCCGGACGATGAATCGTCGATTCGAAGTCCATGGGTTGCTCCTTTCAATCGAGTTCGGATGCCGCGTTCAAAATCCCGGCGGCGCTGAATCTTAGACCGGCGCAATCTTGAACGTTCAGCAAGGGCGACACTATGTGCGGCGGAAGGTTAAGCGGAGATTAAGCGAATGCAAAATTTTGGCCTTGGCAATTGACCTTGCGGTTCTGGGCGTCACCCGGCGTGAATCTTCCAACGAGCGGCCATCAGCGAACCTGTATGACTGAATCGCCTCCAAGCCGACCGGATTGCCGATCGGGAAAAATCCATTGGCTCCGATCCGGTTGTTGGCGCTGAAATCAATCCGGCGGTCCATGGTTCCGGAGCGCTTCAAGAACATTTCACACGCTGTTAAATAAAATGAAATTTTAGATCTTTAGTGTGTCCCTGAAAGAGGGAAAGTCACGTGAGCAAAGATCAACTCATCCTGTCGGTCAGGTGGATGGCGGATCGCGAGATTGCCGTCTGTGGAATTCTCAATCGCATATCCCACCCGCCCAAGGTCAAGAAGTTTTTTGTCGTCATCAGTTGGCTTGGTGACGGCGGGGCTTGGTACGCGCTGATTCTGGCGCTGCCGTTAATTTACGGCCAGAGCGGCTTACCGACATCCTTCGCTATGGTCAAGGTCGGTGTGGTTAATCTGCTGCTTTACAAAGTCATCAAACATCTCACCGGTCGTCCGCGACCCTGCGCGATTAGCCCGAACATCACGGTTGGAACAGCGCCGCTCGATCAATACAGCTTTCCTTCGGGCCACACGATGCACGCGGTGGCTTTCTCTATCGTTGTAACAGCGGATCATGCGGAGCTGGCCTGGGTGCTCGTCCCATTCAGCAGTCTGATTGCGTTGTCGCGCATTGTGCTCGGTCTGCATTACCCGACCGACGTGATTGCCGGCGGCCTAATCGGCGGATACGTCGTATCAGTTTTGATGACGGCGTAGAGCCGGAAGGGGGAAATGTATGCTAGACGCAGCGGATCTACTCGATCAATCCGCGGGCAGAGCGCTACTTTCGTCTGATGATTTTCCACTTCATCCACCGCGCGACGGTGGCGCCGCGAAATTCGACGCCCCATGCGGTGCCTGACAGCAGTCCGCCGAAGCGGACTTGCCAACGTCGGCGCCGATGCCGATCGGCACTGAGATTAAGGTGTCGGGGAAATATCATAATGGTCCTGTCGAATGTGTCGGGCGCATGGGGATGCCGGCAAAAGTTAGAAATTAGCGCTCCAAGTACGCGCCGAGGATGTAATAAACGGTCTCAAGAGCCGGAACCAGATACCAATCGTCATGCGGGAATCGCATGACCAAGAAAAAGCCCCAGATGGAAAGTAATGTGCCGATGTATTGCGGATGATCGAGCAGCGAGAAGGGAAACTTTTGGCACCAGCGAACGGCGTAGCCGAACTTGTCACCGTAGAACACTCCGACTTTGCCGAGTCGATAGAACACTCCGATGTTTAGAATTTGGCCCGTGACGATCAAGACCCCTCCTAAAGCAAGGGACGACACGCTTCCAGCGAGCGGCAAAATTGATCCGTTGCCAAAGACAAAGCACCAGCCGATGAACACCGCGCCTTGAAGCACCTTGAAGCAAAAAAAGAGGAACCGTAACGCATCGACCGGATCCTCGATGCGTGCGAGCGCGGGACGCGCGCAAAGGACGCGAAAATCCGCGGGCTTGCGCCAGATCCATAGGTAGCAGATCCGCTCAAGGCTCAATAATATCGCGGCGCCGAAAAAGACCCATGGATTCACTGGACAGAGCTGCTTCGATCCAAGGATGTCGAAACCGTGTTAGGCGCTCTGGCGCCGGGGGAAATAGGCGACGATATCGGTCAATGGATCGGTGATCAGCTTGATGAACCAAATCATCGAAATGCGAAAGTCGTGCTTCCACACCAGATAAACCACGCGCCCGAGGACCACCGCCAGGGTCCACAGAAACCAATTCAGCGCCACTGCGGCGATCGTCGAGGTGAAGCCGTCCACCGTCCAATCGCCGGCTTGCGCCACATGGAACACTGGAATCAACAGATAGCCGAGGACGATCAGCGTCTTGTTGCGCGTGTTGTATCCTAAGAGTAATTTTTCCTTGTCATGACACGCGGGCTCCAAGATCGCATGACCGAACTGCCGCACAAAAAGGGCCGCCAACCCCAAACACATCGCGATGGTGAGATCGGAAAACGCCAGAACATAGCAGTAGATGAAGACACTCGAGCTCAACAGATGGAAGAATTGGTTTACGCCGTTGCTATGGGACGCGTGATGATCATCATGTTTTCGTTGCATCACTTCGGCATAAAACGTCCGTAGGGGTTCTGGAGTTCGTACCAGACTGCCTAACATTTCTCGCATAAGACGAGCGCGCATAATTTTCTCCCTTCCCGGATATTGATCCGCGGTCAACCACCACGCGTCGATCTTCATCGAGTGCGCGGCGTTGAGCAGCTTTGCCTGCAAGTCATTGTAGTCTGCCACAGTAAAATCCATGCTGCTTAAGCATCGGCCGGTGCCCACCCAACTAAGCGTCACGCCTTCGGCGCGGAGATAATACTGCAGCAGCCAGTTATAGCGACTCGGTTCCTTGAAGAGCACGGTCCATACCGTCGCGAGATTCACGACGCGCAAGGGTAACGCCGCGTCGGCGAGTTTCTGATTGGTCGAGTGCACCCATTCCGCGCAACGCTGATTGGACTCGTCATACAGTTTCACCGTGGCAGGCTCTACCACCCAGCGCAAAAATTCGTTCATCGCTCCCATCACCGCCGGATGCCCGGAAAACGTGCCGACAACGTAAGCGATGCGCATGGGATGCGCGGGATCGAAACGGCGCATGAGAGTTTTATTGCCGCACACCACGCCGATGGGCAGGCCGCCGGCCACCGTTTTGCCGTACACGACCATATCCGCGCGCACGCCGAAGTATTCCTGTGCGCCACCCGGTGAGAGGCGAAAGCCGGTATAAACTTCGTCGAAGATCAGTGGAATATCGCAGGCGCTGCACACCTCGCGTAGTTGGCGCAGCCACTGAGCGTAGCGCTCGGTGGAATCCTGGGTTTTACGCACGTCGCTGGTGAGTAACACCGCATCATTGGGCGGTGGGGAATTAGGATGGAACGACTGCACCGGGTTGACCAGCACCCCGGCGATTTCTTTTGCCCGCCGGCGAATGACGGCGAGCGAGGCCGGATTGACGTCCTTGAGCGTGAGGCAATCATCGAGGGGGCGTTCACTCCCCAGTCCTGGCTGCACGCCGTCCCACCAGCCATGATAAGCCCCGGAAAAACAGACGACCAGTTTTCTCCGCGTATTGAACCGCGCCATGCGCACCGCGGCCATTACGGCTTCAGTGCCGCTCATATGAAACGACACTTCGTCCAGGTGCGAAACATTCTTGAGCATAGCGATGTTGTCGGCGACGACCGGATGCACCGGGCCCAGGACCGGACCGAGATCTTTCACGCGTTCCCAGCCCTTCTGTATCCATTCTTTATAGCGGTCGAACCCGGCCACGTTGACGCCATAGGAGCCACTGACATCGATGGTCCAATGGCCATCGAGAGTTTGCAGGCGCGGGCCTTTTGAAGCCGTCACCACCGAGCAAAGATTGAATTTTTCCCGCATGACGCGCACAAACGGGAACGGTACGCGATTGGCGTCGGTGAAGCGCAGATCCGAGAAGCTCTCGCGGACCGCATTCGCCCAGGCGATGGACTGGTGATGCTGCGTTTGCAGAAACGTCGCCAGGCGATCAAGAGCTTTCTTGCGACGGTCAACCCAACTGTCTCCCGCTCCGTCAGCGCGCAAGAATTCTTCCTCCGTGTAATCGCGCGATTTCACCCAGTGCGACAGTTGCCGCGAAAGCGCCGGCATCCATGCCAGCGCCGGCAAAGTCATGAGAAATCGAATCAGCCTTTGCCCGGCGTAAGTTAGGAAAAACAGACAAAGAATAATTCCGAAGAAAAGCCAGCCGTCGAACAAAGCGAGCCGGCACGCCGCTGTCGAGCTCGCGTCAAGGCACACCGTCCATCTTTGCAAAGCTTCGTCGAAAATCATCTCTCAATTCCTCCCGCGAATGTAGATCTTGACCATTTCAGTAGCTAACCGGCGTCGCATCGAAGGCGTCATCGGCGACAGCAGCGTGAACTTCATGATCCTCGTCGAGAGCGCCGATCAACAACTCGGCAAATCTTTCGACTACACGCTGCCAATCCAAAGAGGCGGCGTACTCGCGTGCCCGGCGCCGCATTTCCGCCAGCGATGGCGGTTCGTTGGCGAGCTTGGCCGCCGCTTCCACGAACGCTCGTGGATTTCCATTTGGTACTAACACTCCCGTCCTGCCGTCCGCGATGTGTGTCCGCGCCGCGGCGTAGTTGAAGGCAACGACGATCAGACCGCTCGCCATGGCTTCCAACGTCACGTTGCCGAACGTTTCCGTTTCGCTGGGGAAGAGAAAAATATCCGCCGAGGCGTAGCGCTTGGCCAGCTCTTCGCCTGTGTGTACGCCGCAGTAGATCAGGTCGGGATGTTTTTCCTGGAGGTTTGCGCGCAGCGGCCCGTCTCCAACGAGCACAAATTTTACCCGGCTGCTGACCTGTTGCATGGCGCGGTAAGCCTCGATGGCGAGCGTCAAGTTTTTTTCCGCCGCGATCCGTCCGACGTAGAGCGCGACCCGATCCTGGTCCGTTGCCCGCCACATGCGCCGCACGGCGGCGGAGCGGCGGCCCGGATTGAACAGGCGGCTGTCCACCCCGCGACCGAGAACGCTGACGTTTTTTATTCCCAGCGCTTGCAACCGATCACGCAGGTCAGGGCTGGCGACCAACGTGCCGTGCGCACGGTTGTGGAATTTGTGTAGGTAGCAGGCGATCAAGGGCCGCGACCATCCCGCATGATAATACCTGGAGTAGCTATCGAAGTTTGTGTGAAAGCCACTGAAGACGGGAATCTTCAGGCGCCGCGCGGCGCGCAGCGCAGACCAGCCGAGCGGCCCTTCAGTGGCTACGTACACGACGTCCGGACGACAAATCGACCAGCGCCGCCGCAGCGCTGCGCCGGATGGTAAACCCAAGTGCAATCCCTGATAGCCAACCAGCGGTAAGCCGGGAACCAGCGTGTCCATCGAACGATCCTTGCGCTCCGCCGAGTCGCTATTCGATTGGCGCGGGCGGACCACAGATACCGCGTGACCGTGCAGGCGCAAACCCTCGACCAAGCGTGCCAAGGTCAAAGCCACGCCGTTGAGCTCAGGAGGATAAGTCTCGGTGACAATACAGAAATGGCGCCGACGGTTGGCGTCGTGATCGGACCAAGTTTGATGTGTTGTGCGCATCACCACGTGGTCTGTATGGGCGTGATCGGTTAACTTGTTAAAGAAGTAACGGGCCGGGCATAAAACCAATTTTCTTAGAGACAACTTAGTCGGGAAATGTGTCGGTTGAGTTACCGATGAACTAAGACTATGTAAACGCCGCGCGATTTCCGGGAATCAGATCGTCGGGTCTTTAACAGAAGTTTATCCAAACGTCGCGGTTATGTAACGTGTGTTGGAGATGAAGATCCATCAAATTTCAGAACGAAAGGATGGTCTCCATGAATCTTCATCAGCAACTCAAGCTAGCGCACGGGGTTTTGCGACGGAATATCGGGTGCGATGTCGCCGCGCCAACCACAACACGAACGAAGCCTTTTCTCGGCGGCATCGTTGAACTGCTCATGCTACTCGCGGGTGCAGCGCCGGCTGGCGCTGATCCTCACGGCGATTCCCTGCCCAAGCCCCTGGTCATTGGCCCATCGCGGCGCTGCGGGTTATCTGCCCGATCACACACTGGAAGGATATGCGCTCGCCGTAGAGCTCGGCGCCGATTTTATCGAGCCCGATCTCGTGGCGACCAAAGACGGCCACTTGATCGCGCGCCACGAGCCAAATTTGATCGCCACGACGGACGTAAGCAAGCGCGCGGAGTTTGCTGATCGCAAACGCATCGCGATCGTCGATGGGTTTCCCGAGGAAGGATTCTTTGCGTCTGATTTCACACTGGCTGAAATCAAGAAACTGCGCGCCGTGCAGCCGCTCGGATCCGAACGCCCGGTATATTTCGACGGTTTGTTCCAGATTCCGACATTCGAAGAAGTGATCGCTCTCGCGAAACGGAAGTCGAAAGAGCAGGGACGGACCATAGGCATTTACCCCGAAACCAAGCACCCCACCTATCATAAGAATCTCGGCCTGCCGTTAGAGCCCAGATTAGTAAAAATCTTGCGGGCCGAAGGCTGGGATAAATACGATTCGCCCGTGTTCATCCAGTCCTTCGAGCAAGGCAACTTGAAGGAACTGCGTAAGATGACGCGCAACAAGCTCGTCCAGCTGGTGGACGCCAACGACGTCAAGGACGACGGCACACTGGATTACACGGCGCCGTTTGACCGTCCCTACGACTGGACCGCTTCAAACGATCCGGCGCTCCTCAGCCGGACATTCGGATTCTTCGCGACCGATGCAGGCTTGAAGGAGATCAAGAGTTACGCGGACGGCATCGGTCCGTGGAAACGCTACATCGTGAGCTGCGTCGTAGCGAACCTAGCCGGTCCCGGCGAGGCAAGCCGCACGTTGTTGCCGGCTAACGATCTGATCGATCGCGCGCACAAGGCCGGCCTCCTAGTCCACACCTGGACCTTTCGCAATGAACAGCGCCGTTTGGTAAGCGATTATGCCGGCAATCCGGTGGAAGAATACTTGCAGTTTTATGATCTCGGCATCGACGGCGTGTTCTCCGATTTCCCCGATACCGCAGTCGCTGCCCGGGTTTTATTCAAGATCGACGAGCCCGGTTTTGCCCGTTGCTTTACTGAAGGATCTGGCAAACAAAACTCTAAGCACTTTGACATCACGCAATGTTTCAATCTCGAATAGTTCGCGATTGAAAGATTCATGCACGTTTGATCTTGATGAGGAGAACGTTGCGAGACGTGGCGGAGGTGCATTTGTCCGTTACGGTCTGAAGGAATTTGCCTTTGTCATTGTCCGGCTTTTTCCCTAAGTTAGAGTGGCAGTTATTCGCATGGTTGTTGATATGTCGCGTTTGTAAGGAGGATATTGGTCCGTCAGCGGCTGGCATAGTCTTTGATTCTGCATCTTTCTAAAGAAAGGAGTAGAAATCATGAACCCATTAAATCGATGCCGGCTCTCGTATGTTTTCCCGGTTGCCGTACTCGCGACCGGACTGACTTGGTTGGCTGGCTGCGTTCCATTGGAGACGGTCCAAAGACCGAGCTTGCCCGAGGTCCGTTCCGGTATTGCGCGAGGTCCATCCGCGGAGGACACAAGACTACGACCGGGTGAAATCCAGGGAGAAGTCGATGCCGTCGACCGAGCCAGACGTGAGATTCGAGTGATCGCGGAAGACGGTCGCAGCAACGTGTTGCGTTATGACGTCGACCGTACCAGAGTCACTTACCACGGCTGGGATTATGCTGTGGCCGACCTTGAGGCGGGCGATCGCATTGCGTACCAATCGGTACCGCGCAGTAGCGCATACGTCGAAACCATACGCGTCCTGGAACCGGTGCAAGCCCGGTCGGCTCCGAGCATTGCACGGCCCGGTCCAGCGCGACCTCGACCGGACATCGTCGAAGGCACAGTGGACCGAGTGGATCATAGTCTCGGCGTATTCGACATCAGACCGCGCACGGGCCGAACCGTTACAGTCTCCGTTCCCTACAATGCCAGGGCAGCCGACGTTGACAACTTCCGCGCTTTGCGTCGCGGCGATCCGGTGCGAGTCGAGGGTGAGTTCGTGAGCCCGGACAGCTTTCAACTTCTAGCCTTTCTATCGTCGCGATAATTGCCGAGTAATTTCGAGCGCGGGCTGGCCGCGACCTATCGCTGAGACCACGGGCAGCTCGCGCAAACCGATCACGCCTCGACCGTCGCCTTCATTCGCGTGAAAATCCTTTCAGCGCTAGAGCGCGCAGAGTGACACTTGCTCGGAGCTGTCATCCTGGCCAAGTGAAGGAGGATCTCGCTTACTTCCTGCCTAACGATTCCACTCGTTTGACACGACGCTTGCTCTTCGGCTAGCGTCCGTCGACACATCATCGAGGGCAAGCTTGATCAACATTAGCCGATCATTCGCGACTCTGAAGTTCATGACGGCCAGCATCGCGGGTACCCAGTGCAACGAATTGAGCGACGTGAATCGAACTCAACGTCTCCCTATGGCGATTCATGCTTGATTCTCTGGCCAGCCTGGCCTTCGGTTTTTCGGTTGCCCTACAAGCGCAAAATCTTTTTTATTGCTTCATCGGGGTAACAATGGGGACCCTGGTTGGGGTTCTCCCCGGACTGGGTCCGACGGTGACGATTGCGTTGCTCCTGCCGGCCACCTTCCAACTCAATCCTGTTTCTGCCATTATCATGCTCTCGGGCATCTGTTATGGCGCCATGTACGGCGGCTCGACGACTTCGATCTTACTCAACATCCCCGGCGAAGCAGCTTCAGTGGTGACCTGCCTTGATGGCTATCAAATGGCCCGTCAAGGCCGCGGCGGTCCGGCTCTTGGAATCTCGGCCTTCGGCTCCTTTATCGCGGGGACCATCAGCATCTTCGGCCTAGTCTTTCTCGCGCCGACCTTGGCCGAGCTTGGCCTCAAGTTCGGCCCGCCGGAGTACTTTGCCCTCATGGTCATGGGATTGACGGTCGTTGCGTACCTCGCGCGTAGGTCCATGGCTAAAGCTCTCGTGATGACTGTGTTCGGCATTGTTCTCGGATGCATCGGTTTAGATCCGGTGACTGCGACGCCGCGTTTTACTTTCGGCATGCTCGGGCTCGCCGACGGGATCAGTTTGCCGGCGATGGTCATGGGACTGTTCGGCATCGCCGAAGTTTTAGAGAATCTCGGCGTGCGCGCCAAGGCAGAAGTTTATTCCGGGAAGATTCAAGGACTCTTTCCCGACCGGGAAGACTGGCGGCGATCCGCGGGACCGATAGCGCGGGGCTCTCTTTTGGGATTCTTTCTCGGCCTGGTGCCCGGCGTCGGCGCGATCGTGCCGCAGTTTTTGAGCTACGCGTTGGAAAAAAAGCTCTCGGCCCATCCAGAGCGTTTCGGCAGCGGGGAAATCGAGGGTGTCGCGGCACCCGAAGCGTGCAATAACGCCGCCATGGGCGGAACTTTCATTCCGCTCTTGAGTCTGGGTATTCCTTCGAGCGCCACCACCGCCGTGCTGCTCGGCGCTTTGATGATCTACGGCCTGACCCCCGGACCTTTGCTGATCAAAAACTCGCCGGATCTTTTCTGGGGTGTCATTGCGAGCATGTATATCGGTAATGCGCTGCTGTTGGTTCTTAACCTGCCGCTTATTCCTCTGTGGGTGAAAATTTTGCAGATCCCCTATGCTTACCTCGCGTCTTTTATTATTTTGTTCTGCTTGATCGGCGCCTATAGTCTCAACAACAGCACCGCGGATATTTTTGTTGCCGTCCTGTTCAGTTTGATCGGGCTATTGTTAAAAAAATTTGATTTCGAGCCGGCGCCTTTGGTGCTGGCTTTTGTTTTGGGTCCCATGCTCGAGACCGCTCTAAGGCGCTCCCTGATATTATCGGACGGCAGCTTTGAGATCTTTCTCACGCGACCGATATCGGCCGCTTTTATACTGTTGGCTCTGGTTGCATTGACGGCGCCGCTGCTTGGCAAGAAGGTGAGGGTGGGACGTGGACTCAGTGAAGAAGATTAAAAGAACGCTCGACACGGTCGGCGCGCTTTTCTGGTTTGTCTTGGCACTGGCAATATGTTACCGAGCCAGCTTACTCGGCATCGGCAGCGCCAGCGAGCCGGGCTCCGGGTTTATCTTTTTTTGGTCCGGAGTGATCATGGCATTTCTCGCGCTGCTGATTTTTGCCGATTCTCTGCGGGTAGGCGGCGAAGATGGCGCGAAGTTTATTGGAATAAATTGGCCGAAAGTGTTGCTCGTTCTGGGGGCTATCCTCCTATATGGACTTTTACTGGAAAAGGTCGGCTTCGTCTTGACAACCTTTGCGCTGATGAGCTTTCTACTTTGGATCAGCGACGATACGAAGTGGCCGATTGCCCTCGCTGTTGCAGGTGCCGCCGCGTTGGGCAGTTTCGCGCTATTCGACCTTTGGTTACAGATCAGGCTTCCCAAAGGGATCTTCGGCATTTGACTCGAAACGGAGGAAACCATGCGGTCGTCAGACAAAAGAATTTTGCTCATCTTAACTCTGGTTCTGGGTATTTCTTTGTTGCCGGCGATGGCTCGGGCGCAGGACAAATATCCCTCCCGGCCGATCGAAATGGTCGTCGCCTTTCCGGCGGGCGGCTTCGCCGATCTGACGGGAAGGATCTTCGCCGACGAAATGTCGAAGCTGCTCAACGTTACTTTTGCTCCCGTGAACAAAGGCGGAGCCACCGGCAGTCTCGCCGCCAGTGGTGTCCTGCGCGCGCCCAAGGACGGCTACAATCTGCTCGTCAATACCCTGGGGGGCATGGTGCTGGCGCCGATCGTCCTGAAAGATGTCGCCTACGATGCCCAGAAGGATTTTTATCCGGTTGCGTATATTACTTCCGCGCCGGACGGGCTTACGGTGCGCGCCGACTCTCCGTTCAAATCTATTCATGATTTGATCGACGCGGCCAAAAAGAACCCGGCAAAATTATCCTACGGCACGGCGGGGACCGGAGTCGGGGGTCACTTCAACGCGGCGATCTTTGCGCACAGCGCCGCTATCAAAATTAAACACGTGCCGTTCAAAGGCGGCGGCGAGTATGTTCCATCGCTCTTGGGAGGACACATCGATTTCGTCGTCGGCACCGCGATCGCTACGCTGCCCCAAGAGCAGGCGGGCAAACTGAGAACTTTGGCGTTTCTTAGCGACAATAAAATGCCCGCTCTACCCGGCGTCTCGACGGCTTCTCAACTCGGTATCAAGGGAGATTTTCTCGATAGCTGGGCGGGTTGTTTCGTCGCGACGGGGACACCGAAGGCCGCGATCGACGCGCTCGTGACCGCCGCCGATAAAGTGCTCAAGTCCAAACCGTTCGCCGAACGGATCGAAAAGACCGGCGGCATCGTGCAGTACCTTTCGCCGTCTCAGTTTCAGTCGATGATCGAGAAAAACAAAAACAGCGCCATGGAAACAGCCAAGAGGGAGGGGCTGCTACCGCAGTAAGAATAGTTTCAGAATGATTCACGCGAAAAAACAGATTTCCAGGTGATTCTGTCTATGAGGGAAATAACTTGCCATCGCATGATTCGGTGCTGATCTCACGGAGGAACTGTGGACGATCCAGACAGAAATCTTAGTGGTGAGGCGCAACCTTGAGTATATTTTCGAAGTAAGCCGTCGGGCGAACCACAAATATGAAAATTTTCTTGGCCGCGCGCTTGTGACGTGTTAGTCTCCGAGGAGAAATGGTTCCAAAGAAAATTTTTTACACCAAAGGAGTCGGGGTTCATAAGGAAAAGCTGGCTTCTTTTGAAATGGCGCTGAGGGTTGCCGGCCTGGCCCACTGTAATTTGGTCCTGGTTTCGAGCATCTTTCCGCCAGACTGCAAGATTGTTCCCAAGGAGGAAGGCTTAAAGCTGTTACGACCCGGCGAGATCGTATTTGCCGTTTATGATCGAGAAAGTAACAACGAGCCGAATCGCCTCATTGCAGCTTCGGTCGGCGTGGCGATCCCCGCAGATTCGTCCGTGCATGGGTATCTTTCCGAGCATCATTCGTTTGGTGAAACGGACGAAAAAGCCGGCGAATATGCCGAAGACCTTGCCGCTAGCATGTTGGCGACCACCTTGGGGATCGAATTTGATCCTGAATTGGATTGGGACGAGCGAGAGCAGATTTTTAAGATGTCGGGAAAGATCGTCCGTACCACCAATATCACTCAGTCTGCGGTTGGCAATAAGGATGGTCTCTGGACCACGGTGTTTGCAGCTGCGGTTTTTATCAATGACGAAAGCCTATCTTTTGACATCGGAAAGTCCGTCACTGTTAGCAATAAGGCTCCGCTTCAGGAAGAAGTCTTGAGGCAAACGTTACAGAGCCAGTCTAAAACGATCCAAGCCAACGACAAACTAGCGCAGCGTAACATAGAGCAGCCTAGACTCGCTCCGGCGACAAAAAAGAGCCTTTCGTAAACTCCTTCTACTTACGTTCTAAGTCGTTTGACTTTGAGAATTCTCAAGGTCGAAAAGGTTCTGAGCAAGAAGCTAAGCCGTTAACCTATTGGATTGCTGTGCAGCCCGCTGTTCGGCGAGAAGTTGCGTCAAGAAGTACCAAGAGAATCGTGCTAGCGTGATTTCGCAAGGCGGTAAACCGGAACCGATCGAAGAGATGACCTGTGGCTAGGAACGAGCAAACAGTTTATTTATTGCGCCATGGGGAGACCGAGTGGAGTCTCAATGGACAACACACCGGCGTCACCGATATTCCACTGACCGAGAACGGCCGCAGGGCCGCGCGCCTCCTCAAAACCATTCTAGCCAAGGTGACCTTTGCATTGGTCCTCACCAGTCCGCTCCAGCGCGCTCGCGAAACCAGCGAGTTGGCCGGGCTTGGCCAACTCGCTAACGTCGAGCCCGACTTAATCGAGTGGAACTATGGCGAGTACGAGGGACTCAAGACGGAACAAATCCGCCTGACGAGACCCGCTTGGTCGGTGTTTCGAGACGGCTGCCCCGGCGGCGAGACACCGGAGCAGGTGGGCGCGCGCGCCGATCGCGTCATCACGAAGGTTCGCGCCGCAGAGGGAGACGTTGCCCTATTCGCGCACGGCCATATCCTGCGCGTTCTCGCGGTGCGCTGGATCAACCTATCGCCAGGCTATGGCGAGAACTTCTTGCTCGACACGGCGACCCTGAACGTCCTCGGTTACTACCGCGAGTCTCCAGCCTTCAAGATTTGGAACGCGCCGCTGGCGCGCTGAACGTCGAACATAGACGTTGCTCAGCCTCATCCTTCCAGCGCCAATCTAACGGCTTCGTTTACGTGAAGTGCCATCGTATCGAACAGCCTGACCGGGGTATCTTCAACGTGAATAAGTAAGGGGAGCTCCGTACACGCAAGGACCACCGCTTCTGCGCCCGCTCGTTGGAGATCCAGAATCATTGCTTTAATCTTTTGTTTGGATTCGGGAATCAGCTTTCCCGCGCACAGCTCGTTAAATATCACGTTGTGGACATAGTCGCGCGCTACCCGGTCGGGGACCACAACATCTATTCCCCTAGCGCGAAACCGTTCCTTATAGAAATCCTGTTCCATCACGAAACGGGTGCCCAAAAGGCCAACCCTGGAGATCTCAGCCTTGGTGACCTCCTCCGCAGTGACATCGGCGATGTGCAACAACGGGACGTGGATCGATCGCTGCACTGCATCCGCGACCTTGTGGGCTGTATTCGACGCCATGATTGCAAACTCCGCGCCGGCTTTTTCAACGCGGGCAATTGCGTCAATTAGAATTGTCGCTAGTTCCTCCCAACGTTCCTCCAGTTCGAGTTGTGCGGCTCGCTGGAAATCCATGCTGTACATGACCAGCTCTGCGGAATGAGCCGGCCCTAATCTTGATTTGATGCTCTCATTGATCAAACGGTAATACTCGGCTGAGGACTCCCAGCTCATGCCGCCAATAATGCCGATGGTTTTCATGGTTCTCTCCGTTCTTGTCCAGTGTCCTGTCTCAGAAGGTTTGCGACATAATTCTCGCGTCATTCCGTCGGAAAATCTCCCCTTCCCCTCTTTGGCAAAGAGGGGTGAGAATCGCACGGAGAAAATTCCCCCTTTGAAAAAGGGGGACAAAGGGGGATTTGAGTTCAACTTCAGAGGCTGCCATCGTTTGGACTTTTTAAACGAACTTCTGAGACGCCACACTAGCAGTCTACTGAAAAAGACTCATAGGCTTCGTTGCGCTCAATCGCCTCGCGTCAAGGTACTGCCGATGTACGCCTCCGCTCCCCGATTTTTCGCGCGCCTCGCCTCTAAGTCTTTTTGAGCAGCCTGCAATCCGGGTTTTCAGCAACCTACTGGAACCCTAAGACAGACGTGTTACGCGAGTGAAAAATCCCGGAATAAGACAGATGAAAAACTTTTTCAGATATCGTTTGGCGCGCCCTGTTGAGGCGCCGTAACGCTGACGCCACTCTTCCTGCGCCCACAGCTCCCGCTGCACTCTCATGCGATCCGCCCTGGTTAAGCGTTGCTCACAGACCGGGCCACGGCAGCAGCGACAGATCAGAGAGAGGCCGCAATCCTCTGTGTGAAATAAATGGTTCATGGTCAGTTCCATCGATCCGGATGGAAATTAACCACTATCCGCATTAGAGTACAGATTCAGTTACATGAAATTAGAACCATAACAGTTTTAATTTCTTGCAACTGTACCGGCGCAGTTTCACCACTGCTGTATCTGCCAAAAAAGCGAAGGGAGCGTTAGTATCGGCTCATGCTTAAGCAAGACTCTCGAAGTGTGGACCTGCTTTACGAGCGAGTCGCGGATCACATCACCCAGCTTATCGAAAGGGCACTTTGCACGCAGGTGAGCGGCTTCCATCGATCCGTAAACTGAGCTCGCAGATGGACGTCAGCATTTCCACGGTGCTCCAGGCCTACATGACTCTCGAAGATAGGAACTGGATCGAGGCCAAACCGCAATCGGGATTTTACGTGAGGCCAGCGCGCAATCTTCCGCCTGAGCCGAAGGCATCGACCCCGTCACCGCTTGTCACGCGCGTCGGCGTGAGCGAGCTCGTCGCGCAGGTTTTTCAGTCCGCGCATGACCCGGAGATGATTCAACTGGCGCTATCCACGCCAAGCCCGGATCATCTTCCGGTCAAAAGATTGAACCGACTGATGGCCGCCGCCACGGCGAGGTCGGGCGCCCGCGCCTTGAGTTACGATTTTCCTCCCGGCTACGCCCCGCTCAGACATGAGATTGCCAAGCGGTCGATCGACTGCAGGATGCCGGCTCTCCGAAAATGAGATCGTCACGACCCATGGAACGATGGAGGCGCTGAATCTCTGCCTTCGCGCAGTTGCGAAGGCGGGTGATATCGTTGCGATCGAATCGCCCGCGTTCTACGGAACCTTACAAATTATCGAAAGCCTCGGAATGAAGGCGTTGGAGATCCCTGCCGATCCGAGGGATGGAATTATTCTCGATGCCTTGGCTTCGGCAATTCGGCGACAAAAGGTTAAAGCCTGCCTGTTCGTTCTGAATTTCAGCAATCCCCTGGGGAGTTGCATGCCGGACGCCAACAAGAAGGAGTTGGTCGAATTACTCGCGCGGCGTGAAATTCCGCTGATCGAAGACGACATCTACGGTGACTTGTGTTTTGGCTCGGTTCGACCCAGAACTGCAAAAGCCTACGACAAACAAGGACTCGTGCTTTTGTGCTCTTCGTTCTCGAAGACCCTGGCTCCGGGATATCGGGTTGGCTGGACGGCGCCGGGCCGGTTCAAGCCGCAAGTCGAAAGCCTCAAGTTTACGAGCTCCATGGCGACCGTCACTGCGCCACAGATGGCGATCGCGGATTTTTTGCAAAGCGGCGGCTACGATCGTTACCTGAGAAAGCTTCGCCGGATCCTAATGGCCCAAGTTCAGCAGATGAGCAATGCCGTTGGCCGATACTTTCCCGCCGGTACGAAAGTCACGAGACCGCAAGGCGGATATGTTCTCTGGGTCGAACTGCCGCGATCTGTCGATTCGCTCGACTTGCATCGCCGAGCGTTACAGCAAAAGATCAGCATCGCACCCGGCCCGATCTTTTCCGCCAAGCAGAAATATAAGAACTTTATTCGGCTAAGTTGCGGTCTGCCGTGGTCGGACAAGATCGATCGAGCGGTTCAAACTCTAGCGGAGTTGGCGCGGAAGTCTGATTCTTCGTAGAGCACGGTAGGTAGATGACAGGCTCTCGATGGTCGTCTTGATCGAAAAGCAATCTGGTTCGCGCACGGACCATTTTTTCCCGCGTTTTTGCCGTGCGGACTCAGTTGTTTCTATAGGCTAAGACTTTCTCAAGCACAGGGTCTCGTCCAGCGAAATAGTCGGTAGCCGTAACCTGCACAGGAATGTCTCGGACGAGGGTGGGCGGGTCGTTTTGAATTCGCTTGAAGTGCTGTGTCGAATAAGAAACGGATATGCCTGAATTTGGCAATGTGAAGTGTCTGTAGTCACCATACATATTTGGTCGAGATCCTGTCGGTTCGCCAATGGCTAGACTGGCATAGAAGTAACGCTTCATTCTGTGTGGAATTTTGCCCTAGGAAGGTTTCGCTTTACGGTCGTAATGACGAACATTGGAGTGTCCGTCCATGGGCTTGTGTGGCGTTGCCGAATTGGGAAAAGGTGTTCGCAATCACAGGCCAAATTTGGTTTGAAAGGCATTTGGCAGGTGTTCTACCTTTGTTGCCGTCTAGTTTTCTCTAAGAGCTTGATATCTCCAAGATCCTTGTTTCGGTTGGCGGCGCGTTTATTCTTGATTAGAAGATCTCGGCTAATAATGTAAACCGAAACTTCTGATATACTTCCGTGCTCCCGGCTATCCCAGGCATCCTCAAAGCTAACTCCGCTGATTCCTGTCAGTATGTCGATACGATTGGGCTCCCGCCCGAGTTGAATAACATGATCCACTTGCAGGAAATCGGTTCGTGTGATGCCGGTCTGTCCGAAGCCGAAGGCTTCGATGACTTCCATCAATCTTTCGGCATTAGTGTCTTCCCGGAAACAAAGATATCAAGGTCGCCGGTATAACGCGGGCGGCCGTGAAAAGCCACGGCCCAGGCGCCGACGATCACGTACTTAACACTCTTGGTGTTGAGTAAGCGGATGAATTCGCGCAGATCGCTCGACAACGGCCGCATCAGGGTTCTCGGGCATGATCAATTCAAGGAGGATTTGGAGCTTCTCATTTCCGGAGAGCATCCGGTAATACTCACAGTCGGCATCATCGGCTTCATCAAATGA
The DNA here is from genome assembly GCA_963804165.1 of uncultured delta proteobacterium. GTDB lineage: Bacteria > Desulfobacterota > Binatia > UBA9968 > UBA9968 > DP-20. The sequence continues at coordinate 81,568 of CAWDPO010000011.1, forward strand.
GTCGAATTTTCGGACGACGATTTCCATGAAATTTCCGCGTGTACCGCTTCGAATGGCCTTTAGGATAGCACACTCGTCAGACAATCGACAGTCGCGTCGCGTCAACCCACCCGGTAATTCAAATGCTGCCACGAGCAGGTTAGGCCCGAACAAATTACCGACCGACCTAGTTCACCGCGAAGCAGTAAAACAAACCGTTTCCACCTGAGCTGCGCAACCCTTCTTGGCTGCATCCGCCGCTGGCATCTGTCCCGCGGGATGGGTGAGACGAGTTCCACGATTTGGAAGATTCGCCCTCGCCGCGTCCTTGGCGGTCGTGGTGACCGAGCATCGCCGAGCCTGTGGTGCTGCTCGTCCAGTTGCGGCAGGTTCTGTCCTCACTCGCCGGAGAAGGCACGGCCGTCGGGTTGAGAGCCGGTGAGTATATCGTGCATGTTCGGCTTGTCGCCGCGCGCGTTGATGGTTTCACCTTTCTCGCTAAGGGCGTTTTCTTTGTTGATCTTATTGTTGTTGCTGTGCAGATCATCGACGTCTTTGGCGATGACGACGCCTTTGGCGTTTTGCCAGGGACCTTTGCCGATGCGATCACGGGCGTTGACGGCGGGCTTGCCATCGGCTGCGCTGGTGCTCAAGTAGGCGTGCCAGGTGCGGTTGCCGGCACCGGCCGCTTGCGCAAGCGCTTGACAATGTTTGTCCGCGCCGGCCAAGCCGCCGAGATCGGCGCCCTTTCCGGAACCGGCGCTGGTGATGAAAAACGTCATGCTGCCTTTTTGTTCCTGCGAGCTGGCGACCCAGCTTAGCGAAAGCAGCACCAGCAGAACGGCCAGTGACATCCAGACTTTGTTTTTCATGCTTTCCTCCTTGATTGAGCTCGTGCGGGCATGACTCCCATCGTTTGGCGGACGATTCTATATCACACGAGCCGTGGGCGAGTGAAGATGGAGATAGAAAGAATGGCGCAAGGTCAGATAGAGCGGGAAACTCGTGGCGCACCTTAATTCATATTTGCCCGTCTTGGATATCGGCGACTACGGTCTGGTTAGGTGATAGTGTGCTCAGATATGACTCGTGATAAGTTGACGCTCGCTTCGGTGATTTGTTAAACGGATGTCAGCTACCATCGGACTTTGAAAGTCGACGCGACAAATAGGAATCGAGCCATGAGTCGAATCGTTCAATATATTTTCGGGTGCTTTACTTTTTTGATTTTCCTCTTTACGGGCGTGTCGCCGTCGGTTTTCGCAGCGACCATCGCCGAAGTCGCGGCCAAAGTAAAATCGCTCAAGCCGCAAGAACAGACTCAACTATCTTTTCAAGGGCGCGCAGGCCGAAGGAGAATTGGTTTACTACGGCACGCTGCCGATCGACGAGTTTTTGCCGCTCGCGCGCGTTTTCAACTCTCGCTATCGGTCGATTGCGCTGCAGCATTACTTTTCACCGCGCGATGGCATACTCAGCCGCACTTTGACCGAGGCGCGGGCGGGACGCCACGCGGTCGATGTGATTCAGGTCGACCTGAGTTACGGTTATCAATTGCTGACCGCCAATCTGGTACAGCCCTATGCGGTCCCCGGTGCGAAACGTTTTTACGAGGGCACTTACGATCCGGAGGGTTACTGGCACAGCATGTACTATTTGACCACAGCGCTGATTTACAACACCAACGCCGTCAAGCCGGAACAGGCGCCGAAAAGCTATGACGAGCTACTTAGCTCCGCTTGGAAAGGCAAGATGCTATTCGATCCGGAGGCGGGCTATATTCTGGCGGCTCTGGAAGAAAGCTGGGGGCGAGAAAAGGCAGTCGCTTACTTGTCGAAGCTTGCCAAACAAGACTTGAGCTATCGACGCGGCGGCACACTGACGACACAAGTGGTGACCTCGGGCGAATATCCTCTCGGCATCGCGATCAACGGTGAAACTTCGGCGGCGATTCGCGAGAAGGGAGCTCCGCTGGGATTCAAAGTGCTGGCACCGACCATCGTCAAACCTGAAGGGCTGTTCTCGGCGAAGAACGCGCCCCATCCGCACGCCGCTTTGCTCTTTGTCGATTGGGTGCTCTCGGATGAAGCTCAGTCTTTTCTGGCGACGACGTTGGGCAAAGGCAGCGCGATGAAAGGGGTGCGCAGCAAGTTTAAGGATTTTCAAGTCAAGCCGGACTTCGTCGTGAGCCCCAAGCTCGGCGCCAATCTGCAAAACTATATTCAGGACTTCCGCAAGATTATGGGGGCGCCTTAATTTATCGGATTCAAATAGTTCAAGCCGTTCAAAACGTTCCAACCCCCTTCTTCATCCTCCCCCGCGTCGCGGGGGAGGAAAGAGGTGGGGGAGTTGAACTTCTGAACGATTGGAACTTTGAAAAGGGATCATGAAACTCGAATTAGCTGAATTTCCGGTAAGCAAAATTCGTCTGGGGCATCGTTTCCGCTACGACAACGAAATCCTCGATGTCGACGAGGACGGGTTGATCGCCCTGGTGCTCGAGGATTCGCGAATCACGAATGCGACGCTCGCCGTGGCGGCGCCGGGTGAAAAGACGCGCATCACCGGGATACGAGATATCGTCGAGCCGAGATGCAAAGTATCGGGCAGCGGGCAGGTTTTCCCCGGCATATTGGGTCCCGTCGAGAATGTCGGCGATGGACGAACCCATCGTCTTTCGGGCATGACCGTCATTGCCGCTGCGGAGTACGAAGGCACGATCCGGGCGGGAACGACAGTACAGCGAAGCGCGATCCTCGACATGTCGGGGCCCGGCGCGGAAGTTTCCCGGTTCAGCTCGTACTTGCATTTGGTGTTGAGCTTTAAAATCGCTCCGGGCCTCGGTGAACTGGACGCCCACAGCGCGATTCAATTAGCTGAGTATAAAGTCGCCCAGCGGCTGGCCCAGGGCACCGAAGGATTGTCGCCGGGAAGGATTGTCGTCTACGATCTCAGCGGGAAAGATCCGCAGCTCCCCAATGTGATGCTGATACAAGGGTGCATCACCGATCCGCAGCATGTTCATTCGGGCATCGGTTACTATGGGCTCTCGCTGCGCAATTCCATGGCCACGTTTGTCCATCCCAACGAGCTTTTTGACGGCGCGGTAACGGTGGATACGACGCGCTCGGGACGCGGCTACTATCCGACGACTTGGGACTGGCAGAACCATCCGTTGATTCTGGAGTTGTATGCGGCGCATGGCAAAAGCTTGAACTTCGGCGGGGTCATCATGCAGCGCATTCGCTTCGAGACCCATCACGGCAAAGAAGTCGGCGCGCAGAACGCGGCGCGCTTGGCCAAAGCCATGGGCGCTGACGGCGCGCTGGTGACCTGGATCGGCGGCGGCAATGCATTTGTCGACGTGATGCTGACCGTGCGCGCCTGCGAGCGCAACGGCATCAAAACGACGCTGGTGACCTATGAAAACGGCGGCAAGGAAGGCAAAGATAGCCCGGTGCTGTTCTATCTTCCCCAGGCCGACGCGGTGGTGAGCACGGGCAGTCTCGATAAAACGTTGGAATTACCGGCGATGGACCGAGTGGTCGGTCCCTATGAACGGATCAAAATTTTTCCTTATCCCGGCGCCGCGACAGTGCCCGCAAGTGATGCGTTGTCGCTGGAAGCGCGAGACGTCATGATGGGCGGCGCGGATATCTGGGGACAAGGACAATTTAGATGCGCGGAGTACTAATTTTATAGGTGTTCAAAACGTTCAAGCCGTTCAAGCGCTTCGCTCCGTTCAAGACGTTTTGAACGAATTGAACGGCTTGAACGTTTGAACGCAGGAGTTTAATCCATGATCAAGATCGCTCATGTCGTCAATCAATTTTTTGCCGGCCTCGGCGGTGAAGAAAAAGCCGATCTGCCCGTGGGCGTGCTCGAAGGCAGCGCCGGCGCCGCGCGGGCTTTGGAGTTGAAGCTCAACGGAGAAGCAGAGATCGCTTGCACGATTTATGTCGGCGACAATTACTTCCATGAGCACAAGGACGAAGCGATTCCGGCGATATTGAATGCAGTGCGGGCAGCGGATCTGCAGATTGTTGTTGCTGGGCCGGCTTTCAATTCCGGGCGGTACGGTATGACTTGCGTCGAGGTCTGCAATGCGGTTGCCAACGAACTGGCAATTCCTTGCGTGACCGCCATGCACGAAGAGAATCCGGGCGTCGATGCGTATCGCGAGTTCAGCAATGCTCGGTTGTATTGCTTGCCGACGGCGGAGACGATAGCGGGAATGAATGATGCGCTGACGCGCTTGGCCGTGTTTGCGATTCGTCTCGCGTGCGCTGAGCAAATCGGTTCGGCAAGCAAGGAAGGCTACATTGGCCGCGGTATTCGACGCATCGAGAAAATCGATCAGCGTGGCGCGACACGCGCCCTCGACATGCTGCTCAAAAAACTAAAAGACCAGCCGTTTGAAAGCGAACTGCCGATGGAAGTTTGGGATGATGCCGTGGCTGCGGCGCCGCTGGCGCGGGTCAAGGACAGCAATATCGCCGTGGTGACAACGAGCGGCGTTGTCCCGTTCGGCAATCCGGATAAATTCAAGACCTACCGCAATACCTACTGGCGCAAATACAATATCGCCGAGCTCAAAGAGCTCGAAGCGGGAAAATGGGAGGCGGTTCATGGCGGCTACAACGTCGCTTATATGAATCAGAACCCGCACTACGGCGTACCGCTCGACGCACTGCGCGCGCTGGAAGCGGAAGGAGCGATCGGCGCGGGTAAACTTTATCCCGCCTATTATGTCATCCCGGGAAACCAGGGTTCGCCCACGGTCATGCGCCGCATGGGTCAAGAAATTGCCGCGGACTTGAAAAGAGACGGCGTCGAAGGAGTTCTTTTTGTCGCCACGTGAGGGACCTGCAGTCGCAGCGGCGCTGTGATGAGCAAGGAACTTGAGAGGGCGGGATTGCCGGTGGCGTTAATCAGCGCGATGTTTCCCGTGGCGCAGCAGGTGCGCGCCAACCGCATCATCAAAGGCGTCAGTATCCCACATCCATGCGGTGATCCGAATTTGTCCAAAGAGCTAGATGCGCGCCTGCGCAAAGAAATTATCCAAACCGCGCTTAAAGCTCTCGAATCAAAGGTTGAAGGGCCGACAGTGTTTTCTCCGCCAGTGGCTATAGGCGGGTAAAATAATTGGCGGTTTTAATCCGTATGGGAAAATCCGATCAGCAGAACGGCGAGTTGGATCGAACAAGTTATTGCGGATTTGCAGAATCAGAGTGAAGTCATGCCGGCGTTTCGGCGATGAGGCAGATGGCCGAGTGCGCAGCTGCAGATGATCCTTTGTTTCACCAAAGTCGACGTGCCGTTTAATGCCGTTGACGACAACTTGGGTGGTCTGTTATGTCGGATTTCGATAACGCAGGCGTTCTAACAGAAGGGAGAAGTTATGTCGGCTAAAATTAGACATCTCGCTCTGTATACCGAGAATCAAGAAGGAATGGCGAATTTCTACAAAACCGTATTCGGCATGAAACGAATCACAGAGAGCTTTAACCAACCCAATCACGGGCATATCAGCGATGGCGTGATCGGTCTCGCGGTTTTGCGAAGGCGCCCCGGTTTTCACTCCGCCCTGGATCACTTCGGCTTCGAGGTGGACGACGTCGGCGTCATTCTTGAAAAACTCAAGGAGAAATATCCAAAAGTTTTGGTCACCAAAGGTCTGGAGCAAGTTGCCTTTGCGGTCTTCAGAAGTCATGATCCGGCGGGAACGCAATTCGATATTTCATGGAAGCAACATCCGAAAGTGCAGGAAGGCTACAAGAGCGACGGCTGGAAGCAGCCGCGGCAGATCAATCATATCGCGATGCGATCTGCGGAGCCTGAACGCGTTGCCGAATTTTATCATGAGGTATTCGATCTCAAGGAAGGGAAAAATTTCTACGATGAAGACGCGCTCAGCGTGACCGACGGCACGGTCGATCTCGTGATCCGACGCACGAGCAATCACTCCTATATGAGCATGCGGGAAGGCATCGACCACTTCGGCTACGCAGTGGAGAGCATCGAAGAGGTCAAGAAAGACCTCGATGAATTCGGCCGCGCCAATCCCGGCTCCGCGCCGAAAGAATTAGCCGGTGGCGTATTCGGACATATCACACAAGAAGACATCGACGGCTGCAAGATCGGCGAATACGCAATCGCCGACCCGGACGGCCTGCTCTTGGATCTTTCGACGCGTCCCGCGTAGTCTAAACTGGACCGTGCGCACAGCACGGTCCAATTGGAACGGATCGAGCCTTTAGAATTGCATCGAAACGGCGGCACCCATGCGCAACGCCAAACATATTATCTGTTGCTTCATCGTGGTTGTTGTTTTTCTTGGCAACCACGACGGCGGCCTCGCCCAAACGTTGACACCTATCCACATTGGCGTTTCAACCAACTCAGCAACTTGGTTTCCACTCTATGTAGCATGGAAGAAAGGGCTGTTCCGCGAGCAGGGTCTCGAGTTGTTGCCCGTCTATATGCAAGCGCGCACGTCTCTGGCGGCTCTGGCGTCAAAGCAGATCGGCTACATAACCCAGACGGGCTCTTCACTCACGGCGATCGCGCGTGGCTTGCCGGCGCGACTCGTTATGGTATTTACCGACAAAACTCATCATGTTCTGGTCGTCAAACCTGAGATAACTTCTCCGGCGCAGCTACGCGGCCGCGTGGTGGCCATCAGCCAGCCAGGAGGGACAATCCATCGCGAATTGCTGATGATCCTGGAGAAGTTCAAAATTGATCCGAACGAAGTAAGGACTGCCAGTTTAGGAGACGCGCGAACCAGCCTGGCGGGCCTCAAGGCGGGCAATGTCGACGGCGCGATGTTGATGACTCCTCTTGAATTGTACCTCGAGAAGGATGGCTTCAGGCCGCTGGTATATCTCAAAGACATTTTGGAATTCCCTCTCCTCGGTATTATCGTTAACAACGACTTGCTCCGCGAAAAACCCGATCAAGTAAAGAGAGTTCTTGCCGGCGCTCTCAAGGGAATTGCCTTTACTAAATCGCGTCGGGACGAGGTGGTTCCGCTGCTGAAAGATTTCATTGGCCTAGAGAGTCTAGAGATGGCGCAAAAGGCCTATGACAGATTGAGAGACATCTGGCCTGACAACGGACTGCCAACCGAGAAGGGCCTAAGAAACGTTGCGAGCATGGCGGAAGTTCCTTCTGGCGTCCCTATGGAAAAAATCGTCGACTGGTCGCTTATCAAAGAAATATCGTCATCCCCCAAAGCAAAATAGCGCGAGCCGCATCAATGGTGGTTTGATCCCACAGTTGTCTTTTGTAATTCCAAAAATCCAATCGACGTTCGGCAAGAGTGACCCCTTAAAGGGTCGAGCCTGCAGCGGAATGCCTTCGATCTAGAATCGCTGGCATAAGAGCCGGCTTGAATTTCGCGGCGGGAGTGTTAATTCCCAGGGATGCATTATAAAGCCGGACTCATCGCACTATCCCTGCTGTTTCTGTCTGCTTGCAACAGCGTTCGAGTAGTTCCCCATGAGCAGGTAGGCGCGCTCGAAGCTGAGCAAACCGTTCGTTTCTTTTACCCGAGCGCGCGGGCAAACATCGAAGCTTATGTCACCCGGCCGCGCGGCGCGGGTCCGTTTCCTTTGGTCATTCTGCTCCATGGTCATAGCATCAGAGGTCGAGGCGCCGAACAGGTTCTGTCAACCGCGGAAGCTCTTGCAAGTGAGCTTTGTTTCGCGAGCGTGGCGATCTCGCTGCCGGGTTACGGTTCGACGGAAGTCGCCGAGGGATCGGTGGAGGAAATCACTCGCCAGGCTGTGAAAGACGGTCTCGCGTTCGCCAAGCAACTCAGTTGGGTCGATAAACGTCGCTTATTTTTTTACGGAGTTTCGCGCGGGGCGATTGTCGCAGCCGCGATGTTAAACGATCTGGAAGACGTGAGCGGGGCGGTACTTTACTCCGGCGCGTATGATCTCGACAAGCTCTACCGGGAGACGCCGAGCTTCTGGGTGCGGCAGATACTCAACCCGAACCATGACGCCAATCCCAAGCTGTTCAGCCTTCTTGGTCAGGGATCGAGATGGCGCGCGCCAACGCTAATCCTCCATGGCGAGCAGGATAAGTTAATACCTGTGAGCCAAGCCTTTGCGCTGCGGGATTGGCTCGACGCGGGCGGAACCGATCACCGCCTCGTCCTGTACCCGGATCACGGCCATTTCCTGCCGAGGGCAAATGTTAGAGAACGAACCCTAGGTTTCCTTAAAGAAATTACCGCTTCGGCATGCCCTGCTGTCAGAAATCCGTAGTTGCTCGGACGCTCGTTGGTCGCTGGTATACTTCACGCCGTGCGGTTCCCGCATTCCTCCCTTTGCAAAGGGAGCCAGGAGGGATTTTTAGAGTTCCACAGAGGGATCAAATTCCCCTTGATTCCCTTTTGAAAAAAAGGAGGACGCCAGCCATTATCTGTGGCAGAATTCTCCAGCCAACTTTCAGGTCAGGACACTGGCCTAGCGTCTCTGAATAGCGTCCGCGCATTGTTTGAGCATTAGTTTGCCCTGGCGAATGGACTAATCGAGCTGACTTAAGATCAAGTTCCGATCACGTCGGCTTTGGTTATCGCTACGACGCTCGGTTTGGGGAAATCGCCATCGGGCCACCGGCTCGTGAGAGCAGCGGCATCGAGGCTCTTACTGCCTTCGCCCGGATGTTGAATGGCCGCGAACAGCGAGCGGTCATCCGGCGTCATCGCGAGACTCGCGACTTCGGCGCCAACGACACCGCTCAGGAATTGCCGGACGTAGCCGCGGTCCGGACCCTGCACCGGCACCGCATAGATGCCGTCGTTTTTCTTCAAAGAACCCGGCTGGCCGTCGGTGGCGATCCAGAGATTCCCCTTGCGATCGAAGACGATGTTGTCGGGGCAGGAAAGCGCGCTCACTTTGGTCTTGTCGCAGCCGGCGAAGTAGCTGTTGTGTTCGTCCTTCGCCGGGTCACCGCAGCGCATAAAAATGTCCCATTTGAATTCCCTTGCGGTGTGATTGTTATTCTCTTCGGTGATTTCGATGAGGTGACCGTGGGCATTTTTCGCCACCGCGTTCGCCGGATCGGTACCGGGCTGTCCCGCGGTTCCGCGCAGACTGTTATTCGTACACACAACGAAGACTTTTCCTGTGACAGGATTCGCTTCGATGTCCTCGGGCCGGTCCATTTTGGTCGCGCCGACAAGGTCGGCGGCGCCGCGCGTGTTGATCAACACATGGCCGGTGTCCAATCTGCCAATGGGCCTTGTCCGGCCGAGAGCGGAATCCATCGACCCACGCCGTTGCCGGAGTCGTCTACGTCAAACTTGGCGACGTACAACGTGCCTTCGTCGAGTAACGAAAGGTTGTCCTCGCGTCGCTGGCTCATGCGCTTCTGGCTGATAAATTTATAAACGTAATCGAAGCGCTCGTCGTCGCCGGTGTACACGACGACCCGTCGGTCGGGCGCGACGACGACCGTCGCCGCCTCGTGTTTGAGCCGTCCCAGTGCCGTGCGTTTGCGCGGCGTAAACTTCGGATTAAAGGGATCGATTTCGACGACCCAGCCGAAGCGGAAGGGTTCATTCGGGTCTTTGGCAAGATCGAAGCGAGAGTGAAAGGTTTCCCAGCGCCGCTCGCTGTTGCCCGCTGGAAGACCGTAACGTGCGTGAACGGCTTTGCGCGGGTCGGAATCCGGCAAACTGTTGCGATTGGCGAAGTACTGATTGAAATTCTCCTCCGCGGTCAAAAGCGTACCCCAGGGTGTCACGCCACCGCCGCAATTGTTCAGCGTGCCGCGAACTTTCTTTCCGGTCGAATCGTAGGTCGATTTAAGCAGCGCGTGCCCGGCGGCCGCACCATGAATCGTCATCTCACTTTCGCCGGTGAGTCGGCGGTTATAGCGCGAGTTGCGCACCCATTGCCATTTTCCGCCGATGAATTCAACTTCGACGAACGCCAAACCGTGCGCGGCGAGCTGAACGTCCACTTGGTTCTTCGTCGGCGACTTGGAATTGTAGTCGGCGAACATCAATTCCGGGTTGGTGTATTCGTGATTCGCCGCGAGAATACCGCGCTTTGCCGAATTCGCAGAGCCCAACGGAAAGAAATGCACGAAGTCGCAATTGTAACCGAACTGCACTGCCTGCGCGGCCGCGGATTGATTATTGATATCGAATGCCGGCGCGCCGGGCATGATCGGATCGCCCCAGCGGAGCAAGACATCGGCGCTATAACCCGGCGGCACGCGGACTTGGTCTTCATTGTTTAGACCTATCGGTTGGAAGCGGATTTGGTCGATCTCGGCGGCGGCGCCGGTTCGTGCATCGAAAACTGAGGCGGATAATCCTGCTACGGATACCGCCAGCGCGCCCTTGAGGAATGTCCGGCGCGCTATTTTGCGATCGACGATTTCGTGAAAGGTGTCGTTTCCATTTTTACACGTTCCTTCAGTGCTCATGGGCATCTCCTTTGATCAGAAGTGTCTTAGCCCATCAGCCTGCGCGAGCTGTGTTGTGCTGGGATTACGCGACGGTTAGCCGACCGTGAACCTTCGATTACAAAAAGATGAACAATGGGTTTGCGGCGAATTGTTGCTCTGGTCGGAAGAAGGGTTTACACGATCGTTGTCGATCCGGAGCGGCGGTTGGAAACGAAATTCAGCGATTTTTAACGCGGTAGGATATTTCTAAGTACGGCTCGAGAATGATTCTCGTACAGGGTGAGAAGTCCGCTGATCACTTTCCGCCGAACAACCGTTTGAACGTGGAGCCGACGCCTTCGACCACGCCGCCGGCGCCCTCTGCGCCTTTGCGGCCGAGCGTGCCCAGTCCTTCGGCGACGCTCCTGATGCTTACCCCGAGTTGGTTGGCCATGGACATGGCGATGCGAGTGGATAGATTCTCGTTGAGCGAGAAGCTCGGATTACGGGTGTCGCCTTTGAGCGTAAAGTCGACGTCGATGGCGTTGTGATTATCCTTGAGAAAATTGATCACCGCATCGCGCGGCAGCCCCATGAAGGTATCGAAGTATCCGCCGGAGCGCGCCAGCTCCAAGTCTTGGAGAACGACTTTGCCTTTGCCGTCCAAATTATTGTTGCGCACCTCGGAGGCGAGATCTAAATCGAGAGCTCCCCTGGTGACCCGAGCCTCGTTCTTTTTGATGAGATAGGGCTGGAGCGCCACTAGATCGACCGCTTCCAGTACAACGCGCGACGACGAGTCCCTGGCGCCCGGACCGACCCAACCGCTCAGCTTGACGCGGCCGTCGCGCTTCACTCCCTTTACAATGTCCGCAATCTCGAAACGAGTTTTCTCGGCGGCCGGCACTGCTACATCGCGAATCATCGCCTCGATCTCTTCCATCCTGACTCTCAGCGGCGGCCGGCTCACGGTTGCATCATAGAGATCCAAGCTCCCCCCTTTGAGCTCGATGGTCGAGATTTTCAGGGCGCGAGCGGCGCCTGATTCTGATGCGGCGGCCTGAGCTTGTTTTTCTTTTTCCGTCAGGCTGGGAACTATGATCAATTTTCCTGGATTGCGCAGCATCGATATATACGGCTTGTCGACGACGATGGAAGCGATGCGAATTTGATCGGAAAAAAGGGTGCGCAGATCGGGCACGATCGTTATGCGCTCCGCTTCTAAAGTGCGGGCCGTCGACCAGGCTTTGGGCGCGTCGATGCTAAGCCCCAATAGCTCGATCGAAAACCAGTTGACCTTGAGCTCGGTCAAACGGCTGCCGGGGCCGAGTGCATCGACCACTCTCGCTTGCAGGATCCGCACCCCCATGCGGTATCCGGCGACCACGGCGATGCCCAAGAGAACCACCGCGGCGACAGCGATGACTTGCCAGCGCTTCATAAAAGATTCGATTGGAAAGACATTTTACGAGCAGCGCTGTCGCGCTGCAAACGGGTGGGGCGAGGAACGCGCAGTTTGGCGTTTTTCTTTGGCTCTTGTCGGTGGCGCTGACCGAGTGGTGGAGTTGAGCACAAATCATATCTGCGGCGACAACAGCATCGTCCATCCGGCGCCTCCATTGAGAATTTCCGTCCAGGAAGTATCAGACTGACCAAGTTAACTAAGGCAATTGACAGATCGGGAACTAAAGTGCGAATCGTCGTTGAAGAATATTGTTGATGTCGATCACTCCTTTTTCGACTCTTCAAGTCACGAGAGCTCCGGTTGACGGAGCGGATTCCTTTCGGCTATGCCATTGAGAACAGGAAGGGAGGCGAACGACATGACCTCGTTAAATTTTCCCAGGAAGATGGATGTGCCGAGCGAGCATTGGGATCGGCTCTTCGCGCCGAGCGCGTGTCTGGTCATGATCACCACGGTGGACAACGAAGGCCGGATCAACGCGGCATCCTTCGGCACCTGCGTGCGCGTGTGCCACGACCCGGTGTTCATCGCCTTCACAGTCGGCGCGACCAAGGACACCTGCAACAATGTTTTGGCGACCGGCGAATTCGTCGTCAACGTGCCGCCGTTCGAGCGCGAGATTCTTGAGAAGGTCAGAGTGGTGGGCCTGGAATTTCCGCCGCGCGTCAACGAGCTTGAAAAAGCCGGGTTGACGGCGCTCCCGGCCAAGACTATCAAACCGCCGCGCATCGCTGAGTGCCGGAGCCATTTCGAGTGCGAAGTCGAGTGGACCAAGCAATGGTTGCACCGGGTCATGGTCGTCGGCAAGGTCGTCGGGGCATCGGTCGACGAGGGGTGCGTGGACCAGAACGGCTACATCGTGTGGGACAGGCTTAAGCCGGCGCACTATTCCGGTCACGAATATAAAAACGGCTTTGTTGCGGCTTACGAGAAGATGGACGTAGATATGATCTACAAAGAGCCCGTCGGTCCGCGCAACGTGTAGTATTCTATTTCAGGAGTTCTTTAAGGAATTTCACAAGCGTCTTTAAGCGTGTCATCCAATTACATGGGACAAAAAAAGGGCGGGGTCTAACGACCCCGCCCTTTTTTAACTGAGCGCGCTCGTGTTAGCGCGGATTGATCTCGCTGGCTCTCATTTGGCCATCTTTCTCTGTGTACTTAATGGTTACCTTGGAGCCCTCTTTAGCGTTCTCAAGGCCCTTCGTCTTGCTGCCAACCAGGATGGTCTTTTCCTCATCCTTGGTTTTAACCTTGATGTCCTTTTCGCCCTTGGACACCACGGTGGCTTTCAGCTCCATATCTTGCGCGGCCACATAGGCCGGAGCCAACGTCAAAGCCAAAAAAGCGGTCCCGATGGTTCTTTTCAAATTCATTCTGTTTCACCTCCTCTCATGTTGATTTAGACGTTCGACGGCTGGAAATCTAATGTCATTGACGGCATTGTCAATAAAAAAACTAAAATTAAGAATCGAATCGCACCAGAATACGCAATTCGTCGTACTAGATTTCATACAGAAGAAGGAATTTGCATCCTACTTTAGCATGGTCATTACCTACACTTGATGTGGTTATTCAATTTTTCCCTGTGAAAATAGCCGGCTCAAGTAATTCGCGACTGTATATACGCAAAGTGAATTCCACTTCTGCTCGGCGGAGGCGGCACGCTGATTTCAAGGACCGCTAACTGGTCTATGTTGATAAGTTTCATCGTCTACTGCCCGATAACCCTGGCTCTGTGAGCCGTGCCTTGGCAATCGGCAGCGAGAATACGCGCTGCGTTGACGATAGGATCGTTGTTTTGTTAAGGGAGATCGGGTTTTATCGCTACTGGATAGCGATAGACCAACAGGAGAGTCCCGATGAAAGCATTCTTCGGTTTGCTCATTGTTTTGGTGACAGCCGGCGGCACGTTGGCGCAGGGCAGCGCCGAGCGGATACGCATCAGCTATTCGAGCGGCGGCGTGACGTCGATCGATTTGTCATCGCCCGCGACAAGAAATATTTCCAGGAGCAGAAACTGAACGCCGAACTGATTCGCATGTCGGCCAATTTAGCGATCAGCGCCGGGATCGCCGGTGAGGTCGATGTGTTAGGCTCCATCGGCAGCGCGATTCGTTCGATCCAACGCGGGGCGCCGCTCAGGGTGATATCCGTGACGTTGCGCCGCCCGTTGTTTTTTCTCGTCGCGCGCCCGGAGTACGGCAGCATCAAGGATCTCAAGGGCAAAACGATGGGGATCGTCACTTTCGGCGGTAGCCAGCACACCACGGCAAAACGAATGCTCGCGCTCGGCGGGCTCAACGCCGACAAGGAACTCACGGCGATCCAGGTCGGCGAAGAATCGGTGCTTCTCCAAGCGCTGACGGCGAATTCGATCCAAGTGGCCGCGATCAGCCCGCCCTACGCCCAGATCGCCAAAGAAAAGTTCAGCATGAAAATTCTCGAGACCTCCACGGACAAGTTCGCCAGCATTCAAAACGGCGCGGCGGTGAATCTAAAAACGCTTCAAGATAAGCCGGATTTCTTGAAACGATTTCTGCGCGCCCGCGCGCAAGCCAATAAATATTTCATGGAGCGGGAAAAAGAAGCGAGCGAGCTGCTCGCGAGTATCTGGAAATCGGATTACAAGATCGCCAACGATAGCTACCGCGCTTCGAAACCGGCCTTCACCGGCACCGGCATTCCCAGCGAGGAAGAAATCAAAGAATACTTGACGCTGGATGCGCAGATCCTCGGCTTAGCGCAGCCGGTCGCGCCAGCGAGCGTGTTTGATTTCACGATGCAGCGCGAAATCAACAAGGAACTGGGGATCAAATAGCGGATCGATTGAACCGATCCTGCCGAATAAGGTCAAGGCAATTTCACCGGAAGGGTCGAAGCCCGCACTGCCGTTTTCGACTGCGGTTGATACATTCATTTCCACATTTTTACTCTAGAACCGGTTTGTTCAAGCGTTGACTCCCATGCTGGGTCAACCTATATCTAGGTGAACGCGATGGTGGAGGTTCGGAACGCTGATGGCTAGTAAAACGATGAAATTCGGTTCGCATTATTTACCGACCTATATTCCCGATCTGGATGGACCGTTGCCCGAATTTTATCAAAAGATGTTCAGCCAGATGGAGGAGATGGATCGGCTCGGTTACGATCATATCTGGGTGACGGAGCATCACTTCGCGATGTACGGCGGCACGCTGCCCCATCCGCCGACATTCATGTCCGCCGTTGCGCGCAGCACCAAACGGATTCGGCTCGGTGTGGCGATCAACGTCCTGCCGCTGCACAATCCGATCGACGTGGCCGAGTCCTACGCGATGGTCGACGTGATTTCCAACGGGAGATTGGAATTCGGCGTGGGCAAGGGCAGCGAAGGGCATGAGTACAAAAAATTCGGCATGGATCAAAAAGAATCCACCGGCCGCATGTACGAAGGCGTTCAGGTCATGCTGCAAGCATGGTCCGACGAACCGGTGAATTTTACGGGCGAGTTTTTTAACTATCAAAACGTGCCGGTCTATCCCAAACCGGTGCAGCGGCCCCATCCGCCGGTCTGGGTGGGCTGTGCCCGCTCCGAGGACTCCTTTCGCTGGGCGGGTGAAAACGGTTTTCACTTGATGACGCTGCCTTATCTGTATCGCGAGGCGCATATGTTGCCGAGCTTCATCAAGGTCTACCGGGACGGTTTGACGAAATCCGGTCACGATACCGCGAAAACCGACATCCTCGGCAAATTTCATATTTACGTATCGAGCAGTCTCGAGCAGGCAATGGAAGAAGCCGGAACCATATATCACTTCCTATTACGATGTTCATCGCGCCGCTGATCCGAACCGGAAGGAAGCAGGTCTGCTCTTGCAGCGCGATACCATGACGCAATTGGAGCAGGGGTTCGTGCTTGCCGGCGACCCCAAGCGCGTCGCCGACAGCATTCGTAAATGGAGCGAGGAAGTCGGGTTAACGACGATCTCCGGCACGTTTTACTTCGGCGGCATGCCGCAGGAGATGGCGATGAAGAATATTCGGCTATTCGCGGAAAAAGTCATGCCGGAATTTAGATGAAGAGAAGAACTTGATCCCCAAGAACACAAAACTACCAAAAGCGTGATCCAAACCCGCCCTTCTTTTAAACCTTATTTGATATTGTCTAGCGCGTGGGCAAGTAAGAAAAATCGAAGACCTGATTTGCCGCGATCTCTTTCGTGATGCCTTCGGTCTGGCGGGCGTCGCGGATCGTATCGGCGATTAAGGTGGCGTCGACCCTGCCGTCCGGAGTCTCGACTTGTTTGTGCTGGTCGTAAATTTTCCCAATCAGATCTTCGTCATCGATGCGCATGGCACGCTTCAGCACGGGTATCACCTTCGCTTTGTTCTCCTTAGCAAACATTCTTGCGCGGGTGAGTGCACGGGTTAGGCGCCGCACCTGTTCCGGTGATCGTTCGAGCGTCTCGCCCAGGGTGGCGACGCCGGTGCTCGGCAGGCGCACGAAGTTGCCGGAGAAACCTAAATTGTTAAGTCCTTCGCGATACGCAATAAAATTGTAAGGCGGATTGAGCAGGGCAGCTGCGATACGTCCAGTCTTCAGCGATGTGATCATGGCGCTCTGTCCGGCGATCGTGATGGTAGTGACTTGGTTGGGATCGATTTTCGACTGGCTGAGGATGCGCCGCATGATGATATCTTGCAACCCACCGCGCGACGAAAGCGCGACCACTTTTCCCTTCAGTTCCACGATCGCGCCAATGCCAGGCGCGCCGACGAGATCCTGTAACGGCCGGTCGACGAATAACATGACCGTCCGCACGTTGATGCCACGAATCGCCGCGGCGACAGCGGAACCGATAGTCGCAGCGTATTGGATTTCACCCGCGAGCAGCACTTTGATATTGAGTGAAGCGGGCATGACCACCATCTCGGCGTTCAGCCCTTCTTGTTGAAAGAAGCCATGCTCCTTGGCGACGAAAAATGGCATCGCCGTGATGGTCACCGACGGCAGGCCGATTTTGATGTTCTCGGCGGAGGCGGGCTGAAGAACGATTATGCCTAGAAGGAGAATGAGGATCAGAAATACGGGGACGAGGCGTCGGTATCGCGCTCTTACCTCCTCTCCCTTGACGGGAGAGGAATGAGGTAAGGGTGATCTGTCTTCGCGGCGCCCCTCACCCTTGCCCTCTCCTGCGAGGGGAGAGGGTAAATCCTTTTATGAGCTTGCGTGATCATCATCGCTAAATCCGATTTAATCCAGCAGATAGAGGCGGCGCGCGTTGTCGTTCAGAATCTTGCGCTTGGTCGCGTCGCTCAATGTTCGATGATTCACGATCGGCTCCGAGGCGCCGGGAAAGCGGCTGTCGAAATGGCTGTAGTCGGAAGCGAAGACGATCCAGTCGTCGCCGACGACCTCGACACATGCGTCAGCTCTTTTTCTTCCGGTTCGCAGGAGAAGTAAAGTTGTCCGCGCTCCAAGAGTTTGCTCGGCTCCGTCTTCAGGGCCGGCAATTGCACGCCGAGCACTTCGTAATGCTCGTCCATTCTTTCGAGCCAGTAGGGAATCCAGCCGCAGCCGGATTCCAAGAAAACAAAGCGTAGTTTGGGAAAGCGATCGAGCACGCCTTCGCCGATGATGACCGAGAGTGCGATCATCTGCTCGAAGGGGTGGCCGAAAAGATGCGAGTAGAAAAACTTATCGACGCGCTCGGTGCCGGTGGCGTCGGAGCCGTAGCGGCCGAGGAACATGTGCACGCAGATCGCCACGTTGAGCTTCTCGGCTTCGGCGTAAAGTGGAAAGTAATAGGGATCGCCGAGATGGCGACCTTTGACGTTGGGAAAGAGCGACGCTCCGACAAAGCCCAGTTCTTTCACGCTACGGTGCAGCTCTTCGACGCTGGCGTTGATGTCCTGTTGCGCCAGCGCTGCGGTGCCTTTTATTCGTTTGGGATTCTCCGCGCAGTATTCCGCGAGCCACGTGTTACGCGCCGTCGCGAGCGCGGCAGCGAGACCCGCATCGTCCAAAGCCGGAAGCGTGCCCGCGAGTCCGGCGCCGAAAAGCACGGCGACGTCGATGTGCTCGCTGTCCATGTCGACGAGCCGCGCTTAGGATCCGTCATACCAGGACGGCGCGGATGCGGCCGGCTGTACGGGCCGCCGACGCCGATGCCCAAGCCGTTGGGTCTCGGCCAAGCTTTACCTTCGATGATCGTCCTGAGTTGGCCGTTGCCGCTCGGGCGTCGGTCGGGAGCCTGGCTTTTATATTTGTCGGGTAAGCGTTCCTTCCAATCGATATGGTTTTCTTCGAGATGGCCGTCGGCGTCAACGGTAGGAAATAAATTCGCCATGAATATTCCTCCGCATTCAATCTTACGTGTCCAACAGTGACGGGAAGAAAACTTCTTCGATCTTCGCGAGTCGGCGCGTCAAGCCTTGCTCGTGGGAGTTCTGAAACAACATTTCGAGCATTTTTCGATTTGCACTCACGCCGAACGGGAATGGATCTTCGCCGAAGGCCGCCGCTTGAGCCTTGCGATCGTTACTTTCGAAGTACAGATACGCAGGGCTGCCGAAATCTCTCCTTTCATATGCGGCTTGTTTGCTCTCGCTAAAAATTTTATACAGCTCACCCGCCAGCCAGGGGTTCTCCTCCAGTAAGCGACGCTGCGCGACGATGCCGTGATTTGCCGGGACAATGCCGGTTTTTTTGTGGAACGCTTCCACGACCGAACGCCCGCCGTCGGCGAAATAATTTTTTCAAGCGCGGATTACCTTCGAGCTGCGTGCCGCCGTAGCGGTCGATATTCAGCGTGAACAGCTTTGGATCATGGCGCGGCGCAAAGCCGTAGGCGGCGTCGATCTCGCCGCGGTCGAGCATGACGTCGAAGGTCTGCTGCGGCCGTAAGCCAAGTCAAGGAAACCCCGGGTGGCCGGACTGTCCACGCCAAGCGCACCGCCGTGGCTCAGGTCCTGGGTGCGCCCGATGAACCACGAAACGTCGCGCGGATGGATGCCGTAAAGTTCACGCAAAAAAACCCTAAACCAAAGCGCGGCGGTCATCACATAATCAGGCACGCCGACACGCTTGCCGCGCAAATCCGACAGATCATTGATTTTGGCGGCAGTGCTTGCGAAAAGCCCGAGCCAGACGAACGCTTTGGCTGGAAAGATCGGCAACGCTGCCCATTGCCAACGATCGCTCGGCGCATTTTCGCGGGTAATAAGATACTCGGAAAGGGACATTTCGAAAACATCGAACTCGTCGTTTTTGAGATTGCGGTAAAAAAGCTCCGGCGGCGTCGTGACGACGATATTGAGATCAGTTTCGGGCGATTTGATCGTACCGTCGATGAGCGGTTCGAAGCGGGGATTCTTGGTGATGCCGAGTTTGAGTTGAAGCATGGGTCAATTTCGCATCCTTTGTTTTTATCTTACATACGATGAGCCGGCGGACCACGTCAAACTCGGAGTTTTCTCTGAGCGAATCGGCCCAATGGCTGAAGGGCAGAGAAGAAGAGGGCGCTCGCGATACGGTGCCGCTACAAAGGGGATAGACCGGCGAGACCGATTACCTTCGACTCGCCGATGATATTTAGAGAACTTGCCTCGTCAGCGCGCGAACGCCTAGGATTGATTCTGTATCCTGAAATGCTGCTCGGGCACAGGATAGCCGGCGGCGCCGAAGGTTTCGCGAATCACTTTGTTGGTGTCGAAGTAAACTTGCCAGTAGTGATCGGTGTGGCAATAAGGGCGAACGGCGAGCACGGGACCGTTGAAATTGAATTCCAGGACTTCGACATCCGGCGCCGGGTCGGCGATGGCCTTCGGAACTTTGCTGACCCGTTCTTTGAGCAGCTTGATCGGTTCGTTGTGATCCACCGAGTGCGCCAATTGCGCTTTGAGATCGACGCGGCGATACGGGATTGGCGGAAAAATTCTGAATCGTGTCAGAGAAGATTTTGTTTGCCGATCATGGTCAGCACGTTGTCCGGTGTGTTGAGCGCGGTGACAAACAGGCCGACTTCCTTCACCGTACCGGTAATTCCGCCCACCGTCACGAAATCGCCAACTTTGAATGGGCGGAGCACCACCATGAACGCGCCAGCGGCAAAATTCGCCAACAAGCCGCTCCAGGCCATGCCGATGGCGATACCGGCAGCAGCAAGGATCGCGGCAAAACTGGTTGTCTCGACGCCGAAGTAACCGAGAATCGCCACAACCAAAATGATATTCAGAGTGACGGAGATAACCGTGCCAATATAGCGCAGCAGCGTCGGATCGACCTTTTGGCGCTCGAGGGCGGAGGACACCAAGCGAATAGCAAAACTGATGAGCCAGCGGCCGATCAGATAAAAGACGATCGCGCCGACCACCTTGAATCCCACGAGTATGACGACGTCGATAATCGTTTGCATGGTTTTATTCACGTCCATTGTGTTGCCCTCCCGCGAACTAAAGTACTATCGCTCCCAACCGGAAGCAAATTCTGCGTTTGAAATGTTGATGAAATAAAAAGCCGCGCCCGCCGGTGGTCGACAATGAAAGTATTCTGTTGAAACGATCCGGCTTGGTTCGTAAGGGTTGCCAGCCCATAGCGGATCAAGATGCTTCCTGATTGGACATTGGCCAGTCCATCAGGTAAGAGAGGACAGTTTGCCATCTCGGTGTCTTGGAGGTCGTCTATGAAAATCTGTCATTACAACAACAATCAAGCAGGCGTGGTCGTGGGCGATCAAGTCTATAATATCGGTGACGCACTGATCAAAGCCGGCCTGGCGCGGCAGGGTTACACCATGCTCGAAATCATCGACGCTCTGGCGAATAATCCCGCGGCGATGCAGATTGCCCGCGATGCGGCGCAGGGCGGCGGCGCGATGGCGCTCAGTTCGGTGAAACTGCGGGCGCCGATCACCAATCCCGGATCGCTCTGGGCCGCCGCGGCGAACTACTATGCGCACCGCGCTGAAATGGTCGATCGCATGGGCAGCGCGAACAAGGCGATCGTCAACAAAGATGATTTGATGGCGGAGTTTTTCCTGAAGACGACGTCTTCGATCATCGGTCCCGGTGACACGATCCTCTTGCCGAAGATTTCCAAGTTGGTCGATTTCGAATGCGAGCTTTGCGCCGTGATCGGCAAGTGCGCGCGCAAGGTGAGCGAAGCGCAGTCGCTCGATCACGTGTTCGGTTACATGATCTGCTGGGATATCAGCCAGCGCGACCCCTGGGGCAAAGGAATGCATAACACGCGCAATATTCGCAAGGGCTTCGACACCTTTAGCGCTTTGGGGCCATGGATCGTGACCCGGGACGAAATCGACGAGCCGCAAAATCTTTCGATCAAAGTGTTGCAGAACGGCAAAGAAGCGATGACCGCGCACACGAGCGACATGATTTGCGGCTTGCGCGAACACATTCGTTTTCTGTCGAGCTGCCTGACGCTTCGTCCGGGCGATTTGATCACCACCGGCACTCCGGCCGGAGTGAGCAAGCTCCATGATGGTGACCGCCTGCACGGCACGATCGAAAAAATCGGCAGCATGGAGCTCTTCGTCAAGGACGACGAATAGTTTGTTAGCTTTCGCCGAGGAGTCTTATGTCAGCCGCGCCTAAAGCCAATCCACCTATCCGTACCTTGCTTGGTCCGGGACCGAGCCCGGTAAGCCCGCGCGTGCTCGCAGCCCTGGGGCTTCCCGTCGTCGGCCATCTGGATCCGAAGTTTCTAGAGATCATGGATCAGAGCATGGCGATGCTGCGCGAAGTCTTTCAAACCAAGAATCGTTTAGCGCTGCCAATGTCCGGCACGGGCAGCGCGGGAATGGAAACCTGTTTCGTCCAATCTCGTCGAGCCCGGCGACGCCGTGTTGGTCGGCATCAACGGTGTCTTCGGCACGCGCATGGTCGACGTCGCGCAGCGCTGCGGCGCGCAGGTGGATACGGTTGAGGCGGAGTGGGGCACCGCGCTCGATGCGCAGAAGTTCAAGGACGCGCTCGGAAAAAGGCAATATAAGCTCGCCGCCGTGGTGCATGCGGAGACCTCCACGGGCGTGCTCCAGCCGCTCGACGATATCGCCAAAATAGCTCGCGAGAGCGGCGCCCTACTGTTGGTCGACGCCGTAACGTCGCTCGGCGGGGCGCCGGTGCGGGTCGACGAGCTCGGTATCGACGCCTGTTACAGCGGCACGCAGAAGTGCTTGGGCTGCCCGCCGGGTTTATCGCCGGTAACGTTCAACGAACGCGCGGTCGAAGTTGTCCGTAAACGCAAAACCAAAGTCCAAAGCTGGTACCTCGACCTGTCCATGATCGAGAAATATTGGGGCAGCGAGCGGGTTTACCATCACACCGCACCGATCTCGATGAACTACGCGCTGCACGAAGCTTTGCGCATCGTGCTCGAAGAAGGTTTGGAGAAAGCCTGGCAGCGTCACCGGCAGGTGCACGAAACGTTCGTTCGCGAGATGCGCAAGCTCGAGCTCGAGCCGGCGGTCGCCGAAGCGATCCGCGCGCCGATGATCAACGCCGTGAAAATCCCCGAAGGTGTCGATGATCCGAAGGTCCGCCAGCGTTTATATGATGACTTCGACATCGAGATCGGCGCCGGCCTGGGTCCGCTCAAGGGTAAAATTTGGCGCGTCGGCTTGATGGGCCACGGCGCGCGGATAGAAAGCATCGAGATTCTCTCCAGGGCGTTAAAGCAGCTGCTGTAGCAGCCCATTGCGATTTCATTCGATATTCACCGCGAGGGCGACCGGCCGGTCGCCCCTACAATTGTTCAGTTGGGAATCACGGATACAGCTTCGCGACCCACTCACCGTAGCCATTGTAAGGCAACGTTGCGCGGCGCTCGCCGGTATCGATTAGTTTTTCCGTTGCCTGGGACCAGCGCGGGTGCGGTATGTCGGGACGCACGTTGGCGACAAAATCATATTCCTCAGGCCGGTTGCTATTCCAGAACGTCCGCGGCCTGTCCGCCGTGAATTCGATCCGCACGATCGATTTGATGCTCTTGAAGCCGTATTTCCAAGGCACCACCAGACGCAACGGCGCGCCATGTTGCTTCGGCAAGGGGTGACCATAAATCCCCGTCGCGAGTAAGGTCAGTTCGTTCATCGCTTCCGCCATGGAAAGTCCCTCGCTGTACGGCCACGGTCCCTTTGATGGATTTTGATTGGTTGCGATTTCCGGTTTCATGAAGGTTACGAAGCGCACGTACTTGGCCGCTGAAAGCGGCTGTACTTTGTCGATAAAATCTTTCATCGGTATACCGGTCCATGGCACGGCCATCGCCCAGGCTTCGACGCAGCGGAAACGGTAAAGTCGTTCTTCGAGAGGCAGCGCGCGAACGAGTTCATCGATGTCGAAGACGCGCGGTTTCTCGACCAGGCCGGCGACGTCGATTTGCCAGGGCGACGTAGTGAGCCGTCGGGCCTTCTGATAAACGCCGCGTTTGAAAACGCTGAACTCGTAGAAATTATTGTACGATGCTGCGTAAATCTCTTCGGTGAGCGGCCGATCGAGAACGAATTGCGCGTTGCGACGGGCCGGATAGCGGTCGACGGCCGGCGGCTTTTCCTGTGCGCCAAGGACTGGCGCATCTTGGGCAGGTCCGCACGCCCAATTGGCGCCTGCGGCCAAGCCGAGACCCAACAAACCGGTTGTTTTGAGAAGTAGACGACGCTGGCGGAAGATCGATTCCGGGGTAGCTCGTGGTTCCGCGATCCGCCACGGTTGGCGTCCGATGATAGGTACCATGGTCGTCGAAGAGGGATCGCTTGCAGCGAATGTAGCGATTGTACTCAGCGCGGTGCGGAGCTACAACCACGCCAGCAGACAAAGCGCGATTGCCGGATCTTGGTAGCTTGACGGAAGAGTGTTCGATCGATCGCGATGCGCGGCTTAGTTGTGTGCGACTTCGAGGGGAGTGACGAATTCTTTGCGAATGAAACCGATGGGTCCGTTGCCGGCGGAGCGCACTTCGAGCCAGTCGCCCTGTTTCTGCAGCACGGTGACCTTCGTGCCGATGGTGAAGGTCGTCAATGTCGGAGAAGAGAAATTCGGATCCTTGCGCAACGAGGTTGCATATTTGATGCGAAATTCTCTTCCCTCGGATTTCCCCGGCGTCGCGAGATTGGCCTTGGACGCAGCCATCGGTCCGGGCTTTGGCGAGGCGATCGTCGGGGCAGGACTTTGGGCCGCGTTTGCCGGGCGGGTTGACGCTGCCTCGCCGACGATGCGGGCCGGCGTCGGGGCGTCATTCAAATTGGCCAAGGATTTTTCCCACTGAACCAAAGAGGTAATGTCCATTCCTTCGTGCACGAAGAGCAGCGGACAAATCACGTTCAGTTGATCCGAAATGAGTTCGGCGAACGACCACTTCGCGGCTTCGGCGAGAATCGCCTTTTTAAATTCGCCGTCATTGATGCGCGCTGACATTTCTCTCACTTGCTGGACTTCTCCGGAAGGAGTGACGCTAAACTGCACCGTCATGCTGCCGGCGAGGTTAGGATTTTTTGCGACCTCGCCGCGGTAGATCTCGCGCATGCCCTGCAATTGGTTTTCGATGCGCACGGCGATTTTGTTGGCGTCGCCCGGGCTATCCTTGGCCGCCTTAGCGCTAAATCCAAGCTCCCGCGCGAAGTAAACCATATTACCAAGCGCGAAATTCGTCGCGCGCGCCGGTTTACTGAGATCCCGCCGCACGACGGGGTTCGCTCCCGCCGATGCTTCCTTCTTCGGCGATTCGGTTCCTATGCCAAAACCGAAATAAATGATCCCGAGTCCAACCAAGCAACTGATGACTCCAGTGAGACCCTTGATACCCAGCGGCCAATCCTGACTGACGTTCTTCATCATTAAATGGATGCTCCCAAAGATTGTTGAACCACGGGTGGCAAAAGCAAGTTTTGTACCTCCGAGCATCCGCCGTTTGTGCCAAAGGACCCGCGTGCAGTTATCCCCGCAGTCGTTGACACGGGAGCGTACTTTATGGAGCATGGAAATCTTTTGCCGCCTCGCAACTCGGCAAGGCTGTCTGCAAATGTCATAGGCATGCGGATCCGCGCTAAGGACGGGAATGAGGCGGCTGAACAGTTTTCGACGAGGTGAACGAATTTTGCGGATTGCATCTGCCACGTCAGAGAATCGGGCGATCGGATGACAACGGTGGTTTTGACCGCTGCGGGGAGTCGGCAAGACGAGTGAAAGTCAGCGCCCAGTTACGCGATGCTTGGTTTCGCTCTGCATCATCGACCGGCGGCGCGCCGAATTGTTCTACATAAGAGCTGCACAAGCATGCCATGAGCACCCGGCTGGCTCTCACTGCTTGCACAGATTCTCGCTGCGCGTTTTAGGCGGCGCTCACTTGAACGCGGTCCGGTCGCGGTCTAATATGGCGCCGCGTTAGGACCGTTACACTCGACGAGGAGGGATTATGATTACGATCGTACTGCTGTTAGTTCTACTGGTGTTATCGAGCGCGGAATTGCCGGCGCAAAGCCCTTACTATCAGGGCAAGACGATCACCTTCATCGTCGGTTCGGGAGCGGGAACGGCCTACGACATGTATTCGAGGCTGCTCGCTAACCATATGGCTAAGCACATTCCGGGTAATCCCAGCGTGGTCGTGCAGAATATGCCGGCAGCGGGTGGCATGGTAGCGGCAAACTTTGTTTATGGGGTAGCCAAGCCCGATGGTTTGACGGTCGCATCCATTAATCCGGCGCATTACTTCAATCAGCTTCAAGGCAACAAAGAAGTAAAATTCGACTGGCCCAAATTCACCTGGCTTGCGAGCTCCGACAAGTCCGAACATATGCTCTACATGCGCGCCGACGCGCCGTTCAAATCGATACAGGATATCCGCAAAGCAACGACGGAGCCGCCCAAGTGCGGTGCCACCGGGACCGGGACCAGCGGGCACTACATCCCGCGCATGCTCGAAGAAGCCCTTGGCACCAAATTTACGATTGTCACCGGGTACGCCGGCGGCAACGAGATCGATTTGGCGACGGAGCGAAACGAAGTGGTGTGCCGCTCGTTTACGACAGCGGCTTATTTCGCGCGCGAGCCGTATCATACCTGGCGGAAGAAGAATTTCGTGCGGATCCTCATGCAGACGGGGCAGAAGCGTGATCCGCGTCTGCCGGATACGCCGTTGCTCGGCGATCTCATGGATGAATTCAAAACCTCGGATCTTGGACGACGCGTGGTTACGGTGATGCTCGGCTCCGGCGAGCTCGGACGCCCGAACGTAACTCATCCGGCAACACCCGCGGATCGAACCAAAATCTTACGCGAGGCGTTCATGAAGAGCATGGCCGATCCCGCGCTGCTTGCGGATGCGGCCAAGAGCAACCTCGAGATTACGCCGGTGAGCGGAGAAGAATTGGCCAAGATCGCGAAAGACGTCATTGACCAGCCACCGGAAGTCGTCGAGCGCATCAAAAAGATTTTGGCGCAGTAACGATTCGCTGGCGCGCTACTGCGCTCGACGACGACTGCGGCGGTCGCTGTGAAAAAATCATTGTACTCTGGTTACGTTGCGTGGGCCGAGGAGCGCGCTGTCAACCTCCATCGAATTGAACTGCGGGCGTTTAGCTAAAGCTTTCCGGTCGTCCACGCGCGTTTCATCGCCCGATTTCCCCGACCGATCGGCGTGTTGAATTCGACCCTATTAATACGTACGCTGAATTATTCCCGCGAAAACCCAATCCGATTTGGAGGAGTCCATGGGGCCGATTCGATCTTTTTTCTCCGCCTGCGCCGTTGCGATGCTGTGTCTCAATTGTGACGTTTCTGCCCAGACCGCGGCGAAGCCGGCAACGGTGATCCAGACGGGTTCCATGGTCGCGTTCGACTACACGTTGACCGACGAAAGCGGCACAGTGATCGAGTCGAGCAAAGGAAAAGAGCCGATGCATTATGTGCACGGCAAGGGAGAAATGATTCCAGGATTGGAAAAGGAATTGACGGGAATGGGCGTGGGCGGCGAAAAAAAAGTGACGGTCAAACCCGAAGAAGGTTACGGCCCTGTGGATCCGCGAGCCTTCCAGGAAGTTCCCAAAGATAAGCTTCCGCCCGAAGCGCTCAAGGTCGGTGCCACTTTGACAGCCCGAGGACCGCAAGGCCAAGCGGTCCCGGTGCGCGTGCATGAAATCAAAGAAAGCATCGTCATTATGGATTTCAATCATCCGCTCGCTGGAAAAACCCTTTTGTTCGACATCAAGATCACGGAGATCAAGGCCGCGGAAAAATAGTCGCCCTGGCGCTCGCTCGTCAGATTCTCTGTCCTATTTTACCTTACCCTCACGCGTCGTGCGCTGATATTCGCAAGATCGGTTAGAGTTTCCACACAAGCGGCCACCCTTCTCGCCGGAAAGACTTACTTCACTCGCGGATCCACGTTAACGGTCAAGGTCGGACCTTGACCTCGCTGGGCGTTCGTTATTAGATTGCGCTCGTGCGCGGCGAGCCATTTTCAACGGATTGAGACGACCTTTTTGACGCTCTTGCTTAAACGATCCGAGGTTTCCGATTTGCTCGATCTACGGCGGGCGATGACGGTGCTCGAACAAACGTTTCGCGAGCAATCCGACGGTCACGTGAAACAAGTGGCGCCGCTGCGCTTCATGAATCGCGGCATGCGCATGGTCGTGGGCGGGCTCAAGGCGCAAAACAAAAACGGCTTTCGCGTCAGCGTCACCGGCGGCGAGGGCGTGGCCCTGTTGTTTGAGATTAGCTCGGGCGATCTTATCTGTTTGATGGGTTATCCATTCAGCAATTTGCGCATCAGCGCGACCGTGGGACTCGCCATCGAGCGTTTCACTGATTCCAAAGCCCGATCGGTGGCAATGATCGGCAGCGGACGACTCGCATTGCCGGTTCTCGAACCCGCGATCGCAGTGCGTCCCGTAGACCGCGTTCTAGTTTACAGCCGGAGTGCGGAAAACCGTGACGCATTTGCGCGCAAGGCGAGCGAGAAGCTAAAAGTGCCGGTGCTCGCGGTGAGTTCGGCACAAAAGGCGCTTGATGAAGCGGATTTCGTGCTTGTGAGTACCAATTCGCCCGCGGCAGCGTTGCGTGGCCAATGGTTGCGGCCGGGTCTTGCGGTTTTCGGCGTCGGGCGGCCGAACGAGCTCGACGATGATGTTTTTTTGCGCGCCGACTTGATTACCGTGACCAGCAAGGCGCATGAGTTGGAATACTATGATAGGAAGTTGGACCAGCCTCTGATTCGTTTGTCGCAGCAGGGGACGATTCCTTGGCAGTCGGTTGTCGAGTTCGGCGATATCCTCGCCGGTAAAATCGCCGCGCCGGCTCCGTTGAAAAGTATCCTAGTGTTCCGCGATTCGCAGGGCGGCTATGGCGATCTGGCATTGGCGGCGTGGGCCTATGAAGAAGCGCGCCGGCGCGGCTTGGGACAGCAAATCAGTACTGAGTGAAGGACAAAAGATGCGGCGATGAAGACGACGAATAGGACGAATACAGCACATATGACCTATAAAGTTCTTGTCATTGCGGTGCTCTTGGTCGTCTCTGTCTGCGCGCTCGCTGATTGGGCGGACGCTGCGCAGGCGCGCTGGGAAGATGTCGTCAAAGCGGCGGAAAAGGAAGGCGAGGTTACGGTCTACGCGACCAATTCGGTCGGCGATCTGCAGGTGATCTGGGACGCTTTCAAAAAAAAATTTCCTAAGATCAAACTGAATTCCGTCGGCATCAGCACCACCAGCGAAATCGTCACCAAGGTCATGGCCGAGCGGCGCGCGAGTCAATTTCTGGTCGACGTGATGCTCGGCGCGCCGGGGGCGACCTACAATAGCTTTTACCGCGGCAAAGCCGTCGATCCGCTGCCACCAGCGCTCGTGTTGCCGGAAGTCACGGACCTGTCCAAGTGGTGGAAAGGCAAGCACCGTTACGTCGATCCAGAAGGGCAGTACGTCTTCGTTTATCAGAGCACGCTCTATGGGCCGCCTTTTTACACCAATACTAAGCTGGTTGGTTCGGAGTCGCTCCGTTCGGTTTGGGATTTTCTCGATCCAAAATGGAAGGGCAAGACGATCGCGCTATGGCCGCGCGCCAACTACGTCTCGACGGCGCTCCTTTTTATGTACCATCACCCGCAAGTCGGACCGAAATTTCTCGAAAGATTTTATGGCGGTGAGATGGATCTCACTTATTTCAGCGATTTCCGCCAGGGGACTGATTGGCTAGCCTCGGGCAAATATCTGATCTGCGCTCTCTGTCGGCTCAGGCGTGCCGCGGAGCACGGTCTTCCGGTGGCGGAAGTGAATCCCTACCAATTCAAAGAAGCGCCCGGCATCGGCTCGAACAACGGCGCGATCGTTTTGATGAACAATCATCCGCATCCCAATGCCTCGAAGGTTTTTATCAACTGGTACCTGTCGCGCGAAGGACAGATCGCTTTTCGCCAGGCCAACAACACGCAGGAAGACGAAACGACGACGTCGATGCGTGAAGATTTGCCGGCGAACGTCGTGCCAGAAGCGGCGCGACGACGCAAGGACGTCGACTATATTGAAATCAGCCGGCACGACTGGATGGAGTGGAAGCCCGTCGGCGACCTGATCAGCGCCGCGCGGCAGAAGTCGGGGAAGTGACGGCAAGCTTTTCGCTTGCCGTCATCCTGAGCGACGCGAAGGAGCTCATTTTCGACGGAGGAATTGTTATGGAAAATGGAAAACCGACGATCGATCGCATCGACCACGGCGTGTTGCCGAGCAACGATCTCGGGCGAGCGCATCGTTTCTACTCGACGTTTATGGGCGGTGAGTTGGATCATCTGACCAACTTGACGATCCGTGGGCTCAATCGCGAGGTGCCGCAGATTCTTTTCTACACATTGGCGAATCACAAGGGTTGGGGACTGGCGCTGCAGGATTTTCCGATCGCGCCGACTCCGGCGCGGCCGTTGGACGGCGTGGTGTACGGCTTCGAAGTGGCGGCGGACAGTCTGGCCGATGTGGTTCGCTCCGCCGAGGAGCGCAAGCTCAAAATTCACGGTCCGGTGAGTTACGCGGAACCTTCGCCGATCAAAGAGTCGTTATTCGTCCTTGATCCCGACGGCAACACGTTGGAACTCTCCGTGCGCCGCGATCCGACGAGCGACAAACCGCAGGGCAAGATCGTGCCGATGCGTCGAATCAGCCACGTGCGCGTAGAAGTGACTGACTTGGCCCAGGGCAAATCTTGGTATCGTGACACCTTCGGCCTGAGAGAGGAAAGACAAGTTCCCGGCGAGGAGCAGGCGACGCTCACCGTGCCGAATACCGGACAGCTGGTCATTCTGCATCGCGTCGATCAAGTCGCCGAGCGCAGCACGCGCGCGGTCAAAGGGCCGCATATCGATTTTCGCATTGCGCCGGAGCTCTATCCGCCGATCCTGGAAAAGTTTAACCGCAAAGAATTTTACTGGGGGCCGGATCCGACAAAGATCCCGTGGCACGAGCAGGGCGGCCATACGGTGTACGGTTACGATCCGTTCGGCAACCGGATTCAGATCGGCCATCGATTCGGTCACCAAGGGTCGCACTAGATAAGCGGCATTAATTGGAAAGCGTTCCGATCATGAGTGTCATTCTGAGGCGAAGCCGAAGAATCTCGACCGAAGCCGAGACCCTTCGCTCACGCTCAGGGTGACACGCATTAGGAGATCCTGAGCCTCTAATTGCATTAATCGGCAGTAACATCGTTCAAAAGAGGTGTTAAAAAATGAGTATTCCTCAATTATCCATCGAAGAACGCGACCGGCGTTATCAAATTGTGCGTGCTGAAATGGCCAAGCGCGGCATCGACTGTCTAGTGTTGCCGGCGAATACCGGGCGGTGGGAGCAGTTGCAAGGCGACTCGCGTTACCTGACCTCGATCGGCGGCTTCGCCACCGAAGTATTCACCATCTTCCCGCGTGAAGGCGCCGTGACGGCGTACATATTCAACCGCGCAGGGTGGTGGAAACAAGCGCAGAAGTGGGTCGAGGACGTGCGCGACGGGCGCAATCGTTGGGGGCAAAACGCGATCGAGCGGATCAATGAGCTCGGCTTGCAAAAAGGCACCATCGGCATTTCAGGACTCGCGGGCTTGTTTCGCGCCCCGGAAGGAATCATTCCCTATTCCTCCGTGAAAGCGATTCAAGATACCTTTCCTCAAGCGAAGATCGTCAACGCCACCGAGATGATGCAGGAGATCCGCGCCGTGAAAAGCGCCGAGGAAGTTTCGCTGCTCGAACGATCCGCGGCGATCGTCGAGAAAACCATCGAAGCGATGGTGGAGAATGCCAATCCCGGCGTCAGCGAAAGAGAGCTCTACGGCGCCATGGTGCACGCGATGCTGGCCAACGGGGGTGAGCTGCCGACGCTATTTTTCTTGAGCGGGGGTCCGGGCATCAGCAACAGTTCGTTTGTGCCGACGGATTATCGCCTGCAAAAAGGCGACCGGCTGATCGACGAGATCGAAGCGAAATACGCCGGCTACGCCGCGCAGGCCGTCTGCCCGGTCGTGCTCGGCGCGCCCGACGACGAGTATCAGAAAATGATCGACATCTCACGCGCCTGTTTCGACAGCATCCTGCACAACATGAAACCGGGCGTGACCTTCGGCGGGCTATTCGATATTTACCGCGACACGGTGGAGCGGATCGGCGGAGGAAAATATCTGTGGAACCATCCGATGATGCACGCGCGTGGTCTGGGCGACGACGGGCCGGCGCTGCTGGGCGATAAAGATCTGGAACGATTCTCGAAAATCGAGCTGCAGACCGGCATGACGTTTATTCTTAAACCGCAAGTTCGACCGAAGGAAGGCAAGGGTCGCGCCAGTATCGGCGACACGGTCACGGTCACACAAAACGGCGCGCGGCGTTTAGGCAAGCGCGAGCTGAAGTTGATCGTGACGATCGTTTAACAAACGAGAACGCAAATCGTCACATCGTAGGGGCGCAATTTATTGCGCCCGATTTCCGCCAACACATAGCGCCTGGGCAACCAATCAGGGCGCGATGCATCGCGCCTTTGCAGTGTCGGAGCCGAACACCTGATCGTTGGTTCTGACGCACTTCTCGATCTAGCTTCCCAATCTTTTTGGTGATACTAACAGTGCCGGTCGGAGGCTCTACCGTGGCTGAACTTTATCCTTACCCACGTTTCTCGATCGCTGAGCGCGATCGGCGTTGGCGGGCCGTGCGCGCGCTGATGCGCGAGCAAAATCTCGATGTGATTGTCACGCCGCAAAACAGCGGCCATTCGGCCGATTATCAAGCCAACACACGTTATCTAACGCATTGCGGCGGCGGAGAGCCGGATGTCGCCGCGGTTTTTCCGCTCGAGGGCGATGTCACCGCGATCGCGACTTCGGCGGCGCCGCGCTGGCCGACGGTGCAGGATTGGGTAACTGACGTGCGCGAGGCGCGGCGTAACTACGGCCGCGCGATCGTCGAGCGCTTGAAGGAATTGAGCCTCGACCGCGGACGCATCGGCATCACCGGCCTCGGCGAAGTCGAGGGCACGCGCACGCCCGAAGGCACGATCTTTTACGGCACGTGGAAGCAAATTCGCGAAGGTTTTCCGCGTGCCCAGCTGGTCGATGCGACGGCGACCCTCGATGAGGTGCGCTACGTCAAAAGTCAGGAAGAGATCGATGCCCTCGCGAAGTCGATGGAGATCAACGAGCTGGCGATGAAAGCGGAGACCGAGGCGGCGCAGGTCGGCGTCAAAGATTGGGACGTTTGGGCGGCGGCGCACTACGCGATGACGCGCAACGGTTCCGAGTTGCCGGTTCACTGCTTCTGGGTGTCGGGGAAAAATCCCAAACGCACGCTGACCCGGCCGAGCATGCGGCTGCTCGAACGCGGTGATGTCATCATCAACGAACTGGAGGCGTCCTGGATCGGCTATCGCGCGCAGGGTGTGCAGCCGGTGTTCGTGGAAGTGATCGAGCCGATTCAGGCCGAGCTGATCAAAGTGCAAAGAGAGATTTTCAATCGCGTCATCGAGAGCCTGAAGGCGGGCATCACTGTCGGAGAGTTGGCTGAGCTTACGAAGCGGGCTGCGGAAAGCGCCGCTCCGCGGAGTGGTCCGGCAGCCGGCGCGCGCGGCGATCTCACCATGCATGGACGCGGCGCGGGCGACGACGGGCCGATCATCACCCCGCACGCGAAAAGCCCGAAGCAACTCGCGGTGGCGATGCGCGAGAATATGGTTTTCATTTGTAAACCATCGGCGGTATCGGCGGATGGAGAACACACTTGCCAGTGGGGCGACACCGTCGTGGTGACGAAAACCGGCGGGCGGCGGCTCGGCAAACGGCCGCATGAGTTGGCGGTTTCCGGCAAATAACAGCCGTTCAAAACG
The DNA here is from genome assembly GCA_963804165.1 of uncultured delta proteobacterium. Classification (GTDB taxonomy): domain Bacteria; phylum Desulfobacterota; class Binatia; order UBA9968; family UBA9968; genus DP-20. The sequence continues at coordinate 114,769 of CAWDPO010000011.1, forward strand.
TTCCAATCGTTCAAGACGTTCAAATGGTTAAAACCCCGGGATCAGGTCACTAAACTGGAGACGCGAAATGCCTTTACTGCTGAGCCGTGATGAATTGAAGCCGCTGCTCGAACTCAACAAAGCGATCGAGCTCATTGAAGACGCGCACCGCCAGCAAGCGAACGGCCAGATCGTGCCACACGCGCCGTACCACATTCCTCTCGGCATCCATAGTGGACTCCGCATTGTCTCAGGCGCAGTTCTGGGAGCCCGGCGGGTCGGGGTTCGACTCGGTCCGAACAGCGGTTTGGGCGGCGGTGATAAGATGTATGCCTTGCTGTTCGACGCCGACACCGGCGACCTGCTTGCTTTCATGGGTTTTCCTTTCGGCACGGTGAGAACCGCGGCAGTGGTGGCGATCGCGGCAAAACATTTGGCGCGGCAGGACTCGCGGCGGCTGGGATTATTCGGCGTCGGTAGAAATGCCTTCGCTATTCTCAAAGGGCTGCTTTCAGTCCGTCCAATCAAGGAAATTTACGTTTCGAGCCGTGATCCGCAGCGACGAACAAAATTCTGCGAAGAGGGCGAAAAGTTGCTCGGTATCAGCGTTCGCGGAGTCGACAATCCCGAACAAGCCGTGCGCGGCATGGACGTGGTGTTGACCGCGACGAATTCGCTCACGCCGATTTTTCCCGAAGGTTGGGTGGAGCCGGGCACGCACGTGAGCAGCATGGGCAAGCCCACCGAATTGAGCCGCGGCTTGCATTTAAAAGCCCATCGCATCGTTGTCGGCAGCCAAGAACAGGAGCGCAATTACGGCGATCGTTCCGCCGCCTTGCCTTTGGTGGAGTTGACGGCCGAAGGAAAACTTTCTTGGAGTCGTATTCCGGAATTGGGCGAGCTGGTGACCGGACAAGTTGTCGGCAGAACGAATCGCGACGAGATCAATATCTTTCGCGAATCCCAAGGCGGTTACGGCGATATGGCGTTTGCGGCGTGGCTTTATGATGAGGCCAAGCAGCGCGGGTTAGGGAAGCAGATGGAACTCTAATTATAAAAACGTTCAAAGGTTCAAGCGTTCAAGGTTCAAAGTAAGAGGAGCCGAATATGAGGCCGAGAAAATTGTTGCCGGTGTTTTGCCTGATCGTTGGAGTGATGATTGCGCCCGCCACGGTGTTTTCTCAGACAGTCGCGCAGCTCGTTGAGGGCGCAAAAAAAGAAGGGCAACTCGTTCTCAGCTGGGGTACGGGAACAATGGGCGGGATCGAGGGCGCGCAGGCCATGGAAAAGGCTTTCAACAAAGCCTACGGCCTGAATCTGGCCTTTAAATACAGTCCCGGACCGGCGATGCCGCAGTTGGCGAGCCGCATCATTCAAGAAGGAAAAGCCGGCCAGGCGGCGACCAGCGATCTGTTCATCGGTTCGGAAAATCATGTCGTGCGCATGTCCCTGAAACAACTCGATTGGACGAAGAGTTTTCCGCATATCAGCAAACCCATGGTGGATTGGGACGGACGGGTGTTGATCGTGGTTTCACGCACACCGGGTTTTACCTATAACACCACCATGGTCGGCGCCAGCGAAGTGCCCCAGAAAGTCGAAGACGTGCTCAATCCGAAGTGGAAAGGCAAGATTGCGTCGACGCCGTATGCCGCTTCATTCGATCGTTTGGCGTTGATCTGGGGCGAGGAAAAGACCACGGCGTTTCTGCAAAAGTACGTCAAGCAGGTTGCCGGCCTGATTCGCTGCGGCGAGGAAGAGCGGGTCGCCAACGGCGAGTTTGCCATTTTGGCCTTCAACTGCGATCTGGCGGACGCCAACGACATGCGCCAGAAGGGCGCGCCGGTCGGTGGGCGAATTTTTAAGGACGCGGGTATTCTGTCTTATTGGTACCTCGCGGTACCGAGCAATTCCGCCCATCCCAATGCTGCGTCTCTGCTTTCAGCGTTTCTATTGACGAAAGAGGGACAGGACATTCTTTGGAAAACGGAGAAGACCAGTTCACACTTGGTCGAGGGAACCAACATGTTTAAGTTCGTCAAAGATCAGGAGCGGCAAGGCGTCAAGTTCTATGCGAATCCCGTCTCCGAGGTCGTAAAAAACCATGAGAATCAAAGTCGCGTGCGGCAAAAATTCCAGGACATCCTAGCGGGCAAATAACGTGAAGGGGCGCTGGTTAGTCGTCGGCATATCCGCGGCAGCTTTGATCCCGGTGCTCGGTCTCTTGCTTCTGGTTCTGTGGATGGGCTTTTGGCAAAACGGGCCGGGCGAGCCGATCGTCTACACGTTGAATCACTATCGCAATATTTTCACCGATTCATTTACCTATAAAACGTTTCTGAACACTATCGGTTTCGCCGCGACGGCCGTGCTCATTTCGCTCTTCTTCGCGGTGCCTACCGCCTGGTTGGCCGAGCGCACGGATCTGCCGGGGAAAAATCTTATTTTTATGCTCGTGACTCTCGGCGCGTTGCTGCCGACGTTCTTTACCGCCATGGGCTGGGTGTTTCTACTGCACCCGCGCATCGGCATCATGAATCGTTTCGTCGTCGATCTTTTCGGTCTCGATCAGGCGCCGTTCAATATTGCCTCGATCATCGGTATGGGCTGGGTTGAAGGTCTGGGGTTATCCTCCATCGCTTTCATCATGGTCGTCGCCACTTACCGCACCATGGACCCGTCCCTGGAAGAAGCTGCGCGAGTACACGGGTTGGGAATTTTTCGGACCCTTCGCTACGTGACGCTGCCGCTCACTTTTCCCGGCGTCATTGCGGCGTCGATTTATGTTTTCACCATCGCGCTGTCGGCTTTCGAAGTGCCGGCGATCATCGGCATGTCGAATAAGATTTTCACCTTCTCCACCTTCATCTTTTACAAAATTCAGCCCTTGGAAGAGCTGCCCAACTATGGCGTGGCGGGCGCCGTGAGCACCGTGCTGATTATCTTGGCGCTCTTGCTGAGCTGGAGTTATTTTGGCGTCCTGCGATTTTCGAATCGCTATGCGGTGGTCACCGGCAAGGCCTATCGGCCGGGCTTGATCGAGCTCGGGCCCAAAGGCTGGATTCTCGCTTGGTTGTTTCTCGGTGGTTATTTCCTCGTCGCCAAATTATTGCCTTTCCTCCTGCTTATTTGGGCGGCCCTATTGCGATATTTTCAGCCGCCGTCATGGGCGGCGCTCAGTCAAGTGTCGCTCAATAATTTCTACGGTTTGCCGTGGAACCTGCTGCTGCAAGGAGCGTGGAATACGTTGTTCTTGATGCTCGCAGTGCCGACGCTGACGTTACTCATTTGCCTGGCGATCTCCTGGACCATCCTGCGCTCCGGATTGCGCTCCCGGCTGCTTTTCGACGCGGTAGCTTTTCTGCCCCACGCGGTGCCGCATCTGATTCTAGCGATCGCGACCATGTTCGCGACGTTGTTCCTTTTGCACAATGCTCTTTCACTGTACGGCAGCCTGACGATTCTCATTTTTGTTTACACGGTGAGCCGCATCAGTTTTGCCACGCGCATACTCAACAACTCGCTGGCGCAAATACATCCGGAGCTCGAGGAAGCGGCGTTTGTCGGCGGTCTCAAGCTGCTGCAGGTGATGCGCAAGATTCTCGTGCCGCTGCTGAAACCGGCGCTGGTCTACGCGTGGATCTGGATGGCGCTGCTTTGCTATCGCGAATTAACGATGGCGTCGGTGTTGGTCACCGGTCAGAACAACGTCACCTTGCCGATGGTCGTGTGGGGTTTGTGGCTCGGTGGCAGCCTGAATCAAGCGGCAGCCGCCAACCTGGTTGTGCTCGCGTTCATGATACCGGCGGTCCTGCTCTATTTCATCTTCGGCCGGCGCAGCCGGGTCTCGGAGACCGTGTGATTTCCATTGCCGGCTTGAGCAAAAATTTTCGCACCGGCGATCATACGGTGGCGGCGCTGCAAACGATCGATCTGGACGTCGCCCGCGGCGAGTTTTTCGTTCTGCTCGGGCCAAGTGGGTCGGGAAAGACGACACTGCTGCGCAGCGTCGCCGGTCTCGAAAAGCCTGATGAGGGAGAAATCTCGCTCAATGACAAGACAGTCTTTTCTCGTAGCCGGCGCGTTTGCGCCGCGCCCGAGGAGCGCGAGATCGGCATGGTTTTTCAGTCCTATGCGATTTGGCCGCACCTGACGGTGGCGGAAAACATCGGTTTGGTGCTCACTCACGGCCGTTCGCGTTTGTCGAAGAAAGACGCCCGGGAGCGAATTCGCCGCAGCCTCACCCTGGTTCAGCTGGAAAATTTTGAAGATCGTCCGGCGCGTCTGCTGAGCGGCGGCCAGCAGCAAAGGGTGGCGCTGGCGCGTGCGCTGGCGGTCAACCCCGCGCTGCTCTTGATGGACGAGCCGCTGAGCAATCTGGACGCGCGGCTGAGAGAAGAAGTGCGGTCGAATATCAAGAAACTGGCCACCCAGCTCGGCATAACGGTTCTTTATGTCACCCATGATCAGGTCGAGGCGATGGTGCTCGCCGACCGAATTGCCGTCATGGCGCAGGGCAAGATTCTCCAGATCGGCAATCCGTTCGAGCTCTATCGTAGCCCGGCCAATGCGCTAGTGGCGGAGTTTTTCGGTTCGATCAATTGGATACGCGGCAAGATGCTGGATGCCAATCGCGTCAAGACGGAATGCGGAGTCTTATGGGTAGCCGATTCGCGTAGTTGTGATGGCGCCGTGATCGTGGGCATACGACCCGAAGACGTCCGGTTGGGGCGATCTTCCAATGATGACGAAAATCGGATAGAGGGGAAAGTGATGAGTTCGACGTTTTTGGGCGATCAGGTCGTTGCCGAAGTGAAGATCAACGAACGGACTTTGATCGCGAAAATGTCGCCCGACGACGGCAAACCTGAGGGAACCACGATGGTTCATCTGCCGAAAGGTAAACTCGTGGTTTTTCCGGATGTTTCGGAGCGGCTATCCCAGTGAACCAAAGAACTAAGAGAGGTAGAAAGGAGAAATCATTATGGGCGGTAACATGAATGCTAATGGCGATGTCCATCATTTGGACCACTTTGTCGTCGCGGTGATGAATCCGGAGCGGGCGGAAAAATTTTACACCGAAGTCATGGGCGCGCGCACTTTGAAGTATGAAAACTCACCCAACATGACGCGGGTCTTCATGAAGCTCGGCGAAAACCACGTCGGCCTTTTCTCCCAGGGGAAGGCGACACTGCCGAAGCGGGAGAGCGCCAACTCCTACCCGCGACATTCCTTTCAGGTGCCTGAGAGCGAATACGACCCGATGGTCGCGAAGATTCGCCGCGAATGTTCCTTCGTGAGAGACATCAAGAATGAAAACGGCCTCGGCTGCTCTTGGAGCGATGGTTTGGTTTTTCAGGACTCCGAGGGAAATTTCATCGAAATTACAAAAACGACGGGTATCAGCAAGACTCGCCTGCATCACCTTCATTTCGATACCACGGATCTGGACGCCAGCGTGGATTTCTATAAACGATTTTTAAATTGCACCGTGCAGGAGCGTAAGAATGGCTTGGCCGCTGTCACCGTGCCGTCCGGGCAATGCGTGATTCTCAACCAGGTGGACGAACTAAGCGAGGTGACAAAGACGACATACCGCGGCCGCCACTTTGCTTTTAATGTGAGCAATGACAACTTCCACGCCATCGTGGAAAAACTTCATGCGGCTGGCATCGAGGAGCGCGACGAGCACGGCGAGCGCGAGGGACGCCGGCCGGAGCAGCTGGGCACGTACTTCAAAGAGCCGAGCGGTTTTCGTCTGCAGATCACCAACGAAGACTCGGCCGAGTTTGCCCGGCACGCGAGCGATTGATTGCGCGCGGGTGTGATATCGCCAAGCATGTATGATTCACCCCCACTCTTACTCTCCCCCCGTCAAGGGGGAGAGTAACGGAGTTCGGAAGCCGGCCAATCCGTGCGGAAGGCTCGTGCCCGACTGCATAGTATCAGCGTAAAAATCTATTTCGGCAAAGACGTTTGGATTAGTTCCCCAGGACTTTTTTCATTCTCTCGATGACCGCCGGCGATTGCGCCATGACTTCCTTAGCGAGTTTTTCCATTTCCTCGCCGGCGACCGGTTCCAATTCGTAACTCCTTTTCTCGGCTTCTACTTTGAGCTCGGGGTCCTTGAGCGCGCTGGCGAACGCGCTGCGGAGAATTTTGAGCCGGTCAGGCGCTATGCCGGCGGGCCCCACCATGGGACGGCCAAAGACGCCGCCGGCGAGAATGACGGCGGCGACGCGGCGAGATTGATCCGGTGTCTTGTACTGGTCCATTAACTCGTAGATCGTCGGCGTATCCGGCAGGCGCGGATCGCGTTTGCGCGCCGACTGCGCGATGCTTCTGACGAAATTGTTCTTGCGCCACGTATGAAACGGCTCGCGCGCAAAGAAAGATTCGATGGTCATGGCGCGGCAGTGGATCTCGCCTTTTTCCACGGCGAGATCGATCGGCCCGCCGCCTTGATAGCCGAGCACGATGGTAAACTTGGCGCCGACCGTTTCCTCCAGCAGCTTGGGAAAATAGTAACCGGTCCCAGTCGCGCCGCCGGAACCGCATTTGGGCGGCTCGCTGGCTTTGCGAATATCCTCGATGGTTTTGTACGGACTATCGGCGCGCATATAGAGCTGGTGTTCGCTCTCCGACGGCGAGCCTATGAAACTATACTTGCTCCAATCGTATTGGACTTCTTTGCGCCCGACGATCTGATCGAAGTAGAGAGTGGGGGCTATCCAGCCAAGCGTAAGTCCATCCGGCTTAGCGACAGAGAATACATAATTGGCCGCGATCATCGAGCTGGCTCCCGGCATATTCTGAATGACAAAATTCGGATTGCCGGGGATGTATTTCGTCATGTGTTGAGCGATGAGCCGCGGCCACAGATCGTTGACGTCGCCGGCGGGGTAGCCGGTGACGATCCGAATGGTCTTGCCTTGAAAGTACGGCGTCTGAGCCTGTACGACAAAAATCTCAAGAAGAAAAAAGAAACCGCTAAAAACAGCGTCTTCATGGTTATTCTCCTAAACTGTGCAGACCAGCGAATCTCCGCAGGCGATGGAAACATTCCCAGCATCGCCCTCTTATTACAAAGGGGTCCGGGTGGTCAATCGCAATCGACCTGCGTCTGGGGGATGCTTGATGAGCGCAATCTCTTGACGCCGTACCATGATTCAACTAGCCTGCCTGCGGTTTGGGAGTTTAGTTTTAAGACGGAGGCAAGTATGAAGGCGAGAATAGGTTTCTTCGTTCCGTTATTTGCGGCTCTCTTATGCGCGGGACTCGCGGCGCAGGCTCAGGATCTCGGTCCGGGGTTTCACAAGATCAAGGAGGGTATCTACACTTTCGCGCCGGACCAGGCTACGACCACATGCAGCTTTGTGGTCACGGAGGCGGGTATCGTGATGATCGATAGCTGCAACAGCCCCTTGGACTCGCGTCGGATGGCGGCGGCGATCAAAAAAGTGACCGACAAACCGATTATGTTCCTGATCGATACCGAGACACACTCCGACCATACCGCTAACCATTTTATCTTTTCGCCGCCGGCGACGGTGATCAACGCTGAAGGCGCGGCAGCCGGGATGAGAAAAGAGTACAATCCCAAACGCGCCGAAACCCTCGCGGCGAAATCCGCCGAGCTTCGCGAAGCGGTGAAGGGCGAAAAAATGATCGTGCCGCATATCGAGTACAAAGATCGCATGACGATCAACCTCGGTGAGCGGACTTTCGAATTGATCTATCTGAAAAATGCACACAGCTTCGCCGACACGGCCATCTGGATGCCGAAGGAACGGGTCCTGTTCGCGTCATCGGCGGCCAACGTGCGCACGTTCATTAATCTGCGGCCGACGGTGGTGCTGCCCGATGTCATCGCCAGCTACAAGCTGATGAAGTCGCTCAATCCGGAGGTGGTGATCGCCGGCCATGGGCAGCCTACAACGACGATCATCTTCGACGAATACGAGGGATTCTATAATCTTCTGATGAAGCGGGTTGGCGAAATGGCGGCGCAAGGAAAATCCCTAGACGAAATCAAAAAAGAACTGAAGATGCCGGAATACGCTGACTGGCAGGGCCAAGACCGATTGGCCGTCAATATAGACGCGGCTTACAAGTCGGTAAAAAAATAGGCTGTCGTTGCAGTTGAGCGCGAAATAACTTGTTCTCATGCGACGCTTACGTGCTTGCACTTTGCTCCTCGGTTGTTTGTTGCTGCCCTCAGCGCCGTTGGCGGCGCAGCAGATCGTCACGCTGGCTACGCGTCCGGGGGTGACCCAGTCTTATTTCCTCACGAGCATTCCGAAGAATCTACAGGTAGTGGTGTTGCTATTTCCGGGTTCCGGCGGATTGATAAATTTGCGCTCGGAGAACGGCCAGCCCAAATTCGGCCAGGGTAATTTTCTGGTGCGCAGCCGGGCCGAGTTCGTCAAGCGCGGTGTCGCCGCAGCGATCATCGACGCGCCGTCGGATCAGCAAGGCGGACGGGGAATGACGGACGAGTTTCGACTCGGCGAGTCGCATTTCACCGACATTTCGGCGGTGATCGACGATCTGGGCAAACGCTTTTCCGGAGTGCCGCTATTTCTGATTGGTACGAGCCGCGGAACGATTTCGGCGGCGGTACTCGGCGTACGGCTCGGCTCGCGCACGGCGGGGTCAATCTTAACCTCGACGATGTTTCGCCCGGCCCCGAGAAAGTCTAATGAACCCGGTCCAGGCTTGAGCAATTTCGATTTCACGACGATTAAGATTCCGGTCCTGATAGCCCACCATGTGAGCGATCAATGCGAATCTACTCCCTACAGCGACGCGGCGAGGCTTTCGGACAAGTACCCCTTGATCACGGTGTACGGCGGCGCTACGCCGCAGTCTGGACCGTGCGATGCGTTCAGCGCGCACGGTTATTTCGGTAAGGAGTCGGAGACGGTAGAGCAAATCGTGAACTGGATGCTCAAAAAGCCGTTTCTTCACGAAGTGAAATAGGGGATTTCCCATGGCTATCGTGCCGCTTAGGCCCGTCGATAGAGTGGAGATACTCAGCGTGATGGATAATTCCATCGACGTGTTGATGGGTAATACACCGGTTGCCAAGCGGCATAAGCGCGCCAGCGATGCACATACGCGGCCGCAACTACGAGCGGAGCATGGCGTGTCGATGCTGGTGACGACGCACTCCGGCGGCAACAGAGATTCTTTTCTCTTCGATACCGGCGTGACCATCGACGGCGTGCTGCACAACATGGATGTGCTCGAAATCAAGGGTAACGAGCTGCATGCCGTGGTCTTGAGCCATGGCCATACGGATCACACGCGGGGGCTGATGGGTTTCATCAAACGCTTTGGCCGACCGCGGGTGCCGATCGTGCTTCACCCCGACGCTTATTTGAAGCGGAAAAATATTCAGGGCGACGGCCACGAGTCGGAGCATATTCCACCGAGCAAGAAGGATCTCGAAGCCGAAGATGTAGAGATCATCGAAGAGCGCGGACCGACGATGTTAATCGGCGGCCATGCGCTGGTCACCGGCCAGATCCCGCGCACGACGCCGTTCGAAAAGGGCAGTCCCAATCAAGTCGCGCTGATCGATGGAACGTGGCAGCCCGATCCGTGGATTCACGATGACCAAGCGATCGTCATAAATGTTAAGGACAAAGGTTTGGTGGTGCTGACCGGCTGTGGACACGCCGGTGTGGTGAACACATTGAAATGCGCTCGGGAGATGACCGGAATAAATCAAATTCATGCGGTCATCGGCGGCTTCCATCTCACGGGGCCGATTTTCGAGCCAATCGTGCAGCCGACGGTTCAAGCGCTCAAAGAATTCAATCCGAGGATCATTGTGCCGCAGCACTGTACGGGTTGGAAAGCGACGCATTTGATCGCTCGGGAGTTTCCGGACGCGTTTGTTCCCAACAGCGTCGGCACGACGATGGTGATTGGGGTATAAAAAACTTGTTCAAAAGTTCAATCGTTCAAGGTTCAAAGTTGATTCAGTTCACATGAAGATAGGGTTGTTCACTGAGTTTTCCTATCCGGGCAAGTCGGAGCGGCAGACGTACGCGGAAGTGTTAGAGCAAATCACCGTCGCCGACGAACTGGGTTACGACTTCTTCTCCACCACAGAGAGCTACGGCAAGGATTTGTTTTCCTGCTCGTCGTTTCCCTTGGGACTTTTCGTCGCGGCGGCTCAGCGCGCGCGGCGTATTCGCTTTCTTACCGGGATAATCAGCGCGCCATTGCATCATCCTGCGATGCTTGCCAGTGAGATTGCGGCTGCCGATTTGCTCACGGGAGGGCGGATCATGATCGGCATCGGGCGCGGGCATCCTTGGGTGTTAAATCGGGTCGGCGTCAATCCTGCCGAGAGCACGGCGCGATTTGAAGAAAGCATCCGCATGCTCGTCGAGATATTCAAATCGAACTATATCGCGGATCTCGACGGTCAGTTCTGGCAGATCAAGGATTTCAAACTCAGCCCGCCGCCGGTGCAAGAGCCGCATCCGCCGATCTATACTGCCGCCGCGACGACGCCTGACAGCGCGATCTTCGCTGGCAAGATTGGCCACGGCTTGGTGCAGCCGGGTTATTTGGGAATTCCTTTTGACTTGGTGCGCGGCTTGACGGAGACGTACCGTAGCAATCTTCCAGCGAATCGAGCGGGCGATATCGTTCTGGGAATTCATCTCCATGTCGCGGGCGACCGCGACGAGGCCATTGAGAACGGCGCGCTTGCGTTGGCGACGCAGGCCGATGTGTTTTTGCGTTCCAGTCAGAGCAGGCCGAACCTGAGCGGCGTTAAGGAAGCGTACGCAACCAAGAGCGCGTCGAGGATGGCCTTCGAAAAATTGGCTACCCCAGAGAAAGCGCGCAACGCCGTTGGCGAAGAAGGGCCAAACATCATGGCTGTGTGGGGCACGGCGGAGGATTGCATCGAGAAGATCAAATTCTACGTCGACTCGCTTCACCCCGAGCAACTCATGCTCAACATCGCTTCCGGAAGTCTCGCCCAGGACAAAGCATTGGAATCGATGCGGTTCTTTGCTGAAGAAGTGATGCCGGCGGTACGCGGGTTGCCGTGATAGAAAGTTGCCGTCAGGTCGAGCGCTAGAAATCAAAAGCTGCCGATCGTCGTGTCGAGCCGCTTTGCCGTGGCTGAACAGAGGAGAAGGCAATGAACCGGATCCGTGTGTTGGTGTTTGTTGCCGCTTCGCTCAGCGCCGTGCTGCACGCGCAGACGCCTTACTATCAGGGGAAAACGGTCCGTATTATTGTAAGTACTTCCCCCGGCGGTCTCTACGATGCGTATGCGCGATTGATCGCTCAATACCTTGGCAAGTACATTCCCGGCAAACCCGAAGTTGTCGTCCAGAACATGCCCGGCGGGGGCAACATGGTCGGCGCGAATTATCTGTATTCCGTCGCCAAACCCGATGGCTTGACGCTGGGCACTTTCAACGCGGGGCTTTATTTCAATCAACTGGCAGGCAACAAGGACGCCCAGTTCGATTGGACGAAATGGCTGTTTGTCGGCAGCCCGGACCGTTCGGAAGATTCACTTTACATTCGCAGCGACACGCCCTTTAGAACGATACACGACGCACGCAAAGCAACCGAGGGGCCGAAATGCGGCGCGACGGGCGCTGGTACGACGGGACATTATTTGCCGACGTTTTTGAATGATGCCATCGGCACCAAGTTCAACGTCGTCATGGGCTATCCCGGCGGACCGGAGATCGACTTGGCGGTGGAAAGAAATGAAACTCACTGCCGGGCGTCTACGATCGCGGGTTGGTTCTCCACCGAGCGTTACGTCAACTGGAGGAAAGCAGGATTTGCCCATATCCTGGTGCAAACCAATCCCAGGCGCGATCCTCGCTTGGCGAGCGTGCCGACGGTTTATGAGCTGATGGACGAATACAAGACCGCAGAACCGATCCGCAAGTTGGCCGACGTTGTGATCGGCTCCAATGGATTCGGGCGGCCCTATGCGTTCCCTCCGGCAACGCCGCCGGAGCAGGTTAGAATGATTCGCGAAGCTTTCATGAAATCCCTAAGCGACCCGGAACTTGTGACCGAGGCCACCCGGCGCCGAATGGATATCGAATACACGTCGGGAGAGAAGTTGGAAAAGTTGGCGAGAGAAGTCATGACGAAAGACCCGGACGTGATCGCGCGGATGAAAAAGTTGTTGGCGAAATAGCCCCCATTTGGATTTTCAGCAGATCTCGACTGTAAAGTTTGACACGCTCCTTTCAACTGCGATAACTGTGGCTCGAGACGGAGGCATGTATGGAATACGTACAATTTGGCACGACTGAGTTTAAAGTTTCGCACCTGGCGCTCGGTTGCATGAGCATGTCGGGCGCCTACGGACCGGCGGATGACAACGAATCGATCGCGACGCTGCATCGAGCGTTCGATCTCGGCATCAACTTCATCGATACGTCGGCGAGCTATGGCAGCGGGCACAATCATGAATTGATCAACAAAGCGCTGAAAGGGCGCCGCGAGCGCATCGTCATTCATTCCAAGTCGGGCAGTCCACGCGCGCCGGATGCGACAGGTAGCCGCAGCGGCAGCACGCCGGAATATCTGACGCAGAACTGCGAGCAAAGCGTGAAGCGTTTGGGCATCGATGCTCTCGACGTCTTCTGCATGTCGCGGGTCGACCCGGACATCCCGGTTGAAGAGTCGGTGGGCGCGATGGCGCGGCTGGTGGAGCGCGGGCTCACTCGTTACATCGGATTGTCGGAAGCGAGCGCGAACTCAATCCGGCGCGCGCGCAAGGTTCATCCCATCTCCTCTCTGCAGATCGAGTATTCGCTTTGGTCGCGCGACCCCGAGGGCGGCAATATTCAGGCTTGCCGTGAATTTAATATGGGCTTCATGGCGTACTCGCCGCTGGGGAAAGGATTCTTCGCGGGCGCGGTGCACGCTCCTTCAGACATGTCCGATGGCGACGGCCGCAACGGTCATCCGCGTTTTCAGCCGGGGAATCTGGAAAAGAATCTCAAACTGCTTGCCCAATTTGAAGAATTGGCAAAGGAAAAAGACGCAACGCCGGCGCAGCTTGCTTTAGCGTGGTTGATGGCGCAGGGAAACGATATTATTCCGATCCCGAGCAATAAGTCGCGCAAACACCTCGATGAAAATTTTAAGGCGGCCGAGATTAAATTGAACAAAGAAGATTTAGCGCACCTCGATGCGATCTTTCCGGCGGGCGCCGCCGCGGGACCGCGCAGCCGGGACATGCATCGGGTGAATATTTAACGCGTTCAAATCGTTCAAGCCGTTCAAAAAGTTCAAACCGTCTACGGAGGGATCATGAAAGATGTAACAATTGTCGTTGGCACGATCGGACAGAGCATCATGCGGAGCGAAGACAATGGACAGACTTGGGCGCGCATCGGGCCGCGTCGTGGATTTGCATACGAGGCTTCCGTGCGTTGCATCGCAATGCATCCGAAGCAGCACAACATTCTCTTCGCGGGCACGGAACGAGGGCTGTATCGCAGCGAGGATCGCGGCGCTAACTGGAAGTACCTCGACTCCTCGCTCAATCCTCATTACATCTGGGCGATCGGTATCGATCCGGTGAATCCAGACAACGTATTTGTCGGCACCGGCACGCCGACGCCCGCAATGCTTTTTCGCTCGAAGGACGGCGGTCAGAGCTGGGAGAAGCGGCCGGTAGAAGTTGCGACGGAGTGCGAAGCGGTCGGCACGCCGCGATTCACCGGCATAGCGGTCGATCCGCTGGAGCCGAATCACATTTGGGCCAGCCTCGAAGTGGACGGCGCGCGGCACAGTAGCGACGGCGGCGATACGTGGGACATCGTGGAAGTGACTGGAAGGCGTGACATTCACAATGTCGCCGTGACCGCCGGACCGCCGAAGACAGTGTTTATCATGGCCAATCGCGAGATTTACGCGAGCGACGACAATGGCAAGAACTGGGAGCAGCGCGAAATGCAGAAGTGTCTGCCGTGGGAGTATCCACGCAAAGAAAATTATCTGCGCGGTATCGCAGTGGATCCAGCAAATCCGAAAAGAGTCTTGTTGGGCTTCGGTGATTTCACACCGGGAACATCGGGAGCCATCGCGCAATCGGAAGACTTCGGCAAGAGCTGGAAGTTACTGCCGCTGCCGGTGGAACCGAACTCGACCATGTGGACATTCGGCACGAATTCGGATGACCCAAATACGTTCTTTGCCGCGAGCCGTTACGGATATCTCTATCGCAGTGACGACGCCGGCGCGTCATGGGCGAAGTTACGCAGAGAGCTAAGCGAGATCGCGGCGGTCTGCTGGTTGCCGAATTAACGCGCCGCGCGGTTCAAGAGTTCAAACGTTCAAGGTTCAATGTTCAATGTAAGCCCCCATTCCTGCTTCCCCCTTCGACCGGGGGAGGTAGAGGATTCAAGCGGGGATTGAACAACCCCATTCGTTCGTGAGCTGCGCGTTATTCATGGTGAACAAATACCGTTGAGTCCTTACTTGTAGAGGTCTTTAAGTAGGCCGCTTTTTTCGATTCTGTCGAGGAAACGCAGGTCGACGAACTGTTCCGGCTTGGCATTTTTCGCCGCGGGCAAAGTTCGCGCCAGATCGTCGATGGCGTTTTGCATGCCTTGCATGTTGATGTACGGCGCCCGCTCTAACACTTTGTTCATGTAAAAGTCGTAAGTTTTAGCAAGCAGCACCGGATCGGTGACCGTGGTGTATTTTGCCAGGGTTTTGATCGTGGACTCGCGGTCCATTTTTGCGCGATGGATGGCGCGCACGTAGGCGCGCATAAAGCGATCGATCAAATCGGGTTTCTTGCGAATTAATTCTCCAGAGGTTGCCATCGCCGGATTCGGATAAGCGAAATCCATATCCGTCACGCTCACGAGCTCTTTGAAGCCGAGTTTCTCCGAGAGAAATTGAGTCGGCGGTGAAACCATCGAGGCTTCGATGGCTCCCGATCGGAGCGCGCCGAACATGTTGGACATCGACCCCAGCTGCATCAGGAGCACGTCTTTCTGCGGGTCGATATTGAATTTGCGCAGCGCATAGCGCGCGGATACGTCGGAGCTCGAACCAAACCGGCTGACCCCAATGCGTTTGCCGCGCAGCTCTTCGATGCTTTTGATCTCGGGCTTGGTATGCAGCGAGAAAATCATCTTGTTGACGTTGTTGCCGAATACTTTCAAGTCCGCGCCGCTGAGCGCGGCGGCGATCATCGGTCCGCCGCCCAAAGACGAGATGTCGACGTCCCCGGCTACGGTGACCTGCGCCAGTTGAGTTGCGCTGGGAATGAGGATGATCTGATCTTCCAAACCTTCTTTGGCGAAAAATCCGGCGTCGTGGGCGACCCAGATGCCTGTGTAAGCGCCGCTGATCGAGCTGTACGCGATGCGCAAGCGATCGGCGGCGTCCGCCGCCGAACCGGTCAGTAACGCCAACCAAATCAAGAAGAAGAGAGCTCGTGTCATCAACCTAGACCTCCGATGAATAGAGTTCCGCCGCAGGCCGCGGGCAGTCGGGCGGGACTGTATGACACCCCCGAGCGGAAGAGCAAGCCCTTTCACTGCGCGCCTGCCCTCGACCGTCGAGTAGATTCTGTGATATGGAGCTGCGAGTTATGAGGAAAATTGCCGCGGCATCACCCATCAGACTTTTTAGGTTTGCCCTTGTAGTGATGCTGCTAGGGTTACCGGCAACAGCGCGATCGCAGATGAAAGCGCGCGTCGCGTGGACTTCGTTCGCGAGCAACATGAGCGGCACCTGGGTGGCCCAGGAAGAAGGACTGTTCAAAAAGAATGGGTTGGAAGTCGAGCTCGTGCATATTGCATCGACATCGCGGGCGATTCAAACGTTGTTGGCCGGCGAACTGGCGTATACGTACATGGACGGTCGCACTTCGGTGCAGGCAACGCTCAAAGGCGCGGACGCTGTTATCCTCGCCGGGGTCGCCAACCGTTTGGTATTTTCCTTTATGGCCCGTCCGGAGATCAAGAACTTCAACGATCTCAGAGGAAAGAAAATCGGCATTACCCGGCTCGGTTCGTCGACGCATAGCGTGACGCTTTGGGTGATGAACAAATTCGGCCTCAAGCCCGACGAGTATCAGATGCTCCAGTTGGTCGACGTGCCGAATATTTTTACCGCGATTGCCGCCGGTCAGATCGACGCCGGCGCGCTGTCGCCACCGACCAATTTCCGTGCGCGAAAAGCCGGACTGAGCGAGTTGATCGATCTTAGCAAAGACGGCCCGGAGTATGTTTCGGTGGCGATCGGTTCAACCCGTTCGTTTATCAAAGCCAACGAAGAAATGTCGCGTCGGTTCGTCCGCGGCTACAGCGAAGGCGTTCAGCTTCTCAAGGCCAACAAAGCCGCGGGTATCCGGGCGATCCAAAAATATGCTCGAATCAAAGATCCAGATATTCTCGAAGCGACCTACGGCGAAGCGCACGCTTACATTGAAACCGTTCCGTACGCGACGCGGAAAGGCATGGAAACGATCATTGCCGAATTACAGCCGACCGAACCCAAAGCCAGGACGGCCAAGCCGGATGATTTTCTTGATACGCGGTTTGTGAGCCAATTGGAGAAGGACGGGTTTTATAAGAGTGCGGCGTTAAAATGAACGCGGAGTAAAACTCTCTCGGCTTAACACGGTCTGTCATTGTGAGGAGCGCCGCGACCAAGAATCTGCTGTGGGGTTTCGGGCGGCAACAGAAAACAGATCCTTCACCTTCAACTCAGGATGACATAAAAGAGTGTTGCATGAAGTCGCCATGATGCTTATCTGAATCGACAATCGGAAGTGGAGGAAGTTCTGGCAATGCCCAATATTAAACTACCAACTGGTGTCGATCTCTATTACGAAAGCCACGGCCAAGGCGAGCCCCTGATCTTTGTGCCTTCGACGGCGTACTCGGGCGAAGTCTGGAAGCCGTCGCAGATGCCGCTGGCTCAATCACTCAATATTATCTTTCACGATCCGCGCGGCTGCGGTCGTTCGGTGGCAGCGCAGAGCGTTTATACAATCGAGCAGATGGCGCTTGATATCGTCGCTTTAATGGATCATTTGAAGCTTGCTTCGGCCCACCTGATCGGCCATTC
Source organism: uncultured delta proteobacterium (assembly GCA_963804165.1). Taxonomy (GTDB): domain Bacteria; phylum Desulfobacterota; class Binatia; order UBA9968; family UBA9968; genus DP-20. The sequence continues at coordinate 131,854 of CAWDPO010000011.1, forward strand.
GATGGGCGGCCGGATAGCGTGTCGTTGGCGCAGAATTTTCCTGGTCGCGTAAAGAGTCTGATCATGGCGGCCAGCGGGTCTGGACCGGCGGCGCGGCCGGGCTCGGATTGCATTCCTGGATTGCCGCATCGTTTGGTGCTCGATATGGTGGAAATGGGTTTCGAGAAATTTATTCACGACGAGATCGTCGATTCGGATACTTTCTTTACCCGAGATTATCGCGAGCGCCATCGCGACGAAGTCGAGGAATTTTTCAAGCTCGCCTGGGCGACGCATGCCAAGCTGCCGGAGTTCATTCACCTCTGTATCGCCCGGCACAACTTCGAAGGAACGCACCGCTTGGGTGACGTCAAAGCGCCGACGTTGGTTCTGATCGGCGAAGCCGACACCGTCGGCAGCAATCATATCGCGCAGTCGAAAGTGCTGCTAGAGCGCATTCCCGGCGCCGAGATGAAAATTCTCAAAGGGCAGTCGCATGGTTTTTTCTGGCAGGCGCCCGAGGCAACCAACGGAATCATTCTCGATTGGGTGAAACGAAACAGCGGTAAACAGGTCCACAGCGCTTGTTGCCAGTGATCAAGATGCGATGTTAGCGGTTGCGGCAGGAGAAATTGCTCGCATGCAGGGAGAGGAAATTATCTCATGGGATTGTTGGACGGAAAAGTCGCGATCGTTACAGGCGGCGGTCACGGTATCGGTAAAGCGTATTGCCTGGGCATCGCGCGCGAAGGGGGAGCGGCGGTGGTTGCGGATATCGACGAGAAAGCCGCCGATGCCGTCGCCAACTCGATTCAAGACAGCGGTGGCAAGGCATTGGCGACGAAAGTGGACGTGGCCAATTTGACCAGCTGCCAACAGATGGCAAAAAAGACGCTCGATGCTTACGGTCAAATCGACGGATTGGTGAACAATGCGGCGATCTTCATGAGCGTGCCGGCGGAGAAGGGGAGTTGGCAAGAGATCACCGAGGAGGCTTGGGACCGGATCATGGCGGTCAACGTCAAGGGTCTGTGGCTGAGCAGCCGCGCGGTGGTGCCGGCTATGCAACAGCGCAAACAGGGCAGCGTGGTCAATATTTCTTCGAACATGGCGTTCAATGGCGGCTTGACGATGATGCACTATGTGACCTCAAAAGCCGCCGTGGTCGGTTTTAGCCGTGTCCTGGCGCGGGAGCTCGGTCCGGATAATATTCGCGTGAATACTCTGGCGCCGGGCGCGACGATGAGCGAGGAAAAAGCCACGGAAGCGGCGCTAAAAAACTACGAGCGCTCGGCTTCGACGCGAATTCTAAGACGAATCGAAAAGCCGGAAGACTTGGTCGGCACGGCGCTATATTTGTTATCGGACTTGAGCACGTTCGTAACCGGGCAGACGATTCTAGTCAACGGCGGAGCGGTGCTTCATTGAACAAGGCAATAGGCTCAGGCACGGAGCTGAGACGATAAGTCGAACATCGAAACTGTCGAGAATCGAGAATCGCAATCCAAAATCTCATGGAGGATAGAGTCATGGGATGGATAGACGCAGACGCTCATGTCGTTGAAAGTCCGCTCACGTGGGACTATCTCTTGCCTTCGGAAAAAAAGTTTCGGCCGATGTTGTTCAAGCCGGAAGACGATGACCAAAAGGCACACTGGGTCATCGACGGCAAAATTCGCGGCCTGTTCCGTTTCACTTTCAGCGCGGAAGACGTGGCGAAGAAATCCGCTGAAATCGGCCGCGATATGACCACGACGATGGCCACGCGCGATCTCGCCGACGTCGCCGGGCGTGTCAAGCACATGGATGAGTTGGGTATCGACATTCAGGTGCTTTATCCAAGCATCTTCCTCGATCAGTGCACGGAACGGGCGGAGACGGAAGTCGCTCTCTGCGGTGCGTACAATCGCTGGATGGCCGACGTATGGAAGCAAAGTAAGGGCAGGCTGCGTTGGATGGCGACATTGCCATTACTGAGCATGGCGGATGCGCTCGACCAACTGAAGTTTGCCCAGGGAAATGGAGGCTGCGGAATTTTCATGCGACCGCTGGAGGGATCGCGTCAGATCACCGATCCATACTTTTTCCCACTGTACCAGGAAGCGCAAAAGCTCAACTTTTGTATCGGTCTGCACCAGTCCAATGGCAGCGCGGCGGCAGTGGATATGATGGTGAATCCGGACGGCAGCCGCGACTTTTTCAACCAGTATCGAATATTCAATGTCGGCGCGTTATTCCGCATCATCAATGGCGGTATCCCTAAAATGTTTCCAAAGCTTCGCTTCGGATTTATCGAGACGGCGGCATCCTGGGTGCCCTGGGTGATTTACGAGCTGCGCCGACGCTTGGAGACGGTCGACAGCAAACTACCGGATGATTTGCTTGAGCGCTGTGGGATCTTCGTGACGTGTCAGATCGGCGATGACGTGCCGTACTTGATCAAGAGCTGCATGGGTGAAAATACGCTGATGATTGGCACAGACTACGGCCATGCCGATTCGTCGACGGAGCTGTCCGCTCTGACTACGTTGAAAGAGAGCGGCGGCATCTCCGCCGCGCAGCATAAGAAGATCGTCGAGGACAATCCGCGGGCGTTTTACGGGTTGGAGTGAATTCGGGAGAAAAAACGCCGATTTCACTGCAAAGGGCGCGAAAAGTTACAGTCGAGCGGCGGTCGCCCCTACCTTTTATATAGCTGCTTGATAAATCCCGACGACTCCAGTTCCTGCACTAGACTCATATCGACAAAGCTTTTCGGAACCGCTGTCGCGGCTTTCGGCGTGCGTGGGGCGATGTCGTCGAGGAGCGTCTTGACGCCCTCGGCGTTCGGATAGGGAACCTCCGGGAACGCGCCGTTGTAGGCGCGGTAAGCGCGTTCCAGGCCCTCCGGATCGTTGGTTTTCAGATTTTTGCCGATCAGCGCCTTGGTCTCTTCCTTGTTGGTCTTGATAAAATGAAGCGCTTCGGTGAAGGCGCGGACGACTTTGGCGACGAACGGGCGCCGCTCCTTGACGGTCTTCTCGCGGGTGACCACGGCGTTGACGTGATAGGGAATCTTGAGCGTGCCGATGTCGATCAAGTCGCGGAAGCCCATCTTCTCGGCCTCGCGCACCAGCGGCTCGCCAAGGAGCGTAAACTGCGTGATGTTGCGCGACAAGGCGGCGAGACGCTGCGGGTTTTCGCCGGTGGCGATGATTTTGGTGTCTTTTTCTGGATCGATGCCGAAGCGGCGCAGCGCCAGGCGTAACGTCATATCCGAAGTCGTGCCGAGGCGGTTCACGCCGCCGGTTTTGCCCTTTAATTGCTCAACGCTCGTGATGTCGCCGAGCGAAACGATGTGATCGATGAAAAGCGGCAAGTTCGTAGAGATCATCACCGTATCGGCACCCGCCAGTCGTGAGGTGACTAGAGTGGCAGAGGGAGCGATGATGAAATCGACTTCACCGGTGAGCAGGGCTTGAATAACAATCGTGCTTGCACTGATGGCGATTACTTCGGCGTTCAGGCCATTTTTCTTGAAAAAACCTTTCTGATCGGCGACCCAGATCGGCGTGTTCGAAGGGGTGCTGCCCGCCCAGGCGATGCGCATGCGCTCCTGGCCAAAGACGGGTTTTGCGAACAACAGCGCAAACGCAAAAAGAACGACGAGCCGCGATATCGATCTCCGGATCATCGGAAACTCCCTGCCAGGTGAATCTCAAAAATCCCATACCTGGAACGCGCGGAATATAGGCCCGTGAATCTGCCGTGTCAATCGGCTTTCCCAACAGCGATGAACGATCTTACGAGTGCAGCTTCTTTCTTCTTTAATAAGTGGAAACTGACGGCGATCGTAGCTATGATCGCTGGAATTCGGCCGGATTCGTTAAGGTGACCAAAGGCGGACCTATGGGACCGTTGGATTGCCTTCGGCCGCCCGGCATACAAAATTATTTTTTTTGGGGCGGAAAGCGTTACGTTATGAGCGGTCGCGAATCAAAATATATAATTGTTCTAGCCGCCATCATTGCGCTGCCGCAACTGCTCGCAGCCGCCGATGGCGGCGGCGAGTGGGCGCGAATCGTCGACGCGGCCAAGAAGGAAGGCAAAGTCGTCATCGGCGCGCCGCCCGGCAGCGATTTTAGAAACGAAGTGCAAGCGATATTGAAGAAGCGCTTCGATCTCGACAGCGAGTTTATTCAGGCGCCGGGACCGAGTCTGATGAGCAAGATTGTTGCCGAAAAGAAAGCCGCCGTTGCTTCCGTCGATGTATTTCTTATCGGTCCCTGCACGGGAAATTCATTGCTCAAAGCGGATCTTTTTGAACCGCTGGCGGCGGCAATGATTCTTCCGGAAGTAAAAGACCCGGCGAGATGGTTCGACGGTCATCTGTGGGCCGACAATCAGACCGGAAAAAATATGCTGTACAGCTTCGTTGCGCAGATAACGCCGTCGGTTTACTACAATACAAAATTAGTCAAGCCGCAGGAAGTGCGCAGCTATAACGATCTGCTCGATCCCAAGTGGAAAGGTAAAATCGGTCTTCGAGATCCGCGAGTTCCAGGAGGTGGACTGGCGATGTGGGCGTTTCTTTTGGACTTGAAGGGCGAGGAGTACATCAAGAAATTGGCGCAGCAGGAAATGTTCGTCAGCCGTAACGCGCGGCAAATCGCCGACGCGTTGGCAAAAGGGAGTCTGGCGTTGACCGTTGGCGTAGGTTACCGGGACTTCGACGCGTTTTTGGATGCAAACCTGCCCGTCAAACATCTGCCGACGCTCAAGGAAGGTACTTACGTCAGCGGCGGCAACGGCATTGTCGGTATCATCAAGGGCGCGCCCCATCCGAGTGCGGCGAGAGTCTTCTTCAACTGGATACTCAGCCGCGAAGGACAAGAGCTATATGGAAAGACCGTGCAGCAACCGACACGCCGTTTGGACGTCGAAACCAAAGGCCTGGATGGCCAGGCGGCCAAGGACATCTTGACTGCCGAAGAGTTTAGGCGCTTTCAAAACTTCACGGAAGATAAGTGTAACAACTCTTGGTTCCCGGGAGCGAAGTTGGCTGAGGCGGTGCTTAAATAGGACTGGAGCTCGTTCCAGTCGTTCAAATCGTTCAAACCGTTCCAATCGTTGGAAGAATATTCGGTCTCGGAGATCGAGCATTTACTATGATCGCTCAGGAAGAAAATAATTTACTGATTCAGACCAACCGTGGCACACCCTGCGGTGAATTGATGCGCCGCTATTGGCAGCTGGCGGCTGTATCGGACGACTTGAACGCCGATAAGCCCCTGCCGGTGACGATGTTCGGCGAAGAGTTGATTTTGTTTCGCGACGATCAGGGGAATCCCGCGTTGATCGGACGCTACTGCGCGCACCAGGGTGTGGATATGATCTACGGTCGCGTCGAGCCCGGCGGGATACGCTGCATGTACCATGGTTGGTTGTTCGACAATTGCGGCAAGGTGGTGGTGCGGGGCGACTGGCTGCCCGGCGGAGAGCAGCGGATGTCGGTGGGACAGCCGGCCTATCCCTGTATCGAAGCCGGCGGCATGATTTTTACTTACATGGGACCGGGCGAAGCGCCGGCGCTGCCGGGTTATGAATGTTTCATCAAGCCACCGGCGCGTTCCGCGCTGACGAACGTTCTCAGCGACGAAAATTACCTGCAAGGAATTCTCCGCGCTAACGAACCGCCGCTCAACAACGCTAGATTTGTCATGCCGAATCTCGTGGCTTATGTGGGAGCGCCATCGGGCGCAGAAAGCTGGCTGTGCTGGCATGTGCCGGTCGATGACAACTCCCATGGGCAATTTACCTTTCGATACTTCGGGGAGTCCGCAATTGCAGGTGAGCTGCTGGGTGCAGCGCATCAGGTCCTGCTCAAAGCGATTGAAGAAAGTCGCACGCAGCAGCAAGTGGCGTCGCCGTGAAAGACCTCTAGTCCACAATCTGCGTCAAGCCAGTAACCGTCCGAGATTGACGATGACTTCCTCGATGTCGTCGAGGGAGTTCCAGCGCGGCGAGCCGCCGAGGTGCGGCGTGACGATCACGTTGGGGAATTTAATCAGCGGATCGTTGGCATCTCCCGGTTCTTCATAAAACGTATCTAACCCATATCCGCCCAGCCGTCCTGAAGCCAACGCGCGGCGCAATGTCTCGCGGTCGACCAGGTTCGGTTGCGAGACATTGATCAAGAACGCTCCGGGCTTGATGATCGAAAGCTCGGGATCACCGATGAAGTTGATTGTCGCCGGACTGCGCGGCAAGTGCAGGCTAACGAAGTCGGAGCTGCTGAGCAGTTCAGCCAAAGTACAGTAGCTTGCTTGATACTGTTGTTCGACGTTTGCAGGGAGGCGCGTGCGTTGCGAATAGACGATGCGCATGCCGAGCGCGATCGCGCGGAGCGCCAACTCCCGGCCGATCTCGCCAAGACCGACGATGCCGAGCTGCTTTTGGTAAAGCGTGACCATTTCCGGGATGCGCGCCCAGTTGCCGTTGGGTGTATGTGAGCGATCGTAGGTTGTCGGTTCGTAACCTGCGGCTTTCAGCTGGTCGATACTGATCAGATTGGCGTTGCGCGTGACTTGGCGCGCGAGCGCGAGCATGAGCATCAAGCCTTGCTCGGCGGTGGAGATATTTGCGCGCCGGCGAATCGTGAGTACGCACACACCGGCGCTGGCGCAGGCGTTGTTGTCGATGTTGCGAGTGGTGACGCCGTACTTTTGCACAAACTTGAGCGCGCTCCCGGCCGTGGCTATTTCTTCGGCGCCGACAGTCAACTCTTCGACGACGACGACACTCGCGCCGGACACGTTCGCCGACAAATCGGCTTGATCGTCGACAAGATGAACAATCGCCGGATAGGTATTTCGCGCCTGCGCGCGGATCTTGTCACACCAGCCTTGGAAATCCGGCGTGTCGTGCTTGCAGAAATGCGCGAACGCTTCGAAACGCTCTTTCGGTGCAGACGGATCGAGAACGACTTGAATCAAGCGGAGGAAACTGTCGTTTTCGACGACGAACTTAATTTTCGGCGGTGGCATGGCTACGAAGCTTCGCGTTCAATGTTCAACGGTTCAATGTTCAACGTCAGAAAACGGGTCGAGACCCTGACCTTTGAACCTGGAACCTTGAACTTTTGTTAGGGTTCCGGATCGACTTTTAGCGCTTTCAAAAATCTCGTCAGCATATTGTAGGCGCCGATGAGCATCGTGAGCTCTACCGTTTGGCGCTCGCTGAAATGGCTGCGCACTTCGCTGAACACGGAGTTCGACACGTCAATCTCGTGCGTCATCGCGTCGGTGTAGGCGAGCAGTGCGCGCTGTTGCGCGCTGAATAAATTCGACGGATGCCAATTCGCCACGGCTGCGACTTGCTCGGGAGTAAGACCTTCCTTCAAAGCGTACGCAGGACCGTGCGCGCGCTGCACGTACTCGACGTTGTTTAAAATCGCCACGCGTATCACCGCCAGCTCGCGGCTCTGGCCGTCGATCTCGGTGCCGTATCGCACGGTCTGATTCAGATCGAACCAGGCATTGGCGAGCGCCGGACTGTGCAGCATGAGCCGATAAATGTTGATGAGCCGACCCTGACGAGCGCCCTTGATCTTGGCGATGGAATCCGCCAGCTCGGGATGTTCTGCTTCTTCGATGAGCGGGACACGCGCCATAAGAATCCTTCGTCTCTATTCTTAGATAACTTAACAACGCGGAAATTTCTATGGATGACACGAATCTGAAGATTTGGGCGCGACGGGTGAAGACGTTTGGAGTATACTCGCCCTCGAAGCGAAAATTATTGAGGACGCGATTATGGGGCGAGGAATAGGTTGGAACCGGCGACTGAAGGCCATTGCGGTTGGGCTCGCTGTTGCCCTTAGCCTCTTGACTGCGCGGCATTGGTACGAGACGTATTCGCTTGGTCATCCAGACTGCGATAACTGCCGTGCCGACTTTCCCGCGCTTTACGCCGGCGCCAAACTGATGTGGGAAAATCGCAGCGTGCTTTACGACCTCGATCGGCAGCTCACGATCCAAAGGACCATCGATTCTCGTATCGGCGATTCAGTTTTGGGTTTTGCTTATCCGCCGTTCACCGCCTTTCTTCTGATGCCCCTCGGCTCGACTTCCTTCCCAAAGGCTTTCTTGATCATGAGTATGGTGAACGGATTGCTACTATTCACGGCGCTCAAATTACTCATCGGGCACTTATCTTTGAACAGAGAGCAATCAACATGGCTTCTAGCGACGACATTTTGCAATTTCGGCGTCCACAGCACGATTCTCCAGGGCCAGACTTCATTCGCGGCTTTGTTGTTGGTTACTCTTTACCTGAGATCGCTTCGCCGTGAAAACGAGGTCAAAGCGGGGCTGTGGAGCAGCGCCATGAGCTTCAAGCCGCAGTTGTTGACCGTGCCCCTGATTGTCCTAGCGACGCGGCGAAAGTGGTGCGCGCTCATGGTGTGTGCCGTAGTAATCGCTGGGCTGGTGATTTTCTCGGTGATGTTGGTGGGCCCGAAGGGAATCGCCGACTATATCGAAATATCCCGGCGTTTTAGCAGCCTGGAAAGCGACCTGGGCACCCATCCGCGGGAGATGCAAAACCTGCGGGCACTGGCGTTTAGTGTCGCCTTGGGGTGGCCGGCGCTTTACGTCTGGGTGACTCTCAGCGCGGTGATTGTCGTCGCCGTGTTTATACTCAACCGGAAAGCTTATGGCGGAAACGTTGCCGCGGGAATGCAATGGATCGGTAACGTAGTGGCGATCCTGCTGCTGTCGCCTCATGTGCACTCTCACGATCTTGCGCTGTTGGTTGTGCCGAACGCTCTGACGTTGAGTCTCTTTGGCGAGTCCATTCCGGCTGCCGTGTCCATCGGATTAATTCTAGTTGGATTACTTCCACTGTTGTCCTTTGTACTTGTCCATCCGCCGCCCGTCGTCCCTTTGATTCTCTTAGCCGTCTTTGTTGTGAGCGTGTGGCTTGTCTGGCGTGCCCGCGCATAACGAGTGAGCGGACCGCAAATCGCGTGTCATAGAAGGCGATTATCCTCGTGGCAACTTTTCCATTCGGATCGAATAATCGCGGTTTTGAACGTACACGCTCTTGCGTTCATTTTGTTTGCTCAGCTCGCCGATGAGATTCACCAGCGGATTGCCGTTCTCGTTGTAGCTGCGCGGTGGGCCCGCGGCGTGCATGCGATCGACATCTTCTTTGCTAGTGAAAAAACGCGACAACACTTCTTCGTCGCTCACGCCTTGCCCGCCGTATTTGCGCCGCAAGTCTTGTAGGGAATCACTCGGATGGGGCCGCTCGGCGATTTCGTTGGCGCGCGCGCGGTTGAGAATTTTTTCTTTCACGTTGGGGTCCATGAGCGCGGCGCCTTCCTTGCCCCAGATGCCCATGGCGTATTCAATGGTTTGATCGGTGACTTGCTTGTAGCGCTCGCCGACGATGACATTGATCGCCGCCTGGCTGCCGACGAACTGCGACAGCGGCGTTACCATGATCGGGTAGCCGAAGTCGGCGCGCACCTGCGCGGCTTCTTCGAGAGTCTGATCCATCTTGTGTTCCATGCCGACGCGGCGCAGCTGGAATCGCAGGTTGGAAATCATGCCGCCGGGGATCTGATGCACGTACTGGGCGTAGTCATATTCAGGCGTTTTGCCGATGGGCAGATTTTCCTCTTTGGCGCAAGCCGTGAAGTGCTTGGCTACGCGGCGCAACGGTTCTTCATCGATCCTTGTCTTGTACCCCAACGCGCGCGCATTCATGGCGACGTTAAAAATCGAGGGATTCGATGAGCCGTCGGCAAGCGGCGGAATCGCCGTATTGATATTCGTCATGCCGGCTTTGATCGCTTCCAGGCAACAGAGCGTGCCGAGGCCGGTGGTGCAGTGCGTGTGCAATTCCACGATTGTGCGGCCGGCGGCGTTGAGCACGGCCGGCACGAGCGTCTTGGTCCGCTCGGGCGTCAAGATGCCGCCGGGGTCTTTTAGAATGACGCGGTAGACATCGAGCGCGATCGCTTCGCGGATCTTCGCCGCGAAATACTCGTCGGTGTGACGCGGAGAAACCGTATAGATAAGATTGATGATCGGTTGAGGCCGGCGTTCTTTGCCTGTTTGACCCGCCAAGCCCAATCGGCCGGATCATTCCAAGAATCCGAAATCCTCACTTCGCTTACTCCCGCGTTGGCCATGCAGGTATCGTAAAGCTGATGCAGCGCGGCGGGGTAAATCGCAAAACCGCTGCGCGTGCCGTGGATCAACCGCAACGGCGTTTTCTTGAATTTCGGGATGATCAACCGGTAGCGTTCCCAGGGATCTTCGCGCAGCTCTTTGACGCACTTGGGCAGCTCCACCGGTCCGCCGAGCTCGACGGCTTCGAAGCCCGCGGCATCGATATATTCGACGGTGGGCGCGATCATGCCGGTTCGCATGTTGTAAGCCCATAAACTCTGTTGCCCGTCGCGCAGAGTGGTATCGACAAAAACAACGTCGGTCATGGTCATGTCCCGGGAGACCCCACAGAGCGAATTAATTTATTCTTCGCGCAGCCAAGTTTGGCTGCGCCCGAAGAGGGAGAAGCCGATGAAACCGCGCACTTCGAGTTTCTTGCCGCCGTCGGCCAGCTTCATTTTCGCCCGATAAATCTTGCCATTTTCCGGATCGAGGATTTCCCCGCCTTGATATTCGTCTCCCTGCCTGGTAAGTCCCCACAGAAAAGTCATGCCGAGCACGGGTTGATTCCGCCGGGCGCCGTCGCACTTGTCGCATTTCGGAGCCGGATCGTCGCCCGGCTTGGGAAAAATCTTTTCTATCCTTCCTTCGTACTGGCCGTTGACTTCTCGTGATGCGCACCAAACCTTTCGGCTGGCCGCTTTGATCATCGATGGTCTTCCATAAGCCCGACCGGGGATGGTTCGGCGGCGTGAAGAGAGACGGTGGTGAGCAACAAGATGACGGCTGACGAAAACCAATTATGATCTCGCAAATACGCCATGGTCAGATTAAGTCCTTTTTACCAGTTGCAAAAGCGATTTTCGATATGGGTAACGATGCTGACGAGGGCGAATCCGAAGAGCGCGAGGAGCACGATGGTGACGAATGCCACGAAAACACTGCCGACCAAGAACCAAAAAATCAATTTGCGCACTGAAACTTCGGAAAGATCTCGTTGGACATCAGCTCCAGGGTCCGGCGCACGTCGGGCATCGGCACGCCGCCGAAGTTGACCATGCAGATCACATGGGTCACGCCGGTTCTTTCATAGTCTCGGAAGATCGCTTCTGCTTGCGGTGGCGTCGGTGAAAATCACCAAACTTTCTTTCTTTAGCTCGTCGAAGTTGGGAATCTTCGATCCCGGGCGGCGATGCGTCTTGGTGAATGAGGTGACGCGGTCGAAGTAAGGGCGGCTGAGCGTCACTGCATCTTCCTCATTCTCATGCAGATAGACGTGCAAAGCGACCATGATCTTTGGCTCGGCCCCGTGGCCGGCTGCGAATGTAATTGTCTTTGTATAAATCGTTCTTCGCTTTCACATCGAGCGAGATTGTTCGAGCGCGCGAATGGGATACCCATCATCGGCCAGCCCAGTTGGCCGGCTTTGACGAGCGTGTCGTCGCTCGACGCCGCGAGCCAGATCGGCGGCATTGGCCTTTGCACCGGTTTCACGTAAAGCGTTGCGTTGTCGTACTGATAATATTTGCCCTTGTGGGAAAATTCCTCTTCCTGCCAGGCTTTTAGGATGACGTCGGTCGCTTCCCAGAAACGTTTCTTTGGCCTCTTCCATGGTCATGCCGAAGGTCTTGAACTCCACCGGCGAAAAGCCGCTGCCCAGAGCAAATTCGAGGCGTCCGCCGCAGAGATTGTCAGCGAATGCGTACTCTTCAGCGAGCACGAGCGGATTATGAAAAGACGGAACGGAAACCGCGGGGCCAAGACGGATTTTCTTGGTACGTTGCCCGAGAGCGGCGATGATCGTCGGCGGCGAAACCAAAGTGCCATACCAGTAGAGATGATGCTCGCCGAGCCAAAACGAATCGAAACCCAATTCCTCGGCCCACTCGGCCATGGTCAAAACTTCTTCGTAATATTTCTGATTTGATCGGCCGAGCTCGGGGTGGTTGTCGCCGAAAACAAAGATGCCGAATTTCATATTCACGAGACTCCGCTTTTAAGCCGCCAGGGTGGTTTAGGGTCGACCTGTTATTATCCTAAGGCGAAAGAAATTACTATCCGCGGGAGGCGATCGTTCGCAATCGCGAAAGTCGCTTTGACGTCATTCTGAGCGTTAGCGAAGAATCTCGCATTGTCGTGCACTTACGAAGACGGGTCCTTCGGCTATTGCCTCAGGATCATTCAGTCTCGACTACTTAAGCGCGGAGAATACCCATATCGCATTGTTCCGGTTTCGTAGGCCAGCCGAATGCGAAAAACAGTTTTGGCAAAGACCCGGTTGGTGAAATGGGGATCGAGCAGACGGCGACGCAGCGTCGAGTCGGTGAAAAATCGTGTGATGAGCCGAAGCGCGCAAATCGTCCAGGTCTTTTTTACGCTGCGCGTCAGATCTAAAAATTTGAGATCGCGAAAGCCGGCGTTGTTTCAGCATCGTTTGAAATTCCGCAGCCGACGCCATGCTCGGCAACCGGCCCTCGACGCAAATCGGCTCGAGAAGATGTTTAGACTCCCACGGCGCCGGGCGCTCGCGGGTGAGCCAGGCGGCGATGACGCAACGTCCGCCCGGACGCAAGAGGCGCCGGACTTCGCTGAATAATTGCGGCTTGTCCAGAAATGCTCTGAGCTCTCGACGGCAATGACCGCGTCGAATGTTTCCGATGGCAGATCATTTTGTAGGGCGTCGCGGAGCAAAAAATTGACGGCTGGGATTTGCCGCCGCGGCGACTGTGCGTGGCGCGTATTGTTTCGACGAAATCGTAATCCCGGTGACCGCGGCGCCATATTCGTGGTTCAGCGTCAGCGCCGCGGCGCCATAGCCGCAGCCGATGTCGCAAACCCGATCGCCGGGGCGGATCGCGCCAGCTCGGCGACCAGGCGGGTCAGATTCAAAACAGCTTCCTCAACGGATTCCCTTCCCATGATCCAGTAGCCGTGATGAATGCTCGTGCCCCAGACGCTGCGATAAAGATCGTCGAGATCGTCATAATGGGCGGCGACGGCGGCGAGGTCGGCGTGTGGCCGGCGTGATCACGGGATTCATCTTACTGCTTGCTCCACACTCCTTACAGAAGGGGTGAGAGACAGGGCTAAGGAGTAGGGGACACCCAACATTTTATTTGCGGCCATAGAGCTTGTCGACGAAGCCGCTTTTTTTCATCTCGTCGACGAAGCGGAGCTCGACCATATCCTCGGCTTTGAATTTCGCGGCGCGCGGGTCGGTCAAGCGCTTGAACATCCAGCGTTTGCTTCAATCCTTCGATGGTCGGATAGGTGTCTTCGACAAGCAGCTCGGAGTTCGCCGCGTGGGCCGCTTCCAAAATTTCGCGCGGCAGGCCGCGAGTGTATTTTTGCATGATCTTGACCGATTCATCTTTGCGCGTTTTGAAAAAATGAATCGACTCCGCCATGGTCCAAACCACACGGCGCACTTCGTCGGGATTCTCGCGAATTTTCTTGCGCGTGGTGACGCTGCAATTGAACTGAAACGGCACGTTCAGTTTCGCCATGTCGATGATCACTTTAAGCCCCAATTTTTCTCCCTGGAGTTTTTCGCCGTCGGTGACCACGGTGAAATCCGCCTGACCCTGGGTGACGGCGGCGAGCCTGGCGGGCGCGCCGCCCACGGTGATCGCTTTGATTTCTTTGTAAGGGATGCCGGCTTTCGTAAGCGCAAGGCGCATGGCGAAATCCGCCGAGGTGCCGGGGATATGCACCGCCGCCGCGCGTCCTTTGAGCATTTCCGGCGACTTGATATTGGCGTTGCCGATGATGAAGTAGGGCAGGGTGTTCATCTGGCTTTGAATGATCGCGATGTCTCCGCCGGCGAGCTTGGCGTTGATGACCGCCGTTCCCACCGCGCCGCTGTAGCCGAGATCGCCGGCGATCAGGCTCTGAATGCCGCGCACGCTGCCGTTGATGAAGATCGTATCGAGATCAAGGCCATGCTTCTTGAAGATGCCGGCTTCTTTCGCGATCCAATAGATCACCGAAGAATTGGTCGAATCCGAAATGTAGGCGATGTAGCTTTTCGCCTCGGCCGCGCGGCCGGATAAAGTCCACGAGACGAACAACGCGCCAAGGATCATCGGACGAAAATGGATCTTCATGACGGTGCCTCCTTTGACTGCCACAGGCGGTGCAAGCCGCGGTCACGCTTATCGCATCAACTGACACTGGGCAAGAGGGTTTGGTGAGTCGAAGAGCTATTTCAAAGCCGCCCAGTGCTTGGCCGTGAGAGCGAGTCCCACTGCGCACAAAATGGCCGCGCTGATGTACATCCAACTAAAGCCCGCGATGTCTACGATGAAACCATTAAAGAGCGCGCCCACGCCGTTGCTGAGAGGAAACGCCACGGAAAAACTCGCCATCGCCCGGGCGCGTCTTTCGACCGGCGCGCTTTCCATGGCGAGGGCGAGAATTTGCGCGCCGCCAATGGCGGAGCCGAGATACCAGAGCGCGCCGCCGATGATAATGCCCGCGAGATTCGTAACCATCGGCATGATGAGCAATGCGATGGTTTCCAATCCAAAGGCGACGATAAGCGAACGGCCGCAACCGATTTTATCCGAGACGCGGCCGAGGAGCGGGCGAGCTACGGTGCTCGTGATGCCGATCGCGACGTAGTACCAGCCGAAATGGCTGACGCCGAGTTGTCGCGCGTAGAGCACGACAAAACTCGAAATACAGGGCAGCGAAAGGTGCAGCGTAAAAAGCAGCGCGGCGGCCAAGACAATGTGGCGGTCGAAGATGTTGAGGATTTCGCGCCACCAGATTTCACCCCCGTCGGGTTCGGTCCGGTGCGGCTGTGGCGGTACTTGCCGCGACAATAGATAGGCCGCAACCGCGCCCATGAGCACCAGGCTCGTGGCGACAAGAAACACCGCATTGAATCCGCCCTGGGGTGCGTCGATGATCCACAACGCAACGGCCGGGAACAATATCGTCGCGGTCGACTGCACTCCTCCGTAGTAACCGGATGCTTCGCCGCGGCGGTTTGCGGGTGCCGCGGTGGCGAGCAGCGTGTAGCCGCCAGTGTTCATGCCGGACCAACCGATGCCTCGGAGGCCGTTGGCCATCATCGTCGCCCCGGCGAAAGGGATGAGACAGATCAGACTGCCCAGAGTTTGCGTCAGCAGACCCAGGATCATGACACCGGTGACGCTCCAACGGTCCGCCCAATAGCCGAGGATTGGCCGCGAG
Source organism: uncultured delta proteobacterium (assembly GCA_963804165.1). Classification (GTDB taxonomy): domain Bacteria; phylum Desulfobacterota; class Binatia; order UBA9968; family UBA9968; genus DP-20. Next base: position 147,192 of record CAWDPO010000011.1, read on the forward strand.
ATGACGCTGGTGACACCGAAGGATGCAATCACCAACCCGACGACAAAAGGCGAGCCGCCGAGATGTGTAATGTAAAGCGGAAAGGTGGGTTGGAGAACGAAGTGCTGCGCGTAGCCCAGGAATTCCGCCAAGCAGAGCAGGGCGAAGACGCGGGTCCAAATCGATTCGGGCTTGTTAACATTCATTGATGAGCATTCGTCAATTTGACTGCGCTCTGAGGTTGGCCGCGTTGATCAATACGAAGATCAACCCCAGCGCCTGCACCGCGGTCAAGATGAAAAACATGCCGGTGTAGCCGGCGAATTCCACGGCGCTACCGGTGAGCAGCGAGCCCATGCCGTAGCTCAGCGGATATGCGATCGAGAAAGTCGCCATTTGCTTGCCGCGGCGCTGCGGGTCGGCGCGCTCGAGCGCGATCGCCAGGGTGGTCGAGCTGCCGATGGCATTGCCGAGCATGTAAACCACGCCGCAGACAATCATGCCGACGAGATTTGAAACCGTCGTGATCAGCAGCAGGCTTGCTACCTGCAAACCAAATCCAGCGGCGACCGAGAGATCGCGCCCGATCTTATCGGAGAGCCGGCCGAGCAGCGGACGCGCCAGCAAGCTCGTTATGCCGACGATGATGAAGAACGGTCCGAAATTTGTCACGCCGAGCTCGCGGGCGTAGAGCACGCTAAAGTTCGTGATCGCAGGCAGCGAAACGTTCAGCCACAGCAGCATGACCGACGGTAGCAAGATATCGTGCTCGATGAAATGAAATATCTCGCGCCACCATTGGCGAGATGTTGTCGGTGCCGCGTTGGGACGCGCGGCATGAGTCACGTGGCGCGCCGTCATCCCGCCGAGCACGGCGCCGAGCCAAGAAAAGATTGTCGTGGCGAGAAACACGGCGGAAAAACCGCCGAACGATTGATGGAGCAGCCAGAGGGCGAAAGCCGGAAACAAAATCGACGAGGCGCTTTGCACGCCGCTGTATAAACCGGAGGCTTCGCCGCGGCGCGACTCGGGTGCGATATGCGCCAGCAGCGAATAACCGCCGGTATTGAGTCCGCCCCAGCCGATGCCGCGCAAACCGTTGGCGAGCATCGCGGTTTCCACCCGCGGAATGAAGCAGAAACAGATACTCGCGCCTTGGAAAAGGAGTCCGGAGATCATCACTCCCGCTTCGCTCCAACGGTCGGCCCAGTGGCCGACGAGCGGCCGGACGATGACGCTGGTGGCGGCGAAACAGGCGAGCACCATGCCGACGATAAAGGGCGAGCCGCCGAGCTGGGTGACATAGAGGGGTAAGACCGGAGCGAGCATGGCGTTCTGCGCGTAGCCCAAAAACTGCGCCGCGCAGAGGATCAAGAATGTCTTTGTCCAAATCGTGTCCGGCGAGTTGTTGCTCATGAAATCTTTTCCGCCGGCAATCTCATCTAAGGCGCGCGCGGCTCAAGACTGTCACGATCAGACCGAGCGCCGCGATGCCGGCAGCGGTGAGATACATCCAAAAATATCCAAACGATTGAACCACAGCGCCGCAGACCAGCGCGCCGACGCCGTTGCTCAGCGGTAAGGCGATGGAAAACGTCGCCATGGCTCTGCCTCTCCGTTCGGGTTTGGCCTGTTCCATGGCGATCGCCAAGGTTGTCGAACTGCTCATGGCCAGACCCACCATATACAGCGCGCCCGAAATCATCAGGGCGATGAGCGTGGCAGCGTGGGCTAGAGTTACGAGAGCGAGTGTCTGTAGAACAAAACACGCGAGCAAGGCGCGGCGCCGGCCGATCTTGTCGGAAACCTTGCCCAACAGCGGACGCGCGAGAATGCTGGTCGTGCCGCTGGCGACGTAGAACCAACCAATGTTGTCGATGCCGAGCTCCCGAGCATAGAGCACTAGGAAACTGGCCACCGCCGGAAAAGTCACATGGGAGCTGAACGATAGCACCGAGGCAAGAATGATTTCCCGGTCCAAAACATTCAAAATCTCCTGCCACCAGGGTCCGGGCTCGCTACTTTGCCGATCGTGAATCTTCTTGGGCGCTTGTCGAGCGAGGATCGTGCTGGTGCCGGCGCCGAGTGCGGCTAGAACAATCGCTACGACGAAAACCACCTGGAAGCCACCGAACGGCGCGTCGATGAGCCACAGCGCCACCGCCGGCAACAAAATGGTCCCGCTGGCTTGGACGCCGCTATAATAACCCGATGCTTCGCCGCGCCGTTGCGGCGGAGCGCTGAGCGCGAGCAAAGAATAACCGGCGGCGCTCATCGCCGCCCAGCCGATGCCGCGAAGAGCGTTGGCGAACATGGTCGCTTCGGGGTACGGGATGAAGCAGATCAACACCGCGGCGGATAACAACGACAGGCCGCAAACGGATACACCCGCTTCGGACCATTGGTCGGCCCAGCCGCCGATGAGTGGACGGAAGACGACGCTGGTCACGGCGAAGCAGGCGAGCACGAGGCCGACTTTAAACGGCGTGCCGCCGAGAGAGGTGATGTAAAGCGGAAAGGTCGGTTGCAGCAGCGCGTGTTGAGCCGAACCGAAAAACTGAGCGCCGCAGAGTAACGCGAAGACCGGAGTCCACAGGGACTGGGATTTTTGTGCGGCCATGAAAGCGAAGATTTGCCGAAAAGGTTCTTTGCGCGGCCTGTCGAGTTCCAGACGAGGCGAGGAGTGCAAAGCGCATCCAAACTAACACGAAGCAAAGGCGGAAGCGAGATGGAATTTAGAGAAACGCCACCACCGAGCGCCGCCTCTCAAGCTTCTGCCCGCATACACGCAGCGGTTGCAAGGCACGAGATGGGTGACATCGGCACAGCGAGTTTGTTTGGATGTTGTGGAAGTGGAAGTAGGGTTGCGATCAAGATGATCTGCGCTTGATCAAACTACCGACGAGTTGGTTTGATCAAAAATAGCAGAACAGGAAGGCAGCAGGTCGAATTGTTGAAGGTTGAGGCCAAACCGATCCCACCATCAACCGGATCCAGCAGTTGCGGGATCGAATCGAACAAAAGAACTCAACACTCAGGGTGCGAGCCGCGTGTTCAAGTTTCTTGCAAAAAAGATAGTCGAGTGTTTTGTCTCAGAGCCCGGCAGACGCGAAACTTTGGTTCGACGCTTCGTGAGTCATAGGCTCGGGGGAGGGCAGAAATCTCTGTCCGCGCCCCACCATCGTAGAAAGAAAATTGTATTCGCACGCATCACAAATGAGCGCTGAGAGCGGTAGTTGCTCGGTACAGTTTGGACACTTCTTTAGCGCCGGGATGCGCGGCCTGTCAAAAAGTCGATCGGAAACGGAATTATTCGCAAGCTTGCTTTCCGCTACAAAAGTTTTGAAAGAGCGGGCGTATTTCTTTTTCGCTATCATTGCCGCCAGAAAAACGAGGATCAGCGCTATTGCAGAAAAATGAAGAATATTTAAGCCGTCGGCCATCATAAGAGTTCTCCCGTCCGTCTCTACCCATTCCGCTAAGATTGAAAAATTTCCCATAATCGATTGGTACTGATGTAGAGCAACGGGAATGCCGAAAAACGGTGTTTATTCATTACGCTAGGATGGCACGCATGTCCGCAAATGTGCCAATCCCGTCCATTGTCAAACTGCCCCAATTCTGCCCAGGGATGGAACAACGGGTTTTTTAGCCCGCGTGATCGGCGGTGGCCGGGTCGAGGTTTCAGGAAGAAACTTGAGGCCGCACGCCGGTCGGTCGCGACTTTAGGCCATCCGATCCGGTGAGATGAATTGGCGGTAGATGAGTTCACGCGTGGGCGATGGAACTTGAATACATTCCCTGTCATTCATTTCGTGCCTTCGCTCCGGAGGGTTGAATCGCGCGGACAACCCGGAAGCGGATCACCGCGGGCGGAACAGGATCTATCGCGCCAGTCATTTCGCTTTTCGACTCCTTCTAGAACCAGACTCACTGACACTCGGAGCCAGACCGAACTCTCCATGTCCTCGCGACTCTGCCCGCAACGAGACGCGGATAAACACGCCGCACGAACACGATCACGATGGCTCGGAGACGGCGAGCCATCGGCGCTCGATTTCGACGCTAGCAGATCCGGCGAGAAAAATGACTGCGATGAAACCGTACCCAAGTCACTTGCATAATGATAGTTACTGGAGTATATTTTTTCTATGCAACGTAAAAGCTTCGGGAAGATGGCCTGTCCTATCGCGCGCAGCCTTGAGCGGGTCGGCGAGTGGTGGAGCATCCTGATTATTCGCGACGCCTTGCACGGGTTCACGCGCTTTGACGAATTCCAGAAGAGCCTGAACATCGCGCCCAACATGCTGACCCGGCGGTTGAACGCTTTGGTCGATGCCGGTCTCCTGCAGCGCCGTCGTTACAACGAACGGCCGCCGCGCTACGAGTATATTCTGACTGAGCGGGGCCGCGACTTTCGCTCGGTCATAGTGGCGATGTTCGCCTGGGGCAACAGGCACTTCGCTCCCGAGGGCGCCAGCGTATTGCTCATCGATAAAAAGTCCCGCGCGGTGGCCGATCCGGTGCTGGTCGATCGAAAAAGCGGTCGACCCTTCACCGAGCGCGACTATGGATTTGCCGCCGGTCCTGCCGCCAGCGAGAGCACGCGCCGCCGCTACGCATTCATCCAGCAGAAACAAATCGCCGCGCAGCAGTCGTCGAAAGCGGTGCGCGGCAGTCTCCAAGGCAGAAAGCCCAGGGCGTCATGATTACCGCAGCAAGCCGCCAGGCAGTAATCGCCGCTCCCGTCGTTGCGCCGCCGCGAGCTGCTGCTGAAGTCGACTCACGCACGCGCCAGCTATTGCGCGGAGCCATCGTTCCTACGTTGCTGCGTCTTGCTTGGCCCAATATCCTCGTCATGCTAGCCCAGGCGTCTACGGGGTTGATCGAAACCTGGTGGGTTTCGCATCTCGGCACCGACGCGTTGGCCGGGATGGCGCTGGTATTTCCCGTTGTCATGTTGATGCAGATGGTTTCCGCCGGAGCCATGGGCGGCGGCATCTCTTCGGCGGTCGCGCGGGCATTGGGGGCCGGGCGCCGCGATGAAGCCGACTCGCTGGTATTGCATGCGGTTGTCGTCAACGTTGCTCTAGGTGTTTTCTTCTCGATCGTCATGCTCGCATTCGGTTCGACGATATACCGCGCGTTGGGTGGGACAGGCGGCGAGCTGCAGACGGCGCTCAGCTACTCCAACGTTGTCTTCGCCGGCAACGTTTTACTCTGGACCATGAACGCGCTGGCGAGCGTGATCCGTGGCACCGGCAACATGCTGGTGCCGGCCATGGTCATCTGCGCGGGTGTGATTGTTCTCGTGCCGCTCTCGCCTTTTCTGATCTTCGGCGTTGGTCCTTTCCCGGAGCTTGGCGTGGCCGGAGCGGGATTGGCGCTTGTTCTTTTCTATGCGGCGGGAACCGCGGTTCTTCTCTGGTACATCCTTTCCGGACGCAACCTGGCGCGCTTGCGGTTGACGCCTCTGCGTTGGCCGCTGTTTCGCGATATTTTAGCCGTGGGTGCGGTCGCCGCGATTACCTCACTGCAAACCAACGTGACGATCGCGCTCGCCACAGCGTTGGTCGCTGGCGTCTCCGGAACCAACGCTGTCGCCGGCTACGGCACTGGTGTGCGCTTGGAGTATCTACTGGTGCCGGTGATCTTCGGCTTGGGTGCGCCGCTGGTGGCGTTCGTCGGCACCAACATCGGCGCTGGCCAAAAACAAAGAGCGCTGCGCATCGCGCTGGTCGGCGGCGCCATCGCCTTTGCAATCAGCGAAGCGCTCGGGCTGATCGCAGCGCTTTGGCCGCAGGCGTGGCTCGCGCTCTTCAGTCCCGATCCCGGCGTGATCGAGACGGGCAGCGCTTACTTGCGCATCGTCGGACCGACGTATGGATTCTTTGGCTTGGGCCTGGCGCTCTATTTCGCATCCCAAGGCGCCGCGCGGCTTTTCTGGCCTTTGTTAACGGGATTCCTGCGTGTCTTGGTCGCAATCGGCGGTGGCTGGCTTGTGCTTCATCTGACCGGCTCGCTCAACTGGCTGTTCGCGGCGCTCGGCTTGGGCCTGATCGTCTATGGTGTTGGCATTACGGTCGCGGTCAGATCTGGGTCGTGGTTCAATCGTGAGTAATCCATAAAAGAGCCCGGTTAACCGCAATGAATGATAATGCAGTTAGCTGCTTCCGTGCTCCCGGCACGACAAATGTTCACCGTTCAAACCTCCGCGGAAATGTAGAAAATGCGCGGTGCGCGTGATTGCAGATCGCGTAAACGCGAAAAGCTGATCTAGACATTTTTGCGGAGTTGGAGTAAGCGGGTTCTTTGAGCCACCGGAACAGAGCAAAGCATGAAACGAAGCGTGACGTCGATATTGCTAGTTGCTTTACTGCTGGCGCCGCTGTCTAAATTAGCGGCCGCGGAAGTGCCGCTCAAAGTCGTCAACGTCGCGGTGCCGGCGGTGTCGCTCTTGCAATCGCCGCTGTTCGTCGCCATCGATGCCGGCGCGTTTAAAAAATACGGTATGGAGGTTCGCTACATCGTCACCGGCGCGCGCACGATTCAGGCACTGGTCGGCGGCTCGGTGCAGTTCGCCCAGGGGGTTTCCAGCCGTACCGTGCCCGCGGCGGTGTTGGCGGGAGCGGACGCGGTGTTGATCGCAAACTTCAGCGACAAGCTCTTGTTCACCATGCACAGCGCGCCGGAAATAAATTCGCTGCAAGATTTGAAAGGTAAGGTCGTGGGTGTCTCCGGCATCGGTGGCTCCACCGACTTCGCCACACGGCTGGCGCTCCGGGAAGCCGGGCTCACTCCCGATAAAGATGTCGTAATCCGCGGCGTGGGCGGCGTGCCCGAGACTGTCGCGGCGCTCAAAGCCAAAGCTGTGCAAGCCGGCACGCTTTCGCCGCCCTCTTCCTTTGTCGCGCAGAAGGCCGGCTTTAAACTATTATTCGATATGTCGAGCTTGGGCGTGGATTACGTGTCGTCGGGGCTCGGCGTTAAAAAATCTTATCTGACCGCCAATCGGCTCGAAGCCAAGCAGTTTCTCATGGCGATGATCGAGGGGGCAAAAATTTTGACCACCAACGAGGAATTCGCATTGCGCGTGCTCGCCAAGCACACGCGCATCTCGGATCGCGAGGTTTTAAAAGACAGCTATAATTACCTGCGGCCATTTTTCTTAAAAGTCCCTTATCCGTCGCAACGAGCGATCAAAGATACCCTGGACATTCTCGCCAAGGATCTGCCCAAAGCGAAAGACGCCGACCCCAAGGATTTCATCGACAACTCGCTGGTGCGAGAACTCGAATCGAGCCGCTATATCGAGAGTGTTTATGGCAAATGACACGCAATACCGCTTTATCTCCGCCGACGATCACATTGACCTGCGCTGGTTGCCGGAAGATCTCTGGAGGGCGCGTCTGCCGGCCAAGCTGCGCGAGCGCGGTCCGCGCGTCGTCGAAAACGACAAGGGCTCGTTCTGGACCTGGGAAGGCCAGACCTTCAGCCCGCACGGTTACTACACGGCGGCGCAGGGTAGCGGCGCCATGTGGGCCATCGAGCGCGGCGGCGTGATGCGCGAGGGCGAGCTGCGTCCCACCACGGCGGAACTTCGCTTGAGCGACATGGACAGAGACGGCGCCGATGTGTCGGTCATGTACGGTCCCACCGACCCGATGGCGATTGAAGATGCGGAACTGAGACGCGCTTGCTACGAGGCGTACAATGATTGGTTGAGCGAATTCTGCGCCGCGAAACCCGAGCGTTTGATCGGCGTTGCGCAGCTCTCCATGGAAGATCCTGAGGCCGCGCATGATGAGCTCGCGCGTCTGGCCCAAGGGCGCGGCCTGCGCCATGTTAACATACTCGCCTCGCGCGCCAATCCCCCGGTGTATGATGAGCGTTGGGAATCTTTTTGGGCGCTGGCCGAGGAAGTCGGCATTCCTATCGGTTTCCACCTCGCGGTGCTCGTCAAAAAGACCCGCCTCGACGAAGCCAACCGCGGCGCCGTCAACCTGGTGGTCGCTACCGCATCGCGTTTTGCCCAGGAGCCGCCCGGCATGCAACTGCTTGAACCGATGACCGGTCTGATCTTCAACGGCGTGCTCGATCGCCATCCGCGCGTCAAGATCGTCATGGCCGAAGCCGGCCTCGCCTGGGTGCCGAGCATGATTCAGGGCCTCGATATCTGGTACCAGCGAACGAAAGACGGCCGCAGGCTGACAGGCGACGGTCCGATCACGCTGCCGAAATTACTGCCCAGCGAATATTTTCACCGGCAAATCTGGATCAGCTTCGTCGACGATCCCCTCGGCGTGAAAATGGTCGGCAACGTCCTCGACGCCGACAAGGTAATGTTCGGCTCCGACTACCCCCACCCGGCCAGCACCTGGCCCGACTCGCAGAAGGTCATTGCAGACGCCGCGCGAAATCTACCGGCCGGCATCCGGCAAAAAATATTCCGCGACAATGCCCGCGCCCTGTTTGGAATTGAATAACGATTCCTACTGGAACCTCGGCGACTCGTGATTTTGCGCTTGCGAGGATCGAGCAGTTTGTCGAGTTAACCAGCCTAGATCCAGACTTTTTGATTGAGCAAATCCGGCTGTCGCAGCGCTTGGCGTGATCGCTCTCCCGAAGTCTTTTCCCTCCCCCGCTTGCGGGCGAGGGTCTGACTAAGGAAGGCAGGGAGTCGAATTATAAAGGTTGAACCTAAGCCACTCCCGCGACTTTCGTAATTGCGCATTGTCTCGATCGCGACCGACGCTTCCTTTGTCCTAACGCTTGGGCTGCGGCCGGCGCCGACGCTCGGAGCGTGGCTCCGGCGCAATTGGGATTGTTCAGCTCGGAGAAAGAGTTAGACTATTCTGCAGTGACGACGATGCGAAATGAACAGGGCTTGTTGATTAACCGGGATCTCTCTTGGCTGGAATTCAACCGACGCGTTCTAGAAGAGGCCAAAGATTCCACGGTGCCTCTACTCGAGCGAGTGAAGTTTCTCGCCATTTTCAGCTCCAATCTCGATGAATTTTTCATGGTCCGCGTGGCGGGACTGAAGCGCCAAGTCGGCAGCGAGGGAACGGCCGACTCCAATGGGGTCGCCCCGGATGGGATTTTGCGAGCCATCTCCCGACGAGTCCACGAACTGACGGAGGAACAGCACCTCTGTTTTCTCAACACGGTCTTGCCGCAACTTACCGAGGAAGGAATCCATTTGGTTCGTCCGGAAGAAATGACCGGCGAGCAGGCGCAGTGGTTGGAGGAATTTTTTCAACGGACCCTGTACCCGATCGTGACGCCCTTGGCCATCGATCCCGGTCATCCGTTCCCGTATCTTACCAACCGTTCACTTTCTTTGGTCGTATCGCTGCGGGCGAAGATCGCGTCCCCTTTGCCGCACACTGAACTTTCCATCGTGCATATTCCCGGTCAGGTTGTGCCGAGATTTATTCAGCTGCCGGCGCGGGAAGGACAATACGCTTTCATTTTGCTCGAACAAGTTCTGCGTCACTATCTGCCGCGTTTTTACCATGGTTTCGAGATCCTCTCGGCTCACGCCGTGCGGGTGACGCGGGACGCAGAATTCGGCCTCGTGCGCCGACGCGACGAGGATCTGCTGATGACCATCGAACAGGGCATCCGCGAACGGCGTATGGGCGATGCCGTTCGTCTCCAATATGATCCGGATCTTTCCAAGGACCTTTTGACCCAGCTCGTGGAGGAGCTCGAACTGACCCAAGACGATCTGTACCCAGGCAAAGGGTTTACCGCTTTTACCGATTTATTTCAGCTCTATTCCGCGGTTAATGTTCCCCGGCTCAAAGATCGACCGCAGACGCTGTTGCCCGTCTCTGGTTTCGAGCGCGGCCCCGATATTTGGAACACCATCCGGAGCGGCGATGTCATGGTCTTCCATCCTTATGAGTCATTCGAAGCGGTCACCCATTTCGTCGAAGAGGCGGCGAAAGATCCCAAGGTTTTGGCGATTAAGATGACCCTTTATCGAGTGAGCGCCAATTCGCCGATTGCTCAGGCGCTCGCGCGCGCCGCCGAGGCGGGTAAAGAGGTATCGGTGTTGGTCGAACTACAGGCACGCTTCGATGAGGAAGCCAATATTACCTGGGCACGCGCGCTGGAAGAAGTGGGCGCTCATGTTGTTTACGGCATGGTCGGCTACAAGACCCATTGTAAAGTGTGCCTGGTGGTTCGGCAGGAAGTCGACGGCATCCGGCGTTACTGTCATCTCTCGACCGGCAACTACAATGTGCGCACGAGCGGAATCTATAGCGATCTTGGACTGTTCACTTGCCGGGAAACCTTTGGCGAGGATCTGACCGAGCTGTTTAATCTCCTGACGGGCTACACCCGGCCGCAAAAATTCCATCACCTCGTGCTGGCGCCGACCGGCCTGCGGGAGCACTTCATTGATCTTATCCGGAACGAGGCCGAGCGGGCGCGTGCGGGAGAACCCGCCCGCATCGTAGCGAAGGTGAATAGTTTGATCGATGCCGCTGTTATCGAACAGCTGTATCTCGCCAGCCAGGCGGGCGTACAGATCGATCTCATCGTGCGCGGCATGTGCAGCCTGCGGCCCGGGCTCCAGGGAGTCTCGGAGCGCATCCGCGTGATCTCGATCGTCGATCGATATCTCGAGCACGCTCGCATCTTCTATTTTCACAACGGTGGGACTCCAACTTTTTGGCTCGCATCCGCGGACTGGATGCCGCGAAACTTCATCCGCCGGATCGAAATTGCGTTTCCCGTGATCGAACTTCAACTGCAGACAAGGTTGAAGGACATTCTCGAGCTTCAACTCGCCGATTCGGTTAAATCCTGGCGCATGGAGCCCGACGGCAGTTATGTTCGAAACCGGCGCGAGAACGGGCCTGCCTTCCGCTTTCAGGAACGCTATTACGAAATGTTGCAAGCTGAGGAGCGCTCTCGGTCTTCGAAGGGCATCGCCCCGATTGACGGGCACGATTTTCGCCGTACCGAGCATGAGCGCGATGTTATTCAACATGACGAGAGAAGCGCATCAAAGTAACTCTCATCCATAATCCGTACGCTTTAATTATTTCCTGAGGGGCGCGGTGTTCCCACTTCCGTACACGACGGGATCCTGACCAGCGCCGCGAAGCTGGCCTTCGTCGAAAGATAAGATTCTTTCGTCGAACTTTGTGCAACTCCTCACTCTGGCTCGACCTTCGACTTCCGCATTCGAGCGTCATCTCATCCCGCAGTCCTCTGTTCGGAATTCACTGACGTTGGCAACTGTGTCTCATCTTTGGAACTAGGAAAAATCAGACACGAATTACCATTCGTGTTAGGAAATTCGCTCTTCCGTCGTCGCCATTAATTCAACTCACAATCACATCTCTATTCGTTTCGATGATTTGCCGGGCTGGCATGTCACTTGCGCCTTTTGCGATTGGACAACAGCGCGAAGTTATTTCGCTCGAATAAGGAGGCTAATAATGAAACGAAAGCGACAGATTTTAACGGCGGCTCTATTGTCTGCAAGCGTCGGCTTGGGAGCGCAATCGGTACTGGCGCAAACTGCTCCACGCGACGGCTCGACAGGGCCGACCAATCCGACGGAGCCGGTTGTCCCTCAACCTCAGCCCGGACCGAGCCTTCCTCGTGAAACCCAACCGACTATTCCCGGACAACCGGCGCCTGGTATTCCACAACCGGACCGGATGCCGGGACAACCCGGAACCATTCCGGAAAGAGTGCAACGTCCGAGCAGCGGCGATCAGAACATGAAGATATCGTCCTCTGATATTAAAAAGGCCCAGGATGCCCTCAAGGCCAAGGGGCTCGATCCCGGAACGGACGGCAGAATGGATGCCAAGACTCAGCAGGCACTGCGCGATTTCCAAAAATCCAACAATCTGCCGGCCACTGGAGTGTTAGACGATAGAACCATAGAGAAGCTCGGAGTAAACAGCGGTACGAACTCTGCTCCGGAGCGTGGTAGCTCTTCCAATAAACCTGACAGCTCGCTCCCCAAATCCGATAGATCGCCTCCCCAGTAGTTTCAGCTCGCAAGTTCTTTTTTGCGCTGTTGTATTCGTAGCTGCGGGAAGGTAAACGGTGGCGTTTACCTTCCCGCGCAAGACCGAAGATAAGTACCAACCGCCTTGGATTCGATCGACGAGCGCGAAGAGTGGCGCCGCTAGCGAATGATCCGTTCAAACGGTTCATGTTCGCCAAGCACGCAAGCACGCTCGGCAAGGGCGCGCCTTTCTGTCCTTGACTGGTGAAATCGCTTTGCCTTATCTTGCGCGCAGCTGACCTTGGCAAGGTCGCTCGATCTCGCCGCATCTTTGACCCGCACCGCCGCCGGAAATCGGAGAACTTGAAATGATCGTAGGACGGCTCTTATTGAAACGCGGAAAGTTTTTTTGGCTCGCGGTGGTTCTCGCTGTCGCATGGCTGAATGGGCTGCAGTTGAAAGCGGCACGCTCCCAGGGGAAAAATCCGATCGCCGGGACCAAGATCAGACTGGCCACGCCGACGGCATCGCTGAGCTATCTGCCGATCCATGTGGCGCTGAAGAAAGGCTTCTTCGCCAGACGCGGCTTCGACATGGAAGTGATTCAGATGGCGGCGGGTTTGGCGGCGCCGGCGCTGCTCAACCGGGCGATCGACTACACGACGATACCGAGCGGCCCCGCCACCGCCGGGGCGCGTGGAGCGCCACTCAAAGTCATTTGCTTCACGTCGGTGAAGCTCCAACATATTCTTATCAGCCGTCCCGAGATCATGACGGTCGCAGACTTGGCCGGCAAACGGATCGGGGCCGGCAGCTTCGGCACTCTCCCGGCCTACGAGGTTCGCGTGCTGATAGAGAGATATCGTCTCGGAGCGAACACGATTATCGTGCCACTGAACTCGACCAACGACAGGATGATCGGCACGCAGCGGGGAACGATCGACGCCACGGTGGTTCGGGCGCCGTTCGATTTGAAGGCGGAAGAAATGGGCATGAGACGGTTGCTGCACATGGGGACGATATTACCGATTCCCCAGGCGGGGTTGGCCACGACAGAGGAAAAAATTAAAACCGCGCGCCAAGAAATTATCGAAATTCTCAAGGCGACGATCGAAGGACTCGACTATACCTGGAGCCAACGCGAGGGGACCATCGAAATTATCGCCAGATGGATGAACCTCAATCCAGCGCAGGCGGCCAAAGCCTACGACTCCGTGCGCGAGACTTTCTCCAAGAACGGCGTGCCGACCGAGGAGCAAGCCAAGGCTTACGTCACGATGCTGGCCTCGACGGCCGGATTGAAGGGTGAGCTACCTGCCGCGGCGATATTCGATTTTTCCCTCGCCGCAGAGGCGGCCAGAGAGCTGGCGGCGAAAAAATAAGACTGGGTGTGCGCCCCAAAGATTCAACGAAACTCCACAATGCCTAAAGATGCTCGCAAGATAAAACTGCCGAACAACCGGCGGCGCATCGGGAGAAGGGAGTAATAGCAATGGCGCGGCAAACCATGCTCAAAGCTTACGGGTCGGCGGCGGTGGTTGCCGCTCTTTTGGCGACTCACGCGCAGGTCCAGGCGCAGACGTTGAACGAGCTCATCGCCGGTGCAAAAAAGGAAGGGGAACTCTCGTTCGTCGCCGGTCCGACGACTTTCGGCGGCCGGCAAGCCTTTGCGGACCTGCAGGGCATCTTCAACAAAAAATTCGGTCTCAATTCCCGTTTCAGCTTGACCGCGGGACCGAGTATGCCGGCGATGGCGGCACGTATCATCACGGAAGCTAAGGCGGGGAGAAAGTCATCGACCGATGTCCATCTCGGTCCGCCGGCGACGCATGCGGAGCTCCATAATGAAAAACTTTTGGAGCGGGTCAACTATTCGAACATCTTTCCCTGGGTGACGAAAGAAATGGAGATTTTGCCGGGTGACACGGTGTTGGTTTACACTCGCTGCAAGGAATTTTGTACAACTCCAAGCTATTGTCCAAGGACAAAGCGCCGAAGACCTACGAAGACCTCGTCGATCCGAAGTTCAGCCACAGTTGGGCGGGGAAATTGGCCATTCCGCCCTACAGCTCCTGGTTGGTCGAGTTGTCGCTCTTCTGGGGCGAGAAGAAAGTGCTCGATTACTTGCGCAAGCTGCTGCCGCTGAGCGCCGGTCAAGTGCGTTACGGCGAAATCGAAGAGCGCGTGAGCAGCGGCGAATTTCTTGTCATGGCCAACTGCGGGTCGGCGGTGGAAAGCATGTGGGAGTGGCAGGGCAAGGGAGCCCCGCTGGTGGGTCTCACCGCTTCCGACCCGGTGCTGACGTCCTATTTTCAGCTCGGCGTGCCCAAGAACTCCGCGCATCCGAACTTGGCCAAGCTCTTTGTCGCGTTCATGGCGTCGCCCGAAGCGCAACGCGTAGTGGAAAAGTATGAGCAGCGCTCATCGCATCTGGTGGCGGGAACGCGTATGGCGAAGTATGTAAAGGAAAACCGTCTAAAACTGCAGAGCGCCGGCGATCTGATCGCCTCGTATCACGAGGGCAAAGGTCTCGAGTTTAGAGCCGAGCTGACCAATATGCTCAAGCAGTGAACACGCTAAGCGAGAAAACAAATTGCGCAGGGTGCTTGTATTCAAGCGTGCGGCTTCAGCGATTTCCTATGGGCTCCAACCCACTATTGGTGATGGCGCGGGCCGCTTCCGGCGAGGCGAGGAATCTGATCAATCGCGTGAGCCGCGTCGGAATCTCTGGTACTTACGGCGACGCCGGCCGAGAACACGGAGACTTTCTGTACTTCCGGCGGTAGCGGGGTCACATGATCTATGCCCGCCACGGGAAGTAGCTCGCTCAATTGCTGGAAGCCGATTTCCGCCTCTCCGCGCGCGACTACGGCGCCAACTCGTTCGCCGCCGCCGATCAGCCGGCTTTTACTCATCACCTGGTCGGCTATTCCCAAGCGCTGATAAAGTTCCGTGGTGAGATAGTCGCCGCTTACGCTGGCGGAGTACGCGATGGATTGCGCTTGTAAAAGCGTGCGTTTCAGCGCGTCGACCGTGCTCAAGTCCGGCTTCGGAGCTCCTGCCCGCACCGCCATTCCGATGGCTGAGCGGGCGAGCGGAGTATAGCTTTCGGCGATGATCAGGCCGTCCTTGATGAATCCAACAAGCACGCCGTCCGCGACAATGACAACGTCTACTGCTTCACCGCGCCGCAGCCGGTTCGGTATGGAAGTTTCGCCCGTGCCGATGGAGGTGGCCGCAGTCACGAGTTTTTTATTCGTCAGGAGTTCGAGCCGGGGAATAAGTTCAAGATAAGCCGCGGTAAACGCGCCGGAGGTCATGACCCGGATGTCATCTGTCGTTATAGTCATGGTTGTCTTAGTCATCTTTAAAAGTGTCATGCTCAAGCGATAGTGCGGTGTCACAATCTCACAATTCTTTTTAATCAGGTAAAGCCGCGAGGGGATCAAAAACAGACACGATGCGAACAAAGGTCATAGTCTTACCATGATTCAAGGTTGAAATCTGAAGACGTTGCCGAGCCTTGAACTTTTGCACCCTTGAACTTCGAACGATTTTATTGACATTTAGTATGAAGAAGGAGTCAACCCGATGCCCATGATCGATGCCGATACCCATGTCGACGAGTGCGAAGACACCTGGAAGAAGTTGGAAGGTACGCCGTACGCGAAGTATATCCCGGTGACGATCGCGATGCCGGCGGATGAGGCCAAACGCGCGGGCTATAACCCGACGAACAGCCGCTGCTGGGTGGTCGAAGGCAGGCTGCAGAACCGCGCGATCCGCGATGAAGTCAACCATCCTCCTCGGGTCTTTCGAGAGCTTCAGAACGTGGCGGGCCGGCTGGCCCACATGGACAAGATGGGCGTAGATGTGCAGGTTATCTTTCCGACGTTCTTCATCCGCTACAACACCAGCAACGCGGAAGCCGAATGGGCGCTGACCACGACCTACAACCGCTGGCTTGCCGAGAAATGCGCGCAGACAAACGGACGGCTGCGCTGGGCGGCTGTGCTGCCGCTGCTTCAGCCCGAAAAGGCTGTGGAGGAGCTGCGCTGGGCGAAAGAGCACGGCGCTTGCGGTATTTTCAAGCGCGGCTTCGACCTCGACCGGAAGGTCACCGATCCGCACTTTTCCCAATTTACGAGGAAGCCGGCGCGCTCGACATCCCGCTGTGCATCCACACCGGCCATCCGCTGCCGGGACACGAATGGGACAGGGGCTTTCCCATCATATACTCCTTCACCGCACTGGTGAGCTGCGGACTTGCAAGGAAATTCCCGAAGCTTCGCTTTGGGCTCATCGAGTCGGGAGCCTCCTGGATTCCCTACACGATCTCCCAGTTGGGCGCGGTAAAACGCCAAGCGCTGCGCGGTCACCAGACGCGATTGCCGCGCCTGTTCGAACTGGAACCGGAAATGTTCCGCGCCAACCGGCTGTTCGTCACCATCGACCCGATCGACGACATCGAGTCTCTGCTGAAGTTCGGCACCGAAGATAATCTGATGATCGGCACCGACTACAGCCACACCGACATCTCCGCCAACCTGAGCGCGCTGGATGAAGTCCGCGGCTGGGTGGACGAGGGCAGGATCAGCAATGCCCAAGCTCGCAAGATTCTCGAGAGCAACTCCCAAGCTTTCTACGGTCTATAAAAATGTTCAAGGCTCCGTGTTCAATGTTCAAGGGTGGAATTCCAGGAGGCGACGTCCTACGGCGCCGATCCGGGGAATTCATGTTCTCTCACGACGAAGTCTGCAGCAAGAAATCACGCGTAAGGTACTCTACTCGAATTCGCAGTCAACGCCCACGACAGACCTAGCGAATCCCTCGAAGGACTCAAGTATTTTTAGTAGGCTTGAACGAGAACGAGCGGCGGTTCGCTTTGCGTCCGGACAATCGCTCCGTTCGTCATGAGCTAGTTTTAAGGCCCCAGAGGGTTGTGCAACGAGCTCCTAGATGTCAAATAAAATGTAAAGCGAACAATCAGGGTGAGAACATTCACCAGACGACCAAGGAGGAACTATGCGCTACGTTGATGGTTTTGTCTTGCCGGTGCCGAAAAAGAACCTGCAGAGCTATCGCCGTATGGCTCAGAAGGCCGGAAAAGTTTGGCGTGAGCACGGTGCGCTCGAATACATCGAGTGCGTGGCTGACGACGTGAAAGCGGGCAAGCACACGTCATTCCCGCAGAGCGTCAAGTTGAAACCCGGCGAGACCGTGGTGTTCGCGTACATCGTCTACAAGTCGCGCGCCCAGCGTGACCGCATCAACGCCAAGGTGATGAAGGACCCGCGCCTGGCCTCCATGATGGACCCCAAGGCCATGCCTTTCGACGGCAAGCGTATGTTCTGGGGCGGATTCAAGCACCTGGTCGACGCCTGAGCATAAGAAAATCCGAAATTCGAAACAATTTCAAAATTTCGAAACTATTAAAATCCAAAAATCGAATCCGAATCGAGGTTGTTTGGAACATCGGGGCTTTTGTCATTCGATGAAATTGCTTCGCGCTTCGCATTTCGGCTTGCGGATTACCGGTCTACAGCTTGGCGCCCCTTGCGCATTTGAAATTTTGGTTACGCCTTCGCCGCGCTGGAGTCTCTGTGGTAAATTCTTGGTGATTGCGGCGCCAAATAAATCGTCCGAGAAGTGGGAAATTCACAGATGAAGAAGACATATACGGGCAGCTGTCATAGGGGTGTGCGCTCGTTCGGACAAGGCGAGCTCGGCACGCTCTACGGCAACGTCATCTGCCTCGACAATGTCGAGATCGAGGGCCTTGTCAGCGCGTATCACCAACGCCGACGGCCGCCACGATAAGTGGGGTCACCGCCGTCCGAGACCCGCCACCTTTAAGCAATGAGTTCAGCGCCGCGACGGAGGATGCAAAATGGCTTACGAACTCAAACATCGTACAACGAAGATCGTCGAAAATGGCAAGAGCTTTCCGCTCGGCGCCACGCTGGCGGCCGATGGAGTGAATTTCGCCGTCTACTCGAAGCACGCGAGCGAGGTTTTTCTCCTGCTCTTCAACACGCCTGATGGCGAGCCCAGCGATATCATCCAATTGAAGAACCGCGACAAATTCATCTGGCACGCGCGGGTGAACGGCGTGCGTGCCGGCCAGCTCTATGGCTACAAAGTGCGCGGCGAGCACCGGCCGGAGTGGGGCTTTCGCTTCAATGATGCCAAGCTGCTGCTCGACCCTTATGCCAAGGCCGTCACCGGCAAGTTCCGCAACGTCGACAATCTTTTGCTGCCCTACGATCCTCGGCATGAAGCGCGAGATCTTTCCTTAGACGCGCGGGACAACACGAACATCGTGCCGAAGGCGATCGTCGTCGACGACGCGTTCGACTGGCAGGACGACGTCTCTCCCGATCTTTTGCTGGAACAGTTGATTATCTACGAGGTGCACGCCAAGGGCTTTACCGCGCACCGTCTTCCGGCGTCGAGCTTCCCGGCACCTATCTCGGTTTCATCGAAAAGATCCCGCATCTCAAGCGGCTCGGCGTCAACGCCGTGGAGCTCTTGCCCGTCCACGAATACGTCGTCGACGACTTTCTCGCTCGAGCGGGGCCTGACGAATTACTGGGGTTACAACTCCATCGGATTTTTCGCGCCGGAATCGTCTTATTCCACTCGACGGACGCCGGGCTGCCAGGTCGCCGAGTTCAAAACCTTGGTGCGGGCGCTGCACAAGGCGGGGATCAAAGTCATCCTCGACGTCGTCTATAACCACACCGCCGAGGGCAATGAGTTCGGTCCGAGCATTTGCTTTCGCGGTCTCGACAATCTCTCCTACTACAGCCTGACCGGGCCGGCCGACGCGCCGCGACGCTACTACATGAACTACACCGGCTGCGGCAACAGCCTCAACTTCGACAGTCCAGCGGTGATCCGGCTGGTCATGGACTCGCTGCGCTACTGGGTCGAGGTCATGCACGTGGACGGATTTCGCTTCGACTTGGCCTCGGTGCTCGGGCGCGGCGAACAGGACGGACATTTCCAATCATCGGCGTCGTTCTTCGACGCCGTCTCCCAGGACCCCGTGCTGAACCAGGTGATCATGGTGGCGGAGCCGTGGGATCTCGGCACGTATCAGGTCGGCAATTTTCCCGTCGACTGGTCGGAATGGAACGGCAAATTCCGCGACACCATGCGGCGCTTCGGCAAGGGCGACACCGGCCAGTTATCCGACGTCGGCTGGCGGCTTACAGGATCGGCCGATCTTTACGGCGAGGACGGACGCTCGGCCTACAACAGCATCAATTTCATCACCTGCCATGACGGTTTCACGCTGCACGATCTGGTCGCGTACAACGGCAAGCACAATGAGCCGAACGGCGAGAATAATCGTGACGGCTCCAACGACAACCATTCGTGGAATTGCGGCGTGGAAGGCGACACCGAACGATGACCGCCGTCCTGGCGTTGCGTAAGCAGCTGATGAAGAGCAACGCTTGTTATCTGCTTTTTTCGTCGGGGACGCCGATGATTCTCGGCGGCGACGAGTTCGCTCGCTCGCAGCGCGGCAATAACAACGCTTACTGCCAGGACAACGAGATCAACTGGTTCGATTGGACGCTGCATCGAGCGCAACGCGGAGATTTTCGATTTCTTCCAAAAGGCGATCGCGTTTACGCGGCGCTTTCCGGTACTGCAGCATCGCAAGTTTTTGCTCGGCAAGGACCTCGACGACGACAACGTGTCGGACCTTACTTGGTTTGCGCCGGACTTGGGCGAACCCCAATGGCAGGATGTCAACACGCGCACGCTTTGCTTCCAACTCGATGCCAGCGAGGACGGATCTCGATCTCGGCGTGGATCGTCTGTTCTTTATTCTCAACGCCCATTACGAGCCGCAATGGATCAAGCTGCCGCCGCTGGATTCCGGGCGCGCATGGCACCGGGCGATCGATACGAGCATACGGGCAAAGAGAGTTTCACCGACGCCGGCCGGGAAATCCTCGTCGATCCGCCGGATCACTACATGGCCAATGCGCGCAGCACGGTAGTGCTGCTCGCCCGCGCGCCGGGCTGACCGACACTTGCGAATTTTTGGAAATGAGCGCCGAAGATGATTTCACCATGAAGTCCCAGCGCGGCGAAACCGCAAGTAAAGCGGAAAGTATTTAACCGCAAAGCTTGTCCTAGCAAAAGCGAAGGAACTTGAATCACGCAAAGGCCGCAGTGGAGCGAGGAATTCTTCTTCAATCCCTCAGCCCATGAATCACGGCCCTGATCACGGCTTTTAGCCTTATCGATCCGCCTTCCTAGAGAGAAGCGCGCCATGAATAAAAACATTGTGATCTGCTCTGACGGCACCGGAAACACGACGATCAAAGGGCGCGGCACAAATGTTTTCAAAATGTTTGAGTCCATCGATCTCAACGGCCATCGCTTCGACCCGGAGCTCGACCCCCAGGTCGCGATCTACGACGACGGCGTCGGCATCGAAGATTTTAAACCGCTTAAGATCATTGGCGGAATCACAGGATGGGGTCTCAGCCGAAACGTCAAACAACTCTATAAGGAATTGTGCCGGATCTATGATCCGGGCGATAGGATTTTTCTGTTTGGTTTTAGCCGTGGTGCTTTCACCGTCCGAACCCTCGCCGGGATAATCACGAAGTGCGGTATTATCGACGCCAGAAAGCAACCCACGGCGAGCGCATTCGACCGCAGCGTCAATGCCGCCTATAAAGCCTACCGCAGTTGTTACCGAACAATTTTCATGCGCCTCATTCTTGGCGAACCGGACAGCGACGCGACAGTCGCTTTCAAAGCCAAATTCTGCCATAGCCAACCGCCCGAGGTTCATTTTATCGGCGTGTGGGATACGGTAGACGCCGTCGGGATGCCTTTCCACATCAGCGACATGATCAACACCGTCATTTATCCTTTCAAGTTTCCCAACCAGCGACTGAGTGAACATGTGAAGCACGCCTACCATGCGCTCGCCATCGACGATGAGCGTCACTCCTTTCATCCGCTGCTGTGGGATCAAAGCATCCCGAGCGAAAACAAAAATCAAAAGCTA
This sequence comes from uncultured delta proteobacterium, assembly GCA_963804165.1. GTDB lineage: Bacteria > Desulfobacterota > Binatia > UBA9968 > UBA9968 > DP-20. Next base: position 168,200 of record CAWDPO010000011.1, read on the forward strand.
GAGCAGGTTTGGTTCGCGGGTGCGCATTCCAACGTGGGCGGCGGCTATCCAAAACAAGGCATGTCTTTGGTTCCACTCGACTGGTTGATGGAGAAGGCAAAGGCCGCGGACTTGAGGTTCATCCCCGGCGAACGGGGGTACTATCGAGACCACGCGAATGTCGACGACAAGCTTTATGATCCCCGCGCCGGGCTAGGGGTTTTCTACCGTTGGAAGCCTCGTGACATCGCCGCGATATGCCGAGAGAATGACGTCGCGCCGGTGATTCACCTCAGCGTACTGGAGCGCGTCGCGCATGGTACCGAAGACTACAGCCCCGGCAACTTGCCATCAAACGCAACGGTCGTCATAACGCCCACAGGAGATCCGGAAAGGGACGCGGCGGCTCAACAGAGAGCGCTCGCAACCGAGAACATTTTGAAATCCGCGCACAGTCATGAGGAGTCCCTGCTGGATCGTGTCCGCAACACGATCCGCATCGGTCGATTCTCCTACTACATTTACCTGCTGTCCTGCGTTGCGACATTGATTGTCGGTTCAGGTTCTTTGGATAAGACGGCGGGACTCAATCCGTGGACCCTCCTGAAAGACGTGGTTCTACTCGCGATCAACGTTTTGACCTCGCCCTTTTCTACCTTGTCTTCGATCTACGCGAACTTGTCTTACAAATCAGCGCGACTCATTTGGATCTTTGGCGGATTCGCGCTGGCCTACCTGTTGATGAAGTTCACCGATCGAAGAATGACCGGGATCTTCTCACGATTCTGGTTTGAACAGCAGCAACGCCTGCGCGACGCGCTGAAGCTAGCGCGCGCGAAAGCTAAACAAACCGTTTCATCCAGGGTAGAGACCACAAATGAAAAACGGCGTCCTGTTGAATGATTTATTAGTGTTGAGCGGACCCGTCGCTATTCCTACGCCTATCCGAGATCGGAAGAGTTTGCCAATGCCCGATCAATCACCTGCACCGGGAAGAGCACTCCAAAAATTGCCATAGACATTGAGGTCTCGCTGCAGTAGAGAAGCTTTCAGAAGCGCAGCGAATGCTCGATTCGCTCGCCGAGGAGAACCCAGTCCTGTCTCGATGAGCGTTGCTTTGCTTCGGGGTTCAAAAGGGGAAAAGTTTACGTCGCTAACGTGAGGCGAACCAATGGCCACGGGAGACACTCGATCGCCGCTTGACGCCGCGCAAGGCATGGCCGCTGCGATCCGATCCTGCGCCGACCAGATCGAGAAAGATCGGGAACTGCCGCGTCAGCTCTTTGACGCCTTGGCCGCCGCCGGTTTTTTCAAGCTGTTGATTCCGCGCACCGTAGGCGGTGCCGAGATCGACTTGCCGACCTACGTGCAAGTGCTTGAAGAGCTCGGCAAAGCGGACGCGAGCACCGGCTGGGTCGTCAATCAGTGCGCGGTCTTCGCAACCTACGCCGCGCAAATGCCGCGCGATATCGCTCGCTCGATCTGGATCGACACGCCGCACAGCGTGGTCGCCAATACTCCGGTGGCAACGGCCCAGGCTGTTGTGGTTCCCGGCGGGTACCGGGTCACCGGCCGCCAGGGCTTCAGCTCGGGTTGCCGGCACGCGGCCTGGCTCGCAGCGCGCGCTCTCATTCAGGAAAACAGCCAAACCCGACTTTTGGAAGATCAGCCCGAGGAGCGCTACCTGTTTGTGCCGGCTGCCGAGGCCCAGCTGCTGGACACCTGGCACGTGCGTGGTATGCGCGGGACGGGCACCCATCATTTTGTCGTGAAGGATGTCTTCGTGCCCGCAGAGCGAACGGTTCTTCAGGCCGGCGCGCCGCTCTTGGAAAGCGGACCGCTCTACCAATTCCCACGGAGATTGTTGTTCGCCTCGGGCGACGCCGCCGTGGCCTTGGGAACAGCGCGCGCGTGCCTGGATGCTTTTTTTGAACTCGCCGGCGCCAAGACGCCGCGCTCCATGCAGGCCACTCTGCGCGATCAACCGGTGATTCAAGCAACCGTCGGCCGCAGCGAAGCGCAACGACGATCCGCGCGCGCCTTTTTGACCGAGGCGGTGCGCGACATTTGGAGCGAGGCGATATCCACCGGCGCGATCAGCTCGGACCGGCGCGCGGTCCTGCGCCTGGCGACGACTCATGCGATTCGACTGGCGGTGGAGATCGTCGATTCTATCTATAATGCTTGCGGCGTTACGGCGATCTTCGAAGGCAACCCGATACAGCGTTACTTCCAGGACATTCACGTGATCAGCCAGCACACCCAGGGACGCCTCGCCCATTACGAATTGATCGGAAAACATGCGCTAGGACTGAAGGTCGACCCAGCGCGATTCTAATCGGAACATACTTTTCAATTGTTCCAACGCCCATCGGATCAAAGCGCGCTCGGGATGGCCCGATGACGACGAGCAATGCCGCAAGTGGTTGCAATCAGAAGTCGGGCGGCAATCTGCGCTAGTGAATTCGCAACGCCGTCGGGCGAACACGCAATAGCGGGGTATCGGTCAGTAGCCAGGGTAGAGCCCGGCGTAAGCCTCTATTTGTTTCGCAGTGAGGGCCGGTGCCTAGGATCATGGCACAAGCGACGCATGCTCTCTGGTAATTCGCGCGAGAATGCCTCATCCTTTTCTTTCTTCCCGCCGCCATGAGGTTTAAAAAGTTCAACGTTCGCGAAAGTCTCCGGTCGTCATTCAAGGATGGTATCTTTGCCGCTTTTATGACCGGCGTTACCGATTATTACGCAACGCCCGCTGCGCTCTTTTTGGGCGCCAGCGTACAGCAGGTCGGTCTCGTCACGGCTTTGCCGAATCTTTTGTCTTCTTTGTCGCAGTTCTTTTCCGTAAGAGTCATTTATTGGGTCGGCGGCCGGCTCAAACTATTGGTGCGCCTGGTTTTCTCCCAGGCGTCACTCATTCTCTGTATCGCCATGCTGCCGTTGCTGGAGATCCCTAATCGAGTCGAGCTATTGCTGATCTTTTTAATTCTCGCGGCCATGTGTGGCGGCTTGGCTGGACCAGCCTGGGGCAGCCTGATGAGCGACTACGTGCCGGCGAAAAAGCGCGGACGGTATTTCGGCTGGCGAAGCAGGACCGTGGGCGCGGTCACCGTCGGCAGCATCGTCGCGTCGGGATTGCTGTTGAATTTTTTCCAAGAGATATCTTTCGGCACGGGTTTTTGGATTATCTTTTCTTTAGCTGCTGCGGCCCGATATGTTTCCGCTTATTTCATCAGCCGGATGGATGAGCCTCCGCATAGAAAAGATCCGGCCAGTGACTTCACTTTTCTTATGTTCCTGCGGCGCTTTAGGGAAAGCAATTTTCTCAAATTCGTGGTTTTCAGCGGTTGTCTGACTTTCGCTACGTATCTGGCGGCTCCCTTCTTCGCCGTCTTTATGTTGCGTGACCTGCAATTGAGCTACGTAACTTATATGGCGCTCCAGGTTTGCTCTTCGCTTGCTGCGCTTGTGGCCCTGCCCCTCTGGGGGAAACACGCCGATCTCGTCGGCAACGTAAGAGTTTTGCGGCTCAGCTCGTTTCTTGCGGCGCTGATCCCGATCTTTTGGCTTGTCTCACACCAGCCCGCCTACCTCATGCTGGTTCAAATGTTCGCCGGCTTTTCGTGGAGCGGAGTCACACTCAGCACCGGCAACTTCATCTACGACGCCGTGACACCGCAAAAGCGGGTCCGTTGCATCGCCTATTTCAATGTCATCAATGGCCTTGCGCTTTTTATGGGTTCCTCCCTGGGCGGTTATGTTGCCTCGCGCTTGCCGCCGCTTTTCGGCTACAACCTGCTCGGTCTGTTTGTGCTGTCCTGCGTCTGTCGGGTATCGGTTTACCTGCTGCTCTCGCGGAGTTTCCGCGAAGTCAGAACCGCCCACGAGGTTTCCATCCAGGAGCTTTTTTTCAGCGTTGTCGGTATCCGTCCGCTTGTTGAACCGGCGCAGGACTGAGCGGCGACGTCACCGCGCTCTTATAGACTTGATAAAGGAAAAGGATCGGTCGCCGGAGAGTAAAAGCCCAGTGCTCAAGAGCGTGATGCGCCTGTAAAAATTGTTCAAAGTTCCAAGTCCAATGTTCAAGGGTGAATTCAAAAACGCGGAGAAATAAGAAAATCGGGAAAGCTCTTCGCCGTTCGTTTGGATGCAAAGTCTCGGGCCGTCACCGATCCGGTTGAACAATTGGAACGGAGCGAAGCGATGGAACGTCTGGAACGACTCGAACCCTCAGGATCCAGACTGGAGGAAGTTGACAGGACAGCGCGTTAGCGCATACGCTGTTCTCAAAACAATTCGACAAATAAGGAGCTATTCCCATGCTGACACTCTATTTCAGTCCCGGCGCATGTTCTTTGGCCTCTCATATCGGTCTCGAAGAAACCGGCGCGCCTTACGAGGCAAAGCCGATCCTGCTCGCAAAGGGGCAGCAGAGGACCGAGGAATATCAGAAGATCAATCCACGCGGTAAAGTACCGGCGCTCGATGTCGACGGCAAGATCCTGGTCGAGAACACGGCGATCCTCACTTACCTGGGGCGGCGGTTTCCGGAAAAGAAGCTCATGCCGACCGATCCGGCCGAGGAGGCGCGCGGCATCGCGACCATGTGCTGGTTCTCCAGCATCGTGCATCCCTCGTACCAGCGCGTGAACCGGCCCGAGCGTTTTGCCGACAGCGAAGCGGCGCACGCAGGGGTAAAAGAAAACGGACGGAAATCGTTCTGGGCCAACTGCCAGGAGATCGACTCCATGTTCCAGGGAAAAGAGTGGATCCTGGGCAGTGAGTACACGCTCGTCGATCCCTACGCACTGGTTTTCTACGGCTGGGGCGTGCGCGGCGGATTTCCCATGAAGGAGCTCACTGCGTACACGGCATGGCAGGAACGCATGATGAAGCGCCCTACCGTTAAGAAAACTGTCGACGCCGAGGCGAACGTCTCTACATCATAATAGCTTCTTTCAGGTCAGACTCGGCTGACTTGCGGGATTGAGGCTACCGACGTCCGAATATCTCACAGCGACTTATCCTCACTGTGCCGAACGCTCGAGCAAGCCGCACCAATGAGGCCCTGCTTACTGTTTGCCCTTGGATTTTGAACGGTTCGGGGTTTGCCTGTTAAAGCGATTTGAACGAAGCGAAGCGATTGAACGTCTGGGACGACTGGAACCATTCGGGCTCGCAGCCCTTCACGGTGAGGCCAAACTTGAGAGGGGAAATTCGTTGAACGCAAACGCAAAGTATTTTGATTGCCATTTTCATATCATCGACAAGAATTTTCCCGTCGTGCCCAATCAAGGATTCATGCCCGACGCGTTCACCAGCGAGGATTATTTAGAGCGCTTGAAAGCGGTCGATCTTTGCGGCGGCGCGGTGGTGTCCGGCTCGTTCCAGGCTTTCGATCAATCGTATCTCTTTCATGCTTTGAAGGTGCTTGGCCCGACCTTTGTCGGAGTCACGCAAGTGCCGCAGACCGTCTCGGATCAGGAGTTACGGGAACTCAACAGCGCAGGGGTTCGCGCCGTCCGTTTCAACGTCAAGCGCGGCGGTTCGGAAGAAATCCACCACCTGGAAAACTTTGCGCGGCGCGTTCATGAATTGGTGGGCTGGCACACCGAGTTGTATGTCGATTCCACCGAGCTGGCCGATCTGTTTGAGACTCTTGTCGCGTTGCCGGCGGTCAGCATCGACCATCTCGGTCTGTCCAAAGCGGGTTTTCCAACGCTGCTCAAACTTGCGGAAAAAGGTGTGCGGGTGAAGGCCACCGGCTTCGGACGGGTGGACTTCGATGTGCGTTCCGCGCTGACGGATCTCTATGCTGCCAATCCGCGGGCGCTCATGTTCGGCACCGACCTGCCGTCCACACGCGCACCAAGGCCTTATCAAGATGACGATTACACGCTGGTTCGAGAAACATTGGGAGATGAAAAAGCGGCAAATGTTCTTTACAAAAACGCCATTGAGTTTTATCGGCCGAAAAAGATTGAGTAGTTCTAGCGCAGAAGTTCGACCAATAAATTCTTCATATTTAACCGTCATACCGGCGAATGCCGGTGGGTGTCCAGATACTTTGAAATTGTGGATTCCGGGTCGCCCCCGGCATTTGCTGGGGTTGCCCGGAATGACAATCGAATTATATATCGCGAATTCCTCAGTCACCCCATTGGAGCCTGTTCTATCCGCGCGTAACAAGCAGGTGCCGATAAACACGCCTCACGGACACGATCACGATCGCTCGACGCCAAGATCGAGCGCGTAGATCTTTCTTGGCTCCCGCACTCCGCGCAGGGTGTGGTAGCCGAGCGGCTCGAGAGGGCGGCTGTCGCCGACCACCGACGCAAGTTCGGAAGAGATGAGCACCTTGCGGCCCAGGGGCTCACACAAGGTCTCGATACGCGCGACTTCGTTGACCGCCGGCCCGATGACGGTGAAGTCGAGACGGTCGACGGCGCCGACGTTGCCATAGAGAACCTCGCCGAGATGGAGCGCGAGGTCGACCACGGCAGTTGGCTTGCCGGCCTCTTGCCGCGCGGCATTGAGCCGATCGAGAGCATCCATCGTTTCCGCCGCGGCGTCGATGGCCCGGCTGCAGGTCTCATCCCGCGTCGCCTCCACGAAGGGAAACGTCGCGAGCATGCCGTCGCCGAGGAATTTCAGCACTTGCCCGCCGCGCGGCCGCAGTGAAGCGGTAAGCGTCTCAAAGATCGCGTTGATCAACTCGATGACAATGAGCCCGGGTGTCGTGTCGGCGATCGCCGTGAAGCCGCGGATATCGGCGAACCACAGCACAGCACGGACACTTTCGACCGAGCCGCGCTCCACCGCCCCGGCATGAACACGCGTGCCTGCGTCGCCGCCGAGATAAGCCTTCAGGAGTCCGGAGGCGATCATGTGGCCGCCATGGGTCATCATCGCGAGGGACAACGCGGGCAACACGGCCCGCAGCAATACGAGATCATCATCACGGAAGCCGCCGGGTAAATCGGTCGCAAACGAATAGCCGATGCCGGTGCCGTAGGAAGCGTCGCCGTCGGGACCGAAGCCGACGACTTGCGCGAAATAATCGGAAGCGCCGGCGGCGGCGAGATCTTTGAGGATGGGATATTCGAGCCGTGTCCCGGGTTCGGCGAGACGCCAACGCTGGTGCTGCCAGGGATCTCCCTCGGGTCCGGCCTTTTCCACTTGCCGGATCAGTTGGCCGAAGGGACTCTGCAGCAAGATCAGCTCGTACTCGTGGCCCCGGCCAAATTGCGCGGGCTCGATGGCGTTGAGATGACGCCACCAGGTGTAGCTGTAGCCGCCCCACTGGGGATGCAATGTCGGCATACCTACGAAGGCGCGCCACAGCGGCACGCCGGCTTTCACAAAGCGCTGACAAAGACCATCGAAAACCGCGGCGGCATCGGCGCCGCGCAGTCCTTCGCGCACCACCCACGTGTGCAATTGGACGATCTGACGGCCGAGCACGCTGTCGAAATTCAGCGGCGACGACGGGCACCGAAGCTGGGCGTGATGGATCACGCATAAGAGCTCAAAAATGACTGTAGACTACGGCTGCGACCGCGCATATGCCATCCAGCTTCTGTGATGTGACTGTTATGCCTGACACTTTTTTTCTACCGCAGCTTTTTTCACTTGTCTACGACGTCGTCTGCCGTTTGATGATTAAACGATTTGAACTCAGCGAAGCGATTTAACGTTTTGAATTGTGGCCGTTCCGCGCCTTAGTTTGCGTTTTTTGCGTCCACAACCGGTGGCACGAATGCCCTTCCATCAGACCGGGCATCCGCGGCGGCCTCGGTATTTATGTCCTCTGGAGCAGATCTTCCAACCGCCCTTGTTGGCCTTAGACATAGGTTCTTATGCCACATTCGCGCATGCCGGCGTAACCGTTGCCGGCGCGTTTCTCGGGCAGCTTTCACGTCTCGACAGAGTTGCTAAGGTAACTTCATGAAGGATTGGAAATCGCGGCTGCCGGCTTTGATCGAGCGAACGGATAAGTTGTCCGACAGCGTCCGCTCGCGCCTGAGGAGAATCACGGGTTTTAACCATCCTTTGATGATTATGCCTTATCTAGGCTACGGCACCGCGGACAAAATGTTGTTCGGAGGTAGGGTATTGGAGGACGAAGGGTTTAGTCCCGCCACCAGCGCCGATCGCACGTGGCGCAATCTCGTCAACATGTACAAGCGTTTTGAAACCGACGAGGTGCCGGGAGCTCGCATACGCGCGCGCTTTCAGGGAATCGAAAGCGATGCGACCACGGATCACGAGGGCTATTTTAGTTTCGAGATTCAACCGGTTCAGCGCTTGGAGTCACATCCGTGGCAACTGGTTGAATTGGAGCTGTTGGATCCGCCGTTGCCCAAAGGAGCTCCGGTGCGCACCACCGCGCGGGTGCTGGTGCCTTCCCCAGGCGCCAGATTCGGTATCATCAGCGACATCGACGATACCGTGATATCGAGTAACGTCGGCAATAAATTGAAAATGATCCTGACGGTAATTCTCGCCAACGAGCATACCCGTAAGCCCTTCGAAGGCGTTGCGGGCTTTTACCGCGCCTTGCAGAGCGGCGCGACCGGCGGCGAAGACAATCCGATCTTCTATGTCTCGAACAGCGCGTGGAACCTTTACACCGTGCTGCTCGAGTTCTTGAACCTGCAAAAGATACCCTTGGGTCCACTGCTGCTCAGGGATTTTGGCGATCACTTGCTCTTTGCCAAAGATCACGAGAGCCACAAGAAGCGCAACATCAAAATGATTTTGGAATCATTTCCGCATCTGCCGTTCGTGCTGATCGGCGACAGCGGCGAGCGCGACCCGGAAATCTATCGGGATGTGGTGAAAGAATATCCGACTCGGATTCGCGCCATCTATATCCGCAGCATCAATAAACAGCCCTCTCGGCTGGCAGCGATCGATAGGCTCATAGAAGAAGTCCGGCATACCGGCAGCCAGCTGGTGCTTACCCAGGACAGCGAATTTGCCGCCGCGCACGCTGCCGCGGAAGGCCTGATATCCACTGCTCTACTTGCCACCGTTCGTTCGGAGAAAAAAAAGGATCAGAGTGCGCCAACGCAGCAGGCGCTAACTCGCTAACCGAGATTTGCGTTCGTGGGACTAACCGCAGCTGTGGCAATAGTCAGGTCACGATATCGCGAGTACGCTGGGTAGATTCTTGGCCGCTGGGAATGAAAACTCGCTAATTGGCTTCCCCTCGTATTCATCTATGCAAGCCTGACCGATGCCTCTCCCCTGACCCGATGCCTCTCCCCAATGCCTCTCCCTTTTGTTGCGTTTTAAAGGATCGCCAAAAAAACTTTCGGCCGCAATAGCTCCGCAAGCACGCCCCGGGTTTGGCACCCGAAAACCGAACGGCCTTAGGTATCACCGAGAATCTGACCGTGCAATCACGGTGAGGCAGTTCCATCTTTTTCCGCCAATTGTTGAACCGTTGCTTGCCGGCGAAAGTCTTGAACGATTTGAACGGAGCGAAGCGGTTGAACGGCTTGAACGATTTGAACGACCTATCAGTGCCAAACCGATTGCACCCGACGGTGAGGGTTTGCTAGTTTGATGCTCTGTTCTTCCGGAGAGGAGCAAATCATGCGGTCGCGGCGAAAGTTAAAAGACTCAAAGAAGAGCGCGGCAAAGAAAAACGCCTTCCGCGTCGAAGAGGCGACGATTGCCGGAGTGCATCGCGCTTTTCGCGCAAGGAAGCTCACGGCAATCGAGCTCGTGAATCGCTATCTCACGCGCATCAAAGCCTACAACGGCGTCTGTGTCAGCGGCGATGTCGATGCCGCCACCGGACTGCAATTGGGAGACATCACGCCGATCCCGAGCGCCGGGCAGCTCAATGCCTTCATCACTTTGAATCTGAAAGAAGACAATCGCATCAAGCTCGGTTTTCCCGAAAAAGTGAAACGAACTCACACCGGGCGCGACGATGCCAAATATCCCGACGCGCTGGATCGGGCGCGCGAGCTCGATCGTTACTTCGCCCGCACGGGCAAGTTTGCCGGCCCGCTCCACGGCATCCCGGTCGCAATCAAAGACAACTACGATACTTTCGACATGCGCACGACGGCGGCCGCGGCGGCGGAGTACACCGACGATCGCCCGCCCGACGACGCCACCATGGTCGCAAGGCTGCGCGCTGCCGGCGCGATCCTGCTTGGCAAGACCAACATGGACGAGTACGCTCCCGCGGGAATTGCCCGCAGCGCCTTCGGCGGCCAGACCTGCAATCCCTACGATACGACGAGGATACCCGGCGGATCGAGCGGCGGCTCAGCGGCGGCGGTGGCGGCCAACCTCGCCATGTGCGCCCTGGGCACGGACACATCCGGCTCGGTGCGCTTTCCGTCGTCGTGCTGCAGCCTGGTCGGCCTGGTCGCGACCCAGGGCTTGGTGAGCCGCGACGGCATCGTGCCGCTGTCATTTACCAGAGACCGCGGCGGCCCGATCTGCCGCACCGTGCAAGACACGGCGATCCTTTTGGAAGTTCTCGCCGGCTACGATCCCAAAGATCCGGTCACTGCCGCTTGCGCCGCGCAGCCGAGATACTCGTATGCGCGGCTTGCCGGTGGAAAATCGCTGCGCGGAAAAAGGCTCGGCGTGCTGCGCGATCTGATGATCGAAGCGAGCCGCGCCGATCGCGACAATATCCGCGTCGCCGACGAGGCGATCGCCGCCATGAGAAAAAGCGGCGCGACGATCGTCGATCCGGTAAACGTCGACAAAGCAATCGCCGACGTGATTCCCTGTTTCGAGCCCGGCTGGCTGGCGCGAAATTTTCTCGCGGCGTTTCCAGAATCCACCAAGCCCATCGACCGGATCGTGTCGATGGCGTTCGATCACGGGATGATTCCCTCCGGCGCCCGCGGCGTGAACCTGCGCATGCTTGCTGCGCAACCGCGTGGCCACGAAGCGCACTACGCGATCAACCGCTACTTGCGTGAGCGCGGCGATGCGAAGTTCAAAAATCTCGAAGACATGCTCGCCATGCCGATGTTTTCCGGCAGTCTGGATAATCTCAAGAGAGCGTTCAGCGCCGCCGCCGCCACTTTGGACACGCCGGCGCAGATGGATCATCTGGTGCGCATGCAGACCTTGCGGCAGATCATTCTCCAAGTCATGGCGGAAAATAATCTCGACGCGCTGGTTTACCCCTACACGACGATCCCGCCGCACATCATCTTGACGAACCGCCTGGCGAAGACCGTGGAGACGCACACCGAGCCAAAGATTCTGAAAGCCGGCACAGCTCTGTCCGATCCGACCCTGGTACCCGGCGAACCAGTGCTGCAATCCGATCTCGACACCTACAGAGGATCGGGCTCGAGCTTTGCGGTCAATCTCAGCCCCGAGATCGGCTTTCCGGCCATCGTCGTGCCGGCCGGATTTACCCGCGAAGTCTACGATCGCGTGCCGGACGATAAGGATCCGAACGGCAGCCGGTTGGAAGGGCCGAAACAAGTCGAGCTGCCTGTTGCTTTGGAATTCCTCGCTCGCCCCTTCGAGGAAACAACGCTCTTCGCGATCGCCTCGGCGTTCGAAAGCATCACACGCCATCGCCGTCCACCACCGGCATTCGGCGAGCTTGCCAACCGAGAATAGCGCAAGCAGAGTTCAAAGTCCCGTGTTCAAGGTTCAAGGTGAAACGATAATAACCGAGCGCAGTGCTGAAACCCGTCGAGGCTGTCTTGGCGTCCGAGCAGAGTGAAACGTCTTACTGTTGCCTCACGCCTATGTGTTGAACGACTGGAACGCAGCAAAGCACTGGAACAACTGGAACCGTAGACAACTTGGCGGGTCAGAACGGGTCAGCGCGGGATCGCGATTTTATACGATGTCGATCGCGGCAATATCCTGGACCGAGTGACCGAGGTGATTTCGAAAGACTCGAAAGAAAATATCCGCGGCGGGCTCGTCGTCGAAACTCAGAGAGCCTACAAATCGGTCCCCGTCCGGCGTGCTCATCGTAAGAAAGATGGTGTTTTTTGAGAACGTGGGAAAGCTGGGCGTTTTGAAGCGTGCCGGCTTCGCCCTCTGCGGATGCGGACTTGTTTAGGCGATCCAGATCCAGTGAGGTGGCCAGATCGGGCGGCCTTTGTAAACCATCCTCGGATGATCGCGCGGTTGCATTCGAAGACTCTCAAAATAACGGTCCACGCTATGACAACATGTCTGTGATCTAACTTCCTAGAGATCCGTCCGTGGCTGGCTCTAAACGCTGTCGATCAATTATACATCACCCGCTCCAGATCGCAGCAAACGCTTTCAAGAATCGGTGTAGGACATCAACCGACTTGGAAGAGGGTGAATGGATGATTGCGAACGTCGCGATTCAAGTGCACACTCCCGCCCGCAGGAGAGCTCGACAAATTTGCCGCCACGTGCACTGTCCAACAGCGAGATAAGCCGGCTCTGAGCTAAGCATTTCCCGAAGCACCGCGATAATCCGGACTCTTGTCAGATCTGCTTCGGGATCTGCGTCATCATCGAGGATGATGCCGCCCGGCGCGACGCGCCGACACGTTCCGAAGGGATAGACGGAGTATTAAAAACGATGGCAATCCGCCGGGAAGAGTTCGACGAAGTCAAAGCGGAAAAAGTGAAGGTCGATGCGCGAGGACTTTTATATCCAAAACCAAAGACCTAGAATCGCCAAACTAAAATCTGACAGCTACTGACATGGGGCGATCGGTCGTTTTTCTCTAGCGACTAACCGTCGCCGCATGCGAGCATCGGGAAACTCAACATCCTGTAAAAACCGGACTTCATATTGCAACGGGTGACTGAACGGCTGACTTGCCGACTTCATGCAGCGGTAGTAGTACATCGTCCCCGCTGCCCAGATACCATCATACTTGCCGGCCGCGCGGCAGACTTCGATGTCAGGTCCATCGTCCTGCGAATTGATGTGACAATTAGATTTATCATACAGCAAGGTCGGAGACTTTCTAGTAGCGCTGGGATTTTTTGTCGTCTTCCTGGTTTTCAAGGAAAATACTTATAGTGCCGGAACGATCGAGGTGGCCGTCGATCAAAAAGTCGTTTCGACCGGACCGTATGCGTGGGTTCGTCATCCGATGTATTCAGGGGCGCTCGTCATGCTTTTCGGCACGCCGCTGGCGCTCGGGTCCTGGTGGGGACTTACCCTGCTTGTCCCCATGACACTGGCGATTGTTTGGCGGCTTCTCGATGAGGAGAAATTCCTGCTTGGAAATCTCCAGGGATATGCGGAGTATCGTGAAAAAGTCCGCCATCGGCTGCTGCCTTTCGTCTGGTGAATAGTTCGGGTATCACCGAGAGGCGGCGCCGCAGCACGAGGTTATGGCAGGAAAAAATTCTCAGCGATGCTGTCCTGGCTGTTCTAGTTCATTCGTCATAGAGATGAAAGACGAAAACGGAGAGTGACCGAAACGACCACGTCAGCAACACACAACCCAGCGAAAAGGAGAAGAAATCATGTCAGGACACACTATCCAACTTCACCGCGTTCTCCGTGCAACGCCAGAAAAAGTGTATCGGGCTTTTCTCGATGGCGACGCCATGGCCAAATGGCTTCCGCCGAACGGGTTCACCGGTAAGGTTCACCACATGGATGCCAAGGTCGGCGGCACCTACAAGATGTCGTTCACGAACTTCAGCACTGGCAAGAGTCACTCCTTCGGCGGAGAGTATCTTGAATTGGTGCCAAACGAACGCCTCCGTTACACGGACAGATTCGACGACCCGGGTCTGCCCGGAGAAATGCAGACGACAATCACCCTGAAGAAAGTGTCTTGTGGAACCGAGCTGAACATCGTGCAGGAGGGAGTGCCCGAGGTCATTCCCGCCGAGGCATGCTACGTCGGCTGGCAGGAATCGCTTAACCTGCTGGCGAAACTCGTCGAGCCCGAGATTCCGAATTAGTGGAGCAAGATTTGGCGGTCAGTCTCATTCGCGGGCGCGCGAGGGGCATGAAACCAGTAGCACCCGAAGTCAAAAATGTTACCGAGGAGGAGATCCCCGGCACTGGCCAGTGGCATCAGAAGTTCACGCTCTTTATGCCCGGCGACCCGGTGACCGAGCAGCCGTTCGATCGCACCGGGACCAAGCTCGATCTCTCCGACCCGCAGGTCCGTATCGATCTCTGGAAAACGCTCAAGGACCACCGCTTCAGCGACAGTGATTGAGATCTGCGATATCCACGAGCACGAACAAGCTGGCGGGCGGGTCGGCGTTTTGTGCCCCTGAGCCGCGTCCGAAATCCGTGCGATTAGTTTCACGAGCCGAATAGATCACTTTCAAAAGAAGCGATCGATGCAGGCACCGCTGGCCATACAGTTCCTATGACCCTACAGTTCTCAGTTCCCCTCCGTTTTGGAACGACTCCAGCGCTGCAACGACGGGAACCTCTGAAGCCTTGAACGACTTGAACGGAGCGCAGCGGTTAAAATCCCGCTCATGGTGATTCCTCGACCGGCTCGGAACTGAAGGCCGTCGAGGAAGCCTGCCGTGAGGCTTCTCGAACGGTCGAACCACTTGAATAATTTGAACGAGTCCCAAGTTACTCGGGCCGCGGAGGCGCTTGACGACTCGCTGGGTCGGCGATATGGCTCCGTCAGAGAAAAAGGTGTTTGAATTTCCTCTTCGTTTAGGAGGGACTTTGAAAACCAAACCATTCGCGAAGTCGTTCGTTCAGACCGCGCTTGCAGCGGCGTTCATGTTGGCGGGCGCTTCCGCCACGTCTTCCTGGGCGCAAAACGTAAAGATCACACCGCTGGGTACGCACACCGGCGAACTGTGCGACCGCGATCGCGCGACGATCTTCGAGGATCCCACTGGCGTGCGTATCCTTTACGATGCCGGCCAGTCCACCATGGGAGTCGACGATCCGCGGCTCGGCGACATCCACGCCGTGCTGCTGTCGCACGCTCATGCTGATCACATCGGCGACCAGAAGATGAAGGCGCTCGGAGCCGGCGCGTGCGAGAAACCCGACCTGGTCCCGGCCGGCGCACATTCCGTAACGGCCGAGATCGCCGCAGCCAAGAACGCAGCCATCGTGATGGTGGTGGATTTGTCCGTGTTCATCGGGAAAAAAGTCGAGGGATTAACCGGCAAGCCGACAGCAGCATGCGCGCAGGCGGGCGGCGCAACCACGGTACCGGTCGCAGCGCCGTGTCGATCGAACATCCACTTGGGCGGTACGCACGTGCTCAAGGCGGCCGGCGCGGCTCAGGGCGTGGAGATCACGATTGTGTACGCGGCTCATGCCAACAGTCTGCCGCTTAGCCTGCTGGGCGAGGCGGAACGGAAAAGTCTCGCTGCGAACGGCGTGAGCGTCGAGCCGGGGCCGCCGACCGGCTTTGTCATCAAGTTTACCAATGGGCTCACGGCTTACCTGTCGGGGGATACCGGCATCCACACCGAGATGAAAACGATCGTGAACGAATTCCATAAGGCGAATCTCACGGTGCTCAATCTCGGCCCGAACGCGATGACCCCGCCTTCGGCGGCGCACGCGGTGAACGAGCTCATCAGGCCGGCGGCCGTCATCGCCACGCACGTGAACGAGGTCGCAACCTCAGGCGGCAAGGTAAGACCGAACTCACGCACCGCCGCGTTCACCAAACTGAGCAAGTCCCCCGTGCACCTTGCTCTAAGCGGTAGGACGATGGAGTTCGATGGCAGTGCGAAGTGCGTAGCAGGGTGTAATTAGTCACACGGCTCACCCGATTTGGGCAACAAACGCGCTTGGTTGGAACCGTGCTAGCCTTAAACGATTTGAACGGAGCGCATCCTTCGACCCTGGAGCCTCCCCGATGAACCTTGTAAAAACGCCTTGAAAAAGATGAGCGACGCGCTCGCTCGTATCGCATCGAGCCCTTTTTGATCTGACTCTTTTTGGCCTCTCGCGAATCCAATCTCATCGCAAGGTTTGTCGGAGATTACAGCCAAGTTGAGGGTATTTATCTTCCTAGTCAAAAGCAGCATGTCCTAAGCGACCTCATTCTAAGCTACTGAAATCTCGTTGTTCTATATTCCGAGTCCACAACTGGCACTACAAATGCGACCTCTAAGTTATCGAAGACTGCTTTGTTCAGGGTTCATTTCCAATCAAAAAGGTTAACCCATGGAGGTGCCGCCATGCTTCGCAAAATGAAAGATCTAAAAGGTTTATCTATCGGCGCGCGTGATGGTGACATCGGTGAAGCCAACGATTTTATTTTCGACGATAAACATTGGACGGTGCGATATCTGGTCGCGGACACCCAACGCTGGTTGCCCGGACGCAAGGTATTGATCTCGCCCATCGTCGTCGATCAGGCGGATTGGGAGGGAAAACGATTGCCTGTGCAATTGACTCAAGAGCAGGTAAAAAATAGTCCGGATATCAGCATGGACGAGGAGTTGTCGGCCCAGGACGAGATTAAATACTCCAACTACTACGGCTTCCCCTATTACTGGGCGGGGGACGAAATCTGGGGTCCGGTAACGCTGCCGCAAGAACTAATCGCTCAAGACATCGATAGAAAAATTATGCTTACCGAGAAAGTGAATAGATCACATCTTCGCAGCATGAAAGACCTAACTGGGTATTCGATTCAAGCGACTGACGGCGAGATCGGCCACGTCGATGACTTCGTCGTTGACGACGAGGCCTGGACGATTCGCTATATCGTTGTCGACACGCGCAACTGGTTGCCAGGGAAGAAAGTGCTGGTCGCGCCGCCATGGGTCGCCAACGTTGATTGGAAGAATTCCAACGTCTACGTCAATATGTCGCGCGAAGCGATCAAGACGGGACCCGAATTCGATCCCGAAAAACTCGACCGCGAATACGAAACCAGGCTCTATAAACACTATGGTCAAGAAAATTACTGGTGATGCTGAAGCAGTAGAGGCAGGAAATGGAGACAGAAGTAAGGAAGGAGGCAATCTCATGAACAAAGAGCAATTCAAAGGGAGTTGGCAGGAATTCAAAGGTGAGATCAAAGCGAAATGGGGCAAATTCACCGATAACGACTTGCTCGAAGCGGAAGGCGATTACGATAAATTCATCGGCATCGTGCAAAAACGCTATGGCGATAGGAAGGACGAAATCGAGCGGTGGGCCGAGGATTGGCACGAGCGCAATGAGATTTTATCGCGGAAAGCGACCGAATCGCGAAATCAACTATAATCGTCCTTTAAAAATGCCGAGGCGAGGCGCACGCATCCGGTCGGGTGCCGGCGCCAGCCTTGGTTGCTCCTTCACTCCCACAATCCAAAGGCATCGAACGACGCCCGAGCCGACGCCCGATCGAAATATGCGGGGCTCGTATCAGTTTTCATTGTCTGGCCCAGAAGCTGCCCCACTCCGCAACGATAATGTTGAGGTTTGATTAGGGGTCGCGAGCGCTCCCGCTGTCCCCATCGGTAGCGGGCAAGATCTCTGTCTTCAGCGCCGGCGCACGCGGGAGCCCCGTGACATCGAGGATTTCCTGCTCGTTGAGGGTCTCACGCAACAGCAAGGCTTCGACGAGCGCGTCGAGTTGCTTGCGATGCGCGTTAAGCAGCCGCTTGGCCTCGTCGTGGCTTTCGCCGATGATCTTGAGCACCTCAGCGTCAATGGCTTCAGCGGTCCTCTCGCTGAATGGCTTGGCGCCGGCGTACCCGTTCGCGCCGGTCAAGTAAGGATTCTCCCGCGGCGCGAGCTCTACCAGTCCGACGCGCTCGCTCATGCCCCAGCGCGTGACCATCCGGCGCGCCAGGCCGGTGGCTTGCTCGATGTCGCTTTCCGCGCCGGTCGTCTTGGTGCCGTAAACGATCTCCTCGGCCGCGCGGCCTCCCAGCATTCCGACGATCCGCGCGCGCAGATAGGCTTCCGGATAGTTATAGCGGTCGCTGTCTGGGCGCTGATAGGTCACACCGAGAGCTTGCCCGCGTGGCACGATCGTCACCCGATTCACCGGGTCGGCGCCGGGCACCACTAGACCGAGGATGGCGTGTCCTCCCTCGTGGTAGGCGATGCGTTCCTTATCGGCGTGGCTCAACAGAAGTGGCCGCTCGGGGCCGAGCACGATTTTTTCCAGCGCGTCCAGGAAGTCTTTGTAACGCACTTCGTTCTGCTCGCGCCGCGCCGCCAGCAGCGCCGCCTCGTTCACCAGATTCTTCAGGTCAGCCCCCGTGAACCCCGGGGTCGTGGCGGCGACTTCGCCTAAGTTTGCGTCGTTCGCGAGCGGCACGCCGCGAGTGTGGACTTTCAGGATCGCTTCGCGCCCGGTCTTATCCGGCAGGTTCACCACCACGCGCCGATCGAAGCGTCCGGGCCGCAGCAGCGCTTTGTCGAGCACGTCGGGTTGATTCGTTGCCGCCAATACGATGATGCCCTCCCGGCTCGAGAATCCGTCCATCTCGGTTAGGATTTGATTCAAGGTCTGCTCCTGCTCGCTCGAGCCGCCGATCGCCATCTGACCGCGGGCGCGGCCGATGGCATCCAGCTCATCGATGAAGACGATCGCCGGCGCTTGCTCGCGCGCCTGCTTGAAAAGATCCCGCACTCTCGCGGCGCCGACCCCGACGATCATCTCGACGAACTCCGCGGCGCTCATCGAGAAGAACGGCACTCCCGCTTCTCCGGCGACCGCTCTCGCCAGCAGGGTTTTTCCGGTGCCGGGCGCGCCGATCAAGAGCACGCCTTTCGGGGCGGCCCCGCCCAGGCGCGTATACTTCTTGGGATCCCGGAGAAAATCCACGATCTCGACCAGCTCGTTTTCGGCTTCGTCGATCCCGGCGACGTCATTGAAGGTAACTCTCGTATCCTTCTCCTCGTCGTAGCGGCGCGCCCTGCTTCGGCCGATACCCATGAGACCACCGCCCATCGCGCCACCCTGCTGTGCCGCCCGACGAAATAGCCAGACGTAAAAACCAATGAGCAGCAAGGCCGGGCCAAAGCCGAAAAGAAATGTCGACCAGGGGTTTTCGCTCTCTTGAATCGGCTCGGCGCTGATCTCGACACCATGACCGATCAAAAATGTTTCCAAACCCGGGTCTACGAAGGAGGGCAGTGTGGTCGCGAAGGTACTCACCTGTTCGGGCTGGCGCTGCGCGCCGCGAACATTCGGGATCTGCGGCCGGCCGTCTGGCGGCGCGCTTTTTTCACCGCTGCGCGGGTAGGTGATCAGCGTCCTGAAGCGGCCCGTAAGGGTCTCACCCCGGGTGTAGATCGCCGAGACATTGCGCTTCTTAACCTCTTCCTTGAAGAGAGTGTAGGGCACGGTGACCGGTGCTTTGGGGCCCGGTATGAGGAGCCGCACGAGCAAGAAGTTAGCGAGCAAGACGAGAACGAACCATAGCCACGCCTTGCGCGGCGGCATTTTCGGCTGCCCGGTAGCCTTGGCGGCTCCCCGACTGTCGGACGGCTGAACGCGCCCGGGCGCCGCGGAATTCGTGTTCCGCTGCGTCTGCTGTCCCGTCGAGCTCATGGTCACCTCCTCAACCGTAATAACGGCAGAAATTTTTGCGGTCGTAGGTGACGACTACCACCTGCGCCAACTGGCAACAAGGTCATTGCTAACAGAACGCGCGCACACGGTAGGCGACGGCTATTGACGATGGACGATCAGAAATATGGCAGGGTGCGTCAGTGGGTCTGGTCAGTGGTGTTCAGACTTGCCTAACTCTACTAACTCAACTTCACTGACGATGCGCTAAGACGCGACGACAGAAAGCAAAAAGCGGACTTGACCCTATTTCCATTCCCTCAAACCCAACTCTCGATATCGTTGCTCGATTCTAAGATTCGCAAGAATAGAAAGCCTGATCCTGAGCATCCCCCTAAGCATCCCCTAAAAAACTTCGTGAGGTGCCCGGGTTTGGCGGACATAAGGAATCTCTGAACAAGCGCTTCAGTAATGTGGTCTAATATGGAAAAGCAGCAAGACGGACAATGGTAGAGGAGGAAACAGATTGAAGGAGCAGACAACGTTTGCGAGTTTAGCGTGGGCGGGAAAGAAAAAGCAGACCAAGCGAGAGAAGTTTTGTATGAGATGGATCAAGTGGTGCCGTGGGAGAAATTGCTGGCGTTGATCGAAGCGCACTATCGCAAAGCGGGCAGTGGACGGCGACCGATGCCGTTGGAACGGATGCTACGGATATACTTTGTGCAGCAGTGGTACGGGTTGTACGATACCGGGATGGAAGAAGCGTTGTACGACATCGAGTCGGTATGGCGATTTGCAGGGATAGAGTTGGGGGAAGAAGAAATTCCCGATGAGACCACGATTTTAAACTTTAGCCACTTACTGGAAAAGCACCAGTTAACCGAGAAGCTGTTGGAAGAGGTCAACGGGTATTTGAGCGAGAAAAGGCTTTTGCTCAGACAAGGCACGATCGTAGACGCCACGCTGATCGGTGCGCCGTCCTCGACCAAGAACAAGGACAAGAAACGCGACGGGGAGATGAGTTCGACCAAGAAGGGCAACAACTACCACTTCGGCATGAAGGTGCACACGGGAACGGACAGTCAGAGCGGTTTGGTGCACACGGTCAAAGTGACCACGGCCAGTGTGCATGACAAGCAGGAGATGGAAGCGCTCCTTCATGGAGAAGAGCAAGCGGTGTTTGCCGACAAGGGTTACTTCAGCGACCAGGATAAGCGCTCAGCGAGAAAGACGGGACTATTCTGGGGCGTGTTGGACAAGGCCAAGAGCAAAAAGAGCTTGAGCCATAAGCAGCGGCGCAGAAACAGAAAACTGTCCAGTATACGGGCCAAGGTGGAGCATCCGTTTCGGGTGGTCAAGCGCCAGTTCGGCTACATCAAGACCCGGTATCGGGGATTGAAGAAAAACGCGGCACAGATCTACACGCTGTTTGCGCTGGCCAATCTGTATCGAGTGCGCCGTGCTTTGTTGGCGTAGTCCGATGGGGAGGAGCTTGGGCCGTCCACAAACGCATTGAGTGGCCAAGAAATCGAGGCAAACCCCATCCGATGTAATCACCGAGCCGCTTAGTCAACATGAAACAGTTTTAAATAATCGCCCCCTTCCAAATAACGTAGTTATTCAGAGGTTCCTTAACTAGTAGACAGTTTGACCGACTCGTACCGCATGGGCGTTTGATAATTTAAAGACTGATGAATTCGATTACGATTGTAAATTCATGTTCTCCAACGGCGTGCACGGACCGGAGGGCCTCATTGAAGAACCCCATGCTTGACGGTTACTCTTGCTCCAGGGTTCAGCTGAACTCTTCATGCACCCACAGTTAGATCAATCCCGCCGGCGCGGAACCAGCGATAATCGTAAGGCTGCAGCTGGACCATATAACGCCCGTGCTCATCGGCCACGCTGTCGTTTCGAGCCAGGAGATCGACCAGCTTACTGCCACCCCCCTCAGTTGCAACGGCTGCACGGTCGAGCACAATAGCGCGCGGTTTGGAAGTGAAGTTATGGCAAGTGATAAGCGTGCTCTTATTCCATTCGTAGCGCATAACAAGCACGCCGGGCTGGTCGGTTTTTAATATCTTCCAATCGCCCCAGCTGATTTCGGGGCACTCCTTGCGCATCCGAATTTTTCGCTCCATCCAGTTGAGCAATGATTGTGGATCGCGGCGCTGGTTTTCGACATTTACGTGTGGATAGCCGTAGATTGGATCCGAAATGACCGGCAGTACCGGCCGCTTTCCGGTCGTAAACCCGCCGTGGAGCTCGTCGGACCATTGCATAGGCGTGCGCGCGCACTCGCGTTCGGGAAGCGACAGATCATCACCCAGCCCTATCTCGTCGCCAAACTGCAGCATCGGAGTACCCGGCAATGTAAATAAAATGCTAAACGCCAGCTCGAGCTTGCGGCGATCGTTATCCAACATCGGCGCCAGGCGGCGCCGAATGCCGCGATTGTAAAGCTGCATTTCCTTTGCCGGCGCAAAGGCGCGGAACACGCGATCGCGCTGCGCCTCGGTTAATCGGCCCAGATCGAGTTCATCATGGCTGCGCAGGAAGTTTACCCATTGCGCGGCCGGCGGCCGCTTGTAGGTAGCTTCGAGCGCGCGCACGAGCGGCTTGACGTCCTCCGTTGCCAATGCATAAAAGAAACGCTGATTGACGGCAAAATTCAGCATCATTTGCAGCCGCTCGCCGTCCTCGCCAAAATACTCCATGCTCTCGTCAGGTGGGACGTTCGCCTCTGCCAGCATGATCGCGTCGCGGCGGCGCCACTGCAGGAAATCTCGCATCAGGTGGAGCATCTCGTAGTCTTTCCTCGACTTCACGCCCGCGCCTTTTTTCTCGATCAGAAACGGCACGGCGTCCATTCGGAAGCCGGTGACGCCAAGCTGCAGCCAGAATCCCATGACCCGCATGATCTCGCGCTGTACCGCCTGATTTGACGTGTCGAGGTCCGGCTGAAACTCGTAAAACCGGTGAAAGTAGTATTCGCCGGCAACTGAATCACGGGTCCACGTTGCTTTTTGCACTCCCGGAAATACCATTCCGGTGTTCCACTCTTCCGGTCGTGTTTTTGACCAGAGATACCAGTTCCGATACGGCGACGCCGGGTCTTTGCGCGCAGCCTGAAACCATGGGTGACGATCAGACGTGTGGTTGATAACGAGATCGACGATCACCCTCATTCCGACCTGTTCCGCGTGATTCATGAAATCAACGAACTCGCCCAGCGTGCCGTGTTTTGGATGCACGCCGTAGTAGTCGGCAACGTCGTAGCCGTTGTCGCGATTCGGCGACGGATAAAATGGTTGTAGCCATACACAGGTAATGCCGAGGCCGGCGAGATAATCCAAACGTTGCGTGAGGCCGGCAAAGTCGCCAATCCCGTCGCCATTGGAATCGATGTATTTCTCGACATCGAGACAATAAATGACAGCGTTCTTGTACCAAAGGTCGTCAATAGAGGGTCGCGGCAAATTGTCGCTCATGGCAAAGCATTCCCTTCCTCAATATGATCATGAGCTGAGCAACCTCGGTAGAACTGCTCAGCATCCATATGGAAAACGGGTTACTAACACGATAATCAGTCCAGCACATTACAGATCGCTGATCTGCATGCAGACAGCAGAGCCGGCCTTCAGCAGCTCATCAGTCCTCTCTCAAATAAGAATATAGACATTCCACCGACGCGATTGCCATATGTGTTCTTTAACGACCTCCGATTTGATACCGAACAGAATCACCGCCTGGTAGTCCGTGTGCTTCCCTATGCCGCGATTGCCAAACAGCAAAGGGCGGCGCGTATGCGCCTGAGATCGGACGTCCGGCGGCAGGGATGAAGATCATCAGGGGGGATTTGGGGATTTGGGATGGGGATTTGGGGTCAGACACAATCACTACTCTAAGCTGTCCTTGCTTACGCAGCTGAAGAGCTCTATTGTTATCGTTGCGCAACTCTCTCAACCAGATTCCGCAAAACAAGGTTCGATTAGGAGGTTTTTATGTACAGGATTTTGTGCGACCGAACGCCGGCTCGCGAACTCGGTTCAGGCCTGACCTGGTTTATGGAAGACGGCAAGATCGTCGAATTCTCTACGCCGGAAGAAGCCGGGGCTATGGTAAAAACGTTAAGTGAGGGGCCCAGAGCCGCGACGGTTAAGTACACGGCGAAAGAATTTAACCTCGAGTAAGATCAACTCAGCCAAATATGCTCTGAGCCAAGCCGGCGTCGGAGCGGCCATTCGCTGTCCGACCGATAACCAATCTAGAGCTAGGCGACGAGCGATCCAGTTTACCCTTCGGCGACTATAGTCGATGGACCGAAGTTAATAGAGTTAGGCAAGTCTGACACGAGCCTTCGACCCGTGGAATATTAAAAGATTTGCAATGCGCAATCGCCGAAACTTACGCTACTCGAATGCGGCGACAAACATGGCGAACTGGGATCGCGCATCACTCGGAGGGCTGAGGTATCTGTAGTGCGAGAGAATGAGCGTAGGTTAATAGACTTGGGCAAGTCTGACATGCTGGACCACCTGGAGTGATGTTGCCCTCCGAAGGCAGAGATCACAAGTTCGAATCTTGTCGGGTGCGCCAGACTTCAAATCCTCACTCCGGCGCATACACCACGATGCATCCACGGCAGGCCAACTCCTTCGCTGTCGTGGCCACATAGACGCGATTGTTGGCGAGACTCACCCCGAGCGAGCGCGCGCCATTCGACGTCGGTAGCTGCTGCAGGCCCTTTTTCGTCTTGGTGTCGACCACCATCAAGTTTCCACCTGAGGTGGAATGGTAGTACTGGCCGAGTTTGCGATTCACCGTCGAGCCGCCGTTGCCGCCGTATCCCGTGAGATTTGTTTCCACCTTGCCGGCCGCGATATCGAAAATCACCATGTCACCGCCGGGCTTGGGAGACGGGCCGTGGGCGCTGCTGCAACCCAGGAAAATGGTCGAGTCCGAGACGATGGAGAGACTATGCGGATGACACCCGAGTTCGTGCAGCTTCACGAGCTTGCCGTTTTTGGGATCGGTCTGCGCCAACAATCCCTTGGTGGTGTCCGCGCGTGATACCGGGATGGCTGTGTAGAACATGCCGCTTGGCGCGTGATACGCGGAACGCTCCAGGTTCTCGCCGGATTGCGGAATAGGGATCTTCGCCAGGATTTTGTGATCGGGCGCAGTCGAGATGAAGCTGAGGAACGGCGGATCGTCGTTCGAATTGGCGACGATGACGACGCCGATGTCTTCGCCCAAGGCCATCCCGTTGGCGCGCTTCGTTCCACCAGTGGCGACCGTCCCCGCGATCTGGCCGGTCTTGGTATCGATCACCTTGATCGTGCTGTCGCCGTCGCTCACCCATACTTCCGCGCCGACTACGACAACACCATTCGGTCCCGAGGCATCGCCATCCTTCAACCGTCCGACGAAGCCCGGTATCCGCGAGACGAATTTGTCGGTCTTGGTATCGAAGACGACAACGGATTTGTTGGTCTTGTCGGCGAGATAGCCAAGACCCGTCGTTTGGTCGATGGCCATAATGCCGATGTCGGTGATCGGATCACCGGGGATTGATATTTCTGCGACCTGTTTCAGGCCTCCGGCCTGCGCGGGACTAGCGGAGATCATGGCGGCGAGTGCTGCAACGATCACGGACGTGGAACGGGACTTCATCGGCTCCCTCCCTGTATCTTTTCTTGGCAAGCATTGGCGACACATTATCACGATCGGACCGATGGACGCATCACTAGAACAGAGAGAGCCATAATGAAAGCCGCCTGAGCTACAAGCGAAAGCTGTGGCAGCACGCTAGCCCAAGTCAATGTTGGTTGATTTAGAATGGCTTAGATACGGTGGGGCTCATTGTCCATTGCTCGCCAAGTGGCGCAGGCTTTGCGGAGAGTATGCGGGGTAAGTTGCGGAGAGTGTCAGTCTTTGCTTCTGTGATATTTAGCACTCCCTATCTGTTTGCAGCGATTTTCTTTAACAAGCAAATAAACAAGGCCTGACATGTTTGCCTCGTTTGCCTCTGACCGTTTGCCTTCTTTGAATTCACGAAAATCGCGCATCGCTCGCATGGATTGATCTGTGGCATGGGAACTGTGAAAGTGTGAAGCCATATAATTCCTTCCTGTCGCGGTCAGTTTCAGATCCCGATTGCCGCTTGATTGGAAATTCACCACCCACAGGTTTGCCTGCTGTAACCAACGTTTTAGTAACCAGAGACCCCTATTGAAAAATCCGCTCATCCAACTCACCTCCGTTCAGGCGCGCAGAATCTGGCTGCATGCCCAGCGCCTGGACACCACCGAACCCTTCGGCTCCGGCCCGAAGGCCACGCCGGCAGCATTTCCGAGCAATGTTTCCGCCAACAGGATCTCCTGACCGTGCCCTCGCCTATGTATTTATGACACTCGTCCATTCTAAGAAAATACGCGAGGGAGGTTACGAGCTGTATAGGCGAGCCCGTACGAATATGCTCTATGCATACTGTATGTCGGTTCTTTATAGATTTCGCCATTTGAAAAAGATTATCGGGATTGCTAGTGAGCCGCCTCCGAAACCGGGCGATCATGAATTATTGTCGGAAGACATGATCATGATTGAGGCACCCACGGAGTGGTCGCAGGAACTCGTAGCCGAACTCGACCAATGGTGCAAAGGCATGGATATTATGAGAGAAGACCGCACTCGTAGGCGCAACTTTCATGCAACCGAGTATCCCGAGGAGCCGGGTAGATCGACAAGTTGACATCGGCAAAAGGAAGTCAAGTCCGCTTTTAGCTATTGACGCGCGACGAATTGAAAATTCAGAGAGTCTCTGCTTTCCGAGTCGGACCGTTTTTCGGAAGCGATCTGGGGCCAGGTCTTACAATCACACATTTTCGCAATGCAAGACGCGATTCCACTATTCCGACCCCATCATTCGCGCGCGCGAATCACCTTGCTATTCAGCTTGCCCCATAGGTTAGAGTTTGCGGGTTTAAGGCTGCCGTTGTCCGAGTATCTTCCGGCGACGAATCGTCTGAACACTGTACCGAACGCGAATTCTCGATGAGGACAAACTCAAATACGGACCACCGATTAGACTGAGATTGCCGGCTTCCGTCTATCGCAGATTCCCTGCGGTTGACGCAGAGACACATTAAGAATCAAGAGTCCCAAGAATTAGCGCCGCGTGCCCAAGGGAGTACGTTTCCGATTCGGGCCATGACGTTGTTATGCGACGGAAATTTTATTGAGCAAACAGCCGTTGCACACGGCAGAATAACCAACAGTAAGTGATTATTGGTGCCGTGGAGGCGAGGTATAGTCAATGCCTTATCGAGCATTTGTTTCTTCGACTTTTCTAGACCTGAAACAACACAGGGCGCATGTCATACACGCCTTGCGTACGGCAGGTTTCATCGTAGACCCTATGGAAGATTGGACTGCGGACAGTGATGAGCCGAAGAAGTTCTCGCAGAACAGAGTTGAAGGTTGCGATCTGTGTGTGTTGCTTGTTGCGTTTCGTCGGGGGTACGTGCCCGAAGGAGAAAAATTGAGTATCACACAGCTCGAATATGAAACCGCCCGCAAACAGGGAATTGACGTTCTGACGTTTATACTCAAGGAGGGGGAACCTTGGTCGCCCGAGTTCAATGAGCTGGACAAGGACGCTGAAATCCGGCTGTGGCGGAAAGACCTCGAGAAGTATCATGGTGTTCAGGGTTTCAGTTGTGAGCCCAGTTCGATTGAAATGACCGGTGCTTTAGGACGTTGGCTAACAAAGAAAATCACGCATCGAAAACGAGAACCCGGAACCTTTTTCCAGGACCGGTTAAAGGATGACTCCCCGGCTCCCGAGCTGGTGGTGATTCCAACCGGAACCTTTCGAATGGGCGATATTCGCGGCAGCGGTAGCGCTAATGAGAGACCAGTCCACACAGTTTATGTTCGGGGCGACACTGCCATAGGGCGATACGAGACCACTTTCGATGAATATGACCGATTCGCTAGATCTACGGGTCGCGCTTTACCGGATGATAATCGGTGGGGACGAGGGCGACGGCCCGTAATCAATGTTTGCTGGTACGATGCGGTAGAGTATTGTCAGTGGCTTTCTCAGCAAACCGGAAAGCGCTACCGTCTGCCCACTGAGGCTGAATGGGAATATGCTGCTCGGGCGGGAACTGAAAGCTGCTACTGGTGGGGTGAAGACGGGACTTCCCGAATGGCAAATTGCTACGGCGGAGATAGTAGCTGGGCTGGAAAACAGACCGCACCGGTTGGCTCGTTTGAGCCAAATTCTTTCGGCCTCTATGACGTCGCAGGGAATGTTTGGGAATGGGTTCAAGATTATTGGCATGAGAATTACAAAGGAGCGCCCGAGAATGGATCAGCTTGGCAGCATGAAAACGACGGCGATTTCAGACAGCGTGTGATCCGGGGAGGGTCTTGGAATGCCAAACCAGAGTTTGTACGTTCGTCATTCCGGCTCCAATTCAACCCGGGAAATCGAGGCTACGGGATAGGCTTTCGCATTGCCCACGATATCGAGTAAATCTAGCTAAAAGTGCCGGAGGCTTCGTGCCAGACGGATCGCGCGGCCACGGCGATCGCCTATCGCGTTTAACCCCGGGAGAGCAAGAGTGTCAAACTCGCCTAACTCTATTAACTCACCACCAGTGAGGAGGCGAGCATTGTACATGAGCTTCTATGGAGGCTTCACCGATTGTCGTGGATGTCGATCGCGTTTGCTTAGGCGGCCGTGTCCCCGCTCCGTTTCCGGTGGACGCCGCCGGTTTCGTTGGGTATATTTCGGCTATGGCTGCACATGATCACGATCATAAGGAGGGCTCCAACCTTTCCGAGATGGACCTGCGGGTGCGCGCGCTCGAAACGATATTGGTCGACAAGGGATATATCGAATCCGCCGCGCTCGATCGCATCGTCGAGCTTTATGAAACTAAAATCGGCCCGCATATCGGCGCGCAAGTTATCGCCGAGGCGTGAAGAAATAAACGGGGACATTCTCCTTTTCTCTTGCGCGCGTAGGTATCAAGCGATCGAAGCTTGAATATTCCGCTATAAAGTAAAGGACTGACCCTAATTTGCTAATTTGTTCCAAGGACACTCGGGACATGAGAAAAAAATCCCCGGCGGCTCAGGGGCGTAGTATATATAGGAGCATACTGAAGTTCAGAGCAAGAGCCGGGCTCTTATAATAGAAGTCAGACGTGAAGCGGAGCGGACGAGGAGAAAAGAGAGTGGGGATTGAACAAGGGAGATTGGCGGGGTGTGAAGCGGCGGTTTTGAGTGAAGCTGAAGGGGAAGGCAGGCCGAAGTCTGAAGCCAGGTTTAGCAAGCCGCGCAACGAAGTGATCGACCGCGAGCAGCTGTGTTGGCGGCGGGTGGATGTAGAGCGGCTGATCGGGGAAGAGCATGCGGCGCGAGCGATCTGGGAATTTGTTGGGCGGCTGGATATGAGCGGGTACCGAGAAGAGGTTCGAGCGGTAGAGGGCAAAGCGGGACGGCCCGGGTGGGAGCCGCGGTTACTGATCAGCCTGTGGGTGTATGCGTACAGTCAAGGAGTCGGATCAGCGCGAGCGATCGAAGAGTTATGTGAATGGGAGCCGGCCTACCAGTGGCTGACGGGATCAAGAGTGGTCAATGCCCATACGCTATCGGACTTTCGCGTCAAGCACGACAAGGCGCTCCAAGGATTGTTCGTCCAGATCCTGGGGCTGTTGAGTGCCGATGGACTGATCACGCTGGAACGGGTGATGCAGGACGGGACCAAGATTCGAGCGAAGGCGGCCCAGGATAGTTTTCGGAGAAAAGAGCGAGTCGAACAAGCGCTCAAAGAAGCCAAGGAGCAAGTCGCCGCGCTCCAAGCGCAGAGCGAAGAGGAAACCAGCCGGCGCATGGCCACGGCATGCCAGCGAGCGGCCCGCGAACGCCAGGAGCGGTTGGAGCAGGTGCTTAAGGAATTTGAGCAACTGGAGAAAGAAGGCAAGGACAAAGAGCACAGACGAGTCAGCACGAGTGATCCTGAGGCGCGAGTGATGAAGCAACCTGACGGTGGCTTTGCGCCGAGCTACAACGTGCAGATCGACACCGATGCGAAGAACTGTGTGGTGGTGGCGGTGGGAGTGGTGCAAGCGGGCAATGACTTCGAGCAATTGGAGCCTGGGATTGACCGAGTGCAACGGAACCAAGGCGAGACCCCTAAAGAGGTGGTCACCGACGGAGGATTTGTCAGCCGAGATACGATCGTGGCGATGAAGCGGCAGGCCATAGAGTACATCGCCCCCTGTGTCGATGAGGCGGGCAAGGGACAGAGTTCCTATGACAGCCGCGGCGTGAGCGCCGAGTATCAAAGTTCCCAGTTTATCTACGATGCCCAGAGCAATAGTGATCGCTGTCCGCAGGGAAAGATACTCTCGTACGAGGGCAAAGAAGAGCGCCACCTGCAGCTGAGCTAGCGGTATCGAGCGCAGAGATCGGACTGCGAGGGATGTCCGATGAAGAGCCAATGTTGTCCTGGGAATCGAGTGACGGGGCGATCGGTGCATCGCAGCGAAGAGTTGGCCGAAGTGGCTGAGTTTCGCCACAAGATGCAGAGCGAAAGAGCGCGCGAGATCTACAAAACCAGAGCGCAGGTGGCCGAGACGCCCAATCTGTGGATCAAGGCGAAGTTTGGGCTACGCCAGTTCAGCGTGCGCGGGTTAGTCAAGGTGGGGATGGAGGCGTTGTGGGCTTGTCTAACTTATAACATCCGCATCTGGATTCGTCTGTGCTGGAGACGAGCGGCCGCGGTGATGCAGCCTGCGTAGAGAAAGAGGAGAAAAAGGACGTGTAGCAGGGAAAATCGGCCAGTTTTAAGCCGCTCAACGGTTTGCATCAGAATAATTGCGGCGCAGGTAGATTTTTTCTAAAAAGAAAAAACACCGACGCTTAGGATCAATCCAGATTACGCCAAATCAATTTTTTCTCATGA
>CAWDPO010000012.1:0-82603 GCA_963804165.1 uncultured delta proteobacterium
GGGACATTGTGCGCCAGGTTCAGGTCTCGCGTAAATCATCGTGACTTCGTGAATGGGAGTTGGAGACACACTTCTAATTCCAACACCCAAAGAGCGAGCACACTGCAATGCCGAATAAAAAACGTGAGCGCTTCTATTTAGAGCGACTGCGAGCCTGCTCTGTAGGTCTGCCCGACGAGGGGCCGCGTGACTCAGAATCGCCTGACTTTCTGATCGGTACAGGCCCAACTTTAGGCGTGGAGTTTACGGAGTTTACCTGCCGCCTGGACCTGATGAGCGGCCTTATCAGGAAGTCCAGAGCTTGCAAAAACAAGTTATGGCTATCGCCGAGACGGTCCATGCTTCGGCGGGCGGCCCCGCGCTGTACGTTCACGTCATATTCGGTCGACATGATCGATTGACTAAGCGCACAGTTCAGAGAATCGGAGAGGCCCTGGCTGAAACGATCCTTGCTTATCCCGTGCCGCGATTGATGGACAATGCAGGGGTCCTGATTCCCAGCGTGCTTCTGCCAGAAGAGATCGCGCACGTTCGTGTGCACAGCAGCCTCGATGGCGTGGACCGCTTGTGGCAAGGTGGCAACGCGAGTTGGGTCGCTCCGGTTACAGCCGCGCATATTCAGGCTGAGATCAACCGAAAGACGCCAAAGGTATTTATCGCTCGCCAAAAATGCGAGCAATTCTGGCTGGTCATCGTGCAGGACCTTGGCACTGAGGCTCATGCATGCGAGCTGACAGAGGCGGCGCGGCATGCTTCATATCAGCACCCATTCGACAGGCTGCTCTGGCTTCAGCCTCACGATCCCTTGGCTATAGACCTCGCGTGATGCGCCGAGGGCGCAAGCGCGTCAATGGCGTCACCCCACGATTTTGTCTTTTTGTTTCGTATGCGAAAAACGCGGCTCCTGCTGTAGACCCCTGACGGTCCATCCCCCTGGGCGGGCAGGTAGGCCGCCATCCGGCGTTCACCTTGGCGGAATCGAACTGAAGCGTCGTTCAGTTCAATGCTAGGTGATGAAATGAGCTTGTCTTTATTTTACCGGGATGAATACAAAGCGGCGCGGCTGGGCGCCTACGTCTCGCGACATATGACCCTGACCCGAAGTGTCCTCTGCCAGTAGAATATCGCCAGGACCGAAACGCCGCTTGGTACCATCGCCGATCTCGATCTCAGTTTCACCTGACAGGTTGATCACATACTGCCGTCTAGGTGCCCGATGCCATTGATTAACAGTGTCGGGGGTACCCTCGCGGAACACAATACCATCGCCGGGCTGGAGCTTGCCTGTCTCCACCTCGGCGTCATCGAAATGCGACTGGCCGTCCGCTCCGGTGTAGAGTCGCGTGACTTTCATGGTTCGGCTCTTATAGTAAACCCGACGCTTAATAACAAGGCATTTTTCAAACACTAATGTCCCGTTACAATTGAAAAGCGAATTGGGTAGATTTTCCTAGCCACTGAGCCGAAAAAGAAACGATTAAAGAACCGTGATCGCGAAATTGAAAAATGACCGACCAGTTGATGGAGGAAAATCACGCGGCGATGCCAGGATTGAACTGAATTCTCCATCAACTTAATCCCAAGCGAGCTTCTTGCTATTCGCCTTTTGCCCATGAGCTGCAGCGGCTGTGATTACGACTACCGCAATACGATCTCGCCTTTTTGTTTTTGTACGCGAAAAATGCGGCTCTAGGTATAGACCCCTCACCCCCGTCCCCCCTGGGCCGGTGGGTAGGCCGCCTCTTGTTTTCGTCTCAGTGAGCGTAATCTCAAATTGTCATTCGTGACGGTCGCGCTTTGTCACTTTCGCCTTGAGTGACATGCGGATGACTCCCAGCAATTACTTCTAATTCTATTGTATCATTCTGATACATGTGGCATCGGGCTTGCTCTCAGTTCGGTTAGAGCATTGCGCAGAGCAATGTATCACTTTGACACAAGGAGAAACTGATGAGCAATCAAGTTTACGGTTACATCACAGACAGAATAATGGAGGAGTTAGAACGCGGCTGCGTCCCGTGGCACAAGCCGTGGAAAACGAGCGCGGATGGTGTCCGTGTGCCCACAAGTTTCGTAAGCAAGAGGCCATATCGGGGCGTCAATACGTTTCTGCTCGCGCTTGCTCGTTTCAAGGCAGGCTACGATTCAAACTACTGGCTCACCTTCAAGCAGATCGAAGCCTTAGGCGGAAGCATCAAAGGGCAGCGTAGCGAAATGGTTGTCTTCTGGAAGCTATTGGAGAAGCCAGCCGCGAAGCCTACGGCAGAAAACGATACCGACTATATCCCGATGCTTCGGTATTACCGAGTATTTAACCTGGACCAAGTGACTGGAATTGCTAAGCAGGCAGCCGGTGAGTTGCCGGCCTTCCAGCCCATCGCCGAAGCTGAAGCTATCGAGACGAAATACCAAGCGCAAGTTGCAGTCACACACGGCGGCACACGTGCCTATTATCAGCCATCCACCGACTCCATCAATATGCCCGAGCGTCAGACATTCGATGGCGCGGCGGAATACTATTCGACACTGTTTCACGAGTTTACCCACAGCACCGGGCATGAGTCACGATTGAATCGCTCTGGCATTACCGAGACTCATTACTTTGGGGATGAAATCTACAGCAAAGAGGAACTTGTTGCCGAAATGGGCGCAGCAATGCTTTGCGGTGTTGTAGGTATTGAAAACAAAACGATCAAGAACAGCGCCAGCTACATTCAATCGTGGCTTTCAAAGCTCCGCGATGACAAGAAGCTCGTTGTCCACGCGGCAGCAGCAGCACAGAAAGCTGCTGATTTCATTCTCGGCAGTCAAGCGCAGGCCACGGAAGCGGATTAGCTTGCCCGAAGACGTATCAAACTGATACAATCGGGCACTATGGACAAAGATACCTTCCGCCGAAAGCGCGAGCGCCTTGGATTGACTCAAGAGCAACTCGCAAAACGACTAGGAAAGAGCCGGCCAAGTATCGCGAGATATGAGGCCGGCACAATACCGATACCAGCCGCTATTGAGAAACTTTTAAGGTTTGTTGAAGCCGAGGAAAGGAAATGATCGAGCCCTCAAAAAGACACGCTTGCCGACACCCCTGAAAAACTGCTCTCTGAAACAGACAAATCACGGAGTGAAATGCAGGTATGAGAAACCTACAATGACAGTCACAACTCAGTCACAGGGTCTGAGATTAGACCGTGAGCACTGACAGTTACAGGGCGGACGCTAGATTTGCAATGTAACGTCGATCAGTTCAATCACCAAAACTCGGACATTTCACAGACAGCTATTGTGCCTCGTAAATAGCGCTTTCTTTGCTTCCGTCCGCGTGATAAATAACGCCCCGAAATGAGGCGACCATTGAGGAAAACTGCGCTGGTATCAATCCTGTTTGCAGGAGCATTTCTCGCCGCTGCAGTCACCGTCGAGGCGCAGCAGCCGAAGGTCCACCGAGTCGGTGTCATTACGGCAGGCGGCTCATGGTTCGAGACAATTGACGGGCTTCGGGTCGGACTCAAGAAGTTGGGGCTTGAAGAGACGAAACATTTTACTCTGGTAATCCGAGATACCAAGGGCAACGCAAAGGCGGCCGAGGAGGCGGCGAAGAATCTCGAACAAGAGAAAGTCAACCTGATCTATACAACTCAAACCTCCATCACCGTCCTAGCAAAGCGGGCGACGGCAGACATTCCCATCGTTTTCTGTGCTGGAGCCGACCCGGTTGATCTCGGGCTAGTGGAGAGCTTCGCAAGACCGGGGGGAAGACTTACAGGCGTCTTCAACCGGGTCACCGATCTGACTGGGAAGCGTCTGGAAATTCTGAAAGAGATTGTCCCAAAGCTCCGCCGCGTAGTGACATTCTATAACCCCAGTAGTCCTGTTTCTGCCGAGTCCGCCAAGTTGGTTCGAGAGACTGCGGGACAGATGGGAATCCAGTTTGTCGAGCGCCATGTCGCTTCCGTCGAGGAACTTCAGGCGAGTCTGCGAGCGCTCAGGGCCGGGGAAGTCGATGCCGTCTTTGAAGTGTCAGACGCCCTGGTGAATATCCAGGATCAATTGATCATCGACATGGCAAGGGGCAAGAGGTTGGCGACGATGTTTATCAGCCACAGTTCTGTCGTCAACGGAGGTCTCGCCAGCTACAGCGTGAGCCGCCACGAAATCGGCCGTCTGTCGGCGAAGTACGTCCAGCGCATTCTTACTGGAGTTAAGCCTAAGGACTTGCCGGTAGAGGGGGTCGATAAGATCGATCTGATCATCAATCTGAAAACCGCGAAGCAGATCGGTCTGACGATTCCGCAGAAGGTGCTGGGGCGGGCGGATAAGGTGATCAAATAAACGCCCATTGGCCGCCTGGTCCCAGTATTGCTCTACCTAAGGATCAAGGGTACGTAAGCGGTTGTGACCAAGTTGCGACCATTATTTACATTCTTTGGTGCTGATGTTATAGAACAGGCGAAAAACAAAACCCGGTAGATCACGGACATAACGCAGTTTTCCTCTCGTGGGGCCGTAGCTCAGTTGGGAGAGCGCTTGAATGGCATTCAAGTGGTCCGCTTATCTTCTGTCTTAAAGTGATTATCCTTACACTCTCCTCGTCGAATTCAGCGTTGCGCCAGGATTGAACGATTTCTCCGTCTGTTCTTTTCTAACGCTTTTCACATTCTCGTTCTAACGCATCGCGCATCGGCTAGCTACCTAGTTCGCTCAACGTTGATTCTGTCACTTGTCGCGCGAGTGGAAGCATATACTGCCGAAACCACATTTCGGGTAGCATAAGCTTGCCTAAAATAACTCGTTAAATAACATTCGGGCTCAACGCGGTGTTATCACAATTGAACGGTTCCCTAAGACGAAATGATTTCAAGCACTTCCAGAGTTGAGTGCGAAATGGCAAGACTATGGGTAAAGTTACAAATCTGAATTTACCTTTTGCCCAAGCTCATCGAGGATCTCGATTCTCACGGTAGTCTTGCGGATCTCCGCCTTTGGCGACCGTGTGTCAATCTGTCAAGCCAGACACGACGCCCCACGCACGGCGCTCACGGCGCTTTCGGCCTGCATGCGCCAGGCGCTGAGCTTGGCGAGAAGCAAGTGAGGTGAGTTTCTAGCTTATGAACCAAACCAGCAGTTCGAGAAGAAGACCGGCGATCAGGAATGCCAGCCCGAGCACCGAAACACTTCCACGGACAAGACTCCAAATCAAAAACAGTACGCCCGCCACAAGGGCGCCATAGGCGACCAAATTAATCCACTCCAACCATGCCACGGTTAGGCAATTTATCGCAGGTCACTTGCTTAGAGCAACAAAAATTTCAGAGGCAAAGTGAGGTGATTAAGGGACCATCCCTTAACGGGAGGGTCATGGTCAATCCTGTCTCAGTCGCCCCCCTCTTCGTGCTCGTAACGCGCAATGATAGCGTAAAGCACCCCCGATCTCTTAACTTTTTCAGTCCTGATTTCCTAAACGATTTGAACCAGGCGAAGCGGTTGAACGTTTGGAACCATTGGAACGGGCTTCGGCTTGCGTGAGAGCGTACATTCCACCGCAAAAAATGCACCTAAGCCCTCAAAATCATGCCTTTCTACAACCTCTTACCGCTGAATCAATAGGTTGTGCTAGTCCGAACCAGAGGCTTGAAGGACGATTTCGTATGCTGGACTAAACTTTTTTCAGCAGGGTCTACCGGCACCCGTTTGACCATGGAACATGACCGTTTGCTGCTTCGAGGAGCCTACTGCTGGATACGGTCAACGTATTTCCAAATCCGAGAGAGAAAAGATGGTGCGAAAAACTTAATTGTGTGGTTTACGACACAAAATGGCGACATGAACTAAAATTTAATTTTGTTGACACTCAATAGGAAGCAGCGTCCAATGTGTCTGTGACCCTTCGCGACCATCCACTGATGAAGCGAAAGAGCGGTTATTGCAGTTGGCCGCCAGAATGGACAACGACGCGCTTAGATCCTAACGATAAACCCATTGGTGAAATTGGCATCCTTCAGCAAGTATTAACGAACTATCTCCTCACGGCCAGGATATTTTTGTTCATTGATTATCAAGGCCATCGATACATGGGTGCAATGCATTTTGACGATCCCAAATTTTGCGACGCGATTTATAGCGTCCTAAAATCCCACATAGGATACTCTCTAAAACAAATAGGCGATCTAGATTTAGCGCACACGCTCTAGCCGTTATCGTGGAGAGCTTTCGCAGGCGGCGTAAAGATCAAACCTAGCTTGGACTACCGTTTGATGCGGAATCTCAAGAAAGGACGTTCACGGTTAATTATGCTCGCTTTTTTGTGGAGAGAATTTAGGCAATTCGCTGAGACACGCGTCTATTGCCACTTTGCCACGCCACTGAGGGGAGTTTTCAAGAACTTATCAACAGATATTGTGGACAAATCTTATTTCTGCGTTCTACCAGACTGAGATGACGGTCAACCACTGCGCGTTAATTCCGTTTCACGACGACAGTTTCTTTTGAATTTATTTAATACTAGACATCGTGATCGCCAGGTATATCGTAATTTCTCGACTCTGATACCCACGATTGAAACCGAAGGCGAAATCATGAAACCGCTCAGATCAGCACGACTGGCAATTAGATTGCCCTCCTGTTTGGCCAAGCGATGATGATCAGGTCCTGCAATGCGACAACGCCTACTTGTGGAACGCCCAAGTACGCCGCGATCTGATTAAGCCGATCGCCCTGTTCATTAGGCCACGGCAATCGCTTTTTCTCCCCTTCTCCCAAAGATTTGCTCCAGCGACGGCTTCGCAAGTTGATCTGATCCTTGAGATCATCCCACGGGCGACTCGCCATTGCCTCCCTGACAAACTCCCGGTACTGCTGCTGCGCTCGTAACCGGCCCCTCCCAACTGCTCGAGAGTTTGGAAATTATCCCGCTCATGGTGAGCCTTGTCTGTCCTGAGGCCCTCGAAGGATCGAACCATTGAACCTTGAACCGCCGTCATGCCCGAACCTTGAGCATTGAACGGCGCAGCCGTAGCGTAGCGATTTGCACGTCGCAAACTCGGGCCGAACATGAAACAATCTCCAGCTCATGCGCATCATCGTGCACGTCGATATGGACGCGTTTTATGCCGCGGTCGAGGAGCGTCTCAATCCCGCGCTGCGAGATCTTCCCGTTGTCGTCGGTGCCGACCCAAAGGAAGGCAAAGGCCGGGGCGTCGTCACAACCGCCAATTACAGGGCACGAAAATTCGGCATCCGCTCGGCTCTGCCGATTTCACGAGCGTGGCGCTTTGCCGAAACGGCGCACGGACGCGGTGAACCAGCGACCGTCTTTATTCAGCCTAATATGCCTCTCTATCGCGAAGTCTCCGGTCGCATCATGCAGATCATGCAGCGCCACGCTGACGCGTTCGAGGAAGCGAGCATCGACGAAGCCTATCTCGACGTCTCCTCGCTGGAAAATTTCGCCGCCGCGCGGCAACAAATGACGCGGCTCAAGGGTGAGATCCGCGACCTCGAAGGACTCGGCTGTTCGGTCGGCATCGCTCCCAACAAGCTGATCGCAAAGATCGCTTCGGACCGACAAAAGCCGGATGGGTTGACCGTCATCGAGCCCGAGCAGGTCACCGATTTTCTCAGTCCACTACCCCTTCGGGTCATTCCCGGGATCGGGCCCAAGAGCGAACACTTTCTTCACGAAAAAAATCTGCGGACCGTCGAGGACCTGCGCCGAGTTCCGGAGTCCGCACTCGTGGAGTGGTTTGGTAAATGGGGCAAGCGCCTGTTCGAAAAAGTCCGCGGCATCGATGACTCCGAAGTGTCCAACGAATGGACGCGAAAATCCCTCGGCGAGCAGGAAACTTTCGACGAAGATACGCGCGATCAGGCCCTCGTCACCGACCGTCTCGATCGTATGGCGGAACGGATTATTGCCAAGCTGAAGGCAAAGGAGTTCAAGGGCTTTCGCACGGTGACAGTGACCGTTCGGTTCAGCGATTTTCAAACCAGTAATCGCTCCCGCAGCCTGAAGGACGGTATCCGCATCGACGACGACGCCTTGCGCCGGCTCCAAGATGCCGCGTTGTCGCTGATCCTGCCTTTTTTCGACGCCCGCGAGAACCCGCGCGCAAAGCCATTCCGTCTGATCGGCCTGCGCGCGGAGAAACTTCTTTGAACGCTCGAATCACGCGACCAATTCCAGAAACGTGGAAGCTCCCTTCCGATTCTGACCTTGAACTTTTGAACGATTGAACCTTGAACCGCCGTCAAGCCGAACCTTGAACCTGTCGGCATGCGCGAATGCCGGCGACTAAACGAAAATGATGGCGAGGCTCACCCAAACACCGGCGCTGAAATAGAGACTCATCCAAAGCACCTCTTTTCGCCAGTCCTCACGTGCCTGAGTCACCCGACGGCGCACGACAGCGTCTTTCAAGCCCTCGACAACCCGGAGATAACGCAAGCCGTCGCGTTTACCGCTCCGCCAGCGCGTAATATAAAGCGGGATATCCACCGTCAGTATCAGGACCGCTGCCCCGGCACAGGCGATCAAACCGATCGTCACCCACATCGGCACAGCCTCAGCCGTGTGTCTCCAATAGAGCAGCAAACCGGCCGCAACCAGACCGACCATTATCGACCACAACAGTTCCTCGACTGCATGCCAGATGTGATTGAGCGTGGCAACGGCGAACCAGCACGCCAGTTCCGCCACGACGATGATCGGCAGCACGGCTAGGCCGATCGCGCCAATAACCGCAGAGCCGGTCAGCGCCGACAGCTTAAACAGCAAGAGCGCGCACTGCCACGCGAAACACAGCTCGGCAACCGTGGCAACGGTCCTACCCACAATAACCGAGGAGAGCGGAACGTCCCAAAAACACATCCGCTCCAAATCTACCCTCGGAAGAAGCGATCGAAACGCGCAGGCTGCAACGAAGAGACCGGACAGGGCGAGCTGTTTGGATCGATAGCCATCGGACTCCCACAGTAGCCCCTGGGCAGCGAGGCTCCACAAGACGATATTCCCAACCGAAACGGCGCAGAATAGTTGCCAGCAGCGAAACGTCAGCCTGTCCGGAATTATTGCTGTCGTCTCTTTAAGGGCGCCGAGTCGATCGTGGCCTTGTGGATTTTTTCGGCGCAGGTCGTTCACGTATTCCATAAAGTTAATAGCTCCGTCTCGAAATCAGCAAAATACACCAGTAATTGATATTTAACACTATCGTAACTAAAAATAATCGCGATTTAACACTATCTTAACCAAGGTCAATCACCCGGTTCGAAGCACTTTATCGTGATCTCAGCGGGGATTTGCCAAACAAGCGCAAAAACGCCCCCTAGAAACGACCGTTGGCGGAGCGCCCTGGAACGTTTGGAACCGGCGTTAACCTGTTTAACGGCTTGAACAGTGTGAACGAGCTCAGAAGTTTTGAACCTTGAACCGTTGAACAACCATGTGTCTGCAACGTTTGGAACGTAGCGAAGCGGTGAAACGACTGGAACGATTGGAACCATTGGAACGGATGGAACGCCTGAGAATCTGCCCTTGAACTTTTGAACCTTGAACTTTGAACGAGGTTAATCCACTTAATGGATTGAACGGCTTGAACGATTTGAACGAGCTCAGAAGTTATTGAACGACTTGAACGTTTGGAACGGGCCGCAGTATTCGTTAGCGTCGCGGCTATTTCTACTTTCGCTCCGGCGTAAAAAAACTATCCAGCAGTCTCTTGCGCAGCCCTTCTTCGCCGCCCGGCAGACGGTCGAACTTGGTGGTCTGGTCGATTTTCTTCAAGATTCGCCTGCCCTCTTCGTCTTCATGCATCGATAGCAGCACTTCTTCCAACTTGCCCACCATGAGCGGCGCCAAGCCCGGGCGGACCGAAACGAGATGACGCGGCAGCTTTTCGGTTTGGCTCAGCACGGTGACCTCGGCCTTTCGTTTTTCATCGAGACTGGCGTAGTCGTCGTCGCTGATGGTTCCGGCGGCGGCCTGCTTGGTCAAGACCGCCTCCATCAACCTGCGTCCCGAATAGGCGAAAAAGTAAGTGGTCTCGTTCGGCGACGCGTAAGGATCGAAGCCACGCTTTTCCACCAGCTTGAAACCGTTGCGCGAAAGAAACAATTTGGCCAAGAGGTAGCCCGAGGTCGAACCCGGATCTTCGAAGACGATGGTCTTGCCGCGGAGATCGGAGAGCTGTTTTATACCGCCGTCCCGTTTGGTAATGATCAGGCTTTGATATTCGGCCCGGCCTCCCTTCCAACGGCGCAAGAGGGTTTTTCCCGCGCCATGGACGTAGTTGATGCGGTAAGTCGGATAGGGGCTTTCCATATAGAAGTCGACCCGACGCTGCTCGAGCAGCTTGGCCATCTCGAAGGTCGTCGGCGCGATCACCACCTTGGACCCGTTTTCCGAGCCGCGCGACATCCAGTGCGCCACGTACTGGGTAAACTCACGAAAATGCTCTTCGATGGCCGACTTGTTGATTTCCGAGATCACTCCCAAGTTGATCGATTTGGCCTCGGCGCTCTTCGCCGTCTGCGCGGCGGCGTCTTGCGGCAACGCCGCGACGGCCAAGAACAAGATGAAAATTAAAATGATTCCTGTCCGCGATCTCCCTCTAGGAAAGATCGTCCGGACGGTCTCTGGGTGATCTTGATAGATCAGCATCGGCGCACGTTTTCAAATGCTTTGATTGCCAGCAAACATAACAATGGCACATCGGCATATAAAAAAGGACAGGTCGAGATGCCATAATATTTTGAGTCGATTGCTCGATCTGCGCGCTTTTCTTTTCTCCGTGCTTTTCTCCGCCGTTTTCCCTATAGTCTGCGGAAAGGATCTAATCTGGGAGCGAGACCTGAACATTTTGGACGAGCCTCAGTCCGTCGATTGGAACGACTGGAACGTGTGAAACGGTTGGAATACGCTTCGCTCTGACTTTGAACATTGAACCTTGAACCTTGAACGAATTGATCAGTTAACGTTTTGAACGGACCACGGACTCGATCCGGAGGGATGAACGTTTTGAACGGCTGGAACGGAACGATTCCCATCGAGCCGGTCATGCGTGAGGCTAGCCGAACCATTTGAACGGTCTTACGCATTACCTTGAACATTGAACCTGGAACATTGAACCACCATGCGTTGGAACGATTGGAACGTAGCGAAGCGGTGAAACGTTTGGAACCGGCGTTAGCCTGTTTAACGGCTTGAACGATTTGAACGTGTCTCAGAAGTTATTGAACCTTGAACTTTGAACCGGCGTTAGCCCTATGGAGGAAAGCTATGAAGCGCAGCACTAATCACATCCTCACCACCCACACCGGGAGTCTGCCCCGTCCGACGGACCTAGTGGACATGGTGCTGCGCAAGGAACAAAAGCAGTCAGTCGATGAAGACGTCCTTGCCATGCGCGTCCGCGCTGCGGTCGCGGCGGTGGTGCGCAGGCAGGCCGAGGTCGGGGTCACCGTCCTCAATGACGGCGAGCAAGGCAAACCCGGTTACTCGACTTACATGAAAGACCGCCTGACCGGGTTTGCGGGTGAAAGTCCCGTTGCCGCCGTGTCAGGCGAAGCCAATGACTTCCCGGAGTACACCGCCCGCCGCGCGGGAAGAGCGGCCCCCAAGCGCCCCGCGTGCATCGGCCCCATCGCTTGGAAGGATCGAGAAGCCATGCTGAAGGACATTGAAAACCTGCAGGCCGCGGTCAAAGAGGTCGAAGCCGAAGAGGTATTCATGACCGCCGCCTCGCCCGGCGTGGTGCCGCACTTCATGAAAGACCAATACTACGGGAGCGAGGAGAAGTATCTATACGCCCTGGCGGAAGCGTTGAAAGAAGAATACGACGCCATCCATCGCGCCGGCTTCGTGCTCCAGGTGGACTGCCCCGATTTGTGCATGAGCCGCCACAACCGCTTTTCCGACCTGAGCACAAAAGAGTTCAAAAAGATCGCCGAGCTTCACGTGGCGGCCCTCAATCACGCCTTGCGGGACATTCCCGCTGATCGGGTGCGCCTGCACATGTGCTGGGGCAACTACGAAGGTCCGCACCACCTGGATATCCCGCTCACGGAAATCATCGACGTAGCGCTAAAGGCCAAAGTCGGCGCGCTCTCCTTCGAGGGCGCCAACCCCAGACACGAGCATGAGTGGGTCGTCTTCAAAGAGTTTCATCTCCCTGATGGCCTGGTCATCATTCCAGGTGTCATTGATTCCACGACCAATTTCATAGAGCACCCGGAGCTTGTCGCGCAGCGCATTGTCCGCTACGCAGAGGTCGCGGGCCGCGAGAACGTTATCGCGGGCACGGACTGCGGCTTCGGCACCTTCGTGCGCGCAGAGCCGACGATCGATCCGCGCATCGCGTGGGCCAAGCTCAAGTCGCTAGCCGAGGGCGCCGCTATCGCCTCAAACCGACTTTGGAACTAGCAGGCATCACAGGGGCCGGTTCAAAGTTCAAGGTTCAAAGCCTTGCGGCGGTTCAAGGTTCAACCGTTCAAACGTGCAAGGACATACTCTCAGGTGTTCCAGCCGTTCCAATGGTTCAAATGGGGATCGTTCCGTTCAAAACGTTCAAGCCGTCAGTCCGAAAAACGTTTTGAACGGAGCGAAGCGATTGAACGGTAGATTCCGGTCATGGTGAGCTTGTCGAACCATTTTAACGCTCCGCGTCTTCCTTGAACTTTGAACCTGGAACCTTGAACCACCATGCGAAGCGGTGAAACGACTGGAACCGGCGTTAGCCTGTTTAACGTCGTGAACGGAGCAAAGCGGTTGAACGACTTGAACGTTTTGAACGGGCTTCAGTATTCCTGCTTACCTGCGTGGTGGCAGGGGATCCATTCCAGCGATGGTTTTAAAAACTCTGACGACCTCGGTATCCCGCGGCAGCTCCGCGACAAGGTTCTGCTGGTCTTCCGGCATGAGTGGCGTCGGAAGAACTCCAAGAAGTTTTTTGTATTGTTCGTGAAATTGGCGATCTTCGTAAGACCTGCGAAAGGCTTGCCTGAGGATCTCGACGAGTTTCTCCGGTGTGCTTGGTGGCAGATAAACTAGCGTTCCGACTCCCCAAAAAATCCGCGACATGAGCAGAACTTGGCTCTCTATTTCAGACCGCACGAAAGCCTCGATTTCAGGCAAATCGGCAAATTGACGGGGACGATGTCCTTTGGGAATCTCTAGAATCGCATGGAAATCGACGAGCTTTTTGTATCCCTCTGACATCGATACCGTGTCGACCGCGACCGCTCTAGCATCGATTTCACCTCGCTCCAAGCCGGGATCCAACTCAGTTCCTGCATAGCCCACCACAAATTTCGAATCTTTGAGACCTAAAAGCCAAGCGAACAACCGGCCGCGAATGTACTGCACGTGGCCCACCGATTGGGCGCCGATTCTGAGCCCCGAAGCAGCGCGCAGCTTTTCCAGGTTGTTTATGCCGAGAACTTTTCGGGTGGCAAAAATATTATTGTTCTCGCTGAAAGGGGACCCGAGATAGATAAACTTGTAAGGATTATATTCCACACCCGGCTCGCCGAGTATGGCGCTTGCGAGCACGCCCGGAGAGCTGGCGCCGATCGTCAGTCCCTCCGCCTTTGCCCTATACACGTAATTGGCCGCCTGTCGGCCCCCTCCTCCAGGCATATATTCTGGAAGGACAGT
The DNA here is from genome assembly GCA_963804165.1 of uncultured delta proteobacterium. Lineage (GTDB taxonomy): Bacteria > Desulfobacterota > Binatia > UBA9968 > UBA9968 > DP-20. The sequence goes on from CAWDPO010000012.1 coordinate 13,646, forward strand.
TGGATTCCCAGGAATATACTTTTGCAGAAAGGGCAGGATAGCTTTAGTTCTTAAGTCTCCTAGACCTCCAGGACTGCGCCCTTCGATAACGGTAATTGTCTTCCCCTTGTAATAAAGCGGTTGGGTGCTGCTGTCCTTTGGGAACAAGAGAATAAATGCCCAAAAACCGAATCCGAGCCAACGGCTAAGGCGTCTCATTTCTACCCTCCGCGCCTTCATTTGTATCGACCGATTGTTCGACCGCGGTGCGTAAGCAGGGCAAGCCGGACTTGTCAAAAAGTTGCCCGCCTCCACAAGTTTAGCTAGGGACTTATTCCGGTTCTGAAAGTCGTGTCAAGAGGTGTGAAAACAACCCTTGAACCACCACGTGTCTGGAACGTTTGGAACCGGCGTTAGTCTGTCTAACGTCTTGAACGGAGTGAATCCTTCGACGGCTGTGCACCTCCCTCCCTTGGCGCCGCAATAATTCTATTCGAGACCGTCCTGTATTGAACGGTAATCGTTCCCGGCTCGGTGCACGATGTACATCGAATAGCGTTTATCTATACGAGCGCCATTTCAAACGAAGTTAAAACATCATTAGAGGCCCGCATAAACCCAGGAAAGGGGCGAACATGAAAACTATGATTCGTGGACTAACGTTAGTTTCGGTTATTTTAATTGCGGCCTGCGTGGCTAGCGCCACTCAATCGCCGGGTCGTTGGGAGCTTTTGGGTCACCGCGGAGGTGGATTTCAAAAATGATCACGACCGGATCGATGTGGGCCGAAGCGAGGGCCGATTCAAACAGATTCAGGTCAGGGTTAAAAATGCGCCGATCGAAGTCTCTCTGATATGGTCGTGACATTTGCCAACGATGAAACCTTCAAGCCCAAATTGCGTCATAAATTCACGGAAAAATCCGCCCGCCGTCTCATCGACCTCCCCGGCGAACGGCGAACCATCAAGCGAATCGATTTCAATTACAAAAGCATCAACCGCCGCGAAGGCCAAGGAACCGTTGAGGTGCTCGGGCGTTAGTAAATCACAAGAGGATTCCTAAATGAAATCCACGAAATTAATCGGTTCACTCGTCATTTTATTCGCCTCGTTCATTGGCTGCACCGCAGCCCCCGACCGCATCCTATTGAAGGAACGAGGAGATGATAATCGCTGTCACATGAAAATCGAGACTTACGGCGATCCCAAGATGCCAACGGAACGAGAAGTTGTCGATTATTACGGGCCGTGTGATGAACGGCCATCGAAAAGATGAGACCACCCGCCCCCGTAGTCACCCTGTAAGATCAGGCTTTTCACGCATTTTCACCGGGTCGGACCGCGAACCGGCGTTAGCCTGTAACATCTTGAACGGAATGAAACGATTGAACGTTTTGAACTACTTGAACGGTGCGCTTCTGTCGGTTGTCCGTTGCCACGGTTAATGACGTGGTAGGCGTAACCACCCTGTTGTCCTCTAGGAATTCTCGGCACGAAGCGCTTCTAACACACGCGCGATGGGCCTTTCAATGAAAAAGTAGCCTGGTCCCCTTTTCTTATTTTGAGCTTCATCTGTTCCAGCTAACGGTGTGCGGGAAGGTTCAATGACGGCTGCCATTGGCCTCCGCGCCTGCTTGCACCTTCCTCGTCGTGCGGAAATGATGACCGCACTCGTGTTGCGCTTTCTCTTAAGTCTCCGATGGACCGGTCATGCGGTTCCTCAAAAACTCGCGGGTGCGTTTGGTGAAAAATCCAATATGCGCCGGAAACTATAAATGCAATAATGCCGAAAGAAATCCAGAATCCCCAAAGCCAAATGGGCTGCCAGGCCAACTGCGATTCTGCAGTAGCGATTTTTTTCTCCAAATCACTGCTTTTGCTTTCAAGCTTTCCAATCCGCGCATCTTTTTTGGCCAGTTCTTCTTCCAGCGTCTTACTCTCTACATATGAGCGAAGCGGCAGTTTCAGCTTCTGGCCTATTTGGAGATTGCTCTCCAAAACCCCGGGATTGTGTTTTTTAATTTCTTCCTTGGGAATTTCGAGAGTCGTCGCAATGATATCAAGATTGTCGCCGGCTCGCACCTTCCATGGTTGACTCTCGGCAGCCGCTGGCATAGGCGAAGCAACAAAAAGAGAATAGAGAATGAAAAGAAGAAAAAGAATTCTCTCCATATAGTTTCCTTTCTCGCACCTAAAGACTCTCGCGCGATCACCACATTGATTAAAAGACTAACAGGCGCGCCTAGTGCTCCGCTAGACCCGTTCGAGAACGAGAGTTGATACCCTGAAAGTATTTTCAGGTACCGGTGACTACTGCTAATGCTGCGATGGTGATAACAACAAGACCGATGTTTGCCCTGTCGGGATCGTCAAATGAAGATCGCATTCTGCCGTCGCCACGAGCAACACCGCTATGCAGTGGTCGAGGGTCAGTATCTGAGAAATTTTCTGGTCAAACTAACCGAGCAGAAACACACTTCGCGAAGTGGTCACCTACGGCATGCGAGTTTTAGCAAGGCCCAGTGAGGCCATCGCACTCCCTCTACTCCGCTTCTTCCGTAAGGGGTAGGGTCGAGGACTGGCGCGGTGTCTCGAAGGTGAAGCCTATCCGTTCGCCGTCTCTTTCGTTTGACGGTGCCTCACTAGCCCCACCGTAAATCCGTTTCCAGCCCCCGCCGCATCAAACCGGACGTGACCCTTTCGGTCATCCGGCTTTCCTGAGCCTGTTCATCTTAAGGCGTCATCTGCCTAGTGTGCCGGAGAAACTTTCACGGGAGACCGGTAGAAGTACTGGACACGATAATCGTTGACCAATCCCCACTCTTTGTAGATCGCCTCGTTACTCCATCTCTTCCAGCCACAGCCACGGCGGCCTTTCTGCTTCATCGCAAATCGGCGTATCTTCCTCATCATTTCAAAGCGTATCCAGCCAAACGCTCGGCGCGCGTTGCCCACTCGAAAGTAATTGATCCAGCCCACAATCACAGGCCGGATCTGATCCAGCACATCCCTGAGCTTCCGATGCCGGGAAAATTTCAAAATTCTCCCGACACGCTTAACCAGGTCGCTCTGCTTCTTTCTCATCGGCGTACGCAGAACGAATTGCTTACCGAAGCGATTGCGGCCCTCTCTGAGATCAAATCCCAAAAACCCAAAACTCCCGCCACTTGCGTAATCCACGACCCGCGTCTTCTCGTCGTTGACTTCAACGTCGACCTTCTTCAGCTCTTCTTCCAGCCGCCTCTTGATAACTGCTACGTGCGGCTGCCACTGCGGATACCCGTCCACCAAGACGATCATGTCGTCGGCATAACGAGTGTAAATCACCCGCTCCCACTTCCCTTCTCTCCTGCGCTTAACCATCTCCTCTTCCATCGCCTTGTCCAAGTCATTCAGATACAGATTAGCCAGTAGCGGTGAGAGCACTCCCCCTTGAGGTACTCCTCGCTTGCCGTTGGCCTTCAGAATCTGCTTGACCAAGTGCAGGATCGCTGGGTCCTCTATTCTCAGGGCCAGCTTCCGAAGTAAAAGATGATGTCGGATATTGTCGAAGTAACCCTTCAGATCTACATCGATGACTTGAGTCAGTCCTTGCACCAGCCCATGTACAACTCGGTCCAATGCCTGATGCGCCGTACGCCGAGGCCGGTAGGCAAATGAACTTATGTGAAAGTCGGCTTCAAAGATCGGTTCCAGGATAAGCTTTACAGCCCCCTGAATGACGCGATCCTTGATGGTGGGAATTCCAAGCTTGCGGGTCTTGCCGTTCCCCTTGGGAATCTCTACCCGTCGGTTCTTGCTAGGTTGGTAGGTCCCAGTGAGAAGCTCCTGTCGAATCGCGGCTAGAAACTTCTCCACTCCTTGAGCTTCGATGTCTTCAAAGCTCATTCCATCGAGACCAGGTGCTCCGTCATTGGCCTTGGCCTCTTGATACGCCACTCTTAGGGTCTCTGCCCTTGTGACCTGGACATAGAGACCCCAAAACCGCCACGTCTTCTCGGCTTTCGCCTTACGGTATATCCTTCGCCTCAGTTCTTGCAGATCAACGAAAGGTTTTATCATCCCTTCCCTGCCTCACCTTGCGGTCGAAAGAATCAAACTCAGCATGGCCCCTTCGCTCCATCCGCATTACCGGACTTCCTCACTACTACGGGCCAATCCGCCATCCTGTTTGCCTTCGGTCCTTTTCCTGTGTCCGCAGTTATAGGGCCGATCCTTCTCCAGGAATTTCTCCTGAGGCAAGCAGGACTTCTCCAGTTTCCATCGTGTCCCTGTTACCGTGTCGCCGCCAATACCCCGCCGGTGTGATCCATCCCATAAGCCACTTTGAGATGGCTCATACTGTCTTCGCCAAGTATTGATTGGCTCGACCCCCCGGTTCTTGGCCTTGACGAGGCTTGCTCAGCGTTCACTCACGTTGCAACCCGGTCACTCGCTCATCAGCCTTGCGCTGACTTTGTCGGTAGGCTTCAGCATCTCGATTGCTCTTAATGCTGCTACTTAAGCTAGGCGGCTTGTGGCTTTTACCGCCGCGGGACTTCCCTCACCTCTCACTTCGATGAGAGTCACCCTATGGATCACGACAGCATTTCATCTGGACACACCAATACGAAAGCCTGATCCCGGATATGTTCTTGACCTTTGAACATTGATCCGGCGTAAGCCTTTGGATGCTTGAACGCTTTGAACATTCTCAACGGATCGATCCCCGGATCCTTCAGTAATTGACTATTTTCTCGGGCGTGGTATAGGACTCCCAGCCGTGAAGCAAATCATTATCGGCGTAATTCTCCTGCTCTTCTTTGCGTCCTCTTCCCTGGGGGGCTTAGAAGAACTTTGTGCCACTGTTGAAGCGGATTCACCAACATCTCTTTGGACTCTTGACCACGATTTTTCCTCGGAAAACGCCGCTGGCCGTCGTGCTCTGAAACGGTCACAAAGAGGCAAATCTTCGTTCAAAAACTTTTCCACCGCGGACAAACCCGCTCGGGCGATTTCTCTTGTCGTCTGGATAAGAGATAGATCGTTTGTTTCTCATTGCTCCAAGTCGAGCGTTTATCAGCAGACAAGCGTCTACAGAATTTAACCCTCTCAAAAGTTCGGCCGTTTGGGGCTACACGCGTCCTCGCTGAACCTGGACGATCTACTCCCCAAAGGTCGCCAACTCACCCGTTCCTTCTACCGGATCGAGTCTTGCCTGGGCGCGGAAAGCGGAAGCGCCAAGTAAGACCGTCGGAACCCAACCGACGCTACTCTAATGAAAGGATCGAGCCATGCAGACGCTGGCGCCATTCAAGTTATGGATCTACGTGGCCGTGATTGCCTCGCTGGGCATTGTGAGCGCTTTTTCCATCCCAGCAGCGGCCCCTTCAGCAAGCCATGCGATCACAGCAATCCGCGTCGCCCACCTGGAACTGTTTTTGGCGAAAATCGCGTTTCGTGATCCCGCTGTCCAGGAAGCCGAGTTTCATCTCAACGAGGCTTGGTCGAACCTGACAGATCGGCAGTATGAGCAGTCCGTCTTGGCGGCTTACAAAGCACTTCATCGAGTCACGAACATAGTGGGCGGGGCTTCCCTGCTCCAGACCGGGCACTGGGATAACCAGAAAGGCGACTCGCCGGAATCCTGATACCGGTGATCAAACGATTGTGTGATCTCTAAGAATCTAATTACCGGGGGGATCTATGGAAAACATACAATGGCATGCCGCGCAGATTGATTCCATTCTCGGCCAACTGGGTACGGATCCCCAGCAAGGGTTGACCGTGGAGGAATCCCGACGGCGCCTCGAAGCACACGGTTACAACGAACTGAAAAAAGAAGAGAAGAGGTCTCCTTTCCTGCTTTTCATCAATCAGTTCAAGAACACTCTAATTATTATTTTGGCGGTTGCCACGATCCTATCAGCGATCATCGGGGACCTGCTTGACGCCGGCATCATCCTGGCGATCATCGTCTTCTGCGCTGGATTGGGTTTTGTGCAAGAGTATCGCGCTGAGCGCGCGCTGGACGCCTTGAAGAAAATGTTGACTCCAACGATTACGGCGCTGAGAGGAGGGCGGGAAGAGGAAATTCCGTCAAAGGAACTGGTCCCCGGCGATATCATCCTCCTCGAGGCCGGAGACAAGCTACCCGCCGACGGGCGCTTGATCGAAGTTCACTCACTGCAGTGCGACGAGGCTCCGCTGACCGGGGAGTCCTTTCCCGTAGAGAAAGATCTCAAAATTCTACCCGAAGCGGTACCGGTAGGCGATAGAAAAAACATGGTGTTCACGGGGACCGCCGTCAGCTACGGCAGGGGTAAAGCGGTGGTGACGGATACCGGAGTCAAAACCGAGTTCGGCAAGATCGCCACTGAACTGGCTACCGTTTCGCAGGAGAAAACACCCCTGGAAAAACGCACGGAAGAGATCGGCAAATGGCTTGGAATCATTGCCGTGAGCGTGTGCGTTTTGGTTGTCATAACAAGCATTGTCAGAGAAGCCATCGATGGAACTTTGGATCTGCAATTCACTTTAACGATGCTGCTGTTCGCAATCGCTCTTGCAGTAGCCGCAGTTCCCGAAGCGCTCGCCGCCATCGTGACGGGTGCCTTGGCCATAGGCATGCACGAAATGGCAAAGCGCAATGCGCTCGTGAGAAAAATGCCGGCGGTGGAAACTCTGGGTTGCACGACGGTTATCTGTTCCGATAAGACCGGAACCTTAACCAAGGGAGAGATGACAGTGCGCCGGGTATTTGGGGGAGGCCAGTCCGTAGAGGTGAGCGGCGTCGGTTATGCTCCCGAAGGCGGCTTGAGTCCCGCTTCTAACAATCCATCTCTGAACATGCTTTTTAGGGGCGGAATCCTGTGCAACGACTCGACGCTTCTGGAAGAGGGAGGTAAGTGGTCCATCAAAGGTGATCCGACTGAGGGTGCCCTCCTGGTTCTTGGAGCCAAGGCTGGGCTGGCAAGGAACGAAATCAGAGAACAATCTCCCAGGATTGAGGAATTTCCTTTCAGCTCGGACAGAAAAAGAATGACCACGATCCACGGGATCGAGGACGGCAAGCGCAGGGCCTTCATGAAGGGAGCCCCGGAAGTGATCCTCGATCGATGTTCCTCCCTCTTAAACGGAGATGAGATAACGGCGTTGGACGACGGCGAACGTCAAAAGATCCTTTCAGCAAACGAGGAAATGGCCAGCGACGCCTTGAGGGTTCTCGCCATAGCCTACCGCGACCTTCCCGAGGCGGATAAATATAACGAAGAGCTTATTGAAAAAGATCTCGTGTTTCTGGGCCTGATCGGCATGATGGATCCGCCCAGAGAGGAGGCCGTCGAGGCGGTGCGGGTCTGTCGCCAGGTGGCAATCAAGCCCATCATGATTACCGGTGACCACAAACTCACCGCCGTCGCCGTCGCCAAGGAACTTGGAATTCACCGCGAAGGCGATCTCGTATTTACGGGAGAAGACCTAAGTAAAATTGACGATAACGAATTCGACCGCGTTGTCGATAAGATTAGCGTCTACGCCAGGGTCTCACCCCTCGATAAGCTCAAGATCGTCAAGGCATGGAAGAACCGCGGCGAAGTCGTTGCCATGACGGGCGACGGTGTCAACGATGCCCCAGCTCTGAAACACGCCGACATCGGGATAGCGATGGGCATCACCGGCACCGAGGTCGCTAAAGAGGCAGCGGATATCGTTTTGAGCGACGATAATTTTGCCACCATCGTCCGTGCCATCGAGCGGGGCAGATGGATCTATGACAATATCAAAAAATATTTGACCTATCTCCTGCGAGCGAATATTACCGAAGTCGTGGTGTTGGGCGGCGTTGTCATGGTCATGGGCCCCGCGTACTTGCCGCTGCTTCCGGCGGCGATCCTGTATATCAACCTGGCCACAGACGGGCTTCCAGCGCTCGCGTTGGGTGTCGCGCCTCCGGATCCGGACATCATGCAGAGACCTCCGCGCGATCCTCGCGAGAGCGTGTTTTCAAAGGATATAAGAACGCTGATCCTGATGGCGGTCATCATCGAGTGCCCGATATTCCTATGGATGTTCTTTCGCGCTCAACCGGATATGGAACTTGCGAGGACTCAAATATTTTTCATGTTCGTTTTCATTGAGCTCATCATCGCCATTAACTTTCGCTCGTTAAGGTACAGCCTGATCCAAGCCCCGCCGCACAAATGGCTCCTGATCGCCATCGCCTGGGAACTGGCTTTGATCGTCGTGTTGGTCCAATTTTCAACGGTTCGGAATGCCTTCGGGATCACCATGCCATCGGCCTCCGACCTTGGGTTGATCTTTGTCCTGGGCGTCGGCATCGTCGTGGTGATCGAGTTGGCTAAACTGGTGTTCAGAACAAATAGGAACACGAAGAATATCGCTGTCTATGCAGAACGGGCGTAACGAAATGCATGATGGTCGATAGATCGCCCAGAACCAGAATGACTTGCCGTCGCTTGTAGATTTTGAGCGGCCGCCGGGCAAACGGTACTCGGCAACGAGTGCTTGCTCCGAGTTATCTCGAGCGCTTCGTAGTGCCGAGGCCCGTCCGTGTTCACCTCCACGGGAAGCGGCAGGAATTCACCATAGGGACCACCCGCTCATCAGCAAAACCCAAGTTGGAGCGGGAACGCCTCGGCCCTGACCCAAATCCACTCGCAACCGAGGCACTCATACCCGTAGCGCGGAAACTGTAACGACCAAAGTGTGGAGCAGATACATACTGTCTGGAGTGTACAAGGAGGGTACGCTCGTCTAGGATGAAGGCTATGCTAGACAACTTCCTGCAGATTCTTCCAGAGATCATTTTCGACGCCGCTGAGAAATTGGGCGGGCGTTGCACGGGCCGCTTCTACGCGCTCCATGCGCTGGAAAACCGCGTGTACGACATCGAGATGGAAGAAGGCCCCCACGTCGTCATCAAATTTTACCGCCCCGGCCGCTGGTGCCGCGCCACCATTCAGGCCGAGCACGATTTTCTGAAGGCCCTCGAAGCCAGCGAAATTCCCGTCGTCTGCCCGCTCACCGACGACAAGGGACAAAGTATTTTCGAAATTAACGAAGTGATGTTCACCGTCTTCCCGAAGCGTCCGGGGCGACTCGAGCCGGAACTGACGACGGAACAGCTCACGCGCCTGGGAAGGTTCATGGCTCGCCTTCATAACGTCGGGGCGACGGAAAAAGCCGCGCCACGGTTACGGCTTGATCCGCAAACTTATGGGCGAGACCCTTTGAAGTTTTTAAAAGACGGAAACTTCGTTCCGATGGAACTCGCAAGTCGCTTCGAAACGATCGTCACGCAAATTTGCGACGCCATTACTCCTCGTTTCGAGGACGTCCAGTACGTTCTGCTCCACGGGGATTGCCACTCCGGAAATATTTTGTGGAATAGAGACGATCCGTACTTCATCGATTTCGACGACATGCTCTACGCGCCTCCCGTTCAAGACATCTGGATGCTCACGGGCGGAGACGACGACTACGGGAAAGAGCAAAGGCGTATCTTACTCGAGGCCTACGAACAGATCAGAACTTTCGACATGGCGACGATGCAGCTGATCGAGCCGTTGCGGGCGCTGCGCATGATTCACTTTTCCGCGTGGATCGCGCGCCGCTGGGAAGACAGCGCTTTCAAAGCGTCGTTTCCTGACTTCGGTACCGAGCGCTATTGGCAGGAGCAAATCGAAGCGCTCGCGCTGCAATTAGAAAAAGTGCGATACCAAACGACCGATTCCTACCGCTGAACAGTGGCTGATTCTCGGTGTTTTCGCCGAAAGTGCTTAGTTTCCTTTTTCGACGTTTCGAGAATTCCCGAAACGTCGAAGTTTCCCTCTCAATCAGCCCTTGAACCCTTTGAACGTTGAACCTTGAACCGGCGTAAGCCTTTAAACCGCGCTTGAAGCGCTCATGCCTCCGTGTACCAGGTGGTATGGCGCTCCACGGGCAGGCGCTTGGCCATCGTCTGCTGCTCGGAGTACCCCAGAAAAATGCATGCCACCGGCCGCTCTTTCTCCGTGAGTCCGAGAACCGGGCCAACAAAGTTTTGGTCGATCCAGTCGCCCGTGCTGGGATAGCTGCCCAGGCCTCGCGCCGTCGCGGCGACCAGCAGGTTTTCGATCGCGCACCAGCAGGCCGCGTAGTTCTCCTGGTCAGTAATTTTTTTCTCATCGCCCACCATGGAAACGATGATGAGAACCGGGGATGAAAAACACTTCGCCCGAGCGAAGTTGAGAGCCTCTTCGCTCGCCTGCTCCCCCTTTTTCTCCGCGGCCCAACGTGTTGCGGCCTGTCGGGCTCCGACCAAGCGCTCGCGCCCCTCTCCGGAGAACACGTGGAAACGCCAGGGATGGGTCAATTTGTGGTTGGGCGCCCAGTGGGCGGCGTCGAGCAGCTCCTCGATCCACTCCCGAGGAACCTCGGTGGGAAGGTACTCCTTCACCGAGCGGCGCGTCTTGATTGCGGTGAGCGCATCATCGAGAGGGCGCTCCGTTGTGATTGCCATGATCCTACCTCCTAAATTTGTACCGATTGTATCTATAGATATCTATAGAAAATTTAAACTACGAGCAACCTCGCCGGACCCGTAGGGGGTAGTGACTCAGTTTGGGCGGCCGACATAAGTTTTTAGCAGGAACCAGAGCAAAACAGATTCTTCGCTGTGCTCAGAATGACACCTGCGTAGAATTGTCATCCTGAATCCTTCGGTCGGACTCAGGATAAACTCCGTGAAGGATCTGCTTTCAAAATGAGTCACTACGGACCGGGGAGCTGTCAATTCCCTTGCTGTTTGATGAAAATCCCAGTGTTATTTCGGCTGGCTTGGGCGGCGCAGCGGTCGGTGGAGCGCAAAGTGTTCCAGATCGCAGCGCTCGCTCAAACTCAGGCCGAGCGGCTCCGTCGGCTTGCGTTGGCAACCGGTTTCGGCACTCAACAAAGGCAAAACAGCAGTCAGTTCTGCTTCAGCCCGTCGCGCCAGGCAATAGCTTCGAGTTCGACCCGGACAGCGTCCTCGACTTTAATCACGGGCCGCGCCTCGAACTCAAAAGCAGGGAGGGTCGAACAAAATTTGTGAACGGTCAGCGGATCGTCGCAGTCCACCAACATATGCCCGCCCCACTCGCCCACTCGCACCACGAACACCTCGATCTTGAAATTGGCCGGCGCCTTCCATTGGCCGAACACATCAAGGATCCGCTTCTGGGCATTCTCGTAATCCGCAGGGGAGCCTTGCGGACGTTCGAACCAGCTGATCATGTACTTCATCGGCATCCTCCCCATCGATTGCGTTGAAATATTCGGAACGATTGCTGTGTAGACCGTTCGTCGGATTTGGCGCTGCCCCTGGAGCGCCAACGCGTTTTCTATGCCTTAAGGCGGTCGGGTGCGTCATCGGGCGGCGTGATATCAAACGCGTTGGCGGTGCAACAGGTCATCGAGAACGAGCCGACGCGGGCAACCAGAGCGACCAGCTCTTCAGTGCTAAAGGTTGCTGCGGCGGCTGCATAGGTGGCATCGCTGAGTCCCTTGTCGGCGAGCAGTTCGTTGGCCAGCTGATGCGCGAGCAATTCGCGCTTGTCATCGGTCGGCAGCGCGCCACGGGCGTTGATGGCGTCGATCTCTTTCTGCGTGAGTCCGACTTTAAGACCGTTGCGGCACTGAGCCGCCCACGGGTATTTCGCGCCCCAGAAACGCGCCACGGTCAAAGTGACGATCTGCTGTTCGCGGGCGGACAGGGTGCAGTCGGCGATACAGGCTCCCGTGTTCTGGACGCTCTGCATCAGTTTGGGATTGCGGATATAGGCCCAGAATGGCCCGCCATGCGGCTTGCCGTTGGCCTTGGACGCGTCGATCACGGCGCGCTGTTCATCATTCATTTCGTCGGGCGTCAGAATGGCAATGCGTGTCATTGGATATCTCCCTGTTTCTATCCTGCCTAGCAGCGCTATTTACGGCAGCTCGATCATGACTGCGATTGCTGCCGTGGCAATCACGGCGCGAAAGTCGATCGCCCGAATCGCGCACGACGGCAGCTATATCGCCGGACCGACGAGTCGTCAAGCGAGCGTGCGTTTGGTGAAAGTTGCGGTTTTGCTTCGCTTGGCTCGGGGCGATGCTGTCCGAGCGCTCGCTCATACGCGAGACTGAGCAGCTTCGTCGGCTTGCGTTGGCAACCGGTTTTGGGGCCTCGGGGGGTCACCCTGAGTTAGCCCTGCTCTAATCTTCTGGCGCGTTTCCGGTTGTAGCAACTTTGTACCAAGGATCCATGTCTTCAGCCTCTTGGATTTCGGCCCGTCCTAACGCGTCCCGGCTGGACGACTGTAAAAGTTCCGACAAGCCGTTCTCCTCGTTGTCTCACGAGATCGAGTACGGCTACCGCAAGATAACGCCGCGCACGCGCCGGAAACCGAATGAAAATTACCCCGCCCGTTCTCCTCATACTCGCATAAACCAACTGACCGAAGTCCTTATCCTCCGTAATCAAGATCCGCTTATCGCTAACCGCTCGTTCTCTAACGTCGTCGTCCTCCGCACGAGGCGACACTTCAGCGATTGCGACAACATCATGCTTCGCGGAACGAAGCGCTCGCACCACCGAGAAGTCGCAACTTTCATCGGCCAGAAAGCGCATCGATCATCGTTTCGCGCGCTTTTTCGGCGGCGTCACAATAATGGTCTCTTCGTGCGCCAAAGTGTCGGCAGCATAGCCGATGGCTGCGTGAATATCCTCTGCCTTGAGACGAGGATAGGCGTCTAGCAAATCGTCGCTGGTAGCACCTTCACTGAGCTTCCGCAGAATCAATTCAATGGGGATGCGAGTCCCCTTGATCACGGGCTTTCCCATCATTACTTTTGGATTGATTTCTATACGGTCCGTAATTGTCATACTGTCAATCTCCTGCTTTTTTGACGACATTTTCTTTTCGCTAGAGTCATTTTCGAGTAACTCTCCTAGTAGCATTGCGTCAGCAGCCGCTTCTCTTCACTCTCCTTAGGGTACAATGCCGACAGCGCGTTTGCCAAACGAAGGAAATCCCGCCCGCGACCCTGGTCAGCGTTGAGCAAAGCTCTCAATCCATTCGTCCTACCACTAGCATGCAGGAGCATCGCAGCGTTCACGTTAAAATCTTTAATCTTGAAGCTTCGAACTGAGCTCCGCTTTGAACGATTTGAACGGACCCCGGACCAAATCCGGGGCATTGAACGGCTTGATCGGAGTGAAACGGTTGAACGTGTTTTATTTTACTATTGTCTCATGCCTTATGAGTATTGGGTCGAGCGCTTCCCGGTAAACGGAAAACCGTCGTTAATTCATTTCCGTCTCGAGATTGTCAGAAATGAAAGTCTGAACATCCCGCTGAAAATTTCAAGCGGATGGAGCCGATTTTTCGGTATTCTGCTCGTAGACTTTCGACTTTAAGACTTCGCCGAGAGTTTCGGCCTCCGTATTTGCGTTTTAACGAACGCTCTCGATTTGACCTTGGCCTTGGTATTCCCTTTTTCGGGGCGTATCTGGTACTCGCGTTCTTCGGTGAGCATTTTGTAAATGATCCGGGACAAGTGCCGACCTAGAGCTCGAATCGCCTGGTTGTGTTTCTTTCCCTCGCTGCGCTTCTTTTCATAGTATCTTTGCGACTCCGGCACGTACTTTCGATGCCGATCCAAGGCGATCATCATCGCTGCCTTGGCGCGAGTGTTCACGTGCTTGGGTGCTTTAGTTCCCTGATACTTCCCCGAGCTGTTGTCCAACGTGGACATGCCGAGATACAACGAAATACTTCCTTCGGAGGCAAACCGCTCAATGGTTCCAATCTCTCCGGCCAACTCTGAAGTACACACGGCACCAAACCCTGGAATCGATCGTAAAATCTTGGCGATCTTGGAGTTCTTAGCAACCTCGGCGATCTTGGTTTCCAACCGTTTGATCTTTTCATCGAGTTCGAGACACCGCTTGGCATCTTCTTGGATCATCTCGCCGACCCACTTAACCTCTTGGCTAAAATGGGCACGCTTCTGCCAGGCCTCGATAGTGGCAGCACACTTCACTCCCACCGAGGGGATCTTCAGCACTGTGCTGCGCCGTAACCGGGCCAGCTGAGGCAGGGTGTCCGCGCTGAGAAGAAAATTTAAAAACCACTGATTGCTCGCTTCTCCAGTGATCTCTAACAAACCAGGACACACCGCTTGCAGATCGGCCTGTAGACTGTTCACCACTCGCACCCGCTCGTTGACTAATCGTCGCCGGCGCCGCGTTAATCGTTTGAGGACTTCATTCTCGGGCGGTGTCCCAGTGACTTCCTGAAGCACTTCTTTGGCCAACGGCAGATGATCGCTCAACTGAAACAGCTCCAATCCCTTGCGCGCATCGATACGGTCACTTTTGGCGGCTGCGGGAAAGATCTCCTTGAACCGGGCAAACTTTAAGTTATTGAGATTATAAAGCCGGTAGCCCCGTTGACGGACCATGCTATCCAGTGGCCGCGCGTAGCCGTTGTAACCTTCCATGGCTACGGCTACCGGACAGTTCCTTGTCTTACGTTGCCTCTCGATACGAGAAAAGAACTCTTGAAAACCCTCGATCCGGTGATCGACTTCGAACTCTTCGAGCACCTCGCCGCTGGATAACCCCATCGCTACACTGTGACGACGGTATCCCACGTCCACACTGACTCTCAGTTCTAAAGGCTTTTCTTCTGACACGTAGCTCCTCCTTCGTAGATCGAGTTTTCATCATCCTTCGGTCTCGTCTACTTACAGAGCCACGTATTCTGGTAAGAGAATATGGCACCATCCCGGTCGACCCTCGGATGATGCAGGTGACGAGGGCGGCATTTCAGACTGGGTGAGCCTGAATGAACAGGCCACTGACCCCAAGAGCCACACCCTCGTCAAGAATTTCTTTACAGGATTCTTTTAGATCCTGCTACCTGCTAAATTCCGATGGTAGACCTCGCTTTTCCGTGTCCGATGGGTTTTGTGCTAGGTTGTTTGTCGAACAAGAAGTTATTTTTCCACGGTCAGCATTGACGTAATGCAAAGGAGGTTTTCATGGCAACATTCAAAATCGAAGGTGTTACTCACTGGTCGATTCCCGTCAACAACTTAAAGGCTTCCGAAGATTTCTACGGCGGGCTGCTCGGGCTCAAACCGGTCGGGCGCCTCAGCAATAACGTGATGTCCTGCTTTAATGTCGGCGATCATAACATCCTTTTGTGCGAGCGGGAGAAACCGCAGGATAGAACCATCGTCGAAGATCGCGTGCATCATTCCTTCACGGTAAGCTCCGAAGGGTTCGTGCAGGCTTGCAAGACGCTTCACGAAAAGAAGATTCCCATCGTCGAGCTGGAATACCGCGGCAAGGGCTATTTCACCGGACGAGAGCTCTACTTTTACGATCCCAGCGGGAACCGTCTCGAGATCCGCGACCCAAGCTGGAAGAAGGGAATGCCGGAACCGCCCTATGAAGAGATCGTAAAGTCGTAGGTCTACGACGACACGGCTTGCTTGGACGAAGCCCGCTGAATGGAGAGCGTCTTAAGCTGACCGGTAGCGTGATAATGTTTTCCAGAAACCGCGGTTTACCCGGAAAACGATCGGAACGTGTGAAACGGTTGGAACACGCTTCGCTCTGACTTTGAACATTGAACCTTGAACTTTGAACGAGGTTGATCAGTTAACGTCTTGAACCGAGTGAAACGGTCGAACGAGTTCTATTTTACTGGGGTGACGGTTTCTTTTACGGAAAAAGCCAATAGCATTGCGGTGGCGAGCGAGCACAAACCGATCATCGCGAATGAAACCGTGTAGCCCATATGCTCGGCGACAAAGCCGAATAGCGCCGGGCTGACCATGCCACCGATCTCGCCGATCAAGCGCCAGAAACCGAAGAACCGCCCGCGCGCATGGGCCGGCGCCATGTCCGAGCCGAGCACCTGCATGCTTCCCGCTGTAACCGCTTGGCTGGCATGCATCCAGAGAAAAGCGCCGACAAAAATCGCCAGGCCCCAATGCCACTGAGCGTTCGCCGCGAGAAAAAATAATCCCAACGCCATGGACACAAAGCCGGGCACCATCGTGGTCTTGCGTCCGAAGCGGTCCATTAGATAGCCGCACGATAGGGTGATCGGGATGCCGACGACCGTGCTCATGGTCGCCAAGCCGCCCAACCCGCGCGCCCCGACATCGTAAGTAAAGGTTGCGTACAACAGCAGTGTGCCGCCCCAGAGCACGCCGCGAGTCATCGATGCGAAGAACTGGGCGCAGAGAAAACCGCGGTACCTGTCGTCGAGCATCAAGGCTACCAAGGCTTTGGTGTCGAGCTGATCTTCGGTTTTTTTGCCGGCGCTCTTCGCTCCGGCCGGTGCCGATTCGCGGACGAGAAAAAAACTTGGCACGATGGCCAACAGCGCGAGAACGCCGTGGGCGACGAACGGCAGCCGGATACTCCACGCGGCCAGCAATCCGCCGAGCGCGGGGCCGATCAGCCGGCCGGCTCCCTCGGTGCCGATCATGCCGCTCATCTGCCGGCCGCGCTGCCGGCGCTTGCCGACATCGGCGATGATCGCGAGCCTGGACTGACGCCACATTTCCATGGCCGCGCCGCCGATCAAGCGATAGATCAAAAGCTCGCCGAACGAGTGCGCCACGGCGATGAGACAAGACGACACCGCCACGAGCACCGGCCCGGCGATGAGAATCGGGCGGCGGCCCATGCGATCGACGAGAAAGCCGGTCGGCACGGCGGCGAGCAACGCGCCCAGGGCATGCACGACGATCACCAGGGAAGCGACGCCGAAGCCGGTGTCGAAGGATTTCGCAAATACCGGTATCGCCGGTGTTGCGATGCTGTAGCCCAGCGCAAAGACGAACGCCGGGAAATACAGAGTTAAAAGCTGGTAGGAAGAAAAAAAGCCGTCGTTCTCGTGCGGCTGTGAATCTTTCTGTAAAGCCATACTGGTACGCGACGCTGTTCCCAGTATGAAGCGGTCAGCGGGAAAGCCTCGTTGATTCCCCTCGTCGATTTAGCTGTGCGACTCGAGAATCAAGCATATAATTCGATCTTCGCGCCGGGTCAATCCGCCGCACGCCACGTTTGCCGAGCTGATTCCTGACATTCTCAACAAATGCCAAAACTCCCAAACCACAATAGCTTCCGACCAGCGATCATCGCGGACCGCCGGCCGTTCTCCAGCCCTTGCTCAACCCACTATCGATCTGCTCTTTGAAAATCTTCAAAAAATGGAACGATTGGAACCTCTGGAACTATTGGAACGGGCGATAGCCTTTGGTTTGAACGAAGTGCTTCCTTCGAGCAGCTCAGAGCCTGTCCTGAGTTTTATCGAAGGAACGAGCGGATGATCGAGCCGGTCATGGTGATTCCTCGACGGGCTCGGAACTGAAGGCCGTCGAGGAAGCCTGCCGTGAGGCCTCTCGAACGGCCGAACCATTGAACGGCTTGAACTGAGTGAAACGGTTGAACGATGTGTTTAGCCATTCTCCAGCAAATAAGTGCGCCGATCGATCTTTACGGTACCGTTGGTAAAGCTGATCGAAATGTTGATATCCCCTTCCCCCCGGGTCCAGGGAACCACCCTCATGGTTCGAAGACCCGCTTTGGTATTGGGCTCCTGAAAGGCGATCGCTTCCGCCTCCGCCCTGGTCTCCGCGCGCAGGATGAACATGCCGTAACCGAGATCGCAGGTTGTTTCATTGTCCTTGTCGTTCTTGAGCAGGCCCGCGGCGAACAGGCGCCCCTCGCTTTCGAGTTTCGCCATGTATTCCTTGTGCGGCCGGCGCACCGCCTCACGGGATGGAGCGTTTGCCGGAGGGGGCTCAACGAGCGTCGTGAAACAAAGATAACATTGCTCGTGTTTCAACGGATGCATCGGGTCTTGCTTCAGCTCTGCCATGGTCTTTCCTCCTCGAAATGAATTCTGCTACGTGCATGCATTCCTTTCTGATGGATCAACCGACGGTTCTACAATTTTAAACCGGACAATCAACCGCCTAATGGGTCATGCTTACGCGGCAGCTTTACACGTTAGCGCCAATCTCCCCGGTTTTCGAACGTTTCGACGTTTCGAGAATTCCCGAAACGTGGAAGTTCCCCCTCCGGGTTGTATTTGCCGTTAACGCTTTGAACGGAGCAAAGCGGTTGAACGGCTTGAACCATTTGAACGGACCGATCCCCATGATGAACGGAGCGAATCCTTCGACGACGCTCAGAGCCCGTCCTGAGCTTTATCGAAGGAATGAGCGGAAGATCGGGCCGGTCATGGTGATTCCTCGACGGGCTCGGAACTGAAGGCCGTCGAGGAAGCCTGCCGTGAAGCTTCTCGAACGGCCAAACCATTGGAACGGATGGAACGCCTGAGAATCTGCCGTTGAACTTTTGAACCTTGAACTTTGAACGAGGTTAATCCAGTTAATGGCTTGAACGGTTTGAACGAGCTCAGAAGTTTTAGACCTTCGCACCTTCGACTACGCCCATAGCACGGGAGGAAGGAAACCAGGTCCCACGATATTTCCAGCCGGCCCTCTCCAGCAAAGACGCGTACTCGTCCTCGGTTCGTTCCCGTCCCGTACCCCAGCACATCATGTGTATGTCGAACAACTTGGAAAAGTGGGCTGTCCTTGGCTCGGGGATAACATGCTCGACGATGAAAACCCGGCCACCGGGCTTAACTTCCCGGTACTGGTTCTGAAGAATCTGAACGCATTCATCATCGTTCCAATCATGCAGGATGAGCTTCATGATGTAAGCGTCGGCGTTCGGTACGGCATCGAACATATCGCCGGCCACATACTCACAGCGGTGACTCATGCCCATTGCTCGTGCCCACAACCGGGTGGGATTCGAGATGACTTCCGCCCGCTCCAATACTGTTCCCCTGAGATGGGGATGCTTCTCGAGGAACCTGCATAACAGGTAGCCGTGGCCGCCGCCGACGTCGCACAAATGAGTTATCTTTCCGAAGTCGTATGACTCAAGCGCCTCGAGTATCCAATCCGTCTGGGCGCGGGAGTAACTGCTCATCGCGCCATCGAATACCTCGGCATAGCTTGGATCGTGCATCGCGTGATCGAAGGCCATTCGTCCGAACTCGCGCACAAACGCATTCTGCTTTCCGTCACGAATCATCGCCGGCAGATGCGTCCAGAGCGCATAGTGCTCGGGACCTTCTTCCAGCAACGTGACCCCGCGCAACGTTTGCGGATGATCCGATCGGAGCAGCTCTCCCGCCTCGGTGAGCGAGAATGTTCGCTCCGCGGCCTCCGCAAGCAGATCGAGCGAGCCGAGGGCTCGCAGGAGCCGATAGGCGAGATGGGGGGCGAGCCCGAGCTCATGGGCGATTGCCGTCGCTTTCCTCGGGCCGTTGCGCAGGGCGTCGAAGACTCCCAATTTGACGCCGGCGTACAGAATCTGGCTACGCCATCTGCCGAAGATGAGGTCGAGCACCTTTGGTTGCGGGTCGGACATGTTTATCCCCCTCTCATGCTTTTAACTTCTAGTTCCCTTGGAGCGATTGAAACACGCTAAGGCACCACCGAGTCCCTGCCGAGTGCGCTTTTCTGTTCGATCGTTTAGTCACGCTCGGGTTCTGACTTTCTATTCTTGACTGAACGCTTTGGATGGTTCCGAGCTACGTTGAACTTTGAACCTTGAACTTTGAACGAGTTCTTTTTGACTGTTGCCTGTTGCCTATGCACGTTGCATAGTGCCTGTTTGCCTGCTTGTTGTGCTTCACCTTGAGCATCAAAAGTCGTTTCCTGCAGAAGCTCACGAAACCTTAGTACCAAGGCTAACCCGATATCGGAAGGGGGAGTCCCGAGTGCCTAACACAAGAAGCCCTTCTGTCCCAGTAAAAAACACGGGGCCAGACAGGCCAGACGGCCCGCCTACCGGTCGACCATCTACCCATGAACCCAGGGTGCTACCTCGGTCCTGAACCCCTACCCGGCCTTCGTGTTTGATAAAGGCAAGATGATGCCGAGAGATTTGTAGTGGCACAGAGTCGGGAAGCATCAGATCATTATAGACAAGCGGATCTGCACTCTCTCTGCCAATACGAAAGGGGAATTGTGTGATCGGAAAAGGAGTTACCGGTAGAGCGTCGGCAGCTCGCGGGGTTATCCCTTCCAGCGCAACAGTGGGCTGATCCCTAGCTAGAACTACGGGCAGGACTTCAGGGACCAGCGCCTGCTGGCGGTCAGCTTTTTGGAGCTCCAAGATCCTGGCATCCGCCTCACGTAAACGCTCAAAGAGAACTTTCAAGAGTTGGAGCACCACTTTGGGGTCTGTCTGAAAGCTGTTGAAAAAGTCGTCCCGCCGGATCTCACACACCAGAGTCTCGGTAACGGCTGTCACGGTTGCGCTGCGTGGCTTCTCGTCGATCATGCTCATTTCGCCAAAGGTTTCTCCATCCCCGAGGTAAGCCAGGTGAACCTTTTGCCCCTGTAGTTCCTTGCTTACTTCAACCTGCCCTTGGTTGATGACATAGGCCGTTTCGCCAAGGTCGTTTTCTTGAATAATAACTTCTCCAGCCTCATACCGGCTCAGCGGAATCATAATTGATCCTCCCTATGAACTCTCAGCACGCGTTTGCTGCGATGAGTCTAATTGTTTCCACAGCAGCTTGTCCACTGCAATGCGCGGCAATCTCCGAGCCGAAAAAGCCATGGAGGCCACCGGAATGTTGGCAGCTCTTGAAGAAGCGCCACAGCTTGTTTTTGCCATCTTCGGCGAACGGCTATTCCAAAGGAGGATGCCGAGTTTCTAACCGCCGCAGGCTTCACGCAGGCCGAGGTTGACGTTCTGCTCGCGATAGCCCTGGACATCGCGCCCCGACTGGCCAAAGAGACGCCGCCAACCTGATTCTTTACGTTCTCAACCAATGCCAAACTTCCAACCGCAATCGCTTCCGACCCGCGCATCATCTTGAGTATCGAACGTCGTTCCACGCGTTTCGCCGGATCTCGCGCTCCATGCCGCGATTTGAACAGCTGGAACCTTTGAAACAATTGGAACTACTGGAACCGCTCTTCAATGGTTAACGACTGGAACGATTGAAACGGGCCGCAGCAGTAAGCGCAGCAGCTAAACGACTGAACGCTTTGGATGGTTCCGAGCTACGTTGAACTTTGAACCTTGAACTTTGAACGAGTTCTTCTTGACTGTTGCCTATTGCTCTTTACGATATCGTACACAGCTAAATCAAGAAGCTGTGTTGGACCGACCCGAAGTCGGCCTTCCGAAATCCCAGCCAAGCACTTGACGAATTTTGCTCCCTGGGGATACATACGTGCATAGGAACAACTCAATGGAGGAACTCACATGGAGACCAAGGCGAAGCCCGTTCCGAAAAGTGCGGTGCAGGTGGTCAACACCAAGTGGCAGCCCGGTGAGCGCAATGTCAAGCGGCTCGCACGCAGCGAGCTGCTCAATATCCTGCTGCACCACTGGGATACGGGCGGTGAGGTGGCGCTACACCATCACACCGACGGGGATGCTACGTGGGTCGTCGTCGGGGGCGAAGTGACGTTCTATGGCGAAAACGACCAGGTCATCGCCAAGGCAGGGCCGCGAGAAGCTGTCCTGATTCCGCGCAATACGATGTACTGGTTCACCAATTCGGGAACCGCACCTCTCGAGATGTTCCGCATCTCGGCAAAAGTCGGCGGCATCAGCGAAGGGGACGACCGCATCTACCACCAGCGAGTAACTGACATGACCCAGACATAGTCTCGAGCCGGAGCGGCGGTTGTTTCAAAACCCGGCTTCGCCACTGCCGCGCGACCCTAACGTTCTCAACAAATGTCAAACTTCCAAACGCAATCGCTTCAAACCCGCGCATCATCTTGAGCATCGAACGTCGTTCCACGCGTTTCGACGGATCTCGCGCTCCATGTCGCGATTTGACCGGCTGGAACCACTGAAACAATTGGAACTACTGGAACCGCTCCTCAGTACTTAACGACTTGAACGAAGCGCATCCTTCGACAGAGCCCGTCCTGAGTTTTACCGAAGGAACGAGCGGATGATCGAGCCGGTCATGGTGATTCCTCGACAGGGCTCGGAACTGAAGGCCGTCGAGGAAGTCTGCCGTGAGGCTTCTCGAACGGCCGAACCATTGATCGGCTTGAACGATTTGAATGCTCCGCGCCTTCCTCAAATTATGCCGCTCATGGTGAGACTGTCGAACCATTGAACCTTGAACCTTTGACCGGTCCGTTCTTAGTTCTACCAAAAATATCTCTAAGTTCTTTCAATTCAACAAGACCAGACGCGTTTTGACTACCAGCCTTGTTCTCAACCTAACAGAAGCGTATAAAGCCCCGGTGCGAGATGGTTGCATGCATGGAGTGGCAAAGATGTGGGTGATGACTCTAGGAGACGCAGTATGAATTTGCCGCCGGAACAAGAAGCGATACGGGCCCGATGTTTTCACCCTTCGGGGAGCTTTGTTGAATTCCCTCAAGAGGACGTCGAAACTTCTATCCCGGAGCGCTTCGAGAAGATTGCGCGAACTTACCCTAACCGAATCGCGGTAAAAATAAATGACAGGTTCGTAACCTACGATGAGTTGAACAAATCGGCGAACCGGGTGGCGCGGGCGCTCCTCGAAAAACTCGGTCGAGGAAACCGGCCCGTCGTTGTCTTTTCTGAGCATAATTTAACAGCAGTCATTTGTTGTTTTGCGATCTGGAAAGCTGGGAAAATCGTGATAGCGATAGAGCCGTCCTTTCCCATAGAACGGGTCATTTCGACTATCAACGATTCCCAAGCAGAAGCTATATTAACCAGTGACGAGTATCTCGAACCCGCCTCAACTGTCGCGAAGGGATTGATTCCCGTTGTAAGTTTTGACTCATTGGCAGCCGACGCACCGGATGACAATTTGGAACTTATGATTCCAAGCGCGGTGACGGCCGAAATTCGCTATAGCTCGGGCTCCACTGGAAAGCCGAAAGGCATTGTTCGCAGTCATCGCAGGCTTCTCAGTAGCGCTCGGTCGACGATCAACTTGGCGCACATTTGTCCCGACGACCGTCTGCTCGCCTTGATCAGGCTCAGTTATGGCACCCGAGACCTGCTTACAAGCTTGCTCAGCGGCGCTGCTCTTTTCCCATTTGATATCGAGAAAGAAAGCATCGGGAACCTGGCCCGATTGCTCAGTCGAGAGGGAATAACCTGTTACAAATCGGTGCCAACGGTTTTTCGCTATCTGGTCGGAGAATTAGCCGAATTGGCAGCATTTCCATCCATCCGTATCATCCAGCTTGGAGGCGACGTTTTATTCAGGAATGATCTCCTCTCCTATAAAAAGTATTTTTCGAACGAATGTATTTTGATGAACAGACTCAGCGCAGGCGAAACGGGAAACCTGTGCGTATTCTTCATCGACAAGAATACGGAGATCGACACTGCGATTGTTCCCGTTGGCTATCCGATTGAAGATAAACGAATACTACTGCTGGATGACGCGCAAAATGAAGTTGGCGTGAATCAGATTGGCAAAATCGCGGTGGCGAGCCGCTATTTGTCGTCCGGCTATTGGAATAATTCCGAACTCACTAACGAGAAGTTCTCGGATAGCGAAGAGAGCGCGGACGTACGGCTGTATGTTTCGGGTGATCTGGGGCGGACGCTGCCCGATGGTTGTTTGGTTTATATGGGGCGGAAAGATGATCAGGTCAAGATCAGAGGCGCAAAAGTGGAGATAGGCGAGCTTGAAGCCGTACTATCGGAGCACCCGGAAATAAGGCAATCGGCGGTGGTCGCGTTTGACCGATCGAATGGTGACAAGTACTTGACCGCCTATGTCGTTTGTCGCTCTCATCCGGCGCCCAGGGTGACCGACATCCGTGACTATTTAGGAAGGAAAATGCCCGACTACATGATTCCATCTGCGTTCATGTTTATGGAGTCGCTGCCTTTGACCAATGGGAAGGTGGACCGCAAGGCGTTACCTAGACCGGATGATAAGCGGCCGGATCTCACTACGCCCTTTGCTTTGCCGGTAAGCGAGATCGAAAAGAGTCTGGCGCGGATTTGGGAGGAAGTCCTTGATGTTCGTCCTATAGGAAAGCATGACAGGTTTTTCGACCTTGGCGGGCACTCGCTGTCGGCGAGCCGGGTTGTGTCGCGGGTGATCCAGCAGTTTCAGCTAGATATTCCACTACAATCACTATTTGAATCACCGACCATTGCGGATATGGCAACCATGATTACGACACATCAGGGAAAGACTTTAGACGAGCAAGGCATAACGAAACTAATCGACGAATTGGATGCGTTGTCGGAAGAAGAAGCCAGGCGGCTTTTAGACGAACAGCGTAATGAAAACTCCGATAAGTAATGCCGCTTCGCTGCGAGCGTAATTGCCACCATCCTCAAAAGGCGAAGCAATAGCCGAGGGCGAGCGCGCAGCTTCCCTTGGTCCGACCCGCGCCTAGCGAGATCCCTTGCTAGACTTAAGCCCTTTATTTTCTATCATTTTGATTGATGAACACTCTGATACTGAAAACGTTTAAACAGGCGAAAAGAGTCATTGTGATCGTAGTCGGTTCTACAATTCTCGTTATGGGAGTCGCAATGATCGCGCTGCCGGGTCCCGCTGTTGTTGTAATACCAGTCGGACTAAGTATCCTTGCAACTGAATTAGTCTGGGCAAGAATACTGTTGAACAAACTCAAAAGTACATTTCAAAAAGGAAAGGGAAAGGACCAGGCTTGCGAAACCAAGTGAGAGGGGGCCATTGCTACTTTTCTTCTCACTGCGGCCAACCGCATGCTCGCCATGTGCTTCCGTGTCCGAACGTCGCCGCCCTTTCAGCTGCGTAATCTGTTTTTACGAAGGGCCGTTACTGATTCGGATATCACGAACGATGTGATTCGGCGGCAAAACGTCTTGAACGGAGCGCATCCTTCGACAAAGCTCAGAGCCCGTCCTGAGTTTTATCGAAGGAACGAGCGGATGGTTGAGCCGGTCATGGTGAGCCTGCCGAACCATTAAACGACTGAACGCTTTGGATGGTTCCGAGCTACGTTGAACTTTGAACGACCGTTAATCTGACGTCTTGAACGGACCCCGAACTCCGATCCACGGGATTGAAACGTTTTGAACGATTTGAACGGGCCTCGGTATTTGTTGGCAAGCGACGGATCACGGGCATTCTGAGCCACCTTTTCCTCGCAATAATTCTATTTGTTTTTCAGAAGTAAACACCTCGAAACAATTAAGACACACCCTTTCGTCTCGGTATCCGACTGGAACCGCTGCTCTCCACACATCCTCCAACACTGTGAAATCACAATTTTGTGAAGAACCGCACACTTTGCACACCCTTCTTCCAGTTGCCGTTGGCGCTGACTCTGGAACATCAATTTCACCAATTTTGTGAATGAGTTTGCCACGATGACGTAGGAGAAGTTTGTAGGTTCTCCGGCACGCGAATTGATCATCAAATAATAGTGCGCCTAAATATTCTTCGCCCTCATGTTCGATCGTTAGATAAAGCCGATTAACTGGTTTCATCTTGGACTGAATCACATTCTTGAGAATGCCTATCTCACCGCCTAGCTGTTGAGATTGTTTGGCGTCCCTTCCAACCCAGGCGGGTGGCCAGTTAGAGACTCCCCGGTAACACATCAATGAGTGATCTCGAAGCTTCATGTAACCTCTGAATCGAGGTGAAAGTTGGCCTAGCGTCCACATGTCATCAGGAGATCAGATTCACTAGATCGTAGTGACTCTGTGGGTGCGAGGTTTCGTCATCAAAAATGCTCCACCGTCCACATACATCACCTAATCTCATGATCCAGCGGGGCCTTTTCCGAAGCAGAAGAGCACAACTACTTTCCTGAGCCTCCAAACGTGGCAGCCAGGGTCATTGTCCTTGGAGCTTGGTGTCTGCTGCCGCGCCATGACAATGACCCTGACGGTAATTCGCCAAACTCTGCCTCGGTTCTACTCAGCGAGGGTTCCTATTGAAAAAGGGGCTGTGGCTCGCCGTAGATAAAGTCATCCATCATGACGATGTCTCGCTTTTCATCATCATCCGGCCCCGGCGCGATGTCGCCGGTTCTGATCCGCACCCGCGCGATGCGCGCGTCGTCAAACACGATGCCGAAGAAGGAAAGACTCGCATCGCCCGGAGAGGCCGGAACGAAACTGCTGAAGATCAGCCTGTCATCCACGTCGAAGTACTCCATTAACGTGCTGGCCCCACGAGGGTCGCCACGCCTCCCCCTACGCCCGATCCCATTCGGCTCATCAACGTCGGTGAACACCGCGCCAAAGCCACGGACCGTTGCCGGCTCCGCCGGATTGGTGCCGGGCTGCAGATTGGGATTGGCGCCAGGTACGAAAAACAAAGCTTCGGTGATGTTGCTGTCTACCGGAGTGAACAGGCGCAAAGGACTGAAGGTGCTGAAGGTGGTGCCGTAGGTCGGATTGTTAAAGAGCGCCTCAAGGCCGCCTTGGGGTCCACCCGATGGGGGAGCCTGAGAAAGGCCGACTCCCGGTGTGGTGAACTGGCCCCCGCGTGTGTTTAAGAACACGTTGAACGGCGTTACGGGGGCTGTAGTGATATCCACCGGGGGGTTGCCGCCATCCCAGTTGATCTCTCGGCGACCGCTTCTGTCGAGCGGCGGTGGGTTATTGCCGTTGTTGGGATCGCCCAGAGCGGCGCGGAACGCATCGACTGTGCTCTGAATCGATTCGGCGATTGGCCCAGCCGCCTGGAATATGATCGGTGGAACCAGATCCTTGGATTTGTTCCCTTGCGCCTGTGCAGTCTGGCCAACGGGGACGATGACGGCGAGCAAGCCAAACGCGAGTACGCGATTTAAAAGTACATGCCTCTTCATGATTGCATGCTCTATCGAGCGCCATAGGCGGGGATTGTTATCATTTTCGACTTTCTCAATTTTCGTTGTAGCTATTGTTTTCACTTCTTCTTCCTTTTTTATTTATTTCTTATTTGTTATTTGGACATGAACGGTTGTTCTCCACGCTTCATTCGATCCTCCGCTTCGCGATGAAGTAATTTTTCTTTGGCTTACTGTAGAGGGGGTGGATAGCTGGATGAATGATAACTATCACAATCAGCAAAAACTCATTCATAAAATTCCTCTATCTCCTAACGTAAGTCTATTTTGCGAAATCTATTTCCGTGATTAGCAATCGCCGATTTCTCAGGGTTTCCATCCAACCCAACGACCGCTTATTCCGAGCCCACGTGAACATTGTTTTCGCCAACTGTTTCTCGTTTACTTGTCCCAACAGCCGGGCGAAACGATATCAGTCGAGTCGTTGGTTTCTTCGACCCAGTCCTTGCCGACGAGCGACAGGACCATGGAAGCGACTTTGTCCTCCCCAAGCGCTGCAAAGGCTTTTGCTACCGCAACCAGCCCAGATTGACTTTGCCTTTTCTCGGCGGCGACCCTAGCGCGAAGAAAAAGCGCATTAGCAGAGGAATAAGGACCCCTTTCCCTTTCCAGCTGTTTAATCCCACAGGCGGCGGCGAGTAACCCCGCCCAATCGTCGCGCCAGACTGCGAACTTCCCCGCCTGCAAATACAAATGCTTCGCGTAATCGAGATCGCCCTTTCCCCACGCCGCATCCGCGAGTGCAAGAATGGGCTTCCAGTCTGGAATCTCCCGCCCGCTGAAGTCGCACTGCGTCCATGTCAAAGCCGCCAGAACCGGAAAGACCACAAGGCTTGCCCGAGAGGTGATCGACCACCACGACTTTCTGCGAAGATTCTGCCTCGAGTGAGGTTGCGCTATAGGGAGAGTTCCGCTTTCGACGGGACGGTTTTGATCGCTTAAACTCTGATCACCGGGTTCAATTTCACCAGAAGGTGAGTAAGTTGAGTGCATGGATACGTTATTCTCGTTCAATGTATATCCCCCTGCGTAAGCAAACGGTTCTAACGCGTCCTGGCTATATAGGCTTGCAAATCAGATCAATGAACAAATGGGGACGCAGCCTAGCTATCGCAGGCAGAGATATGAGTAGGGCACTTGACCTTATGAGCTGCGTCTAAAGCCAAGTATTAGGACGTGACTGTGAAGACAGTGAAATGAGTTGCAAGAAGTCCAATTTTTGGCAAGAGTTTGGATGTAGCGTCTTGCGAATCATCAAGCTAGTGTCCTGTCCAGAAGGTCGCGACATAATTCTCGCGTCATTCCGTCGGAAAATCTCCCCTTCCCTTCTTTGGCAAAGAGGGGTGAGAATCGCACGGAGAAAATTCCCCCTTTGAAAAAAGGGGGATAAAGGGGGATTTGAGTTCAACTTCAGTGGCTGCCATCGTTTGGACTTTTTAAACGAACTTCTGAGACGCCACACTAGATCGCGGTAAAAAATATCTACCAACATGACCCACGCACAACTCGCCGCAGCGCCTCACAAGCATCCACTTGACGGAGTGACACCGTTTCTGGATCGTTGCCATTGACGGGGTGGCCACTGTCGACGAGTAGGTCCCTCACCTCCCGCGGCGACAATTGTGGATTTCCTTCGAGCAGTAAAGCCACAATTCCGGAAACATGAGCTGTGGCAAAGGAACTGCCGGAGAGAAAATCGTAGGCTCCATTGGGCACTGTGGTCAGTACCTCGACGCCTGGCGCAGCCAGTGGCGTTGGATGTTTGCCCACGCGCGCACGCACGCGACCCTGTGCGTCACTGGCGATCACAGCGATGACTGTCGATAAGCTGGCGGGAAAGCTAAGCGCTGGATCTCCACGTTCCATCACGGCAGCGACTACTGTGATGCTTTGTTCGCTTACGGCTTTTACGATCAGCCGCCTAAGAAGAGGATCAGGAGGTCCGGATAAGCTGAGGTTTAGAACCCGAACCCGCTCAACAATAGCAAAGTCGATCGCCTTGGCGAGGGTCCAGCTACTACACCACGCCTCCGAGGTTCCGGGCCGACGATGCCAGCACGCTTTTACAGCTAAAAGGTCAGCATCAGGAGCGATTCCGTAGATTCCCATCCCATTGTCGGCCCGCGCCCCGATCACGCCAGCAACAGCAGTGCCGTGATGATCGGACGTAAACGTCTTTTCGCCCCCCTCCACAAAGTTAATCGTCTTGACAACTCGATCCCTGAGGTCGGGATGGTTGGTATCCACCCCAGTATCCACAACGGCTACGCGCACACCTCGACCGGTTACCCAGGCGTGAGCTCGGTCAGCGCCGACCGCGCGCGGCCCATATTGAAGAGACGCGTAGGGATCTCCAGTGAGCGCTCCGAGACCTTGGAAAAATTGGTTCTGCTGAACTGATTCCACGCGAGAGTCAACCGTTAACTGCGCCAGCACATCATCTAGCGGACGATTTTCGCTTACCTGAAAAACAACGCATTGCACGCCGAGCGAGGTAAGCGGAAAAGCGCCGACCTGATCCAGGCCATACTCACCTGAAAGGTCTTTGGCGAGGGTTGCCCAGACGTCTGGTGTGGCTGGAGCAAGGGTGACAATCAGCTGCCGAGCCTGTAGTTGCCTGGGAAGTGCCTCAGCCTCTTCACCCATTCCTTCCTGTAAAGCGAGACCGCTACACCCGGCAGTCAACAGCGCTAGTCCAGCGAGAATAGACAATATTCGTATCATCACGGCTGTTTCGCTTCCGCTAAACGCACTTTCGGATGTGACCGCAACAACGCAAGTCTCTCCTCAGTTTGCCCAGGTGCTGCGCGATCATCAGCGGCTAAAGCTACAGTGTAGACGGCCATCGGCGACGGGCCCGCCACAATCGTGGCTCCAATGCTGCTGAGCAATGTCCTGATTTCCCGCTCAGTGATATCGTCGGCAAAAACCACTTGAAGGGTCACTCCACCCGGCTCCGGGCCGCTCCCCGCGTCCGACAGTGTCTGATAGCGTAATGAAGGAGCGACCGAAGCCTGCCATAGAGTAGCCGCGGCGAGCAGGACGATCGCCACAGTCTGCGCGGCCAGTGCCCAACGAAATAAAGACGGTGTCTCCTGAAAACCAAGCCGGATTTTTTCGATCCACTCGCGCACAAGAATCCGCCAGCGCTCCGGGGCGGCCGACGCGCTGGCACGGTCGATGCGCTCCATTAAGCGCGCAAGATGCTCCGGTGATAGCGTCCTCGCAGCCTCTTCGGAGCTGCGCACTGCGGTGGCGATGGACTGGCATCGCACGACCTCGTCCGCGCAGCTCTGACAGCTCAGAATGTGGCGAGCCACAAATTCGTGTTCGTGACCTTCCAAAGTACCGTTTACGTACCAGGGCAGGATCTCCCACACTTTTTGGTGGTCGTTCCCATCGGATGGATCACTCGGGTCTCGCATATGTTCAGGTTCCTTCTTCTGATCCTGATCCTTTCGACTCAGCGGCGAACAGTGCAGCCAGCCGTCGGCGGGCATGGAACATTCGGGTCTTGACGGTGTTCACAGGGCACCCAACAATCTTCGCGATCTCCGCGTAGGACAGGTCGTGATAGAAGGTTAGCTCCACAACCGCTCCTTGCTCAGGAGGCAGGCTGTCAATTGCCCGCGCCACAGCGCTAGCTAACTCACGGTGGGCCCAGGCATCCTCAGGGCCACTGGACTCGACTCCGTATGGCTCCGCCTGCGGGAGCTCGGTATCGAACTTAGCAGACCGTGCCCGCGCCTTCAGCGCCTTGTAGTGAGCAATGCCCAGGATCCAGGTTGAGAGGCGCGAGGTTCCATTAAAGCGCGACGCGGTCTGCCACACCACCATCATCACGTCGTTGAGCGCTTCCTCAACGATTTCTCGCTGGCGGATTAATTTCCACAAGTAACGGTAGACCACGGGTGAATAGCGGTGATAGAGAGTCTCGAACGCTTGGCGGTCTCGTCCGACCACGCGCCGCATAAGGTTCAGGTCGTCCTCTAAGCCGGAGGGTTGCATGGGAGCCTTTCCATGCATGAGTTGGCCCACGGTCGGGCCATTCGCTCCCGCATGCACAGCGCCCCTCAATGTAGGGTAAACGTATTGTTCCAGCAAGTAAAAATCGTAGATGGGGCGTTATCTCATCCCATGCGATGGATATACTCTGCCCTCCTACTCACCCTCCGTCAGTTTCGATGTCTACACGTATATCCCTGGAACCGACGCCGAGGTTCTCTATCGACAGTGTTTTAATGAAACAGCTGTCCACTAATTTGTGGAGCACTTAAAAAACTCGGGGACTAGCGCCGCTCGTGCCGGGTCGGACCAGGCTATGTTGCTGCGTTTTCAACGCTTTCATTCCAAAGGACCGTGTTTTCGGAGCTTAGAGCCTCAGTTTGACCTGTAAAATTGGCCGCGTAAGCTTCAGCAGGCTCGCGCAGTGCGTAGGTTTCGTCTGCTTCTAGCACTTCCCGATGCATCGCTTTGATTCCAAGCTCATTTCGACGTTTCGAGAATTCCCGAAACGTGGAAGTTCCATGTTATTGAATCCGGCAAACGATTGGAACAGAGCGAAGCTGTGGTACGGCTGGAACCATTGGAACGGTCTTCGTAAGCAGTGAAACGTTTGGAACGACTGGAACGCCTGGAACGGACCGCTCCCCGTGATGAACCAAGTTAGATTTTAACTTCGCTTTCTTGTCCAAAGCGCTTCTAAATCTCTGGCTCCGTGGGCTAGCGCAAGAATGGCCACTCGCGAGCGGTTTGCTTTATATATCAGTCGATAACTTTGGACGAGCAGTTCGCGAATCTGGCGATCGCCGATCTCGGGAACAACACGACCGCGCGCCGACATTCGGCTCAGGCTGCGCGCATGACTGCGGATTTCACGGACAAAAGAAGCGGCGTAATACGGCGAGTCTCGGGCGATGAAGTCGGCGATGGTTTCCAGGTCTATCCAGGCACTCTCAGTCCAGACTACCTTTTTAGCCACTTTTGCATCCGCTCTTCCACTTGTCGTTGGCTAACGGTTCGTCTACTTTTGACCTCAGTCAACCCTCGCTCTACCTTTTCACGTACGTAGAGATGGTATTGAATATCTTCGAGTGTGGAGTCATCGGGAAGATTCTGAATAAGCGTGAGAGCTTGCCGCTTTGCTGTTTCCATCGGTCACTCCTTGGACGTCATTTTGCCACTATACCGTCACCCTCGCTGGTTTCCAACGACTCCTCACATCTTCAAACGGGTATACTGCCCACGCTGAAATCATTTCACGCGCAATTCCCAAAAATAGACTGGAAGATACGGCTACAATCGACTGAACCCTGGAACGTTTGGAACAAAGCGAACCATTGGAACGACTGGAACGTGTGAAACGGTTGGAACACGCTTCGCTCTGACTTTGAACATTGAACCTTGAACTTTGAACGACCGTTTATCTGTCAGCGACCCACGATGTGTTTATCGGTGAGCAGCACTTGAGGCGGCCCGCCATTCGGCAGGGTCATTTCTGTGATCAATATACCGCCGTGCTTGGCATTCACTTGCGTCAATACAAACCACGTACCGTCTGGAATTTCCGAAAACGAAAACTTTCCTTGGGCGTCGCACTCAGTCCGCCTGATCATGCTTTTCAAACTGGGATAGGGTGTCTCCGGGGGTTTAGGTTCGCTTCCAGCGACGATCATGTGCCAAAACATTTCACGAAAGTAAGATGTCGCCGGCAGCAACAAAACGCGGTTCCCCGCACATGTGACGACGCTATCTCCCTGCCGCGTGAGAAAGGCTTGTCCGCTTATGCCGTTTTCGCCTGATTTCGCGTAGGGTTCATGTTCGGAGTAATCGAACTTGGTCTGCATTTGCACAAACGATGGCGCAAACTGTCGCACAGGCTCTCGACGAGCAGAGCATCCGGCATATGCGAGCGGCAAGGCGAGCACTACCGCACCCACCCTGACGATGTTTTCCCTAAAGGTTTTCATTTGACCTATAGCGATGGCGCGTCAGGTCCTTTGGCCCTCAAGTGAATTACTTTTCATCACTGGGGGTGCCGGTGCCACCCTCCTAGAAGAACTATATCACCGGTGTTCTATGGCTCTAGACGGGTAGCCGAATTTGAGTGGTTTATTACAGGATGTGTGACCGATTCAGCGCAACGAAAGGATTGAACTCAGTTTGAGGAACTTTGCGCTTGATTAGAACCCCAAGAGACTTTTACTGGTAAGGCTCATTTCGATGTTTCGAGAATTCCCGAAACGTGGAAGTCCCCCCTCCGAGTCTTAATTGTATTAAACGGTTTGAACGGAGCGTAGCGGTTGAACGGCTTGAACCATTTGAACGGACCGGTCCGCTGATGAACGGAACGTAGTGATTGAACGTTTTGAACGACTTGAACCGGCTGCAGTATTAGATAGCGGTTGAACGGCTTAAGTTGATAAATCAAGAAGTTCGCTTGGTCCGACCGCGTGGACTCCCCCCTTTTATTTTCACCCACCCCGCTCCCTATTTCCCCGCAAGATGCCGCCTCCCATGAGCGTGCGCTCAATCTTTGCCTGATACAGCTTCATCAGTTGCGCCCCCACCCCGTCACCTTCAATAATCGCAAGGGCATGAGCTATGGCCTGTAAGGTGGCCATGCCTTCCGGTCTACTTTGAGCGCGCAGCTGAAATGTCGAGTGATTCGGCGTGCTGATCTTCACCCTCGGTAAGTCTTTTAACTCAGGATGACGGGAGTGAATTTTTCTCGCCTGTCGCCACGTGCCATCGGGAACGATGAGTTGAATAGGCGTGCGTTCCTGCATCACCAGTGCCTGATCCAATTCCACCGCATCGTTGGTGGGATAAAACAAAAACGTCCGATACTGAGAGGATAAGAGATCTTTAAGATCGAGAGCTGCTCTTCCTTCACTTCGTATCCGCACTTCGCTATTGACCAATGCTCTTACCGCGAGCAGACCGGTGTTGCTGCTGCGCGACAGTTCTCTGTGATGAATGACCAGACAAATCCTAGTCCTTAATTCAATTCGCGGCACCGCGTCGCACAGGCACAGAGTCCGCGACGCTGCACACATCGGACATCGCTCTATTCTTCGCTGATCAGTCAACTTCACGGCTCACACAAGGGACAGCCTATTTCTCTTCCTGTTTCACCGTCGCCCACGCGCTGATTTGCGGTATTCGTACTTCGCTCATTTGGCATGCGGCTTTGACTCCTGCGCTGGCACCCTGCCCTGTTAACCGAGTCATTCCAGCTAGTCAACAAACGTCTCCGCGTGCGCCAGGGCGCTGAGCTTGGCGAGAAGAAAGTGAGGTGAGTTCGAGAAGAAGACCGGCGATCAGGAATGCCAGCCCAAGCACCGAAACGTTTCCACGAACAAGACTCCAAATCAAAAACAGTACGCCCGCTGCAAGGGCGCCATACGCGAGCAAATGATTCCACTCCGACCATGCCACAGTTGGCAATTTATCGCAGGTCCAGTTGCTTAGAGCAACAAAAACTTCACGAGTAATTGGTGAGTCGGGGAGATTGTCAGGCTCCTTTAACGAAAAGTCGAATAGACTTGTGAGCTCAAATGAGAGAAGTAATCACCACCTGATATACCTCCAAGAAGGCAATCGAGGGATTTTGAAACTCGCCATCGGCATGCCTAATTTTGGATTAAGCTTGGTTTATTAATTTTCCTTCAAAAAAGAGATCTATCCTGGCTGTAAATAACCCCTTTTCGCGCAAGACGGCAGGTTTGCCTCCTACCTCGAAAGCGATTTCTTTCGGGACGTCCAGCCACTGAGAATTCATCCACCTCTGTACTTCGTCTCCGTCGACCATGAGTTTGCCGGTCCAGCTGTTATTCCTGCCATAGTCAACTTCAATTCGGTGTTTCTTCCCTTCGATTTCTACTGACCAGGTCCTATCCATCATGTTTCTCCAAAATGGCTGAGCCTTCCAAAGCTGGTAGGCCGCCGTCCAAAGGTTTCATCACGCAATTCAATTCGTGAGCTTAACGTATGCCAATGGGTAGGGATTACTGTCCAATAGTAGACAGTTGTCGAAAAATTATCGTGGGCTTTGAGCGACACGAGAAAGCAGAAACCACTAGGATTGAACTGTATTCTCCTTCAAAGCACAGTCCTACGTGAGAAAAAACTGACGCGTCGTTCAGTTCAATCCTAGTGTGGCGTCTCAGAAGTTCGTTTAAAAAGTCCAAACGATGGCAGCCTCTGAAGTTGAACTCAAATCCCCCTTTGTCCCCCTTTTTCAAAGGGGGGATTTTCTCCGTGCGATTCTCACCCCTCTTTGCCAAAGAGGGGAAGGGGAGATTTTCCGACGGAATGACGCGAGAATTATGTCGCGAACTTCTGGGACAGGACACTAGTACTACTGTGTTAATAAAATCATGCTATTATGCATGGAAATTCGTGTAGGAGGTGAAGATCCATGCCAAAGCTTGCTGAATTCGAACGCTACATCGATCAATTGTGCGAAGTACTGGGTCATCAGGACCGTCACGCCGGATTCGCTGATTACAGCCGGGGGTTGATGCTGCCCATCGAACGCAAGAGTGTGGAACCGTTGGCGGCGCACACTGATCCGTTGCATGTGAGTTCCCAGCACCAATCGCTGCACCACTTGGTGGCAATGTCGGAATGGTCGGATACGGCGGTTCTGGAGCGTGTGCGCAATTGGGTGATGGCGCGGCTTGGACACAAGAGCCAGTTTTATTGGATCATCGATGATACCGGTTTTCCGAAAAAAGGGGAGCACTCTGTAGGAGTAGCGCGCCAGTACTGTGGACAATTGGGCAAACAGGATAATTGTCAGGTGGCGGTTAGTTTGTCGTTGGCCACTGAGCAGGGCAGTGTGCCGATAGAGTTTCAGCTGTACTTGCCGGAAAAGTGGGCTAAGGATCAGCGGCGTCGGAAAAAAGCCGGCGTACCCAAGGAAGTGAAATTTCTTACCAAGCCCGAGATCGCACTGGAGCAGATCCGAGCGGCGAAAGCCGCGGGAGTTGCGGTTGGCATCGTGCTGGCAGATGCGGCCTATGGCAATGAAACGGCATGGCGCCAGGGGCTGAGCGAGATAGAGTTGGAGTACTGCGTGGGAGTGCAATCGAGCACGACGGTGTGGTTGGCGGGCACGGGGCCACTGCCTCCCAAGCCACGAAAGAAAATGGGACGCCCGCCGACGCGGTGGCGGCGCGGTGTGGGTGCTTCGCCAGGGAGTGTTAAAGCAGTGGCCGAATCCTTGAAAGCGCGCCGCTGGTACACGGTGCGCTGGCGCGAGGGGAGCCATGCGGTGCTGTCCTCGCGTTTCGCAGCGCTGCGCGTGCGTGCGGCGCATCGTGATGAAAAGCGTAAGACCCTGCGTGAAGAAGAATGGTTGCTGATCGAATGGCCACGCGCTGAGGCTGAACCGACGAAGTACTGGCTTTCGACGTTGCCCGCTGACACGCCCCTTATAGAATTGGTCAGAGTCGCCAAGATGCGCTGGCGCATTGAGAGGGACTACCAGGAATTGAAACAGGAGTTCGGCCTGAGCCATTATGAGGGACGAAACTGGCGTGGCTTTCATCATCACGCCACATTGTGTATTGCGGCGTACGGGTTCTTGCTGGCAGACCGTCTTAAACATGGCGGCTCTAAAAAAAACTCCACTCAATCAAAAACGCCTTCCCTACCCGCAAATTACACACCTCGCGGGAGCCCAACGCGCGCAACGTCACCTGCCCGATTCCATCGCCACGCTGCGCTACCGTCTGGCGTGGGCGATCATAAGAAAACTCCCTCGATGTCCCTGCTGCAACATGGTGAATCGGTATTAGTGACACAGTAGTACTAGGTGAAAAGTGACAAAGGTAGTAAGATAGTAACGCTTTTGTTGTCCACGATGTAAGTTCACCCGCATGCTTCTCCGATTTAGAAAAGCATCGACGAAGCCTTAGCTGGATGCCATGAATCTCCTTGTCACCAACACCCGCAACTCCCAAGCTTACTCCATCATCCGAGCGTTGCGCCCCCACTGTGAGAAGCTCGTGGTGACGATGGAGGGAAAAAACCGGCTGATCGCAAGACTTTCCCACGCGGCTAATTCCCGCGTGGTGGACAAGCGCTATTACGTCCCTTCGCCTGTAGAAGATTGGCGAGCGGGAATAATCCAGAAACAGAACACGGAGCGGGAAGAGGCTTATATCCAGGCGATTGTGAAGATCTGTGAACAGGAGAAAATCGATACCATTTTTCCCTCTTTCGATGCCCACGTCTATGTCTTTTCCAAGAACAAGGAGAGGTTCGAAAAGATGGGCGTGATGATCACGGTTCCAGACTACGAGGCGGTGATAACGCCGCTAGACAAGTATCGGACGATCCAAGCAGCGCAAGAGGTAGGGTTTCCTTGTCCAAGGACCTTCTTGCCGGAAAATGAGGAGGATCTCAGACGCATCGCTCATGAACTGAGTTTTCCCTTAATCATTAAGCGCCGATTTACCGCAGCGGGCCGAGGCATGCACCTAGTCAAAGATCTCGCGGAACTCTCAGACAGGGTAAAACTAAACGAAGGAAACCAAGGCACCCTCCTAATACAGGAATACATCCCAGGCAGGGTTACCGAAAGCATTGCTATTACACTGGACAAAAAGGGCGAGCTGAAGATGGTCTTCTGCAGGAAAGCTCTGTGTCGTTTAAGTCGGTTTCGCCGAATTAGGATGCTGGATTCGCCGCTATCACATCCCTACGCCGCGGATGCCGCGAGACTGATACAGACGCTGGGATGGTGGGGTGGGGTCACGGTTCAAACTGTGATTGACTCCCGCGACCACACCCCTAAGCTCATGGAGATCAACCCCAGAATTGGAGAGATACTTTGGCAAAGAATACAGGCGGGCATCAACGAGCCTTTGATGATTTTGAAAATCGCTCGCGGCGAAGAGGTCGAACCGATACGGGAATATCCCGTGGGGATAATATTTGCCGACCCAGTAGAGGACGCGGTGAGCGTTGCTATGGCCCTTATGGATATCCTGATCTATCGGCTCCGCATTGGGATTCTGGGCAAAGAGCCTATCGACCGGAGCATTCCGGCGATGTCCCTGCGGGAACTCATTCAATCTCTAAGGCAGACCTATTTCTCTGACCGTCATAGGGTTTCCAGTCTGTATACGAAGTATTTTTTTCAGGACCCCTTCGTATCGATCATTTGGTGGTTTCAAATCATGGCCAATCGATGGATACAGAACCGCCCAAGAGACCTTGGGCAGTAACAATTCGGCGCAGAGATAGCTGAGTTTGGGGATTGAAATGAGACAGACACGACTGGCTCGGTCCAGTGATGGTTAACGCCGCTTAGGCTTCAGCACTAGTCTTCTTTGCGATTTTCAAGTGTAGGATCGAACTGTATTCTCCTTCTAACGGCAGGTCTTCGATAACTGCATGAAGCCTTAGGCGATACTATAAGGGTTCGAAGCAGAAAAGCGCGGAAACAATTTATCCGGGTCGGACCAAGCTATCTCCTTGCCACACATGCAGAGGATGAGCTTTTGAAGCATCGGCTACATGCCCAAATATTTTTCTGAAATTCTTTGATGCAAAATTGCACTGCCTTTTGAATTTCCGCCTTTAGCTGAATGCCGCCATTCTCAAGCAGCTTCTCATAAGGAAAATTTGGAATCTGGAGTGTCTGGCATACTCCGGCACGCACTTTCGGCCAATATCTTACCGCTTTCGGTAGCGGGTGCCGCTTACCTACCTCACTTGACACTGTGACACGCCGTGATTAAGTTCCCGCTATGTTAAAGAAAAGGTTTAAAAAGGAGAGCTAATTATGGAACTAGTAAGATGGGATCAAGTGGAGGGGGTAAACAGAATTCAGTCCCGAATCAATGAGCTATTCGAAGACACGTTGGGGCGGACACGGGCGCAACAGGGTGCTACCACTGGAGTCTGGTATCCTCCCGTAGACATTCTTGAAAGTAAGGATTCGTATATTATTCGCGCCGAGCTGCCCGGGATGAGAAACGAGGACCTCAAAACGGAAGTCAACGAAGGGATGTTGACCCTCAGTGGCGAGAGAAAGTTTGAAGAGCCGGCCAATGGGGTCGAGTACCACCGGGTCGAGCGCGTTGCAGGTAAATTTTCTCGATCCTTTTATCTGCCGCAAACGGTGAAGCAAGATAGTATCAAAGCGACCTATCGCGATGGAATACTTGAGGTACAAGTTCCCAAGGCCGAAGAGGCCAAGCCAAGACAGATCGCTATAAGCCTGAACTGATTCATCACAAGCCGGCAAACAGCAACGCAAAGGGGAAAGCGCCAGCTTTCCCCCTTGGGTTTCTCATTACACCGTCAAACAACACGTAGCCTGAGTGACGAAGATTAGCAAAAAACATCTCGGATCGACTTCATTCTTTTTCATGACCGTGGTGAGCAGCGCCAAGGAATTGGCTACCCCTGACCGAGGGCCATGAGCATGTCGAGCAAGAAGTTTAGCGCGGGCCAGGCCCCGGTAACTCCCTCTTTGGAGGATTCAGGGACGTAGTTGACTAGCTGGAATGACTTCTTCCGAGGCTCTTTGAGGTCGCCGATGTGGAGACCCCAAGCTGCCGCGCTACCTCGGCTAGAGTCGTTCCGTAGTTCTCAACCAATTTGCGTGAAACCGCTGCTCTCACCGCCGGAATCCTGATTTCCCCCCGACTCATGGGTGAGTTAGCCCCGGTTTGACGGACACCTTAGATAAGGGACAAATAACCTGAAGGGGGTGTTCGATGACCAAGCGGAAGAAATACACATCAGAGTTCAAGCGAGAAGCAGTGCGGCTGATGGAAAGTTCGGAGAAGCCATCGTCTGAAGGCGGCCGCCTGTTTCATCGCATTCGAACCGTGGAAGCAACTTGAGCGGTATCGATTCAAGGGGGACCTAAAGAAGCTAAAACTGTCGTTGAATGAATCGGTTCTGCTGCAGAGCGCCGGTGGACTGTAAGGCGACTCAAGTGTCATCAAAGGACTTGATTCCCAATATTCTATCAGCGCATGGAATAGAAAAAAGCAGGAGAAAACAAAATGGATTTCGAAAAAGCAAAGCTGAATCCCGCAGCCGTTTTTAAGACCCCTGAAGAGATCGTTTCGAGCCAAGAATTGTCGCGCAAACAAAAACTTGAAATCCTTCGGCGATGGGAACAGGACGCGATGTCGATGGAAGTCGCCGAGGAAGAAGGCATGCCCGGCCCGCAACCCAAATTGCTCCAGCCGATTCGCGCCGCTCTGCACGGCCTCGACTATTGGCCGGATACCGAGCACTCGAGTCCCAGCAAAGCCTGATGAGTCGCGATGAACTAACCCACTCGGTTCAACGCTGAGGACCGGGACACGGTAAATTAGAAAAGGATTCCTCGATGAGATCTACGAAATCAATCGGCGCACTCGTCATTTTATTCGCCTCGTTTATTGGATGCACCGCAGCTCCCGACCGTATTCTAAGGAACAAGGCGACGATAATCGCTGTCACATGAAAATCGAGACTTACGGCGATCCCAAAATGCCAACCGAACGAGAAGTTGTTGATTATTACGGGCCGTGTGATGAACGGCCTGCGAAAAGATGAGACCAAACCTGAGACGCGTCGGCCTTTCAACGAAAAAGTAGCCTGTTCCCTTTTCACCTAGTCCTTAATTCAATTCGCGCCACCGCGTCGCACAGGCACAGAGTCCGCGATCTGCACACATCGGACATGGCTCTATTATTCTTCGGTGATCAGTCAACTTCAGGGCTTACACAAGGGACACACCATTTCTCTTCGTGTTCACGGTGGCCCACGCGCTGATTTGCGGTATTCCACTCCGCTCATTTGGCACGCAGCTTTGACTCCTGCGCTGGCGCCCTGCCCTGTCAACCGAGCTATTCCGGCTAGTTAACAACGCCCTCAACTGGGCAACTAGGTCCGCTGGGTATCTGCGCGAGCAGCGCGATATTTCTTTTCAAGACTGTCCCGTATTGGACAGCAAGCCCTACCGAGTCAGCGTAGCATAAGACAGTTTAAATGTCCGCGCGGTCAAGGACGATCTCCGGCTCGCGACACCTCAGGGCTGTATAAATGCCGGGCAATATTGAAAAGGACAAGACAGACGGTTTCACAAAGACATGACCTTATTAACAACGCGGCACGATGCCGACATGAGACAATCGCTTGGCGGTTCGTCTCGGTGAAGGAAAGGAGCACGGTAA
Organism: uncultured delta proteobacterium; assembly: GCA_963804165.1. GTDB lineage: Bacteria > Desulfobacterota > Binatia > UBA9968 > UBA9968 > DP-20. Next base: position 54,708 of record CAWDPO010000012.1, read on the forward strand.
TAAGTGGAAAAATCGATCAGATCAAAGAGGCAGCGGTTGCGCCATCCATTGTGACAGGAGGACGGACAACGAAACCACGACTACTGGCGCTGCTCCCGCTCTGCGCGGGGCTGTTGGTGGCGGTGGCGTGCACGGGGCCAGCGGGTCCGGCGGGTCCGACGGGGATGACGGGGCGCCAGGGCTCCACCGGGATGACGGGCGTACAGGGCTCTACCGGCATGACCGGCGTGCAGGGCTCGGCTGGGGTAACGGGCGTACAGGGCCCGGCAGGAATCACAGGGGCCCAGGGCGCGCCGGCGTCGTCGCCGCAGCCGAGGGTTCACTGGACGTTGGTGAAGGAGTTCATGTTCGACTTTGACAGGTCGGACATCCGGTATTCGGAGTCGAGAAAGCCCGCCGAGGTCGCGGCCTACATGAGCCAGAACCCGTCCGTGCGGCTCGGGCTCGCCGGCTACACGGATAGGCAGAGCACCGATCAGTACAATCAGCCGCTGAGCCAGCGCCGGGTCGCGACCGTTCGTGACGCGCTGATTCAGGCGGGGGTGGCGGCGGACCGGATCGAGACCGGCACGTTCGGTACGGATCGGTTCATGTGTAATTCGTCCACCGAGCAGTGTTCGCAGCGCGAGGGGCGAGTCGAAGTGCTGGTCCGCGCCAGCAGCTAGCACCCGCGGTCGGGGATCTCCTTCGCGTCCTGTACGCGGAGGAGATCTCAGGTGCCGGGCTTCATCGGCCAAGGTCCACCAAGCGTCATTGCTGCCGTGCTCATAGACATAGGAAAGATGATTGGTGCTGGCCTGCATATTTGACTGTTGAGTGTGTCGGGAAGTGTGGGAGTAACAGACTATGGGAACTATTGCTAAGCGACTTCTTATAGCCTTTGTAATACCACTTGTCCTTGCCGGATGCGTGTCTGGTGAGGACGAGAACCAAGAGACTAAGAAGATCGCCGAGAAAGTAAAACGACAGGCCGAACTTTCCGAAAAAGCTGAGGGCAGTCAGGATATGGTGAAGGACGAGGTTACCGTCCGAAAGGGCGAGAAGGGTCAACCGATTATCGAACAGGTCGGAGAAGCCTCATCTTACGGCCCAGGTTTCCACGGAAAGAAGACTGCCACCGGCGAAAAATTTAACCAAAATGATCGAACTGCGGCCCATCCGACCCTACCTATGGGAACGCAGGCAACTGTAACAAACCTCAAGACTGGAAACTCCGTCGATGTCAAGATTAACGACCGGGGTCCCTACGTCAAAGGGCGTGACATAGATCTTTCAAAACGTGCAGCTAAAGAATTGGGTATTACTAAGGAAGGTGTCGCTGCTGTGAAAATTGAGGCAGAAATGGCCCCCGCTGACAAAAGCAAGGAGAAGAAATAGCCGGGACAGGCCGAAGCATGCCTCCGCACGTTTTCCCAAGCGAATACCTTTTCAGCGGTTGCTTTGGTGCCCGTTTCAAGCACTCGCGTATAGTCGCCACCTGCCGTCCATCTAGCCGACTTTCCAACTGCTCTGACCACCGAATCTCTTCATCCACAGGTGAACGATCCACAAGCTGCCTTCTACGCGCACTCGACCATGGCCACTCGTGCACCGTCTCCGACAAGCCGGCACGGACCGGATTCTGTAAAACGTAACGTAAGGCAGTGATCAAGTGTTCATCACGCTGAACTGCAAAGCTCTTAAAGCGCCCCTGCCAAACATGTCCGCTGCTTCCATAATGTTTGTGATAACGACGCACGTGGCTCGTCAGCAGCCACTGCATGAACTGACTCAACGCGGTTTGGTGAGCAGGTTCGACAACGAGGTGAAAGTGATTCGGCATCAGGCAGTAGGCATAGATGCTTATGGAAAATTTAGCGCAATACTTCTCCAAGTGCTCGAGGTAGGCTTTATAGTCGGCCTCGGCACGGAACGTCTGGCGTTGCTGATTGCCCCGAACTATGACGTGATAGAGACGGCCTGGCGCAAATACTCTTGGACGGCGTGCCATGGACAGCGCAGTATCGGAAACCGCGCATCGCTGTCACCCTGGTTATCCGGGTATTGGACTAAGGTCCAATATAAAGCTTCTTTTTGTTCCAATAGATTTGTCCGTAAAGAAGATCCTTGTGGATTAATCAGGCCGACCAGTAATTGTCGCTGCCTAACGGCGGCTCACTTAATAGGTAGCTCTCAGAAATCGTAAAAAACGCATACGCCAAACAAAGGAGACCAAGAACCTGTACCCGCCCCTGTTGTTACTGACATCTTCAAAATGGGCGCTGGCGTTTCAAACCGGTTGGAGTCATAAATTCTAGAGCGCTGCTCATGGCTTCGACCAAGGCAATTAACCCCGGTGGAGGGGTCGAAATGGAAGCGAAGAAAACAGTTCATATCACTTGGGAGGACGCCCATCGGGCAGAGACGGAGCGAGACAAGGCGAGACAGACATGCTGCCGATCCATACCGCCAAATCGATTGAAACTTACCACCGTTTACGATTCTAGAGACCTCCGTAGACTAAAAGCTTCGGCGTTGCGTCTCTGGGACGTGACGTTTAACCACAGGGTTGGGGCATCGGGCTATAAGGGGAAAACCCTTTTTAGTCCTGCAGGGGTCGAGAGAATCACAGAGTGTTCAAAAGGGTTACCCCGGCTCGTCAACGCAATTTGCGACAACGCGGCGTCGACGGAAACAAACGTGGCAGGGACAAATTCTCAACCGTTGGAGAACCGACATAAAGCCGAGGCGGAGGAAGCCCAACGAACGCAATTCGGAGAGGATGAGCTTCGAGAGATTTGTTTTAAGCGTGGCTTGACGAAATCGGCAGTCGGGATATTCCTGGGGGTCATTTTACTGGCCGGTGTCGGGACGGTGTCCTATTCGCAACAGAGCAAAAGCTATTTGTCCCATCTAGCTGTGAAGTGGGGAGCTATCGCTCAGCGCGCCGTACGCCATACTTCTGACCTAGAGGTGATGGTTGAGAGCTCGAAGGCGCAACCCGTCGAGCCGCGACTCTCTTCAACAAATCAGGAACCTGTTCAACCTGACGATCGAGAAAGCACGGCGACAAGACCGCGGGACTATTTGGGTAACTTTGAAGTCGTCGACGATTCCTTCGTTCGCGATAACCCTCAACCGAATGCCACCGTCATCGCGACTCTCCCGCCCGGTACGCAGGTTAGGGTAGAAAGCAAAACAGGAGAGTATTTCCGTATCCGCTCATTGCACGATCCGGAGGTTATCGGTTATGTGCATAAAGAAGACGCCTTCTTTCAACCGCATTAAATGAGGATACATTTCCGTCGAGTTGACGGTTAAAAGGGAGAAATGTTTTTGTTGGTTAATTTTGCGCTTATTGAGATTGAACTGAATTCTCCTTCTGCTTAATCCCCCGCCAGATTTCATTGACGCGTCGATCAGTTCAATCTCAGGCTGAATCTGGTCGAATGCCTTCCATCGTAAATCTGACCTTTCTCCACCTGTGCTCTACGATCCGGGTGACCCAGCAAAGATAGCCGAGTTTAAGGAGACACAGGCCGCAGCTCAAGGGTTACTTTGGGAGTCCAGCGGTCAGTGCCGTGAGCGCGCAGAGCGCAAACCCACGATGTGATAGTCTTGATGAAATTCACCAAGCATGGCAGTACCTCCTTTCCAAAAATTGCCAACGCCTGACGAATATCTGTTGTCTAAATGCTCCGAGTCTATCCGTAATCATGGCTTTCTAGTTGGTCAAGACCTGAAAGCCTAGAAGTGGCAACATGTTGAACGTTGCCGGTCTCCATGAAACCTTCCGACATACCGTATCCGCAAGCTCGCCACATTTGACAGTTTAATATAGGCGGGGTTATACCTGCGCCATTCACCGCAACAGAGACTCGCCGCGACTTTACGTGAGATTAGCCAAGGAGAGCCAAATGCCTTACGCCGAATCTTTGAGAGCAATCGGTCAGTCCCTGGAAATGGTGCATATTGAGAGCTTTAGGCTGGAAAAAGAAGGCGATTCTTATGTAGTGCGGAGCGAGTCTCTAACACCGGCCCGGCTATGGATCTTGAGCAATAGTCTCGCCGAGGACGTTAGGGACTCTCCACCCCTGACCCGAAAACCACCCAGCTCACTGTGGGTGAGGGATGGTTCTGTTACCGTCCTCCTGATATTGCAAGGCTTGACGCCCAGGAACGGAGAAAAAGACAAAATCACGGTGTCACACAAATGCCTCAGAAGACGCTAGCTCAGCTTTTACGTACTCTAGGTGAGTACCTGGATACAAAGGAGGCGACCACTTTTCACATCTCGTGTGCTCCTGATTCGATGTCGGTTGATTATCAAATGCCGGCCGGCATCTCTGAGCGCAAAGATTTTACCGTCGAGCGACTCCACAAACTCGCTTTGTACTCGAGATTCCGGCGGGTGCAGCCAACCGATTCTCACTGAAGAAATTTGTGTCCGCGAAGAAACTCAAACTTAGCGCGTAATCGATCGCGGTAAGCGTGCGGCCTAACGCTGAAATCGAACTGAATTTTCCATCAAACCAATTGTCCTTGCTTTCACGCAACTCTGTGACTGCTGGCGCCGCTCTTTGTTTCCCACTTTGAACTTACGTGGAGGGAAAAACCATTGTGCATCGATCATTGCGACCAGTAACTGGCGACCGGTTTGATTCCGAAAGGCAGCAACTGGCTCATCGTGAGTCTTGCTCCGCAATTTTCCAAGTCGACACTACGCTGACGCAAATTTCGGAACTATTTCTTAGGATGAAGCTGTTCTCCAGGCTTCTGGTCGACTTCCGTCTCATCCCAGGCGGTTTTTCCCTCCAAACTTTCCACGTTGAACTGGTAGTCGTAGACTAGCGAACCGCCATAAATAGCTCCATAGGAAACAAGCAGGCCGGCAACGATGGACAAGATCATTGTGAAAAGCCGCGCATATCCATCACTGAATTGGAGGAGACGAATAATAATGTTGATGATCACGATTACAGTGACAGTGAGCATCACCGTCATATGCCAGTTTGCAGTGCGCCACACCTGTGTGTGTTTCGCCGTGCCAAGAATGCCGGTCGAGTGATCCCTGTCCATGCCCTTCCACCAATCCCAGAAGCCGGTGAGGGCCGTCCCTACGGAAACGATTGCACCCGCGACGATGATGTAGGTGGCGGCGACAAAGAAATTACGGGCTGCGCTGGGGTACTCTACTGGCTCGTCATAAGCTTTATAATACGAGATGATGTCGAACAATGCTGTGAGAACATAACAGACGATAGGAAAATCAGTGAGAGGCGGGTGCAGGGGCTTACCTGCCCAACCGCGCAATCCCCTGGACTCCCGCCCTTTAAGGGTCATTGACGGCTTAATTGAAAAAAGCCTGGTCATGTGTTTCTCCCCGGGCCACCGGATCATCCGGCCGGACGCCCGGATGAACCCACAACTCGATTAGGTGTCGCTTCCCATCACGCGGGTTAGCAACGCATCGGGAACCCTGGTGAGATTTGCGGCTGCATCCTTTAAGTCGCGATGCTCGACAGCGCGCGATAGCAACTCGTTTTTAGTCGGGCCTTGCTTTTTGCCGAGGAACGGCTTGGCGATCAGGTGAAAGACATCACGTAGTGGCATGTAACGCATGAAGCGGAAAAGCAGCCGGAAGGTCTGGATCGGATAGTGGGTCAGCTTGTACAAAAAAAGTCGCCTCAACCCAGAATTTCGCTCAGCATTGATTAGCGGACCGGGTAGACAGGTCGGATCAATCTCTGAGCACTTGAAGTACTTGTACCAATCAGCTGCATCGTTGACCAGACCCCGCGCCACGTACTCTTTCCACAGAGGAGTTCCCCGGTACACACACAGCCGGTTGAAACCGAACGTGTCCAGCCGCAGCTTCGCTGCGAAGTCAAACGTGGCACGTATATCGTGAACCGTCTCGTCCGGAGATCCAACAACAAAGAAGCCGTGCACGATGTCGATACCAGCCTGCTTAGCGGTATCCACCGCATTCTTAGTCTGCTCTAGGGTTTGCTCCTTCTTCAGCCGGTCGAGGACTTTCTGGCTACCGCTCTCAACTCCAAACATCACAGTGCGGCAGTGGGCCTTGGCCATTGCCGGGAACAGGTGTTGCGCCGTCGAATCAACCCGTCCCTCACAGCCCCATTGGATAGTGACCCCGCTCTCATTAATACCTTTGCAGATCGCCTCAATACGCTTAGGTTGCAAGAGGAAGTGGTCATCGACAAAGTAAACGGCACCGTATCCCAAGGCCTGTAGCTGTTTTAATTCGCCAACAACATGCTGCGGGGTGCGGGCGCGCCACTTGCCCTCGTTAAATATAGGAATATCGCAAAAAACACAGGGCCAAGGACAACCGCGCGATGTCTGCATCGTCGTGAAGCGCTCCATAGATAAGACGGCCGGCACATCGAGCGGCATCGATTCAATGTAATCCAACGGCAAGCTCTCGCGGTCAGGAAAGGGCCACTGGTCGAGATCTCGGTCCAACACCCGATTTGGGTTGCTGACAGGGCGGCCATCCTGGGTCCATGTGAGACCTGCCACATCGGCAGGATCTTCCAAGCGTTCGACAAGATCGAGAATGAGTTGCTCACCATCCCCTCGACAAACGAAGTCCACTTCGGGGCACTGGAGCTTGACGAGTTCGGCGTTCAGTGTGGCGAAAACACCACCGAAGGCAAGCGGCACACGGGAGTCAGCCGCCCGTATCTGACGCGCAAGGAGCTTGGCATACGGATAACTCGTCGTGCTTAAAAAACTTAAGCCAACGAGGTCGGGTTTTTGCCTGCGGATTTCTTCGATAATGACATCATTGGGCGTCTCAGGATTGGCTTGATCGAACATGATGCTATCGTGGCCTTCGCGTTTGAGCACAGCCGAGAGCGACATGATACCAATCGGTGGAAACCCCATAACGCGAATCCTGCCGTTCTTGGCGCGAGTTGCTGCAGGCAACGCGTAAAACTGAGGGTCGCGAATATGAATCAAAACGATTCGCATATCGTATACACTCTTTCATTGTGATCGCCTCCGCGCAAGACCGACCAAGGGCGCATCTCTCGGGCATTGTGGCCAAGCAGCGGGAATCTTTTTACAACCCCTTCGACGCCATCATAGTCGGCTACAGATAGACCGGTTTTGGTTTTGAGGGTTTCGGTCGGTCATGATAGTCGGAGTCAAAGGGAGAATTTGAATTGAAGCGTCGTTCAGTTCAATCCTACGCTGAAATTAGCCTTTTCTCGCTCGATGAATCTGGTTCTCTCTACTGCCGTAAATTGCACTTTTCATCGCTTGGCTCCGCGTGGTATGTAGCGGCCATGAAAAAAGCGGGCTGGGCGTCGGCGTTGGTTGCCGTGATACTGCTTGCTGTTGCAGTTATAGCCGAGGCGCAGCAGGCGAAGGTCCACCGCATAGGAGTTCTCACGCCACGCTCTCCGTCGGATAGCGCGCCCTGGCATCGGGCATTTCGAGAAGGTCTCCAGGGCCTCGGATGGGTAGACGGAAAGAACATCGCGATCGAATACCGATACGCCCAAGGCAATCGCGACCGCCTCCCTGACCTCGCAGCCGAGATCCTCCATCTGAAGGTTGAAGTCGTTGTTGTCGTGAGTGTCCACGCGGCCCGTGCTATTCAGCAGATCAACAAGGCAATCCCTATCGTAATGGCGTCCGCCGCTGATCCTGTCCAGTTGGGCTTGGTTGCCAGTCTTGCTCGGCCTGGCACCAACATCACGGGCTTATCGGAAATTACCCCAGAGATGGCCGGAAAGCGGCTGGAGCTGCTCAAGGAAATGGTCCCCAAGCTTTCCCGTGTGGCCACGCTTTGGGATCCAGGAAACGACGCCTCGGCGCTCAGTTGGAAAGAGGTCCAGTCCCCTGCTCGGCAGCTCGGTCTGTATCTGCATTCGCTGGAGGCACGGAGCCCCAAGGATTTTGACAAAGCGTTCGAAGACGCTACCAGGGCACGCGCTGGCGCCATTGCCGTCATGCCGGCTCAGTTGTTCGGCGCGAATTTAAAACGGATCGCGGATCTTGCGGCAAAGAGCCGCTTGCCGTCAATATGGCATCTCTCGGAATTTGTGGACTCAGGCGGTCTCGCTGCATATGGGCCAGACCGTGCCGACCAGTTCCGTCGCGCGGCGATCTACGTGGACAAGATATTGAAAGGCGCCAAGCCCGGGGACCTACCAGTGGAGCAGCCGAAGAAGTTCGAGTTCATCGTCAACCTGAAAACGGCAAAACAGATCGGCTTAACTATTCCGTCCAATGTATTGGCTAGAGCCGACAAAGTTATCCGATGACCGAACAATCGAAAATCCAAAATCGAAAATCTAAAATGGTAGGGCGATTCCGCCGAATGTGCTGGCGAGGGCGGATAGAGTGATCAAATAACGACGCGGCAATCGCAGGATTGGATTGAATTCTCCTTCAACGCAATCTCGCTGAAACACATTGACGTTCGCATGTGTCCTAAGTGTATTCGCGGTATGTGCGCGTATTAATGTTTGTCATCGTCGCGGATAGGCAAGTGGCGCAGTAACACGGTCTGGAGTTGATTAACAGAAACGGGTTTGAAGATGACTGCACGGGCGCCGCATCTCAAGGCGCCCTCGCAATGTTGCTCGGCCATCCAGGCAGTACAAATGATGATTGGAGTATTCCTAGTTACCGAGCTCTCTCGCAGACAGGTTGTTGCCTCAATACCGCCCATACTCGGCATATTGAGGTCCATTAGAATTAGATCGGGTCTTTCTCTCAAAGCCTTTTGCACGCCGGTTTCGCCGTCGTCTGCCTGGAGAACCTGAAAGCCCAAATGACGAATAATCATGGCGAAGAGTTCGCGGCAGTCTGTATTATCGTCGATCAATAAGACTTTGTAGGCCATAAACCCGTCCTTCAAAGCAGACTATGTGCCAAGACAAAAATCCTATTTGACCATCGTTTCTTTCTTCAACTAAGCTTAAAATCGCGGGTTGACGGCCAGCGTTGCCAAATTTGGCAGTGCGTAATGACAAGGCGATGGGCCTTATAGACGGGGGGGGGGGGGGGGGGGGGGGGGGGGGGGGGGGGGGGGGGGGGGGGGGGGGGGGGGGGGGGGGGGGGGGGGGGGGGGGGGGGGGGGGGGGGGGGGGGGGGGGGGGGGGGGGGGGGGGGGGGGGGGGGGGGGGGGGGGGGGGGGGGGGGGGGGGGGGGGGGGGGGGGGGGGGGGGGGGGGGGGGGGGGAGAAAAAAAAAAAAAAAAAAAAAAAAAAAAAAAAAAAAAAAAAAAAAAAAAAAAGGGGGGGGGGGGGGGGGGGGGATCCATTTCTTTGCGAATAGAAGACCGTCCATTTCCGCTTCTTCTCGTAGACGAAACGTGCGATTAACAGTTAACTTACTAGTTATCCCTCTACCATCTTCGCTCCAAATTATAGTAAGGCATAGCTTCCACTGACGCGGGGCCCGTCGCGAGGATGACACGAGAATCCTGTGACCTTTGTGAGTTTCGTTCATGAATTTTTCTCCTAGACGTAGCGAGTGAATTCCTACCACCTCTAGGCGGCCAGCAAATGGGTCCGCAGGACATCCCGTAGCTGCGGCAACTGAAACGGCTTGTACAAAATCTCTGCGGCACCAGCATTGAGTGCACGGTCTAGGCGCGCTTCAACATTGCATTCAGTAGTCCAGCCGCTATTTAGAACCACAGGTATATTGCGGGTGGACATATTCCTCTTTAATTGGACTGTAACTTCATCTCCATTTAGTCCAGGTAAACGTATGTCCATCATGATCAGATTAGGATGGATGCTGAAAGCCTTATCGAGAGCCTCTGGACCCGTGGCCGCTTCAAAAACTTCATGGCCCAAACCACGGAAAAACGCGCGAAGCGACTCGCGAAACTTTTCGTTGCCATCCACGATCAATATCTTCTTAGGTGTTTTACGCATGGAAGAAGGTAGCAGCACAAGGCATGCCAGCGCCCGCAAACGTCAGTATTTTGGTATTTTATCGCCGTTAGTGCATATGCAGAGATATTTGGCGCTGCAACACGCTCAGAGAATGACTGCACTTTGTCACGAGGCGATCAGTCCAAAGCTGGGACGAAGTACACTCGGGCAGAAGCTAAGAATTGTGGGTAATGATCAGCAGTCCTGAGCGAGATAAGTCGACGCGGCTTCCAACAAGAGATCGGATTGAACTCTGCGTCACCGCTCAATCGCCGGTGAGATACGCGTCCCGATGCCCCTCTTGGCGCGCCAACGACTGGCGAACTGCATCCGCCTCTTCTCGCGCGGTGAAATGTCCGACCCGCACTCGATAATAAGTTTGTCCCTTGACTTCGGTCTGGACCACGTAACCATCGTAACCGTTGGCCTTTAATTTCTGCACCAAAGTATCGGCAACATCTTTCGCGGGCGCCGCGGAAATCTGCACCGACCACTTTTTGCTCAAGTTCGCGCTATCTGTAGAGTGCGCCATCGGAATTATGGCCGCCCGATCCACGGTGCTCTTCGTGGCAAACCGCACCGCGGTATTCCGAGCGGAGCCATGAACGTTCGGCTTTGCTCGTGTTGCCTCGGCACTTTGATTCGCAAGTCCGCCAACGGTGTCGATAGAAGACACATTCTGCGGCCTTAAACTGATCTCAGTCTGATCCGAGGTGGGATTCGCGCCATTGGCTCGCTTTTGAATATCATAATCGGCGGGCATGCCAAGATAAAAGATAACCACCGCGCTCGCGACAAAGATCGCTGCGAACGTCGCGCCCTGCGTCCGATTCAACGAGAAGCGCCGGCGAACGTTCTGGCGCTTTCCACGCTCGTGTAGGGGCAATTCCTGATGATCGGGGTAAGTTTTTAACTTCTCAGCGCCCATGCCAACCCCGCTCACCATTGAACTATTTGATAGCGACAAGGTTTCGGTCAACGCCGCTTCGGTTTGTAGCACGGGGTGGAATTTTGCGACTAGCTCATCCGCCTTGCGCTTGCGTATTTCGGCCTCGCAAGGTTCAAAAGTAAAACCCGTCGGCTGTAAGTGCTGAGATTGAAAATCGGTTTCGCTTTCGTGGCGTAGCAAGGCCTTCTGGATATTTGCCGACTCGCCGATAAAGACTTGGCAACCGAAGTAGAAGAGCCCATATACGCCGGATGTTGGCGGCGCGAAGAGTAGGATTGTCTCCCTAGTGAAACTGTTGCAACGACCGTCTGGAAGCCAAGACAAGCTCCAGCGCACCGCCTCTTTGTCAATATTAGCGGTTGACTTCAAGACAGAGGAGCGATTGGGGTCATCTGAAATCTTCGCCCTCTCGGACGAGGACCCACTGGGATAGGCATGATTTCGAAGCTTTCGATCACCATTGTTCGTAATTGATTTCGGCTCGTATTTCGGGAAATCGACAGAAACCTCGGCTGTAGCGCTATTGGCTCGTCGTTCGCGCTCGAGGAGCAGTGTGCGGGCTTCATCGATAGACTGACACGGCAGCAAAGCGTCGCGGATGTAGTGAACGGAATCATCAAATCGTCCTATTGTCGGTGAAAATATGCACTTGAGCTTGTGAATATAGTCGCTGTAACCTCCAGCCCTCATTGGATTGTATTCCCAAATAGTTTGCCATGGGACGAAGCCACCTAAACATAGACGTACGAGTTCGACGGAAGGCGCCGGCATGCCAGCGACTAAGACAAGCAGCTTGCTCACCGCTGGCAAATTTTATCTGACAGAAGGGTTGGCGTTCTATGAAATGACGAAGGACTCGTAGGACGGGACCAATTCTTGTTTCCGTTCCGATGATCATTTTCACTCGTCCAGTTTGGTTCAGCGTATCAAGTTAGTGGAGCAACTTTCGTTGGATCCTTACCACTAAAAACCCCTGTTAGATTTTGGTGCGGCTGTCACTGAACATCCCCGAGCAATGCTTATGCCTTGAACGGCTTCCTTTGACAGGACTGGATAAAAGCACACAAGAGCATCAATACAGGGCAAGACCGACAGCTGTCCCGCGATAAGAAGACGGATTAGTGTAAAATCGTGCGAAAATGTGCTCCCGTTAATCTCGGCTTTTGGGCCCTGTCATTGATCACTCGCCACTGAAGAAGGACGCAGGTATCGCGGAAGTCGCAAATTTGCCTGAGCCTCATCAGATATGGGCCGCTCGTCCTCAAAGTAAGCAGCCAATCCAGAAAGCTTCTCGGAACGATGTATCACATGATGAAGGAAACTCGTTTTCCGCCACGTAGCGAAACCACAGCCCCGTTTCTACCAATCGCCATTTTGGCATTCTGATTGCTCCGTGGGTCAACAACAAGTTTAAAAGGAGGATGAAGTGATGTTCTTCGGCCTTAAACGATCGTGGAAGCTGCTATTCGTTGGACTCTTTCTTCCGTCAATCACGGGGTGCAGCACGACGCGTTTGGAAAGTCCCGCCGTCCCCACGGCGGTCGAACCCAAGATTCTCGAGGAGCCGATTGCCTTGGGTTCATCAGTTAACGCGCGTGTTACGAAAGTCCGATTTTTCGAAGGCGAACGTTCTAAACTAGCATTTATTTCGGATAGGACATATGAAACCCGGTTTGCAAAGACGCTCACTAGAACCGTTTACACAGAAATTAACCTTGACTATCCCCGGCCCGAAACCAATGTCTATTTTCCTATTACCCTGTATTTTCGCCAGAACGGAAGAACGCTGCGCATCGAGGAAGTCCAGAGTTGGATTCGATCAGAGTGGACTTCGTCTGATCACTTGGTAAGCGCTGGAAATTTCGACCCGGGAAAATGGACTGTTGGCAATTATGAGGTAGACGTTTACATCAACGCTAAAAAGGCAGCCACGGGTTATTTTGCAATCTATTAATCACTTGAATGAGCCGGGGAGGCTGTGGGTCTAGTTTAACTATTCCTTACCAATCGTCAAAATTGATTTATCGATTGGCCGCTAAAGAGCTATTGAATCAGCCTCACGGAATTCTGTGGATCGTGTCCGTGACGCCACCGCTAGTCTATCGCATTGCCCCTGGAACGGCCTGTCGCCTTTCCTCCGTAGTTAATGGACTTGTTGGCATCGGTCAGTGTATTACAACGTCGGTGCCGCAGCGGTAATAACAAAGCGGTCCCGGCGATTCTTCTCCCAGCACGATTCCGTGTGTTCCGTGCATACGGGAATTTCCTCGCCGTAACTTACCGTGGACAATCGTTGAGCGGAAATTTCTAGTGACACTAGATAGTCCCTGGCCGCCTGTGCTCGCTTCGCGCCCAATCCCGCATTGTACTCGTTGGTACCGCGCTCATCGCAGTGTCCCTCGATCTCCACTCGGACCGACGGATGTTCCTTAAGCCACTTCGCATTCGCTTCGAGAGCGTCGCGCGCATCCGCCCGTAGCTCGTATCGGTCAAATTCAAAATGAATGTCTTTAAGGGGACTCGATGCCGGTGTCGCCGTGCTTTCTCCTTTTTGCAGAGCTTCGAGGCTAGAAGAAATGGGAACTCGCGACACGATTCGGGATGACCCTGCTGATGCGCCTGTAGACGCAAGTGGATTTTCGACCGTCCAATTCGGCTCTGTTGTGTATTTTGGAGTCCTAATTTCAGGTGCGCAACCGATCAGTACCAAAGCCAGAAGGCTCCCATAAGGCAGCAAGCTACGATATTGCTGAAACATCGATTTTTCCTTTCATAGCCGGGGTGATTAGGAAGAATTCTGAGCAACACCCAAGCGGCTTCATAAGACGTGGTCGAGGGAGTCGGATAACAATCCCGGCGACGTTTCCCGATTACTGTGTGCCTAAGATGGAAACTTGCTTTAACTCGAATTCTCCGCCTTTATTGATAACAGCGAAACCATCAAAGGGATCGTCGTGAGCACGGTCAACAGTCCGCATGACTTCCTTGTTATCGAACAGCACGACCATTTCACCGTCATTGTTGCGGCGCCACTCAAGCGTGTGTGGCACTCCGTCGTCCACTAATATTCCCTGGTCGACCATTTCGATGACCGCCGAACGGTTTGGCCCGAAACGCAACAACGATAAAGACGGAGTCCTTCCAGACTCAAATGCGAGCCGATATCCTGAGTTGCCGTCTTCGCCTTGGAACGGACCGAATTCCAGCCGCGACTTGCGGTCTACGTAATTCTTTATGTTCAGCTGAAGCTTGAGCGCAAACGCTTTGGTAATCCCGACCCGGGTAAATATCTCAGCTTCGGGTTTCGAGCGGCTTTGTGTATCGCCGACTGCCCGTTCTCTGGCGCCCAGCAACTCACCCAATAACCCCAATGCCGGGCCGTCGCTCCTGCGGTCGGATGTGCGGTACATTCCCGACGTAGATGGATCGAAATAAGATCTGAGCCCCGCTCCTCTTACGACCCGAAACTCACCATGTTTTACCAGCCATCGAGGATCATAATTATAATCTCCATCACGAAAATCATCGTAGAGAAGCGAAACTTTCCACGGCCAATCGTAACGGCGCACCAGATCGCGGAGCTGCTTAGTTAGCGCGGGATTTGACCGCCCATCCTGCTCCGCTCCGCGGATCAATTCCTTCAACTGATCCACCAATTCCTGAGTCTGCCCACCCCCAACCGGGCCCGGATCCGTCTGGGCCTGGACGAAAAAAACCGGAGCTACCGTCAAAAAAATCGCAAGAGCGATGATACGGCGCATATTCATACTCCCTTTCTCACTCGATCCTTCTAAAACCAAGCAAGGTGCATACCGCGAGCTAATTCATTCATGCCTAAGGAAACCTTGGATAATGTCTGGATTTCAGAGGACCAACTCTAACCAGGAATGAGCGAAAATGTACTATGCGATAAAGCCATGTTTTACTGAGCCTGCTGAAGGTAGTTGGAACTGTTAAAGGAAAAGTTCATCCCGCCAATTTTCGTTTCAGTCATCGCAACACAGGTAGCTACCAAAGAGCGAGCACATGTTGGAGCCATTGCATGAGATTGTATAGAGGCGTCGTTCAGTTCAATCCTGCGCCGAAATTTAGCCCTTTCCCTATCAACAAATCCGGTTTCCCGTCCGCCGTAAATAATCGTTTCCGCAATTACCGTGCGCGTGATAGCGTCCGCAACGAGGTGAGGAATGAAGAAAGTTGGTTGGTCATCAATCTTGGTTGCAACGCTAGTGCTTGTTTTTGGAGTCGCTGCCAACGCGCAGCAGCCGACGAAAATCCTGCGCGTGGGGATTCTCTTCATCGGCGGGCGCGATCAACCCCACCTTGAAGCATTCAAGCAAGGCCTTCGAGAGCGTGGATACACGGAAGGCAAAAACATCGTCCTGGATTACCGATATGCGGAGGGCAAGTTAGATCGCCTTCCTTCGCTTGCGGCTGAATTGGTTCAGCTGAAAGTGGACGTCATTGTCACTACGTCAGGAAATAGCGCCAAGGCGGCTTCAGAAGCCACAAAGACGATACCGATTGTGCTAACAACGGGAGCAGATCCGGTGAAATCAGGTCTGGCTGAGAGCTTGGCGAAACCCGGGGGCAATGTTACGGGACTCAGTATTATCGAGGAAGATTTAAGCGGTAAACGGGTGGACATTCTGAAAGAGACTTTTCCGAAAATGACACGCATGGCGTATCTTTGGCACCCCCTTGCCGTATCTTATCCCGCGGCGGATACGACGAGCGGAAATCCATCTTATGACCAGGTAGAAAAAGCGACGAAAACTGCTGGCGTACAGCTTCTTTCGTACAAGGTTCGGACTTTGGCCGAAATCGAGAGGGCGTTTGCCGATATGCCAAAGGTTCGGCCGGACGTCCTACTAGTATTACAAAGTCCGCTGATGACTCTTAACTCAAAAAAGATCGTTGAGCTGGCGCTTAAGCAGCGCCTCCCGGGCATGTACCCAACGCTCCAATTCGCCGAGGAAGGTGGATTGATGGCTTACGGTCCTCTGATTGGCGACCTCTATCGCCGCGCCGCGACTTACGTGGACAAAATCTTAAAAGGTGCCAAGCCCGCCGATCTGCCGGTGGAACAGCCGATGAAGTTTGAACTGGTGATTAATCTCAAGACGGCGAAAAAGATCGGTCTTACGATTCCGCAGAGAGTGCTGGGGCGAGCGGATAAGGTGATCAAGTAGTCGAAGAAAACGAAGTGACGAGGCTAGGATCGAATTGAATTCTCCGTCAAACCGATCTGCGGCAGCATCGAATTGAAGCGTCGTTCAGTTCAATCTTAGGCTGAATCTAGTCGAATGCTTTCCATCGTAAATCTGACTTTCTCTACCTGTGCTCTACGATCCGGGTGATCCGGCAAAGATAGCGGAGTTCAACGAGGCACAGGTCGCAGCTTGGTAATCATGGCTTTCTAGTTGGTCAAGATCTGAAGGCCTAGAAGTGGCAACATGTTGAACGTTGCCGGTCTCCGTGAAACCTTCCGACATACCGTATCCGCAAGCTCGCCACATTTGACAGCTTAATATAGGCGGGGTTATACCTGCGCCATTCACCGCAACAGAGACTCGCCGCGACTTTTACGTGAGCCAAGGAGATCCAAATGCCTTACGCCGACTCTTTGAGAGCAATCGGTCAGTCCCTGGAAATGGTGCATGTTGAGAGCTTTAGGCTGGAAAAAGAAGGCGATTCTTATGTAGTGCGGAGCGAGTCTCTAACACCGGCCCGGCTATGGATCTTGAGCAATAGTCTCGCCGAGGACGTTAGGGACTCTCCACCCCCTGACCCGAAAACCACCCAGCTCACTGTGGGTGAGGGATGGTTCTGTTACCGTCCTCCTGATATTGCAAGGCTTGACGCCCAGGAACGGAGAAAAAGACAAAATCACGGTGTCACACAAATGCCTCAGAAGACGCTAGCTCAGCTTTTACGTACTCTAGGTGAGTACCTGGATACAAAGGAGGCGACCACTTTTCACATCTCGTGTGCTCCTGATTCGATGTCGGTTGATTATCAAATGCCGGCCGGCATCTCTGAGCGCAAAGATTTTACCGTCGAGCGACTCCACAAACTCGCTTTGTACTCGAGATTCCGGCGGGTGCAGCCAACCGATTCTCACTGAAGAAATTTGTGTCCGCGAAGAAACTCAAACTTAGCGCGTAATCGGTCGCGTGTAAGCGTGCGGCCTAACGCTGAAATCGAACTGAATTCTCCTACAACCAAATCCTGTGAGATTTGACCGTCGCGTCGTTCAGTTCAATCCTGATAACCTTGTCTCCGTTCCACCAACCGTCTCCATGGCATCATTTTGACCCAAAATTTCCATTCGGGCCCCTGCTCATCCGCGTATTGGACTAAGGTCCAATAGAATAACTTTCAGTTCGTGATTAGGAATCTAGGAAGCAAGAAGGAGGGCACTTATGAAACCAATAAAACAATTCACATTGTTGATCGCGCTGCTCGCCGCCAGCTTGGCGCTGCCGGCATTCGCACAAACACCCAAGTCTCTCTGCCCTCTGAGTAGTGATCCGGCGAGCAAACTCTTGCTGGCAACCTTTGTCTGTCCACAATCTGAGTAGCCATAAGAAAGGAACTGTAATGCTTTGCTCTGTCCTGACACGTACCCGGATGTTCTCTCTTGCCCTTGCGTTGCTTGGCCTCACTGTAGCAACGCCTGGCTCTGCCCGTGATTTCGAAGTGTGGTTGGTCGATCAGTCAGACTCGTTTGGCAAAACGTACGGTGGAACGATCTACATCTACGAAGGGTCCGATCTTAACGGTGCGAACGCCTCCTCAGCCACGCCGACGGATGTGCTCGATCTCGGTGGCTGCCACGGCTGCACCTCTGTCTTGCTCAGACCGGCGCCAACCCAGTCCGAGCGCACATGTTGTCTTTTAATGCCACCCATAGCCACGCCATCTTGACATTCGTAGCAAGCGGACACGTCGTCGTCTTTGAGGCGGCGACGCGCACGCCGGTCGCATGTGTCAGAACCTCAGTCGGCGCCGGAGGACAGCGCCAGGCGCACGCCGCCCAGCCCACACCTGACGATTCGTACATTCTCGTGGCAAACCAGAATGGCAAACGCCTGGACCGTATCACCACAGATTACGCCACCAACACGTTCGTGCTCGACGCCACGCTGGACCTCGCCAACGGGGTGACGCCGAATGGCGTCCTCAGGGAGTTCGCGGGGCGGCCCGACAACGCCCCCATCCTGGTCGTGCCGGACGCCACCAGTACCCTGGCCTTCGTCACGCTGCGCGGCGGTGGTTTATTCGTGGTCGACCCGAACACCACGCCGATGGAAATCCTGGCGGAGTACGATAGGACGACGGTCCACGCCAATGGCTTCGGAGGCATCCAAGCGAACGGCCGCATGTACATCAACTCCGGAGCGGGTGGTGCTAGCACGAATCCGTCGCAATTCGATGTCTATCGCTTTCCGCTTTCAGGATATGCTGCCTCGAATCCACCCAACACCCCAGCCCCAGTGCGTGGTGTTCTCCGATGACACCGTGCCCCCAGCGCACGAACGGGACGCCCACGGCCTGGTGGCGACCAATCAAAATCGTTATATCTGGGTGTTAGATCGTGCACTGGAGTGTTGCGGAAGTGTTCGATACCTCTTCCGACGCGCATGTGAATACGATCGCTCTCGACCACCCGTCGAGTGACCACCCCACACCAGATCTCGCGGATATTTCTCCTTCCGGTAATCGGATCTTTGTGTCTCTCAGGGGGCCCAATCCCCTGAGTGGGAGCCCACATGCTGCGACTGGCAGCGCGCCAGGACTGGGCGTTATTCAGGTCACCAGGGAGGCAAAGGCGGAGATGCTCAAAAGTGTGGTTCGAGATTAGCAACATCGACACCGCAGGAGTGGAACGAGCCGATACTCACGGTATTCGTGTGCGGCTGAGATAAAACTGTCTGTTGTACTTTGTGTTGTGGACCTGGGTAGCCACTCCAGCCTCGCTCTAGCACAGGACAAATGCAGGTTGAGCGGTGAGGAATAAGACGGTTGCCCCAGTCCTGAGGACGTCCCACGCGGAACAATGGCATGCAGGCGACGGCGTTAGCCTTCAGATTGAATTGAATTCTCCATCAATCCATTCACAACGTTACTCTTCATGCCCTCCGCTCTGCTCAGTACCTGTTGCGCCATAGGCGGAAACGGAACCAAATATCGGCCGCCCGCCGTGGGCTCCGAGTCATTGTCCGCCGAAGTTTAATTGAGCCCATTCGAACCAGATGGAAGCATAACGTTGGCCAGAATAAATTTCCGACAGCATAACCTTGCCTAGCGTACTGCTTAAATACGATTTCGGACTCGACGGGGTCCTTACACATTTGATCAGTTCCGTAAGACGAAATGATTTCGAACAGTTCTAAAGTTTGGTGCGAAGTGCCAAGATTATGGATAAAGTTATATTCCGTTAAACTTGAACCATAGTTTTGCCTAAATGGCGGTATTGGTGCTTCAAACGTTTCTACTCGCTCTCGTTTAAAAACGTCTTCTGTCTATGCTTCCCCGCACGATCACGTGATACAGAACTCCGGAAGCCAACCAAACGCCCGAGACTTTTTACTGAGTAAGGCTCATTTCGATGTTTCGAGAATTCCCGAAACGTGGAACTTCCCGTCCGAGTCTGTCCTTGAACCATTTGCACTTTGAACCTTGAACCGGCGTAAGCCTTTGAACGGAACGTATCCTTCGATTAACTCAGGACGAGCGGAAGATCGAGCCGGTCATGGTGAGCCTCGTCGAAAGCCGCTCATGGTGAGCCTAGCCTGTCCTGAGGCTGCTCGAAGGATCGAACCATTGAACGACTGGAACGAATGGAACGGGCCGCAGTAATGGATAGCGGTTAAACGACTGAACGCCTTGGATGGTTCCGAGCTACGTTGAACTTTGAACCTTGAACTTTGAACGAGTTCTTTTTGCCTGTTGCCTGTTGCCTCACGCCGATCATCTCCTTACGCATGTTAAGATCGAATCTTGTATTTGCGCTCGAGTTCCTCCACGTAACCACTCTCGACTACCTTTTTGAGGACGCGCTGATCCAGAAGATCCTCAACATTGTATTTCGCAATCTTGGGATCACGCAGAGCGACGATTTCCTGTACAGTTCTTAAGCCCTTTACGCTAGTAAACGTATAAGCCGTCAGATCCGCCAGAAGATTTTTGTATCCTATCTCTGCGAGCGCCCTGTCCGTTTTGATATGTCTCTGCAGAACGGCAAGGCCCCTTTCTTTTTGAGCGCGCATGATCGTACTGGCCTCGATCAGCGCCTTGATAAACTTCTCTACGACCTGCGGATTTTTTTCGATAAACGACTCCGCACCTATGAAAGGGCTTGAAGGAAAAGCGATCCGGCTTAAATCCAAAAGAACTTTGACTCCCAGGCCCTGAAGCCTGACAGACTGCAATTTATCCAGCGGGGCCGCGTCGATGATTCCCGTTGCCAGCGACTGGGCGATCACGGTGCTGTCGCCTATGGCCTGTATACTGATGTTGTCCTTTTGCGGGTCCAGCCCCATTTCCCTGAGCGACAACATAGTGAGAGTCCAGAGAAGGCCGCTAAAATCCTGAACCCCGATCTTTTTGCCTTTCAAATCGGCAGGACGGGTAATTGACGGGGACACGCAGAAAATCGTAGGAGGCCCTTTCGGCGAAAAGGGACAAGAGAATTTTTAGCTTCGCCCCTTGCGCCGCGGCCGTCAGCATACTGGAAACACTCCCTCTGACAAACTGCACCTCGTTAGAGACGAGAGCCGTAACTTGCAGTGGAGCGCTACGCACCGCTACGAGATCCGCCTCTAATCCGTGCTTGGTAAAAATCCCTTCCTCTTTGGCGAGCCACACAGGAGTCCCTGCCGCAGACACACCGGAATAGGCAATTTTGATTTGCTCAGCGTTCACCTGCACGGCAAATGTTGTCAGGGCCAGGATCAGCCAGACCTTTTTGGCAAACATAGCGAACCTCCTCGCTCGGATTATTGAGGCAAATTATTCAGCAACCACGCTATTTCGCGTCAATGCAGCCTGTCAAGCCAAACTTGCGGCCGAAAAAGCGGACCAGAGTTTAGTGGATCCAGAAAGCGCGAGGAAATTAAACAGCCGCGATCGAGATAGGCCGCTCAAGTCAGTCACGACGCCGCGGAATCCTTCGAACCGCTAGTCGAGCGTTTCCTGGTGAACGGAAAAAGCAGCGCTAATTCAAGGCCGGCTCAAGAGTGTGTAGAGAAGTGAAATTCTGACCACGTGATCTTCCCAATCCTCAATAACAGCAGCGAACAAAAGTTTCAAGATTGGTTAGATTAGGATTAGAAACCCCGCGCCCTGCCCTTTTCCCGTGCGTCGCAGATCAATCAGGCAAACTACGGACCTGTTGCAGGACAGGGCATGCGTCAGAATCGGATAAGGAGGTAAAGCTATGACCGTTGTTCTCGATCACACCATCGTGCCGGCGAACCTAAGCACCTGTTTCCACGCGACTAACCGACCGCTCTCCTTGTCGCTTCTCGACCGGAGCGGTCGCCTTTAGGGCGCTCTACCGCAGCCGATGTCGAATTCCGCCCTTCTCGTTCGACTTAAGGGTAGTACACTTACTAGTTCTAAAGGAGACAAAATAAAATGAGAAAATTAAAATTACAAATGCAAATGTCCTTAGACGGATATGTTGCACGACCAAATGGAGAACTGGACTGGATGACTTGGAACCAGGACGACAAACTTATACAGTTTATCAATTCCCTAATCGACTCGTCAGACACCATTTTGCTTGGCCGAAAAATGACGGACGGATTTGTGAGTCATTGGGAGAATGTTGTAAACAACAAACCTGACAGCCCTGACTTTTCATTAGCAAAAAAAATGGTTGACACTCCAAAAGTTGTTTTCACCAAAACACTTGACAAATCAACTTGGAACAACACCACTTTGGCAAAAGGAAATCTTGCAGAAGAAATTGCCAACTTAAAAAAACAAACCGGTAAAGACATTATTGTTTACGGCGGTGCAGGTTTTGTTTCATCACTAATAAAAGAAGGGCTTATTGACGAGTATCATCTTTTTGTAAATCCAACAGCTATTGGTAACGGTATGACTATTTTTAAATCACTTGACAGAACGCAGAAATTTTCAGTTATACAATCAAGGTTCTATTCTTGTGGCATAACTGTTTTAAGTTACAAACCAAAAAATGATTGAGTTGACACACGAGGACGCATAAGAGCGCTCTTGGTTAACCGCAGCTCCAGGTAGAATCGGCACGGTGGCGGTGACCCCCATTTATCAAAGCCTCGGGACCAAGGAAGAGAAACGGGCATGAAGAAGAGCGGGTCGCAGAAAAGCAAGTCTCCTTCTCAGCTGATAGACGCGAGAATCAAGGAGCTAGGCGACTGGCGGGGCGAGATGCTCAGCCGGCTCCGTACCTTAGTCAAGGAAGCCGATCCCGAAGTCGTCGAGGAGTGGAAGTGGAGAGGGGTTCCGGTGTGGTCGCACGACGGATTGATCTGCACAGGCGAGACTTACAAGAACGTCGTGAAGATGACCTTCGCCAAAGGGGCGGCTCTGAAGGATCCTTCGGGCCTCTTCAACTCCAGTCTTGACGGGAACACAAGGCGTGCCATCGACTTCCACGAGGGCGAGAAGATAGACGAGGAGGCGTTGAAGACTCTCGTTCGCGCCGCCGTGACCCTGAACAAGTCCACAGCCCAAAGCTAATCCACAGAATGGGGATAGGCCGGATGGCCCGCCTTTCGACGCCTAACAACGCGTTCCACTCGGGCATTAGGCGCACCTACACTCGGCTCTCCGATGAATTTTTGGAGCACATACGAGGAGAGTGGAAAGGCGGTCGCCGAGGCGTCCGTGAGGCGGCGGATCATTTTGGCCCTGGTGGACTTACTCGAAAGTCAGCCTGCAGGTGTTATCGCGTAAGGGTTAGGTGGGGTTAAAGCTTTAAAGTGCAACGTTTGCCCCGGTTCAAGTTTGATGTGCAACTCGCGCCTAAGAAAGCCAGTGCAGGGGACGCCGCGCGGCGGCGAGAGGAGACTAAAACATGAAGGTTCTTATCGTCTATTATAGCACCTACGGCCATGTCTACCGTATGGCTACCCTTGTTGCCGAAGGTGTTAAAGAGATTCCGGGCGTCCAGCCAGTGATCCGGACAGTGCCCGAACTCATACCGAAATCCGTGATCGATTCTCACGCGGACATGAAGGCCGGAAGGGAGATGCAGCAGGACGTGCCTTTGGTCACCATGGATGATTTCCGCGAAGTGGGTGCCATTGCTTTCGGTACTCCGACTCGCTTCGGAAACGTCGCGGCACAACTCAAGAACCAGATCGACCAGCTGACGTCACTCTGGCTCAAGGGAGAACTGGAAGGCAAGCCGGCTGGTGTCTTCGTTGCCACCAGCAGCCTGCACGGCGGACAGGAAACGACGATTCTGACGCTAATGGCGCCACTGCTCCACTTGGGGATGATTCTCGTCGGTGTCCCATATTCCACTCCGGAACTGTTCACCACGCAGGGTGGCGGCTCACCCTATGGTCCGGGGCACGTCGCGGGAGATGATAACAAGCGCCAAATCGACGAACAGGAAGCGGCGATCTGCCGCGCTCTGGGTCGCCGTCTAGCAGTAATCGGTCTGAAGCAGCAACAAAGCTAACGGACAAATACAAGTCGCTGCCTAACATGGCCGTAGAGCCGATGCGCCGGAGCCTGCGGTCATGGCCAGTGTTAAGTTTATAATTGAATTGAATTCTCCTTCTGCTTAATCCCGTCAGATTTCATTGAAGCGTCGTACAGTTCCATCCTGTCTGTGCAGGTAGATTGGCAACCATTGATCAGTGGAGTGTGGTTGATTTGAAGGGTCGTGTTTGCCACGCTATTGAGAGGCTGGTTAAATTTTCTACGTCATAATTCTCAGTAACTTTAATACACTGGTCCGGTGTCCCCGCCGATTTTTTCCAGCGAAATGTGAAAGGAGAACAACCATGAACGAACAAGCAAACACGCGATTGGTGCAACAGGCGTATCAGAGTGTCGGAATGGGTGACTTTCAATCGTTCTTGAATGCGCTGGCCCAAGATGTTCAGTGGCAACTGCCCGAAATGGAAAACGTGCCGTTTGCCGGAACCTGGCGCGGACGGGAAGAAGTCGGACGGTTCTTCAGCACAACTGCCCAGGCGCAAGATGTCATCGAATTTGAGCCGGTGGACTTTATCGCGCAAGGCGACAAAGTGGTTGTTTTAGGCCGTTTCGCTTCGCGCGTCAAATCTACCGGCAGAGTTTCCGCCTCAGCGTGGGCGCACGTTTGGACCGTCAAGGATGGCAAAGTAACCCATTTTCGCGAATACGTAGACACCGCCGCCGTCAGCAAAGCACACACCGCCGCACCGGCCGGTTAACCGGCTATGCGCGCAGGGCGTGCCTTCGCCCAACGGCCTCATGCATGCCACGCGCTACACGGCCGGGCGAAACATCAGATAGCGTTGACCGGAATTCCGGAAATTTACTATGCGGTGCTCGTGCTTAATTTTGTGGAGGAGTTAACTGTCATGCTCGACCATACTGGGATCCCAAATGGAAAAAGATCCAGATTCGATATTCGCCGAGATTCATTGTCAGGTCAGTTAAGCCCGCGGGTGGGTCGTTCTGTGCACCATCCTAAAGCTTGGGCGCCGTTTCATCCGCTGGTCAAGAGAAGTGTCGTATGAAAGAAAAATTTGCTCTAGTAACGCGATCTTCCCTCTCTGGCTGTAATGAATCAAATTGCTGCAATTCCTTAGCAGTAAATACGCGATGCTCGATCTGTCCAGCGACGGTCTCGTAATCCACCGAAACCGAACGAGGGGTCCAGGATAGATGAAACTTGCGTGTATCGGCGCTATTAAACTGATTGCCTAAACTGCGAAGCGCGCGGGAGAGTCCGTTTACGGTTGCCCTACGTGGCAAAGAATGATTTCTTTCTTGGCTTGCCCGCGCATCAAGCCGCGAGATGTGCGCCGGAGTGAAACGCACGAGCCGATGAGTCAAATAATCGCTAAGCACAAGATAATTTTCGCCAGCATTTTCGATCTCAAACTTCCGAACTCGGGCGTCCGCAAGGGACTGACCGATCGCCCTCAATGCCATGGCGTGATTCAAGTGGGCTCCCTCCCCTATTTTGGAAATCGATTGTGGACGGTTTGACGGTCATACGGGAGAGCAAGTTGTATGCCGCGTATTAATTACTGAAAATGCGTTATGCGATGCTTGGTCATGTAGAGTATTTCCAGCACTACTAATGTAGGTTGTCTGGTATCGCAGACAGTGCTGCAGAACTGAAAAAAAATTCTGTTGCCGCTCTTAGCGAACCATCGGCAACGCTGGCGCCTGCACGATACGCACTTTGGATTCTGCGCCATTTTTCACTTATAGCGTCGATCTCGCGCTGGTAGAAATGAGAAATCATGGACCGCCTTATTTTGGCTGTCGAAAAATCCTTGCGATCTCGTTACGTAGATCGGTCGGAAGACGCGTGGTCAGCTCGATCAGCCGTTTCACATCCTCCGTGTCGCAGAGGACCTCGACGATCCGCTCGATTTTGTCGGGGTTCTGGCGTAACACAGGCAGCCATCAGGATGTAATACTCGGCCGAGTCCCGGCTGCAGAGCCGGAGCAATTCGTCATATTGGTCCGCGGGCAGCTCGATCCGAACTCTCATGGAAAAAGTCCGGCGCGGGACGGCTCAGAACGAGCAGAACCGGGCCCTACTTCTTTGCTAGTGTGGCGTCTCAGAAGTTCGTTTAAAAAGTCCAAACGATGGCAGCCACTGAAGTTGAACTCAAATCCCCCTTTGTCCCCTTTTTCAAAGGGGGAATTTTCTCCGTGCGATTCTCACCCCTCTTTGCCAAAGAGGGGAAGGGGAGATTTTCCGACGGAATGACGCGAGAATTATGTCGCGAACTTCTGAGACAAGACACTAGTTCGCCGTACGCTATCGCCGAAAGAGCCGGAGACCGACGATCACAGCCAAGCAAGCCACGGCAATCGAGAAGAACAGATTGAAGATGTTGTCGTGGTCCGACCCGGACTAACCTCTTCGCAGAACGGCGAAGAAGATTATGCTAGTTTTGGATGATGATCGAACTACCTTCGATCGCATGCCGCCGAGCTTCAGCGACATCGACGCTAATTTCTCGGGATAGGACGAATAGCCGACAACCGGCTCTCGTTTGACAGCGTTCCTTGACTTTTGGCAATCACAGCGGCCATCTCCGCAACCGTGGGTGAATCCAGCAGGAACTTTATAGGCAGTTCTAGTTTGAACTCCATGACGATTCTCGAGATGACCTGAGTAGCCGCCAGCGAATGGCCGCCGAGGTCGAAAAAAGTGTCGTGGGTGCCCACCTGTTTCAACCCCAACACCTCCGCCCAGATTTTTGCTAGTTTCTCTTCAATGGGATTTCTAGGCGGGACGTACAAGTTATCCAGTGCAGGCCGCGAGTCATCCGGCACCGGAAGCCCGTGGCGATCCAACTTACCGGCAGGCGTCGTCGGCATTGCCGCCAGCATAACAAAGGCCGAAGGAATCATGTATTCGGGCAGCGTTTTGCGAAGCCATCGGCGCAACTCGCTTACGGTGATCCCGGGCCATTTATGCGGCACGCAATAAGCCACCAGCCGCCTTTCCCCGGCGTGATCCGCTTGACCGATGACAATGGCTTCCTTGACGCCGTCATGCCGCAGCAAAACCCGCTCTATTTCGGCGATCTCAACCTGGAACCCCCTGATTTTTATTTGCGAATCCTTGCGCCCCCCGTGGAACAGACACCCATCGTCGGTGAGCCAGCCTAGATCGCCGCTCAAATAGGTTCTTTCATCCCCGCCGTTCGGATCGGACAAGAATCTGGACTCGGTCATCTCGCGCATGCGCCAGTAGCCCGGTGAAAGAAAGCGGCTTCTGATGGCGATCTCCCCGATCGCGCCTGCTTTGGCTGGTTCTCCGTCTTCATCGAGTATAAGGATTTGCAAATCCTCATGTGCATAACCCACAGGCACATCGTTGTTTTGAATTTCTGTGCTCTTGTCGATCATGTAGTGGCTCACCTTCCCCGCTTCGCCGCAACCCAACCTCCCAACCAATATACACTCGTCGGCGAAATGCTTTTTATAGATTTCCACATCGTTCGCATAAACCGGTTCGCCTCCGATGCAAAGCAGGCGCAGGTGCGGGAAGCTCTCGCCGGAAAGAGCGCCCGCGAAGTGCCGGAAAGAGGATGACACGGAATCGAAAACGGTAATCTCCTCATGAATCAACCAAGCAGCGAGACGAACGAATCCGTCCTTTGCGACGCTATACGGATAAACAGCGGCGCCGTTGAGCAAGCCGTCAAACAAATCAGCGATGGACCCGGAAGTGCTCGGTGATCGAAGCAGCGCCATTCGGTCGCGCGGTGAAAAATGATCCGCAAGGGTATCCCGTAATAGGGTGTGGAGAATATTTCGGTGCGTCTCCATGACACCCTTGGGCTGGCCGGTCGAACCGGACGTATAAATCAAAGCGGCAAGACTGTCCGGAGATAAGAATAGATCGAGATTTTCACCGATGTTGATGAGGCAAGTCCCCTCTTGAAGATTACCTTTTGCGAGCCGGAACTGCTTTCAAGTTCATCGCGATCAGCCAGCGCGCCTGCGAATCAGCCAGCAAGTATTTGATTCTTTCCTTGGGAAAGGACGGGTCGATAACGACGAAGATCTTGCCCGCTTTCAGGATGCCGAGCATAGCCGGGATAACCGGCCCGCCATGCTCCAGGAAGATCGCTACCGGCTCATTTCCCTCGCCTTGTCGATCTATTATTGCCCTAGCCAAACGATTGGCGGTCCGATTGAGTTCGTCATAGGTCAGCGCGCAACCGCTCATACTGACCGCTGGCCACTCCGGATACATCCGAACGATCTTTTGAAACCGTTCGGGGATCGACGATTCAACGTCAGCTACAGGAAACTCGACGAATATCCCCGACGGGTGAAAGCACT
>CAWDPO010000013.1:0-62500 GCA_963804165.1 uncultured delta proteobacterium
GGACGCGAACCTTTTCTTGACGAATTGGCTTTGATATAGCGTGCCGCGATGCCTCGAGTAGCGCGCATGGCTCCGGGTGAGCTGGTTGATCATCCTCTGGATCAGGCGAACGTACGAGCCGAACTTTTTTCAAAACCGGGAGACTATTTCGGGTTTGAACGACACGGAAGTTCTGCGGAGGTTTAAGATGAAACGTCTCAGCCGTTGGCTGGCATTTGTTTTTTCCGGGCTTGTTCTTTTCCCCAGCATCGGCAGCACGCAGGCCCCTTATTACGCGGGGAAAACCATTACCGTCATCGAAGGAAACAGTGCGGGAGGTGTCGCCGACTTAAGAACTAAAGCTATCGTGCAGTTTCTGCAAAAGTACATTCCCGGAAATCCGACGATGGTTACACAATATGTTCCGGGAGGAGGGGGCCGACAGGCGGCCAATCACGTCTATCGCGCAGCCGCGGATGGACTGACGATCGGCGCCTGCTCGCCGGGCGTGCTCTCGAGCGCCGTGCTCGGCGAACCCGGTGTCGACTACGATCCTTTCAAGTTCATCTTTCTCGGGTCGCCTTTCAGCGAGAACAATAATATGTTTGTCACCCGAAAAGCTCTCGGCATCAACAACTTGGAAAAATTGCGCGCCGCTTCGGGGATCCGCATCGGCGCCCAATCGGTGGGACACGTACAGTACATTCGCGGACGGCTGTTCGCCTGGCTCTTGGACGTAAAAGATCCGCGATTTGTCGTCGGCTACTCAGGAACCGAGCTGGACATAGCTGTGGAGCGAGGCGAAGTCGATGCGCGAGCGGCGGCGCTGGACACGCGGGTGCTGTCAGAGTCCTACAAAAATACCGTCGATTTCCATGCCATCCTGGAGATTCCCAAAGGACATCGTCCCCCTCAATTTGCCCATTTGCCTGAAATCGAAGCCTTTGTGCGGTCCGACATCGAGCGCCGACTCATGGCCATGGCGCGAATTTTTTGGGGCGTCGGAACGCTCAAGTATCTGCCTCCGGGCACACCGGAGAAACTCGCCGAGATCCTCAGGCAAGCCGTTCGCGATACTTTCAAAGATCGCCAATTTCACGAACAATATAAAAAAGTTATTGGAGTCTATCCGACACCGCTGATAGGGGAGGAGCAGCAGAAACTTGTTGCGTCACTGCCGCGGGACAACGAGGTCATCAAGGTTTTTAAAACCATCTCTGGGATGGATCCCCTTCCGCCACGCAAGTAATGAACTGTCATTGCGCGGGGGCGGACCGACGCGAACACGCGGCGCCTTCTTGTCGCTCGTTCAACCGTTCAAGCGTTCAACAGTTCAACGTTGGAACACTAAAAAGACAGTTCCAATCGTTTTCTACGAACTTCAGCCAAGATATCCAGGGCAACTCTCCGCTTGACATCATCTAGCGGGCGGTCATAGGCTCTCTGTGAAATGTCCCCGTTCTTCACTGGATCCAAGCGGATTAATGCCGGCTAAGGCCGGGTCGGATCATTTAGTTACCAATGAAAGTCGTCGCCGTCCTCTGTAGCTTCGGCCTCCTCTTCGTCCTTGCGTCGAAGTCCCCGGCGCAGACGAATTGGAAAGGTGATTGGGAAAAGCTGGTGAAGGCAGCCAGGGAAGAGGGCCGGCTAACCGTCTACGGCACTACGGTTTTCGAGGACGTTTTCAAGTTTTTTCAGAAAGCCTATCCCGAGATCAAGCTCTCGTTCGTGGTCGGCCGCGGCGCGGAGATCGCGCCGCGACTCATGCAGGAAAGACGAGCCGGGAAATATATCGCGGATATTTACACCGGCGGCATGCACAGCGCCTACGAGCTCTTTTATCGCAACAAGCAGTTGGATCCAATTCCGCCCGCGCTCATCCTGCCGGAGGTGTTGGACGAATCAAAATGGTGGCGCGGCAAACACCAATACATCGATCAGGAGAACCAGTATATTTTTCTGTTCGAGGGCACCGTCCAGGGCGGCGGCATCTCGTACAACAAAAACCTCGTCGACCCGGCAGAGTTTAAATCTTTTTGGGATCTGTTGCAGCCGAAGTGGAAGGGCAAGATCGTGGCGGTCCACCCCCGCATGCCGGGAATGATCAGCCAGAACCTCACGTTTATGTATCATCATCCAAAGCTCGGCCCGGAATACATCAAAAAGCTCTTCGGCGAGATGGACGTGACCGTAAGTCGTGACGACGCGCAGATGATCGATTGGCTGGCAAGCGGAAAATTCGCACTAAATTTCTTCGCTCGAGCCGTCGGAGTCGCAGCAGGCAAAGGGCTCCCCGTTCGCGAATTTTTCGCCGGGAGTTTCAGAGAGGGCGGCTTCGTCAATCCTATGAACGGCTCCGTGAGCCTTCCCAGTCAAGCGCCTCACCCCAACACGGCAAAGCTCGCGTTGAACTGGCTTCTCTCCCGCGCCGGACAAATCGCCTTTCAAAAGGCCACCTTCGAGCGCCCTGGCAGCGAAGGCGCGGATTCTTTGCGAGAGGACATTCCCAAAGACGATGTCTTCCCGGCGCAAAGGCGCGCTCCAGGAGTCGAATATCTCGTCACCGCGCGACCCGAGTGGATGAATATGAAGCCGATCATCGATGTCGCGGAGAAATCATTGAACGAATCGCAAAAGAGATGAACCCAGACGGCTAAGCCGCAACCCAATATCGGGAGATCTCGCGTAAGCACGCGAAGCTCGCAAAATTAGAAAATTCGAAATCCGAATATCGCAATTCGAAACAAACGATGAGGCAAACAAAATCAAAATATCAAATCATCCAAACATCGAAGAGTGCTCGTTTCGAATCGTTTTTCGTTTTGGTCATTTGAATTGTTTCGAATTTCGGATCCTTCGACCGTGCTCAGGAAGGTTTCGAGCTTCAAATTTTAATTTGATGCTTGCCGCGAG
The DNA here is from genome assembly GCA_963804165.1 of uncultured delta proteobacterium. Classification (GTDB taxonomy): domain Bacteria; phylum Desulfobacterota; class Binatia; order UBA9968; family UBA9968; genus DP-20. The sequence continues at coordinate 2,893 of CAWDPO010000013.1, forward strand.
GAATATCAGAGAGTTGCGACCCAGGGAGTTTTAACGTCTATGGCTAATCTAAGGTTGAGCTTCATTACTGGACCTCATGAAAGAGTGATGCCGCTGCTCGATGGCAGGGTAAAGATCGAAGGCGTCGAGGATCTTACCTACACGATTTCTGATCCATCGATCACATTCTGGCGCCAACTCACATTTGGAGAATTTGAACTATCCGAAATGTCGCTCTCGAGCTATCTGATCGCGAGATCCAAAGGGATGGATATGATTGCCATCCCCGCTTTTCCGGCACGCCGTTTCATGCACTCCGAGCTCTCTATCAACGTCGACTCGGGAGTTAAGAACCCCCAAGACCTTATTGGTAAGAGAATCGGTGTGGGGGATTACCAGCAAACATCAGCACTCTGGACTCGCGGTGTTCTCGAGCACGATTTTGGCGTGTCTCAGTATCAAGTTGAGTGGTGGATGGAAAGGTCCGAGGACCTTAGCCATGGCGGCGCGACGGGGTTTGTCCCTCCTCAAGGGATCAAGTTCCAGCGTATCCCGGAGAATAAGAGCTTGGCATCTATGCTTGTTAACCACGAGCTCGATGCTGCTCCGGTGGGCCGCGCTTTTAGACCGGAGCAGAACATCGTCGACCGCTCCACAAGGATACGAGCGTCGGGCGGCGATTGGAGCAAAGTGAAACCTCTCTTTCCAGACAAAATCGCCGAAGGCACGAGATTCTTCAACGCACACGGCTTTATCCCCGCTAATCACACAATCATTATCAGGGGTGACGTCGATAGGAAGTATCCGTGGCTTGCTTTTAATTTGTACTCGGCGTTGTTGGAAGCGAAGAAGTTGGCAGAGGAAACACTAGCGAGACGGATTCCCCAGAGCTTAGTGTTCGGGCCCGAGTATTTGGCAAAGACACGCGAGATTTTTGGTCGAGATCCTTTCCCCTACGGTGTTGAGCCGAATCGACAATTTCTCCAGACAACTATCGATTTCTCCCATGAGCAGGGGCTGACGCCCGCCAAGGAACAAGTTGAAGACCTTTTCGCTCCCAGCACTCGCACGGTGTAGCGAAGCAAACTCCCGCTAGAGAGGAGATCGTCATGTTGAGCGTTGAAGAGAATGAGATGTTGACCAAAGTCGGCGCTGGAACACCCGTTGGCGAGTTGATGCGCCGCTATTGGCACCCGGTCGCGACCTCTCAGGAGATCAAAGAGAATCCGGTGAAGGCAGTTCGCCTGCTCGGCGAATCGTTGACCCTGTTTCAAGATCGCCAAGGTCGGTTGGGTCTGATCGATCAGCGTTGCGCTCACCGGCGTGTAGATTTGAAATACGGCATACCCGAAAACGAAGGCTTGCGTTGCCCCTACCACGGGTGGTTGTACGATCGTACGGGGCAGTGCCTCGAGCAGCCGGCCGAGACTGAAAAGACGACATTCAAAAATACCGTCAAGCTAAAAGCATACTCGGTGCAGGAGCTTGGTGGACTTGTGTGGGGCTACATTGGTCCACAGCCCGCGCCGCTGCTCCCTCGCTGGGATCTGTTCGTGTTCGATGATGTTTTCCGGCAAATCGGCACCACGCTGCTGCCCTGTAACTGGCTGCAATGTCAGGAAAACGCCGTGGACACCGTCCATACCACTTATGCTCACGGGCATTTCGGGCTTTATGCGATTGAGCGCCGCGGGATTACCGATCAGCGAAAAATCAAAGGCTTCCAGCGCATCAGTCGCCCTCACAAAGAGATTGCCTTTGATTATGTTCCGTTCGGAATTCAGAAACGACGCCTGATCGTCGGAGAGCCGGAAGATAATGAACGATGGACAACGGGACACCCGATGATTTTTCCCAATTACGTGCGCATCGGCCAACCCGGGTATGCGGAGTTTCAGATTCGTGTTCCAGTGGATGACACCCACACCTGGCATTTGGGATACCAGGTTTTCTTTCCAGGCCCGGACGTTGACGTGCCGAAACAAGATCCAGTGCCCGCCTACGAAGTGCCGATTCAGGATTTGCCAGATTTTATCTTGGGCCAGGACCTACTCTGTTGGGTCGCACAAGGAGAAATTCTCGATCGATCGAAGGAAAGATTGGGCGAATCGGACCGCGGTCTCGTTATGTTTCGCAATATGCTCAAAGAACAAATAAAAATTGTTCAGGAGGGCGGCGACCCGATGAACACTTTTCGCGATCCGGCGAAGAACGAGCGTATCGATGTCAGCATGGAAGATCGCGGGGGGCCGGACACGTACGAAAAAGGCGGCGTTCGTTACATGAATCAAGGAACTTATCCCACCGTGCTGGATCAAGTTGATGATCTAATGACTAAGGGCGCCGAAGCAGCGCGAAGAGCTCGGCAGTAAAAGAGACGAAAGATGAAAGCGGAAGCAGCAACCACTAAGTCGCGAGGAGACTACAAAGCCCTTCGAGAATATTTAGAACTGTTGGAGTCTGCCGGTCTTCTACATCGAATCAAAGCCGAAGCAGACCTCAACCACGAGATCGGAGCGAGCGCCGCTTGGTAATTAGAGCGAAAGGGACCGGCTCTGCTACTTGAACACGCCAAAGGATATGCCGTAAGCCGCTGGTGACCAATATCATTTCCACGACGGAACAGGACGGAATAATTTGGAGGGTTTTCGATGGAACCGGTTGCGAATGATTTAACCCACCGTATAGCAGTTATTACTGGCGGAGCTAGAGGGATGGGAAGGGCCTACGTCCGGGCATTTCTCTCGGCAGGAGCGAACGTTGTTGCTACAGATAGATCGTGGTCTGGTGCTGAGGAGTTTAGGGAAGAACTCAAAAGTCACGACAAGAACGTCTTGATTGCGGACATGGAAGTCACGGAGGATGCTCAGATTGACCAGACGTATCGGGCCGCTTTGGATAAGTTTAAGACGGTGGATATTCTGGTTAACAATGCTGCGATGCGTTCACGCGATTTATACCCACCGAAAGGACGGGCGACGACGCTTGAAACTAAAGATTCAGATTGGGAGAGGCTTTTCAAGGTTAATGTGTTCGGTGCCCTGAAAGTTATCAGACGATTCATTCAGCCGATGATCGAGAAACGCAAGGGAAGCATTATCAGCGTGGTGAGTAGTGGAATACTAAATCATTCCCATGGAGGAGGCTACGTCGCGCTCCGGCCTAACAGCATGGAAATGCCGTATATGTCCTCCAAAGCGGCGCTCGCCACACTGAGCTTTTACCTCGCCGATGAGGTGAAGCAGTTCAATGTCGCGGTCAACACAATTATTCCCGGACACACTCGAACCACCGGGTTTGACGAACAGAATCGAGTCCGTCTGCAATCTGGAGGAAAGGCGGGACCTCTCCCGGTCGTACCCGAGCATGTGACACCGCTCGTGTTACACTTGGCCTCGCAAGATGCGACCGGAATTACCGGGCGCATGTTTGACGTGATGCAATGGAATATCGAACATGGTATCGGCGGGCATGAAAAATGGGCAGATAAGTCCTTTTCTTACGACCGCTTGATGTCACGCTAACCTCAACAACTCCTGACTGGAGTTCGATCAATAGCTCCTAAGGATGAGAATCCGAGGAAGTGTTCCGGCGCCTTCGGTTCTGCAGCGCTTCATTAACGATTTCATTCACCGGCCCCATGTCGATCCATTCCGGCCGTCCTAAATAGATGTACCTTCCGCTGTTTTTTATAGAAATTCTCGCAGATCTAGAAAAGGAAATAAAGCAAAGTCGTACGCCCGAAGGTTGTCGGGAATATCGCTCTTAAGGGGAAGGAAAAAAGGGGTCAAGTCCGCTGTTTGCTTTTTATTGGTATCGTTCTCAGCTGACCACGCGGACGCAGCTCGCCGTATTCGCTATTTCTTCTGCGCCAATTCCTTGGCGGCCTCTGTCGGTGATCGGCGACGCCTGTAAGTTATGAAAATGTGAAGCTAGATAGGGCATGGATATTACAAGAATAGACCCACGCGCTGCGCTGTTCGCGTGTCGAGCGCAGCGCAGAGGGTCCAAAGAGCGCCTCCAACAAATTGTTTCATGGGCGCCTGCAAACGCCTCCCGCGCTCTCGACGTCGGCTCGGGAACAGGCGCGCTGGCTCTCAAACTAGCGAGCCGTGCGTCCTTCGTTGTCGGGATCGACACTTCGCCAACGCTGTTGGAATTGGCCCAAAAAAAACAACGGGAACCCGGAGAAGCAAACGTCACTTGGGTGATCGCGAGTGCCGATGCGCTCCCTTTCCGTGCTAGCGCTTTTGATTACATCACAAGTACATATGCGTTGCGCTTTTCCAACCTACAGCGGAGTTTACCCGAAATACGGCGAACGATCAGACCGGGCGGCCGGGTCGCCATTTTCGATTCGGTAACGCGGCCGGCACGCTTTGGTTTTTGGCTGAATTACTGTCGGGATACTATGCGCCTTGCCCCGCAATTGCTGCGGTCCTACGGCGTTCGGGGGATGTGCCGAATTGTTGCCTATAGACTAACTACCGCGGGCGTGCAACATACGCGTGAGTCCCGCACATTAGCCCCGGCGGATTTTATGGAAATATTTCAGCGCTATTTCCCTGAGCAAGAAATGAATTATCTTTTCGCGGGAAGACTATTTTGGCAAAATGGTACCGAATCCCGAGACAGGCACAATCAGACTAGCGAGACATTGATCCAGCTTGCAACATTGCCGCCGAGTTTGACGCCGGAGGAGGGATTCCAGAGGCAGGTCTTGCGTTGCGCCGCCTTCTTGTCAGTCGTTCAACCGTTCAAGCGTTCAACAGTTCAACGTCGGGACACTCAAAAGACAGTTCCAATCGTTTCAATAGTTTCAATCGTTCCAGGAGGTCAACGCATCGTTCGGTGACCTTGGCCGCGTTGGAATATCCCTCCAACGGATTACTATAGTCGAGTGCGTCGGACAGAGCTGGACATCTGTCCCCGGCTTCGGTAAGAGGCTTTTAAAGTTGTGCCTATCCCTCGATCTTTTCCTCGAGTCGGCGTTTGTCGTATCGTGAGGATGGATGGCAGGTAATCTTTGAGATACCTCGAGACAGTTCAGCTTCGACAAACCGAAATGAAAGACCCGAACCGATGTTGAGCGACGAACAGAACCGAAGGTTGACGCAGATCGGCGCTGGCACGCCGATGGGAGAGTTGCTTCGGCGCTACTGGATGCCCATCGCCGCGGTGGCCGAGTTGGACGACAAGGCGACGAAGCCTGTGCGCCTGCTGGGCGAGGATCTCGTCCTTTACCGTGACCAAGCCGGCACCTATGGTCTCTTGGACCGGCACTGCGCGCATCGCCGCGCCGACCTATCCTATGGATGGGTCGAGGGCTGCGGGCTGCGCTGCAACTACCACGGCTGGGTGTGGGATCACACCGGCAAGTGCTTGGAGCAGCCCTTCGAGGAGGTCGCGAATCCCGAAGCTCACTTTAAGGACCGCGTGCGTATCAAAGCGTATCCCGTGGAGGCCAAGGCCGGCTTGTTGTGGGCCTACCTGGGACCGCCGCCGGTACCGCTCGTGCCCACCTGGGAGCCTTTCATGTGGCGCAACGGCTTCGTTCAGATTGTCTTCTCGGAAGTCCCCTGCAATTGGTTTCAGTGCCAGGAGAACTCGATCGACCCCGTGCACTTCGAGTGGCTGCACAGCAACTGGGTGCGTGTCTTGCAGGGTGACAAAGGCCCGAAGCCGCCGACCCATCTGAAGATCGGCTTTGAAGAGTTCGAGTATGGGTTCGTCTACCGCCGTGTTCTGGACGGTCAGTTGGAGTCCGACGAATTGTGGACCGTCGGGCGCACTTGCTTGTGGCCGAACTGTCTCTTCACCGGCGGCCACTTCGAATGGCGCGTGCCCATCGACGACGAGAACATGCTGAGCGTCGGCTGGTTCTTCGACCGGGTGCCAAACGAGATGGAGCCGTTCATGCAGGACCGCATCCCTTACTGGTACAGCCCCATTACCGAGGCGCGCACGGGGCGCTGGATCACCACGCACGTAATGAACCAGGACTTCGTCGCCTGGGTGGGCCAGGGCGCTCTCTCCGATCGGACCCAAGAGCACTTGGGCGAAAGCGACCGTGGCGTCATTATGATGCGCAAGCGGATGCTGGAGCAGACCGAGCTTGTGGCCCGCGGCGGCGAGCCCAAGGCGGTGATCCGCGATCCGGTGGAGAACGCCTGCGTGCAGCTCCCGATCATCGGCCGAGAGTACTTCGTCGGCGGCTACTCCCGAACGGACGGCGACAAGCGGCGCGGGCGTACGCCGGGCTCGCCCCAGCGTAAGGACTTTCCCTTCTTGACCGGCCAGCCGGAGGAGATCCGGCAGGCCTTCCGCCGCGCGATGGGGCTCGACGCCGAAGTAAGCTGAGGATCTTTATTCTGGTCAAAGCTCGGAGTCAGGTCTATTATCGAAGCACAAGCGGACACTGGACTCGGCAGATTGGCAAAGCGAGGAGCGCCGCATTCGTATCAGGCTTGACAGATAGGAAAGATTGCCGCACCACGAATCTAAACTACGGTCACTCTCGAAATAGCTAGGCAAACGTCCGGCCTAGTCAAAAATCGGAACCGTCGATCACCGTTTCATGCTTGACGATCCACCTTTTTCGTCCTGACGAATTTTCTGCTTGTGTTCACTGGTGCCTGGCTTTCCACTCTAATCAATGTTTAATTTCCGCTGCGCATGACTCTAGGCCGAGGAAATTTGCCGCTGCCGCAACAGTCTCGCGCAGCGCATGCACACGTCGATGCCAGCCATCGATTCTTCCCCGATGATGCGATTCCGTTGACTCAACTTATTTCGTTTTTTGCTTCCATCAGCTTTCTTGACACCTTCGATGCGGCGGTCTTATGATCGCGCGCTATTGGTCGGCTGAGAGGGTTGTGTCCATAGTCTGGTCACGGGAGGTGAATAGGATGACAGCAGCGATTGCCCTGATACTTGGCGCTATCTGTTTCATACTGTCCGCCGCAGCCCCGTCGAGTGGCGCCGAGAAGCTTCGCGTCGCTTATCCCACCCTCGGACCGGGGTCGACGCCGTCGTGGGTGACGCATGAGATGGGATATTGGAAGAAGAGCGGGTTGGACGTCGAATTGATTCTATTGAGCGGCGGGGCGCGCATGCTGCCGGCGTTGATCAGCGGCAGCGTGGATATGATTCTCGGCTCGGACACAGGTGTGACGATCGCGAATCTGCAAGGGGCCAATCTGGTGCGCATCGGCGTGACCATGAATTCGTTGGGCTACTCGCTGGTGACGCAGCCGGGGATTCGTTCGATCCAGGATTTGAAAGGCAAAGTGCTCGGCGCCGGGCGGGGACGGGATGCGAGCTACGCGCGCCTGGTAAAGATTCTCAGCGACAACGGCCTCAATCCGGCGAGCGACGTGAAATTTCTGCCGATCGGCGAGACGCCTACCGGACGGCTGCAAGCGATCAAAAGCGGATTGATTCACGGCGCTGTATTTACGCCGCCCCTCGATCTGGTGGGCAGCCGCGACGGTTTGAGAATCCTGCACAAGATCGACGTGCCGACGCTGGGCGGCGGCATTAACACGACCGCGCCGTTGGTGCAGCAAAATCGTAAAGCATTGCTGACTTTTCTACGCGCCTACATGGAAGGGATCCGCTACATGGTCACGCACAAGCAGGAGAGTCTGAAAGTGTTCTTCAAATATTTCAGAAACCCGGACAGCGAGGCGCTCGCCTACCTGTATGACGACACCGTGCCGCGTATTCAAAAAGATCTGCGGCCGAATCCGGAATCGGTGCGGTCGATTCTCGACCAGATCGCCATCGACGACCCGCGCGCCAAACAACTGAGCGAGAAAGACCATTGGAACTTGACTCTCCTGGACGAGATCCATAAGTCCGGGTTTGTGGATAGGCCGTACAAGCAATGAGGTTGGGGCATTGGGTCTGGCATTACATTCCTATCAATCTTCGCTATCGGGGACAGCATTGGTATCAGGTTTGACAGATTGACGGATAGGAAAGACTGCTGCATGACGAATCCAACTACGGTGAATCTCGAAATAGCGAGGCAAACGTCTGGCCTAATCAAAAAAGCGGAACCATCGGATCACCGTCTCATGCTTGAAGATCCAGCGTGTTCGTTTGACGAATTTTCTGCTTGTTTCCGCCTGAGGGTCGGATCCGTGAGCGCGCCCGCTCGTTCACGAATCCGACCCGACAATCGATGCATTGACCGGTACTCAACGCAGCACAGAGGCAAGCAGGCTCAGTGCAGATCCGGTCGAAAATAGAGCATCTCGTCGAGATGCGCCGTGCTGTAGATCATCGGGATACTGGCTGGGCGTCGATAGCGGAGAGCCACATCGACGACTTCGCCCTTGGCGACCATCCTGTAGATCTCCAACGTCGCGTCCGGCTGGAGGCTTAGATAGTCGCCGCCGATCTGATGTTGCAGGTTGGCAAAGTTGGCAACCACATCCGGACGGCTGGAGACGATGTCTTTGTAAAGCTTGGTGCGACGATCCACGAGCTTCGAGACCGGGCGCGACGTTCCCAAACCTTCTTGCACATAGAGTTTGACCTTGTTGGTCACATACGACTCGCCGCTGGTGGTGAGCTCGGTGAAGTTCGCGCCGCGCACGACGTCGACGTAGGAAGAAACAAGACGGCTGATGCTTACGGTTTGACTCGGGAAAGTCACCGCCGACCCGCCGGAGCCATTCTCCGTGATGGTCACGCTCAACATATTGCCGGCGTCACGGCTGATGCGGGCGCTTACGCTATCTCCCGACCACAGGCCGCTCCACATCGATGCATTGGTATTCATCATCGGCTCGGGTATCGGTTTCACGTTCTTCTTATCCGAGAAGGACGGAATCTTCGTTTCGCTGGGAGCCGCCGTGCCGTTCACCACGAGCGTCATGTTGACGCCGATCTTTGCGCCGCTGATGACCATCGGCGGACAAATGAATACCCATGGGAGACCGTCGATCACGTGATCTCCACCGCCCGGGCCCGCAATGATTCCACTGATTTGCAAGCCGGGAGGTGTCTTGTCGCGGTCGTCGAACTGGCCGGGCCCGATGCTCTGACGCGGATCGAATCGCGTCGTTTCGAATTTTGCTCCATCGTCCCAATCGAACGTGAAGAAGGGAATGTTCCAGTGGACCTTGATAAACGCAGTCCCCGGCATCCCGACGAACTCGGTGAAAAGTGTTCGGAAGAGAGCCCAGCCTTCGGTGCCGGTGCCGATGCTGCCGATGAGCGGGATGTCTCCGCCGCTGACTGCCTCGAAGGTGCGGGTTTCTCCGGGCTTGATCACATTGGTACTCTCGGACGGACCCTTGCCATCCGACCACACGCCATGATCCAAATGATCATCCACCCAGGTGATATCGCCGTTGCCGGCGTTACGGATATTACAGGTCATGATACGCATTTAAATCTCCTTCTCTCCGTCTTTGACGGTGCTGACTTAGATTTGTCATGCAGTAGAGCAAGCGAGATACCACGCGTTCCGCCTGCGTCCAATCTCGCGCGAAGGTCCGAAATTATTGGAAAAACTGTTTAGAGGCGAGTTTTTGTGTTTCTGCTCATGCAACTTTGGTTGACGGTAAGCGCCCACGCGGTTTACAGCCAGACGCTCGACGAGGGTTGATGTCGTGTGCCAAGGGGTGGAGCCACTTTCTGTCGCTTGGCGCATTTGTCAGCGATAAATCTCGTGGGTTCCGACATCGTAATAGAGGACTTCGTTCGGACCGAGAAAGCGAAATAGCACGCGATACTCGCGGTTGACCGAGTAGGCCCAATAAGCTGAGAGATCCCCTTTTAGTTTGTGAGTCCGGAGACGCGGATCAAAGGCGTCTTTGCGAAACCATTGGTCCTTGCGGGTCGCGAGATTTTGAATGTGTTGGGTAGCGGAGGTAGGCTTTCTCAAAATCGGGTGTGATTTTAACGGTGGTGATCGGCGGGGGCATCCGGCTACCGAGTTAACTCAGATAACGAAGAGACAGTCTTGGTTTTTCCTTGACGATAGGCGGCATCGCCGCGGGATATTTTCTCCAGCGCGTCCCCGATTTCAGCGAGACGCCGCTTTAACGCGGTATACTCTGCGTCATCGACAAGCACCAGTTTTTTCCCCGCCAGTTTCTTCGGTACGCGAATCGAAAGCAAATTTTCCGCTGGCGAAGACGCTTGCTTACGCATAACGGACCTCCAAAGTTCCTCCATCATATCCAACTGGAACCTGTTTCTCCACTCGCGGATCGGCCGGTTACTGACGCCTCGCATTGTATTCCTATCAATCTTCGATCTCGTGTCGACAAAATCCCAATGAGAATCAATTTCAGATCTGCAAGGTTTCACGCAGCTCGTAGACGCGCCGATGCTCGTCACCTTTGCTTCAGCTTGCGATTCCAATCGTTCCAAATGACTGCACTGAACCTGTCGGAGGGTTCGACGGCTGACTACCGCTGCTTTTTGCTCCGAGCATTCCCTTGACACCTTCGCGGCGCTCGCCCTATGCTTCGCGGGTGTTTTCTGTCCTAACCCAGGCAGTCCGGAGGTTGCGATGAAACGCTTCGCGTGCGCGCTGTTGTTTCTGTTGGCGTCGGCAACGAATCTGCAAGCTCAGGTGCCGTTCTATCAAGGAAAAACCATCCGGATCATCGTCGGCAATCTTGCCGGCGACGCCTACGATCTTTGGGCGCGGATCTTCGCTCAGCACATGGGCAAGTACATACCGGGGAATCCCACCTTCATCGTGCAGAACATGACCGGCGCGGGAGGAGTGGTGGCGGCCAACTATGTTTATACCGTGGCGAAGCCGGACGGTCTGACTCTCGGCACCTTCGGGCCGTCGATGTACTTCGACCAACTGGCGCGGCGCCCGGAAGTGCAGTTCGACTGGGCGAAGTTCACCTGGATCGGCACGCCGGAGCAAACCGAGTTTATTTTAATCATGAGGACGGACAATCCGTATCAATCGATCGAGGACGTGCGCAAGGCGGCGCAGCCGCCCAAGTGCGGCGCCACGGGCACGAGCACTTCCGGCTATTACATGCCGAAATTTTTGGACGAGGCGATGGGGATCAAATTCAACATCGTGACCGGTTATCCCGGCGGCGGCGAGATCGACCTCGGCATCGAGCGCGGCGAGCTGCACTGCCGGAACCTGACGATCAGCACCTATTTCGCCCGCGAGCCATTTCTGACCTGGCACAAAAAAGGATTTGTGCGGCCGATCCTGCAAACGGGGAAAAAAAGAGATCCTCTGGTTGCCGACGTTCCGTCCATCTATGAATTGATGGACCAACACAAAACGCCGGAGGCGACCCGGCGGGTGGCCTCGGTGCTGCTCGCCCCCGCGGTCTTCGGCCGGCCGATGGTGGCGACGCCGGGCGTACCGCCCGACCGGGTGAAAATCTTGCGCGACGGCTATCACCGCTCGCTCAAAGATCCCGCGCTGCTGGAAGACTTGAAGAAGCGGCGCTGGTCGGTGGACGCGATCAGCGGCGAGGAGTTGGCGAAGCTGGCGAAGGAAGTAGTGTCGCAGCCGCCGGATGTCGTCGAGCGGATGATGAAATTGTTAGGCAATTAGACGAGGTTCAAATCGTTCAAGACGTTTAGCAATAAGGGCGCGTTCCAATCGTTCCAGTTGTTCCATCGCTTCGCTTCGTTCCAATCGTCTAAGGAAGCCAAGGTTCCAATCGTTCCAGCTTCGCGCCGACCCAAAACGACTTCACTCGAACTTCGGCTTCTCTTTGAGATAATACTTTGCGAGCAGCGGGCGGTAACGCTCCATGAGCTCTTTGTTGAGATGAAGCGGCGGCTTTTGGTCCGGCGGTAGAAACGACTTGTACTGAAATCCGGCCGTCTCCTTCTTGAAGGTATTCTTTGCTTCCTCGACCAGCTTCGGATCGGCGAGGAAATCGACGACCGAGGCGGCGAGGACCTTGGCGCCGGCCACCGCTCCTTTGTGCGCGATCGAAGTTGCCGGCGCCACGCCGGCGGCCCAGTGGTGATTCGGAATATTCGGTATGTTGCTGGGAAAAGTGACCCGGCCCGTCGGCACAATCCACGTCACCTCTCCGGCATCGTTGGACGAAGCGCCCTGGCGCGATTCGCGCAGCGGCGAGATCTCTTTGTGCAGCCCCTCTTGTTTGCCTTTGAGATTGCGCTGCAATGCCTTGGCCAGGTTGTGTTCCTCTTCGGTCCATTTAGGCATACCGACCATCTCGACATTTTTCTGTGTCACTTCCGCCATCGTCCGGTTGCCGCGAGTCGGCCAGATCGCGCTGAAAACCTGCACGCTATATTCGGTGTTCGTCATCAGCGCCGCGCCCTGCGCGACTTTTTTGGCCTTCTCGAAATTTTCCTGCGCCCGGTCGATGGTGGTTTCCCGGAAGAACCACCAGATCTTCGCCGTGGCGGGAATAACGTTGGGCTGATCGCCGCCGTAGTTGATCACACGGTGACTTCGGTGCGTCGGCTCGAGGTGCTCGCGCAGCTTATCGAAACCCATGCTCATGAGCTCCGCCGCGTCGAGCGCGTCGCGGCCCGCCCAGGGCGCCGAAGCGGAGTGGGCGCTCTGTCCCTTGAAAGTAAACTCCGCGGAGATCAAAGCGTACTGCCGGAGGCCATATTCCGTTCTCAGGTCTTCGCCGATATGCGTGTGAAACGCCACGTCGACGTCCTTGAAATAGCCATCGCGCACGAAGTAGGGCCGGGGAATTAAAAGTTCCTCGGCCGGAGCGCCGAAGATTTTGAGCGTTCCCGGCAGCTTGTACTCGTCCATCGCCTTTTTCACGGCAAAGGCCGCTCCGATCATGACCGCGGCGTTGACGTTATGGCCCTCGGCATGCCCGGGCGCGCCCTCGACCAGCGGCTTGTGCTCCGGCACTCCCGGCGTCTGAGAATTTCCCGGTGTGGTATCGTACTCGGTATGAATTGCGATGACCGGCGTGCCCGAACCGTAGGTCGCCATGAATGCGGTGGGCATCCCCGAGATTCCCCGCTGCACTTTAAAACCCGCGTCTTCGAGGATTTGCGTCATGAGTTTCGCTGTCTCGAATTCCTGCAACCCGAGCTCGGCGAAGTAGTAGATGTTATCGCCCAACAGGGCGATCGCCTTGCTGTTGCGCTCGACGACCTTGAATATAAATTCCTTTTCCTTGCCGGGAGTCGCTTTCTCCGCCGTGCGCGCCGCAGACGCCAAAAGCAACAGCGCGGCAAATGTGAATATCAATGATTTTTTCAAAAACATCGGTCGGTCTCCTGTTAAAGTTTTAGATATGCCGTAGGAGCAGATTTCTACGATTCAATATTCTTGTAAGTTTGTGTCTCATCGTTCTTCTCTCCGTGATTGCCAACCTTCGGAGTCGGACGAATCAAAGGGATAGATATAACATTCATTACCATCGGACCGAAGTGCGGCGCGCAGCATTTTTACTTTCCAGCAATCTCGAACCTTTGAGCTTTGACTGCAAGTTCATTGTTGCGCCATCTTCTTGACGATCTCGCGCGTGGGCCCGGTTGCGGCGCGGAACACGGCGGCATTGACTCTCTCGGCCTCTTCGCCGACAAAGGTCACCGGCTGAAATTGCAGCATGCGTTCCGCCTCGGCTTTGAACTCCGGGTCGGCAAAAGTGTCGCCGACCGCTTTTCTGATGACCTGCAGCAACTCGTTGGGCGTTTTCGGCGGCACCGTGATGAAGCGCAGCATGGTGCGCGACCCGCCAGAGATTTTGTAAGCGTCGGCCAAAGGTCCGGCAGGATCGCTGCCCTTCACTTTCCGAAAAAACTCAGGGAAAGAAGGGAGCTCGGATCGAGAATCGCGAACCGTGTTTCCCTCGGGTCCGAGCAAGCCTTCCTGATAAAGCGGCACCACCGTGCCTTCGCGGACCATCAATGTGCCGCCGGTATTGTATCCGGTCAAACTTTCGGAAGTGACGTTGATTTCGCCGCGCTGTACGGCGACGCGAAGCTCGGCGACGCCTGCATAACCCGTGACGTACCGATAGGGAATGCCCAGGAGATCGAACGCGAGACGAAGCGCCAGGTCTTTGTTGTTCTCGCGGGTGAAACCGCCGACGATGATCGGCTTGGCGGGCTTCAATAAATCCGCCGGGCTTTTCACCTCGGTGTCGGTGCGGATGTAGACAATGGAGGTTTCGGCGGCTCCGGCGATGATCGGCATTTTGTTCAGATCGTAGCGCACGCCGGCGCCGCCGAGGATCTGCGGTAAGTACATGCCCGAGAAAACGCCGATGGTCAGCCCATCGGGTTTGGCGATTTCGTAGACGTAGTTGGCGCCGATGATGCCGCCGGCGCCGGCCATGTTTTGCACCATGACCGCCGGGTTGCCGGCAACATGCTTGGGAAAGTAGCGAGCAATGAGCCTGCCGAACACATCCGTGGGGCCGCCGGCCGAGAAGTTTACGAGGAAGCGAATGGTCTTGCCTTTATAAAAAGGTTCCTGCGCGTGGGTAAGTGAAAAACTGACTTGAAGCAGAAAGACGAGGGCCAAACTCGCAAGGAAGAATCGTTTGTTCATGGCGTTGCTCCTCATATTAATGAGGGTTCAAATCGTTCAAACCGTTCAATCGCTTGCGCTCCGTTCAAATGGTTTAAGATGTTCCAATCGTTCCAGAGGGTTCCACGGCTTTGCACGTTTCCAATCGTTTAGCATTACTGAGGTTCAAATTGGTCAGGTGGCTCGACCAAAGCTCACCATGAACGGTATTCGTCAAAGCGTGTTAGTTAATTTAACCGCCGCCTATTTTACAGGCTGCGTCGAAGTTCCTGGGCAGCTTCGACCAGCACGCGCGCCTTGGCACGCGCGAGCTCGGGACTGATGGTCATCAGGCCGCAATCCGGCACGAGCAGGAGATTTTCCGGGTTCACGTGCTTGAGCGCCGGACGGACGCGCGCGACGACGGCGGATACCGACGGCGCAGGCGAGTCTCCCGGATCGACGCAGCCGAACATCACTAAACGTCCCTGACAAATTTTCAGCACGCTCGTATCGTAGTTGCTTCTGGCAAACTCCACGGCGAAGCCGCCGATCCGCGTTTTCATCAGTTGTTCCAAGAGCTCGGGATATTCATACTCATGCTGGCCGCCGCCGCCCGGGTATCCGTAGCAGAGATGCACGATCGTCGGTATGTGAATGCCCTCGAGGCAGCGGTCGAGAGCGCGGGCGCCGTAGGCCCTAACTTTCTCGTGGTAGCGCGTCATTGCCGGCTCGTCGATCTGCACCACGTCGCACCCGGCGGCCTGCAGATCCAACAGCTCCAGATTGAGCACCGAAGCGAAATCGATGGCGAGCGCTTCCTCGTCTCCATAAGCTTCATCCAGGGTGCTATCGACCACGGTAGAAGGTCCCGGCACGGCGATTTTGATCGGGCGCGCGGTGTGTGCCCGGGCGAATCGAAGATCTGCCAAAACGGCTGGGGAGCGGCGTTTCACTTTGCCGACCACGCGGGGCACCATGCGCTGCTGCGCGATACGCCGGTAGTTGTTTTTGACACCGAGATTGACCGTGTCTATGCCCTCGCATGCGGCGAGCACGTGGCTAATAAAATGAAGCCGTCTTTGTTCGCCGTCGGTGAGCAGATCCAAACCGATATCTTCCTGCCGCTTGAGGATCAGCAGCGTCGCATCGTCCAAAGCTTCTTGAAGTAAAGCGCCCTCGAGGCGAAACGTGATATGACTGCGGGTGCGATCCGCGAGCCAACCCGGGCGGGGAAAACTTCCCACGGTCGTTGTCGCAATAAGCGGGAGATGCATGAGTCCTCCGATTTCTCGAACCGTAGGCGACCATAGCCAATGCGATCTTGCGGTGTCAATCATGCTTCGCCGTGGAGCCGCGGTGAATCGCTACTTTGTTTTCCACGGACTATTCGGAGGAACGGTTCGAAACATTCAACAACCGGTCGTTCTTTGCTGTGGTTGACCGCCGATCAAACCGACGCGCGTAGGAGGAGTCCTGGAATGCGTGTTTTCAATCGAACTCTCCTGACAATTTTCTTTCTCATGTTCGTGGCTGCCTTAGCGGAAGCGAAGGCGGCGGAGTTCAAGGGCACCACACTGAGCATGCCGGCGCCGTCTTGGAGCACGAGGCTGCCCACCGCGGTGGCGGAGGAAGGCGGTTTTTTCAAAGCAGAGGGCGTAGAAGTGCGCGGCGTCGTCGCCAGCGGCGGTCCGTTGATGATCGCGCTTCTTTTGAGCGGGCACGCCGAGATGGCGATGTCGGGCGCCAACGCGGCCGTGCAAGCGATCTCCCGTGGCGCGCCAATCGCGATCGTCGGAGGAGTGCGAAACAAGATGGATTACGCGCTGATCGGAACCAAAGGGCTGAAGGGATTGAAAGATCTCAAGGGGAAGATTTTGGGCGTCACCGGCGTGGGCAGTCTCGGCGAGTTTGTCACCTTGGAATCCTTGAAGCGAAGCGGTTTGGTTCGCGATCGCGATTATACGGTCTTCTATATCGAAGGAGGACCGGCGGCGCGCATGGCCGCGCTCAGGACGGGAAGAGTGGCGGCCGTCCCGCTGACACCGGGACAAAGGGTGGTTATGGAGGATGAGGGTTTCCCGGTTCTACTGGAGGTGCGCAACGTTCTTCCCGATCTGCCCTCCACCATCCTGCTGGCGACGAAGAAGTTTATCAATGCAAACCCGAACGCGCTTATCGGCATCCTGAGGGCGTTGGATAAATCCATGGAGCTTATTCGACACGACAAGGATAGGGCGGTACAGATGGGTAAGGCTCATGGCTTGCGCGGGGAACCTGCTTTGGAGAGGCGAGCCTTGAACTACTACGCGGATGATTTCGACGTTCGCCTCAAGCGCGATAGCGTCGCCGCGGTGCTGAACATTCTCGGCATCAAGAGCTCGACAGACGAGGTTTTCCTCGAAACTTTTCTCGACCGCGCGACCGGCGGGCGCTAGGGCACAGAGTTACTTGGTTGCACCCTTTGGCCTGTGCTAGATGAATCGAAAAGAGATTACTGCTGCAACTCAGGAGGATTGAGAGATGGAATTGGCGGAGGCGAAGGCCGTGTTGGGACAGTTGAAGGATCATGGCAGAGTGCGCCGTTGGTTTGGCCTCGGCGCGCGCGCCGAAGAGCTGTTCGACACGTTCGCAAAGATCCATGAGCTGAACGATTGGTGTGCCGAGTTTGGAAAAGTAGCGAAAAGATTCGAAGACAGCGCGGAATCTGCGGCGGACCAACAAGTCAAAGTCGCGAATTATTTATCGGCAGCCACCTATTATCACATCGGCCTGTTAGGCACTTTCGAGGACAACGATATCAGAAAACAAGCCTACCGCTCCGTCGTCAGGGTTTACGACAAGGCGCGCGATCATTTCCGGATTCCGTCGGAAAGAGTGGAGTATCCTTTCGGCGGGCTCACATTTTCAGCTTATTTTCGGCAGGCGCCGGGCGTCGCCAAACCGCCGTGCGTGATCTTGTTGCGCGGCCTCGATGCCGCGAGGGAAATAGAGCTCCACACGATTTCAAATTTTCTTTTGGAAAAGGGTCTGTCCACATTTGCAATAGACACCTCCGGCCAGGGGGAAGCCAGGTTTCAAGGGATGAAGCTGCTCCCCGACGTATCTGAATCGATCGGCGCCGCGGTGGACTATCTGGTGACGCGGCCTGAAATCGATCCCAACAGATTGGCCATCGTCGGTCAGAGTTTCGCCGGATATATTGCCGTGCGCGCCGCGGCGCGAGACAAGCGCTTCAAAGCCTGTGTGTCGCTGGGGAGTTTCTATAGTCTCGAGGATTTCGAGATCATCCACATGCTCAAACATAATTGCATGTTGAACATGAAAGTGTCCGAGGCGGAGTGGCCGCAGGCGAGAAAGTCGTTTAGCCTCGAGGGCGTCATCGAGAATCTGACCTGTCCGTTTTTCGCTATTAACGGCTCGGAGGACGTGGTCATTCCGCCGTCGCAAACCGTAAAGATGTACGAGAAAGCGCCCGGTCCCAAGGACTTGAAAATCTATGACGGCGCTCCCCACTGCGTGTATTACGACAACAAGTCGGTCCTCTTCCACATCGGCGACTGGCTGTCGGCGAAACTGAGCGGCCACTGAAATGTTAGGCGACAGGTTTGGACATTTAGTGTCTCGCACTGATATCCGGCGCTTGTCACCAGGAAGTCACAGAGCGGCACAGCCGAACCATCCGGCCTTCGGAGTTTGCTGTTGTGTCATGCTGAACGAAAGTGAAGCAATTGCTTCACGCTTTTGCCGATTTCTGTCCAGGGAAGCAGATGCTTCGTCGCTACGCTTCTCAGAATGACAGACGAGAATAGGATTCGGGGCCGAGTCATGAGAGACGCAATGAAAAGTTGGAAGTTTCTCGCTGGGGTTTTTTTCACGGTGGTACTGTCCGTAGGGGCTGATTCAGCCGCGGCGGCTCCTCTGCGTTTTGCTTACGCTTCCATCGCGCCGCCGCTTTCGGGAGTATGGGCGGCGCAGGAGACCGGGGCATTCAAGAAATACGGTCTGGACGTTCAGCTCATCTATATTTCATCGAGTGCGACCAACGCCCAGGCACTCATGGGCGGCAGTCTGGAAGTGGCGACCCCCGGCGGCACGAGCGCGGTTTTACTCGCCTCGCGCGGCGCGCCAATCGTCGCCATCGGCTCGGTGATGAACCGCCCGCCGATGACGCTGTATGTGCAACCCGAGATTACTCGTGCGGAACAGCTCAGGGGGCAAGCGATCGGTATCACCCGATTCGGTTCCACCGGACATTCCATCTCGACCCTCATGCTGCGCAGTATGGGGATGACCCAGTCGGTCACCTTGCGCCCGGTGGGCGGCAATCCGGAGCTGCAAGCAGCGTTCGGACAAAAAATCATCGCCGGGTTTGTCACCACGGTTAAACCGAAAGCCGCTGCGCGGCCGCTTGCGAGCGCCGCCGATCTCGACGTCCCGTACGCAATGAACCTGATCACCGTGACTCAAGACTTTCTCAAAGCAAACCGCGATACGGCGGAGCGGCTGCTCAAGGCCTACATCGAAGGAGTCGGGTCGATGATTCGGGACAAAGCTCTGGCGACGAAGATCCTCAGCAAATATCTCAAGCGCGACGAACCTGCCTTCTTGGAAGAGAGCTACTCGATAGTGAGCCAATTCTTGGAGCGAATTCCCCGGGTGGACCCGCGCACGATCGCGACCGCAGTGGAAATCGAATCGATCAAGGACGCTTCCGCCGAACAGTTGGCCGACAAGCTCATCGACAACAGCATCGTGGATCGCCTCGTCAAGGAGGGATTTACGGAGAAGGTGTTTGGCAAAGGCATCCGCTGATCCGCGCGCCCAACGGCGGAAGAGCCAGAGCGCTATTTTTTTGCGAGAACCTCCTCGAGCAGGGTCAGATCCAACACTTCGCCCGCCTGCGCTCGCCGGCTTATCAACTTGTTTTGATGTTCCGTATCGAGGTGCTCCTGCACTCGTTCTCGGGGCATTCTTCCATCCATCGTCAATAAGGGGAGCAGGTCTCGAACCAGAAGCTCCTCGCTCAGTTCTCGGCTCAGTTTCCATTTGTTGGCGATGTAGTCGATCGCTTTGGCTTTGTTGTTGGCCAGGTATTCCATGGCCTCGACCAGGGATGCGATCATCTTTTTTACCTGCTCGCGATTCTTCTCGATAATCGCGGTCCGGGCGATCAAACCGGCATGCGGGACCAAGCCTATATCCTTGAGGCGAAGCCAGTTCGGTGAAACCCTTGTCGATCATGATGCGCGCCGTTGGCAGTGAAAGCATGGAGGCATCCAGAGAGCCATTCGTCAGCGCGATGACACGGTTGGTATTCGATCCCGCCTGAATATAGGTAATCTTTTCCGCATCAACGTTGAATTTTTTAGGCTGGCACGAGCAATAGCATCGCCACGGCGATCCCGCAGAGGCGTTCAAGAAATTTCATTTGCGGCAATTGCTCAGTCATAGGGATACTCCTCAGGTGCAACAACGATTGCCAGGTTCCGCGAGGTTGCTCGCGACAGAAATCGGCTTAATAGACGCTAGGGGATAGAACGTGTCAAGCGGTTTGACATCAGTGAGCGTTGAAATCGTTCATCGATCTAACGGGGTTCCAATAGTTCCAGACGTTTCACCACTTCGCGTGGATTCAAGCCGTTGAGAATTTGATCGCCAACGCTGCATTCCGCGTTGCTTCGTTCCGAAGTCGCTGTCCGCAAGACGTTTAATTGATGAGTATGTTCCATCCGTTCCACCGACCGATGTAGATCGACTCCTCCGAGCATAGCAGCTGCGCGTCGATACGGTGTGAGCGCGTTTGTCCTGTCGGGTTATCTCTAACAGTGGACTAGCGAATTCTCTGACTTTCACAGCGCATGTATTTTGCTGATCCATACCGTGTAACGGTCGATGCTCACTGGAAGCTCTGAAGTTCTCCTTAGAAATTGACTATGTGACTGATTTTGTAAACAGCACCACAGGTGTAGCGAACCGCGTACAGAATCCGGGAAGCGACAATTTTCGATGGCACGTTCCTTGCGCAAAACAGCTAGCAGCAGACGTTACATCCGCGGAAGGAGAATCCTAACAATGAGACATATCTTGCCAGTGGTGTCGTTTTCCGTTTTGTGCGCCTTACTCGCTGGATGTACGGCGCAACGCGACCGCATAATATACCAACGCCATGCGGGTTATAATTATTGCAATACGAAGGTCGAAACCGCTGGCGACCCGCTACGGCCAACCGAGCGTGAGGTTGTCGATTACTACGGGCCCTGCGATGCGTTCGATTAACGCCTTTAATCCTAGATTGAAGAGGCGATGACACCGTCGCGAAAACAGTTGCTCACCAGAAGGATCCGGCCGGATCACCCGCAGCGATTCACTTGTTGATGGGTGGTTCTTTCCAATGTTGCGTATGGGTCTCCGTGTCGATGCTCACATTGACCGGTGTTAGTATCGAACACGCGATCCATTCTTTACCCCAATCTGCCTCAAAGAAATCGGACGGGGTCAAATCTGAAGTTGACTAGTCGCCTCCGTTTCGAAATCCGGTGGTCGGTCATGTCGAACCTTGATTCCGTATAGAGTTGCTCAACTCCAGACTTGCCCCGTCCATACTTCCATCACGGCGGCATTATGTGGAGCTTGGAAGCTCTGGCGCCGGCGAAAACGGTAGCGGAAGCGGCGAGCGCACGTGTAGATCGCGCTGCGGGAAGGGAATTTCCACGCCGTGTTGACGGAACTTTCGCACGATCGCACAGTTGATGTCCGAGTGCACCTCGGGATGGCGGCGCGGGTGAGCGAGCCAAATCCTAAGACGCATGTTCCACGCCGAGTCACCGAACGCCAGATGCAGGACATCGGGAGCCGGTTTCTGTAGCACTTCGGGGTGTTCCGCCGCGACTTCCTTCAAGCAACGAATCACGATCTCCAGGTCGGACTCGTAGGACACGCCCACGTCGACGTCCAGCCTCACTTTTTCATCGCCGTAGGACCAGTTCTCCAGCTTCGAGGAAACAAACTCTGAATTCGGCACGATCACGGCAATGTTTTTTAACGTGCGAATCGTCGTCGAGCGCATATTTATTTCCACGACGTCTCCTTCCTGGTCTCCGACCATGACTCTGTCGCCGACCTTGATCGGCCGTTCGAGAAGCAGGATAAGGCCGGCAACGAAGTTGGACGTGATATTTTGCAATCCAAAACCGATGCCGACGGATAAAAAGCCGAGAATGATCGCCAACCCCGTGAGATCGATGCCGATGAATTGAAACGCCACCACGGCGCCGATGATCATAATCAGATAATGGGTGATGCGGGTGAGAGTGTATTGCATGCCCTCGTCGACGCTCAGGCGAGAAAAAATTTGGGCTCTCAGCACTCGCTGCAGCAGGCGCGACGTCGCGGCGAATGCGGCAATGAAAACGACAAACATGAAAATCGAGGAAGGCGTGATCGCGGTTTTGTTGATCTCAAAGAGCTTGAAGTTCATGAAGGACTGAACAAACTCGATTACGTCTGATAGCTTCATAGTTTGATCCCCTTTCCCGATCGCTCAACGACCTGGGTCGATTGTACTCTCAGGCATGGTAGATTCGAAAGAACCCCGGTAATCCGGGTTTGAATCCGGTTTTCCGCCGGCGGGTGCCAACGCGGCAAGCGAACTAACCATTTATCTTTCCGTCGTTGGTGCAGGGCAAGTATCCTTTACAACAAACGCCGAGAAAGAAGCAAAGAACCCAGGCTTGGGGTTCCAATCGTTCAACCGCTGCGCTCTGTTCAAATCGTTTGGGAGTCTTAGGAATCGGACTTTTATATAGCTGCATCAAATCACCGCACTTTATGCGAGGAATTCGATGAGTTCGCTGATCTGCCTGTCGACGGCCGCTCGGCCCGCGTGAGTGGAAGCAATAGCCGCGATACAAGCCGGCAAACGGCAATCACGCGCCCATGCCTGCGGCATCTAGCAGCTCGATAGACAAAAATAATTCTGAAGAGAAGTCTCGGTTGGCTTGACGCCGTCGGAACTCTTGCTTGGAAGGATCGAATGAAACGATCAAGCCGCGCTAAGCGCGCGCAGTGGCGATACTCGACTCGTGGCTTCGGTGACTCAGCGCTAATTAGCCCATTGGCTTGAATGGCTCTGGCCAACAACGTCAATTTCCATACTGGCAGTCGCCTGCTCGACATCCCGCAACGCAAATCATGCACAAATCATGGGGGCAAATCGGGGCTAGCTCACTTTGCCCCTTGTGACCCTAACTCTTCTATTAGGAGTAGCTAATTCAATTCTTGTAATCGTTCCGGCGATGTCCATTTGCGAGCTGCTGCGCTTCTTCGTCTGAGAGCGACTCAAGCTGGACCAATAGATCCGTCACTTCTTTCTGAGGGACCGAGTTCGCCATGGCCTGTGCAATTTGCACCGCCAAGCCGGCAACGGTTGGATGCTCAAACAAGCTGCGCAGCGGTAGCTCCATGCCGAAGGCGTCGCACACCCGAGACATGACCTGCGTAGCGAGTAACGAATGACCTCCCAGGTCAAAAAAATTGTCATGGATGCCCACTGCATCCACCTTTAGCACCTGCATCCATATGTCTGCTATTTTTAGCTCCGCCGACGTGCGGGGAGCCACCAACGTCTCTTCCAGGTCCGGTCTACTCAGCTCAGAAGCCGGCAGCGCGCCGCGATCTACCTTGCCGTTGGGGGTAAGAGGCAATGAATCGAGAAAGACAAAAGCGGCAGGAACCATGTAGCCCGGCAACTTTTCGCCGGCGGCTTTTCGCAGAACGGTAGGCGATGGCAAAGGCTTTTCAAAAGGAACGATGTAAGCGATCAGGCGATCATCATCTGCTCCGGTGGATGCTTTGCCTATTGTGACAAGCGCTTCCTTAACGTTACCTTGCGCCAGCAACACGGCCTCGATCTCGCCGGCTTCCACACTGTATCCTCTGATCTTTAACTGAAAGTCTTTGCGGCCCAGGTGGTAAAGGCGGCCGTCGGGCCGCAACCGGCCCAAATCACCCGTGCGGTAAATTCGTTGGTCTCCGCCGTTTGGCCCAGGTAAAAATTTCTCGCAGGTGAGATCGGGCCGCCGCCAATATCCCGGAGAAATGTAGCGGCTCGTGACCATGATTTCTCCAATGGCATCAAATTTCACCTCTTCACCTTCGTCATCAAGCAAAGCAATGTTCGTGTCTTCGGTCGCATATCCCACGGCGCCATTGGTATCCTCAAGCGGGGGTTCCACGTTGAAGTACATTCTTCGCAAGGTGCCGGTCTCGGTCGTCCCCAATCTGATAATCAGAATGGTTTTGGCAGAAAAGTGCCTTTGGTATTCTTCGAGTTCTCGCGGTGTAACAACGTCCGATCCCAATTGAATAATCCGGAGACGCGGACACGACTTCTGAGGATCGAGGCTGCCGACAAGTTGGCGAAATATGACGGGTATCGAAAAATATATCGTGATTTCTTCCTGTGTGAGCCACAACGCTAAACCGGCCACTCCCTCTTGTTTTACATTGAATGGGTGGAGCGCCGCGCCGTTGAGCAACGTGGCAAGCGTAATCTTCAAGCCCTGGCTCGCGCTACAGGAGTAGAGAAGCGCCACCCGGTCATCAGGACAAACATGCAGGCCGTTGCAATAGAGCAGGCTATCGTGAAGCAGATTTCGGTGATTCTGAATGACACCTTTGGGCTGTCCGGTGGAGCCCGAATGTGTAGATAAGAAAGGCAAACTGATCAGGCAAGATTGACAATCCCGGATTATCGATTGAAAACCCGGAGTCCAACTCGTCAATATTTACAAATCCACACCGGTCATGAGCATACTCTATGGCTAAGGAAAGATTCTTGCTGTCGGTGATGAGGAGAGCTGCCTGCGAGTCCTCTAACAGGAAAGTGCCTCTGGCCTTGGGAAATGCCGGGTCCAGCACCACACAAATCTTGCCGGTTTTCAAAACTCCCACGATTGCGACAATTAATGGAGAGTCATGATCCATCAACAGCGCAATTGGCTCTTGCGATTCTCCGCGTTGTGCCAGGATGGCGTGGGCCAAGCGATTTGCGGCTTGGTTTAATTCCCCATACGTCAACGTTCGATTGCCCATTTTGACGGCAATGCGGTCAGGGAATCGTCCGGCAATCTTCTCAAATCGCCCCGGAATGGATGCTTCGACGTCCTCCTTTGGAAATTCAACAAACTTTCCCAAGGGATGAAAGCACTTATCCCGAATAGCTTCTTGCTCCGGCGGGAACTGCATACTCTTGGATTCACTCACGGCGATTTTGGTATTCGCTATGGCACGACCATTTCCCGGTTACACCTTTATACGATTGCGCGGTCCAAAGACAACGTTGGGACTAAGCGGATTCTTCTCTTGCGGAAGGGAAGTAACTTATTGGAAATTGCGGTAAAGAACATGCCTCGTGAATCCGAGCAGATGATTGGGACTCAGATTGAGATTAAAAAAAGAGACGACAATGCCTCGGACAATGCCGAGGGGCGGACATGACAATCACTAGAATTTTTCGGAATGTTTCTTGGGTCGTGTCTGAGGATTGAGTTATTTTGTTTGCCCTGATCACACTGGCAACGGCCGAATCCAGGTGATCGTCAGAGCGGCTTGCGGTTAAACGCCTGCCATTCTAGTTTCTGCCGTGCAGCTGTTCAATTTCGGCGAGAAACTCGCGGCCATTACTCGTCGTCTTCAAGCCATCGTCGATCGTATTGTGAGACGTGTTCGTCGATATGACTTCGCA
This sequence comes from uncultured delta proteobacterium, assembly GCA_963804165.1. Lineage (GTDB taxonomy): Bacteria > Desulfobacterota > Binatia > UBA9968 > UBA9968 > DP-20. The sequence continues at coordinate 28,095 of CAWDPO010000013.1, forward strand.
ACGGCAATTCGTGCCGTTTGCGCTCGTGCGCGTGAGCCTGACGCGCCAGACCTGCGATGCAGTGTCAGCACTTCCGGCAGATGAGATCGCCCTTTGGAAAGGGCAAGAGCACGCTGTCCACTCGCGGATCGCTGTGCGCGCGTTCCAGCAACTCCTTCTGATAACGTGGCGATGTTACGTTATCGACAACGATCCAACCGCCGGGCACTAGGCGCGGGACGATGATCTCGTAGATCTTGGCGTTCAACTCCGGCGGCTCGATATCGGAGAAGCAAAACGCGAGCTTGTCAAAACGCTTGGCAAAGTCGAAAGCGTCGCCGTGAAAGACTTCAACCAAACTCGACACGCCGGCGCGGGAAATGTTTTCGCGTGCCAAGGCGACCTTCTTTTCATCGAGATCGACGGTTGTAAGCGTGACTCCTTTTGCGCGCGCAGCTAAAGAAAGCCACAGGCTTGAATAGCCGCCGCTACTGCCAAGCTCAAGAAATGCGCCCTGCGGCGCCGATATTGCCAGAAGCGAGAGAACGCGCGCGACATCGCTGTCGACGCTGCGCAGCGAGCGTTGATCGCGCTCCAATTGCTCTTCGAGCGCGCGCATCACCTCCTGCATTTGCGGTGAAATGTCATGAAACATTTGCGGCTCCGGCAATGTTGTCGAAGGGCACGCTGCGCCGGTTGATCTGTTCTTCGATATCGTCCGGAAATAGATTTTCCTTTATCATTGCGAAGTCGCCGTACGCGCCATGCACCGGACCGAGCAGGTTGCGCTCGGCCAGGAGCCCCGGCTTGCGCGTGCCGAACTTCGGCAGCTTGTCACGATATTTTTGGTAGAGCTCATACCACGTGCGCGTCATCAAAATGTAATAGTCCAGAGGCACCGGCGGCTGCTCGGCTTCTTTGCACAGCGCCGTCGACGGTTCGCGCCGCCACTGCTGCGGCCGCGGGAAAATGCCGCGCGACATCAAGTATTCGAATCCAGAAGTCATGGACTTGACCGCTTCCTCAACAGTCTTGAACCCATGCGGCCGCGCCATTTCGACGCCGGAGACAAAGCTCGGCTGCACCATGCCATTGCCGAACACTTCGACCGCGTCTTCCATCCAGCGTACCCAGTTGTCCCAGCCGACGCGCTCGGCCTTGCCGGGATTGATCCACGGAAAGAGCGTCTTATCCCATACCTCCATGTTGAAGTGGATGTGATCGGCGCCGGCGTCTTTATAGCGCTGCACTTCTTTGCGCGGCCGCGCATTGACCTCGAAAGTGATGCGCGGCTTGGTTGCAATGTTCTTGATGGCGCGAATGTACTCTTCGTAGAAATCCACCTCGCTCTTGCTATGCAGCGTTTTCGTGATGGTACCGCCGCTGAGCACGAAATTTTGCCCGGCGCCGATCTTTTGCGCGTCCCCGGCGACGTGCTCGCATACCTTGACCACGTCGGCCACCGACTTTACCGGCGCGTTCAAGGTGAAGTCGCGCGACAGCTTCATCTGGCGCGCGTTCTCATTGATATCGCAGAATTTACACTCTTCCTTGGCGCCCCAGTACTGGCAGTTGCGAAAGATCGTGATGAAGGAGCCGAAGGCGACAATCTCATGATAAGGCGTGCCGTCTGGTAAGTTCTTGAAATAGTAGTCCGGCGTTTTGGGAATCCGCACATGCGCCACCACTTGCCCATCCACCGTCAAGACGAGCCGGCCATCAACGATATCGATCAGGTAGGGCGAATAGGGCGAAAGCGAAGTCTGAATCGCCACCGGGCGCATGTCGTACGGCCCGTTTAAGAGAACGAAGTGCTCCGGCACGCGACGATGCTCGCCTCTTTTGAACTCCGACATCGGCACAAGGTCATAGGAGAATAATCTATACGATTTGACCAGCGCGCCTGCCGACGCGTCGAGCGCAGCATCGCTGAACCAATGACCGAGGCTCAGCATGTGTTGCTTGAGAATCGTCTCCTTGGGAACGTCGGGGTATTTCTTGAAATATCCTTCCAACAGGTCAAAGTTGGATTCGCTCGTCGTCGCGTTGTTACCCATAGAACCGATCCTTTCGTGGCAACGTTTCAGTGCGCCTGGCTACTTCAACAGGGTGTGGGCAACCTTGGAAGCGGGTTCGCGCACCTTGTCGAGTTTTTCTTCCGACTGATTTTCGATTTGTAAATAATCACTGACCGACATCGTGTCTTTAGCCGCGATTGTGCCGGATTCTCTTAGAAAACGGGTATCGACATCGAGGCGTCGGGTCGCCTGACCGAGCGCTCGGGAAACTATCTCCTGTCCCTCGCGGCCCAACAACCAGTTGACGAAAACCTTGGTGCTGTTCGGGTGTGCCGGCGCTTTGATGATCCCTAGATTACCGCTGCCGCCGGTGCCGTAATTTCCCTCTTTGAGTGTCGGCAGCGATTTGATCGGCAATCCCGCTTTGAGAAAGGGCAGATAAGAATAATAGGAGTTACCGATCATGACGGCAACTCGTCCTCTGGCTAAATTTTCAGCGAGTATTCGTTGATCGCGGCCGAGATATAGATCCTGCGTCACGAGTCTTTTTAAATACTCTTCGCCTTTGACCTTCCACATGAACGCCCAGGTGGAGTCTCCGGCCCCCGGCGTGCGCGGGTCGAGGTAGCCGATCTTGCCTTTCCATTTCGGGTTGAGAAAATCGTCGAACGAACGGATCTCGGCCGGCTTGACCAGTTCGGTGTTGTACCAAATAACTTCCGAAAGATACGCCTGAAACGTGTACACGAATCGTTTGGCGTTATCGACCCACAGATGACCGCCCCACCACTGCTTCGGATCTTTGACTTCGGGTAGCGCCAGCCACGGCTCGATCGGATCGAGAATGCCCTCGTCCAGCATGCCGGAGATGATCGAAGAGGAACCGCCGATGTGCAAATCGAAATGGCGCACGCCGGCTTTGAATTCGTCCGCCATGCGGCGCACTCCGGCGCTGCCGCGCGACGTGAAAGTTTCGACTTCGATGCCATGGCGTTTTTTGAATTGCTCCTCGATCTGTTTTTTCATCTCGGCGCTGGCCGGGAGCGACACCGAGACCTTGCCCTCTTTCTTCGCGGCATCGACCAACAGATCCCATTCGCCTGGCCCAGCCGCTTTGCTTTGTTGGCTGTAAACCGCTGGAGCGATCAGCAGGATACCAAACAGTCCGAAGGACAAACAATTTCTCGCGATCATGATTTGGACTGACAACGTGTCTCCATCGCACCGGCACAAATTTCGCACAACGCCGTCGGCGCTCCGCTTCGTAGCAAATAGTGCTTTAAAGAGAAACATTCTATATGTCAACATGTTGGGCAGTAATTTTGAAATGAAGGGACCACGAGATCCGTGTCCACCGCCGCGCGATTTTCCGCGCCACTTGATCGAGCTTCGGCTACAAACATATCGTGGCGACGTCGCTGTCTCATTTGATAAAACTCCCCTTATTGAAGGATGCTCTCTAATTCAAGCCGATTCCAGTCAGAGCCCGCACCCATCCAATAGCCCCAACTTCGCGGATGGTTGGGGCTGATTAATTTGCTGTTCGCCCGGGGGGCTGCCGATTACTCTTATGTTGGGTTGCGCGCCAATCAATTTGACGTTGACAGACGGGACGAGCCGGCGATATAGGGCGGCTGGCAGCCGAAACGTTCTCAACTTCGCGTCCGATGCGGCGATCGACAATGCTCCCGCGTGCTAATTTCGAACGAGAAGGGAAATAACGAAGTGAAAATAAGAGTCATTATCCTGACTGGTTTCGTTTTCTTGATCTCACCGGCGGAGGCATGGTTGCAATCCCGCAAACCATCGACCCTGGCCGAGCTGGTAAATTATCTTGGCGCGGATCGGGAACAGATGCTTTATGCCGGCGCGAAGGCTGAAGGAAAACTGATGTGGTACACTTCGCTAGCGGGAGGCTCGTACAAGGAGCTCGTCAAACTTTTCGAAACCAAGTATCCCGGGATTCAGGTCGAGCCATTTCGCGCCGGGGGCGCAGACCTGGTGGTGCGCATGGAGGAAGAATATAAAGCAGGCCGCTTCATCGCCGACGCCATCGAGACCACCGAGGGGAATCTCATGTTCATGAGAGATGCCGGATTGCTACAGCCTTACAACTCGCCGGTGCTCAAAAACTATCCGGACGAAGCCAAGGAGGACGCGGGGAAAGGCCTCTATTATTGGGCGCTCGCGCGCGAGTCGTATATCGGCTTCACCTACAACAAGAATCTCGTGTCCAAGGCGGCAGTGCCGAAAAATTTCGAAGGTCTGTTGCACCCGGAGCTCAAGGGCAAAATGGGCATCAGCAATCAGCTCGACAACCGGCTCCAAGATCATCGGCGCGATGGTCAAAGCCAAGGGTGAAGAGTTCGTCAAGAAGCTGAGAGAGCAGCAAATCAAACTTTACTCCATCGATGCGCCGGCGCTGGTCAATGTGATCGCCTCCGGCGAGATCGCCGCCTCGCCGGCAATCTTCGAGAGCCACACCGTGCTGGCGGCTTCGAAGGGCGCGGCGCTGGAGTGGGTGCCAATGGATTTGGTGCCGAACAACGTCGGCAGCGCGGCGATCGCCTTAAAACCGCCGCATCCCCATGCCGCGGTCTTGATGGCGGATCTGCTCTTGGGTCCGGACGGGCAGAAGGTTCTGGAAAAATTCTATTATGGTAGCGCAACAAGAAGCCGGCCGTTCAAGCGCTGGCGCCCGGAGCGCGAACGACGACGGAGAAGTATGAGAAGGAAATCGACCACTGGGAAAAACTTTTAAAGCAAGTTGGCCGCAAGTAACTATCGAACCGCCGTCGCGATTGAGTTCAAGGCTTCGACTTCCAGATCGACTTGACGGCAACTCATGACCGCCCTATTTTGGCGTGAACTAATTCTTGCACCGGAGGCTGCGATGGCGGAGAAAAAACTCACCGGCAAAATTACGCGGGAACGGATTCGCTTGATGGAGACGCCGCGGCCGGCGGAAGGGATCATCGAAGGCTATCGCGCGCTCGGCGAGGCCAGCGGCATAATTTCAGACGTGATGGATGAGCTCGGCGTTACCGGCGTTGTCGGCGCAGCCGTGCTGAAGCCGACCATTGCCGGCGCGTGCATCGTCGGGCCGGCGCTCACCGTGCGCAACATCGTGCAGCGCGAGCATGTTTATGAAGCCGCGCGCCAACACGTAAACAAGATGGCCGAGTTCGAAGCCCACAATTTGGCACGTCCGGGTGATGTGGTGGTAATCGACGGAGTGGCGGGGATTTCGAACATGGGCGGTATTTCCGCTCAAACCGGCAAGCGCCAGGGCGAAGCGGGCGCAGTGGTCTTCGGCGGCGTGCGCGATGTCGCCCATTCACGCCGGGTCGGATATCCGGTTTGGGCCACTGAGGTTACGCCCGTCACCGGCAAATGGCGCATCGAGACCGTCGAGATCAACGGCGAGATCATGGTTGGCGATATTCGCGTCGCTCCCGGTGACATCGTGTTCGCCGACGATACGGGAGTGTGCTTCATTCCACGATCAAGGGCTGCGGAGGTTCTGGCCATGGCGAAGCGAAAATCCGCTGCCGAAGAAGCCAAATGTAAAGCAATTGACGATGGTGTCGGTGTCGCTGATCTTCCGGCGTAGCCGCCATTTTCCAGAAGACTGCATTATCGACTGCTAATAATTCGTTTCTCATTCAATCCTGCGCCAAACTCGCCTGAGCTGTGGGACATTCGCGATCTCTGGACATCGCGGCGCCTCTCAAAATCCGAGATTTCTTACGACAGGGCAATCGCTATATGTTTCCCGCTTCCCGCTTCAAGACTGTGTCGCAATTCGGACGACCATGCGGATGTGATGCTGAGGAACGCGAAGCATCTCGCCTTTTCGGCAGGTTGCGGAAGGCGAGATTCTTCGCCGAAGTTTATCCTGAGCAAGATCGAAGGGGCTCAGAATGACATTAAGACACAGTCTCTTCGGGAGAATTCGATCGACATTAAAGCTGGAACAGATCTCTTTGTAACCGGCAAGAATGACTCCACGCTTTGACCAGGTTGCCTTAACGCGCATCGGCTCGTATAAGTTTTTCTGTGCGGATGCGACTCGACACCTTAACAAACTTGATCGACGAGCCGGCGTTAAGGTGAGTTGAAACCAACAAGATATTGGAGATGGTCAAACATGGATTGGATTACTAGCCCGGAAGCTTGGATCGCGTTCAGCACGCTGCTGGCGCTCGAAATCGTTCTCGGTATAGACAACGTGGTTTTTATCTCAATTCTGGCGGGTAAACTGCCGGCCAACCAGCAGGCGCAAGCGCGCTATGTTGGACTGGCACTGGCGATGGTGACGCGCATTATCCTGTTGCTCTCGATTTCATGGATGGTGCGGCTAACCGCGCCCCTATTCACTATTTTTGCCATGGAAATTTCCGGCCGGGACCTGATATTGGTCGTCGGCGGGCTGTTTCTGATTGGAAAAAGCACCCACGAAATCCATCAGAAACTCGAAGGTGAGCGAGGACAAGTGAGCACTCGCGTGGCGCCGACATTTACCGGAGTGATCGTGCAGATCCTGCTCCTCGATGTGGTCTTTTCGCTCGATTCTGTGATCACCGCCGTTGGGATGGTCAATCAGATCGGTATTATGGTTGCCGCTGTGGTGGTGGCGGTAATCGTGATGATCGGCTTTGCCGGAGCGATCGGCCGCTTCGTCGAGCGCCATCCCACGGTGAAAATGTTGGCGCTAAGTTTTCTGCTATTGATCGGCATGACGCTGATGGCCGAGGGATTCGATCAACATATTTCGAAGGGCTACATCTATTCGGCGATGGCGTTCTCTGTGTTTGTTGAGATTCTCAATCTCAGGGCAAAAAAGGCCTCGGAACCGGTTAAGTTGCACGAGTCATACAGCGAAAGTTGATCGCAAGAATCGCCCCGACGTCGATCAGTTGGCAGCCAGGATGGTTCATTCATTCATGATTCGTCACCGGGTGCTGGCATAGAATTCAACGCGCCGCTCGACGAAAGCGACGGCCTCGGAGACCGCAAACGCGAACATAAAAACGATCACCACGAGAGCCCAGAATTCCTCCATGAGAAAATTTTGCGAATAGAGCTCGAACAACTCTCCCACGCCGATAATTGCGATGAGTAGCTGGCCGATAACGACGCCTTTGACGCCGCGGATGACTCCGAGCCGCACGCCGGCGAGAATCTCGGGCAGGGCGCTCAAGAAAAGAATTTTCGTATAAAGTTGGCGCCGGGTCGCGCCGAAGCAGCGGGCCATCTCCACGAGCGAGCGATCGGCCTGCTCGATTCCCACCCGGGTGTCCAGGATGATCACGAAGACGGCGAAGAGAAAAACCGTGGCCACCACCGTGGTCTCCCCGATGCCGAGGACCGACATGAAAATCGGCACCAGCGCGGAGATCGGTGCGCTGACGAAGATATTGACCCACATGCCGAGAATCTTGCCCACGCTCGTGACTCGCGCCATGAGAACGCCGACTGGAATGCCGATCAGGAGCGCTAGCGCCATGCCCAGGGCAAAAGAACGCAGCGAGATCGAGACCGCCATGCTGAATTTGTCCGTCGCTACGATCGTGATACCAGCCGCGATCACGCTGGAAAACGGCGGAACGATCGTCGATAGTTGGGCCCGGCCGACGATCTCCCAGACGACGAACCAGACCAGCAGCGAAAAAAGGATCGGAACTCGCTTGCCGAATAAAGTCATATCAGGTCACCGGCCCGTAACGCATCACCGAAGCGGCGGTCGAATTGCCAGCCAGACGAGGCCCGAAGGAGGAGCCCTCCGGAAACGTACGCGGTTCGGTACGTTGAGGACGGGCGACGACCGAGAACGAAGTATGGCGCAGCAAGTCGGACCCCGCTAAATGTAGTGTTTCAGGATCTGCCATATCTCGTCCACCGCGTCGAGATAATTCTTGTCGCGCCGAATCTCGTCCGGACTCCTGCCCTGGCGGTCAATGTTGGGCTGGATGATTTTTGATACGGTTCCCGGACGCGCCGACAGGAGCACGATCTGGTCCGAGAGATAGGCCGCCTCCTCGATACTATGGGTGACGAAGATCACGGTCTTTTTCTTGTTCTTGAGCAGATCCAAGAGTTCTTCCTGGAACTTCCGCCGCGTCTGTTCATCGACGGAAGAAAACGGCTCGTCCATGAGGATGATTTCCGCATCGACGGCGAAGGCGCGGGCGAGCCCGACCCGCTGGCGCATCCCGCCCGAGAGCTGGTGCGGATAGCTGGATTCGAAAGCTTTGAGCCCGACCTCCGCGATGTGTTTGCGGGCGATTTGATCGCGCTCTTCTTTGGGCATGCCGCGTAGTTCCAAACCAAAACCGACGTTGCGCAAAACGTTGCCCCATGGCAGCAGCGCGAAATCTTGAAACACAAACGCCCGCTCGGGCCCCGGCCCGTCGACCTTTTTGCCTTTCACCCAGATCTCGCCGCGGTTGGGCGGAATCAGCCCGGCGATGATTTTTAGAAGGGTCGTTTTGCCGCAACCGCTGGGGCCCAGCAGCGTGCTGAGCCCGCCGTTAGGAAGCGCTACGTTGACGTCCGCCAGGGCCTCGACGCCGCCGTCGTAGGTCTTGCCGACATTTTTCACGTCCACGATGGCCTCAGCTGACATCCTCAAAACCTCTCATTTCAGGCGGGAAGAGCTTGCGCTCCAGCCGCTCGAGCGCTTGGATCGTCAAGGCCGCGAAAAGCACAATGGAGGCGATCGCGGCGAACATCTTTGGATAGTCCGCCACCGAGCTGTTGTAGGTAATAAGATCGCCGATGCCCGTCGGCGTGATCAGCAGCTCGGCGATCACGATGCCGATGAATCCCATCGCCAGTCCAAGCCGCAGGCCGGCGAAGATCAAAGCGGCGGCGTGGGGTAGGATAATCTTGATCACTTCCTGTCGCCTCGTTCCCAAAAACGAACGGCACATCTGGATCAGCGACGGATTGGTATTGCGGATGCCCTTGTAAGAATTCATCACGATAACGGGCGCAGCCAAAACGACGACGGCCAAAACTTTGGCGGTGACGCCGATGCCGTACATGTAAGTGATCAGCGGAATGATCGCCGCCATCGGCGCTGCTTGCAACACAATGAAGATGGGCAGACTCAACCACTCGATGGCGCGGGAAAGTCCCATGCCGATGCCGAAACCGATGCCGACGACACTGCAGAGAACGATGCCGATGACCAGCGGTTGAAGCGTAGACTGATAAGCTTTAAGGAGACTACCGTCGGCGATCATACCGAGCAGCGCCGCCAGGGTCTTACTGAACGGTGGAAAGGCATAGCTGATCGGCCAGCGCCCGGCCAGCTCCCACAAACCGAAAAAGAGGGCGAAGGAAAGCAATTGCCAGTAGAAGGGCTTCGCGATCCAGCTTTTTGGCTCCACGGAGTCAGTTACCGCCAGCGATTGTAAGAACGCTCACTTGCTTCGCCGCGCGCGAGCGCATCGTTCAAACGCGCTAGAGACCGGGTACTTGGACTATCAATCTCTGCGCTGGCGACGCCCGCTTTCACTTCACCTTAGGAAGCGCGGCCTTGAGCGGATCGAAGTGCCAGAACTCGTCCGCCTTCAAGTTTTCGCCCGTCAGCGCGCCGGAGAGAGCGTAGAATTCCAAATCATTCTTGGCCGCGCTCTGGCCGCCGCCGTCATTTGGAAAGACGCCGTTTTGTACAGCCTCCTCGAAGAAAGGCAGAATCTCTTCCTCCATCTTTGCGGGCAGCTCCTTTAAGAGCGCGAGTTTCTTGCGCTCTTCGATCACCCACTTGGGATTCGCATTGATCTGCCGGTTGACCTTAATCAGCTCTTCGACAAAAGTTGCAATGCCGGCCTGATTTTTGTCGAGAAACTCTCGAGTGGCGAAAAGCGCCTCGTCGCTGGCTTTCAAATTGCCGAGCGGCAAGATGATGAACTTGTCGGGCGCTTCCTTCATCACTCTGTTTTTGTTGGGCGCATCCAAGATCGTCGCCTTGATGTTCCCTTTCAAAAGAGCCAGAGCGCGCACTTGCGATCCAGGCACGTAGCTCACGCTCTTATACTTGATGCCGTGCTGCTTCGCCGCCAGGAGCATGATCGCCTCGGTCCCGGAACCTCGCCCCTGCAAAGCGATCTCCTGGCCGTCCAGATCTTTCCAGCTCTTGTAGCTGTCTTTGGCGACCACCGGAAAAAACTGCAACGTGCTCAACTGGTAAAAGAAGCGGATCGGCACAGTCGCTTTCTGAACGGCCGCGTACGGCGTCCCTTGCCCGACGTCCGCCTGACCGTTGATCACGGCCTGGGTGGCGACTTCCTCGCTTTTAAACGCGGTGATCTCGACATCAACGCCGCGCGCCTTGGCGCGCTCGACAGCGATCAAGAGCGGCAATTCGTCGATGGACACGACATCGCCCAGGGCGTACCTGATTTTGGTTCTGCCCTGCGCCGCCGCCTCGCCGGCCAAGGTGCCAACAAAAACGAAAAGAAACAGAAAACCGACAATCGATTTTGCCGAGTGGGTCATTTTAGCCACCTCCTGCTTTCGTGATCGGACTGGGGCGTGAGTATCGCAAACGCTGGGGAGGTGTCAAGTTACTTTTTTCAGCAGAATTCTAGCCACGTCGAACCTTGTGAGTGAGCACCCATTGTCGGGATCACAGAATCGGACAAATTACCGGGACAAATTGTGAGTGGGCAGGTTGCGAGAGTTATGCTTTGCGGTGCGACGATGCGCTCACTCGGTTCACCGGACGTCAGGTCAGGGCCGAGGCAAAGCGCCTACGAGGGTTGCTCAAGCTGCCGCATTTATGTTTTGGCTTGCGATCCCGAAGATTTTACGCGAAAGTGGTTTCTTTGAAACATGTCCAGCGTAAACAGAAAAACGGAATTGTGGAAGAGCCGGGGCGCGGTCGACCGAATCGCGGTGGACGAATGGGGTTACCCATCCGGAATGGTCTGGTGCCCCATGAAGATGAGCGGTATGGCTGTCATGAAGTGCGCCGAGATGCAAAAACAGCTCGGCTGCGGAAGCCTCAAGCAGTTCAGGTTCATAACGACGACGAAGCCCGGAAATGTGCCGTTTCACTGGCCGTGGCTGCGGCGTGGCCGCGACTGCCCGGAGCGCGCGCCCGAAAAAGCGGTGCGCGAGCTGCGCTTGGCTCTGAGCTCGCTTAAATCAGTTGAGAAGAGCAGGAAAAATCCCCGCGCCTACCGTTGCCCGGCGTGCGGCGACCGCAAAGCTTTCGGCGCCCGCCGGTGTCGCCGCTGCTGGCGTCTCGCCGTAGCAATATAGCGAAAGAACGAAGACTTTCGGTGGTCAAATCGTTCAAGTGGTTCGACCAGAGCTCACCATGAGCGGGATTGCAATCGCTTCGCTCCGTTCGAATCGTTTCGGATCTTGACGATTGACCGATCGACAAGGTTCAATGGCACGGCTTGCGGTAAGCAAATGCACGCGAAGAGCCAAACAGTGCAAGTTATAAGAGATGACTAAAAAACGGGAGGCGATTTGCCTCCCGTTTTTCTTTTAGAAACCTAATTAATGCACGCTTATTTGGATTTGCCGCGGTTTGGTCTCTTCCATCTTCGGCACGCGGATCTCGAGGATGCCCTCTTTGAAAGTGGCTTCGATGCCATCCTGCTTCGTGGTCTCGGGCAGGGAGAATGAGCGCCAGAACTTTGCGGCGACCCGTTCTACGTGACGGTATTCAACCCCCTCAGCTGGCTTCTCGGATTTCCTTTCCCCGCTGAGAACCAGGGTCCCGTCCTTAACTTCCACTTTGATGTCTTCCTTTTTCATGCCTGGAAGCTCGGCTCGAATTAAGTACGCATCCTTGCTTTCCAAAACATCCACCGCAGGATACCACTTCGATATACTCGGCTGTGTCGATGAGCGATCGAAGTTCGCATCGAATAGATCATTAAACACAGACCGAAGATTGCCAAAACCTGCAAACGGTTCAAATCTTACCAGTTCCATATTAGTTACCCTCCTTATGTTGAAAAAATTAAGCACGGCTCCCTGGGCCGTCAAGCGGCTTGACAAACGTCCAGTCAGTGCTTAGGAAAACCGATTCCCTTCGAACATGAACCACGAGGCGGCATCGACAGCGATCGAGGTTCGTTAATTTGCGATCGCTGATTATGATGCAGCAGTTTCGGTGGTATGATTTCATATGGACTTTTGGTCTTTAACAGGAGGCGCGAACGGGCATGAAGCTATGGGTAGGGACCAGCGGTTATAGCTACAAAGCGTGGTTGGGAAACTTTTATCCTGAGCGTCTTGCCGCGAAAGAGATGCTGCGGTTCTACGCCTCGCGGCTGCCTGCCGTCGAGATCAACAATACTTTTTATCGGTTGCCCAAAGAAACCGTGCTTCAATCGTGGGCGGAACAGGTTCCGGCCGGGTTTCGCTTTGTTCTTAAAGCGCCGCAAAAAATTACTCACGTCAAACGGCTCAAAGACGCGGCAGCCGAAGTCGAGTATCTATTTCGTGTGGAAACGGTGTTGGCTTCGAGTACGGGCGCCATTCTGTTCCAGCTCCCGCCTTACCTGCGAAAAGATTTGCAGACGTTGAAAAATTTCTTGTCAATTTTGCCTACCGACCGGGCAGTAGCCTTTGAGTTTCGCCACTCCTCCTGGTTCGATGACGAAGTTTTCACCTGCTTGCGGGAGCACAACTGCGCGCTTTGTATGGCCGATATGGATGATAGCGAAAGTTCCAATTTGATCGCCACGGCGACATGGGGCTACGCCAGGCTGCGGCGCTCCGAATACAGTCGTGCCGATCTGGTGAACTGGAAAGCGCGCATCCTGTCCCAGCAGTGGGATCATGCGTATATATTCTTTAAGCACGAAGATGAAGGCATCGGTCCGAAGTTGGCTGCGGAATTCCTAGAACTAACCTAAACAGGATAAGCGCACACCGCGCTACCTGCCCTCAGGTAGTATCAAGATCTACAGGCTTCCCTTCCTGAAGTCTCTGGAGAACGCACCTAATTCGTTTTGAGGGCGATTTCGTATCAAGATCTAGACTCTAACACGCAAATGGTGTCTAGCGTCATGGTTCCGATAGCCTCACCACGAACGGTTTTTCCTTATTCCGATCGCGCGTCGAAGGGCAAAGAGACAGACTGTTACAGTCCACTAGCTATCTTGATGGAGGATTAAGGGAAAGCTACTCATAGCCTGTTTTGGGAAATCGGTGGCTCAGCCGGTAAAGTGAGCGCAAACTATTCAGACGGATACTTGTTCATGAACATTGGCCGTTTTAGGATGTTATAAATGCTCGACGTTGACGCCGACAAGGCGGTCCGAATCAAAGGATCGGTTAAACGTAAAGCGGCTCTTGTAAAGGGGGCACTTTGTCTTCTGGTCGTGCTCTTACTGTCGCTCGGTTGGCGTTTGACCCCGCTCAAGGAATACGTCGATCTTGAAACGATAATCAGCTGGCAGCAATCCCTAAAAGATCATCCGGCGGCGCTCTTCTGGGTCGTGGGCGTCTACTTGGCAGGCGGTCTTGTTTTGTTTCCGGTAATGGTTCTGAATGTCGCGACCATAGTGGCTTTCGGTCCTGTCCTCGGCAACGCCTACGCCTTTGCCGGATGGCTCTGCAGCGCTGCTCTCGGATTTGGCCTCGCTCGCGTTATGGGGCGAGAGTTGGTGAAAAAAATGGCTCGATCGAAGATCAAACACCTTCTCCATCGCGCCGGCCGCCATGGTTTTCTAACCGTCCTTAGCATGCGGATATTGCCCCTAGCTCCATTCACAGTGGTCAATCTGTTCGTTGGTGCCTCCGGGATCCGGTTTGCGGATTTCTTTCTCGCGACGGTGATTGGCAGGATTCCGGGAATCGTGACCTTGACTCTGTTCGGCGTGCAATTCGAAAACTTCCTGCGGCGGCCGGACGTGGAAAGCTCAATCCTTCTCGCTTTGACAATTCTGTTGATTCCACTTGCGACCCTCTGGTTTTGCAAGCGGTTCGCCTCCCAGGACGTGCGCCCCAGCGATACCACCGAACCCTGAACGGCGGGTCGCCGCCGGGAACGTCATAACAGCTCTTTTACCGGAAAGGCGAAGAGCTCGAAGAGCCGTTCGAAGATACTGCGCGAATTCCATTCTTCGTAGGTAATGTTTTTCGAGTGTTTCACGTCTTCTTGAAAAATCTCTTCCAGACGGCGCGCCAGCGTCGCATCATACACCGTGAGGTTTAATTCCTGATTCAACGCGAAAGAGCGATTATCAAAGTTGGTGCTGCCGATGGTCGCCCAGATGCCGTCGACGACCATCGTTTTGGCGTGCATGAGAGCCGGCTGATACTCGAAGATCTGAACGCCGCCCTGCAACAGACGGCCGTAATGGCTGCGGCTTGCCGTGTAGGTGAGCCGGCTGTCGATCTCGCCGGGGGCCAACACGATCACGCGTACGCCGCGGGCGGCCGCTTTCAACAAGGCTTCGGTCATGACGTCGTCGGGAATAAAATAGGGATTGGTGATCAAGATCGATTTTCGCGCTGAGTTGATCGTGATCAGGAAGAGCATATAAGTCTGAAAACTTCCTCCCGCCGGCGAGCTACGGACGATTTGTGCGAACACGTTTCCGATCGGCTGGAGCGCGGGAAAATAGCCCGCGCCGCCGATCGCGATGCCGGTGGTTTCCAGCCAACTTTCGGCAAACGCGGCTTGCAGAAATTTGACCGCCGGACCTTCTACGCGTGCATTGGTATCGCGCCAGTGTTGTGCCGTTCGTCCGTCGCCGCTCCAGGAGTCTGCGATGCCATAGCCCCCGGTAAATCCCACCTGCCCGTCGATCACGAGAATGCGCCGGTGGCTTCGATAGTTATAATCGAGCAGTTTCCACGGGAAAATGATCACCGGCGCCTCGACTCTGCGAAAGAATTCCACGTGACATCCGGCATCGCGCATCAAGGCGATGATTTCGCCGGGCGTTTTGCCCGATCCGTGGCTGTCGAGCAGAATGTCTGCTTTTACGCCGGCCCGGCATCGTTCGGCAAAGGCCTCGGCAAACTGCCGCGCTAGAGAACCTCCTTCGAAAAGATACTGGGAGAATGTGATCGTCTGCTGCGCCGACTTGATATCGCGCAGCATGATGGGAAACGTTTCATCGCCGTTGAGCAAGACGCCGATGCGATTGCCGGCCATGATCGGCGCATCCGTGTGCGCTTCGATGGTTGGGAAAAACGCCGATTCGCCGAGAGTCAGCGGGGGAATCTGCCCTACGGTTACGACTCTGGCGCAACCGAAAAACAGCAAAACCGCGGCAAGCCACTTCAAATATCTCATAACTATGGAAAATGTTTTTGACGGAAATAGGTGTGGATTGCAAGCTGAAGCATGAACTTCGCGCAAGCCGGCTTGAACCATGAACCGGCGCGAATCAATGCAACCGGTAACTAAAGCGCAGTGTGTTTGCAGAGACTTCGAGGGTAATGCAGCGCTATGGGAGCAGATCGTTCACCCAACTGTCCCAGTGACGCGATCAAGTGTTAAAGATTGACGATCGCGGCTTTGCCGCGTCAGAACCTCGCGTTGATCCATTTTGCCGCATAATCGAAAAAATTCTTTCTTGCATTGGCGTACTCCGACGCGGGTCTTGCGCAGTTGGTGCAGGCGCCGATGCTGGTCATCGAGCCTTCGATGACGATGAAGTCTTTGTCGCCGCTCTTTGAGTTCAAGTAATTGAACTCGACTTCCTGAATCAGATTCTGAAACGATGCCTGGTGTGCGACGGCGAGCAGCGGGACCGTGACGCTTTGCAGCATGCAGGGCGTCGAGTTGTTGGTGGAGCAAAGATCGATCTGTTTCTCGTCCATCGAGTTGGTCGAGCGGATCGCGTTGCTGCTGAGAAATGAGCGGAGGGTCAGGCCGCCTCGGGCGCCTTCGCCGAAGGTGCGGTTGAGCTTGGCGAGCTCGGGACGCGGCGGTGCGATGCTTTCGACGACTTGCTTGACGACGGTGCCGTCGTTCTTGAGCAGCTTCTCGGGCTGCACGGTGGTGTGGCGGATGCTCGAGTCGAGGGAGAGCAGGCGCGCGTTGTCGAATCCGGGGATATTGAACGGGGCGTCATCGCTGTAAACGTCTTTGCCCGCTTCGATGTTTTTCAGTTGCCTAAGGGCCACGCGATCAAGCGGTTCATGCGGGCGGATTGCGCCGCGAAATAGGCTTTCTTGAACGCGTCGGAATATTGCGAAGAACCGTCGTGATTGAAACCGTTCTTGAGCGAGAAGGGGTCGAGCTTCGGATCGACGCGACCGCTGCGCTCGTCGATGATCGCGGGATTGACGCTGCGTAGGCGCAGGATCGGATTTCCCGGATGGCCGTCGGAAAGGATGATACCGTGGGCAGGGGCGAGTCCTTGGAGGTCGTTGCCGCATTGGACGAGCTTATTCGGTCCCTTGCAAACCGCCGGGCCGCTTTCCGCCACGTCTTGATAAAAACTCATGGTGACGCCGCCGCCGCTGTGGCCGTAGAGAATGATCTTGCTGCTCGTTCCGAGCTGCTTCTTGAGGTAGTTGACGCCCTCGGCGACGTCGAGGGGAATCAATTCCCACCTGACCGAGGATTCGCTGTTTTCAAAGCGCGAGTTCATGCACAAGACGAGAAAACCGCGCCTGGCGAATTCACCGCACGCGACATTATTCAAGTAGTTCGACTCGCGGTGCATGACGATGATTCCGACGCGGGGCTCCGGACCGGAGTCCGGTTTATAGAGCGCGCTCTTGGCGCGGCCGAGCTGTGCGTAGGTCGGATTGCTTTGCGCCAAGGATTGAGTGCCGTGGGCGCCGAGTAAAAAAGAAATCGATAGTGCGAGTGTTAAGAGATGCTTGCGCATGATCGTCGCGTCCGCCGTCTTTGAGTTATGTGCGCTTGACGGTATCTAATTTGCTCGTCGCTGTGTTGTTTCAAAGCGGCTAATTCCCCTCGAGCAGGAGCGTTCCGAGCTTGTCCAGGACTTCGTCGGTTGCTACCTGCGGCAGTTTGCATATGAACTCGGCTTTCCGAACGCGCCAATTGAGACTTTTGACTTGATCGGCGAGAACGACACCGCCGATCTTTAATCCGGACGGAATCGCTACTTCGAATGGATAACCCTTTACGTGACTCGTAATAGGACAAAGGATGGCGAGTCCAACTTTGCCATTGTAAGAAGCCGGTGAAAGTACCAATGCAGGGCGGCGGCCGGCTTGCTCGTGCCCGGCTTGAGGATTGAAAGTTATCCAGACCGCATCCCCACGAGCAGGAACGTAGCGGCGGGCCATTACAAGATCTCACGTCCGACCGACGGACCGAAATCAACTTCTGCGTGCAGATTTTTCCGAGTTACCTTCGCGAGCAATTGTTTGAGAGACAGTTTCCTTTTTTCAACGGGTGTCGCCACGACCTTCCCCTCGGAAACCGCCAAGTTCAACACCGTTCCCTCCTTCACTTCGGCGTCTTCAGCGAGCGGCTTGGGAATCCTAACCGCCAAGCTGTTTCCCCATTTTTGAACGCGAACATGCATCAGCGCACCTCCAACATGTTTCTACAATGAAGATACAGAGTTGCGAGATCCAGGGTCAACCGGTAGATGCCGAAGGACACGGTCTTGTGATTGCGCGTGCTTCGTCAGAGGGTCGAAAGATTAAACTGGTGAACAGGCAGGCTTCGCAAAATAAGGCGAGCATGGCACCCAAGTTTTCCCCGGGGATGCAATACTCTTTCCTATGTCTATCTTGTTTGCCGCTGTCTAGTTTGTCGCCGAGTCTAACTTGTAGAAGCGCGCGGCGTTGTCGCGCAGGATTGCCTGCTTGGCTCTTTCGCTAATCTCCTCGCGCTCGCGAAGTTCGCGAATCTCCTTTTGCACCGTGTGAACGTTCACTTCGTGCGGAAAGTCAGACGAAAACATGAACGCTTGCTCGCCTGCGACTTTGATCGCGTAGGCAAGGTCTGATTCTCCGCCCTCGATACCTACCGCTAGGCGACCGGTTTGAATGAGCGCGCGGATGTAGTCAGCGACTGTTTGTCCCTCTCGCAAGTGCAGCAGTTCACCGCGGGGATTGATTGGAATTCCCGCTTCGTAGGATCGAGAGAGACGCTCCAGAGCCATGAGAAACCAGAGCGGACCACCCTCGAGATATGCCACTCGTAGCCCGGGAAAGCGGTCGAAGAGGTTGTTTAACACCATCTCCGCCAATGCGATGGCTAAGCGACATTGGATGTCCAATGGCATTGGCGCCGGTGGAAACGTTCATGGTGTCCATACCCAGGTCCCAATGCCCGCCGCCATGAACGACCACCGGACAGCCCAAGCGAGCCGCTTCCGCATACACCGGCCAATAAGGCTTGGCGCCGAGGTTCAAGTGCACTCCGGTAGCGGGGAACAGGACACCGCACATTCCCAACTCGGTATAAGCGTGGCGCAGTTCTTCCAACGCCGCGTCCGCATCATGCATCGGCACGAGAGCGATGCCTTTGAAACGGGAATCGCGCCTAAGATAGGTCTCTGCCAACCAGTCGTTGTACGCTCGGGCCGCGCCGACGGCGTAGTCGCGGTCCACGATGCGTCCGATGCGCTGGCCGGCGGTGGGAAAGAGGACGGTATAGTCGAACCCCACCTGATTCATGAACTCGATCCATCCATCGGGTCCTGGGTTTTGAAACCGACCTTCGGAATTTGTCGCGAAGGCGCCGGGCGGAGTGCGAGTCAGTGAATACTGGATATGACTGTTGAGCGGAAATACGCCGCTGCGCAAGCGGCCGCCAACCGCGCTGTACGGAAAATGACGGGCGATGGCTTCGCCATCCTCGAAAATATGGCCGTCGCCGTCGATGATTTTCGGCTGCTGTGTCATAGGATACTCCTCTGCCAATATCGGATTTTAGAGCGGCGCTTTCGTTAAAGCTCTTGCCAACGGCTCGGGTTACGGCTTAAGTCCCGGGCTAAAAAAATTGTGAGTCTCTTCATCACCAAGGGTACGCACTTCAGACTTTTGGATAGCACCAGGCTATGGAAATTGTCAATTCAATCCGCCTGCGTTTACCCGCACGGATGAAACTGAATCGGATCAGTTCTTGAATAATGTTTGGCAGTTGAACGGTCAGGTGCGGTGAGGATCGATCTTACTACTCGTCTTGTGTCGGCGCGGTCATATTCATAGCGAAATTGGTAGTGGCGGCCGTCTGGCAATTTGATCAAATCGAATGCGGCACCGATTACCGCATGGCAATTCTTTATTTCCGACCTTATGATGCTTTAGAACTTGTTTATTCATAGATTGTTTGTTCTGCGAACAAGCAGGGTGTGACTCAATTGATGTCGAGAAGGGTACAGAAGAAATGGCGATTCATCCGCTTGCGGGAAAGGCTGCAACCCGGCATATATTGCAAGCAGTGTTTACATTTGTCGGAGCGTAAGACCAACGATGAGTGATCGGCCAAGATGCAATCAAAAGGAGCCACCGTGCTAAACGCAGCTAGGAAATGGCTAACCTTGATAAGCTCACTTGTGTGCTGGATCTCAGTGTCATCCGTGCAAATTTCCAACGCCGCCGACTCGCGGCCGGCGTGGCAATTTGAATGGGACAAGACGGTCAAAGCGGCGGAGGAGGAAGGCGCGTTGGTCATTTACATGACCCAAGCCTTCGAACCGGTATTTCGCGACGCCTTTCAGAAAAAATTTCCCAAAATCAAGGTGACCATGGCGACGGGAAGAGGGCCTGAGTTGAGCCAGCGGGTCATGAGCGAGCGACGGGCGGATAAGTTTGCCGTGGATCTATATATCTCCGGCAATATATCGCCCCTGACGGTTTTTCACCGGGCAAAGATTTTGGAACCAGTCAAACCTTTGTTGCTGTTGCCGGAAGTTCTGGACACGTCCGCCTGGTACGAAGGCAAACATCATTACGACGACCCGGAGAATCGCTATATCTTTGTTTTCGAGGGCACGCCGCGGAGCGGCGAGATCACTTACAACACCAAGGCGGTAAATCAGGCGGAGATCAAATCCTATTGGGATTTGCTCAGTACGAAATGGAAGGGAAAGATCGTTTCGGTCGACCCGCTCGTTTCGGGTCCGATCAGCGCGGCGCATATCTTTTTCTACAAGCAGCCTGATCTCGGCGCGGAATTTTTGCGCCGGCTGCACGCCGAGACGGATATTGCCATCGTGCGCTCAAACGAGCAGATGCTCGATTGGCTGAGCGCGGGAAAATTCGCGTTCGGTATCGGCGCGCGGGACGTCGACACCGCGATGATGCAGGGGCTGCCACTCATGCAATTCTCGCCGGGGTCGCTTAAGGAAGGATCTTCGGTCACGGCGTACAACGGCACGTTAAGCTTTTTCAATCGCGCGCCCCATCCCAACGCAGCGAAAGTTGCCGCCAACTGGCTTTTGTCTCGCGAGGGACAAACAGCATGGCTAGATTCCAACCAACGAACCGGCGGCCTCTACGATTCATTGCGAGAGGATATTTCGAAAGAGAAAGTGAGCGAACGCGCGCGGCGCGTCAAAGGAGCCAAATTTCTCTGGTTAAATCCCGCCTGGATCGACGAGCTGGATGCGATCCGCGATGTCATCAAGAAGGCTTTGGCGAGCGCCGGCAAGGGAAAATGACGAAGAAAAGAATTGGAGTATTCGGGTACAGTAGTAATGGGCATAAAAGGCGGCGCCGCGCGATCGTCGAACCTGTCGATGCGCTCCGATCGCCGCGCCGCCTTTCTATGGCGTCAGGGTTGCTGGAAAATCCGCGTGCTCAATTTTATTCGGAAACGTCGATCAGGTTTCCTTCCGGGTCCGGCAGTTGATGTTTGCCGTAGCGGCAGGTCTGCAGCAGGCCAAGCACGACATTGTATTCGGATTCGAGATTGGGCGATTTCGGTGCGAGCCATTCCGGGTCGGCCTTGGTCAAAAGCTCCACGTCGTTTTTGAACGTTTCTAAATTCTCCACTTTGAATCCGATATGATCCATCCCCGGCCCTTTGTGTTCGGTGCCGTAGTAGTCTTTGATCTTCCACGGCGCCAGAACCAATGTCACTACACCGTCGGTTAAATAAAAATTGGGATCTTCGAGCGCCTTCTCTTCTTCCTTGAACTGATAAACATCGATATAAAACTGCGCCAAGGCTTCCGGATTCATGGCGCGGACGGTGATGTGCTTGATGGAGCGCGCATGCCTTTGACCGGGGTCGAGCCAGACGCCTCGCACTTCTTTCTTGCCCGGCTGCATGAGATCGAAGATGTTTCCTTCGGGATCATGCGTGCTGTAGTCAGCGAAGGGCCGATTCGACGGCCGCTTCACGACGTCGACGACGGGATATTTTTCTTTGATGCGGGCGAACGTACCATCGAGCTCGTCGACTTCGATGCCGAAGTGATCGAGGCCGCCGTTGTAACCAGGGCGGCGCCGATTGAATGCCACACCGATATTGCCGTCGCTGGCGATGATCGTGCGATCGAACGGCGTGGCGACACGCTTTGAGCCGAGCATCGGATAGCCGAACGCGCGCGCTTGTTCGGCTTCGGCAGCCGGCGAAGACTCCGACGCCGCCCGGCGAAAATCGAACAGACACTCATAGAATTTAAATAGCCGCGGCGCGTTCTGGCTCATGATGCCGACGTGTTTAATCTTCGATGCCATTGCAAACCTCCATTATTTGACGGAATTACTTCCGCAGTTTTTCTGCCGCTAATTTTTTGAAAAATCCTTCCTGGTCAAGCTCGTCCATGGCGCTCTCGTCGAGAAAACGATTGAGCGCGAGATCTGCTTTAGGGTGAGCTGATTCCTTTTGCACGATTTCCAACACGTTCTGCAAGCCTCTCCGGCCGGTGCGCGGCGGATAGGAGAACACACTATGATATGCGTCGTAACTCTCCTCGGCGACTTTGCGGTCGACTCTCATGCGCTTCATCAGGATGGCAACCACTTTTTCGCGCAGCTCCGACTCCGCTCGGAGCCGCTGGGTCGCCTCGCTGATCGCGCGCAGAAAGCGCTTGGCGTTGTCCCGCTCCTTTTGTAGATACAATCGCTCCATGATGATCGTGCGATCGGGAAACTCTTTGACGAGCTCGGCAATGTTGGCAAATACGGTCATTCCCCTCTTGGTCGCCATACCGACGCTACTATTCGGAATGACCGTTGCATCGATGCGGCCGCCTTCCATTGCCACCAGCCGCGACAGATTATTTCCCGAGGGCACCAGTTGGACCGAATCCGGCGACATGTCCCACGCTTTCAATGCCGTGAGCACACTGAACTGATTAGCGCCGCCGAAATTGGCGATGCCAATTTTTTTGCCTTTCAACTCGGCCGGAGTGCGAATTTCTTTGCGAGCGATGAAGCTGTAGAGATTCTTGTTAAGAAATGTTGCCGTAATCGCCAGATCGGCGCCCGACGCGATCGCGCGTACCGGTGCCATGGCGGCAACGTTGGCGGAATGGATGCTTCGCCCAACGAGCGCCTGGAGCAAAGTCGAGCCGCCGGTGATGACCAGCAGCTGGACGTCCAAACCGTATTTTTCAAAGAGGCCGAAATCCTTGGCCACGAAGATCGGCAACTGCTGCGCGCTGGTGGCGCCGGCGCTGGCGTGAATGTGACGTTCGAGGGCGAGAGCCGGCGCCCGAGCTACGATGAGGATCAAAAGAACAAATAAAAAAATTCTCCGCATAGTTTCGCGTATCGCCATGACCTTTTTTTGTCAAGCATTGCTTTACGTCACGGCGGTTTGCCGGACTTGCAGAGGGAACCCTCTCGGCTGTAAATTCACGCCACGATGCTTCCCAGGAGACGGTTTGGCAAAAAATGGTAGCGCGGTATGGTGCCGGAGGAGCGTGGTCGCCGACAGACGGTGCCGATCAATACCGTCGTGCCCGAGGTAAAGACTCATAATGCCTCTCTATGGCAATTCCGACGAGGTCTACCATGGCGTATAGATTCCAAGCCAAATTGCTGGTGGTTTTTGCTCTGGCCGTTGCCGTCATAGGGGGATACTCCGCAGAAGCACAGAGAGTTCCCGCGGGATATAGCATCTACTCGGTGTTGACCGCGCCACTTTGGGTCACGAAGGAAGCGGGCCACTTTGATAAGAACGGACTGGGTGTGGACCTGATCTACCTTAGCGGCGGCACGATGGCCGCCCAGGCTTTGAGCTCGGGGGATATTCCTTTCACCTTGACGGGAGGAAGCTCGATTATTTCTTCCAATCTCGCCGGTTCGGGAAGCATGATCCTGCTGGGAATTGAAAATGCCATTCTTTTTAAGCTCGTCACTGTAAAAGATATCAAGTCGCCCGAGCAGCTGCGGGGAAAAAGATTAGCGGTTGCCTCCCTGAGCGGATCCACTTATCAAGCCACGGTGCTGGCTCTTGCCCATTTCGGGATCAAGCCCAACGAAGTCACTTTCATGTCCATCGCCAGCGCGCCGACGAGGCTTGCGGCGTTAAACTCCGGCACCGTTCACGGCACCGTGGTGTTGCCGCCCGACACCATCGTGGCGCGCAGGATGGGTATGAATTTTCTGCTTGATCTCGGATCCCTCGGCATTGAATTCCAGAACGCAAGCATCTCCGCGGGAAGACAGGTTCTTGAAAACAAGCCGGAGATCGCCCGGCGGTTCGTCAAGTCGATGGTGGAAGGCGTCCATACTTACAAGACCGACAAAGCTTTTTCCTTCAAGGTGTTGAGAAAGTACTTAAAGACCGATGATCCTGAGCTGGTTGAGGAAGCCTACAGCTTTTACGCCGATAAGTTGCCGAAGAAGCCTTATCCCACGCTGAAGGGCATTCAGGCGATTCTCGATCAGTTGGCCAAGACCAACCCCAAGGCCGCAGGCAGCAACCCGGGGCAATTCATCAACGTCCATTCGTTGCGAGAGCTCGACACGAGCGGCTACATCGATCGTCTCTATGCCAATCCATGAACGCGATATTTGGCGCCGTGTGTCCGGCATGGATGGGTAAATAAATAAATGAGACGATGATTGGGTATTCTTTGCGATCGGTCGAGCCCGCGTTTGCAGTGACGGGCCCGCCCACGTGAAGCCCAATCTCCAGCCGCGTCGGATGAATCGGACGCACCGCACGCAGCATTCATGGAAACGACGCGAGCCGTTTCGCTTAAAGATTTTCCTGCGCTTGTTTGACTTCTCGGCGACGGGAGTGGAGCACCGGTTCGGTGTAGCCGTTGGCTAGGTCACGGCCGTTTAAGACAAGCTCCAACGCCGCCTGAAAAGCGATGCTTCTGTCATAGTCCGGCGCCATGTTGCGGTAGTTCGGATCGCCGCGGTTTTGCCGGTCGACCACCTGCGCCATCCGCCGAAACGTCTCGATGACTTGATCCTTCGCGACGATGCCATACTTGAGCCAGTTGGCGATATGCTGGCTGGAGATTCTGAGCGTCGCCCGATCCTCCATCAACGCGACATCGTTGATATTCGGAACTTTCGAACAGCCGATTCCCTGATCGACCCAGCGAACGACGTAGCCCAGGATGCCCTGCGCGTTGTTATCGAGCTCGCGTTGAATCTCCTCTGACGTCACATTACGCTCCAACAATAGCGGCGGCGTAAGAATATGCTCGAGGTCCGCGCGGCCTCGTTTCGCCAGCTCGCGCTGCCGTTTGGCGACGTCGACGGTGTGATAGTGCAGGGCATGAAGCGTCGCCGCGGTCGGCGACGGCACCCAGGCGGTGTTCGCGCCGGCTTGCGGGTGCGCGATCTTGATCCTGACCATCTCGCGCATTTCTTCCGGCATGGTCCACATGCCCTTGCCGATCTGTGCTTTGCCGCGAAATCCCGTCTCGATGCCGATGTCGACGTTCCAATCTTCGTACGCTTTGATCCATGGCTGGGTTTTTATCTCTTCCTTCGGCAACATCGCTCCCAACTCCATGCTGGTATGGATCTCGTCGCCGGTGCGATCCAAAAAGCCGGTGTTGATGAACACCACGCGATCTTTCGCGGCGCGGATGCATTCCTTGAGATTGACCGTGGTGCGCCGCTCTTCGTCCATGATGCCGATCTTGAGAGTTTTCCGCTTGAGTCCGAGTGCGTCCTCGATCCTTGCGAACAGCTCGACGGTGGCCGCAACTTCCTCCGGCCCATGCTGTTTCGGTTTGACGATATAAATGCTCCCCGTCTTACTGTTACGATATTCTCCCTTGCTCTTCAGATCGTGAATCGCGGCAAGCACCGTGAGCATGCCGTCCAGAAAACCCTCGGGAATCTCCTCGCCGCTCGTCGTCACTGCGGCGTCGGTGTACATGTGAATGCCGACATTGCGCACCAGTAGCAGGCTTCTGCCGGGCAAGGTAAGCTTTCTTCCGGTCGGCGTGGTAAAGACTTTGTCCGGATTCAACCTTCGGGTTAGCGGCCGGCCGTTTTTTTCGAATGTGGTTTCTAGGGTTCCTTTCATCAGGCCGCACCAATGTCGATAGACCGTCGCCTTGTCGGCGGCGTCCACCGCCGCGACCGCGTCCTCGCAATCTTCGATGGTGGTGATCGCCGCCTCGAGGACCACATCTTGCACGCCTGCCGGGTGGGCCTTGCCGATGGGATGGTTGCGGTCGAATTGAATCTCGATGCGCGCGCCATTGTTTCCAAGCACGATGTTCGTCAACTCCCCGGCGTTTTCCCGATAGCCGAGAAACTTTCGTCCGTCGGCTAGACCTGTTGTCTTGCCGTCCTTGAGCATCACAGCGAGTTGTTTCTTACGGCCGAAGCGCTTGAGAAAAAATCGGCCGACCTCTGAGTAACTGCCGCGTTTAAGGGCGATGACTTTGTCTAAAAACTCCTCGGTGTAGGCGATGACCTTGGCGCCGCGTCTGGGATTGTAGTGCTCACCCTTTTCCGCGCCTGCCTCTTCCGGGATCACGTTAGTACCGTAGAGCGCGTCGTAGAGACTTCCCCAGCGGGCATTGGCGGCGTTCAAGGCGTAGCGGGCGTTGTCGAGCGGCACTACCAGCTGTGCCCCGGCGATGGACGCGATTTCGGCGTCGACGTTGGCCGTGGCGATTTTGAATTTTTTCTCTTCGGGGACGAGGTAACCGATCTCGCGCAGAAAGGCAGTGTAATCCGCGCGATTGAACGGCTGGCCGGAGCGGGCCAGGTGCCATTCATCGATCTGCTTTTGCAGCCGGTCGCGCTTGGCCAAGAGCGCGCGATTCTTCGGCCCGAGATCCCTCACGATCGTGCCGAGGGATTTCCAAAAACCGTCGGCCTTTACCCCGGTTCCGGGCGCGATCTCGTCGCGCACCAGACGATAGAGCCGTTCATCGATCCTGAGACCGCCGACCTCCACTCTGTTGGCCATGGTCATCTCCGTTTCGTGTGCATCCGAGGCGGGCACAGAAGCTCACGGCGAGACGCAAAACCCTTTAGCGCGCTTCGGATAGTTTTACTCTTGAGCTCTATCCCCTTTTTACCAACTCCGTCGGTCGTTAAAAACACCCATACCGCGCCCAACTGCTGCACGGCTCACCAATGCCATACGGCATGGAGTCTCATATCGCGGCCGCGTTTACCATAGGAAGCCGTCCACCGGCACGATTCAAACCAACTCGACCGTGAGCGGATTGTAGGAGTAGAGCCATCCGTTTCGGTCCGCTCCTTCGTCCCGGTTGGCAAACGACGCGCGAATTTCATCGACGGTGCGCAGATGAAACAGCGTCCGATTGGCGGTCGATTGATTGACGATCCGCACGGTCCGGTCGACGCGGTTACGCTGGTAAAGCTGCAACGCGTCGGCAATCGAATCCGCCTGATCCAGCGCTCGCGTCAGCACTGCGCCGTCCTCGATCGCCATGCAAGCACCCTGAGCGAGATAAGGCAGCGTGGGATGCACTGCGTCCCCCAAGAGCGCAGCTCGGCGGGTGATCCAGTTCCTGATCGTGGGTCTGTAGTGTAGCGACCAGCGATAGCATCCCTCCCGATCGGCCGCGTCGATGATCGTCTGAACATCGGCATGCCAACCCGCGAAATCCGCCTTGAACCTTTTCCAGGGAAACTTAGCCGTCCACGATTCCTCGGAAATTTCATCGGTCTCCACGAGCCCGACGAAGTTGAGCATGGCGCCGGCGCGCAGGTAGTAGGCCACGACATGCCGCCCGGGCCCCATCCAAACCATCATGACCTGTTCCATGAAATTCCGCGGCAAGCGCTCGATCGGGACCGTGATGCGCCAGGCGGCATCGCCTGTGTAGGTCGCGGGAATATTTCCGTTGAGCTGTTGGCAGATGATGGACTTGAGACCGTCCGCGCCAAGCAAAAGGTCGCCCTGGACAATCGTGCCGTCGGCAAGACGGAGCGTAACGCCGTCGCCGCTCTCTTCGAATCCGATGACTCGGCAGTTCAGTCGAATGGCGTTACGCTTGAGCGCAAGCACCCTCGCGGCGAGCAGAGTGTGAACATCGGCGCGGTGAACCTGGTAATACGGCGCGCCGTGCATTTTTTCATGCTCATCGGACAGCGCAAATCGGTGAATCTCTTCACCGCTGTCATGGAGCCGGAAGACGTAGGCCCCTGGTCGAACGCCCACCTCGGCTAACGCCGGTCCAAGCCCAAGATGGTGCAGCACATGGGTCGCGTTGGCGCTTAGCTGGAGGCCGGCTCCGATCTCGCTCAGCTCGGATGCCTGCTCGAAGATCGTGACATCATGCCCTGCCTGCAAAAGGCTTGCTCCAGCAGTCAATCCGCCGATCCCGGCTCCGGCAATGACGATCCTGTGCCGCGTCACTCGGTGCTCCTAGCGATAGTTATTCTTTCCGCCGATGAATTCATTCGCATCGGGTATACAATAACACGCGAGCCCGCCACGACTTAAACGCAATCGTTCGGATCGAAGCTCGGTGGTTCGCTGAATGTCTCATATCGGCCGGCACCCGGTGAGCGGCTGGCATAACAATCTTTACCGAATTCAACGGCGGGCGCCAGCGGTGCAAAGTGTGTTTGGATAGACAGGCGCGACCCAATTACCGGCCCCGGACGAGTGGTGGGTTGGGCGATGAGCCAACGAATCGATCAGCGGTTGGTCTTTGGATGCCTCGGCGTGAAATCTCAAATCTCGTTAAATCAAGTGGTTGATTCTAGCCTGCTCCAGAGCGGCGTCGTCAAAGAGTTAAGCTTGACCAGGTGAAGCGACGCGGATGACACAGAGGATAGCAGATAGCAGAGATGGTAGGCATAACAATTTTACCGAATTTTGCGCCAGGCCCAGGGTGCAAGGATTGTTTGGATATCCAGCACGACCCCAGCTACGACCTGCACTTAAATACTGGACGCACCGCATCGCCTCATTCATGGAAACGACGCGTGGCGGCGGCGGCCGCTTCTTTCACTCCGGGCAGAGGGCAGAAATTGTTGGCCTCTATGCCGAAGACCGGATTGAACTTGCTGCGAAAGTTCTCGAGCGCAATCACCGCCGCCAACTCTACCAACTCCTCGTCGGTAAAATGTTTCTTGAGACGTTTGAAAAATTTATCCGTGACCCGTTTACCGGTGTAGGTCATGCGCTCGGCCAGCTCCAGCGCCAGCCGCTCCCGCACGGAAAACAACGGGTTTTTCTTGTAATCTCCCAGCACCGCTTCGACTTTCTCTGCCGTAGCTCCGTTTTGCATCGCCCCGGATGCATTGCTGTCGATTCAATACGGGCAACCGTTGATATGAGCAGTCCTGACGCACACCAGGTTGCGTAGCTCCTGCGCTATCAGTCCCGATTGCTGAATTCCTTGAGCGAGCGCCTGGACTCCTTTCTGGATGGTCGGCCTGACGGCTGAGACCTGCGCGGCGTTTGACACAAAGCCATGACGTTTTTTCTGCTCGTCAAAAATTTGCCGCACCTCATCATTGGCGTCACTTTCCGTTACACCTTTGATCCTGGCCATGAATCCTCCTTCTGATTTACTTCACGATGCTGGAGCCGGCGTTTTCCGTGATGGTCCCTCGCTTTCGCTTAGCTTAGGCCGCTCTCTCCATCGCTTGCGCCATGCCGCCGAAATAGACGCGGTGGATGTCCATCGAATCCGTCGCCGTCGTCACGACATCCTGCTCCCGTCCCGGCGCGACATATTTTTCCAGAACATCGATGAACATGTCCGAGTGTTTCACGTCGGCCTTGCTATGCGCGGTGAAGTTCGGCACCTGAGCGGCGGTGAAATTTAGGTCCCGCGACCAAATCTTGTAGAGCCGGCTGCAATTGCCTCCGCCGATGTCGCCCAACAGCCGATCGTCATTGGTCCACTCGGCGATGGTCGACGCGGCGATGGCTTCCTGCCATGGACGGGTGCGCGCGATCCAGAACCACGCGTACATGGCCGCCTTGGTGGTGGGCAACGGCGCCGCGTTCATCACATCATCGGCGCTCAAACCGACTTCTTTTCCTTGACGAACGATGAGATCCATATGGCCGACCTTTGAGTGCTCGTCTTCGACCAGCTCCTCATACTCGTGCGCCAAGATTCGTTGTTTAACTTCGAACTCCGGACAATTGGCCGCCACCTGCGGCCAATTGTTGCGTCGCTGGCGCGCATAAAGGCCCAGCTGCAAGAGATAAATTCGCGCCCGCTCCGGCGTCATTTTGATCGAGTAGAAATGTTCCATCTCGGGCGTGCGAAAGAAGTCCCTGACACACTCACCGAGCGCCTGCCGCCATTGTTGTGCTTTCATCGAAATACCTCCTGAGTGTCTTGAATCTAAGTTCTTTAAATAATGTTTTGAGCTCTTTAGAGTCACAGCGGTGAAAGCCGGTATCCAGATCTCTCCGAAATTCCCGGATTCCAGGTCGCCCCAGGCCTTTTGCCGGGGTTGCCCGGAATGACGTTTGAATAATGCTGCGAACTTCGTTCCATGACTACCGTGCCGCCTTGGCAAAAACTTTTTCGATAAAGCCGTCCTTCGCCAGTTTATCGACCACGCTATTATCGATGACTTTGGCAGTGAGCGTTTCAGCGTCGACGCCTTTGACGGGTTCGAACTCCAAGACCGTCGCCACATTTCGGGTATCGACCCGCGGTGTCTTTTCGGTGAACTTGGTGACGAGGGCGTAAGTTTCGTCGAGAAAATTCGGATCACTCCGTTTGAAATATTTTGCCAGCACCTTGAGCGTGGTCTCCCGGTCGTGATTCATCGCGCCGACGGCTTCGATATAGGCTTTGACCACGCGCTCCGCGGTATCGGGATTCTTTTGCAGAAACTCCCGGGTGACCGCCATGACGTTCATGGAAAAGGGAATGTCCAGATCAAAAGCGTTTAGCAGCGCTCGCGCCGGCGCTCCTGGCTTGACTCCGGTCACGATGCCGGCAACTTGCTTCTGCTCAAAAGCCGCTTGCATTTCCGGCGTGCCGCCGAGCGGGCGCATGGTGACGGATTTTTCCAGCCCAAGCTTGCGCAAAATCAATGTCGTCACCGTGTGCCCCGATGAATTGAAGCGCGAGATGCCCAGGGTTTGTCCTTTGAGCTGATCGGCGCGCGCGATGTCGGGTTGGACATAGAGAGTCATCGCCGGGCGATTGGTCATCGCCGCGATCGTCAGCACCGGCGCGCCGCGCGCCGCCGCCAAGACGACGCCGCTGATCCCAGGGGCGCTCACGTCGAGGCTGCCACCGAGGAGCGCCTGGATATTCATTCCGCTGGAAGGAATATAAATAAGCTGCACGTCGAGACCGTATTTTTTGAACGCGCCGGTCTCATGGGCCATCCAGACGCCCGCAACGGTGGGCCCGACGACTGAATAGGACAATCGAAGAGGAGCGGCCGACACCTCGCCCGCACAACAAAGCCAGAGCGCCGCAACCTGCGAAAGCAGCTTTTTCATACCGGCTCACTCCTATAAGACTGCCAACTCGAAACGACGACAAATTACGGCTGTTGCGGTGGGACCGTCAAGAGCCAAAAAACGCAGCGCGTTCGTTGACAACCAATTCCCCATCTAGCTACTCTCCGCCTTGGTTCGGAGTAAAACCAACATACCCGACAGCCCAAGGCCCAAATTCTAAAGCGAAGGAGCTCACCGATGCGTCCGTGGTTTTGCCAAATTTCTTTTATCTTCGTCACCCTCTGCGCGTTTCCGCTGCGCGATGCCGCGCCGCAAAGCCCGCCGGTTTATCTGCAACTCAGCCCGACGGTCAAAGCTGTGCTCTATTCGCCCGAGGCGAGCGTCAAAGCGCGCGTCGCTGTGCTCAACATGCATGAAGACGGCAACCGCTTGAGCGATATCGCGTGCACCGAGCTGGTCAAGCGGGGCTTTTACGTGCTGTGCATGAATGGCCGCTCGGACAACAACGAAGCGCTGGATTTTTGGAACGATCTGCCGCTCGACGTCGCGACCGGCGTCAAATACCTCAAGGACACGATGAAGGCGTCGAAAATCCTTCTTTACGGCGGCAGCGGCGGCGCGCCATTGATGACCTTTTATCAAAACGTCGCGCAAAATGGCCCGTCGGTTTGTCAAGGCGCGAACAAGCTCATCCCTTGCGGCAATGAACTTGCCGGGCTGCCGCCAGCGGACGGCATCATCTTGCGCGACGCCCACCCGGGTACCGCGGTCAATACATTGCGCTCGATCAATCCGTCGGTGCAACAGGACGACAAACCGGAACGGATCAACGCCACCCTCGATCCGTTCAGCGCCAAAAACGGCTTCAACGGCACCGGCTCGAGCAGTTACTCGGGTGAATTCAAAGAGCGCTATTTCAAAGCTCAGGCGGCGCGCATGAATCGGCTCGTCGACGCGGCGCTAGGGAAATTACGCGCCATCGAAGCGGGCAAATACTACTACAAGGACGACGACGCCTTCGTGATCCACAAAAGCGAGGGCGGCCGTCTGTCGGAAATGGATTTGACGATTCATCCCGGCACCGTCAAAGCACACAACCTTTTGAAGAACGACGGCACGATCGTGACTGAGGTCATAAGTAGCGCGAGGGTCGCCGATAGC
The DNA here is from genome assembly GCA_963804165.1 of uncultured delta proteobacterium. Taxonomy (GTDB): domain Bacteria; phylum Desulfobacterota; class Binatia; order UBA9968; family UBA9968; genus DP-20. Next base: position 59,994 of record CAWDPO010000013.1, read on the forward strand.
CGAGGTCCCGAACGCGCCAAATCTTTCCACGAAGGTTCGAAGTTTTTGACGCTAAAATCTTTTCTCGGCACGCGGGCGATACGCGCGAAGCACTCGCAGGACGATATCGACTATTGCTCCAACAACAACTCAACGCCTTGTCACCTGCGGAAGATCACCGTGCCGATCCTGATCCTCGGCATGGGCGGCCACTATTTTTTGCGCGACAACGAGGTCCACTACGAGGTCTCGGCCAGCGCCGACAAAGAATACATCGTCATCGAAGGCGCCTCCCATGGCATACGGCCTTGCAAGGTTTGCGAGACGACACCCGGTCAGTATTCCAACACGGTCAAAAACACTTTCGATTACATGCAAAAATGGATCAATGCGCGGTTCTAAATGGACTCCGTGAGCGTCTCGCATGAAATTTGGAAAATCAGGTGCCCAAAGTCACGCCTCTCGAAGCTCTCGGAATCAAGTCGACGAAGGTTTTCTCTGGGGGCCGCAAAGTCGCCGGCACTGAAGGCTGGAAATCTGAGTAGCTCGGTATCACCGCGTCTTTGATTCCTGCTTGTCTCCGACGTCAACCTATCGTTTTTAGACGCCGTCTTCATGGAAAATCTTCCCTTGCCCTTTCTTCGAAAGCGACCCGCGGCAGGTTGCGTTAGCGTTGGTCTTTTCAGGATCTCAAGCAAAGATTTCTGTGAGCTTCTACCGAGTCAAAAAATATGGATTTCGAAACAGCCGTTGCGACGCTGAATTGCGTACTGGAAAGAAAACAACCCGCTGAATTTCATAGCTCGTGGATAAGGAGAAACGCTCCACGCTGCTATCGATTCATCCAGAAAAACGTCCGTCGTGAATACGGCGGAATCGACTGGGATCGGCTTACCTATGCATTAGAGCGTCGCTTTCAGAGATTGTGGAGACCTCGAATTGCGAAGAAACCGATTCTGTATGAAGACCCAGCTCAAGTTCAAACGATCCTCAACAAGTACCGAGATAAATTGTATGTATTCATCGCAGCGTCGAACAAAAATGAAAGACGGATCAGAGATGTTATCGGCATCAGCTTGGTACGACTCGCTCAAAGCGGAAATCTGCTCGCTCGAATACGCCTGATGGAACTCCTTAGCTATACGATTGACGATTGGATCGAGCGGCACTATCCGGTCTCGCGGTGGCGTGGCTATGAAGAGGAAATGCAAAAGCAGCTCGAGGCGTGCATTCGTCGCTACCGTTATAGCGGCTCATTTTTGACTTACCTATTCCGCACGCTCGAGTATGCTGCGAGAGGCCTTGTGCGACCGCGCGTATATTCATTAGATCATAGCCAAGGACTTTGGACTTCCGGTTGAACAGTTGGCGGCGACGACCCCACCCCTGCAGTTTTCAACCATCTCGGTTAATCTTTAAGGCCTTACGAGTTTTGCGCGCCGCGATATAGCTGCAAAGGGGCGAGCACGAGCCCTGCGACAAGAAGAAACAATCCCGACAAGACGAAGGCAAACTTGATACCCAAGCCACCGATCAAATAACCAGTGATCATCGGTGCTGGAATGACGACGACCTGGGTGATCAGCGAGGTCAACCCATAGGTGGCTGCCTGGGCGTTGGAGCTGGCGACGTCCATGACCGCGGCGTTGAAGATATTGAATAGCGTGTAGAAAAAAAGACCGATGGCGACGATCACCAGGCCGAGCGGAATTCCGGGAGACACCACTGCCAAGAGGGAAAAAAATACTCCGAGTAAGAGGCAGGAAGGCAACAGCACCGCCTTGCGGCCACAGCGATCGGAAAGCAAGCCCAAAACCGGTTGAGAGATAGTCCCCATCGCGTGCAGCAGAGCAATGTAAATTCCCAGCGCGACGCTCGAGTATTGCAAATGCTCCTGCAGGTAGATCGGCAGAAAAGTCAGGATGATCAGCCGTGACATTGAAAGCAGGCCGGTTGAAATCGACAAGCCTAAAAAAGCCGGATTTTTGATGATGGCGGCGACGTCGCGAAATTGCGCTGAAACACGCCGGCGGGCGGCAGTGCCGTCACTGAATACTCCCGCCAAGGCGCGCCAAAGTAGAAAGGCGAACAATAGTCCGGGAAGCAATTGCACTTGCGCGGCCGTTTGCCACGAAAGGTTGGCTAACAGAATGCCGACCAGCAGCGGTGTGATCGTGTCGCTGATCGTCGCGCCGGTGCCGTGGATGGAAAGCGCAGTCGCGCGTCGTTCCGGAAAACGGTTCGACAACGATGCCGCCGCGGTGGGATGCCACAAGGCCGTGCCCAAGCCGATCAGGGCCGAGCCCAGCAAAGCCCAGATGAAAAGCGGCAAGCCCAAAAGAAAAAATGCCGCGCCCATGGAGACCAGTGACAACGCGAGAATCGCGCCGCGATGACGCACCATCGAATCGGCGACCATGCCGGCAGGCAACTGGCCGAGGCCGACCACGACTTGCTGGGCCGAAGTCAGAGCGCCGACTTCGACGTTGGTCAGATTCAAGCCCGACTTGAGCGCCGGCAAAATCACC
>CAWDPO010000013.1:70000-110975 GCA_963804165.1 uncultured delta proteobacterium
GCTGCAACTCTCGGCCCATCAGCAAATTAAAGCGCTGATCGGTTCCACCTAACTCGACATCGGCCTTAAGCGCGACGGAATCGTAGCCTTGAATCAAAGGATAGAGAAACTCGTGGATACTGATCGACTGCTGCTTTTGATAGCGCTGCTTGAAGTCCTCGCGCTCGAGCATACGAGCAACGGTATACTTCGCAGCCAAACCAATCATCGATACGGCGTTCATTTTTTCCATCCAGCGGTGATTAAACTCGATAATTGTTTTTCGCGGATCGAGGATCTTAAAGATTTGTTCCTTGTACGTCTCCGCGTTGTTGGCGACTTCTTCGAGCGTGAGTTGTTTGCGCGTTTCGGATTTCCCGCTTGGATCGCCAATCATTCCGGTAAAATCACCGATGAGAAAAATGACTTCATGTCCAAGTTCTTGGAAGTGCTTCATTTTTTGGATCAGTACGGTGTGACCCAAATGCAGATCCGGAGCCGTGGGATCGAACCCCGTTTTGACTCGAAGCGGTCGTCCTTTCTTGAGTTTCGCGATGAGCTCTTCTTCCGGAAGGATTTCCACCGCGCCGCGTTTGATGACTTCAAGCTGGGTTTGATGTCGATCGTCTTCTAATGACTGGCTTCCCAAGGAACTCGCAGCCGGCGAATCTCCCGCGCTTGACCGTTCGCTTCATCGACATCGACAACGATGCCTTGAAGTACGACGTTGTCCTGCGCGACTTCGAACTGGCGTGGCAACTGGGTGATGAAACCTCGGATAACCGATTCCTTCTCCATGCCGATCACCGAATCCAACGGACCACACATACCCACGTCGGTGATATAAGCCGTGCCCGGCGGAAGATCCGCTCGTCCGCCGTTTGGACATGGGTGTGAGTGCCGTAAACGATCGATGCCCGGCCGTTGAGATACCAGCCCATGGCGTATTTTTCTGAAGTCGCTTCCGCGTGCATGTCGACAATGACCACTCGGGAGTTCACGCCTTGCTGTCTGAGAATTTCGTCGACGCAGCGGAACGGATCGTCCACATGATTCGGCATGAAAACGCGACCCTGTAGATTGATGACCAGGGCGCGCAAGCCGTTGCGCTGCCAGAGGCACCACCCCTTGCCCGGCGCTCCGGCGGGAAAATTCGCCGGTCGTATAAGACTCACCTGGTCATCGAAGAATGGATAGATTTCTTTCTTCTTCCATATGTGATTTCCCGACGTCAAAACATGAACTCCTGCAGATAAGAGTTCGTTGGCGCTCTTGAGATCGACACCCATACCGCCCGCGGCGTTCTCCGCGTTTGCGATCACGAGGTCGATCTCTTCCCTCTCGATCAGTGCCGGGACGAGGTGCCGCACGGCACGCCGTGCGGGACGCCCCATCACGTCGCCTAAAATCATAACTCGCATTCAGATGCGACTCGCGTTATTTGGCGAAATCCACCGCGCGCATTTCGCGGATCACCGTGACTTTGATCTGGCCTGGATAGGTCATTTCTCTTTCGATTTTTCGCGCCACCTCCCGAGCCATGCGCGCAGCGTCGTCATCGGAAACCATGTCATGCTGAACCATGATGCGGATCTCTCGACCCGCTTGAACGGCGTAAGATTTCTCCACACCTTTGAACTCATTCACGATGCGCTCGAGATCCTCCAGCCGCCGCGTATAGGTCTCCATCATTTCACGCCGCGCTCCCGGCCGCGCGCCGGAAAGCGCGTCCGCGGCATCGACCAACGGCGCCAAAATCGTTTCTGCCTTGACGTCTTCATGATGCGCGGCGATGGCGTTCACGATCTTCGGCGATTCGCCATACTTGCGTGCCAGCTCCGCGCCGATAATCGCGTGCGAGCCTTCGACCTCATGGTCCACGGCCTTACCGATATCGTGCAATAAAGCGGCGCGGCGCGCCTGTTTCTCGTTCAAACCCAACTCAGCCGCCATCGCGCCGCAGATAAAAGCGGCTTCGATCGAGTGCAAAAGCACGTTCTGAGCGTAACTGTAGCGATACTTGAGCCGGCCAAGCAGTTTGATAATCTCCGGATGAACGCCGTGGACACCGACGTCAAAAATCGCCTTCTGCCCTGCCTCACGGATCGCCTCTTCGATTTCCTGCTCCGATTTTCGCACCACCTCTTCGATCCGGCCGGGATGAATTCGCCCGTCGGATACTAGTTTTTCCAACGACAAGCGCGCAATTTCACGGCGAATCGGATTATGACCGGAAATCACCACCGTCTCGGGCGTATCGTCGACAATCAAGTCAATACCCGTCGCCGCTTCGAGAGCGCGGATATTGCGCCCTTCGCGACCGATGATCTTGCCCTTCAACTCGTCATTCGGCAGCGGAAATACCGTTACCGAGCGCTCCGCGACGAAGTCTCCCGCGAGACGCTCGATCGCCAAGGCGACGATCTTCTGGCTCCTCCTGACGGCCTCTTCCTTGGCTCCTCTTCGATGACCCGAATTCGCTTCGCGGATTCGTGCTTCGCCGCGTCGACCATTTGGTCGATAAGGCTTCGCTTCGCTTCTTCGCGGGTCATGCCCGCGACCTGCTCGAGCTGCTTTCTCGCTTCGTCCACGTATCGCTCGGATTCCGCGGATTTTTCCTCCAGACTTTTCTCCCGCGCTTTGAGACTCTGGTCTCGCTTCGCGAGTTCCGCGTCGCGTTTATCGAACGACTCGACACGTTTGTCGATGCCTTCTTCTTTGGTGATTAACCGCCGTTCCTGGTTCTGTAGCTCCCGTCGGGTTTCGCGCACCTCCTTTTCAAAATCACCGCGTTCCTTGAGCACGCTATCCTTGGCGTGGATCTCCGCCTCTTTTTTTATCGCGCTCGCATCCTTCTTGGCTTCTTCCAAGATTCGCGCGGCGGTGTTTTTTGCCGCCTCATTTTCCGAGCGCGCTTGTTTTACACGCACCCATGCAACCCCTAATGACAGTAAAATCCCGCCGACTAAACCACCCAACCCAACCAACAAAATTGCATCCAATGAGAGCACCCCCTTTCAAGTCACAGTAAAACCTACTACTGCATGCCGCACGACGCTGAAGCGTCGCAATCGATGATGCGTTCCTCCGTGATGATGTAATGAACTTGTTGATCCCATGTCTCTGTCGCCAGCTGATCGACGACCTGGAACTCGTAAGCTAGTCCGACAAAAACTCCTTGATCTTTGAACACCGGCAAAATGCGGTCGTACCAGCCATTGCCCCTTCCTAACCGATGACCCCGAAGATCGAAGGCCACTCCCGGCACGAAGACGATCAAATTTTGCAAATCCTCCAATGACAACGCATTCACACCGGGCGGCTCAGGAATTTTAGATCGCCCCGCACGGAGCTCGGTTGGAGAGGAAATTTGAAAAAACCACGGCAAATTTCCGTTATTTGTTCTCGGATAAAAAACCTTCTTGTCGTTTTCCAAGGCATCCGTCAGAATTGCATTTGTATCGACCTCGTTTTCGATCGGACTGTACAACGCCACCTTCCGAGCAGCTAGATATTGTGGAGACTTGAGCGCTGCCAATTGGATCACCTGACTCCACGAAAGACACCACGCCGGCGCAAGCGATTGGCGCCGGGATACCATCCTTCTGCGAAGCAGGTTTTTAGACTCTTCCAAAGCAGCTCCCTGCATAATTCACCAAGAGCGATTAGAAGAGGCGCGGAGAGAAACTTATTGGGGGAGAAGTATGCGGCTAATCTGACCGGCGATTACGCGAAGTCGGTCCCCGAGGCAATCGTCCCCCGCGACGAATACGGAGGGGCACTACTCCTGTCATTGCCAACGGTATATCCATTCGAATTCTAGGATTTTCCGTAACGGGTTGCCGTGTTCTTTGCGAATCGAATACCAGAAGAATCCAACGGATCAGATCCATTGCAAACGTTTTTCTCCAAGCCCTCATCATTCCACGCCGCCTCTATTAAAGCGTCCTTACCCTTATCTCGGGAAAACGGACCTCCTTCATAAAAAGGCCCTATCCATCCTCGGTCAATGTTGTTGAAAGTTTTTTGGACAATTGGTCCAATCTATTTAAAATCGCTTCGTGCGTGTCTTTCAATCGATGATATTCGTCGGCGATATTCAGTGCGGCTAACATGGCCACATTGGTCTTAGCTACAGACTTCGGCGAGCGCATGAGTTCCTGCATCTTATCGTCGACATAACCAGCGACTTTGAGCATATAGCCCTCTTCGGCATCACTGGAGATGGTGAATTTTTGTCCGAGGATCTCGACGTCCAATGCTTTTTTCATCGCTACACCGAGATTCAATCAGCCAAGTCCAAGCTCGCGAACTGGACCATTATTTTGTCCAGCTTTTGCCGAAGCTCAAGGCGCTCCCTCTCATATTGTCTGATCTGACCCTTGAGATGGTGCCACTCACTCTCTTTTTGTTGGAGCTTCTTTTCCATCACGTCTTTTTCTTTTTTGATCTGCTCATGCTTCTCCAGAAGGCGGTTGATGGCGACTTCCAGTTGTTCAATATTGTCGAAAGGCATCGTGAGGTACACCACAAAACTTCATGTTTGAGTTTAGTTTCAACATGGCACCCTTGTCAAGCCGCTAGTAAGCCCGGCGAAGCACCAAACAATCGAGGTAAAAAACTGCGATCGTCACGCAGCGCCGGATCCCGATGAGCTGCCCTCCCCTGCACCAATTCGATTACAGGAAGAAGCGCTTGCACGATCTCAAGTCAACAGCGGGTAGGGTGGTGTTCATGCGATCTAATGCTCGCTTAACAGCGCACGAACATCGGCCAGCACGGCCCTGGGGTCGGGCGATGGCCCAATGTACGCAAAGCGGATCAACTTTTTTTGATCGACAACCGCAGTGAGCGGCGTGTGGTCGATGAGACCTCGGCCCTTACGCTCTACGCCTACGCCAAAGTTTTGCCAAATTTGTTTCAGCGCGATTGGATTACCTGTGAGAAACGACCAGTTATCGAATTCGGCGCCGTAACGTTTGGCGTAGGCGGTTAAAACTTTGGGCGAATCGATCTCCGGATCCGTCGTCACCGTCACCAGTTGCACATATTTGCGTTCTTCTTTGGTAAGCCCGCTTTGAACCTGACGCAGGGACGCGGTGATCAACGGGCATACGTCAGGGCAAGTGGTATAAGCAAAGGCAACGACGACGACCTTACCTGTCATGTTTTTGAATTCGAACGGAGTTGAATTCTGATCCGTAAGCGCAAAATCGTTGATTTGAACTCGCGTGACCCGCCGTTGCGCGCTCATTTGTCGCAGCTCGGCGGTTGTTCCGAAAGCCACAGCGCTTACAACAGCGAGCAGAATGATGATGGAGCATAAACCGCTGCGGCGCATCGGCTTATGGTTTTTTTTCTTCGGCCGGTTCGTCATAGCCGAGGACCGTGTCCCAGGGAATGTTGCAGTGCGCTACGACCAAAGTGTCAAAGCGCTCCCACCAAGCCAGATCCCGCCCTTCGCGGCTCAGAAAACGAACCATCTGCAGCATGTCAGTGACTTCAGCGGGACGCAGAGCAGGATCAAATGCCGGCATTACGCCCCGTCCTTCGGCGATGATTCGCCTGATCTGCGAATTGCTTTTTTGCTGTACGGTGTCACGAAAGTCGGGAGTTCGGACCGGTAAACTTACCGCTAGCGGGCCATCACCTCGGCCGCTACTTCCATGGCAACTGATGCAACGCTCGAGATAGACAGTATCCATCCGTTCGTTGCGGCCACAGCCCGCTACTAGAACAATAAGAAAAAAAAGCGATTGTACGAATCTGCGCTGTTTCACCGAATATAAACACGTAACACACGTATTGTACGCTTCCAACTCGGTATGAGGTATCGCAAAGTTGACACGAAATCACAATTCGTGTTACCTAATTCTGGGTTGAGCTTATGCATCACTTGTCTCGCTTCGGCGTCTCGCTGGAAAATGATCTGCTTGAGGCCTTCGACAAAAGCATCGAAGGTCTCGGCTACGAAAATCGCTCGGAAGCGATTCGCGATCTGATTCGCGACCACTTGATTCAAAAAAAGGTCGGCAAAGGCGGCGAAGCAGTCGTCGGCGTCATAAGTCTTTTATACGATCATCGAACTCACCATTTAAGCGATGTCCTGGCCGATATGCAGCATCGGGCCAGCGTCGTGGTCAATGCTAGCTTGCATATTCACCTCGACGCGCACAATTGCTTGGAAGTCATCGTGGTTCGTGGCGGCGCGGATAAGGTCCATGAAGTCGCTGGCAAGCTCATCGCCACCAAAGGTGTGCAGAACGGTAAGCTCGTGACCACGACACCGGAAATGAAGCATTAAATTTTTTTTGTTCAATGGTAACACGAATTGCAGTTTCATACTATTCCAAGGACCCTGAGAACCATGCAACTAAGACCTGCAAGCACCCTCATTTTGGCTCTATGCTGTTTGCTGCAGAGCAGCAACGCTTTGGCACAGCAGAATCAAGCGAGCGACGCGGAACCGGTCGAGGTTTACGTCTGGGGTCAACAACCGACGTCTGCCGCCACCGAGCAAACCCGCTGGCAAAAAGACTTGGAGCTTCGCCCGTCGAATACCCCGAGCGACGTCATGCGGTTAACTCCCGGCCTGATCATCGGCCAGCATCATGGCGGCGGCAAGGCCGATCAGATTCTTTTTCGCGGATTCGACTCGGATCACGGAACCGACTTCGCCGTCTTTATCGACGGCATTCCGGTCAACATGGTGAGCCATGCCCACGGTCAAGGTTATGCGGATGTGCACTGGCTCATCCCCGAAACCATTGAGAGGGTTGAAATCTACAAGGGTCCTTACTTTGTGAATCTCGGCGACTTCGCCACCTCGGGCGCGATGAACATTATCACCAAGAAAAAAGACAAAGACAGCACACTTACTCTAAGCGGCGGAAGCTACAATACGCAGCGCTACGTCGGGATATTCGCGCCGCCCGAAGGGACTATTCTCAGTCCGTATATTGCGGGCGAAATCTATATTAACGACGGCCCTTTCAAGAATCCCAATGATTACATTCGCTATAACATACTCACCAAGTTCGGCCTGTTATCGACGGCAAATTTCAATCTGAGTTTTCTCGGAACGTTCTTCAAGACCGGCTGGAACGCTTCAGGCGAGATTCCGGCACGAGCGGTTCGAGGCGGTGAGATCGGCCGGTTCGGCTCGTTCGACCCGAGTGAAGGCGGAAAATCGGAACGGCAAAATTTGAGCCTGATTTACAACTATGCGGACGCCAATCAAGCGTTCAACGCGCAGACCTGGCTCTCCTGGTACAGACTCCAACTGTGGTCAAATTTCAGCTTGTTTTTGAACGACCCTGTCAACGGCGATGGCATCGAACAGAATGACAAGCGCTTTCTGATCGGCAACAACGTCAACTACCGGCGCAACTACAATCTTATCGGCTTGCCGATGGAAACCTTCGTCGGCTTCCAGACCCGCTTTGACCACGTCCGCGTCGGTCTGTTCAGCCAGACCGACCGCCGCCGAACGACAAAATTGGGGAATATATCTCCCACCCTCAGCAACAACGACATCCAACAAACCAATCTCGCGTTGTTCGCCCAACAAGAAATCAAGCCGACCGATTGGTTACGAACCCAAATCGGCGCTCGCATGGATAGTTTTATCTTCGACGTCAAGCAGAAAGGCGATCCAACAACGATCGTTAGTCCGATCTCCGGCGACGGCACGGCCACCATCGTAAACCCCAAGCTCAATTTCATCTTCACGCCGTTTAAGGACAACAACGTTGCCAAAGCCACTGATCTTTTTTGGAACTTCGGCGGCGGCTTTCATAGCAACGACGCCCGTGTGTTCGTTCAAGACCAAGACAAGAAAATCCCCCGCTACTGGGGCGGCGAGCTCGGCGCGAAGTCGCGGTTCTTCGACCGTTTGGATGTCACCCTTTCCTACTGGCGTTCCTATCTGGAAAGCGAGCTCGTGTTCGTCGGCGACGAAGGCACCTTCGAGCCCGGCGGTGCCAGTCGGCGACACGGCGTAGAGAGCGAGCTTCGTTATGACATCCTGCCATGGCTATCCTACGATCTTGATCTTTCGTACACATGGGCCAGATTTATTAACGGCGATCGAGTCCCATTGGCGCCCCGGTTTCTCGCGTTTACCGGGATAACCGCCCGCCACGACTCGGGTATTCAGGCGCGTTTGCAGATGCGCCACATCGGCCGACGTTACGGCATCGAAGACGGCAGTTTCTTGACGCCGACGTCGACGATTTTCGATCTGTTCCTAAAATACGTTTGGAGGCGCTACGAATTCTTCGTCCAGTTTCAAAATCTCGCGAACAAAAAATGGCGCTCCGCTGAACATGTCTTCGAGTCGCGGTTGCAAAACGAGCCATTAGGAGTTGGGACCCTCGATGCGCACTTCACGCCGGGCGATCCGTTTACGGTCAAAGCAGGAGTCACAGTGCACCTATGGTAGAGCCAACAATCAGCGAAGCGTCCGCCAAACGCACAGCAATTTTTTCAATCGTCTGCAGCGCTCATTTTATCAATCACTTTCAATCGGCCATGCTCGGCGTTATCTATCCGCTCATGATGACAGAATTAGGCATGAGCTACATCGCCATCGCTTCGCTCGCTGCAGTCTACAACACACTCGGCAGCGTTTTTCAGGCCGCATACGGATTCGTCGTTCCATACGTACGGCGCGGCGTGATCCTCGGCGTCGGCAACTGCTTGCTTGGACTTTCCGTCGCCGCCACCGGCTTCGCCTCGAATTATAATCATTTTTTCACCGCGCGCTTGATCGGCGGCATCGGCTCCAGCCCGCAACATCCGGTTGGATCGAGCATACTCGCAAGTCGTTTCGGCGCCGCGCGCGGACGCACGTTGGCTTTTCATTCCACGGCGGGACAGATCGGCAGTTTATTGGCGCCGTTGCTGGCGGCGGTGATGGTCACCTACATCGGCTGGCGCGGTGTATTTTGGGTGGTCGGAGCGTTCGCGACGCTCATCGGGATGGTCTGCTTCGTCTTTCGCGACACGTTGCGCTCGGCGCCGGTAGACCAACAAAAATCCCGCCTCGTCCCAATGGGCTGGAACGCCTATAGGGCCTGTTTCAAAGACAGGAACATTTTACTTGTGTCACTGGTCTTCATGGCCGGCGCCGCCGGACGCGGTCAAGACATCAATGAAGTCTACATCATTCCCCACTTTGTCCGTGATTTTGATGTCAGCATCACCTACGCCGCCTTTCTTTTCACTTTTATCCAGATCGGAAGTCTCATCGGGCCGTTTGTCTGGGGCTGGATCTCGGATCGTTTCAACCGCAAGTTGGTAATCCAAGCGTCACTGTTGATGTCCGCGCTGTGCACCCTCTGGCTTGCCTGGCAACCGAACGTTTCCGCCGGGCTTTTCTTTAACTTAGTGATCTACGGCGCCGCGGTGACGTCGCGCCAGACGCTGACGCAGGCTTTATTAGCGGACCTCGTCGGTGAGGATCTCTTCGACGCGGCATTTAGCCTTTACTATTTTATCGGCTTCGTTTCGATTCCATTTTGGACGGTGATCACCGGCGGCGTCATGACCCACTACGGTTTTGGCCCCGCGTTCACCGTAATCTCGACTTCCTACCTTCTTGCCATGAGCCTTCTGGTGTTGCTGCGCACGCCGGTAAAACAGCCAAGCCCAAGATAACAAAATGTCGAAACAATTTTCCCTCGCTCCCTCTCTCGTGGCGTCGACTCTAATCCATCTCACGGTGCTCGTGGTGGCGTCGACGGTGGTCGGTCAACGGAACCATTTCCCGGAGCCAGATCCAATTTCGATCGCGCTCTTGGATCCAATTGAGGACAACAAATCGATTCGTCCGTCTATGGAGAAGGCGACAAGGACGGCGCCTCCGAAACCACCGCCCGCAAAACGTATGCGTGAATCGGTCTTCACCGAGCCAGCTCCGCACCCGGCGGTTAAGAACGAAATTACCAAAACGGATGAAACCAAAACGTCGCCGTCAAAGACCCTGAATTCGACTCCGGAGAGTACAACTCTCGAAGGTGGCGGTAGCGCATCCGGAGTGGACGATCGCGCCGGTGGCGATATCGGCATCGCGACCGGCTCCGGGAACGCTGGAAACGGCACTGGCACAGCAATCGCCGGCATCGGACCCGGCTCCGGCGCGCCCGGGTCGCCAGCTCGAATCCCCCCGGTTCGCACCAACCGCGAGGCTAGACCGATTCAAACCGCCCGCGCCTTGTACCCGCCGATGGCTCTGCGCATGGGATTGGAAGGCGATGTGATGCTCAGCATCGAAGTCGACCCCGAAGGCAAAGTCACCAGGGCGGAAATTATCAAGAGCGGCGGCGCGGGATTCGACGAAGAAGCGCTCAAAGCAGTGAAGCAGTCGCGCTTTGAGCCGGCGCAGCGCAACGGTCAGCACGTCCCCGCGGAGTTTAGTTACGTTTATCGTTTCAGGTTGCAAAGATGAGTAACCATAAATCGCAGTGAAGTAAGGAGATTAATCATGGCAAACACATCGGATTCTATTTCCGGCCATCGCCACGATCACCACGATTGGGACTCGGATGAATATGTCTCGAACTGGGCGAAAGGTCAGGATCCCAAAGAAAAAGATCGCCACGCGGCATTTACCTTGATCGCCGACACCATTCTTTTTAGTAAAAACCTGCCGCTTCGAATTCTGGATCTCGGCGCCGGATACGGCGCCCTGACGCAATTTCTCCTGAACCGGTTTCCCAAAGCAACCGTTGTTTGTCAGGACGGCTCCAAGGAGATGGCGAAGCTCGGCGCCGAGCGCATGAAAAATCTTGCCGGGCGATTCGAATACATTCTTTGCGATTTCGCCAAGGACGGCTGGAGCCAAAAACTTGATGGGCCGTTCGAGGCGGTGGTTTCGTCGATCGCGATTCACAACGTTCGCGAACCGAAAATCATTCGGCGTATTTACGAAGATGTGTTTCCATTGGTAAAAGCCGGCGGCTGTTTTTTGAATTTCGACCGCCCGCGACCGCCATGGGAAGAGCAAATGGAATGGCTGCGCGAAGCCGGATTCAAAGCCGTGAAAATCTTCTGGCAGGGTGGCGACCGCGCCGTATTCGGCGGATTTAAGAGCTAATTATCCATGCGTTCCAAATGGAAATTCTTCCTGGTGTTGGTATGGCTTTGTCTAAGCTTAGGCTGCCAGAATAAGGAGCAGAACCGGGTTCCCGCCAGCGAGCAAAAATTCAAAATCGTCTCGACGGTCGCGCCGATCACGAGCATCGTGGAAAATGTCGCCGGGGACAAAGCGGATCTTTCTGGAATCATTCCCGAGGGAATCAACTCGCATACTTTTGAGCCCGCGCCGTCGGACAGCCGATTGCTGAGCGGCGCGCAACTGATCATCCTGAACGGGCTCGATCTGGAAACCCCCACACTAAAGCTCGCGCAAGCGAATTCGCCGCAGGGCGCATCGATCTATTCTCTTGGCGACAAAACGGTAACTGAAGCAGAGTACATCTACGATTTCAGTTTTCCCAAGGAGCAGGGCCATCCCAATCCGCACCTGTGGTTAAATCCGGCATACGCCACGCGTTACGCGACTCTGGTGCGCGACGAGCTGATTCGCCTCGATCCGAAAAACAAATCCGCGTACGAACAAAACACCGCACAATTTGTAAAGAGGCTCCAAGCGCTTGATCAAGCAATTAAAAATTCGATCCAAACCATTCCCGCGAACAACCGGCGCTTGCTCACCTACCACGACTCCTGGCCCTATTTTGCGCGCCGCTACGGCTTTCAAGTGATCGGCGCGGTGCAACCGTCGGACTTTGCCGATCCCGGCCCCAAGGAAGTGATTCGACTGATCGAGCAGATTCGCAGAGAAAAAGTTCCGGCGGTTTTTGGCTCGGAGGTTTTTCCAAGCCCCGTCCTCGCCCAGATCGCGCGTGAAGGGAAAAGCAGATATATAGACAAGCTCCGCGATGATGAGTTGCCCGGCAAGCCCGGCGATCCGCGGCATTCGTATACCGGCATGATGATAGAAAATATGACGATCATGTTCGAAGCTCTCGGCGGCTCGGCAGAAGCGCTGAAGAAGATCGATCCGACGCCGGTCGCCGGCTCGCACGCCGACTATCGGAGAAAAAACTAACCCGTGGCAAATCCGCACGACCATCGCCCCGGCGATCCACACAGCCTCCATCCGCCCGGCCTCGAAGAGCGCCCCGTTGCTCGCGTCACTGCCGTTCCGCTCGTCGAGCTCGCCGACGTGAGCAACGGTTATGGAGCCACGCCGGCGTTGACCCGCGTGTCGTTAAAAATATGGCCGGGACAATTCATGGCCATCGTCGGACCCAATGGCGGTGGCAAGACCACGTTGCTGCGTACCGTGCTCGGCATGGTTCCGGCGACGTCTGGAAAAGTGTTGCTGCGCGGACAAGAGTTAAAACGTTCGTCGTTGGAACGCATTGGCTACGTGCCGCAATTGGAAACCATCGATTGGAATTTTCCCATCACCGTCGAAGAAGTGATCGGCATGGGTTTCTTCGTCAAGAGCCGTTGGTTCGGCGGCATTGGCGATAAGGAGAAACGCAAGCTACGAGAAATTATGGAACGCTTGAATCTTGCCGGCTTGGGTCATCGCCACATTCGGGAACTCTCCGGCGGCCAACAGCAAGCGGCGTTCATCGGACGGGCTCTGTTGGGCGATCCCGAGTTGATCTTGCTCGACGAGCCCGCCTCGGGACTCGATATCCGCTCGCGCGACGACGTGATTCACTTCTTGCACGAAATTAATCATCAAGGAGTTGCCATCGTCCTGACGGCGCATGATTTGAACTGGGTGGCCGCCCATCTGCCCTGGGCTGTGTGCTTGAATCGCCGCCTGATTGCCGAAGGCCCGCCGAACGAAGTGTTCACTGCCAAGGTTTTACAAGATGTCTACACCGGCGAGATGGTGGTCCTGCACCAAGATGGCATGGTCATGATCGGCGAACGTCCCCACGCGCCCCATAATTAAACTAAATTCATGGTTCCAAAAGTTCCAGTCGTTCCAATCGTTCATTGCGTTTCGGTCCGTCCTCACCCTCGGAACATTTGAAACTTTGGAACGACTGGAACGTCTTCTAAATCCATGACTTTTTTAAGTCCCTTTGAATACGAATTTTTTCGCAACGGGTTGATCGCCGCCGTCGTCATCGGCGCGCTCTGTGGTTTTATCGGCGTCTACGTCGTGCTGCGCCGCATGAGCTACATCGGCCACGGCTTGTCCCATGCCATTTTCGGCGGCGCGGTGCTCAGCTACGTATTGAATATCAATTTTTTTATCGGCGGCGGTCTGTGGGCGCTTTTCGCGGGCGTCTTGATTCATTGGATCAGCCACCGCCGCTGGGTCGGGGCTGACGCCGCAATCGGCGTCGTGACCACCTCGAGTTTTGCTTTAGGCGTTGCGATCATCTCTACCCACCGCACTTTCACTCGCAACATCGAATCCGCGCTGTTCGGCAATATCCTCGGCATCACTCAAACTGACGTCTGGATCGTTGTCTTTATCTCTCTGCTGGTGTCCGGCGCGCTTTTTTTGATCCGTCGGCCGCTGCTATTCTCAACGTTCGATCCCGAAGTCGCATCGGCTTACGGCGTGGCGACCGGCAAGATCGATCTCCTCTTTATTATGCTCCTAGCCGTTACGGTTCTCGCCTCGACGCAAATCCTCGGCGTGACGTTGGTCGCCGCGGCCATGGTGATTCCGCCGGTCATCGCGCGTTACTTGACGCAGCGATTCCAAACTCTGCTGATTGTCTCACCGCTGCTCGGCGCGTTTTGCGGCGCTGCCGGCATGTTTTTGAGTTTTCATTTCGATATCTCCTCCGCCGCCACCATCGTGCTCACCTCTGCCGCACTTTTCATCTTCGTCGAGCTCGCCCTGTTCGCGCGCGGCAAAGAGCCGGCGCCGATTCACGAGCATTGAGAGCGGCTCGTTCCTCATTCCGTTCGGTGCGGCAACGTGGGTATATTCATAAGGCCAACGATCGCTGGAAATCCTCGATCTTAAGTTCGCGTCGAAATTATGCTGAAATGATCTGCCGAGAAGGGAATTGAGATGACACTACGCAACCTGATTGCGATAGCCGCCTCGATGATTGCATTGCCGCTCTTCGCCTGGGCGCAACACGATCATTCGACACCGGCGAAACCCGCCACTGCAAAGACCGCGAAACCGGCGCCCAAACCGGCGGAGGGCGCGAGCATCAAGATTATTTCACCGACCACTGGCCAGGTCCTCAAAGGTGACAAAGTGCCTATCGAGTATAAGCTCACCAAAGGTAAGCGCGGCCACCACGCCCACGCCTATGTGGACGGCGAGCTAATGGGTATGTTCGAAAGCGAAAAGGGCACGCTCAACGGCATCAAACCCGGCAAACATTTATTGGAGCTGCGCGTCGTCGCCACCGATCACGAAACCGAGTTGAACGCCAGCGACAAGGTCCAGTTCACAGTCAAATAGTGTGCACTGCCTGCACAAAGCCCGGCTGCTTGCGCTGTCAAAGCGGTCCGACTAGGATGGCCCGTAATTGCCGATGAACCCCGGAAGACCAGTCTCTAAACACCAGCGCGGCCTATACCTGAGCGTCGCCGCCGCGTTCTGGTTTTTTCTCGCCGCGTCCGCGCCGCACCGGGTGCATCATTTTTTCGTCGGGCAAGTTCTTGCGCCGCGGGCGCAAATCGCCGTCCACGCCCAGGAGCGCGGTGAGCATCACAGCCACGATGATCATGACCGTCAACACGACCAACGACCGCTGCAGCAAAACGATTGCAGCGTCTTGTCCGTCGCTCAAAACGCGCACGCTTCAATCGTTCAGCCGTTTTCCTTTACCGTTCTCGAATGCGCGGTTACGCGCCGGCACGAACGGCCCGTAATAAGCGCGCCATCGTTCAATCCGGCACCTTTTTCTCAGCGCGCGCCGCCCCTGCTCTAGCCTTTTCCTGTTTTTCCCAAACTACTTTCGCCGTTATCGTTGAGCTCGCACTTCGATAGGTTATTTGTCGAACGAGAGGTTTAAATGTTGCTTCGCCGCCAATCCGTCGGCGGGTCTGCTGCTTTGATGGCACCGAATCGTCGAATCGCGGCGAGATCTGTGTGCGCATCGCGGTAAAAGCGATTTGGCCTAATGATCGAATCATTAAGCGACCAGGCAGGTGATAGGTATGAGAGCGTATTTCACCAGATCGGCATCAATTCTATGCTGCTTGCTTTTTTTCGGATGTAGTTCCAATACGGCCGTGCCGGCCGCGGCAAGCCGGACGAACCGGGTGACGTTCGGACCGGAGATCAGCATCGGCAACGCGGAAGCGAATCCCGCGACGCCGTTTCTGCGTTACGCTCCAGACGGCCGGCTCTTTGCTGTATGGACCGAGGACCACGATACACCGTGGCCGCAAGGAAAAGATTCCACCGGACACCATCGTATGTCGGGCGATCGAGCGCCGTCGCCGATGCGCAACGTATTTCTCGCCTGGTCGACGGACAGAGGAAAAACTTGGTCAGCGCGCAAGCGGGTGAATAGCGAAGTCGAAGCCGTCCAAGGAGAAGAAAACGGACCCAAAGTCGCGTTCGACGCCAACAACCGGGCCTACGTTGTCTGGTCGATCCCGGGAAGGAAAGGAGACAAGACCCGCGCCAATATTCGCTTCGCTAGGGACGACGGCAAAGGTGGCTTTACGCCTGCGCGAACCTTGAACGAAATTGAGGACGCCGCTCGCTTTCCGATCATCGAAGCGACGCCCGCAGGCGATTTCCTGATCGCCTGGATCGACCGGCGCATCGACAATCCGAAACCGCGCCAACTCTATTTAATTAGGCTCGGTGGCGACGGGAAAGCGCTGACGAAGAATTATCCGGTCGGGGAAGGCCTTTGTGAGTGTTGCAAACTGGGCGTCGCATTCGCCGGCGGCAGCAAAACGGTCTATATGGTGGACCGTGAAGTAGACGGCAATAAAATTCGCAACCACGTGCTACGCAAGTCGACGGATGGTGCCGCGACCTTCAGCGCGCCGGTCGAAATCAGTGACGACGGCTGGCAAGTGCCCTCCTGTCCACACTCGGGCCCGAGCATCGGTCGCGACCGCCGCGGTTGGCTCCACGTGACCTGGTTCACCCTAGGCCGCTCGGAAAAAGAAGCGGGCATTTATTACAGCGTGTCGAAAGACGATGGCAAAAGCTTTGAACCTCGCCAGCTGGTGCACGCCAACACGGCGCCGGAAACTCTCTATGCCAACTTAGCGGTGGGCGATGACGATAACATTTACCTGGCATGGAGTAATCTCGACAATCGCAGCCGGGCGCAAATATTCATGCGCACGATTGCAAGCGATGGTAAAACCTGGAGCCCGATACAGCAGATCAGCGACGCTAAAGCCAACGCCAGCCGGCCGGTTCTGGCGTTGCGCGAGAATCACGTGCACATTGCTTGGACGGAAACGGACAGTGAGGACTCACGCGTGGTCCTCAGAAGCGCGGCGGTGGACCGGTGAAGTCAAATTCAATTGTGGCGATACTCCTCATCCATTGGCGGAATGTGAGGTTGTTGGCATCAGCGCTCTGTTGCGCCGCCGCGATTGCGCTAGCGCCGGCGACCGGCTGGACGCAGCACGAGCACAACACCGGCCAAAGCGCCGTGCCATCGGTCGGTGGTCCGGCGATACCGTTCGATCTCAAATCGCTCGAAGGCAAGTCGGTCGGATTGGCAAGCTTCCGCGGTCAGCCGTTAGTGCTGAACTTTTTCGCTAGTTGGTGCGATCCCTGCCGCGAGGAAATGCCGCTGATCAATGATCTCGCGTCAAGGAGTGCCACGGAGGGTTACAGCGTGCTGGGCGTCGCCGTCGAAGACAGCCGTGCCGCGGTGACGGAGTACGCCAAAGAAACCAAGCTGGTCTTTCCGATCGCGCTCGACTTGAACAGCACGGTGAAGCGCGCCTATCGCATCTTCGGCCCGCCGGCGACGTTTTTCATCGATGCTCAGGGCGTCGTTCGCGACATCGTTCTTGGTCCATTGACACGCGAGCGGGCACTTGAAGCACTTAAGAAAACCAGAGCGGTCGTGAAGAACTAAAAACGATTGTTTTTCAAATCGATGTTTTCTGACAGAACGCCCATTTACGTGGGTGCGATCACTTTCCTGTTAATCGTGGCGACTCCTTATGCGGCGGCAGGCGTGCCAATTCGTTCGCAAGACGGCCCACTTCGGGTAGTCGAATCCTACCTCCGGGCAACTCAAGCGCGCGACTTTGGAACGGCCTACAGCTACATTTCCAACACCGACCAACGGATCAGGGACAAAGCCGGCTATCTGCGATCTCAGGAATACCTCAGCGGTTTCGCCCTCGAGCTTGCCAACCGACTCGTCGCTAAAATGAAAGTGTGGGTGATCAATCAAAAAGTCGGACCGGCGAAGGCCCGTTTCGAAGTCGGCTATCGACGACCCGCCGGTGATGAAATTTCGTCACGACTTTTCGATTGGAATGCCAGCAAGCTCAACGCTCTACCGCAGAGCGAACAGCGGCGCCTGGCCGAAGCTTTGGAAAATTTCCAAAGATCAGGAAAGATGGTATCCCTCGAAGGGCACGAGACTTTGGATCTCGTACGTGAGAAAGACGGATGGAAAATTTTTCTCGATTGGGCAGCGCGCTCGCGCGTTATTTTCGCCTCGACGACGCCGTCCTCCGGTGCACTGGAGGTTCAGTTTCCACGCAATGATTTTCTGGTTGCAACCAACGAGCCGTTTCAAATCGACTTCACGGTCAGAAACCGAAGCCCGCGCGCGACGGTCGCCAGACTCACCCACCTTATCGAGCCGCGCGGTTTGGCCAAGAACGTGGAGATGATCGCGTGCGGTTCACTGTCGCCGCTGCGGCTCAAGCCGGGTCAAGCTCGGGAAGTGTCCAGCTCGTATATCTTAGGAGGTGATCTTTCTCCCCGATCGCGTCTCTTGATCATCTACCAATTTACTTTAGAGTCCAAACTCGCGGCGACGAACCCGTCTCGCGAGTGAGCGACGCAGAATCCGGTTATTTTGATGGCAAGTAACGACCGCTGTCCGCGAGGGAGATTCAATCCGCCGCGATCCTTGCGGATCGCTCTCTTCCTAGTGCTCGTGGCTCAGGAAACTCTTCACTGTGCCGAACAGTCGTTCAATCAGCACGCATCCGCCTCCGTGATTCACGCTTATCTGCGGGCGACTTATGCCCGCGACTTCGCCACGGCGTATCGCTTTGTCTCCGCCGAAGATCGTAAAGTGCGCGACCTAAATCGCTACCTCCGGCAACGTGGACCGTATGACGGCTTCATTCTGGAAGCAGCGAAGAAGCTGAGCGAATTCGTCGAAATTCAAGCGCTGAAGACGCGCGAATCGCCGAACCGCGTTCACGTGTCGATCAAATACCGCGTTCCCGACCCGCAAAAACTCGCACTGCTACTATTCAACTGGGATCCGTACCGCTTGAATGCTTTGCTGCCGACCGAGCAAAAACAACTTATCGATTTGCTGGACAAACGGGGTACCGAAGGCTCACTCGCGATGAGCCAAGGCGAAGAAGCCTTCGAGTTGGTCAAAGAATCTGACGGCTGGCGCATTTTTTTGAACTGGGCCGCGGGCGTGAAGATCCCGCTCCGGCTCGACTTATCTAAGTCAACGGACCTGGACGTTGCGCTTTCGAAGAATGAATTTGTCCTACAGCCCGGCGAGCTATTCGAGATTGTTTTGCGAATCAAGAACCACGCCAAGCAGCCGGTTACTGTGCGCATCGGACATCTAGTCGAGCCCAGCTCGATCGCCGATTTTCTCGATTTTGTTCAATGCGGTTTTCTCCTACCGGTCACAGTTCAGCCCGAAAAGGAACAAGAATTTTCAGGCACCTACATGTTACGAGGCAGCCTCCCCGAAGGCATTCGTCAATTGACTTTGACCTACGACTTCCGCCAGCTTAAGTAATCCTTTGACGCGAGAGGGCTCCCGTATCTGGCGCGCCCATCTTTTTTGTGATTAATTAAAAATGGAATTTGTTCGTCTAATCCATCGTGAGGCGAGAAACTGATGAAAAACTTTAGCCGCATTTTTGTTCTGCTGTTTTGGACCGTCGTCGGTCCACGTCAATTGGGCGAGGTCATTCTCGTTCGACCCCTTTCGATCGGCGCTGCCAACGCTCAAGATTCCGCCTTTGAATCGAAAAAGATCGTTCCGTTCGTGCCCTCGCCACAAGTGGTGGTGGATAAGATGGTCGAGCTCGCGGGTGTGAAAAAAGGCGACGTCGTGTTCGACCTGGGTTCGGGCGACGGCCGGATCGTCATCGCGGCGGCAAAAAGAGGCGCCACGGCGATCGGCTTTGAAATCGACGGCGATCTGGTGAAGGAGTCGCGCGAGAATATTCGCAAGGCCGGCGTTCAGGATTTAGCCGAGATTCGCCAGCAGGATATTCTCACCGTCGACTTTTCGCCTGCGTCAGTGGTGACCATGTATTTGCTGCCCGACGTCAACTTGAAGTTGAAACCCAATCTTTTGAGTCAGCTCAAACCCGGCTCGCGTCTCGTCTCTCATGCCTTCGACATGGGCGACTGGAAACCGGAGAAAGTCGAGCGGGTCGAGGGGCGTACGGTCTATTTTTGGACCATTCCGGCAAAGGGACGCTAATCCGAGCGGGGGATCCTCGACCAAGATTCTGCCTTGACCACCCGAATGCCCCGCCTTGTTAAAAATTTTCTTCTGTTCGTTTTTACGGCTGCCACGCTGGCGCTGCCCGGGATCTATTGGATCAACACGGTCGGCGACAGACGCCCTGAGGACCCGACCCAGGTTTTGTCGAAATATCTTAAATTCCTTTATGCGCGCGATTTTCGTCACGCGTATCGATTCATCGCCAGCGAAGATCAGCAGTTGAAACCGCAAAAAGATTACATCCGCGAGCACGACCCGTTCAGTGGTTTCGCGTTGCAAGCCGCGCGCAAGCTGGCCGGCCTGATCGAGCTCAGGCCGGTATCGGAGCAACCGGATGGGAAAGCCAGCCGCGTCCGGGTCGCTATGAAGCTTCCTGACGCCAAAGGGATCTCGGAGTTATTGCTCGACTGGGATGAAAAACGGTTGAACGCCCTGTCGGTGCCGGCGCAAAATAAGATTATTTCGACCATCGACAACCTGATTCGGCAACGGAAATTGCCGATGATCGAGGGCGAGGAAGAGTTTGTCTTGGTGAAAGAAGACGCGCTTTGGAAAGTTAAACTCAATTGGGCTGCCGGCGTTAAGGTTAAGTTTGCCACCGTTCTGCCGCACAACGGCGACCTGGTGGCGGAACCGATCACCAAGGAAACGGTTGCACGCTCGGACGACTTATTTACAATCGGATTCAAAGTAAAAAACCGCGCCTCCCGCGAAGTCGTCACTCGGATCGCGCACCGGGTCGAGCCCAAGGAGTTTGCACAATATCTGGATCTCGTCGAATGCGCTCTTTTACTTCCTGTGCGGCTTCGCCCGGGCGAAGAGCAAACTTATAACAGCACCTATGTCGTTCGCGGCGATTTGCCGGACGGCATCAAAGGCCTGGACGTTACCTATGAGTTCAAAGTCGAAAATTAACCGGGCACTTTTTTTCGCCCTGACCACGACGACTCTTTTCTCGCCAGTCGCCTGGTCTCATATCCCTATTCCGCCCAAAGCACCGAGCGAAATAGGCCGCCGAGTCGTGAAAACCGCCGTGCCGGACTTCAATCTCACCGATCAAGACGGCAAACCGTTTCACTTCGCCGCGGCAAGAGGAAAATTGATTCTGATCAATTTCATATTCACGACCTGTCCTGACGTCTGCCCGCTGTTAACGGCCAATTTCGCAGCGATCCATCGGACGTTGGACGAAAACAAGGTCAAAGACTATCTGTTGCTCAGCATTACCACCGATCCCGAACGGGACACGGCGCCGATTTTGAAGGACTACGCCGGCCGCTTCAAAGCCGACTTGAAGCATTGGTCGTTTCTGACCGGCACCCGCCCGGAGTTGGCCAAAGTATGGAAAGGCTTCGGCATCAACGTCGTCAAAAACGAGTCCGGACAAGTGCAGCACACGACGTTCACGACTTTGGTGGATCGCCAAGGTAACCGTCGGGTCGACTACTACGGCGACAAATGGCAGGACAAGGAAGTTCTCAATGATCTTGGGAGGCTGCGCGCGCGAAAACCTTTAAGTTAATACTCGCGCGTCGAAGACTCAGAATTTTTCAGTGCATGCCGAACCCGTCGAAGCAGTTCTTTCCGTTTTTTAGTGCTCTGCCCCTGATCGCTGCCTGCCTATTCACAAACGCGGCAAGAGCTGCCCAGAACGATCGGGGAATTTTCGAGATTCAAATCAAGGATCATCGTGAAGCGATCGGTGATTTTGCCAAGTTCGATATCGCGCTCGATAAACTTCTGATCAGTCCCAGGGCGGGACTGATGTTCTGGCAAACGGGTTGGAAAGAGCTACAGCCGTCGGTCGCCGTGGTGGATCTGACCCAATACGTCGGCAAAAAAACTGCGCGAGTGTATCGCGGTGAAATTAACCCGGGATCATTCGACGCATTTCATGTAAAAATTAAGAGCATCGACGCCCTGCTGAAAAAGACCCGCCGCTCGACATCGGTCAAAGATATCGTTGGCGCGGTGAAACTGTCTTTTCAGGTGCCCGCTAAAGGAGAGACCGTTCTCGTGCTCGATCTCGTCGTCACCGACTTTTCCGACCACCCCCCGCGCGGCTATGAACTCGGTATCAAAGGCTACGAGCTCTACGTTAACGGCAGACTCATGGAGAGAATACCGCCCGGATGATTATGCCTCTAGGTTCGTCGATTCGAGCTGGCGCCCTTCGAGTTACTAGCCGTCGAAGTTTTCGTGCCCGCGAAAGTTTCTCGATACTTCACAATTTCGTGACTTGAAACTTTACTCACGCCACGCGCATCCAGATCGACGACGAAGGAACACGAAAAACGCAACCTGATTAAATATTTTCTCGGCGGTCTTAGCCGCCGGCACAACAGGTCGCCGGCCCGCCCGCGCTCCCTCAGCTGATCCCGCCTCGGGACACTACGTTTCTCAATCCATCTCGTAGTCCGTCTGAAGAATCCGCGTTTTGTCCTCGGTTCCCTCATCTCTACACAAACGCTAAATTTCCCGTTAGAATCTTTCCGCTCGGTTAGCTCCGATCATGGACGCATCTAAAACTCGGTTTATCCTGCTCGGCCTCGCTGTCGTTGGTTTGGGCATCGTTCTCGGCACGGCGCTCTGGCTTAGACTCGGTCCGCGCGCGCAATTCGGGCGCGGCGCGCCTGACTCTGCCCATGGCTTAAATCAGTACGGAATCGTGCCGGATTTTTCGTTCACGGAAAGAAACGGCAGCGCCATGGGCTTGGCCCAGTTACGCGGCAAAATATGGATCGCCGACTTTATTTACACGACCTGCACCGACACTTGCCCGCTGCAAACCGCCACGATGGCCAAGTTGCAAGCGGAGTTTGCCGCCAAGCCGGATATTCAGCTGGTGTCGTTTACCGTCGATCCCGAACGCGACACACCTCAAGCCCTGACTCTTTATGCGAACAAGTATCAGGCCGATGCCAAGCGCTGGTATTTTTTGACCGGCGAGCGCGACCGAATTTTTCGTCTGATCCTGGAAGGCTTTCATTTAGCCGTGGCGTCGATGCCCAACAATGGCGACCCCAGCGGCATGATCCCACACAGCCCACGTTTTGTGTTGGTGGACAAGGAAGCGCGCATACGCGGGTACTACGACAGCCGTGAATCGGCGGCGCTGGTCCGGCTGAAAAACGACATCGACAGCTTAACGAAGGGATAGCAGCGATGGCCAACGAGAGAAGTAGAAAAGGCAAACAAGCGACGGCGAGTGTGGTGATGCGCGAGGGGCCCAATTGGCCGCTATTCGGTCTCGCGCTGCTCGGCATGGCGCTATCCGGCTATCTCACTTTTACGGCGTGGCAAGGGAACCTCGTGGCTTTTTGCACCGAAGGGACGGGCTGTGACGTTGTGCTCAATAGCCGCTGGTCCACGCTCCTCGGCATGCCGACTTCGTTCTGGGGTTTTCTCACCTACGCGCTGCTCGCAGCGGTGGCCTGGAACAAAAATGCCGCGGATCAATGGCGTTGGGCGTGGGTGATTGCGTTTTTCGGTTTGCTTTACAGCCTGTATTTGACCTCGATCTCGTTTTTCGAATTGCAGGCCGCCTGCCCATACTGCCTGACTTCGCTCGGTTTGATGGCGGCCATCGTCATCGTTACGACGTTTCAAAAACCGGCCAATTTGCCGAAATTTTCCTGGGGTCCGTGGTTGGCAAAAACTGTCGGCGTCGCCGTAGTCATGATTGTCGCGCTGCATTCCTATTACGCCGGCTACTGGGGCAATGCCCCGGGACCGGAAGACCCGTGGGTCCGCGGTCTTGCCGAGCATCTCTCGAAGACCGACGCCAAATTTTACGGCGCCTCTTGGTGTCCCCACTGTTCCGAGCAAAAACACTTGTTCGGCAGCTCGGTCAAACGCATCCCCTATGTGGAATGCAGCCCGGGCGGCCAAAACGCCCCCTCCGCGCCGGTCTGTAAAGAAAAAAATATTACAAACTATCCGACGTGGATCATTAACGGACAGCGCTACACCGGCATCCAACCTTTAGATGCGCTCGCGCAATTGAGTCAATATAATAAGGGGCAAGGGGGCAAGCCATGAAATCGGGCGAATCGGTCTTTAAGCTAACGATGCTTTTGGCGATCCTCGCGGCGACGGTTCCATTTGCGCCTCGATCAGCGCAAGCCGATCCTTCGAAGTATCCCGAGTTCGCCCTGCAAACACTGCCTGATAATATCACGCCTGCGTTTATCAATATCGAGGAGCTGGTCGCAGCGTTAAAGGCGGGCGCCAAGCCGGTGATCATCGACGTGCGCAGCGATGAAGAGTTCCGCGAAGTACATATCTTGGGCGCCGTCTCCGCGCCGCTGGGGGAATTCAAGGAGTATCTGAAAAGCATTCCACGGGACCGGCCGGTCGTCCTCTATTGAGCGTGCCCCCATCACCTGGCCAGTTTGGCCTATGGCATTCTCTATGAAAACGGCTACCGCAACATGAAAGTACTCGATGAAGGTCTCACCGGCTGGTACCAGAAACGCTATCCCATGGAAGGCACCAAGGCTCCTGGATCGTGAATCATGGCCGGCGAAAATGCGGTAATCCTGCTTAGTGGCGGCATCGATTCGGCCACTGCCGCCGCCATCGCGAAGCAGCAGGGCTTCGAGTTACACGCGCTCAGCTTTCGCTATGGCCAGCGCCACGAACGCGAGCTCGAATCCGCCCGCAAAGTCGCTTCGTTCTTGCAGGTTCAATCTCACAGAGTCATTGAGTTCGATCTTCGGGCTATCGGCGGGTCGGCGCTCACCGATGGGATCGAAGTTCCCAAAGGGCGCAGCGAAACGGAAATCGGATACGGCATTCCGGTAACCTATGTGCCGGCGCGCAACACGATATTTCTCTCCTTCGGTTTGGCGCTGGCCGAGCGGATCGGCTCGCAGGATATTTTCTTCGGCGCCAATCAACTCGATTACAGCGGCTACCCCGACTGCCGTGAGGAATATATCCGCGCTTTCGAACAGATGGCGAATCTCGCCACCAAGGCGGGAGTCGAAGGCAAAAGCCGATTGACGATTCAGACGCCTCTGCTCAAAATGACCAAGGCCGCGATTATTAAAATGGGCCTGAAGCTCGGATTCGACTACGCTCTCACCTGGAGTTGTTACGATCCGTCACCCGACGATCGAGCCTGCGGCCGTTGCGATAGTTGCCAGCTCAGGCTGAGTGGGTTCGAAGCAGCCGGCGCCATCGATCCGATATGCTATGCCGGACGATAAATGGCTCATGAAATTTGGTCGCGTTCTCTACTATAATGATCTTTCGGACCATGGGACCAGAACTGAAGTCGTCAGGCATGGGCCATCGGTCTTAACCTGAAGGTTGGCACCTGAACACCGCATCCTAGGAAAATCGCCCGGTATGTTGCCCAAACCGTTCACTCCGGATTTTTTAACCCAGCTGGAAACCCTCCGGGTACGTACGAGAAAGGAGATCCTCGGCAATCACCCGGGCAGTTATTCTTCGCCGCGGCGCGGCACCAGTTTGGAATTTTCCGACTATCGGCGCTATGCGCCTGGCGACGATCTGCGCTATCTCGACTGGGGCATCTATGCGCGCACCGATCGGCTTTACATCAAAGTGTTCCGCGAGGAAGTCGACTTGTTTGCTTACGTCTTCATCGACGCCAGCGCCTCGATGGCGTTTCCCTCGCGCGCAGAAAAATATTTGCCCGCCACGCATGTGGCGCTGGCGCTCTCCTACGTCGTCTTGGCAAATCACGATCACGTTAAGCTGCATCTGATGCAGGATCAGAGCCGTCCGACGTCCTCGCCGTTTTATCGCGGCCGGCGCCGCATGACCGACTGCATCGATTTCGCGACGTCGGCAAACCCCGCGGGACCGCTGGAGCTGGCGGCCTCTCTCGGGGAGCATCTCAAACGCTTACGCCGGCCGGGAAAAGCCATTCTGATTTCCGATTTCCTCATGCCCGCCGCGGCCTATCAACAGGGATTGAATTTGCTGCGTGCTTTCAACCTCGACATCGTGGCGATTCAGATTTTGTCGCGCGCCGAAGTCGAGCCGCCGTTTCCCAATGGCAGTATCGCCTTGGTCGACAGCGAAACCCAAGGCGAGGTCCGCTATCAATGGAGCAACAACTCGCGGCGCGACTATCAATCGAAACTGGCGCGTCATAATTTGGAAATCCGTAGTTTCTGTCACCAAAGCGGCATTCATTACTCGCTCTATGTCACCGATCGCGACCTCGGCGACTTTATCTTCGCCACGTTGCCGAAGATCGGACTTTTTAAGTAATTCCATATGGAGTTTCTCAATCCCACCGCTCTGTACGGACTCTTTGCCTTGCCGTTGCTACTGATTCCTTACTTAGTGCGAAAAAAGCCACGCCGTCTGGTATTTTCGAGTCTTTTGTTGTTTCAGGAAGGCGGACTGCAAGCCAGTGGCCGGCCGATGGGGCGAATCCATATTCCGCCGATCTTCTTTCTCCAATTGTTGCTGCTCGCTTTGCTCATATTCGCCTTGAGCGAACCGGTGTTCTCGGTCCGCCCGACCAGTATCGCCATCGTCTTGGACAACTCGGCAAGTATGCAAACCCTGGAAGATGGCAAAACCAGAATGACCCTCGCCAAGGAAAAGGCCAACGCCGTAGTCGATGAGATCGGCGTTGCGGGGCAAGTCGAGCTCTACACCACGACCCCCAGACTTGAGCGACTCAGCGCCGCGCCGCTGAGTCCAATCGAAGCAAAGGCAATCATCGGCAATATCGCGTCCTACGATCTCGGTGATCCGCCGATCGATTACGACGAGGCGCTAAACCGCTTGGCGCGTGAACGAAAATATCAACGTGTCTATCTCGTTACCGACCATCCCGCAGGCGGCCAGGCCGCGCTCCTGCGCATCATTTCTGTGGGACAGCCCAAAACGAATCTCGCGGTCACTGCTTTCGAGGTTCACCGCTCTTCACTTGTCAACGCGCGTATCGACGCAATCGGGACGGTAACGAATTTCTCGTCCCGTGACGAGAAGATCAGAATTCTGCTCAAAGCAAACGGCACCACGCTGGCGAGCCGCGAACTTGCGGTGGCCCCGGCCAAGGCCGCGACGGCGACATTCGAAGGGGTTCCCGAGTATCCCAGTTACGAAGTTGAGATTGACGCGCGCGACGCCCTGCCGATCGACAATCGACGTTTTGCCAGCGCGCCGGCATCGCGCAACTTGCGCATCCTGGCGGTGACGCCCCGACCTCAAGCCGGAACAAGCCTTCGATCGATCCCGGGCGTTAATGTCGATATCATCGCGCCGGCCGAGTACGAAAAATCCCAGCGCACCGGCTATGGGTTGGAAATATTCCATTTTGCCGCTCCCGGCGCGTTGCCGGAAAATCCAGCGCTCTTCATCCTTCCGCCCGAGAGCAGCCCTCTCGTTGATCTTGGTGCGCCGATCAGCAACGTACAGATTTCCAGCTGGCGGGAACCACATGTGTTGACTCGATACATCAATTTTAGTTTGTTTCGCCCGACCTATGCCCGTCCTTTGAAGCCGCAAACTGCCGGTGACGTGATCATCGACGGTCCGGGCGGCACTCTAGCTTTCGCGGTAGAACGACAAGGTGTGCGTTACCTCGCTCTCGGCTTCGATCCTCTGCCCTATCTGGGACGGGAGAATCTACCGATGTCGATTTTCACATTGAATTTACTCGATTGGTTTTTTGAAAGCGGCGTCTCGAGAGCTCAGGCGACCGGAGAGCCCATACCCCTGGGCGCGCTGCAACCTGGTGATTCACTTGTTGTGCCGGCGGGCAACAAAGTCGCGCTGAAACCGGGCAGTGAAAATTTCTTGGCGACCTTTCAGCAGGGAATTTATCAGCGCCAGCGCGGCCGCGAGATTAGCGTCTATGCGCGCAATTTGGCCGATACGAATGAGTCCGATCTCAGAACGCCGGCGCCAATCGAGCTCCGTGACACAAGCAAGATCTCGGGCAGCACCTCAACGTTGTTTACTTTCTGGCCCTATCTCCTGCTCGCCTCGCTCTTGCTGTTTTTTATCGAGTGGTTCATCAACCCGCGCATGATTTCGAGCCATCTCCACCGCGCCTCCCGGCAACCGGTGTAAATTCGATGAAACCCTTGCTCGCCCATATTATCTTTGCCAAACCGTATTTTTTCTGGCTCTTGCTCGCTTTGCCGCTCCTTTGGTTTCGCTTCCGCGACCGTCGCTTGCCGGTGCTGATCGCCCGGACGATCATTCTGGCACTGGTCATCGTCACCCTCGCCGATCCGCAGTCGGCGAGCGAGGAAGCGCGCGACCAAGAACGGCTTTTCGCTTACGACGTGTCAGACAGCATCCCGACTGCGATGCGCGAATGGATGAAAAAATCGACCGACATCGTACCGTCGCCCGGGCGCAACGATCGCGTCTTCGTATTTGGCGCGTCCGCGCTTGAAGCTGCCAACTGGCGTGAGTTGTTGGATGAAGATAAGGCCAAAGCCGCCGCCGCGGAGCCGGCAAAGACTAATTTAGAGAATCTTTTCAACCAGCTTTTGACGCTCCCTGCCGCGCCACGTAGGCTTTATTTGTACACCGACGGCTGGGAAAACCAAGGAAATGTCGAGCGGCTTTTGCCGGCCCTCGCCGCCGCCGGCATCAAGGTTTACCCGATCCTGCCAACGCAGCGTCCGGCGATCGCCAACGTGGCGGTCGCAAAACTGATGGCGCCGACTGAGGGGAATAGCGGCGAAAGCGTTAATCTGAAAGCCGTGCTCGACAATCAGAATAATCGCCCGGTCGAAGGCACTTTGACGCTCACGCGAAACGGGCAAGTGATAAAGACGGAAGCGGTGAAATTGAATCCGGGAAGTCAAACTTTCACGTACCAAACGACGCCGGCGGACAGTACGCTGACCTCTTTTCAAGCGACTTTTTCAGCTCGCGACGCGCAAATTGACCGATATCCGGCTGACAACCACGCGGTTGCCTGGGTGACCACGCGAGCTAAAAGCAGGGTTTTGCTCGTCAACGGCCAGAGCGGCGCTGGCCGGCATTTGGAGGAAATAATTAAACGGCACGGTGTTGAGGTTACCGTACGGCGGCCGGAAACCGCCCCGGCGCCCACCGGCTACAAAATCGTAATCTTTAACAATGCCGAACGTGACCGTTTCGCGCCGGGATATCTCGCCTCGATCGAACGGCATACCGCGGATGGTAATGGGTTTATCATGCTCGGCGCCGAAGCCAGCTTTGCCCCGGCCAGTTATCGCCAAACGCCGATCGAAAATATCCTGCCGGTGGAGCCCAAGGAACCGCCAAAGCGCGAAGAGAAAAACCGCGCGGTAGTTTTGGTTGTCGATAAGTCGGGGAGCATGCGCGATGATAACCGCATCCTCTATGCCAAGGAGGCTGCCAAGGCCGTAGCGCGGCAACTGCGTGATATCGATCTGCTGGGAGTGGTCGGTTTCGACGACAGTCCCTTCGTGGTCGTTTACTTGGAAACCATGGGGCGACTGCGCGGCGTCGTCGACGCGCAAATCGATCGTCTCAAGCCGGGCGGACAAACTTACTTCTTGCCCGCACTGTTGGAAGCCAAGCGCCAACTTGAACGGACCAACGCTTCGCGTAAGCACCTCATTTTATTGAGCGACGGGGTAACACGCGGCAGCCAGGGCGAACTGGTCGACCTGGTCGGCATGATGAAAAACGAACTCAAGATCACGGTCTCCGCCGTGGCCATAAGTTCGGAAGCGGATGTGCGCGTCATGAAACGAATCAGTCAATATGGTGGTGGTCTATTTCATCATGTCACCGATCCGTCGACTCTGCCTCAGATCGTATTGGAGCAACTCCAGGATAAAACAAAGGACGAACCGGAAAAGGAAGGGCCATGGACACCGGTCCAAGAGCGGGGTTCGGAGTTGCTCGCCGGGTTCGGTGCACGAACCTATCCATCCGTGCTTGGTTTCATGGAAGCCGAACTTAAAAAAAATGCTCACCAGGATCTAACGATTTCCCGATCCGAGCGGCGCTGGCCGCTTCTCGCCTCCTGGCGTTATGGAAGAGGGAAATCCATTGCCCTGACAACCGATCTGGAGGGTCGTTGGAGTCGGAACTGGATTCAATGGGGCAGTTTACAAGGCTTTTGGGGTCGCCTATTGGATTGGCTCAATCCACCGGAAGAAAACTTAGTCCCTGCGCACGAAGTCAGGGTCAGTTACTCAGAAAACCGCACGGTCCTGGATCTATCGATCTATGACGACGCCAGCGCCAACAGCCAGTACCGATTCGTCGTTAATGGGAAAACTATGAAAGCGCAGGGAAATTTGGCGAAGTTGGCACCGGGACATTATCAAGCCGACTTACCGATGTCGCAGCAGGGCGACTATCGAATTGACCTGACCGAGGAGCGAGGCGGGCGCCGAATTCCATTTCCGGCCGTGGGCTACACGCTCGCCTACGATTTGAATAGTGAAGTGCCACGATCGGAGTTTAACAATCGGCTATTGGCGCGCATCGCCGAGGCCACCGGCGGTGAGATCAATCCTCAGGGAGTGCAGGCGCAAAGCCAAACCACGGTCACAAAGACTTACGTACCGATCAAACAGCCTTTCATCATTCTGGCGTTCTGCCTGTTTCTATTCGAGGTCGCGTTGCGAAAGTTTGCCTTTTCCGAGCCCGATTGAGGACTTTCCAGGGTTCCAAAGAAACTCCTTGGATTGCCAATTCCTCGGTTTTTCGTTTGACAGGCCCGGCGAAACGATTTATTAAATGTAATCTTTATTGACTTATGCGGCCAGCTACACCAACCCGTCGGAGTATCATCCAAGCGCAGCAAAAGGCTGCGTCGAGATCGCTTGTTATCGCCGGTCATATCAGGAAGTTAACTTGGCTGGCGACTTTTATCGCAGTCCTGGTAATGAACTTGGTTCAGGCCCATGCCGCCAAACAGAAAACAGCCCGCAAGGACGCTCCAAAAGGCAAATCTAATCCTGTAACAGTTCCTATTCACAAAGCTGAAAACTCCCCTACGTCCAAAGTCTTGCTCCCTTCTCCGTTTTCCCAGCCGTTCGAGTCCCTGGATAAGTGGGAGCTCATAACGCACCGCGTTCGTGCCGGCGAGACGATCTCAGATATGCTGGGTCGATACGGATTGCCAACCGGGGAAAGGCAACAGTGGGCTCTGTCCATGACGCGAGGTCTTGGCCGGCAGGTGCTGCCGACAGGAAGGGAAGTTCATCTCTATTTCTCCAAGCCGATATTCTTACGTCGAAACCGAGTTGCGCCAGGGCCACTCAAGGCCATGGAAATGGATCAAGACGACGCGTCGACTTTGACATGGGAGAAAGGGATGCGGGGTATTCTCTTCCAGAAACGCGAAAAGCCGTATGACGTCGAAATAAAAACCGTCAGCGGATCGGTTGACGCATCGCTGTTTGAAGATGCACGCAGAGCCGGGATCCAACCCGCTCTGCTTTCCCAACTCGCCGACATCTTTACTTGGGACATTGATATCGAGAAGGAAATTCATAAAGGCGACACATATAAGATTCTTTATGAACAACGCAGCCGCAAGGGCCAAGAAACCAAATCGGCGCTGCGCATCTTGGCTGCTGAGCTCATCAATGCCGGGCAAAAACTGACAGCGGTCTATTTCGAAAAGCAAAAGGGACAGGGAAACTACTATAACCTCGAAGGGCGCAGCCTGGCACGTTCTTTCTTGCGCTTTCCATTGGAATTTACGAGCATTACCTCGCATTTCACGGATTCGCGATTCCACCCAATTCTAAAGACGAATTTGCCGCATACCGGCGTCGATTTCGCGGCCCAGCGAGGCACTCCGGTTCGTGCGGTCGGCGACGGCGTGATTAACGACGCGGGTTGGAACGGGTCGTATGGGAAAGCTATCGAAATCAAGCACGACACAACCTATATGAGCCGGTATGCCCATCTCGACAGCTTCGCGGTGGGTATCCGTTCCGGCGCCACCGTGATTAAGGGGCAGATCATCGGTTATGTCGGTTCGACCGGCAGAAGCACAGGCCCGCATCTTCACTTTGAGTTATATAAAGACCAGCAGTTCATCAATCCGCTCAGCGTCGATTTTCCCGCCGAGGATAGTATTGAACCGGCGTTGCAAAAGGTCTTTGAAAACCAGACGCAAACGTACCTCGTTGAGCTTTCGACGGCGCCGCAATCTTAGCAGCTAAGTTCAAGTTAGCCCTCGCCCGGGGCCCACAAATAGCACACATCCCGGCGCAGCGCGGACAACATCGGCGCGTCAGCATTATCAGCGCCCCTACAGTAATGACAATAGCATTCATTGGGTGTTTGGTCTGAACTCATTCGGGGGTTCTTCCAGAGACCACGTCGTCTGTCTGAACCGGTTTTTAAGGGGCGACCCGCCTGATTACATCAGCTAAAACCATGACCTTGGGAAGAATGATTCTGCTCTTCGCAAGCGCCGGCGGCATTGGGTTTTCACCATTTTTTCCCGGGACTTTAGGAACGCTGGCGGCTATTCCCGTGGCGCTCTCCATAAACCGGCTTGCGGTGGGGTATCCCCTCGCTGCCTTAACAAGTCTGCTCGGGTTGATATTATTTGCGGTCTGGTCGTCTGATCGAGCGGCAAAACTACTGGAGGTGAAAGACCCGCAAATTATCGTCATAGACGAGATCGCTGGTTTTGCCGTAGCCGCCTTTCTCACCAGTACGCTGCCCGGTTTAATCGCCGCATTTCTCTTATTCAGATTTTTTGATATTGCAAAAGTATATCCGGCGTCGAGGCTCGAATCGCTCCCCGGTGGCGCCGGAATTGTCTTGGACGATATCATGGCTGGGATTTACACTTTCCTCATCCTGCGACTGCTCTCTTACACGAGCTTGGTATGATCGAAACCGCGGTCATTCTCAGTACCGGCGATGAACTCACCACGGGCAAAGTCGTCGATACCAATTCGGCCGTTATCGCCGACCGCCTTTTCTCCCTCGGCATCAACGTCACCGCGGTCTTAAAGGTCGGCGATGATCAGGAAAGATTGCATTGGGCATTAGGTCAAGCGCGCGATCTCGGCGATATAGTTATCGGAACCGGCGGCTTGGGTCCGACAGCCGACGATCTAACCACCGAAACCGTGTCCCAGTTCCTGGGCTGCCCGTTGATCCGGGACGATCAAGTCGCGATCTCGCTCAAAAATCGCTTTGACGCTCGCGGCATTCCGTGGACGGAAAACAATCTCAAACAGGCGCTTTTTCCTGAAGGCGCGACGATCATTCCCAATCCGCTCGGCACCGCTCCCGGATTTCGCGTCGATCATGGGGCAAGACAAAAATCTGATCTGGCTTTCCGGCGTGCCCCAGGAAATGATGGCGATGTTCGAACGGGACCGTAATGCCGTGGGTCGTGACCGAGCATGGGAAAGACAGTGAGATTCACTCGTGCACGTTTAAAATCCACGGCCTCACCGAATCAAAACTGGACGACCTGGTCAAACCGCTTGATCTGGGTGCACACGCAAGGCTTTCTTTTCGCGCCCATTATCCCGATTTGACTCTGCGTCTGACCGTTAGCGGTGGCAAGAACAGGAACAAGACTTTCGTTGATCTCTGCGAGCAAATTCGCCGCATCCTCGGCTCGCATATTTACGCCGAAGGCGATCTGACGCTGGAAGAAAGTCGTCGGCCGACTGCTCCTGGAGAAAAACCAGACACTGGCTTTGGCAGAGTCGTGCACCGGCGGTTTGATCAGCCATCGCATTACCCGGATCGCCGGCAGCTCGGCCTATTATTACGGCGGCGCGGTAACCTATTCCAATGAAGCGAAAGATGAAATTCCTCGGCGTTAAGCCGACGACTTTGGAAAAATACGGCGCGGTCAGCGAGCAAACAGCCCTGGAAATGTCGCATGGCATCCGGGAACGAACCGGCGCGAGCATCGGTCTCAGCGTCACGGGCATCGCCGGACCGAGCGGCGGCAGTCCGGAAAAACCCGTCGGCACGGTCTGGATCAGCATCGCGCAACAGAATAGCCATGAAGCGCGCCATTTCCAATTTCACGGCGAGCGCGAGCGCATTATTCTCGGCACCTCCCAGGCCGCGCTCAATTGGCTGCGGCTTGCCCTTTTAGATTAGATTTGTGATCCGCGCCTTTATCGCCATCGAGATCGATCCGCAGGTCATCGACACAATCGGTCCACACGCGATCGACCGAGCTCAAGCCGCGAATTTCCTGCTATTCGCTGGGTCGCGCCAACGAATTTGCATCTCACGCTAAAATTTCTCGGCAACGTCGAAGAGGCGCAAATCAACCCATCGGCGCGGCGCTCGCGGCCGCAGCTTCACCCCTTTCCGCGCTTCACCATAAATGCTAAAGGTTTAGGGGTATTTCCCGACTTGAGACGGCCGAGAATATTGTGGGTCGGATTGGCGGGCAATCGAGTTAGCGTCGTTGGCGTCGACGGTAGAGTCGGCGTTGCTGCCGCTGGGTTTTGCGCCGGAGAAAAGAAGTTTCACGCCGCATTTAACCATCGGCCGGTGGCGCCAAACTGAGCGGCCGCCCAAACACTTGAAAAAGCACTGGAGAGCTGGCAGCATTACGAGTTCGGCGTTACAGCCGTTGATGAGATGATCTTATTTCAGAGCGTGCTCAAACCCGAAGGAGCGATTTACACCCGGCTTAAAACAGTGACGCTCAAGAGAATTAACGTGACTGACCGGCGTGTGAAGGAGGCAGGAGATGGATGCGAATCGAGAGAAAGCGATTGACCTTAGCCGTAAGCCAAATCGAACGGCAGTTTGGCAAAGGCGCGATCATGAAACTTGGCGAGGGCGGCGTGGTCAAGGACGCACCGGTCGTCTCACCGGGCTCTCTCGGACTCGATATCGCTCTCGGCATCGGCGGCGTGCCGCGCGGCCGAGTCATGGAAATCTACGGCCCTGAGTCCTCCGGCAAGACGACCTTGGCGCTCCAGATCGTCGCCGAAGCGCAGAAACTCGGCGGCATGGGCGCTTACATCGACGCCGAGCATGCGCTCGATTTGGGTTACGCAAAGAAACTCGGCGTCAAGACCGACGATCTTCTCGATCTCGCAGCCGGACCACGGCGAACAAGCACTGGAAATTGCCGAGACGCTGGTCCGCAGCGGCGCCATCGATGTTTTGGTCATCGACTCCGTCGCGGCGCTTGGTGCCAAAGGCGGAAATCGAAGGCGAGATGGGCGACGCCCACATGGGCTTGCAGGCCCGACTCATGTCGCAAGCGCTGCGAAAACTGACCGCGACGATTGCCCGTTCCCAGACCGTGGTGATCTTCATCAACCAGATCCGCATGAAGATCGGCGTCATGTTCGGCAACCCGGAAACCACGACCGGCGGCAACGCGCTCAAGTTCTACGCTTCGGTGCGCATGGATATCCGCCGCATCGGCGCGCTCAAAGACGGCGACAATATCGTCGGCGGGCGCACCCGGGTCAAAGTCGTCAAGAATAAAATGGCGCCGCCGTTCAAAGAAGCCGAATTCGATATCCTTTACGGCACCGGCATTTCGCGCGACGGCGAAATCGTCGACCTTGGCAGCGAGATAGGCATCGTCGAAAAAAGCGGCGCTTGGTATTCCTACGGCGGCGAGCGCATCGGCCAAGGGCGCGAAGCAGCGAAACAGTTTCTTCAAAGATCACCCGGAAACCGCCAGCGAGATCATGACCAAAGTCATGGAGAAGACCGGCGTGAAACGGTCCGAGCCGGAAACTCTCCGCGCCAGCTGCCGCGGTCGCAGGAGAAAAAAGAAAAAGGCAAAGGCAGGTAGTGCGAACGCTTATCTGGCCTGAAAAAAGAAGCTAAGTCGAATGCCGAGTCACCCGGCTCGGAGGCAGACGCGCTGCAGCAGCGCTGCGTTATCTTGGATACCGGCCACGCAGCGAAGCGGAAGTTCGACAATTATCTGCGCCGACGGGGTTACCAGCCGACTGTCAGCGACCGGTGCATCGAAAAGCTTCGCACATTAAATTATCTCGACGATGAGAGCGTTCGCGCGCAATTGGGCGCTTGCACGAGCGCAAAGCCGACGGTTACGGCCCGCGAGAGAATCGAACAGGAGCTGAGAACCAAAGGCATCGGCCAATCCCATGATCCGCGAGAGTCTGCGTGAAACCTTCGATCAAGAGGACGAAGAAAGCCGGGCCAAGACGACTTTTGACAAAACGATTCAACAGTGAAGATCTTCACAGAGCCTAAAGCTTTGCGCCGCGCCGCCGCTTTTCTGCAGCGCCGCGGCTACAGCAGCAAAGTGATATTCGATCTGCTGCGATGCCCGATAGAAGAAGACTGATCGAGCTATGATCACCGGAAGCGAAATACGAAAATCTTTCTTGGATTACTTCGCCAAACAAGGCCATACGGTCGTGAAGAGCTCTTCGCTAGTGCCCGAAAAGGACCCGACTTTGCTTTTTACCAACGCTGGCATGGTTCAGTTCAAAAATATTTTTCTCGGCCAGGAACGCCTGCCTTACGTGCGCGCCGCCAGCTCGCAAAAGTGTCTGCGCATCAGCGGCAAGCACAACGATCTCGAAGCTGTCGGACGTGATACCTATCATCACACGTTTTTTGAGATGCTCGGCAACTGGTCCTTCGGCGACTATTACAAAGCCGAGGCGATCGAATGGGCGTGGGAACTGTTGACCAAGGAATGGGGCTTCCCAAGGACAAGCTCTACGCCACCGTTTATCTCAATGACGATGACGCCGAGAAACTGTGGTTCAAAATCAGCGGCCTGCCGCCCGAGCGGGTAAGCCGTTTCGGCGACAAAAGAAAATTTTTGGGAGATGGGTGAGACCGGTCCTTGCGGGCCGTGCAGCGAAATCCATCTCGACCGCGGCCCGGCACGCCTGTGACAAGCGAGGCGTCCCGGCCATGAATGCCGAGTCAACGGTGATTGCGCCCGCTACATCGAGCTGTGGAATTTGGTTTTCATTCAGTACAACCGCAAAGAGAATCGCGAGCTGGAAGAGCTGCCGTCGAAACACGTCGATACCGGCATGGGACTGGAGCGCATCACCGCCGTGCTGCAAAACGTTTTGTCGAACTACGACATCGATTACATGCGCGCGCTCACCGCGACCACGGAAAAACTCACCGGCAAAAAATATGGCGTCGATCCGACTCGCGGATATTTCCTTTCGCGTCATCGACGATCACGCTCGTGCGGTCAGTTTTTTGATCGCCGACGGCGTCATGCCGAGCAACGAAGGGCGCGGCTATGTGCTGCGACGATTGCTCCGCCGCGCCGCGCGCCACGGGCGTTTGATCGGCTTGAAAGAACCTTTTTTGCACGAAGTGGCGAAAACCGTCGCCGCCGTGATGGGCGACGCTTATCCTGAACTGCGCACTGAAGAGCAGCGCATCCGCGAAGTCATTCGCACCGAAGAGGAACGCTTCGGCGAAACTCTGGAAAAGGGGCTCGGTACTGCTCGAAGACGCGACGGTGAAACTCAAGACGAGAAAATCAGCAAGTCCTCTCCGGTGACGTCGCTTTTCGTCTCTACGACACCTATGGTTTTCCGCTCGATCTTGACCGAAGACATTTTGCGCGGTGAAAATATGACCGTCGACCAGGCTGGCTTCGAAAAACTGATGGAGGAGCAGCGCACCCGCGGCCGCGAAGCGCGCGAAACCATCAGCATGGAATCCAAGATTCAACTCGACCGGCCAGTCCGTTTTATCGGCTACGACCGCCTCGAAGGAGAATCCTCAGTGCTTGCGATATTCGGCAGCGGCGGCGGCAAAACGAAGCGGTAGAGGGCGAAGAAATCGACCTGCTCACCGCCGAGACGCCTTTTTACGGTGAATCCGGCGGCCAGGTCGGCGATCGCGGCACGATCAGGACCGCGCGCGGCGATGTCATCGAAATTTTCGACACGCAGCATCCGACGCCGCAGCTCACAGCCCATCGCGGCAAGAGTCAAAAAAGGCCGCGTTCAAGTCGGCGACAAAGTCCAATTGGTAGTTGATCCCAAGCATCGCCAAAAGATCATGCTCAACCATTCGGCGACGCATATTCTGCACGCCGTGTTGCGCCGGGAATTGGGCCAGCATGTGCGTCAAGCCGGATCGTTGGTTACGCCGGAACGACTGCGCTTCGACTTCAACCACACGCGGAGCGATCCCGGATGAGAAACTCACGCTGATCGAGACGCGAAGTCAATCAGCATATCCGCGAGGATGCCGGCGTTTCGATTCAGGAGCTGAGTTACGACGACGCCATCCGCCATGGCGCGCTCGCCTTCTTCGGCGACAAGTACGGCGATCGCGTGCGCGTCGTAAAGATCGGCGATATTTCCACCGAGCTTTGCGGCGGCACGCATGTTCGCGCTTCCGGAGAGATCGGTATATTCAAGCTCCATTCCGAAGGCGGCGTCGCCGCCGGCGTGCGGCGCGTCGAGGCATTCACCGGCCAAGGCGCGCTGGATTTGATTCACAACTACGAACAGCGGCTCAAGGAGATTGGCGATCTGGTCCGCGGCAGCGCCGATGACGCCGTCGACAAAGTCAAAAAACTGCTCGATCGGCAAAGAGAGCTGGAGAGAGAAATCGAGAAACTGCGCGGCCAATTGGAAAAGGATCGGATCCCTGAACTGCTTGGCGAAGAAACAATCGGTCGACGGCGCCAGTTTCTGATCAGCCAAGTCGAAGGCGTCGACGTTAAGCAGCTGCGCGACATCGCCGATCAACTCAAAGAAAAACTTGGCTCCGGAGTCGTGGTCTTGGCCAGCGCCGGGGACGCAAACGTAAATCTGGTCGCTTCGGTAAGCAAGGAGTTGACCAAGCGCTATCATGCCGGCAACATCATCAAAGAATTCGCGGCCATGGTCGGTGGCGGTGGTGGCGGGCGTCCGGAATTCGCTCAAGCCGGCGGCAAGGAGCCGGCGAAAATCGATGCGGCATTAAAACGCGCCGAGGAGCTCATCCGGCAGGCAAAATGAGGCGAGATTCTTGGATTCGAATTTTCGCGTTTCCCAAGCTGGCGGCGTTCATTGCCTCAGCCGTTTAAGAGCAGCGTAATCATAGCGTGATCACGATTCGCACCAAAAAAATCATCGAATAGACTGCCGGTTTCTGCGACATCATCGACATCACTGCCAAGCTAACGAACAAATCAGCAAGCAAAAATTCGCCAAGGACTGGCAAGCGTCTTTGTGTCTGGCTCTACCGCGGCGCTCACAACCATCGAGCATGAACCGGGTTTGATTCAGGACTTGAAAGAATTCGTCGAGAAACTGATCCCGTCCGATCGCCGCTATCATCACGACGATCGCTGGGGCGATGACAATGGTTTCTCGCACTTGCGCGCCTCGCTCTTCGGGCCATCAGTTGGCATTCCGATAGAAAACGGCCATCCCTGCTTGGGCACCTGGCAGCAGGTGATTCTGTTCGATTTCGACAATCGTCCGCGCACACGCGAAATCATCGTCCAGCTCATAGGAGAAAACGAGTGAAAGACGAAAAGACAACGAATCGCTGATGCCGTGACCGAGGTCGGCGTCAATCTGCTCGAGTTTCATGATCCTCGACTGTTCCGCGATCTGCTGGGCCAGCATGACCAGCACTTGAAAATTCTTCAAAGTACGCTGCAAGTGAAAATTCGCGTGCGCGGCTCGACGCATGGAGATCGAAGGGGACCCGTTGCAAGTCGAGCTTACTAGCCAATTCTCCGCCAACTCTACGGTCTTTTGGAAAAAGGCTACCCGGTTTATGCCAGCGACGTCGATTACGCGATTCGCATCTTGAGTGGCGATAGCCGCGCCAAGCTCCAGGACATCTTTCTCGACACGATCTACATCTCCGCGCACAAGCGCACCATCACGCCGAAAAGCATCGCGCAAAAAGCCTACATCGACGCGATCCGCCGATACGACATCGTCTTTGGCATCGGTCCCGCAGGAACGGGCAAGACGTATCTCGCCATGGCGATGGCAGTGGCTGAGTTGATGAAAAACAATTACGTGCGAATTATTCTGACTCGCCCAGCGGTCGAAGCAGGTGAAAAACTAGGCTTCTTACCCGGCGATCTGGCCGAGAAAGTAAACCCCTATTTGCGTCCTCTCTATGACGCCTGCACGACATGGTCGATTTTGACCGTGCGCGAAAGTTGGTCGAACGCGGGACGATCGAAGTCGCGCCGTTGGCGTTCATGCGCGGCCGAACCTTGAACGATTCCTTCGTGATTCTCGACGAAGCGCAAAACACCACTCCCGAGCAGATGAAGATGTTTCTCACCCGTCTGGGCTATGGATCGAAAGCGGTGATCACCGGAGACGCAACACAAATCGATTTGCCTGCAGGAAAACCTTCCGGACTGAAAGAAGCATCGCGGATTTTAAAAGGAGTCCACGGCATCCGCTTCATCACGTTCACCGAAAAGGACGTGGCGCGACATCACCTGGTACAAGAAATCATCACAGCCTACGAGCGCGATGAGAATCAGGTCAGCGCGCGGGATCTGCCGGCAAAAGCTAAGGCAGTATTCCGCGGACAATACGAGGCCGCCGGAGCGCGACCTAGGCTTACTGAACTCCTTCTAAATTGACTTTGGCTTGAACACTTTTGCCGTCGCGCAGCAGCGTAAGATTGACCGCATCTCCGACTTTGTATTTTTCCAACGTCAAGAACAGGTCGTTCGGCGTTTCAACTTTTTTGCCGTCTAATGCAGTGATAATGTCGCCGAATCCAGCCGGCCGTCGGCGTCTCTCCGAGTCGGTTGTATTCCGGCCTTTGCCGCTGCGCCACCCCGGACGACATCCACCACTAACACTCCTTTCACACCCAGTCTCTGCGAGATTTGCTCGTTGATTTGCTCGTCAAGCTGAACGCCCAATCCCGGGCGGGTAATTTTCCCGCTACGGATAAACTCCGGCACGAGTCGATTGACGGTATCCACCGGGATAGCGAAGCCTATCCCCGCCGACACACCTGAAGGGCTGAAAATCGCGGTATTGACGCCGATCAAGCGCCCCGCGCTATCGAGCAAGGGCCCGCCGGAATTTCCCGGATTGATCGCCGCGTCGGACTGAATCACTCCTTGAATCGGCCGGCGCGTTACCGATTCGATCTCGCGATTGAGCGCGCTGATCACACCGGTGGTCAAAGTTTGATCCAAACCGAACGGATTGCCGATCGCAAACACGCTCTGGCCCACCTGTAAATCTTTCGAAGTGCCGATCGGAATGGGGTGAAGTCGCTTAGCCGGCGCATCAATGCGCAGGACCGCGAGATCTTTGTCCGGCGCAACGCCAACCAGTTGCGCTTTCCAACTGGACTGA
Source organism: uncultured delta proteobacterium (assembly GCA_963804165.1). Classification (GTDB taxonomy): domain Bacteria; phylum Desulfobacterota; class Binatia; order UBA9968; family UBA9968; genus DP-20. The sequence continues at coordinate 110,907 of CAWDPO010000013.1, forward strand.
TCCGCCAACGTCACTTGAGCAGCACTAGCATTTGGAACAATACGCAACGGAACCAAGGGTTAACATAGC
>CAWDPO010000014.1:0-163917 GCA_963804165.1 uncultured delta proteobacterium
ATCTGCGGATGACTGTCCGATGAGAGTTGCGTTGGTGCACGATTGGCTCACGGGAATGCGCGGCGGCGAGCGCTGTCTAGAGGCCCTGTGCGAGATGTATCCCGACGCCGATCTCTACACACTGATTTATCTGCCTGATAAAGTTTCCTCGACGATCCGCGCCGCCAAGGTTCGCGCTTCGTGGGTGAGTCGATTGCCTGGAATCGGGCACTATTACCGCTATTGCCTACCGATTTTTCCCCACGTGGCGGAGAGCTTCGAGCTCACGGATTACGAACTGATTGTGTCCAGCAGCCACTGTGTGGCGAAGGGAATTTTCCCGGGCAAAGCTTTACACGTGGCCTATATCCATTCGCCCATGCGCTACGTTTGGGACATGCACGGCGCATACTTCGGAGCCGACGCTTCTTGGTTGGCGCGAACCGGCATGGCCGTTTGGCGCAATTACCTGCAAGGCTGGGATATGCGGTCCGCAGAGAGGGTGGGGTGCTTTGTCGCTAGCTCCAAACATATTGCTGGAAAGATCAAAAATTTTTACGGCCGCGACTCGGTGGTGATTCATCCCCCCGTGGATCTGACCCGGTTTAGTATCGGCCGTACCCCCGACGACCCTTACTTCTTGATCGTCTCCGCCCTGGTGCCGTATAAGAGGATTGAACTTGCGGTCGAGGCGTTCAGCCAGATGGGATTGCCTTTGAAAATCGCCGGCGACGGACCCTTGGCCAAGTCCCTGAAAAAGCGTGCCGCGGCCAACGTCGAGTTTCTCGGTTGGGTCGATGACGCCCGATTAGGTGACTTATACAGGGGTTGCGAGGCGGTGATTTTCCCCGGAGAAGAAGACTTTGGCATTGTGCCGCTGGAATCTCAGGCCAGCGGCAAGCCCGTGATCGCGTACGGCAGGGGCGGGGTGAGAGAGAGCGTGATCGGGATCGATGATTTCGAGGACAGCAGCGCAGGAAAGCCGACGGGGATTTTTTTTATGGATTCCACAGTGTCGAGTTTGATCGTCGCCGTCGAGCGCTATCGTAAGAACAAACACCGGTTTGACCCTGCCGTTCTTCGTCGCCACGCGTCGCGTTTTTCCCATGGCGCGTTCAAGTCCCAAATGAAACAATTGATCGAGACCAAGCTTCTGGAGCGGTCGCGCGCCGGCACAAAATGCTGAAACGGCATAACGAATTCTTCAAGAGCCTGGCGCGCTTGAATGATATCTTTTTTCTCAGCGCGGCCTGGTGGCTCGCCTATGTGCTCCGATTCAACACAGCGCTGTTCCCCCCACCGGAGAATTATGTCTTCCGGCACTACGTCATTGCCTGGCTGCTCATTTTGCTGACGTGGGCGGCGGTCTTCGAAACCTTGAACTTTTACCGTCCTCGCCGGCTATCGAGCGGTCGCCGCGAGCTGATCGATCTGATCAACGGCTCGGCGTTGGCCTTGCTGATCTTTTTGGGCGCGCTGTTTCTGATCCGCGAGATCGTACTTTCCCGCGCCGTAGTTATTCTCTTCTGGCTTGCGTCGCTGGTCTTTCTTTACACAAGCCATATCACCGTGCGCCAAGGGCTCCGCTTGCTGCGCCGCCGCGGTTACAACCTCCGTCACATGGCGATCGTCGGAACTCCGGCTCAGTCGAGACAACTGCTGGAGAAACTTAAACTCTATAGGCACTTGGGGTACCACGTGGCCGGGTTGCTGCCTCTCGATGCCGCGGCGGAGAGAGATGAGCGCGGCTACGGCGTTCGAGTCCTCGCCGATAGTAGCGAGGTTCTACGGCTCATCCGAGCGGGGGAAGTCGATGGCATTTTCGTCGCCTTGCCGCTGGAGCAATCGTCGTACCTTCACGAAGTACAGGAGTGGTTGGCGGATGAGCCCGTCGATCTATACTTCGTGCCCGATTTGGGCAAGCTCGCCAAGCTGCGCAGCGATGTGGAAGAGTTCGATGGGATGCAAATCATCAGCCTGCAAACCTCGCCGCTCTATGGCTGGAATACCGTACACAAACGAACCATGGACCTGATCGTTGGCGGCTTGGCCTTTTTCATTTCATTGCCGGTGATGGCGGTGATCGCGGTGGCGATCAAGCTTACGTCTCATGGGCCCGTGCTGTACCGCCAGGAGCGCATGGGTTTGGACGGCGAGCCGTTCCAGATGCTCAAGTTCCGCACCATGGTGAACGACGCCGAGCGGCTTACCGGTCCGGTCTGGTCCGCCGAGGACGACCCGCGCATCACCCAACTGGGTCGGTGGCTCAGGCGAACGAGCATGGACGAGCTGCCGCAGCTCGTCAATGTGCTGCGCGGGGACATGAGTCTCGTCGGGCCTCGTCCCGAGCGGCCACCGCTCATCAAAGAGTTTCGCAAATCGATGCCGAAGTATATGCTGCGGCTGAAGATGAAGGCAGGCATGACAGGCTGGGCGCAGGTGAATGGCTGGCGGGGGAATACTTCCCTCGAACGGCGCATCGAACACGATATCGATTATATCGAGCATTGGTCCCTTGCGCGGGATCTAAAAATCCTTGCCCTTACCCTCGTGCGCGGCTTCGTCCATAGGAATGTCGGCTAGACATGAGAGCGGTGGAGGCGGAGGGGAGCGGATTATCCACAAACCTGGTGGATTGGTGGGGAAAGGGAGTTTTCCTTTTTCTGTGTTTTTCAATCCTGCTTCTCGGTGTCGGCCGTTTCGAATTACCATTCTCGGGTGCGAGATTCAGCGCTTGGAGCACCTCGCGGACGACGTTTTTCTTCTGGCTGATCTGGAAGATTCTTATCTGGCGCCGCCTAGGGCGGCAAAATCTCGGGCTCAATAAGAGCTCCCTGCCGCTTCCACTGCTGGCGTTTTTCACCGTAGTTACGGTGTCGCTCTTGCCGGATTTTCACGGCGCGGATGATTATCGCTATTTCCTATTTGCCGTTCTGCACTGCGTCATGATTTTGGATCTCTTCGGCGCCAACGAGAGACCGAAACTTCTTTTGTTCGTGCTAGGGGTGCTGCCGGGGTTGCTCGTCATTCGCGGTATCCTATCCGAACCATCAGTGCTGAATCTTAGCCTGTTGAATCGCTTTGAATACCCTGTAGCACATCCCAACTCGGCAGGATTGGTCTTCTCGATGAGCATCCCGCTGGCGTTGACCATTATTGTCAGTCAGAGGGGATGGCTCCGCAGCTTGACGTTCGTCTCGCTCGCGGCACAGTTCTCCGGCCTAATACTCACCTACTCCAGGAGCGCGTGGCTTGGCTGTGTGGTGTCCTTGGTGGCAATTGCCTTGCTGGAAAGTAGTCTTAGGAAAGTGGTCCTAGCGCTCGGGCTCTTGGGCTTGGTCGCGTTTCTCTCCGTCGCGCCGTTGCGTAGCCGTTTACTGTCAATGGTGAACCCGACTGACGATCTTGCCATCGATGAGCGGTTTCAGTTCATGACCCGCGCCCTCGCCGTCGGGCTAGAAAACCCGCTCCTCGGAGTCGGATATGGCAGAGATCGTCTTCGCGAAGGCATTAAAAAAACGACAGCGGACTCCACGCAAATTCAGTTTATTCCTCACAGCCATAACCTTTACATCGAATTGTTCGCCGAAATCGGACTGGTGGGGCTTGGTGCCTTTATGTGGATGATTTTGTCGAATTTGAGTCGACTCATCCTCAGGGCGCGGCGCCAGCTATCGGCGCCAATTCGAATCCGCTATTTCTGCTTGGGCGCGTCTCTCTTCGCCTTTCTGGTGAGCGTCCTGGGAGACGCGCCATTTTATGACCACCATACCCGAATCTATTTTCTTCACTCTGCTACCTTTGACTTATTTATTTTTGCGCATCGATGTCCCTGACTGCGGCGCTAGGGAATAATCAGTTTCCCCCTTCCTCACAATCTGCTATCATGGGGTCCTTCAGGCATGAAGCAGTTACTTTATAGCGGGCAGAAGGTCGAAAAGCCGTGGGGGCACGAGCTTATCTGGGCCCATACCGAGCGCTATGTCGGCAAGATTCTTCACATCATCAAGGGCGAGTCGTTGAGCTATCAATACCACGTCGTGAAAGACGAGACGATTCGTCTGCTATCGGGAGCGCTCGAAATGGATCTGGAGGTCGAGGGCGAACGGAACACCATTCGACTCGCGCCCGGTGAGAGCTTGCACATCATTCCCGGCATGAAGCATCGCATGATCGCGCTCGAAGATTGCGATGTCTTGGAAGTGTCGACGCCGGAGCTCGACGATGTGGTTCGCTTGGAAGACCGCTACGGCAGAGCCAAACCTGAAACGAGCAAATAAGTCTGTAATTGAAAGATCCATGGACGCGCAGTTGAGTCTCTCCGAGCGGCTGATCGAACGGCGGCTCATCTCCGGCGAGGAGCTGGAGCGGGTCATCAAGCTGCAGCAGGAGCAGCAGGCCCCTCTAAGCCGGCTCGTCGTCGAATTGGGTTTTTTATCCGAAGAGGATTTGTTACCCGTATTGCGGGACCACTTCGATATCCCCTTAATGTCGCTAAAGGACGTTCCCGCCGCGCCTCTGCCGATCGAACTACCTTCCGGAATCGGCGATTTTTTCAAGCTGGCGCGGATGGTTCCGGTGAAAGTGGATGGGCGGGAGCTCTTGGTTGCGACCACCGATCCCTTGGACTTTTCGCGGTTGCATGCGTTGGAGCTTGCCGTTGGCATGAGCGTCAAGCCGGTTTTGGCGCGGGAAAAGGAAATATCGGCGCGCATCGAGGCGCTCTACAGCAGCGGCTTCACCGCCGACGGTAGCCAATCGGCGACGCAGCAAATCGACGGCATCAATGACGACGAGGATGTGGCCCATTTGCGCGACATGGCTTCCGAGGTGCCGGTCATTCGCATGGTCAATCAAATGCTCGTGCGCGCGCTCGAGAGCCGCGCGTCGGACGTGCATATCGAGCCCTTCGAAAATCAACTCAAGGTCCGCTACCGCATCGACGGCATTCTGCACGAGGTCGAATCGCCGCCACGGCAATTAAGGGCCGCGGTTATTTCGCGTCTCAAGATTCTTGCTCAGCTTAATATCGCGGAGCGCCGCTTGCCGCAGGACGGCCGCATAAAAACCCGTCTAGCCGGCAAAGACGTCGACCTGCGTATCGCGACGGTGCCGACCCTTTATGGCGAGAGCGTGGTCATTCGACTTCTTAGAGCGGGGGCAGATATTCACCGAGCTCGACACTCTGGGATTTCCCGCCGGGCTTCTGGCCAAGTTCAACGAGATGATCAAAAGACCCCATGGTATGCTCCTCGTCACCGGTCCGACCGGCAGCGGCAAGACGACCACGCTTTACGGCGCGCTGCAAAAGATCAACGATCCCGGAAAAAAGATCATTACGATCGAAGACCCAGTGGAATACCAATTGAGCGGCGTCAATCAGATATACGTCAAGCCGCAAATCGGATTGACCTTCGCCAACGGTCTCCGCTCGATCGTGCGCCAAGACCCCGATGTCATCATGGTGGGCGAGATCCGCGACGCCGAGACCGCCGAGATCGCCGTACAGGCGGCACTCACCGGTCACTTGGTGCTTTCGACTCTGCATACCAACGACGCCGCCGGCGCGATTTCCCGCCTGCTAGAAATGGGCGTGCAAGATTATCTCCTCTCGTCATCGCTTTTGGGCGTGTTGGCGCAGCGGCTGGTGCGACGCCTATGCCCGGCATGCCGCAAAGAAGTTGCGTTTGCAGGTTTGGACATCACGGCGGCGGAACTGGAGTTGCAAAATAGTAACGCCGTGCAAACCGTGTGGGAAGCCACGGGATGCGACGCCTGCAACCAAACCGGCTATCTGGGGCGCGTGGGGATTTTTGAGTTACTGCCAGCGACTTCGGAAATCTGCAAGGTGATCGTGCAGCGCGCCGACGCCGGCACGATCCGCAATCTGGCCGTACGCCAGGGAATGCGCCTGCTCCGGGACGACGGCTGGGATAAGGTGCGCCAGGGCACCACGACCTTAGCCGAATTGCTGCGAGTGACGCGGGAAGAGGCATAAGCGTCGTTCGAGGATCGGAACGTTCAAACGTTCACGATATTCAAAAATCTATTACGTTGAACGTTTGAACTCTTGAACGGTGGTTTCCGAGTAGTCATGGCTTTTTTCCAATATCGCGCCGCGGATCAGGCGGGAAAGGTTGTCGAAGGCGTGATCGAAGCGGACGCCGAGCAAAGCGTGATCTTGCAGCTGCGCGAGATGGGCTGTGTGCCCTTGCGCATCGCGCTGCCGAGCGAGCGTGCGGTTGGAACGGCGCGCCCGCAACTCGTGCTGACTTCGCGGCGCAAGGTGAGTCAGCAACAGCTCCTGCAATTTACCCGCGAGCTCGGCACGTTGCTCGGCGCCGGCTTGCCTCTCGACCGCAGTCTATCGATCCTCGGCGGCTTGGTCGAAGGCGGTGAGTTGAGCAAGATTTTGCGCTCCCTGGTCGAGGCGGTGCGCGCCGGGAAATCATTGGCCGCTTCGATGGCGGATCATCCCGAGGTGTTTCCCAAGATTTACGTGAACATGATCCGCGCCGGTGAAGCCGGCGGCATTTTGGAAAACGTGCTGCGTTATTTGACGGAGTACTTGGAAAGCACCCTCGCGCTCAAGGAAGAAGTCAAATCCGCGTTGATCTATCCGGCGATACTGGCGAGTGCGGCCGGCTTGTCGCTGATCGTGATGTTCGTCTTCGTCATTCCACGATTCTCCGCGATTTTTAGAGACGTAAACAAATCTCTGCCGTTGATCACCAAGCTGGTTCTTAACTTGAGCTTAATCCTGTCAGAATACGGCTGGATCATTCTCCTCGTTTTAATCGGCATTGTTGGCGCGGCGATCTTTTATATCCGCTCGCCTGAAGGAAAAGGCGAGTGGGATCGTTTGTGTTTGCGCGCGTGGTTGTTCGGCGAACTGGTGCGCAAGTTCGAGACGGCCCGTTTCGCCCGCACGCTTTCTGCGCTAATGAAAGGCGGCGTGCCCCTGCTCGACGCCCTGGGAACCGTTCAGGGGGTCATTGGTAACCGGTTGCTGGCGCGTGCGATCAGCCAAGTACAAGTGCGCGTGCGTGAGGGCAAGGGGATGGCTCGGCCATTAAACGAGAGCGGTCTCTTCCCGGCTCTCGCATTGAATATGATTGCCGTGGGAGAGGAAACCGGTAAACTGGACGGAATGTTGGCGGAAGTCGCGAATTATTACGATCAAGAGGTCAAACGGACGACGAAAAGATTGACGTCATTACTGGAGCCAGCGCTGATACTCGTGATGGGACTCATCGTCGGTGTGGTCGTTATATCCATGTTGCTGGCAATTTTTAGTATCAATGATTTACCCTTCTAAAAGAGTCTTAATAAATGCCCAGGGCTTCACGCTGATCGAGCTCCTGATCGTAGTGACGATTATCGCCTTGCTCGCCGGTCTCGTCGTGCCGCAATTCATGAAGCAAGAAGAGAAAGCAACGGCTAAAGCTGCCAAGGCTCAAGTCGAGCTTCTCGGCACCGCGCTCGACACGTTTCGTCTCGATGTCGGCCGATATCCATTGACACAAGAGGGACTCGCTGCGCTTAATCAGAAGCCGGGCGGGGTCGACCGTTGGGACGGGCCGTATCTCAAAAAAGAAGTCCCGCCGGATCCGTGGGGTAAACCCTATATCTACAAAAGTCCCGGCGATCATGGTCCTTACGATATCATTTCCTATGGCGCCGACGGGGTGCCCGGGGCGGGACGATGTTAACAGCTGGGAAAGGTAGCAGCGGCTTTTCGCTTCTGGAGCTCGTTTTAGTCTTGCTCCTTATCGGGGTCAGCATGCTCATCGTACTGCCCAACATTGCCAAAGGATTGCAGGAACGTGAAGTGCGCAGCTCCGCCTTGGGGTTGGCAGCGGCGGCGCGCGATCTACGGAGCCGCGCGCTGTTCGATGGCGAGCCGCATCAGCTCGTCCTTAATTTTCCCCAAAATAGTTACCGCGTTTCGCGCTCCAGAGAAGTCAGCTTGCCCGCGGACGTGAAATTTATTTCCGTCGATGGCGGTGAACAGCTGGATCGCGACCGTACACGATTCCATTTCTATCCCAACGGCAGCAGTATGGGCGGAGACATCCGGCTTGCCGATCGCGAACAATCGATCTCCTATGTCATTCGCCTGGAAGCACTTACGGGCAGGATCGAAGTTTCGCGCGCCAATTGATTATGAGCCGCCGCTTTTATCGCCGATCGCTCCGAGGATTCACGTTGCTCGAAGTTTTGGTTGCGCTCACCATCCTCAGCTTGGGAGTAGTGACGTTGCTGCAAATTTTCTCTCTGGGTCTGCGCTTGGGAGCGCGCAGCGCGGTGCGCACGGAAGCCGCGGCGGACGGTGCACGGGTGATGGATGAATTGTTGGCGCGCAGAAAGCTACCCTGAAGCGGCGAAACGGGCACACTCGGCGGCACCGGCCGCTGGCAAGCCCAGGTTCAAACCGTAAGGGATCCATCGTCATCGTTGGGTTTATCGAATAATTGGGAACTCAAGGAAGTCGCCGTCGAGCTCTACGCGCTGGAGGGCAGACGCGAGCGGCTTATCGATCTAAAAACATTCCGTCTCGGCAAAAAAGCGAACCCATGACCATGACTCGTATGGTTGCGTTACCCTGAAGGACAAAGGGCGTTTCATAACAAACCGCGCGATCGCGCTGCCGACGCCGGATTTACGCTCATCGAAGTCGTTCTGGCGTTGACGATTTTCGCTCTCATGGGAGCGATTCTTTACGGCGCTTTCAGTCTCAGTCATCGCGCCGTGGAAAAGTCGCAAGCTAACGCCACGCGAAATCAAAAACAGCGCTCGGTTGCCGACCTCTCGGCAGCTATATTCGCTCGGCATTCCCGTATCGGGAGTCTGCGCAAGAGGCCGACGGCGTTTTTTCAGGGCGAAGCCGAAAGCTGACGTTTGTCTCGGCGTATTCCCAGGGAAGGGGCGGGCGCGGCATGGCAAAGATTCAAATCGCGACAGGACGGCGGCCGTGAAGGCCGCGCGACGCTTAAGCTGGAAGAAACGACGCCCGTGCGCATCAACGCAGACGCGGGCGCTGCCGGGCAGACCTATAGCGTGGTTCTTCAGGAGGGCATCAAAGAACTTCGCTTAGCGTACTTGGACCCGCAGGCGGATGATGAAACGTGGGAAGAGCGTTGGGACGGGAACGAGCGAAGGACGCTGCCTCGTGCCGTGCGTGTTAGCTATTTGGATGATCGAGGCAGAGCCCGTGCGGTGGATTTTTCCGGTGATGCTGGCGGTGCTTGCGCCATGAAATCGCAACGCCAACGCCCGTCGAATCCGCCCCCGCTTGCCGGCCAAGGGGGCGTCGTTCTTATCGCCGTTTTGTGGATTTTTGTTTTTCTTTTCGTCGTCGCCTTCGAGTTCAGTCGTCGGCGCGCGAAGAAGCCACCGCGGCGCAACGTTTCAGTGATGAAACTCTCGGTTACTATTTGGCCGTGGCGGGTTTCGAGCGGGGTCTGTACGAATTTCTTAAATCAGCAGGGCGGTGCGAGAACTCCGACGCTGGGCGAGAAACAGAGTGATCTGTTCGACGGTAGTTTTCGCGAGGAAACTCTCGGCGACGGGGCGTTCCGCGTGCGGCTCGTCGATGAAAGCGGCAAGGTCAACATCAACCGAGTCAACGAAGAGACTCTGCGGCGAATCTTTACCAATCTCGGGATTGATGAGACCCGCAGGGACATGTTGGTCGACTCGATCATGGACTGGCGAGACGCCGACGACCTCCATCGGACCAACGGCGCCGAGAACGATTACTATGCGACTCTAACGCCGGCGTACAGCGCCAAGAACGGCCCGCTGGACAGCATCGAGGATCTGCTTTGGATCAAGGGGATGACGGCCGATTTGTTCTTTGGCTACGATCGACGCGAATGATTCGTCGCCGAAGCGCGTCGCCTGCCATAGCGCTGCGCGAAATCTTTACCGTCGACAGCGCCATTGACCGGGTGAATCTGCGCACCGCGTCCGTCGAAACCATTCATGCACTGACGGGGATTCCTTTGGAGAAATGCCGAAACTTCGTCGACGAGCGCAAGAAGCTCTCTGAAAAAACACTGCCGGATTTGCTGCCGCTTCTCGGCATCGGCGCCGGCGATAGCGCGCTGCAAATGTTCGTTTTTACCAATCCATCGGTGGTCGCCGTGGAAGCGGAAGGCCGGCCGACGGGCGCCCGAACGGCGCGGCGGGTCAAAGGAGTCGTCCGGTTGGGCGGCGCTCAAGGATTCGAGTTGCTGCGCTGGCTGGATCGCGACATAGTAGTACCCCGGAGCTGGATCATAGGGTAAGATAAGCTGGTTGAGGCGGTGCTTAGGGTGGGAATTGGATGCAAAGGCAAATACGATGATCAGCCTTCGTGATTTAAAGGACGTTTCCCGGGCGGATTTTCTGACCAGCGTCGGGCTCTATCGTTCTGAGCGACCGGTTGGTCATGGTCCGATTGCGCAAGAGCTTTCTCAAAGTTTCCGTGCTTGAACAGGAAAGCGCCCGTTGCCGCAAGGCGATAACCGGCAAGCGATCTCCGAGCTGACCGGTTGGGTCGCCGAAGATGTGCGCGAAATTGCGCTTAAAGCGGAAAGCGATTCCCACGAACGCGCGCTCCGGCAAGCGATCATTTCTTTATTGCCGCATTTCAACGCTGCGCGGGATGCCGTGTATCTTTGCGTCCCGCAGGAACAGGCGATCACGCAACAGGTTTTTCTGCCGCTCGCGGCGCAGGATAATCTCCGCCAGGTGCTCGAATACGAGATCGAGCGGCAGCTGCCGTTTAAGCGCGATGATATTTACTATGATTATCTTCCGGTCGGCAGGAAAGGGAGAAAAATTCAGCGTCTACGTCTTTGCGATTCCCAAGAAGCCCATCGACAATCTTCTCAGCTTGTTGGAATCCTTCGGTATCAAACCAAGGGGCATCGAGACGACGGTTACCGCGCTCGCCAATTATCTCTTATTCACCGAGGCGTTGGCGGCCGGCGGCGCCGCTATGGTGGCCGGACATGCCAAAGATTGGGAAATGATCGGTGTGCGGGTTAACGGTAATCGCTGGAAGCCGACAAGCGAACTGTTGTATTGCCACCGTTTCCCTGCTGCCGAGTGGGCCGAAGGGGCTGGCAATGAACTGCTTCAAGAGGGCCTCAGCCAGGTGCCGCGATACTATCGCTGCGGCGATCTAGCCACGTTGAATGGATTGGCTGCCGGCAAACTTGCGGCAGCGGAAGACATGGCCAATCTTGCCACTCAACGCTTGCAAGGACTCAATCAGCGCGCAGATGCGGAACTATTGCCGGCCGATTGGAACGGCGCTGCGCGGCGTCCGCGAAGCCTCGTTTGGGGCAAACTTCTTGCGTCACGAAGGTAATGATTGGGAAAAGAGCGGGACTCTATCGCTGCTGAACACCGTGCTTTTGAGTGTGCTCTTTATCGCGCTCGTCGCCTGGGGAGCGAGTTTTCCGATCAAAGACGAGATACGCCTCAGACAGCTGCAAAAAGAAAATCACAAGCTTGAGCCCGCTATCACTGGCGCTGCGCCGGGAGGAAACGCAGTTCGAGCAGTTGCGCAAAGAAGTTACATTGCTGACAGACCTCGATCAACGCCGGGGGGAAGTTTTGCGTGTGCTCGATGAGCTCTCCAAAGTCGTGCCCAGCACCGCGTATTTTTCTAACCTGCGCTATCGCACCGGTTTGTTAGAAGTTCAAGGCAATGCCGAAAATGCATCGACGTTAATTCCCGTCCTGGAGCGTTCAACGGTCTTCGAAAACGTCGGTTTCAACGCGCCGTCCAACCGCGGACGCGACAACCGTGAGACCTTCTCATTGAAGGCGGATCTCGAAAAGGCGAAAGCCGAGCGCTCGAGAAACGGCTCAAAGAAACCAAAAACCCGCCGGCCAAAGAGTCAAAAACAAGACCATGAGCAACTTTTGGCAAAAACTATCCAAGCGTGAACGCGTTTGGCGATTGGCAGCGCGCTGATTCTACTCGTTTTTATCGCCAAGTTCGCGATCGTGACGCCGTTTTTGGAGCGCCGCGAATGGGTTAAGAATCAACTTGAAAGCCAACCGCAGCTCTTAGCCAAAAATCTTCGCTATCTCGGTCATAAGGATACCATGCTGGCTGCCTTGGAAGCGGCGCGCGCCGAGATCAAGGCGCAGGAGCCGAAATTGCTCAGCGGCGACACGCCATCGGTGAGCGCCTCGGATCTTCAGGAAACCGTGCAGGCGCTGGCGAGCCGGGAAGGGACGCAAGTCATTACCACGCGTGTCCTCAATCCGGAACCCGCGGGCTCATTTTCAAAGATCGCGATTCAAATGGAAATTGGCGGTCAAATTCAGCAGATTGCCAATCTGATCAGGGGTCTTGATACCTCGCCGAAATTGCTGGTTATAGACGAAATCAACGTGCGCTCGCTCTTCCGTCCAGTCGGGTTTCCCCAACCGCAGGGAGTACCTCAACTGCCCGCGCAAAATTTACGGGCAAGCCTGACGGTAGCGGGATTTGCGCGCGCGCCCTCCGCACCGGCAAAAGCCGAGAATCCCGGTAATCCGGCCAAATCGGCTGCCGAAAAGGGCGTGTGACGCCAATCGCCCGAACGGGCTGCAACGGACACGAAAGATCCTGCGGGCGACATAGGTATTTCTATTGTTTAGGAGGAGATCCCGAATCGCGGAATCGTTCTTGAATTAGCGGTGCTGTAACGTTTCCGGGCTGGCTGACGTTGGGGGAGCCTTTGAGCATTTCGTATCGGCCTACATTTGAAATTTTGCTGTTTATCGGGCCTGTGCGGACGACTCGACCAATAAGGCCATAAATCTTCATTTTCAAATCTGGCACGAAACTGTATAATTTAGCATTGTATTTGACCCTGATTTCTCACCGGCGTAGATTAGTGACTATTTTGGCGCCCAAATTTCCTGGAGGATAAGCGCGATTCTAACACGATCATCACTGTTTAGTATTTTCATGGTGATAGCCATTGGACTGATCGGATGGAGTACCTATCGGTCCTGGCAGGGAGGCCCATGGGATACTGCCACGCCGACGAAACCCGTTCCCGCGGCAACCACGAGTGAAAAACCAGTCACTGCGGCATCCGGGAGGCCGGTAAACACGGACGTGATCGTAAGTAAGAATCTTTTCGACCCCGAACGAGGCGCTGGCGCGACGCGTGAAGCGGAGGAGAATTCGCGGTCGTCGCAACGCATCCGCAACATGATCCTGGTGGGCACGGTAATCATTGGCAGTAATCGCACGGCGATTCTACAAGACGGAACCAACCCGAGCGCGGGGCAAGCCGCTCCGGGACAACTCGCTGCGCCGATGAGATTGAAGCTCGGTGACAACGTCGAAGGCTACCGCTTGGCGGAAATCGCTGACAAAAAAGTTGTCTTTGCCAAGGATGAAGCGCGGGTAGAGGTCATGCTGGATTATTTCCGGAAAGTTGAAGTGAGCGCGCCGAGGGCCGCGGCTGGCGGTCAATTCGCTCCACCGGGAGCCGTTGCCGCACCGCCGCGGGTCATTCCAAATTTGCCGCGCAGAGGCAGGGTTCAAGTTCCCGGGGGTCCGACTCCCGATTCGTGATCCGGAAGGGGCATTCTCATGGCAGCAAAGCGCATATCTGGATTGACAGCACTGATCACCGTGGCGGGATTGATCGTTCCGCTCGCGGCACAACAGGTACCAACACCGTCTCAACCTGGTCCAACAACGCCCAGCCAGGCGCAACCGAGCGCGACCGAACCGCCAGACACCAGTAAGAGTCCGTCTCCGGCGAAACCACCGGCAATCCCGCGGAGGGTTCCGGTTCAGGCCCAATCGCCTGGTCCGATCGCGCCGCAGCCGGGTGCGCAAAGCACGCCTCAAGCTCAGCAGGTGCCGACAACTCCGTCCCAGCCAGGGGCCACGCCTCCGGGGCAGGAGGGCGCGGCGCAGCAGGTTCCGCCCACGTCTGGCGTGCCACAGAGAAGATTCTCGCCGGCTCCCGCAGGTCCGTCAGGGGGAATGATATCGTTAAATTTCAATCGCGCGGATCTGGTGGAAATCATTCACATCATCGCTCAGCAGCTGCGCTTAACCTATACCATCGACCCGGAAGTCAAGGGCACCGTGACGATCAACAGCGCCGAGCCATTGCGCTCCGAGGATCTATTGCCGGTTTTTCACCAAGTGCTGCGCATGAACGGGGCCGTCGCGGTGCGCACCGGCAACCTCTATCACATCATGCCGATCAAAGACGGCAAAGGCCTGGTCCGACCGATAGGACAAGGTAAAGAGGATAGCTTCGCGCTTCAAGTCATTCCCGTTCGCTTTTTCGCGGTAGCTGAAATGAAGCGCGTTTTGACGCCGTTCTTGCAGCCGGGCGGTGAGATCGTCGACAATCCCCGCGGCAATTTTCTTATCGTAATGGATCTGCCGTCGAATATTCACAGGCTCGCGGAAATTGCCGATCTGATCGACGTGCAAGTTTTCGCCGGCACGCGCATGGAAATCTACCAGCCCAAAATTGCGAGCGCCGAAGAGTTGGCTCAGGAAATGACGAAAGTGATGCAGTCATTTGCCTCCTCCGTTCCGCAGGCGGAGAATTTTGCCGCGGAATTTATCGCGCTGCCGCGCATCAATCAGCTTTTGGTCATCAGCCATAGCGAAGCGGCATGGACGTACGCGAAGCGCTGGCTGGATCGCATTGACGTCATTGCCGAGGGACCCGGACGGCGCATCTTTATCTATCCGGTGGAAAACGGCAAAGCGACCGAATTGGCTGATGTGTTAAGCCAGGCTCTGGGCCAGCCGCCGACCAGCCGGCGCGACACGACACCAACGCTGCAGGATATCCATCGATCGACGACGGGGGGCATGAACCCGGCGACCGGCAGAAGCCCAACCGGATCTTCCTTCGGATCTTCCGGCTCGTTTGGCCAGCAACCAAGCCAGCCGCTCGGAGCTTACGCCGCGGTCCCAGCGCCTGGCCAAGTGCCGCAACCTTCGGCCGTTCCGCCTCAACCCGTGACCCCCCCGCAAGCCCCTGGTGTGGGACGCCCGCCGGCGCCCTCATCCCAGGCACAGCAACAGCAGCCCCAGGAGCAGCTTCGCATCGTTCCGGATCCAGCCACTAATTCGCTGATCATTTACGGCACCGCGCAAGAATTCCAGAACATCAAAAATATTCTGAAAGACCTCGACGCGATTCCACGCCAGGTGCTCATCGAAGCGATGGTGCTACAGGTTGATTTGACCGATTCGGAGTCCTTCGGTGTCGATATCGAAATCCTGAGAAGACCCAGAGTCACCATTTTTGATCAAACCTTTAAATCGCGGGGGGCGCTACGGAGTCTTGGCGACTTATTCCCCACGGGTGGTGTTTTTGGCTCCGGATTGACCGGTATTATCGGCGGGAGCGACGTTCAAGCGTTGATCAACGCGCTCGCGGCCGATGCCCGGGTAAAATTGCTCTCATCGCCGAGTGTACTCGCCGCCGATAATCGCCCGGCGCGGATCCAGGTTGGTTCGGAAGAGCCGGTTCCCACGGGGACCATATCACAGGCCGTTGGGGGCATAGCGGAAAGCACGAGCATCCAGTATCGCAACACCGGCAGAATCTTGACCATCATTCCGCAGGTAAATGCAAAAGGCTTGGTCAACCTGCAACTCAAGGCCGAGGTCAGCGCCCGGGGCGACGATGTCTTAATCAACAATAATTCCTTCCCCGCGTTCAACACCCAGGATGCCGAAACGACCGCGGTCGTTCACGACGGCGAAACTTTGGTGATCGGCGGGCTCATTGGTGAGCGCAAGAGCCGGACTCGATCGGGTATTCCTTATTTGATGGATATTCCCGTGGTCGGGCGTTTTTTTGGCACCACGAGCGATGACAGCAGACGTACCGAGCTGATCATGCTGATCACACCACGTGTGATTCGCACGCGTGACGAGTCGATTTCGGTGACCGAGGAATTCAAAGCAAAGGTCGGCGCAGTACGCAACGAGCTGGATCGGATCGCGCGGGACCGCGCCAAATCAGCGCCAAGACCCCGGCCCGAGGAAACGGCGCCCACGCCTGGCGTTCCGGGCACCGAACAAGCGCCGACGCAACCCGGCAATGTGCCGCCGTCTCCTGGGGCATCTGTGGCGCCTTTGATGGAACCGCCCGCCATGTTCTCGCGCGGGCTTCCGTTGCCCCCCAGTCTCGGCAGCAGCAAGGCGGCGACTCATTTTCCCGGGCCATTGTTCAATCAGCCGTCCAATGTGCTCGCTGTCGAGCCGCGCCAACCCAACGCAGCCGAGTACCCCCCGAGTCAACCCGCATACGCGCTGACCGCTGCCAACATGAATGTCGTTGCGCCTAAGCCCGTGGTGATTCCAACCAACAAGCCCGTGCCGATTCCAACCAAGATGAAAGCCGATCGGTTGTGGGCGGTCCAAGTCGCGGCGCTGGCGGAGGAGAAGTCCGCGCAGGCGATGGTGCAGTCCTTGCGCGATCGAGGCTACGATGCTTATGTGATGATTTTTCAAAACGACAGCAAGACTTGGCACCGTGTGCGCGTTGGACAGTTCCCTGATTTCCATGCGGCGAATCAAGCGAAAATCACTCTCGCCGGCTTTAACCAGTTCAAGCACGCCTACGTGGCGCCGCATTTGACAGCACCGCCACGATCAGCGAAGGCAGGCGATAGAATCGTCAGACCCAATTAGTCAACCGTACCTTTCTCGGCGCGGTTGTCTTTTTGTTCTCCCCGGGAACGCACCGCCGGGTGCGGTTGGCGATTCCCTTCCGTCGGGGATTTTCCTAACCGAATACCGTTTGTTATGATGAATTAGGGCCGCCTTTTGCGCCGTTTTCGTTGGCGCCAGAGGCGAAAATAGGTGGTTACCGTCGTTCGTTGATCGGGGCGGTGAAAGAGGGTATCGTAATTCGATTTCCAGCGAGTCTAGAGCAACTTAGCTGATTTTCTTTCGCGCCGGGTTGACGGTGACCGGGCGACATTACTACAAGCGAGGCGAGCGTGAATCCAAACCAACTGACGATCGAAAAAGTACAGGAAATTCTTCGCAAGGAGAAATATGTTTGCGACCGGTCCTTGGCGACGGTGGTGTATCTATCGCTGGTGATGGGCAAGCCTTTGCTTTTGGAGGGCGAAGCGGGAGTGGGCAAAACCGAGATCGCCAAGGTTCTGGCCAAAGTCCTCGACGCCAAGCTGATTCGGCTCCAGTGTTACGAAGGGCTTGATGCCAACACGGCTCTCTACGAGTGGAATTATCCAAAGCAGATGCTGCGCATCAAGCTCGAGGAAGTCGAGCATGGCGATAGACAAAAAGTCGAGACCGAGATTTTCAGTGAAGACTATTTGGTGAAGCGGCCGCTGCTGGAGGCGATCCAAACCGATGGCGCCAACCCGCCGGTACTGCTGATCGACGAGATCGATCGTGCGGACATGGAGTTCGAAGCTTTTTTGCTGGAAGTGCTATCGGATTTTCAAATTACCATCCCCGAGCTCGGCACTATCGCCGCAATACACCGACCGTACGTATTTCTGACGTCCAACCGGACGCGAGAAATTCACGATGCGCTCAAACGCCGTTGTCTGTATCACTGGATCGAGTATCCGACCTTTGAAAAAGAGTACGAGATCATCACCACCAAGTTTCCTGAAGTGGAAACCAAGATGGCGCAGCAGATTTGCGCCTTCATGCAGAAAGTCCGCGAGATGAATTTTTATAAACGCCCCGGTGTCGCTGAAACCCTGGATTGGGCGTCGGCGTTGATCGCGCTCAACCGCAAAAGCCTGGACGACAAGACTGTCGTCGAGACCATGGGTTGTGTGTTTAAGTATCGTGAGGATTTGCACCACCTGCGCGATCAGGTGGAAGCGCGCCAACTCAACTTGGACGCTTTGCTGAGAGCGTCGCCGGAAATGGTGAGCTAGGGTTCGATGGACGTCACTGCCGAAACAATCGCGGCCGCCGTCAACAGCGTCGCTTCGGCGCGCGGCAAGGGAACCCTGCCGAATTTGATGGCCTTCGCCCGAGCGTTAAAACCACTTGGTGTGAAAGTGAGCCTCAGCCAGGTGCTCGACACGGCGCGCGCCGTGGAGCATGTCGATCTCGGCGAAAAGGCGGACTTCCGAGCGCTGTTGCGCGCCAATATGGTCTCGCAGAAAGAAGATTTCCCGGCGTTCGATATGCTGTTCGACTGTTTCTGGCGCGAGCTCAGTTACGAGCGGGTGCCGATGGAGACTATGGAGATTGAAGGCACGCCGACCGAATCGGACGCACCGCAGGGCGGCGACGAAGAAGGCGGTCTAGATGAAGCCGCGGCGGAGACCCTCGGCAAGGAGGATTTGCAGCTCGAAAATCTGGATGAGTTTTCTGTCCCGACGTACAGCCCGCAGGAGCTGATGAACCGCAAAGACTTCAGCGAGATGGGCGTCGAAGAGAGCCGCGCCATCGCGCACGCGATTCTCCTGATCGCGACCAAGATCGCCACCCAAATCAGCCGGCGCAAAAAGGTCGGCCGCAAAGGCAACACCGTCGATCCGCGCTGGACCATGCGCCGCAGCATGAAATACGGCGGTGAGATCATCGATCTGGTGCATCGCAAGCGACGGATCAAGAAAACCAAGGTCGTGCTGCTGTGCGATGTCAGCGGCTCGATGGACTGCTACAGCCGATTTTTGATTCAATTTATGTACGGCTTGCAGAACGAGCTGTGGGGCGTGGAGACTTTTGTTTTCAGCACTTCGCTGAGCAGGATTACCCACCTGATTCGCACCAAGGACATCGTCAACGCTCTGGAAAAAATCTCCGGCAGCATTCTCGGCTGGTCCGGTGGCACCAACATCGGCCGCTCGTTGCATACGTTTAACCGCGACTTCGCGCCGAGCATGGTGACGCATCGGACCGTGGTCGTGATCATCAGCGACGGCTGGGACCGCGGCGACGTGAGCTTGCTCGAGCGTGAGATGCAGGATCTCAAGCGTCGCTGTAAAAAAGTTATCTGGCTCAATCCGCTCTTGGCGAGCGAGAACTACGAGCCGCTCTGCAAGGGCATGCAAGCGGCGCTGCCCTATCTGGACTTGTTTCTTTCGGTGCATAACGTTAATAGCTTGGTGGCTCTAGGACGGACGTTACAAAAGATGGTGGCATAGAAGTATCGACGATTGAGGTGGAGGACCCAAGATCGCCGTCTTCGATGCATAATCTCAATATTCGGAGGAACGAACATGGCTGGACCCGGCGCTTGTTACACAGACGCGGACCTCGAAGGCAAGAAGAAAGATTCCATCTACCATCAAGTCAAAGATTTTCTCGACAAGGGTGAAACTTTAGCCGTGGCGACGATTGTATCGACCAAAGGGTCGACGCCGCGCGAAGTCGGGGCCAAGATGGTGGTGACGGCCTGGGGCGAGATCCTCGGCACCATCGGTGGCGGCTGCGGCGAGGCGGACGTAAAGCGCGAAGCGATCGAGGTCATTCGCACGCGCAAGCCCAGAACGGTTCGGGTCGATCTTCTGGACGATATTTCCTCGGATAGCCCGGCCGTGTGCGGCGGTATCATGAATGTTTTTATCGATCCGTGGTGGACTGAGTCGGATCACGGACCATCCGATAGCAAATGATCGCGCTGTCCGAAGAACTGGTTCAAATCAACGAGCAAGGCGCCGCGGCGGTGCTCGCCACCGTCGTCGAGGTCGAGCCCGGTGTTCGTGTTGAGCCGGGTGCGAAATGTCTGGTCCGTGACGGAAAAGTCAGCGGTGAAACGATCGGCGACGCGCGCGTAACTGAGGCGATCGTCGAAGAGAGCTTCGCCCGATTGCGCGCCGAGAAATCGCAGCTGGTTTCGCTGAACATTCCACAAGCCGGTGGCAAACTCGAAATCTTTTTCGAGGTGATGCCGTCGCCGCCGAAATTAATTGTCGTTGGCGCCGGCCATATCGCGGTGCCCCTGGTCAAAATCGCCAAAGTTTTGGATTTTCACGTGACCGTGATCGACGACCGTTTACTTTACGCCAATCGTGAGCGCTTTCCCGACGCCGACGAAGTCTTAGTCGGCGACATGGCGCAGATGCTCAAAGAGATGAAGATCACTCCTTCTTGCTACATCGTGCTGATTACCCGCGGCCATGCGTACGACGAGCCCTGCCTGCGCGTGGTTCTTCCCAGTCAGGCGAAATATATCGGCATGATCGGCAGCCGGCGCCGTATTAAGGCGTGTTTCCAGAGATTTCGCGATGAAGACAAGATCAGCGAAGAACTGATCGAGCGAGTTTATGCGCCCATCGGTCTCGACATCGCGACCGAGACGCCGGCGGAAATTGCTGTCTCAATTCTCAGCGAAGTGATCAAAGTGCGGCGCGGCGGCAGCGCTGTCTCGCTCTCCGGTCATTGAAAAATGAGGCATAGTGAGGATGACCGGCATCATTTTTTCCGATTTGGGCCAAGCAGCGTCGTTCATGGCGCTGGATTGGGTGCAATCGGCTTTAAGGCAAAGCTTGGGATTCGATGCTTTTCCGGCCACGCTCAACGTTCGCCCCAAGGCGGCCGGAGATGCACAAGTCTGGCAGCGCGTGCGCGACGAATCGGCCGGCGTGCCGTTGGCTCCGGCGCTCGGCGGGTTTTGCAGCGCCCGGCTCTATCCGATTGAAATTATTGGCGGTGCGACTGTTGCCCGCGAGAAGATTGCCGGGGCGATCTTGTTGCCCGAAGTGAATAATTATCCGAACGACAAAATCGAAATCGTCGCGCCGCTGCGCTTGAAAGAGCATCTTGGCGTCCGCGACGGCGACCAACTCACGTGGGAGTTCCGCAATTGAGCCAGAAAAAAAGACTGATCGTTGGCATCTCGGGCGCCACCGGCGCGATCTACGGCGTACGCATGTTGGAGATTCTCGCCAAGATCGACGACATCGAAACTCACCTGGTGATGAGCAAGGCCGGCCGGATGACGATCCAAGTGGAGACGCCTTTTTCGGTGAAGGACGTCGACGCGATGGCCGACGTAGTCCATGACGTCAATAACGTCGGCGCTAGCATTTCCAGCGGATCGTTTCGCACGGAAGGAATGGTGATCGCGCCCTGTTCGATGAAATCTATGGGCGCCATCGCCCATTCGCTTGGCGGGGATTTGCTGGTGCGGGCGGCGGATGTGGTATTAAAAGAACGAAAAAAACTCGTCTTGGTCGTGCGCGAGACGCCGCTTCATCTCGGTCATTTAGAAGCGATGGCATCGCTCACGCGCATGGGCGCGATTATTTTTCCGCCCGTGCCGGCCTTCTATCATCGTCCGAAGACCTTGGATGACATCATCAATCAAACCGTCGCACGAATCCTCGATCAGTTCGATATCGATGTAAAACTCTTCCATCGCTGGGACGATGAAGGCATGAGCCGCCATCCCGATGCGGCGAAAACCACCACGCTGGCCGCCGTTAAAGAACGTCAAGCCGCAAAAAAGCAGCGTTGAATTTGCCAGCCCTCGGTCATCATGCCAAACCGCGGCGATAAGAACGCCCTCAGCAAAACTCAACAGCGCAAAAAAGAACACCTGGAACTCTGTCTCGACACGGAAGGCGTTTCGAGCCCGTCACGCACAGGGTTTGAAGCGTATCGCTTCGTTCACAACGCGCTGCCGGAGATCGACATCGATGAAATCGATCTCAGCATTACGTTTCTCGGCAAGCGACTTAAAGCACCGATATTGATTTCTTCAATGACCGGCGGATTTGATCTGGCGCGCAAGGTCAATCGCAATTTGGCCGCAGCCGCGCAGGCCTTGGGATTGGCGATGGGGGTCGGTTCGCAACGGGTCGCCATCGAAGAGCCGTCCGCCGCGGCTTCGTTTCATGTTCGCGACCTGGCGCCGGATATTTTGCTCTTCGGCAATCTCGGTGCGGTGCAGCTCAACTACGGTTACACTGTGGTGCACTGTCGCCGCGCCGTGTCGATGATCGGCGCCGATGCGCTGATACTTCATCTCAACGTACTTCAGGAAGCCGTGCAACCGGAGGGCAATCGTAACTTCAAAGGTTTGACCGACAAAATCTCGGCGGTTTGCCGGGAGCTTGAAGTTCCCGTGGTTGCTAAAGAGGTCGGCAACGGTATCTCAGTTGACGCCGCCGTTCGATTGCAACGTGCCGGCGTCCGCGCCATAGACATCGCCGGCAAGGGAGGGACGTCTTGGTCGGCCGTAGAAGCGCAGCGCGCTAGGAAGCAAGGCCAACCGGCGGACAAGGCCTTCGCTGACTGGGGCATTCCAACCGAGGAAGCGCTCGTTAGCGTGCGCAAAGCACTACCAGAAATTCCACTGATTGCCTCTGGTGGAATTCGCAGTGGGGTCGACGTCGCCAAATCGATTGCCCTGGGCGCTGATATTGCCGCCCTGGGACAGCCCCTCCTGGCTGCTGCTTTGGAGTCTCGGGACAAGGTGGTAGAATCCTTGATCGGTGTCATCCATGCGCTCAAAGTCAGCATGCTCTGCGTCGGAGCCACGAACTTGGCCGAATTGCGCCGTGCGCCATTGCTGCGCCAAATGGCCGGGTGTTGAGATGTGCGTTTTAGCGGTTTCTATTTCTCATTTATCCAGCCGAACTCGACCTGACGATGCCTGATGAGTTGAAAAAGCAATTCTTCGATTACCTGCAGTCCCACAACACGATGACTTTGGCGACTTGTGCGGGCGATCTGCCTTGGGCAGCGACGGTGTTTTACGCCAGTGATGACTTGCGACTCTATTTTTTTTCAGCACCTGATTCGCGCCATTGTCAGAATCTAACGGCCAACGCCCGAGTTGCAGTGACGGTTCAAGAGGATTATAAGGATTGGCGCAAAATTAAGGGCATTCAGCTGGAAGGTAAAGTCGTACTGGTCGACGGGGTACTGGAGAAGGCGAAAGCTATGGCGATCTATGCGCGCAAGTACCCGGAAGTGATAAAGCTTTTTACTGATCCGGCAAGCGGAGTGTTTTACAAGGCATTCCTAAAAGTGAGATTTTATTGCGTCGCGCCCGAAAGAGTTTTTTTCATCGATAATGAGCAAGGCTTCGGCAAAAGACAGGAATTGGCTCTCGAAACGTAGACCCATTGAGGCGCGTAAACGTCAAGGGAACAAACCGTCGCGATTATGTCACAAATTTTGGGAAATGAACTGACGCCGGCGCTGCTGGAGCGACTTGGCGGAGCGCAAGTCGAGTCTCACGAAGGAAAAATTATTCCGATCTTCACGATCGACGATGCGGGTTGGGCCCACCCGGCGCTGTTGTCTTACTACGAAATTGTCGCCAAGAACCTGTCGACGCTGGATATGGCGCTGTGGAAAAACAGCTCGACGGCGAACAATCTCAGAACGGCGGGCAAAATCACGCTCATGGTGAGCGACTTCAAGACCAATTACTACCTCAAAGGCAGTGTTCGGGAATTGCAATATGAGATGACGGGCGCGGCGCCAGTGTCGCGCTTTCGCGTCACTTTGGAGCAAGTGATCGAAGACCAGGAAACCAACGCGGAAATCACTACCGGCTTGACTTATCGGCGCATGACTCGGCGTGATTCGAACGACTTTGCCGTAAAAGTGTTTGGCTTGTTGCGCGAGGAGTCATGAAAATCAAGAAATTCGTATTTACCGGGATTGCGCTGCTCCTGGTCGGCGGCGCCGGGTTTGCCTACTGGAGCCTGGGCAACTCTACGGCGGAATCGCCTTACCTTACGGTCGCGGCGAGCAAGGCGAACGTCCGCCAGGTCGTCTCCTCGACGGGCACATTGCAAGCGGTGGTTACGGTGCAAGTGGGCAGCCAAGTTTCAGGGACCATCGAAAAACTGTCTGCGGATTTCAATACCAAAGTGAAAGCGGGACAGGTCGTCGCGCAACTCAACCAAGACAAGTTCAGGGCGTCGGTGGATCAGGCACGGGCCAATTTGCTGGCCGCGCAAGCGAATCATGCGAAGGCGAAAGTAAGCGTCATGGACGCGCAGCGGACCTTGGAACGGAACCGCGAGCTAAGAAAACGAGAATTGACGGCGCAAAGCGAGCTTGATGCCGCCCAAACGGCCTATGATGCGGCGGCGGCGCAATTGAACGTCAATCAAGCGCAAACGGCGCAAGCACAAGCCGCTCTAAGCCAGTCTAGTGTTGACCTCAACAACACCGTGATTCGCTCTCCGGTCGATGGTATCGTCATTTCCCGCACGGTCGATGTGGGTCAGACCGTTGCGGCGTCGTTGACGGCGCCGATCTTGTTTACGATCGCCAACGATCTTTCGAAAATGGAAGTCCACACGAGCGTCGATGAGGCGGACGTCGGCAATGTGCACGAAGGGCAGCAAGTGTCTTTTACCGTCGACGCCTTCCCGGCGCGCCGTTTTCGCGGCAAAGTATTCCAGGTGCGCAACGCGCCGACGATCGTGCAGAACGTGGTGACCTACGACGCGGTGGTGCGAATTGACAACAAGGAACTGCTACTCAAGCCCGGCATGACCGCCAACGTTCAATTTCTCGTCAGCGAAAAGGAAGATGTCCTGACCATTCCGAATATGGCATTGCGCTTCAAGCCGCCCGAGGAAAAAAGCGAAGCTCAGGATGTGCTGCGCCAGGAGCTCAATCGCGCCGCGCCGCAGGTCGGCGCGCGGCGGACGAGCCGCGCGGCCGGCGGCGCCGCGGGTGTACGAAAAGTCCGCCAGGCGAAGATTTACGTCCTCAACGGTTCCCAGGCGAAAGCCATCGAGGTCCAGCTCGGTATCACCGACGGTTCCAAGACTGAAGTGGTCAGTGGACCGCTCCGTGACAACGATCCTGTGGTCATCGGCATGTCTAGCAGCACGGCCGCGCAGAGCGGTGTTGCCAATCCGTTCCAACCCCAACAACCGCGTGGTTTCGGTTTTCGATGAGCGAAGTCATCCGCGTCGAGAGTCTGTATAAAACCTATCGCATGGGCGATGTCGAGGTACCGGCCTTGCGCGGAATCAACCTGACCATTGATCGCGGCGAGTTCGTCGCCGTAATGGGTGCCTCCGGTTCCGGAAAGTCCACTTTCATGAATATCTTGGGCTGTCTCGACCGTCCGACCGCGGGCAAATATTATCTCGACGGAGAAGAAGTCGACTCGCTCAGTTCGGATGAGTGGGCGCATATCCGCAATAAGCGCATCGGTTTTGTCTTCCAAGGATTCAATCTCCTGTCGCGCACCACGGCGCTGGAGAATGTCGAGCTGCCGATGATGTACAATGGCTTCGTGGGCAAAGAGCGTCATCGGCGCGCCGTGGAAGCACTTTCGCACGTCGGGCTCGACGACCGGCGCGATCACACCCCCAGTCGTCTTTCCGGCGGCCAGCAGCAGCGGGTCGCGATCGCGCGGGCGCTGGTCAACAATCCATCGCTGATCCTCGCCGACGAGCCGACGGGCAATCTCGACTCGGCGACCAGCGCTGAGATCATGGAACTGTTTCAGCGCCTCAATGCCGACCAAGGAATCAGCATTGTTCTGGTTACCCATGAGCCGGATATCGCTGCCCACGCCAAACGGCAGATCGTCTTTCGCGATGGTCTGGTGCTCTCCGACAAACCGAATGAGCCGACGATTCCTCAGGAGGACCATTAAATGCAGTGGTTGATGACGCTACGGATCGCGCTGCGCGCGCTGGCTCGCAATAAACTGCGGGCGTTTTTGACCATGCTCGGCATTATCATCGGAGTCGGCGCCGTGATCGCTATGGTCGCCATCGGCGAAGGAGCCAAGGCGACGATCCGTTCGCAGATCGCCGGCCTTGGAACCGACGTTCTCATCGTCTTGCCGGGGAGCAATGTCCAAGGTGGAGTGCGGGCGGGAACGGGAAACATGAACACGCTGGTTGACGGCGATTCCCGGGCGATGATGCAAGAGCTGCCGTCGGTCTCGTTCGCTTCGCCGGTATTGCGGCGGCCAGAGCAACTCGTCGCCGGTAATCTCAACTGGGGAACCTTGGCTCAAGGCGTGGCGCCTGAATTCCAACAAATCCGCGAGTGGCAAGTGGCCGAAGGCCGTTTTCTGCACGAAGGCGATATGGACACCGCGGCCAAAGTGGCCGTGATCGGCGAAACCGTCGCGCGGCAATTGTTCGGCGGCGACAATCCCATCGACTCGGTGATCCGCATCAGAAACATTCCATTTCGCATCGTCGGTGTATTGGCCGCCAAGGGGCAGAGCGGTCAAGGCACCGATCAAGACGATACGGTGATGATCCCGTACACCACCATGCAGAAACGACTCATGCGCATCACCTGGGTCCATAGCATCGTCGTCAAGGCGGTCAGCGCGGACCGCGTGCAGGACGCGCAAGAGCAAATTACCCTGCTGCTGCGCCAGCGCCATCGTATCGGAGTGGATCGAGATGATGATTTTAACGTGCGTAATCTATCCGATATCGCTGAGGCCGCGTCGACAACCGCGCGGGTGATGGCCGTTTTACTCGGCAGCGTTGCGTCGATTTCATTGTTGGTCGGCGGCATCGGTATCATGAACATCATGCTGGTCTCGGTCACCGAGCGTACGCGTGAGATCGGCATCCGTATGGCGGTGGGCGCGCGCAGCCGCGACATCATGCGGCAATTTCTCGTCGAGGCGGTGGTCATGGCTGCCACGGGCGGAATTATCGGCATCTTTCTCGGTATCGGCAGCTCGGAAGTGCTCAAGCAATGGGCGCAATGGCCGACACTGATCAGCCCGACGATCGTCGCGATCGCTTTTCTTTTCTCCGGCGCGGTCGGCATTTTCTTTGGCTATTATCCGGCCAAGAAAGCCGCGAGTTTAGATCCCATCGAAGCCTTAAGATACGAATGACCATCGGCATCTGAGCTCTTCGCGGAATCGCTTGCGACATCTACAATTGTCCTGATCCCCCTTGCGCTCTTGAGGGTGCGCCGGGTTGATGGCAACGTGGTCGACCATACGCGGTCCGTTGGTCGAACCTTGAGCAGTGCCTTTCCTGTTTATCACGGTTGCGAGCTCGGCCATCTGCCGAAACCGGTCATCGACAAAGTCGTACGATGCAACGTGATCGATCTCTATCACCTAAAGGTTGACGGCGTTAACAACTAAATCAAAAACCACCTTGAAAGGGGTTCCTATGAACGCAGCAAGGAAGTTAGAAGCCACGGAGAAACCGAAGACGCAAAAGTTTTCGCTACGCACCCCATACATGAAGCAGGGCCGACCCTGAGTTCTCAGACCGATTCCCGAATTACCATCCGGAAACTCTAGTCAGCGTACGGATCGTATTCCGAGCCAATATTCTTATCGCGACAGATTGTTTCTGCCGGGCCGAGCAAGTACGATCGAACAGTGGAAAATGATGGCTCAACATTCAAAGGCAAGCGTGACTGTTGAAGAGCTTACGATGAAGAGTCCGGCTAGGCTGGACCAAAAGAAGACGCTGGATTTTGTGGAAGACATTATGCATCTCAGCCGCAGCGTCAGCCAACGGAACTTATTTCGCTCAGGGTCGGTTACGGCCGTGGGATTTGGCCGAAAAACGGGCCGCACCGTGATCAAGTCGATCAGGTCAAGAGAACCATAACCAGAAAAATATTTGCTCGTTGTTGGCGGCGGCACAAGTGTAACGGCCCGACCATGCATACACTCAGACTGACGGTGATCGGACTCATTCTGTTGTCAGTATTTGTCTTTGTCGCCGCCCAGATCAACGCGCGAAAAGACAAGCGGACCGTTGACGGAGCCTATCTCTTCGTCTGGGTCTGGCTGGCCGTCTCCATCGTCAACTTCTGCGTTGGCGTCTTTGTGGCTAACTATTCCTTCGCGACCGAAATTGCCGTGCACGTCGTCGTGTTTGGCCTACCCGCCGGGGTTGCCTGGTACTTGTCACGCAAGTTTCGCTTCAAAACTTGAGCCCGCGGTTATAGTTTATTTTCCAGGGCGGTCGAGAAACTCTCATGCCGAAGACTTCCGATAGACTGCTTTTCGCGGTCGATCTCGCCGGCACATTCGTGTTTGCCGTCGAAGGCGCGACGACCGCCTTGGCGAGCAACCTCGACGTCTTCGGCGTTATGGTGTTATCGTTCGCCACCGCATTGGGCGGTGGGATCATGCGCGATCTACTGATCGGTGCCGTCCCGCCTCAATCGATTCGCGACTGGCGCTATGCCGTCGTAGCGTTTAGCGGCGGCGCCGTCGCAATCCTATTCCATGACTTCGCGCAACGAATTCCTATCCCGGTCGCCGTTGGGCTCGACGCGGCGGGTTTGGCTTTGTTTGCCGTGTCGGGAGCGGGAAAAGCGCTCGCTTATGAGTTAAATCCGTTCATGGCGATTCTGATGGGACGATCACCGGCGTGGGCGGTGGGACGGTGCGCGATGTTTTGCTTGCGCGGGTACCGGCCATCCTGCGGGTCGATATTTATGCGGTTGCTGCTCTGGCGGGATCGGCGTTCATGATCGGCGGGCTCAAGCTGGGCATGCCGCGTTCATTGATGGCTCCTTTGGGAGTCGTTGTTTGTTTTGGCCTTAGAATTGTCAGTGTGTGGCAGCATTGGAATCTGCCGACCACAGGTGGATCTTGAAGGGGACCGAATGGAGAAGCGGAGGTCATTACGGACCGGTCGTGCGGTTTGAAGGAGGATTTGCTTCCACTCCTTCTTTGCTGCCGCTGACTGTCCGCAATGCTCAGCATGTTTTCATTCTATTCACGAGGTGCTGAAATGGAGCTGATCGGGTTTGTCGGTCTGGGTACCATCGGTGGAGCGATTGCCATGAATATTCGGAAGGCGGGCTATTCCATGATGGTTCGCGACATCAGACCGGAAGCGGCCGAGCCACTCGTCAATGCGGGAGCACGGTCAGCAGGATCGGCGGCGGAGGTTGCCCGGCATTGCCGGGTAGTTTTCACGTCCTTACCCGGACCACCAGAGGTGGAAGCCGTAGCCCTTGGACCAAACGGACTTTTACACGGAGTGCATGACGGCAGTGTCTACGTGGATCTTTCCAGCAGCGACCCGAGTCTCATACGGCGCATTGACTCTGACTTTCGCTCGCGCGGCGCGCGAGTCATGGATGCGCCGCTTATCGTTGGAAAAGGAGGCGTCGCCAACAGAAGCGTAAAGGTGCTGGCGTCAGGTGCGCGCGAGGTCTACGAGGAGGTAAAGCCGCTCTTCGATACCTTCGGCGACACGCTGGTCTATACCGGAGACTTGGGAACCGGAACCATAATCAAGTTGGCGCACAACCTGGTTCGTCGTGGCATCCAATTGGCGATCGGTGAAGGGATCGTTTTGGGCGCAAAGGCCGGGGTCGATCCTCAGGTTCTATGGGACTGCATGCACTGGGGACTGGATGTCCAACTTTATCAGTCGGTAAAAACTTTCTCGGAAACGATTTTCAAGGGAAACTACGAGTCCCCTGCGAGTTTCAGCATCGCCCTGTCACGAAAGGACGTCGGACTGGCGACGGAGCTGGGCCGCCAGCACAACGTGCCGATGCCGATTGCCGCCTTGGTCGAGCAAATCATGGTTCAGGCTGTCGCCCGTGGCTGGTCCGAGCAGAGCACCGCATCGCTTTTTCGCCTCCAGGAGGAGGCCGCGGGCATCGAGGTGCGTGAAAAGCGTAAAGGCTAAATGCGCAGCGAAGTCTTTTGATCGCCACCGTGAGATCGGAGGAATCATGAAGATCGGTTCCTATCGTCGCGATTTTCTGCGAAGCCTCGTCTTGATTGTTTTATGGAGTGAGATTGGATGGGCGGCCGAGCTTCGATCATCCACTTCACAAGACTGGGATGCGATCGTGAAACGCGCCGAGGACGAGGGCCAGGTCAGCGTCTATGCGACTGATTCCATAGGAAACGCGCAGATGATTTGGGCGGCCTTTCAGAAGCGCTACCCAAAGATCAAGCTCGCCGGCACTTCGATGGGGCGCGGCAGCGATTTGTTTCCGAAACTCTTTGCCGAGCGCCGAGCGGGCAAATTTTTGACGGACGTATTTCTCGGCGCGCCGTCGGCGGTTTATCTCAACCTGTATCGAACCAAAATCATTGACCCCATTGCCCCGGTTCTAGTTCATCCGAGTGTCGCCGATCCATCGAAATGGTGGATGGGGAAGCACCATTACATCGATGCCGAGGGGCAGTACGTTTTCATGTATGAAAGCGCGCTTTATGGTCCGCCGATATCGTTCAACACAAAACTTATCAACGAGAAGGAAATCAAGTCGGCCTGGGATTTAGTCCAGCTGCGCTGGAAGGGCAAATACGCGGCGCTTCAGTTGGGCCCGGCGCAGGGCTCGACGGCGATGACCTACGTCTACCATAATCCGCAACTCGGGCCGAAATTTATCGAGCGCATCTACCGCGATCTGGAGCCGACGATGTTTCGCGATTTACGTCAGGGCGTCGACTGGTTGTCTCAAGGGAAATACCCTCTATGTTTTCTCTGCCGCAGAATCGACCGGGCCGCGATGCAAGGTCTGCCGGTCGCCGAGCTCAATCCTTATCAAGTTGAGGAAAAGCCCGGTTTGGGGTCGGGATCCGGCGCGCTCGTGTTGATGAGCCAGCATCCCAACCCGAACGCCGCAAAAGTTTTCATTAACTGGCTACTGTCGCCCGAGGGACAGACTGCTTTTCTTCAGGCTAACACCGACGAGTTGCGGATAGGCTCCTTGAGAGAGGACTTGCCGCCGGAAATCACACCGCCGCTCGCCCGGCGAAGAAAAGACCGAGAGTATCTCATGATCAATCGTCCCGAATGGATGGATTTCAAGCCGATCTACAACCATATCGAAGAGATGCGGAAGGGACGATAGCTTATGCACGGGAAAAGGATCGCGTCGTGCGTACAGCGACATTTTCAGCGGAGACGAGATAGGAAGTAGGCGAGATCGAGAATCTGCTCGTCGCTGATCCGATAGAGCACATCCGCCATCGCAGCATCGTAGCCGCGGCGGGTGTTGTTTTTGTACTCGCGCAGAGCCTTGACGAGATAATCTTCGCGCTGGCCCGCCAGTCGGGGAACGTTCTGTTCGCCGGAATAATTTCCTTGATGACAGAAGTTGCAGCGGTGTTGCTCGATGAGCGAGCGGGT
Source organism: uncultured delta proteobacterium (assembly GCA_963804165.1). GTDB lineage: Bacteria > Desulfobacterota > Binatia > UBA9968 > UBA9968 > DP-20. The sequence goes on from CAWDPO010000014.1 coordinate 31,021, forward strand.
GCGTTCCATTCGTCCCGTGTCGATCTGGCCGCCGGAGGGCTCAGGCGGTGGGAGCTTCGCAATGTGCGCAGCCATGCTACGCAGGTCGTCGTCTTTGAGTCCTTGCATGGCCTGATTCATCGGCTCGACGACGCGCAGTTTGTCGCGGAACATGAGCAGTTGAACTGTGAGATAAAATTCGGGCTGGCCTCCCAGAGAAGGTATTTCGGGGATAGCCGATTGCCCTTTTGCGCCGTGGCAGGCGAGGCATGGAGCCACTCGTGCTTCGAAGGTCTCGGCATACGCATGCAATGCAGGTAAGCACATGCTGGCGGCGGCAATCGTGCCGGCCAGGAGCGTGCGCAACGTGTCGTGGTCGCTCCTGGCCATTGAGAGCTGGGTGCGATTGCGCTCCCGCGCGTAGTGGCTCAACGCGCGGCGATTTTGGTGCTGCCGTAAGTCACGCGGTACACCGCGCCGGCGTAATCGTCGGAAACCAGTAGCGAGCCATCTTTTAGGACTTCCACGTCCACCGGCCGTCCACTGTATTCGTTGTTTTGCAGAAATCCCGTGAGAAACGGCTCTTGCGATTTGACGCTGCCGTCTTTGTTCAGCTTCACCAAAATAACGTCGCCGCCGACCTTCCTGGTGCGGTTCCATGAACCGTGGCGCGCGATGAAGATAGCATTCCGATACTGGCTGGGGAACAACTTGCCGGTGTAAAAGCGCATTCCGAGCGCCGCAGAATGCGGGCCGACCAGTGCGACAGGCTTTTCGAACTCGTCGCAGGATCGCCCCCAGCCCATCTCGCGGTCCGTGAAGGTGCCTTGATGGCAATAGGGAAAACCGAAATGCTGCCCGAGCTTGGTGACCCGATTGAGCTCGTCTTCGGGTAGATCTTCCGACAGCCAATCCCGGCCGTTGTCGGTGAAATAAAGCTCTTTCGTCACCGGGTGCCAATCGAAGCCGACGGAATTGCGCACACCGCGCGCCGCAACTTCGGCGCCGCTGCCATCGAGATTGATGCGGCGGATCTGGCCGTTGGTCTCCGGCGGCTCGCAAATATTGCACGGCGCACCGACGTTGACGTAGAGCTTGTTGTCGGGTCCCAGGCCCATGAATTTCCAGCCGTGTGACTGGTGATTCAGAAAATCGCTGTAAATCACCACGGGCTTCGGCGGATTTTCCAGATTGTCCTCGATGTTTTCCAGTTTGGAAATTTTCGTGCCTTCGGCGATGTAAAGCGTACCTTTGTGATAGGCAAGGCCGTTGGGACGGTCGAGGCCCGAAGCGATGACTTTCGCTTCACGCTTGCCGCCTCTGTCGACGACCGCGTAGACCTTGTCGAGCACGCGGTTGCTGACGAACACCGTTCCCTTGTCGCCGAGCCTGAGTGAGCGGGCGTTGGGAATGCCGCTCGCATAGACCTCGACCTTGAATCCTTTGGGAACCATGAGCTGCGCCACCGGCAACTTGTCGGCTGGCGTGCCAAAGGGCAGCGGCGCGACGTTGCGCAGTTGCTTGGCGACTTCGGCGTTCGGAATGTCGGGTCGCCCTGGCACCGTCGTCGGCTGCGGCTGCTGACTCGGCATCGGCTTCGATGCTTCCGGCGCGGGTGCCTTGGTTGGTTGATCGCCGGTTTGCTGCGCGATGACAGGAAGCGTGGCGAGAAGGCCGATGAGAATGCCGGCAACCAAGAGGCGAGATCGTTTCGATGGTCTCGTGATCATGGGAATCCTCCTTTATCGGGCATGTCCAATTTTACCCGCAACGAGTGCTCTAACTCTCATCCTCGCGCGTTCTGAACCAGCTTTTCAGGCTGTTCCTGGAACTTGATCTCGGCATCCTGTGGCAGCACCCATTTTTTGAGCGGCCGTCCCTCGGCCAGGGCGCGCAACTCTCTCTCCCAGATCCTGCGGAATAGGATGACGCCAACGTCCGAGCGGCCGAGATGCTCCCGAGCGCGATCTGCGAGGGAGCCCTGGCCAACCTGCGCAACGTAATCTTGCGCATGGACCAGGGAGATTTTGTCTTTGAAGAAGTTATCCAGATCCTGGAAACTGAGCTTGCCGGAGAGCACCGCCCCGCCCATCTGCGCCACGGAAAGTTTCGGTTCCGCGGCCGAAGCGTCTTGGCGTGCGCGGTATGCGCGCGCGGCTTCTCCGGATAGTGGTAGGCGGCGGAGGCGAAACTCCAGAGCATTTTCGTCATCGAGCGGCACGTCCCACTGCATGCGGTCTTCCGACGTGCATTCGGGTTCGGGAGATGGATTTCGAAACGCGTAGACGTTGGGCATGAAGAATTGAAAGACGTTGCGCCAGCCCTGTGCAAAGCTCGCGTATCCTGTCGTCCCCCACGGGCTTTCTTCCTTCGAAATATCCGGCAGCCCGCTGCGATTGTTGTCCGCAGAAGCGGAATAGGCGCCGCGATGAACGAACGGCACGTGATAGGTGTCGCCGTTATTATCGATGCGCTGGAAAAAATTGCACGGCCATATCTCCGTCGAAAGGACTTCGAGCACGCCGTCTTCTTCCATATGACGATAGCGCGGAAAGGCCGGCGCGGCGCCTTCGCCAAAGTAGGCGAAAATCAAACCTAGATATTCCCGCGCGGGGTAACTTCTTATACGAATCTTTGCCGCGAAAGATTTCTCCTCTGCGGGCTGCTCGGTGCACTGGCCGGATTCGTTGAATCGCCAACCGTGATACATGCAACGGATCGAGTCGCCTTCGACCCAGCCGGCCGAGAGCTGCGTGCCGCGATGGGGGCAGCGAAAATCCACGACGTGCGGCGTCCCACCGTCGCCGCGATAGAGCGTAAAGCGCTCGTTCATGATCTGAATCGGTTTGGCTTGGCCGGGCAGGAGCTCTTCCGCGCGATGAATAGGGTGCCAAAAGCGGCGCATGAACGCACCGGCGAGACTTCCCGGGCGAGTGGAAACGAGATCCTCGAAACGCAGTTTTTTTACAGGACGATTGGTTTTACGTTTAGCTGAGGGCATGAGATTCTCTCCGCAGTTTTTTAATGGAATCTCCTAGGCCGGATTTGTTGGCTCGACGTCAAACGTTTCCAGTTCATTACAAACAACATCCGAGCTTGCAATGGCTTGCTTCACGGCATTATAGATGCGGGTGCATTTATATTGCATCCGACTTAGTTTGACAATGAAGCTGGACGGCAAGGTCGCAATCGTCACGGGTTCGGCGCGTGGTCTGGGATGGGAAATCATCCAGGCTTTCGCGCAAGAGGGAGCGAAGGTCGCGATCTGCGATCTCACGCAATCGGACGTGGACGAAGCCGTCGTGCGCCTGGGAGCGGCGCCGGAGAATGTCTTGGGCGTTAAAGCCGACGTGACTGCGGAGCGCGACGTGGCCGATCTATTTCACCGGACGCTCGGAAAGTTCCACCGGTTGGACGTCGTGGTCAACAACGCCGGTTTTGCCTGGCCGCGCGGCGGTCCGGTCAATCTAGAGCTTGCGGAAACGCCTTCGGATGTCTGGCTCAAGATCCTCGATACCAATCTCAACGGCACTTTTCTGTGCAGCCGGGAAGCGCTCAAGGTCATGCGGCCGCAGCGCGGCGGCGTGATCGTCAATATTTCTTCGCCGCAGGGAAAAAAGGGAAAACTTCTGAGAGGTCCCTATACAGCGGCGAAGTTCGGTGTCGAGGGATTGACCCAGGTGCTCGCGTTGGAGAACGAATCTTACAACATCAGAGTAAACTGTCTCGATCCCGGCGGGATCGTCGCCACCGAAGCGATCAGGAAAATTTCCGGCAATCGCGGCGCGCGCATGCTTAGTCCGGAAATCGTCCGGCCCTGTGCTGTTTACCTGGCATCGGACGAGTCGAGCGGCGTGACGGGAACATCTGTTGTCGCTACCGATTGGCATAAGGAGCGGGGCTTTGTGGTTCCTTACACGGTCGCGTAACGCGCGGTAATAATTCGTTTGTGTGACACTCAACGCTCCGAACCAAATCTCCCCTAGCCCCTCTTTTTCAAAGAGGGGAACCGACAAAAAGGGGATTTTCTCGGCGACTTAAATAATTAATCTTAGGCGAGTTTCATTTAGCAGCAACCTAAAGGAGACTGAATTCATGCGGGCAAAATGGCAACTAAGAGCTCTCGTCTGCCTTCTAACCGTCAGCGCATTTTTCACACGGGCGGAAAGTCGAACGGTCAACGTGGCGGTCCCCACGCTTAGTATGGTGGTGATCGCCTTCACGGCCGCCAAGGAGAAGGGCTACTATCAGGACGAAGGCTTGGACGTGAACCTGGTTGTGATGCGGGATACGCTGGGCATCTCGGCTCTGATCGGCGGCAACGCTGATTTTGCCTCCATGAGTGGCGCCGGTTTCACCGCCATTCTCGGCGGCGTGCCGCTGCGCTTCGCTTTCAGTAGTTTTTTCCGGCCGATGTTCTGGCTCTACGCCAAACCCGAAATTCAGGACGTCAAGGCTCTCCGGGGAAAACGGGTTGGCGTGACTGGCCTTGGTAGCGGCCCGGATAATCTCTTGCGCGAGACTCTTAAGCGCAATGGCCTGGAAGGCGGCCGGGATGTGACGATCCTGGCGTTGGGATTGCCCGCGACCCTCGCGGCGGCACTTCGAGCCGGCACTGTGGATGCGGGGACGGTCAGCCCGCCGTTCAATTTTGCCGTGAGAGACGCTGGTTTTCGTGAATTGGTATCTTTTCTGAAGGAAGACTTCGTCGAGCTGCAAGGCAGTATTCTGACCCATGAACGGATTTTTCAGTCCGACTCGGCTGTCGTCGAAAAATTCGTCCGCGGCACCCTAAAAGGGTTGCGCTACGCGAGAGAAAACAAAGCAGGCACGATTCCGATCCTGCTCCGTTACATGAAACTCAAGGATGATCTGGCCGGACAATACTATGATCTGGTGCGGCCGATCATGACCAGCGACGGAACAGTCAACGCAGAATTTCAAAAAAAATATCTCGACCAAGCGCTCAAGGTTTTGTCGCCCAAAGAACCGCCGACGATGGAGCGGATCTATAATTATTCCTTAGCCCGCAAAATCAACGCTGAGTTGGATGTATCAGGGTGGAAGCCGGGAAAATAAGACTCGCTAAACTTGTGCTGCCACTGTCGTTCATGTCTCCAACTCCTAACATTATTGAACCAACTCAAAATCAATCTCGCTTCGAAACGAGTTAATCCGCACAACTTTCACCCGCACATTATCGCCTAGCCTAAACTTTCGTCCGTGACGGCGGCCTTTGATGACGTATTCCTTTTCGTAGTAGTCGTAGTCGTCGTCGATCAGTGAGGAGAGTTTCACCAAGCCCTCGACAAAATAGTCATCCAGTTCGACGAAGAAGCCGAAGTTTGCCAGGCTGTTAATGAAGCCGGTGAACTCTTCGCCGATTTTATTCATCATGAACTGAGCTTTTTTGAGACCGACCATCTCGCGCTCGGCGTCCATGGCGTGGCGCTCGCGCTCGGAGCTGTGTTTGCCGGTTTCTTGGAGGTAACGGAGCAAGTCTTCGCGCTGATTACCCTTAGGCTTTTCTCCGCGCATCACTCTGTCCAACATGCGGTGGACAATCAAATCGGGATAGCGGCGGATCGGCGAGGTGAAGTGCGTGTAGCAAGTCGAAGCCAGGCCGAAATGGCCGACGTTTTCAGGTTGGTAGATCGCCTGCTTCATCGAGCGAAGAAGCACGCGGTTGATGACCCGCTCTTCAGGTTTGCCGCGGGCGGATTGCAACAGTTTCTGAATCTCCAACGGCGCGATCTTGTCTTTTTTCTGGGGTAGACGATAGCCAAGGCTCAAAAGAAACGGCGCCAGAGCTTCGAGCGATTCTTGATCCGGCCCTTCGTGCACGCGGTAAAGGCTGGGAAACTCTTTTTCTGTAAGATGGCGCGCGACCGCCTCGTTGGCGGCGATCATGAATTCCTCGATGATCCGGTGCGCGATATTGCGTTCGGCGCGCATGATGTTTTCCGGCAGGCCCTGCAGATCGAGAACGATTTCGGCTTCCGGCAGGTCGAAGTCGAGATTGCCGCGGGCGCGCCGCCGCTCATAGATCAATAGCGCGAGCTCTTCCATCAGCTTGAATTCTGCGACAAGATTTTGGTACCGCGCCAAACATTCCGGATCTTGGTCGACTAAAATTCGCCGCACGCTCGTATAGGTCATGCGCTCGTGGCTGCGAATCACCGAATTGAAAAAGCGGCTGCGGATCACTTCACCTTTGGCGTTGAACTCGATACAGACGGTTTTCGTCAAACGGTCTTCGTGGGGATTCAGACTGCAAATCCCATTCGATAATGCCTCGGGCAGCATGGGTATCGCGCGATCGGGAAAATAGACGCTGGTTGCGCGCTCGTAGGCTTCCTGATCGAGCGCCGTTTCAGGGGCGACATAATGCGCCACGTCGGCGATCGAGACGTAAAGCTCGTAGTGATCGCCCTGTTTGCGCACGTAAACCGCGTCGTCGAAGTCACGCGCATTTTCGCCGTCGATCGTCACGATCGGTAGTTTCCGCAAGTCGGTGCGCGCGGCGAGCTCTTCCGTCGCGATCGAATAGGAAAGTTGATTTGCCTCGCGATGGACCTCTCCAGGAAAAGTCGCCGAGAGGCCGTACCGAAACACGATGGATTGTGCCTGCACTTCCGGATCGTCGGGGTCGCCCATGACGTTGACCACGTGAGCTTCCGGCGGTGACATGGCCGTGCCGTAGCGGGAAATTTCCGCCGCAACGACTTTACCTTTTTCCGGCTTCACCGCGCCTGGTTTGAGCGGAATGACGCCGATGCGCGCGTCCATGGGGACCAGGAAGCCTTTGCCGTTGAGCTCGTCGTAAGTTCCGAGCAGGCGTTTTTGGCCGTGTTCCAAGACTTGCACGATATGGGTTTCAGCGCCGCCGCGGGACTTCCGATCGACGCGCACCATCACCTGATCGCCGTGCATGACGCGGCGCATTTCACGGTGATTCAAATAAAGATCTTCCATGTCTCTAGCTTCGGGAATCAAAAATCCGTAACCGTCCGGGTGGGCGTGGACTCTGCCTTTGACGAGATGCTGGCGGTCGGGCAGGGCGTAATGATTCTTTTTTAGGCGAACCAGCTTGCCGTCGCGACACAAGCCGCGCAACGCGTCGACGATCACTTGTAACTCGTTGCGGGCAAATCCGGCGCGCCGGAGAATCTCCGCCGGCGTGAGCCGTTCCCGCGGTTTGTGGGCGAACAAATCGAGGATTCTTCCGCGTGCCTTGGGTTCGGAGGCGGATTCAAGATCGGACTGTGGTCGCATAAAAAGTGATGGGCCTGACCCGGGAATTCCCAGTTTGCAGCGGCTCCGCATGGCGCCGCTTTTTGAAACTGGAGATTGTCGCTAAAACCAGTTTATCGGGTCGAAGACTCCGCCGCTAGCTCGGCCATGAACCAATCGTCTTTCATGTCGGCGGGCCGGGCGATTTCCCGCAACGGTATTTCTTTCTCGAGCGAGACCAAAATTGCGCGCGCGGTGTCGAGGAAGTCAGTCATGGCGAGGAGCACGATGACGGCCTTTTTTCGGTCCACCGTACGAATGATGCCGACCTCTTCGTAGGACTCGAAGACAAACTTTACATAGGCGATGTGTTCGGCAGGCACTTCCAGGTAGATGTCGTGCAATACCATGGCAGAAGCCTCTAACGATTCAAAAAACGTTCGAGGGCGTCGGGCAGCCACCGTTTGGCGTCACTGGGCTCGTCCCCTTGTTTCGTTTGCGCGTCTTTGTCGTCGCCGCGTCCCGTTGAACTCGCGCGCAGGGCTTGTGCCAAGGCGCGATTATCGAGCCGGATTTTGACGTCTGGAATTTTACCCTCCAAGCGAAATGAGATCGCCAGTCTGCCGCGCCGATCCAGCAGATAACGGATGAGTCGATAGTCGCGTTGCACCTCTTGAGACAGACGCGGCGATAGAACCAGCAGACCGTTCCACTGGGTCGAGCGGTCAAAGCCGATCCAGCCCGCGCCTGTAATCGTATAATCGGGAGTCGTAATGACAAGATTCTCAGTGCGAACCTGTTTTTGGTCGACGGTGAAACTGGCCTTTAACGAGTCAAAGGCCGTATCACGTCGGCCGACCAAGCCGGCAAATCCAGGCGGTAGGCGGGACACTGAAGACTCCGATATCGTGGCACCGCTACCTTTTAACAACAGTTGGCTGACTACGTTGAAATCTTTGATCACACCCCGTTCGATCGCTGCCTCGCCGGATCCTTTGAGCGCATCTTTAATACTGCTGCCCTCCGTGGTGGCGGCGTCAAATCGGGCGTGACCCTGGAGCTGCCCTTCGAACCGTCCCGTCAGCGGAGGCGCGAGCTGCGCGATCAAAGCGCGTACTTCCAAAGCGTCGAATGTAGGGGAAAACTCGAGTTGCTGTGTACGCGGGTTGACGGACGCCCAATAGCCATCGGAGCGGAGTCTGCCATTCAGAACTTGTGCCGAAAGATTTTTAAACGTAAGGCCCTTCGCAGTCAGAACGACGTCGGCGCGAAGGTCGCGAAATCCGAACTGATTCAAACTGCCTTGCGGCGCGACCACCGATCCGCTGAGCACCAACCGCTCATTTTGTAGCCGCATCACGCCATTCGCGGTCATGTTTTCGAGTTGAACGGGTGGGCTGGTGGTGAGCAAGGGTAGGTCGGCCAGATCCAACCGAGGGGAACGTAGACTGTAAGCCACGGTCGGTTCGAGCAGTTTTGGCGCGGTGCCGTGGAGCAGGATCGTGGATCGTCCGATGCGGAATGTCACCTCGTCCAGGCGCGCTTGTTGACCGGTGAAAGAAACTTTGGCGTTCAAGTCTTCGATCTTTCCGCCGGTGGCTTTTTGTCTAATTTCGGCGCCCGTGAGCTTCAGTTGGCCCTGAGCCGCCCAATCCTCATCGCCCGTAGACAACCCCTTTTGGATGGCTATTTTCCACTCGGCCTCGCCAGCTCCAACCACGAAAGTGGCGGACGGGATCAAACCGTTCCACCCGGCCACTGGGCTTTTCGCGCTATGCACATTGAGCCTGAGCCGCGGCAGGTGTGCGTCATCGATGCTGCCCGAAAAGCCGATCTTTTGCGCGCCGGCGACGAGTTCGGATTCATGAAATAAAAGCATTTTGTTTCGCCGCGAGATCTGCGTTCTAAGCTCGGCCGGAACGCCGGCGGGCTTGCGTAGCGACTCTTTGTAGCGTAGGTCCGCTTTTTCGGCGCGCACCAGCGCGCCGATACGAAGATTCTCCCATGTTCCCTCGAAGCGGCCGTAGATGCCGATCGTTCCGTCGGCGACCAATGCGGACGGCAGATTTTGCTCGAAAAACTTGAGAGTCCGCAAGGGGGCAAGCGCAAGGGGTTCGACGACGAGCTTGCCTTGGATAGCCGCGTCCTCCCACAGCCGGCGCTCGGTGAAATGAATGCTGCCGTTGACGACGGCGTTGTAATTGGACGAACCGAACAATGGGATTTTAAGCGTGATGTCATCGATGCGCGGTCGCTCCGGCGTGCCGCGCGCTTTGGCATGGAACGCCATCGGGCCTGTCACATCGAGATCGCCGGGAATCTTGTCCCGCAGCGCGGCCAGAGCGCGCGCGACGACGGGAACATGGAGCGAATCGAATCGAAGATCGAGATCAATGGGGCGGTGCAGCCAAGAAAGTTCGTTCGGCGCCGGATCGAGTCGTCCGTTGATCTTCACGTCTTGACTGAGACTCTCGGTTAACGACGCCGTCAGGCGGATTTTCATCACCTCGCGGGGCCCGAATCCTTTGAGGATCATGGAAAGATGCCTGACGCGAAGCTCCGCTGGTTCCTTGACCGATCGATCGATGTACTCGACGCGCCCTTCGTCAATCCGGATTTGGTGGATCACGAAGCTCACTGCGTTGTGTTTACGCTCGGATGAGGCGGGGGGCAGCTTGGGAAACCGGCGCAAGTCGTCTTTGCGGTTCAGCAACGTCGTGAGATTGAGCAATCCCGATTCGTCGGTGATGATCTGAAATTCAGGCTCGGTGAAAGTCAGCGTGCTGATGACGAACCGTCGGAAAAGCAGGTTCCACACACTGACTCCCAAGATCAGCTCGCGCGCGCGCAGCAGCGGAGTTGCGGCAAAATGAGAATCGTCGGCGACACGAAATTCTCGGGCGACAAAACCCAATCGGCCGAACCAATGAACTTCCAAACTGTCAAAATTAACGTCCGTGCCGAATACTTTTTGCAGCTCTTGACGTACCTGATCGCGATTTCTGCCGGCGAGGGTGTTGAAAGTTTGCACCAAGACAACGGCCGCGATCACCAGGGTCACGGCAATCAAGACAAGGAATTTTTGCGGGCTTTTCATCGCGCGAGCGATGGTAGATCAGAGACAATTCGAAAAAAAGATAAGCTTAGGTTCGGATGTCGAATCCTGATGTCCGCCGGGGCGGATTGGATTGGCGCCAACAATTTACGATACCGGTTACGTGAGCATGAATCCAACGGTCTGACCGTACCACTCAATTCATGCGTTCCACGATCGTGGCGATGCCTTGCCCCACGCCGATGCACATAGTTGCGAGGCCGTAGCGGCAGCCGCGCTTTTGCATTTCGTGAATCAGCGTCGTCATGAGACGCGCGCCGCTGCAGCCGAGCGGATGGCCGAGGGCAATGGCGCCGCCGTTGACGTTCAACTGATTCAGATCGATGCCGAGCTCGCGGGCGCAGGCGAGCACTTGGGAGGCGAAGGCTTCATTCAATTCGACCAGATCGATCTGTTCGATGGTCAAACCGGCGCGTTTGAGCGCTTTCTGTGTCGCCGGTATCGGCCCGATACCCATATAATTCGGATGGACTCCGGCCGCCGCGGACGCGACGATGCGCGCCAGCGGTTTGAGCTTCAACTGTGCGGCTTTCTGCGGTGTAGTAACGAGGAGCGCCGCGGCGCCGTCGGAAAGCGGCGAAGAGTTTCCCGCGGTTACGGTGCCGCCTTTCTTGAACGAAGCTTGGAGGCCGGCAAGGATCTCCAGCGACGTGTCAGCGCGCGGCCCCTCGTCTTTATCGTGCACCAGCGGCGCGCCTTTGCGCTGGGGAATTTCGAACGGAACGATCTCGTCTTTAAGGCGGCCGTCTTTTTGCGCTTTGAGGGCTTTTTGATGGCTGGCGAGCGCGAGTTTGTCTTGATCTTCTCTGCTGATCTGGTACTTGTCCGCGACGTTTTCCGCGGTCTCACCGTTGTTGATCAAAGAATATAGTTCGGCCATGCGCTTGTTGGGAAAACGCCAGCCGAGCGAGCTGTCATACATCTGCACATCGCCGCGCTGGTAAGCATTCGCCGGTTTGCCCATGACCCAGGGACCACGGGTCATGCTTTCGACGCCGCCGGCGACAAAAAGATCGCCGTGATCGGTCTCGACCGCTCGGCCCGCTTGATTGATCGCTTCGAGCCCCGAGCCACACAGACGGTTCACTGTCGCGCCGGGAATCGTGTACGGCAGGCCGGCCAGCAAAGACGCGTTGCGCGCCACGTTGCGCGAGTCTTCGCCGGCTTGATTGGTGCAGCCAAAGTAGACGTCCTCGATCTCGTCCTTATTGATGCCGGTCTTTTCGACCAGCTTGCCGATGATGAACGCGGCGAGATCGTCGGTGCGAACGTCTTTAAAAATGCCGCCGTGCCGGCCCATCGGCGTGCGCACGGCTTCAACGATGACGGCTTCTCTCATGGCTTCACCTGACCTTCCCTATACGGATAAAATCCTCTGCCGCTGATCTCGCCGAGAAAACCGGCGATAACGAGTTTTTTCATCAGCGGCGCGGGCCGATAGCGGTCGTCGCCGGTCTCGCGGTGCAATCCTTCGAGTACCGCCAAGACTTCGTCCACGCCGATCTGATCAGCCCATTTAAGCGGTCCCTGCGGATAGTTGACGCCGAGACGCATCGCCACATCGATCTCTTCGGCCGAAGCTACCCCTTCTTCCAGGCTTCTGGCAGCTTCATTAATAATTAAGCTCAAAATGCGCGGAAAAGTAAGCCCGGGACTGTCTTTCACGCGGACGGACTCTTTGCCGAGCGATGCAAACAACTGCTCGGCTTGCCCGAGCGCCGAGTCGCTGGTGCGCAAGCCGGCGGCCAATTCGATCAGGCGGCGATCTTTGAGCGGATAAAACGTCGCGAAGCCGACTATCCGGTCAGGTTTTTTGAGCCACGAAGCCATTTGCGTCGTCGAGAATCGCAAGCAGGAAGTCACAATCACCGAGGACGCCGGCAAAGACGCATCGAGTCGCTGGAGCAGCGCGCGCTTTTTATCTTCGGCGCCGGTCTCGCTATCGATCACGAAATTCGTCGTCGACCCAACCGCCGTGGCGTCACTGAGATGCGTCGCCTCAAGACCCTTGGCTTGAGCCAACGCCAGCAACTCATCCGCTAACCGGCTTTTGCCGATGATCGCCAGGCTACTTTTTGTCATAGCTGTAGAAACCCCGGCCGGTTTTGCGGCCGAGATTGCCGCCCGATACCATGCGTTGTTGGATCGGACTTGGACGGAATCGTGGATCTTCAAAAAACGAGCGGTAGAGCGACTCGGTGGCGGCGAAATTGACATCGTTGCCGATCAGATCCATCAGTTCGAACGGTCCCATACGGAAATTGCCCGCTTCTTTCATGATGCGATCAATCACTTCCACCGAAGCGTCGCCGTCGCCGAGAATGCGCAAGCCTTCATTGTAGAACGGCCGGGCGACGCGATTGACGATAAACCCGGGCGTATCCTTGGCGCGCGCCGGCGTTTTTCCCATCGCTTTCATGAGCGCGGTCGCCTTCTCGATGGTGTCCGCGCTGGTACGATCCCCTTGAATGACTTCCACCAACGCCATCAACGGCGGTGGATTGAAAAAGTGCAAGCCCAGGACTCGTTCCTGGTTCCGTGTGCTGGCCGCGATGGCGGTGATGTTGAACGACGAAGTGTTGGTTGCCAAGAGCGTCTCGGGAGCGCAGATCACGTCGAGCTGCTTGAAAATCTCGCGCTTGAGGTCGAGTTTCTCTGGAGCCGCTTCGATGACTAAGGTTGCGTCCCTGCAATCTTCGAGGCTCGTCGTAGTTCGAAAGCGCTCGAGAATTTCTTGTTCCTGTTCGGCGGTCAACCTGCCGCGCGTGCGGCTTCCTTGCAAAAAAGTTCGCACTCGATCCAAACCGGCGTCGATAAATTCTTGCTTGACGTCATAAACCAGGGTCTCGTAGCCGGCTTGCGCCGAGACTTGCGCAATCCCCGCGCCCATGGTGCCGGCGCCAAGGACGGCGATCTTTTCGGTTTTGTTGGCCATCGCTTTACTGTTTCGAGTTTCGGGTTCAACGTTTCAGGTTACACTGAAAGCACGAAACCCAAAACTGATTTTTCACTTTCCGGTAAACATCGGCGCGCGCTTCTCTAAGAACGCTTTCACACCCTCGTCGTAGTCGGTGCTTCTGCCGGCGATTTCCTGCAGTTGCGCCTCGTATTCGAGATCGCTTTCGAGGTTCGCTAAGTGAGCATGATTGACCGCGCGCTTGATGAGGCCTATGCCGCGCGGCGCGCGCGCCACTTGCTCCGCCAATGCTTTCGCCGCCTCTGCAAATTCCGTGGAGGGAAACACCCGCGCCACCAAGCCGATGCGCTGCGCTTCCTTGGCATCGACGGTGTCGCCGAGGAGCAAAAGCTCCATCGCTTTGCTGAGGCCGACGAGGCGCGGAAGAATGAAACTGCCGCCCGAATCCGGCGCCAAGCCGACGCGCACGAACGATTGGATGAATTTTGCCTCTTCGGACGCGACGCGCAGATCGCAGGCGAGCGCAAAGTTGCAACCGGCGCCGGCGGCGACGCCGTTGACCGCCGCGATGACGATCTTTTCCATCTGGCGGATCTGGCGGATCATCGGATTGTATTTCTCGCGCAGCGAAGCGCCCAGGGAGCCTTTTTGCTCGGGTGTTCTGCCCTTGAGGTCCTGGCCGGCGCAGAACGCGCGGCCCGCGCCGGTGATCATGAAACAGCGCACTTCCTTGTCCCGCTCGCCGTCTTTCAGCGCTTCGAGCACTTCTTTGTTCATCTGCGGCACAAACGCATTCAGTGACTGCGGCCGGTTCAATGTAATCGTCGCAACGCCGCTCTGCTTGTCGTAGAGGATGGTCTCGTAGGCCACGCTGAAACCCCGTCGCCTATTTACCTTTGAATTCCGGCTTGCGTTTTTCGAGAAACGCCTTCATGCCTTCGCTGCGGTCTTCAGAGGCGAATAGTAAGTAAAACGACTTGCGCTCGAAGTCCAAGCCTTCGTCGAGCGGAGCGTTGGCGGCTTTTAGCACTGCTTCTTTGGCGGCCTTGATGGCGAGAACCGGCTTGGCGGCGATCTTCCTGGCGATGTTTTTCGCTTCCTCCAAAAACAACTCTACCGGTAACACGCGACTCACGAGACCCAAACGCTCTGCGTCGGCGGCGCTCAGGATGTCGCCGGTGAGCACGAGCTCCATGGCGCGGTGTTTGCCAAGAACATGCGTCAAGCGTTGCGTGCCGCCGCTGCCGGGGATGATGCCGAGGTTAACTTCCGGCTGACCGAAGCGCGCGGTCTCCGATGCAATGATGATATCGCAGCTCAGCGCCAATTCACAGCCGCCGCCGAGGGCGAAGCCGCTAACCGCGGCGATGACAGGTTTGGTGATTTGGTTAATTTTATCGCGATAAGCGAGCCGTTCCTGAATTCTTTCGTCGAACGGCCCGCGCTCCGCCATCTCTTTGATATCCGCTCCCGCCGCGAAGACTTTTTCTCCGCCGGTGATGATGATCACCCGAACTTCATCGTCTTGATCGAGCTCCTGCATGGCCAGAGAAAGATCTTTGACCAGCGCATAAGAGAGAGCGTTTAACGCTTGCGGACGGTTGAGCGTGACGACGGCGGTCGGACCGTCCTTTTCGACCAGGACGTTGTCGAAATTCATAAACGTTGAGGTTTTAGACATACACCATGGCGGGGGTCGATTCAAGAAACTGTGCGAAACGGCAAGTGCTGGAAAAAAATCGACTCAATGCCAATTCGCCCGTCGTAAGTGGCAAACGCATAGTGTCATTGACACCCCTAGGCCGATTTGCAAATATCGAATCCATCCATGTCGATTCGTCTCGAACCCGCAACCCGTCAGTACGACGAAAAGCTGCAGCAGATTCTCAAATCCTCGGCCAAGATTTTTGCTGAAAAAGGTTTTCATCATACCTCGGTGCGCGACATCGCGCGGGCGACGAAGATGAGTCTGTCCGGATTGTATTATTACTTTACCACCAAAGAAGAATTGCTCTTTTTGATCCAAGAGCGCTGTTTTTTGACCCTGCTACAGCGTTGGGAACACGCGGCACAGGCGGACCTCGACGTGCGCGCGCGTATCCGCGCCTTCGCCGAAAATCACTTGAGTTTCTTTCTGCACAACATGCCGGAGATGAAAGTGATGGCGCACGAGGATGAGTCGCTTACCGGCGAATTCAATGACAAGATCCTCGTGCTCAAACGTCGCTACGTCAAGGTGATCATGGATCTCATGGGCGAATTGCAGAAACAAGAGGGAGCCAAAGGCATCGATTTGCGGGTGGCGACGTTTGCCCTGTTCGGCATGATGAACTGGATCTATACCTGGTACCAACCCAAGCGCGATCTGGGGTTGCCCCAGCTGATCGAGCAGATGTTGCGAATCTACTTCTTCGGGCTGCTCAAATCACCGGGCGCGCAGGAAGAATGGTTCACAGCGAGAGCGGGGTCGAGTGAAAAGAACAAATTTTCCCTTTGGCAGAATATTCCTTAAACCGGCAGTATTGGAAGTGAGGCGCAAACATGGGCTTGTTACGAATCGGCGACAACGCGCCCGACTTTAACGTTGAAGGTATTTTTCAGGGGAAAGTCGCGGAGTATTCGCTTGCAAGCTGCAAGGGGAAGTGGTTGGTGCTGTTTTTCTATCCCGCCGACTTCACCTTCATTTGCCCCACAGAGGTCACCGGTTTCAGCAAGATGGCCAAGGCGTTCGCCGCAGAATCCGCGATGATTTACGGCGCGAGCGTAGATTCCATCGATAGCCATCGCTCGTGGGCGGAAGAGCTCGGCGGTTTGGAATATCCGCTGCTGAGCGACACGGGTAAGACGCTGAGCAAGGCGTACGGCGTTCTCGACGAGAAAGAAGGCGTCGCTTTGCGCGCGACCTTTATCATCAATCCCGCCGGGGTCATCTACTATCAGGTCATGAGCCACGTCAACGTCGGACGCAGCGTGGAAGAAACATTGCGCGTGCTCAAGGCGCTGCGCACGGAGCGCTTGTGTCCATCCGATTGGCAGCCAGGGGAGGCGACCGGTGATCTGGGATTGAAGTATTAGGTCAATGGAAACCTTGCCATTCACAATTCACGTGCCAAGAATTATCCCGCGCCCTTTATCTTTTCATTTTCCCCTTTCCGCTTGATTCCCGATGGCTCTAGCAGCGATCCAACGAAAAAAGCGGGTGATCGAGAGCCGATCGCGGATTCGCGAGTTCGTCTTCGGCATTCAAGACGGTTTGATCAGCACGGTCGGTTTGCTCGCTGGCGTGCAGGGGGCGACGGAGAACAACGTCGTGGTGATCGTCACCGGACTCACCGCGATGTCTTCGGGAGCGATTTCAATGGCGGCGGGTTCGTATCTGTCCTCGGGAGCGCAGAAAGATATTTTCGACAAAGAAATCGCCGATGCCGAAAGGCTCGCCGATCGCGAACCCTATATCGCGGCGGAAGGCTTGCTCAACGCACTCGAACAGGAGGGATTGAGCAAGGAGCACGGCTACCGGCTGGTTAAGGTCTTGCTTCAAGAGCGAAACGTTTTTCTGCGCACGTTTCAGGAAAAAGTCTTCGGGTTGGGCAGCGCCGAAGTCAATCAGCCGATTGCGGCGGCGCTCGTGATGGGGCTCTCGTTCGTGGTCGGCGCATTTGTGCCGATCTCGCCGTATATTTTCTTGAGCGGTGTGCCGGCGCTCTATCTTTCGGGTTTGTTGAGCGGGATTACGCTCTTCGGTGTCGGCGCGTTCAAAGGATATCTGGCGGGCCAATCGCTGTTAGTTTCCGGATTGAAATTCTTCGCGATCGCCGTCAGCGCCGCCGGCGTGGGTTACCTGATCGGCCTCGTCGTGCAGTATTTTTTTCCGGGGATATCTGTTCCGACATAGAATTCGATCGCCCTCACCCTTCCCTCTCCCGCCTCGCGGGCGAGGGTTTATTGCAAGTGCAGCAAAAAGATCACTGAACCTTCGTTCGAAGATGATTCTATTTCCTTGCTCTCGAGAGGATGAACGTGAGGGTGTCGCAAGATGAGGTTGATCAGGCTTTAATCAAGCTACGCAGCAGCGTCAAGTTTTCTCTGTCTTCTTTGAGATCCGGTCCCTTCGGCGTTTCGAGGCACATGGGCAAGCCCCAAAAGCGCTTGTCATTCATGAGCAGACGAAAGGCTTCGACGCCGATGAAGCCCTTGCCGATATGCTCGTGGCGATCGACGCGGGAATAGAATTCCTTTTTTGAATCGTTGAGGTGAAACGCGGCTAATCGGTCGATGCCGATCGCGTCATCGAATTCGTCGAACGTGCGCTCGTAGCCTTCCTTCGTGCGAATGTCATAACCGGCGGCGAAGGCATGTTCGGTATCGAAGCAAACGCGCAGGCGATCGCTTTCGTGCGTGGCATCGATCATATTGGCGATTTGCTCGAAGCGATAGCCGAGATTAGAACCTTGACCCGCGGTGATTTCGAGCGTGATCGTCGCGCGATAACCTGGACACGCTTTGTGAACTTCGTCCAACGACCTGGCGATCGTCTTGATGCCCTCGGTTTCTCCCGTGCCGACGTGGGCGCCGGGATGAGCGATTAGATTGGTCACGCCCAAAACTTCGCAGCGCTCGAACTCATCGATGAAAGCCGCCACGGAGCGCTTGTGCAGGGCCGGATCCGGCGAGCCGAGGTTGAGTAAATAGGAATCGTGCGCGACGACGCTCTCGATGCCGGTTTCCTTCTTGTTCGCATGGAATTGCGCAATCTCTTCTTTGGTATAGGGGGTGGCCGCCCATTGGCGCGAGGACTTGGTAAAAATTTGAATCGCGTCGCAGTCGACTTTCTTGCCTTCGAGAAAGGCATTGCCGACGCCGCCGGCAATCGACATATGTGCGCCCAAAAGTGGACCGCGCGGTTTCGGCTTAGTCTTAGTAACCATTGGAACACCTGGAACAATTGAAACGATTGGAACGAATTCGTGGCGCGGCCTGGTTCCAGTCGTTCCAATAGTTCAAAATGTTCCAGACGTTTAGGATAATCACGTGAAGTGTCTTCTTTCTACCAGCGGCAACGAGATGCTGCCGGCGCTGAGCAGTTTATCGTGGAACTCGCATAAGTTGAATTTGCTGCCCAGCCGCCGTTCCTCATGGTCGCGCAGGCGGTTGATGATCGACCAGCCGAGCGCGTAGCCCATCGGCACCGACGGCGACTGGCTGTACCAGTTTAAATCGCCGCAGGCTTGCGCACGCGGAAAGTGCAACTCGCGCACCATCAAGTCGGCGGCTTCGTCGTAGCTCATGCGGCCCGTTTGAGTTTTTACGTCGATAATGATTCTCAGCGCGCGCCAGAGGCGATCCTTGAGCATGACGAAGCGATGTTCTTTGCTCTTAAGAAAACCTTGCTCCTGCATGAGCTGCTCACAGTAGAGCGCCCAGCCTTCGTAGAAAACGGAGGATTCATTCATTAGCCGGGGCAGAGTCGAAGCAGCAGGGGTGCAATTGGCAATGGAAAACTGCAGGTGGTGCCCGGGGTAACTTTCGTGCACGGAAGTGTTTTCCAGGCCGACCCAGTTGTGCTCGCGCAGCAAGTCATCGTCCGTGACGGGTGTGACGTAATAATAACCGACCTGATCCGGGTCCTTCGGTGATGGCGATAAGTAGGCGGCGAACGGGATTTCATGGCGGCGAAACTCCGGCGTGTGGACCACGTGCAGTCTTTCTTTGGGCGGAAAGGAAACCAGGTTCCTTTCTTTGACGAACGTCACGCGCCGCTTCCATCGCTTCTTGATACGCCGGGAGAATCTGAGCGATCGTCGGATGGTGGTCTTGTATCTTCCGCGCCGCTGCCTCGACGCCTTTGCCGGGAGCCAACTCGTCGGCGAGCGATACGAGTTCTTGCTTGGTCCTGGTAAAAAGACTTTCGCCCCACGCGAGCAAGCTGACGGCGTCGTGATCGAGATAGTGTTTTTTCTTCAGCAGCAGATTGTAGTGCTCCGTGCCGACCGCGTAGACGCCGTGGCTGCGCGGCAGCAGGTCGCTCTCGAGAAAAGACGCAAACTCGCCGACCGCGCCTTTCGCATCATCGAGCGCGTTTTTGAGCGCGTTCGGATCGATGCCCGCGATTTGTACTTTGGGGTGGGTCGGCAAGGTTTCCAAAAAACCGACAGCGCCCTTGGCGCCCTCGATTGCCATCTCCGTCCAAAGCCTCGGCGGGTTGGCATCTTTGCGGCTCAGATTATCGATGCCTTGCCGAATGAGAGCCGGCGTTCGGTTCAGGCGGTTCAAAAGATTGCCTGCCAAGTCGTTCGTTGCACGAACCGTGAGGATATAGATGGCGTCGATGGGCGAATAGGTGTCGGGCCACTTTAGCCGATAATCTTCTTTGGCATGCTCGAACTTCTGAATCGTGAGTTTTCCCTCGAGCAAGACACAATCGATGGCCTCGTCTTGGTCGAGGTTATCGGTCGCAAGTTGCCGCAACCGCTGCAGCGATTCGTCGACGAACGCCGTTTCTGCGCGATAACTCTCGTCGGAGTAATCGTTCAGTAAATGATCGTAGCCTTGGATGCCGTAATAGATAGCGTCGGTGGGGTGAAGCTCGAAATATTTCTTAAAGTAAGCAGCGCAAAATTCGGTAAACTGGGACATTCGATGTCATTATCACCTTACGGTAGAGGCTGCAATTTTAGCGCGGGGCCTGCGCGGAAATTTATCCTCCGCAAAAAGTCGAAGGCAAAGGAAATCATCCGCGCCCCAAGAAGACGTAGAGTCATCGTGGCGCGACCTGGACGCCGCAGGCAGCAAGTCAAATTCCACGGCAGCTAAATCCAATAAATTCAGCTGCCGCATTACCGTACTACGGGCTCGCTCTGTCCGAGCGCGGTGGACCAACGTCTTCGTGCTACGCGGGGTTTTCGCTCGGCACGGGGTGATGAAACGCCAGCACGCGTTTTCCCGACCTCGGAGTTTCGTCGTCCATCGGTGGCGCCAGCAGCACCGGGTAGGGTATCTTCTCGATCATTCGAAGCAGCTTTCGGTTTGCCAAGTTAGGAAAGAGGAAGCGATTACGAAGTTCGAGGACAATAAGATCGATGTTTTCCTCACGGGCGACGGCAATAATTTCTTCACGGGCCGTGCCGAGCCGCACTAACCGTTTGAGTTTTACCTGTCGCCGTATCGCGCACGGTTCGATCGATGAAATTCCATAAGTCGAGGGCTCGTTCGCGGAGCAAAGCATCGATCGGACGAAACGGCGGCTCGGCCCCAAAAAAAGGCCAGCCCTCCGGTGGCATAATGAAGGGCAGAAGCCCATCATCTCCTGTGAGCTTGTCAACGACATGCAGTGCGATGATTTCTGCGTTGATCTGTTTTGCCAGGGAAGAAGCATATTTCAGCGCTTTCTCTGACTCCGAGGAAAAATCGATCGGCACTAATAGCTTTTTTACGTTACCCATGATTCCTCCGATTCGTGATTATCGGCAACACTTGATAATGCGAAATCGCGCCGGTTATCGGCGCAATCGAGGCGGCATTTGTTGTTCTCAAACCGCGCGACCTTGTTTTAAAATAACCGCAATTGCTATGCCACGGACCGGCGCCAGAATTGAGCGTCAAATCGCGGCCTAACCTTCTTTCTGTTCGAATAGTGCCTGTTTCTCGAACAGGCAGTGCTTAAAGAGTAAACATTTTCGCCGCTGAGGACGGTGCCAGTCGCCGAACAACGTTTGAGGATGAATAGAAATGCTGTAGGGAGTTGACGCGGTGCTGTAGGGTTAACGATGAAGCGGATGTTACAGGGAGGTAACGGTACGACGCGCTGCGAATCTGTCAGTCAGATTCAGAAAGTTGATCGCCTGGAATTTTTACATAAACGTGTCACGGCGGCGCCATCAGGTCGCTCGACGATTGCCGTTGCCAGCGACGAAAATTAAAAGATTGCACGGATCGTTCGACATCGCGTTGCGCGTTCGCACCGTGGTTTAAATTCTAACTCCGGCCGGCAAGCTTGCGTCCCTGTTCGAGAACACCGAAGGAGCGCGGCGCCGAGGGCATGAGAAATCGATAGCCGTCCGCTACCAGCCGCTCGATGTTTTTCCCGTCGGGGTGAGGGTGGCCGCAGGGCACGTTGTGTTCTTTGCAGATTGCGAGAATGCGATTGATCTCCTTGGCGACGACGGGGTGCTCATAGTCGCGCGGATGACCCAGCTCCTGGCTCAGATCGCCTTCGCCGATCAAGACCACGCCGATGCCCGGAACCTCTTTGAGAATCTTCGGCAGGTTTTCGATGGCGCGAGTCTCTTCGCATTGGATGACAACGAGAACTTCTCCGTCCGGCGCCAGCGGCCAGACGTCGGCGCGTTTGTAATATTCCTGCTGCGTCAGACCCCAATAACGCGCTGCGCGCGCGGGAGCATCGCCGCGAATACCCGGCGGATTATAATTCGACGCGGTAGACAAGCGCGGATAACGGCAGGCACCCACGGCGTTCCAGGCTTCTTCGACTGAGCTTACATGTGGGAAGATAATTCCGAAGACGCCGATGTCGAGCACCTGCTTGGCGATCCAACTATTCATCTCTATACCGTTGGGCGGGACGCGAACCATCGGCGTGACTGCGGGAGTGAGCGTCGCGCGATCGACGATCTGGCGGCGGTCGAGCATGAACTGCAATGCTTGGCGCAGCCCGGGAAAATCGAGGGGCGCGTGCTCCATTTCGAAGGCGACGCCGTCGAGTTTGGAGCTTGCCATAGCCACGGCGCTCTCGATATCCACCGGAGTGAAGGCGACGAAAGCGGTCTGGCCTTGTTCCAAGGCTTTGATTACGCCGTTGAGGCGGGGTATGTCTGGCATATGTTAACTCCTTTACCGATCGTTCAAGACGTTCAAAATGTTCAAGCCATTCAAATCGTGGAAAATCAAGAGCGGCCAGGAACAAAGTTTTGAACATTTCTTTGAAGATTGCTATAGCAAAGCGATTCGAAGCTGACAATCGGCGCGGCGTGGCGCAGGATTCGGGGTCCTAAACTTCGTTCTCCAGACGGCTTGAACCCTTCGACTCCGCTCAGGGCAGGCTCCGCGCGGCGGTTGAACGGCTTGAACGAATCTAACTCTTAGGAGGTTCTATGATCATCGACGCTCACACTCATTTCACCACGGCGCCTGCGCAACTTCAGGCTTACCGCGGGCAGCAAATCACCAACCTCGCTAAGCCGGTGCGCGCTAAGCTCAATATCAGCGACGAGGAGGTCGCGCGCTCGATGCAGGGACAGCTCAAACGCATGCAGGAGTGCGGCATCGACCGGCTGATGTTTTCGCCGCAGGCCGGCGCGATGGGACATCACTTCGGTTCGCCCCTGGTGAGCCGTTACTGGACCGAGGCGTGCAACGATTTGATCGCGCGGATCGCCAAGCTTTTTCCGGATAAGATCTCGCCGGTCTGCCAGCTGCCCCAGTCGCCGGGAGTCGGGCCGAACGAGTGGGCCGACGAACTCGATCGCTGCGTTAACGACTTGGGCTTCGTCGGCTGCAACGTCAATCCCGATATGGCGGGGGGGCGGGAGCCGTTGACGCCATCCATGGGCAGCGAGTGGTGGTATCCGCTGTGGGAGAAGCTAGTCAAACTCGACGTGCCGTGCACGGTTCACGCCAGCGCCTCGCTCAATCCGGCGATGCATCTGACCAACGCCTATTACATCGCGCACCATAATTCCGCCGCTGTGGAGATTCTCAAGTCGCGCGTGTTCAAGGATTTTCCAAAACTGAAAATCATCATTCCGCACGGCGGCGGCGCGATTCCCTTTCAATGGAACCGCCAGCGCGGCATGCACGTGAAAGAAGGCCTCGAGCCGTTCGAGGAAGCGGCGCGGCGTGTCTACTGGGACATGGCGATCTACGACAAGGAATCGATGGAGCTTTTGATCAAGCGGATCGGCGCCGACAACGTGCTCTTCGCCACCGAGATGTTCGGCGCCGTCAACGCCATCGATCCCAAGACCGGCAGAAACTTCGAAGACCTCGTGCCGATCTTCAAGTCCATCGACTGGCTTACCGAAGAGGAACGCCTCAAGATCACCGAAGGGAATGCCAAAAGAGTTTTCTCGCGCATGTCGGCGTCGACTAAAGCGTAAATGACGATTGGTGCGGTGAATCGGCAAGCCGGATCGGCCAACACGTTGGTCGAAGCCAAATTATTCAGTCAGAAAAGTTTGGTGTGAACGACGTTTGGCTGATTTCAGCTTGTCACCGCGAGGACACAATCACACTGCGAGCAATTGCGGATGTCTGAGAAATGCCACGTGATCGACTTCAGCGCCGCGGCTTTCAACTCGCTCGATATCGTTATTTCGACCTTTTCATCGGCAGGCGGTCCGGCACCACGTTGGTCACCGCGGGAGATTTCTCCAGGACCCTCAATGCGTCGACCCCCACTCGCAGCGCGATGCCGGGAATACTTCTATAAAGTCGCATTACCCTGTAACGCGTACCGGTCAGTTCCGCCAAAATATAACCCTGAGCGTCATGGATCGCGGTTCGCTGTAACGCGAGCAGATTCTCGTTCAATAATTCCTCCCGCTGCCATGGAGTCCGTAATCCGGCGATGACGAGAACGGTACCGTGGGTTGTGGCGTGTTTGAAGAGATCGAACGGCACTTTCTCAGATGTGCCGGTTTCGCTGTTGGCTGCGGTGGCTTCTCCCTGTGCGAGCCGATAATTGCCGCCGTCGGCCGAACTCGACGGTGGGCGATCGAGCAGGACATTGGTCACAATCGGCAACCTCGCCAACTCGGCCAAGGCATCGGCGCCTACTTCCAAGGCGATGCCCGGAACTTCGTGATAGCGCCGTAGAATCTTATAGTTTTTTTTCTCCAACGTGATCAGGAGATCGCTTTGAATTGACGCGATCGCAGCACGCTGGGCGCGGAGCGCGTCGTCGCTCAGTCTTGATTCCATCTCCCAGGGCACGTTTAAGCCTACGAGCACCAATACCGTGCCGTGAGCGGCGGCCTCGTCGATCACCTCGCGCGGGATTTTTTCTTGAGTTCGCGCCGTCGAAAAAGGCGCAGCGAGCAGTAGGAGGGCAACACAACAACTCATCCCTAAGAATCTTTGGCTCCGAACGGATAACTTCATAAGCACTCTCGATCCGATGTTTCGGTCTGCCGATTTAAGGGAGACAAGCAAAGCAGCGCTTACCCGGAGATGATTGTATACCCCCGTGGCACAGGCTGTCTAGATATCTTTGAGCGATGCTCTAAGGGAGAATGCGTGAAGCTCATGGGTGGAGATGCACGTCTTTTGCAGGATCACTTCCTGTGTCCCGCCAAGGCCGTTTCAGCGAGCCACGCGTTCTGAACGGCGACTTGAGCGTTGTTTACGTTGCTATGACGGCTTCCATGAGCCCGGGCCAACATGATCGCTTCGCTGCCACTTGGCCACTCTCGAGAAGTGTGGATTCTTCCATTAAGAATCTTGTTGAACGCCGGACTACGCTTTGATATTCGGGGATTCGGTGGGACTCAACGCGAAGCGCCGCGATTTCGCGATGCGCCGCGTCAAGTTACGCCATAGAGGTAATATATCATGCCGACCATCGATGCTGACGCGCATGTCGTTGAATCGGAACGCACCTGGGACTACATCGACAAAGCCGATCAAAAATACCGCCCGTTGATTGTCAAGCCGCGCGGTGAGGGCGGCGGCGAATACTGGTACATCGACGGCAAGATCCGCGGCCTGGTGCGGATCGTTCTGACCGCCAAGAACGTCGAGGACGTAGCAAGACGCACCGGCCGCGACATGAATACCCCGCAAGAAACCCGCGAGATGGAGAACGTGGCGGCGCGGCTCAAGCACATGGACGAGCTCGGCATCGACATCCAGGTGCTTTACCCGACCATGTTCATCGAGCAAATCGCCGACAAGCCCGAGTGGGAAATTCCGATCAGCAGAGGCTACAACCGCTGGCTCGCTGACATTCACTCCCAGGGCCAGGGGCGGCTGCGTTGGATTTGCGTGCTGCCGTTGCTCGACATGAGCACTGCGCTCGAAGAGCTCAAGTTCTGCGCGGCGCATGGCGCCTGCGGCGTTTTCATGCGCGGCATCGAAGGCCAGCGCATGATCACCGATCCGTATTTCTATCCACTCTACGAAGAGATGAGCCGGCTTGATCTCGCCGTCGGTGTCCACGTCGGCAACGCCAACCCGTACGTCATCGATCTCGTGTCGCAGTACAACGGCGGCGGCAGCTTCTGGAAATTTCGCATTCCGGTGATCGGCGCGTTTCATTCGGTGGTCATGAGCGAGGTGCCTAAGTTATTTCCCAGACTGCGCTTTCACTGGGCCGAAGCCGCCGCCCAGTGGATCCCCTACGTCGTCAAAGATTTCCAACGCCGCTGGGGCGCGATCAATCGGCCGCTGCCGGAAAACCCCCTCAAAGAGTATCGCCAGTTCGTCTCGTGCCAAACCGACGATGACGTCGACTATGTTCTCAAATACTCCGGCGAAGAAAACCTCGTCATCGGCACCGACTACGGCCACAACGACCAATCGACGGAGATCGAAGCGCTGAGGAATTTGAAATCCCAAGGCGGTATCACAGTACGCCAGTACGAAAAAATTACCTATGATAATCCGAAGGTGTTGTTTGCGCTGTGAACGTCACCCTCAGGTAAATTATTGATGTTGCTGATCAGCAGTTAGGCGTTACGCCAATAGCGAATTCTGGGCTAGAAGGGTAGAATGCGACGGTGGGTTACAACTTTGAGTGGGACCCGGAAAAAGCGGAGGCGAATCTAAGAAAGCATGGTGTTTCGTTCGCAGAGGCGGTCACGGTTTTCGGTGATCCATTGTCAATGAACATGCCGGACCCGGACCATTCACAAGATGAACAGCGGTTTATCGTGATGGGCATGTCGGACCGCTATCGGCTGTTGGTTGTTTCTTACACGGATAGACCCCAACAGACTCGAATCATCAGTGCTCGGTTGGCGACCCGGCATGAACGGGAACAATATGAAGAAGAATAAAAGGAAAACACGGCCGCTTGGGTCTGGCGAAGACACAATGCGTCCCGAGTACGATTTTTCAAAAGCGGCTCGCGGAGTGACCGCGGCGAGATACGCAGAAGGCACCAACGTTGTTCTTCTCGATCCGGATGTCGCAGAGATATTTCCTGATACCCGTGCAGTTAACGAGGCGTTGCGCACGATCGCTCGGCTGACTCGTACGTCATCGAAAAAGCAATCCCGCAAGCGCACAGCATAACTTTGGGTCGAGAAGTTTGATGACTACGTCATCAAACATTCCGGCGAAGAAAACCTCGTCATCGGCACCGACTACGGCCATAACGACCAATCGACGGAGATCGAAGCGCTGCGGAATCTGAAATCTCAGGGCAGCATCACGCCGCGGCAGTATGAGAAGATTACGTATGATAATCCGAAGGAGCTGTTTGCGCTGTGAAGAAAGGACGCTTTTGGCGGGTGTATCGATGATGCGCCAATTCGCCTCGCGCGATTGCCGATGCGGATCTAGATGCACAGGAGTCCTACGTCATGAAACAAACATACAAAGGTTCGTGTCACTGCGGTAAGATTCAGTTCGAAGTCGATGCCGATCTTGACCATGTTCGGGTGTGCGATTGCTCAATATGCCGTCGAAGAGGTGCACTCAATCACCGCGTCGAGGAGCAAGATTTCCGCCTGTTAACACCGTTAGAAGAACTTTCCCTGTATCAATGGCATACGAAAACTGCCAAAGACTACTTTTGCCCTGACTGCGGTATTTTACCGTTTCGTCGTCCGCGAACGGTCCCGCAGCTATGGACGGTCAATGTTCGTTGTCTCGAAGGAGTCGATCTATCATCTATCCCCATCAAATATGTTTACGGAAGCCGACTCGATTAAGATTGTGAGGTGTTATGAAATTACTTATGGCTAATATTGGCGCAGCGATCGCCATTGTTGGTTCTCTCAACGTCAACGGCGTCTTCGCGCAGCAGGCTCCGGGCAAAAGGAACTTCGAAGCGGAGATTCAGGTCGCTTTGCAGTCGGCCAAGACCGCTGCTGGGTTCGAATTCCAGGGCACTTTGGTCCGGACGTGTTTGTTGCCGCAGAGTGGCGGCGAAAACTTGAGCGACAACGTGCCAGGTTACGTCACGAATCCCGCTAGCGCGCCGGCGCGTGACACCTGGTACGCGGAACCCGCCAAGGTCTTTGACAATCTCTACTTCGTCGGTGGCAAGCTTCACTCAGCCTGGGCTTTGACGACGAAGGAAGGGATCATCCTCATCGACACGATCTATCCCTACAACTCCGAGGAACTGGTCATCGGTGGGATGCAGAAGGTCGGCCTCGATCCGAAGAACATCAAGTATGTTCTTATCTCCCACGCTCATGGTGATCACATCGGCGGCGCCGAGATGCTGCAGACCCGGTATAGCGCGCGAATCGTCATGGGCGGACCGGATTGGGAATGGGTTGAGAAGTATCCGAACCGGTACAAAACCATGGCGCCGAAACGCGACGTCGTCGCTACCGACGGCATGAAGATAACGCTGGGTGAGACGACGGTAACCATCTGGCTTACCCCCGGCCATACGCCGGGCACGATGTCGTACACTTTTACCGTGTTGGACCGAGGCAAGCCGGTCAACATAGCGTATTCGGGTGGCACGGCGTTCAATTTTGTGAACAACACGCCCGACCCGGGCATTAAGAATTTCCAGACTTATATCGACTCGCAGAAGCACATGGAAGCAAAAGCCGCCTCTACCAATGCCACCGTCCTGCTCTCGAACCACTCGGAGTTCGACAACGCGGTCAGCAAGAACAGAATGCTCGCCGGGCGCGGTAACGGTCCGCATCCATACGAACTCGGCGCTGCTTCGGTCCAGCGCTATTTCCAGGTCATGCAAGGTTGCGCCCGGGCCGCGCAGCTGAGGCTGGAGCAGAAACTGGTTGAAACAGCGATGCCGTAAAAGGGCTGTCGCGGCACCGGTACCGGCTACGCGACAGCGCCGTAGCCCCGGATGAAGCTTGTCGCAATCCGGGTTCCTGGTTTTCGTTTCACTCCATCCAGGCTAGATGACCGATCAAATCAATCCAACGGCTGCTTTTCTCCCGGAACCGAAACATCAAAAGCGTTTAGCGTCATTGCAACCATCGAATAAAAGCCTACGGCGCTGACAAGCTCGACCATTTTCTGTTCGCCAAACAGAGCCATACCTCGAGTGAAATTCACTTCGGACAGCCTATGGGTCGTATTGAGTTCCATGGTGATGTTGTAGACCAGGCGTTCGTCGTCGCGGGTGAACGTGGGTGTGCGGCGCTCGCGGATGGCTTCGACGATGTCCGGCGAGATACCGAGCTTGAGCGCGTGGGGTGCGTGGATGAACCAGGCAAACTGTGCTGTTGAGTGGCGAGCGCTAACTAAAATCATCAATTGTACCAAGCGTCGTTCGAGCTGAACGCGCGAGGCAAACATATCCGAAGCTTGAGCGTGTACTCGGCGAGTTCGGGATTGCGCAGCCAGACGGCGAACGGGCCGCGGATCTGGCCGCGCACGCGCTTGATTTCGTCATAGAGTCGGCGCTGGTCGGGAGAGAGTTTGGCTTCGTCGATCTCTGGCAAGCGGGGCATGGGTGCATCCAAAAATTTGTTCAACGAAGCATGTCATTCTGAGGAGCTGGGCGGCGAAGAATCTGTTTTGTATTTTACGGTGACGATTACGACCTCCCTGTTGCACCCTCTGCAAAAAAGCAGATCCTTCGCCTCTGTCTCAGGATGACAGGTAGGAAATGCTCAAGACGACAGAAACAAAACGCTGAGGGGAAAGAAACCAAAGTCCAGGATCGTTCAGGCAACTTGCTCCACGGTCAGAACTTTAACCCTTCGACGAATTTCTCCTGCTTCAGCCGGTCCATGATCGAGCTATCGACGAACTCCTTCGGGTCGCGGCGCGGGGCGTCGGGGTATTCTTTGCCGAAGTTTTCTAAAATGAGCTTTGTGCCCTCGATCGTTGGGGTGATGTAATCCGGCATGAGGGACGAGACAAATTCAAACTCGGTGGCGGCCAGCTTGGGATCGTTGATCTTCATGTATTTGCTGATGATGCGTTCGCTGTCGGCGCGGTTGCGCTTGAGCGCGACGATCGATTCCGTGGCGCACTTCATGTAGCGATAGGCGAGCTCGCGATTCTTGTTGAGCCAGGTTTCTTCGACGACGACGGAAGTCCACGGAAAAGGGATCGCCATCTGCTGGGCCGTGGCGAGCACGCGAAAGCCCAGCGCGCGGGCGTTGTCCGTCGCGGCGGCGCCGAGAAAAGTATATTGAATCGTGCCGGTTTTTAGAGCGGCGACACGGCTCGAGTCGCCTCCCATTTGCAGCATCTTTAGGTCCCTGTCCACGTTGAGGCCGTTTTTGCGGAAGAGATAGCGAAAGCCCTGGTCGGTGGACGAGCCGAAGCGTGAGATGCCGGCGAGCTTACCTGGGAGATCCGGGATTCCTTTGATGTCGGGATGGACGACCAGATTTGACGCGAGCCAAGGTAAGGGATTGCCCAGGATCGTCAGCTTGACGCCGCGCAAGCGCGCTTCGATCGACACCGGCCCGCCGCCGGCGATCTGCACGCTTCCGCCGACGAGGGCGGCGATGTTCATCGTACCGCTATTGATGTAGAGCAATTCGCCTTCAAGTCCGTGCTTGGCAAAGAAATTTTTCTCTTGGGCTACCCAAAGAAAAGCTTGAGTTGCATTGACGGCTGAATAAGAGATGCGTAACCTATCGGCAGCGAAAAGGCTCGAAGCCGAGCCACTTATCGCGATCGTGATCACCAGAAGGACGATGACTCTATTGAATCTGTTCATGGTGACGAAATGGATACAGCGATCGAGGGCGCTAGGTCAAGCTTTGATGGGGCGGTCGAGGCAGCCGAATGAACCTGAGCGCGGCTTGTGCCGGCGCTTGGCGCAACGAGGCGTCGTCAACGATAGGCAGCGTTCTGCGATCTTTGCTCGCGGTTTGTCTCGGAATGCTGCAAAACGAAGGAGCTGTTCGGCGACGGCTCTCCAATTATTGCCTACAAAGAGACCTCAAGATTGCTTTTAGCTCATGCCGGCTTTATAGTTTTGCGCCAAGCAGTAAATATAGATCCGCCCACTGATGTACATCCTCAACAAAAGCGCGCGCGATGAGCTTCGATTTCCATGACAGAGTCGCCTTGGTGACCGGTGCCGCCTCCGGCATAGGTCGCGCCAGCGCATTGGCATTTGCGCGCGCCGGCGCAAAGGTGGTTGTCGCCGACATCACCGACGTCGGCGGGCGCGAAACGGTTGACGCAATTACGTCCAGCCACGGCGAAGCCGTTTTCATCAAGACTGATGTCACAAAGACCGCCGAAGTCAGTTCTTTGATCGACAAAGTCGTAGCGCATTTCGGCAAGCTGGACTTTGCTCATAACAACGCAGGCACCGAGGGTGTGATTGCGTTTACACATGACTGTTCCGAAGAAAATTGGGATGCAACTATAAACGCCAATCTCAAGGGAGTCTGGCTTTGTCTGAAATACGAGCTTCCGCCCATGCTCGAGCAGCGCTTCGGGGTCATCGTCAATACATCCTCGGTGGCGGGACTGGTCGGACTGAAAGGCTCGCCGGCTTACGCCGCCAGCAAGCATGGAGTGATCGGGCTGACAAAAACAGCCGCCCTCGAATACGCCAAAACCGGCGTTCGGATCAATGCTGTTTGCCCTGGCCTTATTCGCACGCCGATGATCGAGCGGCAGATAAAAGATAATCCGCAAAAAGAAGCAAATTTGATCGGCCAGCAACCTTTCGGACGCATGGGGACGCCCGAGGAAGTCGCTGGCGCAGTGATGTGGTTGTGCTCGGATACCGCGTCCTTCGTCACCGGCACCGCAGTTCAGGTGGACGGCGGCTTGGTCGCACTATGAAATGCGAGGTCGAATACATTCGATGATATCAGGAACATTAGAGCGTAGAGACGTAGACGGGCCGCCGGCGATGGCGCTGATCGGCGCGAAAGGCAATTTCTTCCAGTTCATGAGAGATCCCGTCGGTTCGATGATCAGACTGCACCACAATCATGGAAAAGTTGTTGCCCTGACCAAGGGACTCGCGCAAAGCGGCATCTGTCTGTTTGGCCCTGAATACAACCGGCAGGTACTGAGTGATGGTTCGATCTTCCAATGCACGGGGTACGTTCATGCGGGGCCGATGAGCTCGGCCAATCACCGGATCAGCCGCAGCTTGTTGAGTATGAACGGAGAACAGCACAGAGAGCATCGAAAAATGATGACGCCTGCTTTCCATCCCGGCCTCTTGCCGTCTTATCAAGAGAAAATCATCCGGTTGGTCGATCAAATGCTGGAGCGTTGGGATGGGCAGTCTTCGATCAATCTCTCCCATGAGATGAGACAGTTGTCTTTGGCCGTTTCGGGCATGGTGTTGTTTGGTCTCGACAGCGCGGCTCAGGCCTACGAAATGGGTGACACCATCGAGCGCTGGATGAAGCGCAATTTTTCCATTGCGCGCGCCATCCGGATCACGTTTCCAGGCTCGCCTTATCATCGCATGCTGCGGGCGGCGGAGAAGGTTGAAGATATCGTCAGGCAAACTCTCCAACAACGAAAATTGCGCTTGCCGTCGGAGTCGAGTGACGTGCTGTCGGCTTTGCTGCAATCACCAAACAACGGCAGCGAAGCGCTGACCGCAGAGCAACAAATCGGCCATTTTACCCTTCTCTTCGGTGCAAGTTATGACACGGTCGCCAACGGTTTAGCTTGGACCCAGTTCTTATTGTGCGAACATCCATCGGTTTGTGGGAAACTCATGGAGGAACTCGACGGGCTGCGCGGAGCAACTCCCGATCCCGGTGGTTGGGAGCAGTTGCCACTGCTTGATCAGGTCGTCAAGGAAAGCTTGCGCATTCTCCCGCCGATCGTCTTTAGCTCTCGCGTTTGCAGCGAACCCGTTGAGATCGGCCCCTATCAATTTGGCAAAGGAACAACGTTCATACTAAGCCACTATATTACCCACCATATGCCGGACTTGTACCCGCAGCCGGAAAGATTCTTGCCGGAGCGGTGGGCAAACACGAGTCCGAGTCTGTATTCGTATTTACCCTTTGGGGCCGGCGCTCACGTGTGTCTTGGAGCCTCCTTCGCCATCATGACCATGAAGATCGCCATCGCGATGATCCTGCAACGCTATCGCCTTTCGATCGTGCCCAACTCCAGGATCGATCGTAACGTCGTGCTTACCCTCAATCCGTCCCAGGGCATCTCCATGAGAATACAGCGCCAAGATCGCGAATTCCAAAAAAGCAAGGCCGCCGTACGCGGAAATATTCATGAAATGGTTAATCTAAATTAATCCGTTCCTATGGCATGCGCGGTTCCCCGTCTACGCGATTGATATGCGCATGGAATGTTCGCGTGAAGACCGACCGCGGTTTTGAGAACCCCCCTTATCGCGCCGCTTCAGCGCAGTGCTCCGGTTGTTTTTTGTTTGCACATTCTGCCCATTGTTCGGCGGCACAGCTCTCCGGCGCGCTGGCGATAACTTCGAACAGGATACGTTGACTGCGATGCCTCAGATCAATTGTAATCTGCAGAGTTGATGATCTATATTTGACACGCTTGGAGGTAATCAAATGGCAACGCATTGGTTGTTTAAGACCGAACCTTCGGTCTATTCATACGAACAATTGGTGAAGGACAAAAAGACCATGTGGGACGGGGTGGCGAATAATCTGGCGCTGAAAAATCTGCGCGATATCAAGAAGGGCGATTTGATTTTTATTTATCATACCGGCGACGAAAAACAGGCTGTCGGAATCGCCCGCGCGTTGGGCGGCGCCTACGCCGATCCGAGCAAGAAAGATCCCAAGTTGTTGGTGGTCGATATCGAGCCGGTAAAAGCGCTGCCCAAGCCCGTGACGCTGGCGCAAGTGAAAGCCGATAAGAAACTCGCCAACTTCGATCTCGTGCGCAACTCACGGCTGTCGATCATGAAGGTGACCGACGAGCAGTGGGAGATTATGGAAGGGATGACCCGCGGGTAGCGCACGGTCTCGGAAATTGACAACAGAATTTGATCATTGCTTAGCGCGAACTGTAGTAGCCCGCTAAACACAGCATCCTGCTTTTAGGTGAGATCGCGAACGCTCAGAAACGCTCCACGGGCATGATGGCCACAAGCGGGAGTCCGGCTATAGCTCGCGATCCTGTGTGGATTGATAAACAACTACACGGTCGCGGCCGGCGTTCTTGGCGGCGTACAGGGCCACGTCTGCCGCCCGCAATAATTCACTTGGGTCGGCGGTGTCATCACCCGCCTGCGCAACGCCCGCCGACGCAGTCAGAGCGCTGAGCACTTGTTCGCCGTGGGGAATCTGCAGTTCCTTGATTTGCGTCCGAATCTGTTCCACGCGTTGCTGGGCATCGGCAATGGATGAGTCGGGCAGCACGAGGACAAACTCCTCCCCGCCGTAGCGGCACGAGATGTCGCTTTTGCGCAATTTTCCACGCAACAGTCGTCCCAACTCGCGCAACAGCGAGTCACCCGCATCGTGGCCGTAAGTATCGTTGAAGCGCTTGAAGTCGTCTAGATCGAGCATCGCCACACAGAGCGGCGCATGGGCGCGCCGGGCACGATGCAGCTCGCGCGGCAGGGTTTCTTCAAGATAGCGCCGGTTAAATAGCCCGGTCAGCGGATCGTGAATCGCCTCTGCCCGCAGCTCCTCTCGCAATTTCAGGTTGGACAAAGATAGCTTGATCGATTCGCTCACCGTCGCGGCCAACTGGAGCTGGCTAACTTGGTGTTTACTCCTTTTGGCGGGAGCGCCGACGAGACAAAAAACTCCCAACATTTCGCCCTGCACGGTCAACGGCACGCACAGGTAGCTAGTCTCCGGTTGGCTGACAAAATGACGGCACAACAAGCCGGCCTGCGGATCGACGACTTCATGCAGTTGGCCACGGCGCAGTGCCCAACAATCCTCCAGTGAAAAGATCGACTCGCCGAGCGGCCGCTCGCCCCAGCGCGCAACCATTTCAAGATACTGACCCGACGCATGCAGAACCGCCAGGCATCCGGCCTGCCCGTCAAAGAGCTCGCCGGCGGCGAGGCCAACCACCTTGTAAGCTTCTTCCTGAGTGGTGCAGCTCTGCAGGAGATCGTCCATGCTGATGAGCGCCTGCATTTCACTGTCACGCCGCTGCAGTTCAGCAACCAATGCCATCAACTCCTCATTGGTTTTTCGTACGCTTTCCGTTGCCAGTTTGGGGGCCGTGACGTCGCGCACAATGGCGATTACCATGCTGCCGCTTTCCGTAGTCATCGGACTCAGCATAATGTCTACAGGGAATTCGCTCTTGTCTTTGCGCTGACCGAACAGTTCCAAACCGACTCCCATGGGTCGCATGCGCGGATCGGCAATGTAGCCGGTGATGTGTTTGACGTGCCGTTCTCTAAACCGTTCGGGAATCAAGAACTCCACAGGTTTGTCCTGCAGCTCGTTACGACTGTAACCGAAAATAGACTCGACCTGAGCATTCATCTCGGTAATTTTTCCATGACGGTCGATCACCGCGATGGCGTCGGGAAACGACTCATACAGCCCCCTGGCGATTTCAGCAAATCTGACGTCGGTGAGATCCCGGGTGATCAGCGAAAAACCCGCCAGTATTCCTTTCGCGCGCCGCATTGCGGTGATGAGCACATTGGCAAAAAAGCGCGAGCCGTCTTTGCGGACGCGCCAGGCCTGTTCTTCGTGGCGACCTTCGGACGCCGCAGTCTTGAGGACAAAGTCCGGCCGGCGGCGCTGAATGTCTTCGGCGGGATAAAAACAGGAGAAGTGTTTGCCGAGAATCTCATCTTGCAGATAACCCGTAAGCCGCTCGGCGCCAATGTTCCAACTCGCCACGCGTCCCCGAGGATCGAGCGAGCAGACGGCGTAGTCCTTCGCGTTTTCGATAAGAAGACGAAGAGGCTCATTGCCTCCTTGCGCCGCTGTCTTTGTCCGCCGTAACAAAGTTGGCAACGCTGGCGCTTTGTTGACTCCTTTGTCCGATGGCTTTTTCTTTCGCGGTTTCACGTTCGATTTCCTTCGGTCATCGATTTTACATTTCTAGCAGAAGACGATTCTGTTTCCGAGTGCCGATTTAAAAAACCGGGACGCAAACAACGGCCAATCGGCACGCCTTGAACGCAGACGGTCATCTGAGATAGCTATAAGCAATTAGTGATTCGAAGGTTAGCATAGCTTTCAAGGAGTGAGGAAACAGGAAAATGGCGGACGAACACAAACACGAACACAAAGGCGAGCACGCGCACGACCACAAGCAAGATCACGGCCACGAGCACGGTCATTCCCATGGGCCCGACGACCAACATACGCACGCGCCCGATCACGGCCATTCGCACGATCGCGGCCAGTCCCATGACCACGGCCATGATCACGATCATTCGCATGAACACGCGCATGGTCACGAGCACGAGCACGAACACGGCTCCTCCCACGGTCATAGCCACGATCACAAGACGCGTTTTCACGATCCGGCGCACGCCGCCGAATTCGATCGGCGAGCGCTGTCGGGCATCCGCAGTTCGTTGACGGAGAAGTTAATCGAAATGTTAACCCTTAAAGGCGGCGAGCTCGTGCTCGATCTTGCAACGGGCACCGGAAGGGTCGCACGGCCGCTGTCCAAACATATGAAAGGTGGTCGCATCGTCGGCGTAGATCAGGCGCTGGCGATGCTCGACGTCGGTCACCAGCACGAGGATGCGATTCCGCACTACAATCAGAGCGCCGGCGAGGCCGATAAGTTGCCCTTCAAAACCAACACTTTCGATCGCGCGTTTCGTCTCGTTTAGCCTGCATCATTTCAGCAATCCGTCGGGTGTCGTCGGCGAAGTGCTGCGCGTGCTCAAGAACAGCGGTCGCTTCGTGGTGCTCGATCCGATCATCGAAGAGGCGAAAGACGCCGTCGATATCGCACTCGAAACGAAGATCAATCAAGTTTTTCGCCGCACCCACGGCGATGATTTCCGCTTCCACACATCGAGCAGCATTCAGCGCTTGCTGACCAAAGCCGGTTACCGCGTGCCGCGCTGCAACGTGCTTTCTTTCTCCTTCAATCAAGAAGGCATGGACGGCATCCCCACCGGGCGCCACTGGCTCGAAGCCGCGCTGGAACTGGAAAAAGAAGCGCCGGAGCTCGCCGAGCGCATGAAGAAAAACTATTTCACCTGGCACGCCCACGGCGACCATGTGCACGTGAAGGGCGCGTTTTCTTACGCGTTAATCACAGGCGTCAAGCCGGCTTAAAAAGACTGTAGGGGCGCAGCATGCTGCGCCCTCTGATTAGGAGAGCGATGACGTGAAGAAAGCCGACTTCCGAACTTTCTACCGCGACGCGCATGCCGTCGAATGCCTAACCGAGCGCGAGAAGATGCTCATCGGTCTCACTGTCGCCATGATGCGGCTCTGCGATCCGTGAGTGGATAGGCGCCTTGCGGACGCAAGGAAAGCGGGGATGACGGAAGAAGAGCTTGATGCGGCAGTGGATGTGATCGCCGCGGTGGATGCGGGCGTGCTGCAGTCGTTGAACCAGAGGATCAAAGCGAGGAACAAGGGGTAACTCCCGCAGCCGCCGAGGACCACCTGGGTGGTACAAAGCCGGTGCTACCGAGACACTGAACAGCGTTTTCAACCAAGCTGGTCAGAATATGCGCGAGGCAATCGAGTCCGATCTTGAAGGCTCGCGGCACGACTAAAGCGTTCTCACGCCCGAGCTCGTATTCCACCTACATTGACGTAACTGTTTAACCTCCGTTGTCGGGGTTGGTAGAGGGCTGGGGCGAATACCCGAAGGGCAATGATGAGCCGAGAATTCGGGCTACGTTACTTCGAGGAATTCGTACCGGTCAGCCGGCGGGCAGCGACCAGTTTATCGAAGTGATTGAACAGTTAGAGGTCGTGGTCTAATAATGCGCACAGCCAGGCGCCTACTGAAATGCATCATGAGAAATTAGTATTATGCCCCGGAATTCTCGCCACAACTCAACATGAGTGAACTTAAGAGACACCCTGCCAAGCTGCCGCCGGAGCAGGCGGCGCTCCGAGCGAAGTGTTTTCACCCGTCGGGGACATTTGTCGAGTTTCCAATCGAAGACGTTGAGACATCAATCCCCGCCCGGTTTGAGAAGATCGTACGCAAATATCCCGACCGAATCGCGATCAAATCAGCAAATCAACTGCTCACTTACACCGAGCTCAACTCCCAAGCCAATCGAATAGCCCACGCGATTGTAGATCAGCAAGGAGATGAGGCGGAACCGATCGCGGTATTGCTTGAAAGCGCGATGACGTTGATGGCAGCGACAATCGGGGTTTTAAAGGCTGGGAAATTTGTTGCGCTTCTGGATGCTTCCTTCCCGGATTCGCGTAATGCGGCCATATTGGAGGATTCTCAAGCGCAAGTGGTGATCACCAACCGAAAAAATGCTCCGCTAGTTAACAGAATCACAAACCGTGATTGTCGATTGATGGATTTCGAATCCGCCAATTCGGGAACTTCGGACGATGACCTGTGGTTATCTGTCTCACCGAACGCGCTCGCATTCCTTGTGTATACGTCCGGTTCCACTGGACAGCCCAAAGGCGTCATGCAGGATCATCGGAGTCGCTTGCATCAATATAAGTGGAGTACAAACACGAATCACATTTGCGAACACGATCGGGCGAGCCTTCTGACTTCCGGTACGTCCAGTTCGGTGGTTGTTAGTCTTAGGACCTTGCTTAATGGTGCGATGCTTCTTCCATTTGATATTCGTAGGAGAGGAGTCGACAATCTCGCCGGCTGGCTCTTGGGCGAGAAAATTTCCGTTTG
Organism: uncultured delta proteobacterium; assembly: GCA_963804165.1. Classification (GTDB taxonomy): domain Bacteria; phylum Desulfobacterota; class Binatia; order UBA9968; family UBA9968; genus DP-20. Next base: position 69,165 of record CAWDPO010000014.1, read on the forward strand.
CGTAATCAGCTCGCCACTTTTCCGCAGCCTTTGCGAAAGCCTAACGGGAAAGGAAGGATTTCCCGATCTTCGCCTCATCCGGTTGAGTAGCGAAACAGCTTATAAGAATGATTTTTGTCTTTATAAGAAATTTTTCCCCCCAGAATGCCTTCTTACCAATGGGTTATCCCCCACTGAAGCTGGAGCGTTGACAGACTATTTCATGGACCAAGAGACAGAGATTCCCGGTGACGAGATACCCGTGGGTTATCCCTTGGAAGATATAGACATTTTGTTACTGGATGACCAGGGCAAGGAGGTTGGCTTCAATCAGGTGGGCGAGATAGCCGTGAAAAGTCGTTATCTCTCGTCGGGCTATTGGCGAAGGCCAGCGCTTACCGAAGCCAAATTTAGACGCGCTCTCGACGGCAAGGACAGCCGTCTTTATCTCACCGGTGATTTGGGACTTATGCTTCCTGACAGTTGTCTCCTTCACAGGGGACGCAAGGATTTCCGAGTGAAGGTCCGGGGCTATGGGGTCGAGATGGCGGAAGTAGAGACTGTTCTCCGGGATCATGCGGCCATCAATGACGGAGTTGTGGTGGCGCGCCCAAATGAATCGGGTGAGGCTCGTTTGGTTGCTTATTTTACTTCTCCCCGGAGGCCCGGCCCCAGCGTGAGCGAGTTGCGCCGTTTCTTGCAAGAGAAGCTTCCCGACTACATGATCCCGTCGGCCTTTGTGAGGCTAGACGCGATACCTTTGACTCCAAATGGCAAGGTAGACCGAGAAGCGCTTCCCGACCCGAAAAACTCAAGACCTAGTCTCAATGCTCCGCCCGTCGCACCGCGGACTTCCAAGGAGGAGAAATTAGCAAAGATTTGGGCGAAGGAGCTGCACATCGATCAGATAGGAGTTCATGACAATTTTTTCGATTTAGGCGGCCATTCTCTATTAGCAATGCGAGTCATCTCGCAGGTTCGCGACCATCTACAGGCTGAATTGTCCCTGATTCAGTTTTTTGAAAGTCCGACTGTGGCTGCTCTCGCCGCTCGAATTGAACCGGCTCGTTCACCGCAGGACGGGACACCGGCTCCTTTTATACAGCCCGCTTCAAGGGACGGAAAACTCCTTCTTTCTTTTGCCCAACAGAGGCTATGGTTCATGCACCAGCTCGACCCAGAAAGCTGTGCGTACAACCTGTTTTCTGCAACTCAGCTCACGGGCCGACTCAACGTGACGGCGTTGGAGCAGAGTTTCAACGAGATCATTGGGCGCCACGAGGCCTTGCATACCGTCTTTAGGTCGGTCAACGGACAGCCGTTCCAAGTTGTTCTCCCAGCTCTGACTATCAACCTTCCTGTCGTGGAATTGCGAGATATCGTTTCTCCGGCTGAGCGAGACGCGGAGCGTCGCCGCCTTTGCGCTGAGGAGGCCCGGCGACCCTTCGATCTGGCCAACGGCCCTTTGCTACGGGCCACTTTACTAAGATCGACCGACGAAACGTACGTTCTGCTGCTGGTCCTACACCATATTATTTTCGATGGTTGGTCTAGAGCAGTCTTAGATCAAGAAATTTCCATAGCCTACGAGGCCTTGTCCTGCGGCCAATCTCCATCGCTGCCCGTGTTGCCGCTTCAGTATGCAGACTTTGCTCAATGGCAGCGCCAGCAGCTACACGGCGAGGCGCTCGAAGGGCAACTGGCCTACTGGAAAAAGCAGCTTGAAACGCTCTCAATTTTGCAGTTGCCGAGTGATCGGCCACGACCAGCGATTCAAACTTCTAGAGGCGCAAGACAATCTTTCACGCTGCCCGAAGAACTCGTCGCGGGACTCAAAATGTTTGGGCGCCAGGAGGGCGCCACTCTTTTCATGACGTTGCTAGCGGCCTATCTGACATTGCTGGGCCGTTACACGGGGCAGAACGATATCGCGATTGGGGCTCCCATCTCCGGCCGGAACCGTAGCGAGTTCGAAAGTTTAATCGGGCTCTTTCTTAACATGTTGGTCCTGCGCACCGACTTGTCTGGCAATCCAACCTTTCGAGAGCTGCTCTCTCGCGCCCGAAAGGTTTGCCTGGAAGCTTATGCGAACCAGGATGTCCCTTTTGAAGAACTCGTCCAAGAACTGCAGCCGCTACGCAGTCTAAGTCACAATCCACTATTTCAAGTAACCTTTGCGCTACAGAATAGCCCAACGAGCCTTCTCAAGCTGACCGGTATGACCGCACGAGATCTTAATCTGGGGTCAGGAATAGCAACTTTTGATTTACACCTGTTCATGGTCGAGGAGGAGACAACCTTGAGCGGTTGGTTGGTTTATAACACGGATCTGTTTGATGCCGCGTCGATCGCCCGGATGGTCAGGCATTTTCAAATGATACTGGAAGGCGTCGTCGCTAATCCCGACCAGCATATCTCGGATCTACCGCTACTCACGGAGGCCGAAAAGCATCAACTTTTGGTGGAGTGGTGCGATAGAAGGGAAGAATACACAAAAGACAGGTGTCTGCACCAGCGGTTTGAGGAGCAGGTAGTGCGTACGCCTGAGGCCCTCGCCGTGGTCTTTGAAGATCAGCAATTGACCTACCGAGAATTGAACCGGTCCGCAAATCGCATAGCGCGTCGATTGCAAGGACTGGGAGTTGGGCCTGATGTTCTGGTCGGCCTGTACGTCGAACGATCCATCGAGTTGATCATCGGCGTTCTGGGAATTCTCAAAGCCGGCGGGGCCTATGTTCCGTTCGACCCCAGTTATCCAGCGGATCGAGTAGAGTTCATGCTGAGAGATGCCGACGTATCGGTGCTGCTGACGCAGAAGCACCTGTCCACTCAATTACCTGCATGCGATTCCGCAGTGGTATACCTTGATGCGGAACATTTGAAAAATTCGTCCGACGACGCGAATGAAGCAGATCTTGAAAGCAGTGCCAAGCCGGATGATTTGGCATACGTGATCTACACTTCCGGCTCTACCGGCAAGCCCAACGGCGTGTTGATCACGCATCGTAGTGCTGGCGCTTTTCTCAATTGGGCTCACAGCGCGTTTACCCAAGAAGATTTCGCCGGCGTCATTGCATCGACCTCGATTTGCTTTGACTTATCCGTGTTTGAAATTTTTGCTCCGCTTACAGCCGGCGGGCAGGTTATCCTGGTTGAAAACGCTTTGGCGCTAGCCCACGTGGACGAGGCAGTGGCGCCAACTTTAGTGAACACGGTGCCGTCGGTCATGGCCGAGCTGTTGCGCCTTGGCGGGTTGCCGAAGTCGATTCGCACCGTGAATCTGGCCGGCGAGCCACTTAAGGCGAGCCTGGTTCGGCAGATCCATCAACAAACTTCCGCACAGCAGGTCTATGATCTTTATGGACCGTCGGAGACCACGACGTACTCGACTTACACGCAGAGAACGGCCGATGGTGCTCAAACGATTGGCCGTCCGATCGCCAACACGCAAATCTATATCCTGGATCCGCATGGGAATCCCGCGCCGATCGGCATACCGGGAGAGATTTACATTGGCGGGACGGGTTTAGCGCGCGGCTATTTGAATCGTCCTGAGCTGACTGCGGAGAAATTCATTGCCAATCCGTTCAGCACCGAGCGCGGGGCAAGGCTTTACAGGACCGGAGATTCAGCGCGGTATTTACCCGACGGAAATATCGAGTTCCGCGGGCGCCTGGACAACCAAGTCAAGATCCGGGGATTTCGCATTGAGCTAGGGGAGATCGAAGCCGTGCTCAGTCAACACTCCAGACTCCGAGAGGCTGTCGTGCTCGTTAGAGAAGACAATCCTGGCGAGAAGCAGTTAGTGGCCTATACCGTCGCCGCTGCCGGCTTCATGCCTTCGGTCAATGAACTGCGCGCCTTTCTACAGCAGAAACTCCCGGAATACATGGTACCGTCCGCGTTTGTCATGCTCGTCAGCCTTCCATTTACTCCCAACGGTAAGGTGGACCGAAAGGCACTACCCGCACCACACCAAACCAGGCCTGAGCTGGAGGAAACTTTCGTCGCTCCGCGGACACCGACCGAGCAAACGCTCGTCGCAATATGGGGCAAAGTGCTCAAACTCGAAAAGGTCGGCATCCACGACAACTTCTTCGAGTTGGGAGGACATTCGTTACTTGCCACGCAAGTCATGTCCCGAATACGCAGTGCTTTTTCCATCGACCTGCCGCTACGCCGCATGTTCGAATCGCCAACGGTGGCGGAAATTGCGGTCATTATAACAGAAAGCCGAGCACAGCCTGTGAGCGAAGCAGCGTTTGCGCGTATGTTGTCTGAGGTAGAAGTCACGACCGAGGAAGAAGCGGAAAAAATCCTTGCAAAATAGGGGTCAATGAAGAAAGCGATTCTGGCACGGGAAGGCGGGGCATCTATTCCAGGGCAAGTGCTCAGTCATGAGTGCTGAGGTTTCGCATCAGTAGCGGCGCAGCATGCTGCGCCTTCTGCGTGACAGGAGCAATACTTTGACGAAAGCCGATTTTCGAACCTTTTATCGTGACGCGCATGCCGTCGAATGCCTAACCGAGCGCGAGAAGATGCTCATCGGTCTCACTGTCGCCATGATGCGGCTCTGCGATCCGTGAGTGGATAGGCGCCTTGCGGACGCAAGGAAAGCGGGGATGACCGAAGAAGAACTCGACGCGGCGGTCGACGTGATTGCCGCGGTGGACGCGGGAGTGTTGCGGTCGTTGAATCAGCGGATCAAGCAGAGGGGGCAAAAGCTAAGAATCTACTTGACTGCACCTGCACTACGAAACCGGTCCCTGAGTCCTGGTTAACCTCTTGACCTCCGTATGCTGGTCCTGTCTTAATCGGTCTCAATGTCCATTAAGTTTGAATGGGATTCTCGTAAAGCTCGACAAAACCTTCGAAAGCACGGGATAGATTTTGATGAGGCGACCACAGTATTTGCCGATATACTCTCGGTTACGATCCCCGATCCCGATCACTCGGAGGACGACGAACGCTGGGTGACGATGGGTCTGTCGAATCGCCACCGTCTGCTGGTTGTGGTACATACTGAAGAAGAGGAAACGATCCGGATCATTAGTGTCCGAGCAGCAGACCGCCTTGAGCGGAGGAAACATGAAGAAGGGGACTCGTAGAAACGACAAAATGCGCAATCACTATGACTTTACCGGTGGAGTTCGCGGCAAGTACGCGCACAGGTACGCCGAAGGCACCAATGTGGTCGTGCTTGATCCCGACGTGGCGCGGTTGTTTCCTAATCGTCAGGCGGTAAATGAGACGCTGCGGGCGGTAGCCCAGATTGTTGAGATACAGGAGCGAAGGCAGGACGGCATTAAAAAGGCCGTCGCACGTGACCGCCGCACGGGCGTTGGTCGGAAAGATCGTGAGCGGTCTCGTTCGGGGTAGGCGGGTGATCAGCAGTGCTAGCCGAAATCAAGCAATAAAGACCGGTTATAACGGCTTCCTTTGTAAAAGCCTTTTTATCGAGCGTGATGCTCATCGGTCTCACCGTCGCGATGATGCGGCTTTGCGATCCATGAGTATGAGCCTTTACGGGAAACGCGAAACAGGAAACAACTGCGTCCCAATCCTTTGGCTCCCTGGGAATTGCGCGTCGGTTCGTTGCGGGTTTTCTATGAAGTAGATGCTGGGGAACCGGGCCTCGTGAATGTCCTCGCTATCGGAATCAAAAAAGGGAATCTCCTGATCATTGCAGGTAGGAAATACACATATGAAGGCAATGAAACTGCCTAAAAGAGATCCAATCATTTCTCGAGGTTGCGGAAACCGCGAAAGAAGACACGCTGGTCTTTACCAAGAAGAAACGACCGGTCGCTGCTCTGGTCTCTCTCCGAAAGGTGGACCGGGATTCGCTTGCGTTGAGTACCAATCCGCAGTTTTTGAGAATCATCGAGATCGCGAGAAAAGAATTTCGGGCGGGCAAAACGATTTCAATCGAGGCATTACAGAAAAAGTTTGGCGTAAGGATGCGGGCTTCGAGAAAAGCGCGCCGCGGCGCGGCCCCGCGTTAACCGAGGTGTCCGATTCCGGCGACGTGCGGTCGAATGCCTGCTCGAACGCGAGAAGATGCTGATCGGTCTTACCGTCGCGACGATGCGGCTCTGCGATCCGTGAGTGGATAGGCGCCTTGCGGACGCAAGGAAAGCGGGGATGACGGAAGGAGAATTAGATGCTGCCGTCGATGTGATCGCCGCGGCGTGCTGCAGTCGCTAAATCAGCGGATCAAGCAGAGAAGCAAGACGTAAAGATTGGAGTCGAGGACTACATCGGGACCATATGACAGAAGGTCTGTAGGTCATTGGTTAGGCATTGCTTTGGCGAGTACTGTAGAAATTCCATTTACCGGCGGTTGCGCGTGTGGCGCTATCCGCTACGAATGTCTCGCATCACCACTTCGAATGCTCAATTGCCATTGTCGCGATTGCCAAGTTGCGAGTGGAAGCGCGTTCTCGCCAACCTTGATTATGGCAAGTAGCGCCGTGAAGGTGACGAAAGGCCAGCCCACACACTTTGAGAAGCTCGCCGAAAGCGGCAACACCGCGAAGCGTGCATTTTGTTCCGCCTGCGGCACGCCATTGTTTGCGTCGAGTTCGGCGGGGGCGGAATATGTTGGTGTAAGAGCGGCGAGCCTCGACGATCCCAGCTGGTTCAGGCCGGAGGCGAACGTCTGGGTCGGAAGTGCCCAACCGTGGGATTGCCTCGATCCAACAATACCAAAATTCGAAAAGAATCGACCGCATGCCAAGCAGTGAGAAGGCAAGTGCCTAACACCTGATCCCATGTCGATGTGATCACCGCGGTGGACGCGAGAGTGCTCCAGTCGTTAAACCGGCGGATTAAGCAAAGGAGCCAGATATAACTTCCGAAGCGGACGGCCAAAAAAGAAAAAATGTGATTCCGATCGAAAAGGTCCCCTCTCACCTCATTCCCCATAAGCCGCCATCTCTGGAGCCATCAACCTTGACGTATAGTAAGAGAATGTATGACGCGCCATCAGAACCATGTCGATCAAAACCCTTCCGCCCAGCTCCCATGTCGCTCGTTGACGCAGCTGTTGCATTTCACGCATGGAATTCAAGCGCCTCGTTGCTGACATGACAGAGAATCCAGGGCGTGGAATCGTCCACGCGCGGTTTATTCACTATTTTCTCCTTCTCTTACCGATGGGGTTGGCGGCGGCTCTCAGCTTCTATTCGATCGCTGACAAGAGCTTGTGGTTAGACGAAGCGTTCAGTGTAGCTCTGGCGCGCCTTGATTGGTCGGAAATGTGGCGAGTGATAACCGTCCGCGAGTCCAACATGGGACTCTACCACGTGTTGCTCCACTACTGGGTGCAGCTTGGCACCGGGGAATTTGCGGTCAGATCCCTGTCGGCAATCACGGCAATCGTCTCGATTGCTCCTGTATATGCGATAGGCGCTCGCCTGTTCGGAGTAAACACGGGAATCATCGCCGCGTTATTGCTGGCGATGAACGCTTTCTTCATTCAATATGCCCAAGAGGCCAGAGGTTACGCTCTTGTTCTTCTGCTCTCAGCCGCCTCGGCATACCTCTTTCTTAAAGCGATCGATAAACCCTCTGTAAAGAGCTGGGGCGCTTATGCTGCAATTGGCGCTCTCTCCATTTATGCGCATTTCTTTGGCGCATGGGTCATAGCGGCGAACTTTCTGTCCGGCTTAGCCGTCCGAGGGCTTGCACAAAAGAGGAATCTCGTCGTCAGCAACCTAGTTATCGCCCTTCTCGTCAGCCCTCTGCTTGTATCTATCCTGGCCCCGCATGCTCATGATTCGCATCTCGGTTGGCTAGCGAAGCCATCGCTCCAGACATTCACTCGTTTTTTCAACGCGCTCACCGGTTATGGAGGCCCCGCCCTGGTCATCGTCCACTCCGTAGTCTGCGGCTTCGCTCTGCTCTCGGCATCGGCCCGGCAGCGAAGAGCCCACGGCAGTTTGATCACCTGGAACTATGCTTTTTTATGCACTTGGCTTTTCCTGCCCGTGCTTGGGAGTTTTTTGCTCTCAATCGTATTCAAACCGATCTTCCACCCTCGATATCTGATCATTTCGCTGCCGCCACTTGTATTGATTGCGGCAGCGGGTGTGCAGAACCTGCGGCCGGCGTGGCTCAAACTCGCTACTGTGCTGTTGCTCTTGGTCCTTTCGAGCCGGGGTCTTGTGGCGTTGTATTCGGGGCGTTGTTGCCAGAAGGAGAACTGGAGAGCAGCCACCAAGTATGTGCTCGACAATAGCGTGGCCGGTGATGGTATGGTATTTCAAGCGCCGTACGCCCGGATAGCATTTGAATACTACTTGCAAGCGCTGGGTTCTCAATCCAGGGCCCTGCAACCAGTAGTACCATCAGACCCTTGGGGGACACTCGATCTGACCAAGAGACGGTCCGAATGGCTGCATCGCAGCCCGCAAGAGGACCAACGGCTATGGCTCATTTTGGTTTACCAAAGTTTCGCAAAAGGACCGAGCCCCGGGATTTCCGGTTGGCTGCCGGCAAGCTTCCAAAGCCAGTACTGTTTTCGGGGAATGCAGTCTTTTCAATCGATTGAAGTGATTCAGTTCCAGCCTTGCTCACGGCCATAGATGTGGGAGACAAGGGGACGGGAACCTTTTGCCTTCCCGAGCAGGTGAAGATGATAACGGTCCGACCGTCACGATGCTGCGGCTCTGCGATCGTGAGTGGATAGGCGCCTTGCGGACGCGAGGAAAGCGGGGATGACGGAAGAAGAACTCGACGCCGTCGTGGACGCGGGAGTTTTGCAGTGGCTGAATCAGCGGATCAAACAGAGAAACCAAGACCTAAAGAATGGAGTGATGCAGTGTTGGAGTCATGGATTCGTTGTCGATTCGCTGTCGTAGCGATTAACTGCTGGTTTTTCGCATTCATTCTAGCTGTGACGCCGGCCTTAGCCCTAGACAAGCTGCGCATTTCCTACGCTTCTGTCACTGGCAACACCGCTGGGATTACTTATATCGCCCAGCGCGCCGGGTTATTCGAGAAACAGGGGCTGGACGTTGAATTGATTCTGATCACCGGTGGGCCGGCGTCGATCAGCGCTTTGTTGAACGCCGACGTTGATCTGGACATGCGCGCGCCGGTCGCGGCGCTGCAGGTGATGGCGCATGGAGTCAAGCTGACTTTTTTACTTTTTCAATCGAATACCCTCGAATACGACGTGGTGACACGGCCGGAGATCAAAGACATCAAGCAGCTTAAAGGCAAAAAAGTCGGCATCATCCGCTTCGGTGGCATTTCCGAACTGATGGTGCGCTATCTGTTTCAAAAACTGGGCTTGGACGCGGACAAGGACATCGCCATTGTCCAGGTTGGCCAGGCACGCTTTGTCGCGATGGAAAAGGGCGCCATCGACGCGACGGTTTTGCCTCCGCAGAGTCCGCCTATGCCAAGCGCAATGGCTTTCGCGTTCTCGACATGCCGACTCTGCCGTTTTTTGGCAGCACGATTGTCGCCGCGCCAGCTGTCGCGGCGAAGCGAGCCGATGTGATGACGCGGTACATGAAAGGCTATTTGGACGGGGTGCGGTTCTTTCTCAGCGAGCGAGAGCGGAGCAGCCAGTACCTCGCCGATCTGTTGCGCACGAAAGACCGCGATATGATCGATCTCGCGTACAGGAATCACCCGCAGCATCAGATGGGCCGAAAGCCCTATCCGGACATGAACGCGGTCAAGGCGACGCTCGACATCATGAGCTCCCGCGATCCATTGGTGAAGAAACTCAAGGCGGAAGAGCTGTTCACCCTTGGCTATTTAAAGCAGCTCGATCAAAGCGGCTACATCGATCAATTGTATTCGGGTAAATAGAGAAGCGGGCGAAAAGGCACTACATGGGTTCGCCTGTGGCGAAAGCCGCGCAGTGTTTTACGGCTGCTCGTTTGATCAGCTAATCGATTTCAACCATTCCTGCCATCGCTCCATGTCACGGAATAAGGGCAGCGAGTCCGTTGTCGCTTCACTTCGCACTAGCTCGAAGCGTTTTTTGAAAAGCTGCTCGGCTTCGGGCTCGGTAAGAGGAAACGGCGGACCCGACGACGGCCTTTGTCCATACAAAAAGACACCGATCAGTCTGCCTCGGGGCAACAGAAGATCCGCCATTCTGGTTACATACTCGGGCCAGCGCGTGGGAGTCATCGAACAAAGAAATGTCCGTTCGTAGATGAGGTCGAATCGGCGCTCGCCGAAGTCGTGCGTAAAGAAGTCTCCCAGAACAATCCGTTCAGCTAGAGACCCGAGCACCCGTTTGGCTTGGTCGACAGCGGCGGGAGAAAAATCTATTGCTGAAACATCGTAGCCGGCGGCATGGAAAGCCTGAATCTCGTAGCCGGAGCCACATCCCGGAATTAATACTCTGCCGGGAGCAGAAGATCTCTCAAGAAATAATTTCAAGGCCGATGGAACACCACCGAAGTCCCAGGGCGTCTTACCCGTGACGTAGCGGACCGTCCAGAAATCTGGCTGGTTATTATCGGAAGGATTGTCCATAGTAGATGCCTTAAAAGCTAAGCGATGCGGTTGCCAAAGGCAACGAGTATTAATTGTCGCAATTGCCACTCATGTGTTAGGTATGCGGGCTGGAAGACTGGAGTGGTGGATTCGGAATTAGTACGGCTGCGACTCATTTCGAACCATGCCTGAAGAGGAGGGTCGGATGAATACTAATCTTCGTCGAACGATTTTTCTGAGCTTGCTCTTCTGCCTGTTTTTCTCACCGGTACTTTGGGCGCAGACTCGGGCGATCGCGATTGTCGGCGGCACGTTGATCGACGGGACCGGGCGGGCGGCTGTCGAAGACGCGGTGGTTATTTTTCAAGGCGGGCGCATCCAGGACGTGGGCAAGCGCGGTGAGGTCGCGATTCCCCGCGGCGCTGAGGTGATCGATGCCAAGGGTAAGACGGTGTTGCCGGGGCTGATCGATGGGCATTGCCACTACTGGGAGTGGATCGGCGAGCTTCATCTCGCCTATGGTGTGACCACTTGCCCCGACATCAATAACAGTCCGACCGAATGGATCATCGCGCAGAAGGAAGGCATTCAAAAAGGCAAGATTCGCGGGCCGCGCTTGTGGATTTCCGGCCACGCGCTCGATGGGCCGCGGCCGCAGGGCATGCCGGAGCAACGCTGGCAGCGCGGCAGCATCATCGTGCGCACCGAAGACGAAGCGCGCAAAGCCGTCCAGGAACATGTCAACAAAGGCATGGATGGTTTCAAATTTCTCGAACGTCTCGCACCCAACGTTGCCAAAGCCGCCGCTGAGGAGGCGCGCCGCTTAGGCAAACCGGTGATCGGCCATTCAATCAACATTTTCGACGCCGTCGATGCGGGTTATACTTCGGTGGAGCACTCGTGGGCGGTCATGTTCACGACGATCCGCGATGTTCAGAAGCGCGCGGAAGTCGACATGAACCGCATGACCGGCAAGGTGGGGACGGTCGAGGCGCACAGCAACATGGCGCCGGAGCAGTTCGACGAGATCGTCAAGGCGATGGTCGCCAAGGACGTCCATTGGAGCCCGGCTTGGGCGACGCAGTTTCGCGCGCTCTCGCCGCGCGCGGCGGATATGAAAAAGCGCGAGCTCGCGACGCTCAAAAATCCGCGCTTGAGTTACCTGCCGCCTTACAACTTGGAAGCGGTGGAAGGTTATTTCGCCGGCTACGAGAAGATGACCCAGGAAAGACGTGAAACCTTCGATAACGCCTACAAGATGGTTCAGGACTTTGCCCGTCGCTATGTCGCCGCCGGCGGCAAAATGCACTCCGGCTCGGATCCGGGAAGCTTGCTGCCGGCATACGGTGTACACGCCGAGTTCGAGCTTGCCATCGACGCAGGCTTGAGCCCGCTGGTGGCGATTCAATCGGCGAGTCTCAACGTCGCCAAGACTTGGGGCAAGGACAAAGACTTCGGCAGCGTCGAGAAAGGCAAAGTCGCGGATCTGGTGATCGTGCGCGGCGACGTCATGAGTGATATCAGCGCGACACAGAACGTCGAAAAAGTTTTCATGGACGGCAAGGCGGTCGATACTTCGTTCAACCCGAACTATCGCAATCCGATTCCGCGGACGATTGCGGATCGCTACGTGACGAATCTGACTCAGCTCTCGCCCGCGATGCTGGTCGAAGGCAATACTGGCTCGGTTAAACTTACCGGTGTGAATTTTCGTCCGACGCACCAAGTGCTGATCAATGGCAAGAAAGTCGAGAGCCGGTTTGTCAGCGGCAGAGAATTGGAGCTCAAAGTGCCTTCCTTAAGGGCCGGAACTCACAAGATCATAGTGGTCGATCCTGGTATCCCGACCTCGGAGTCGGCCCCGGTTTATCTGGTCGTGTCGTTCAAGTAGTCGGAGAGGGACGCATATGAACATTTCTCGGTTCGGCAGTCTAACGGGCGTTATCTTTGCCGCGGCATTCATCTCCGGGTGCACACTTGGGGCACAAACCCGATCGCTTGTGATCCAAGGCGCGACCTTGATCGACGGCACGGGGCGGGCGGCGGTGACGGATTCGGTGATCGTGGTTCGCGACGGCAAGTTTCAAGCCGTCGGCAAGCGCGCGGACGTCACTATCCCCCAGGGAGCCGAAGTGATCGACGCCAAAGGCAAGACGGTTCTCCCGGGACTCATCGACGGCCACTGTCACTACCGCGATTGGATGGGCGAGCTTTATCTCGCCTACGGCGTAGTGACTTGCCCGAACATTTCCAACAATCCTGTTGAATGGATAGTCGCGCAGCGCGAGGGCGTGAAAAACGGCAGCGTGCGCGGGCCGCGCATATGGGCGTCCGCAAACATCATCGATGGGCCGCCGCCGGAAGGCACCGGCACGCTCCGACGTCAGCGCACCAGCATCATCGTCGATAGCGAAGAAGAAGCTCGCAAAGCGGTGCGCGATTTAGTGGAAAAGGGCGTCGACGGGATCAAGCTCTTCGAGCGGCTCAAACCGCAGGTTGCAAAGGCGGCAGCGGATGAGGCGCACAAGCTCGGCCGGCCGGTGTTCGGACATACGCTCGATATTTTTACCGCGGCGGCAAACGGCTATCAGTCCGTCGAACATTCCTGGTCGGTGGTTTATACGTCGATCCAAGATCCAAAAAAGAAGCGCGAGCTGGATATTGGGCGCATGCTCAGAAAAGTCGACACTGACGAGGTTCACGCGTACATGGAGCCGGCGATGTTCGATAAGATCATCAAAGTCATGGTCGACAAGAACGTGCACTGGAGCACGACCTGGGGGACGTGGTTTCGGCCCGCGTCGACGTATGCGGACGAGATGAAGAAGCGTGAGCTGGCCTTGCTCAAGAATCCGCAACTCAAGTACTTGCCCGCGTACATTCTTAAGGATACCGAGAGCTTTTTTTCTAGGTATGAGAAAATGGCGCCGGAAAAGCGCAATTCAGTTGTCTCAGGCTACAAGATGCTCCAGGAATTTGTCCGCAAGTTCGCTGGCGCAGGGGGGAAGATTCATACCGGCTCCGATCCCAATCATGTGGTGCCGGGTTACGCCATGCATGCGGAGCTGCAAATGCTTGTGGAGGCTGGACTGACGCCGCTGCAGGCGATTCAAACCGCGAGCATCAACGTCGCTCAGGCTTGGGGCAAAGAGAAGGAATACGGCAGCGTCGAAAAGGGCAAAGTGGCGGACTTTTTCATCGTCAATGGAGACCCGACAAAAAATATTTCGGATACGCAAAACGTCGAAATGGTTTTTATCGAAGGTAAGAAGATGGACACTGCGTTTCACGCCGATTATAAGAATCCGATACCGCGGCCGATCGAAGATCGACCGGAAGGTGGTTCCGAGTAAAGTCATGCGGGGTTTTGCCAATTGCTGGCGAAAATTTTGTTCTTTGCCGCGAGGCCTGTCTTTCCTATACCCTCGCCCCTTGCGGGAGAGGGCAAGGGTGAGGGGAATTCAAGATTGGGGAGCACCCCCACCTCAGTCCTCCCCCGTCAAGGGGGAGGAGGTTGAGCGGGGATTCGGACTCGCGTGTGTCCTCATGACAATTAGCCTAATGGGAAGCTGGCTGGGCCAGGTTTATGCGGCCGACAGTCCGCTCACCGTTCTTTCCTATCCGGATCGACCGGCGAAGTTGCCGCTCTGGCTTGCGCAGGACGCCGGGCTATTCGAGAAATATGGATTGAAAGTCGACATCAAGGCGCCTAAATCCGGCGAAGATCTGGTCGAGCGGATCGCTCGCGACGAAGCGCAGATTTACGTCGCCACTGCGAACTGGATCGTTTCCGGCATCGGTGACGGCAAGGATTTAGTTTTCTTCGCCAATACCGGTTATAGCGTGCTGAAGCTTGTCGCCCGGCCGGACATTACTCGAGCGCAAGATTTGAAAGGAAAAAAGGTCGGCACCGGCGAGCCGAACAGCAGCCAGGATCGGATCACGCGGCAGACATTGCAACGACTTGGCTTGAACCCCGACCGGGATGTGACTCTCGTTCCCTTCGGCAGCCGGAGCATCCAGCGCTTGAATGCGCTGCTCAAGGGCGAGATCGACGCGACGACGAGCAACGAAGATAATTTATTCGAGCTGGAGCGGCGCGGAGAGATGAATAAAATTCGAGTCCTAGCCGATAACGAGAGCTTGAAACTTTTCATCGGCGCGGGCGTGGACTTCGCCGTGCAGCGCCGTCTGCTCGCCAAATCGCGCCACGTTGTCAAGGGATTTGTTCAGGCGCTCTCTGAAGCCATCGCGCTGGCGCGGCGCGATCGTTCCCAGGCGGAGCGTATCTATGGCCGTTATTTAAATGTCAAAGATCCCACGTTGCTGGAATTCATGTACCGGACCTACGTTCACGGCGCGATTCCAGAGCGCCCCTATCCCAAGTTGGACAACGTCGCACTCGGCATCGAGGAATTCAGCGCCAAGCCCGGCCTCAAAGGCAAGCGCGCCGAAGACATCACCGATCCAAGTCTGGTCAAGGAGCTCGAGTCCGAGGGCTTCTTCGATCGGCTGTCCCGCAAACCCGAAGAGCATGGCACCCGAGCTGAATAAGTTGACACTCACGAAGCTTTCTTAGTACCTTCGCGGCCAATCGATCCTATCTATCTAAGGAGGCGGCTATGCGAACAAAGCTGACTTTGGCTCTCGCAGTATGTGTGGGTTTGATGTCGGCTGCGACTCTCGCGGCGCAGGAGCTGGCGCCGAACATTCGCAAAATTAAAGATGGCATCTACGTCTACGTCGGCAATAACTTCAACTCCAATTGCGGCATCGTGATCACCCAGGAGGGCGTGGTGCTGATCGACAGCGGTCACAATCCCACCGATTCTCGCGCCATCCTCGACGCCGTAAAGAAGCTCACGCCGTTGCCCGTGCGTTTTTTGATCGACACTGAACCGCATGGCGACCACACGACTGGCCATTTCGTTTTCTCGCCTCCCGCGATCATCGTGGCGCATGATGGGGCAACGGAATCGATGAAAGCGGCTTTCAATCCGAAGCGAAACGAAAAACTCATGGCCGAGTCGCGGGAAATGCGCGCTGCCTTCGAAGGGTTTCGTCTCGTGTTGCCGCATCTCGAGTACCGACAAAAGATGACGCTCAATGTCGGCGAGAGAACTTTCGAGCTGCTCTATTAAAAAGGCGTGCATAGCGAAGCTGACACCGCAGTGTGGCTGCCGGAAGAGCGCGTGTTGTTTTCGGCGTCTGGCATCGTCGTCGACCAGATCAACATCCTCCGTCCGTTCGTAACCATCCCCGATATTCTGGCGGCCGCCAAGATGATGAAAGCACTGAACCCGGAGCATGTGATTCCCGGCCACGGCCAACCCGGCACGGTGAAGATATTCGAGGACACGGAGAAATATTACGCGTTGCTCCTGGAACGGGTTGGCAAGATGGTGAAGGAAGGCAAGTCGCTCGACGAGATCAAGAAAGAGGTCAAGATGCCGGAATACGCTCACTGGGCGAGCAAAGAACGTTTCCCCACCAATGTCGAAGCCGCGTACAAAGCGGTGAAGGGGAGTTGACGAGGCGAAGATGTCGGCGCAGGGAGATTACTGAAGCACTCTCTCGGAGTCCTTCGACAGGTCTCAGGACGAGCGGAAAGAGCTTGATACCGACGAAGAAAGATTTTCCGTTCACGCTGAGGCCCTCGAAGCGTTCCGAGGTTTTTTTCGTAACCCGATACACTGAAGCGTCGGTTGGATAAACAATTATGGAGGTCGTAATGAGAGCTAGACATGTTTGCTCGATATTCGCGGCAATCTGGATCGGATTGTTCCACACGCATTTATCAGCTCAAGACCTCGGGCCGCATTTCAAAAAGATCGCGGAAGGGATCTTTGTCCGTGCGGTGAAACCGGCCGATTCCAATGCGGCGATTATCCTTACCTCCGAAGGCGTGGTGTTGATCGACAGCGGCCACAATCCGCCGGACTCGATCGCGCTTAGCCAAGCGATCAAAAAATTGACGCCGCTGCCGGTGCGCTACCTGATCAACACCGAGCCGCACAGCGACCACACGACGGGACACTTCGTTTTCTCTCCGCCGGCGCTGATCGTCGCCCATGAGGGCGCGACGGAATCGATGAAGAAAGCTTACAACCCGAAGCGCAACGAAAAACTGATGGCCGAGTATCCGGAGATGCGTGAGTCGTTCAAGGATTTCAAGATGATCACGCCGCATATCGAATACCGCCAGAAGATGACGCTCCAATCGGGGGAAAGAACCTTTGAACTCTATTACCTTAAAAACGTGCATAGCGAGGCGGATACGGCGATCTGGCTGCCGAAGGAGCGGGTGCTGTTTTCCGCGGCGGTGGCGGGGATAAAGCGTTTCAGCAATATCCGACCATTCCGTGCAGATCCCCGATATGATCGGCGCCATGAAGATGATGAAGGCCCTCAATCCGGAGATCGTCGTGCCGGGTCACGGCGCGCCGGGGACGACGAAGATCTTCGACGACTCGATTCAGTACTATAGCCTTCTGCTTGAGCGGGTGGGCAAGATGGCGAAAGAAGGCAAGTCCCTGGAGTCCATCAAGAAAGATTTGCGCATGCCCGAGACCGACGACTGGGCGTCCAAAGATCGCATCGACACGAACATCGAAGCAGCGTATCGCGCGGTGTCGGGGAAGTGATGCGGGAAAGCTTGTTCAAGATCTTGTCTTTTCGAGGAAGGGTTTGGGCTGAGACACTGATGAAGTCCTACCCGTTGACTTAGCAGTTAGGCCCAAGGAAAGCTCGATGTTCCACGTATTGCTGCTGGTTACCTTTGTCTTGGCGCTCGCAGTTTCTTATCTCGTGACTCGAGCATTTACGAAGCCTCTCGATAGTATCCTGAACCGAATCATTGCGGACCAGATTAGCGCGGCTTGGCTTAAGTATCTCAAGTTCGCCATTATGGTTGTTGGCGTCTCCTCCGGCGTGCGGATTAACGAGCTAGAAAAATACATTACTCCATTCCGTTACGATAAGGAGGCAAGGATTGTTGAGCTTACACAGGAGCGCTGGGTACTTGAGGTATATCGCACCGTGATAGAAACGCTGCAAGGCATCGCGTGGATGCTATTGGTGTTCTTCGTATTCGCCCTGCTTGCTTACGTCATCGTCCGTATTGGTGAATTAAGGCAGGGTCGGGCCAATCCGAGGTCTCCCTAGTCCCTCCCTCCAGAGGGCCGATTCGCAAGCTGTGCTTCCTTGCCAAGCCGCTCCGAAAGAATGAATCCCGCGGTTTTAGCTTCACATTTTATTTGGCGACAACTTCCCTGATCCGCACACCCAAAACATTTCCCAAAACATTTCACTTGACCGGTTCATGCCGTTTTAACTAGAATCCAATCGCCGTAGCAGCCAAAAACAACGGAGTAATGGAGCGATGGAGTATTGGAGTAAGGGTTTAAAGCCCAACACTCCAGTTCACCAGTACTCCAACACTCCATCACTCCAACTCTCACAGGGAGGTTTCTATGCATAGGCTGGTTAGAGATTATTTGACTCAGGACCTTTCAAGGCGCGGCTTTTTGAAATCCATGGCCGCGGCCGGCTTCACTGTGGCGGCGGCGCAGTCGGTTTTGGAGAATCTCGTTCCCGCGGCCCATGCGCAAACTGCCGGGAAGGAATACGTCAAACCGTTTGAGGGAAACGGCGGCGAGCTGTTGGCCGAGCAGTTGTTGCAAACCGGCATCGACTACCTCTTTGTCGGCAACGGCTCGGGTCTGGGTTCGCTCTGCGATGCCGTGATCGATCGGCCCAAGCTCAAGTTGGTGCTGGCGACTCATGAAGCTCACGTCGTGGCGATGGCGAGCGGCTACACGATGGCTACGGGAAATCCCTCGTTCTGCATGTACAGCCGGGTGGGAGCGGCTCACTCCACGGGCAACATTTACAATGCCATGAAAGACCACCTGCCGATTGTCGTTGCCGTGGATCGCGCCGATACGACGGAAGACGGTCGGGACGGGCACGAGGATCTTGAGGACATGCTCGAGCCGATGAAGCAGTACACCAAGTGGCGCTGGGTCGTCAAAGAGGTTGGCCGCACGCCCGAATGGGTCACCAAAGCGTTCAAAGTCTCCGCTACCTTGCCCTGCGGCCCGACCTATCTCATGTTTCCGCGCGACGTCACCTTCGAGCATAAGGCCAAGGCGAATATTTTTCTGCCGGGCACATTCAACGTGCCGATGAACGTCAGGCCCAATGCTAAGAGCGTCGAGAAAACCGCCAAGCTGCTCTTGGAAGCGAAAAGTCCGCTGCTGATGATCGGTCCCGAGGTCTATCAAAGCGGCGCGCAAAAAGAGGTGGTGGAGTTGGCCGAGCTGCTGAGTCTGCCCGTGTGCGAGCGCGGCCGGTGGTGCCAGGTGTTCCCGAACCAGCACCCGCTCTTTTTGGGAGCGCTTAGAAGACAAATGCGCTATCCGCAGAATGTCGATCTGTTTCTGAATCTGGGCGCGCTCTTTCCTGACCCGGAAGAGAGCTTCATCGTCGAGAAGAAAGTTCCCGCGGTGGTGGCCGGCACCGATGTCCGTCATATGGGCGATGCGATGCCGCTAGAAGAGGCGCTGGTGGGAAATCTTAAGGAGACAACGCGGGATCTTATCGACGCGCTCAAGAGCATGGCGACGAAGGATCGCATCGACAAGATCGCCAAGCCGAAGATTCGATGAGACCAAGAAATATACCGAGAGGCTGCGCGCGGGGCGCGAGGCTGCGGCGAAAAAAACATGGGACAATAAACCCATCGAGTGGGACCGTCTGGCGAAAGAGATCGAGGCGGTGGCGGATAAAGACGCGATCATCGTCGAAGAGTTCGGTTCACAGCGCGGCAAAGTGCCTCGATTATATGAATCTAGGTTACGGCGCCAAGACCCAGTTGGGCCGCACGACGGGAAGCTGCCTGGGGTGGGGTTTGCCGGCGTGCGGTGGGCGTAAAGCTCGCCAAACCGGATCACCAAGTCTGGGCCCTTCAAGGTGATGGCGGCATGCTGTTCGGCCAGACCGAGGCGCTGTGGCCAATGCGCCGCCACGAAGCGCCGATCATTACGGTGGTCTTTAACAACCGGAGCTACAACGAGACGCAGAAATCGAATGTGGAGCAGGGGCGCGCAGCAGCGCGAGAAAAAGTTGGACATGATCAGTCACTTGGGCAATCCGGATGTGAACTTCGCGAAGATCGCCGAGGCCTACGACATCAAGGGCGAGGTCGTTGCCGATCCCAACGACATCGCGCCGGCGCTGAAGCGCGCCATTCAAGCGACGCGCGACGGCAAACCGTATCTGCTCGACGTTCTCGTCGCGCAGGCCGGGCAGGGCGCGAATCTCAACTGGTATCCAAAGGTGTCGGTGGCGGAGATGAGGACGAAGAAAGCCTAAAAATTGGAGTAATGGAGTGATGGAGTATTGGAGTAATGGGTTGGGAGCCCACCACTCCAGCACTCCAAAACTCCAACACCCCAATTCTCTCCGGGAGGTTTTATGCGTGAACTAGTGATGCGTTATCTCAGTCGCGATTTGTCGCGGCGGTCTTTTCTTACGAGCATGGCCGCGGCCGGGTTCACTCTGACGGCGGCTGAATCGGTGCTCAAGTCGCTGACTCCGCTCGCCGAGGCGCAAACCGTAGCGCCCGAGGCGGTGAAAATTGTCGAGGGAACCGGAGGAGAGCTTTTAGTCCAGCAGCTGATCGCGGCGGGCACAAAATATTTCTTTTATTGTAATAGTTCCCCCGCGGGGCCGATTCTGGACGCGCTGGTCGATACACCGGAGATCAAGATCGTCATCGGCACTTCCGAGAACATCACGATGGCGCTGGCGTGCGGCTACTCGTTGGCGACCGGCCAGCCCAGCGTTGTCAATGTAACGACCGTCGTTGGCACCGCGAGTCTCATGGCCAATCTGTTCAACGCGCGGCGAGATTACATTCCCGTGATCGTCACGGCGGGCACGCACTATTCGAAAGGAACGGGACGAGACGGCTTTGAAGACATCGACGACATCCTTGAGATCACCAAACCGTTCGCGCGCTGGGGTTTTCAAGCAAATTACGCCAGCCGCATGCCGGAGCTGACCCGGATGGCTTTCAAGATGGCGACCACGCCGCCGGGAGGTCCCGTCTATCTCGCCTGCCCGCGCGATGTTCTCGATCAGAAGGCTAAAGGCGAAATCATCACGCGGGATAAATTCGATATTCCGTCGCGGGTCCGGCCCGACAGCCGCGCCGTAGAGAAAGCGGCCCAGCTCCTTCTCGAAGCGAAGGCTCCAGTGCTTGGCGTCGGCCATGAGGTTTGGCGCACCGGCGCGATGGACCAGGTCGTTGCGCTGGCTGAAATGCTCGGCTTACCGGCCGTGCAGGTGCTGAGCCCTTACAATGATTTTCCCACGACCCATCCGCTCTACATGGGCGACGTCGCGGGCCGCTTCAATATACGCCATCCCAAGAACGTCGATGCATTCTTGAACCTGGGTGGCCGCATGCCGTATCAGCAAGGCGACGAGCCGAGCATACCGCGAAAGTGGAAGGTGATTCACGCTTCGCTCGACGGCGAAAGCATCGGCAAGGTCTATCCGACGGACGTTGCTTTGCTCGGGGACGTGAAGGAAACAACCATGGCGTTGTCAGAGGCGATCAAACAGGGGCTGACTCCGGCGCTCAAGGCTGAGGTGAAAAAGCGCAACGAGGAAACCAAGGCCTTCACGGATAAATTGAATGATTCGCGGATGCAGTTTGCCCGTCGCGAGTGGGACAACGCGCCCATCAGTTGGGCGCGGATGGGATTCGAGCTGAACGAAGGACTCGACAAAGACGCCGTTCTCGTGAACGAATTTGGTTCCTCGAAGGATTCCGTCTTCCGCTGGTTTCGCTGCGCCAAGGATGAAAAAAGCAGCATAGGCAGAACCATGGGTTCGGCGCTGGGCTGGTCGATGGGCGCGGCTTTAGGAATCAAGCTCGCACTGCCTGACCGGCAGGTTTGCTGCATGGTCGGCGACGGCGCCGTGATGTTCGGTCAATTTGAATCTCTATGGACGGCCGCCCGCTATGAGATTCCTGTCATCTTCGTCGTCTTCAATAACCGCAGCTACAACGAGACGCGCGTGCGCCACTTGTCCGGTGGCGGCAAGATGGCGCAGCAGAAAAAAGATCTGGTCAATTACCTCGGCAATCCCGATGTGGCCTTCGCCGACGCCGCCCGAGCTTTTGGAGTCAAGGCAGAGTCGGTCAAAGCCCCCGGCGACCTAAAGGCCGCGATCAAGCGCGCCGCCGCTGCGGCGCGGGACGGCAAACCGTATCTCTTGGACGTATTAGTCGAGCGCACTGGAGCTTTGGCCGAGTCCACATGGTATCCAAAGGTGTCGGTTGCGGAGATGAGGACGAAGAAAGTTTAAAGACTGGAGTAATGGAATGGTGGAGTAATGGGGTAATGGGTTGATAACCCAACACTCCAGAACTCCAATACTCCAGCACTCCAATTCCTCGGGAGGTTTTATGCGTGAACTAGCGATGCGGTTTTTAAATGGCGACCTTTCGCGACGCGGTTTTTTGAAGGGTCTGGTCGCCACGGGATTCAGCCTGACCGCAGCCCAGTCGGTGGTGGAGTCGTTCAAGGGCTATGCCGAGGCGCAGGAAATTCCACCGACGATGATCAAGCCGTTTCAAGGCGAGGTGGGCGAGCTGATCGCCGAGTGTCTGCGTGCGGCCAAGGTCAAGTACATGTTCTTCTGTAACGGCTCGCCGCAGGGGCCGATTCTGGATGCGCTGGTGGACAAGCCGGATATCAACGTCATCATCGCGACCGAAGAGGGACAAGCCGTCGCGATGGCGCAGGGATACGAAATCGCCTCCGGTGAGATCCCGTTCGTGGTCACGCAAGCGGTCGGTGTCCCACGCCAGGTGACCAATTTGGTGAACGCCTGGAAGGACCGCTCGGGTATGGTCGTCATGACGCCGCGCACGCCACTCGATACCCATGGCCGGGATAGTTTCGAAGACGTGGAAAATTGGTTGGATTTCGTCAAGCCGGTGACCAAGTGGCGTTGGGACATCGTCAAAGCGAATCGTATCGGCGAGCATATGCGTCACGCCTTTAAGCTCGCTTCGACGGCGCCCCGGTCGCCGGTCTTTCTGACGGTTCCTGACGATCTCCTGGAGGAAAAAAACGTCAAGGCTTCGGTGATCAGCCAGGACTATTTCACCGTCCCGGTAAAGGTGAAGGCCGATCCCAAACAGATCGAAGCCGCAGCCAAGATGATCATCGAGGCGAAGAATCCGCTCCTCCTCGCGGGGCATGAGATCACGCGGTCAAAGGCGCAAAAGGAGATGCTCGCCTTCGCCGAATTGTTGGGCATTCCGGTCACCCGCGAGCGCGGGCTTTTCCTGGACTTTCCGAGCATGCACCCGCTGTTTCTAGGCGATTTCGTCGCCAACATGCGCTTCCCGCGTAACATGGATTTGATTGTAAATATCGGCGGACAATTTCCCCGGATGAGCGAGAACGCGGAGGAAGACCCGTTCGTTTTCCTGCCCAAAGGCGTGAAGATCATCCATGCGCGCATCGAGACCGACGATATTGCGCGGCTCTTCCCCACCAGCTTCAGTATCGCCGCCGACGTCGGCCACACGCTGCGCGATCTCACGGACGCGGTGAAGTCCATGCTCACCCAGGAGCGCATCGAGGCGATTCGAAAACCGCGCCTGGAGGCGGCGACGAAGTTTACCGCCGCGCTGCGGGAGTCGTGGCGCAAGGCCGCGCAGACCACTTGGAACAGCAATCCGATGTCGTGGGAACGCGTGGTCTTCGAACTCGACAAGGCGATGGACAAGGATGCGGTGGTGGTCCAGGAAATTGCCGACAACAAGCGGACGGAGCGTTGGATCAGCTATGGCGAAGAAGGCGGCAGAACGCTCATGGGCCGCACCACGGGGCAATGCCTGGGTTGGGGCGTCGGTGCCGGGCTCGGGGTCAAACTGGCATGGCCCAATCGCCAAGTGGTGAGCCTGCAGGGCGACGGCGGAATCATGTTCGGCCAGACCGAAGCCTTCTGGAGTTACGCTCGCTATGGGGCGCCGATCATCACGGTGGTCATGAACAACCGGAGCTACGACGGCGTGCGCCGCAGGCAATTTGCCAAGCAGGGCAAGCAAGCGAAGTTCAACAAGGACATGAGCGCGTACATGGGCAACCCCGATATCGATTTCTCGAAGATCGGCGAAGCGTACGGCATCAAAGGCAGCTTTGCGCGCGACGCCGGCGAGTTGCAGACCGCGCTCAAACGCGCCATTCAGGCGACCCGCGACGGCAAGCCGTACATCATCGATGCGCTGATCGAGCGCACCGGGCCGGGCGCCGACCTGACATGGCATCCGCCGTTCACAGTCGCCGGGATACGGACGAGGAATGCGTAGGAGGGTGCAACGAACTGGAGTAATGGAATGATGGAGCGTTGGAGTAATGGGTGGGGAGCCCATCACTCCACTACTCCAATACTCCAGCACTCCAATTATTGGGAGGAGTCTTTTTCATGCAACGTGGACTTTTTTTGATCTTGTTTTTGGTTTCGATTCTATTTCCGGTGGCGGTTTCGTGGTCGGACAATCACTGGAAAAACCTCATGCCGGATGGAGAAGGAAAGCAAGTCACCATGGAGCTTTGCGGCACCTGTCACAATCTGCAAAAAACCGTCGTATCGAGAAAATCCGCTCAGGAATGGGAGCGCACGGTTTACGACATGATCCGCCGCGGGGCGCAGATTTTTCCCGACGAAGCCGATCAAATCGTCAAGTACCTGGCGGTGAGCTTTCCGCCCGGGAAGGCGGTAAACCAGTAGAAAAGAAATTGGAGTGATGGAGTGGCGGAGTAAAGGATTCCAATACTCCAGTTGCCAATCTCTCAGATTTTCAAATCTTGCCGCAGGAATTTTGCCGCGGTTCGATCTCATTGGGTCAGTTCCCCGCAGCTTGTTGCGTAATGGCTAATACTAAGTCCGTCATTCCCGCATGCCTTACGCGGTGGTTCGACATGGCTCACCACAGGCGAAATTCTGATTGGACCTCCGATTAAAACATTCGGGGGTGACGCCCTTAAGACAAATCTCATCGCCGATTTCTGATACCCCGCAGCTGCTGCGGGGGTTATTCACTATGGCCGGCTATGATAAGAAGCCGATCCACGGTTTCGGCCAGGGGACGCTCAATAGATTGTCATAAACGCCGTAGAGAAAACCCCAGGTGACCGCGGTCAAGACTATCGCCGTTAACCAACCGCCGCCGTACAGCTTGACGTAGAGGAAAACAAACAACGGCAGCGCGACCAGAAAGCCGATCAGATGGATCGCGAAGAAAAGCCCCCAGAGCCACGCCCAGATTTCTAAACTGCCCCAGCGGCCTTGATGCTCGATGGCCTGAACCTCGAAGGTCGGACGCAGGATTTTTGCTCCCTCGGCGCGCGCCGCCTTAAAATCTAGCCGCAGTTGTAGCAAGGCGAGCACGACCCCGATGCTTCCCAACAAGAAGAATTATAATCGAAGCGCGAACGGGCCAATCCTTGGCGACGAACAGAGCCGCGAGCATGACAAGGCCGATAAACGCCGTAAAAAACATCTGTTCTTTAGCGCGACTCATCAAGCCTCCGACAATGACGTCTCGACTTTTCGTTTTCGCGCGGTGAGGATCGGATACACAATGGATGCGATCAGGAGCAGGATCAAAACAATCACCATCGGCCGCGCCAGCCATTCGAATCCATAGCGCGTGTACGAGAGCCAGAAGTAGAGTTCCATCTTGTCGCCCAGGACCATGCCCAGCACTAGCGGCGCGCGCGGCCAACCGTAGCGGCGCATGAAGAAACCGAGGGAGGAGAAACATCATCAGCCCCGTGAGATCGTAGGTGTGAAAGTTGGCCGCGAAGGCGCCGATGAAGACAAAAGCCACCGACCGGCGGGACGATGGCATAAAACGGCATGAAGCAAATCTTCGCGATGGGTTTGGCGAACACCATGCAGATCGCCGTGGCGAGAATATTCGCAATCACCAAGGTCCAGATCACAGCGAAGGTCAGGTTGAGCTGTGAGGTCAGCATGTCCGGGCCCGGTTTGATGCCGACGGCGATAAAGGCGGTGAGCACGAGCGCCGATGAAGTGCCGCCGGGAATGCCAAAGGCCAGTGTCGGAATGTAATCGCCGCCTTCCTTGGCGTTGTTCGAACCTTCCGACGCGATCACGCCGCGCACGTCGCCTTTGCCGAAATTTTCCCGGTTTTTTTCGGTCTGCACCGCGTGGGCATAGGCAAACCAATCCGCCACCGAGCTGCCGAGACCGGGGAGAAAACCGACCCAGACGCCGATGATCGAAGTACGAATCAACAGCCACCAGTGAATGAAGACGTCCTTGATGCCTTGCACGTAGCCGCGGCCAAATTCTTCCGCCTTTGCGATGGCGCCTTTGCGGCCGGCGAGATCGATCACTTCCGGGATCGCGAAGATGCCCAGCGCGACGAGAACCAGATCGATACCTTCCCAGAAGTATGAAAAATTGAACGCGTAAGCGCTCGACGCCGGATTTCGCGTCCAGGCCGACGGTTGAAATCAATACGCCGAGAATGCCGCCGAGAAGGCCCTTGATCGGCGCGTTGCCGCTGAGAATGCCGACCATGCTCACGCCCCAAATCGTGAGAATAAAAAACTCCGGCGAGCTAAACGAAAGCACCAGTGGGCGCAGCACCGGTAACGAGGCAAACAGGACCAGCGCGCCGAAAATGCCGCCCAACAACGACGCCACGAACGAAGCGCTGAGCGCTCTGGCGCCTTCGCCGTTTTTCGCCATCGGGATGGCCGTCGAGAATCGTCGCTTGGGAGCCCGTGCTGCCCGGCACCGAGATGAGAATCGAAGTAAACGCGCTGGCGGTGTTGCCGACCGCGTCCATGCCGACCAGCAGCGCGATGACGAGCAGCGGATCTTTCATCGTCATGACGAAGGGAAGCATGAGGGCAAGCGTGCTCGGCCCGCCGATGCCCGGCAAAAAGCCGACCAGGCTGCCGATGCCGACGCCGAGGCACATGAACATGAATGCCTCGGGTTGAAGCACGCCGACTAAGCCTTCAAGGGCAGCTTCAAACATTGCGCGTTCCGAAAGGTTGCGAAAACGGCACTAGGATTGTTTCTCGCCTAGCGGGAGACTGTATTTCTGACGCAGCTTGGTGATGAATTCCTTGGCGTCTTTTGAGATGGTGGTTTGCTCACGAATCACTTCCTCAACCCGTTCCGCCGTAACCGGTTTCCAACCGTCGCCGAAAAACTTATCGCCTTCCTTGTCGACTTCGGGATCTTTCATCAGTTTGGCGAACGCCTCGCGCAGCGACGTCACCAGATGGTCCGGAGTCCCCGGGGGTGCCACTAAAAATTTATCCAGATCCGGCGAGCCGGCCCAGCCAACGAAGGCCTGCCAGGCCAAACCCGTCGGTTTTTTTGTGCCCAAGGTTTCCAGAAAAGTCGGAACATCGGCGAAGTCGGTGCGGCGCCGTTCATCTTCGGCGAGGACGATCTGGACGACGCCCTCGCGTCGCAAATCGTTGACGAGCTTGACGTTCGCCGTCGCCCACACATCGATTTCGCCCTGGCGGATCGCCAACTGGAGCTCTCGACTGCCCGGATAGCCGTAAATCCAGCGCAGGTTCCAACCGAGATACTCGGCGGCCCAAACCGTCATGGCAACCCAGGAACGAATACCGTCCGAGTCGCCGACCACGACCGGCTTGGCGCTGCGGTTGGTGAGTCTATCGCGGGCGTCGTTGCGTATCATCAGAAGCGTCCCCGCGCGGGCGACGCCGCCGATCATCTTGTTCTTTCTCGGGTCGTACTTGATGGTCGGGCCGCCGCGCACAAAATTACCGATTCCGGAGGAGGAGTCTTGCAGAATCGTCAAACCGTCCGGCTTTGCTTCAGTGGCAAAATAGTTATTGGCGATCGTGCCGCCGCCACCCGGCATATTTTGCACGAGCACTCTGGGATTGCCCGGCAGATATTTGCCGATGAACCTGGATACCAGTCTTGCCGCCGTGTCCGTGCCGCCGCCGGTTCCGGACGAGACCAGGATTTTGAGCGTCTTGCCATCGTAATATGGCGCTTCAGCCGCGTTCGTCGGCAATCCAGTGACGAACAAGGCGAGAAAAAACGCGCCGCCTGCCAATCCTATAATCTTCCTTGACATCGAATTGACTCCTTTTTCACTCGGACAATGAGCCGTTGGCGACTCGGTTTCCTTATTTCGAATCTCCAACCGGCAAATTATACTTCTGCCGCAGCTTGGTAATGTAATCCTTTGCCTCTTTCGGAATCGCGATATGCTCGCGGATCACGGTTTCGATTTTTTCCGCGCTGTGGGCGCGCCAGCCATCGCCGAAAAATTTGTCGCCGTCTTTGTCCACTTCCGGGTCTTTCATTACTTGAATAAATGCTTCGCGCAAGAGTTTGACGAGATGATCCGGAGTGCCCTCAGGCGCGACTAAGTACTTATCAAGCTCCGGCGCGCCGGCCCACGCCTGGTACGCTTGCCAGGGTAGCCCGGTGGGTTTCTTGGCGCCCAAAAGTTCGAGGAACGTCGGCGCATCGGGAAAATCGGCGCGCCGTTGATCTTCTTCGGTGCCGATGATCTGCACCACGCCCTCACGTTGCAGATCTTTTACCAGCTTGGCGTTTTGCGTCGCCCAGATATCGATTTCACCCTGGCGGATGGCTAACTGCAGCTCGCGGCTGCCCGGATAGCCGTAGATCCAGCGCAGGTTCCAACCGATATATTCGGCGCCCCAGACCGTCATCGCGATCCAGTTACGAATTCCGTCGGTGTCGCCGACCACGACGGGTTTAGCCGCTTTGTTCGTCAACCTGTCGCGAGCGTCGTTTCTGATCATCAGTAGACTTCCCGGCCGCGCGACCCCGCCGATAATGCGGAATTTTCTCGGGTCATATTTGATCGCAGGGCCGCCGCGTGCGAAGCTCGCCACGCTGGAAGACGAATCTTGCATGATCGTCAGACCGTCCGGTTTGACCTCGCTGGCGAAGTAGTTGTTGGCGATGGTGCCACCGCCACCGCCCATATTCTGAATAACTATCTTGGGATTGCCCGGCAGGTATTTCGGCAAATAGCGCGCCACGAGCCGGCCCGCGGTGTCGGTGCCGCCGCCGGGACCCGACGCGATCAGCACGCGCAAGGTCTTGCCTTCATAGAACGGCGCCTGCGCCGCCGGTGCTGATGTCACCAATGCGAACACTAACCCTACGAACCCAACGAATGGACAGGAAACTTAAACTCCTCTTGGTCATGACGGGTTATCCTCCGTTCTAGTGCGCGTCGCATTTTTCGGCCGGTGCTGCGCCACGTATATCAATAAGGTGTAGAGAGGAGGCATATTACACAAAAACGTCGCCGCGCAACAATCGATTTCTGACTTTCTTAATCGTTGCTCAACGACCGGCGATTCTGCTAACCGCGACGACCGCTAAGATGATTCTTGAAGCTGCACCGACAAGGTGTTAAAAGAAATGCTTCCGTGGTCGCATAGCTCAGATGGTTAGAGCGCGCGCCTCACATGCGCGAGGTCGTAGGTTCAAGTCCTACTGCGACCACCATCCCACCTCATCCCGTATCAAGATAAAGTTTTGCAACTCTCAGAAGTCTTCGGTTACCGTCAACTGTGGCGGCTTTTTGACCGGCGAATTCCCGATGTAACAAGCGAGATGATTCTCGGAAACTTCCAGGTTTTTGATTTCTTCGATTTGGTTATTGTAGCAGGCCGCGACATCCAACGTTTCCCGTCGGGCAGTAGGTTATAAAAGCATGGGCAAGGCAGTGGTCGTGATACCGCCGCCGGACACAAGCCGTATGAACTTCGAAGGGCCGCTGCCACCGCCGCTCGATCGATTCCAGTTAACGATTGCCGAAGGTGACCAACCACTCGTCGACAAGAGTATGACGTTTAATATGCAAGCGGGCGTGGAGCCTGACGAGCACTATCCGTAAAGCGTACTGAAAGCGTAATGAGCTTGGCTTGGGCCGCTCTAACGCACTCAAACAGCGGTTCAAATCCCTAAAAATGAGCGCAACTGACAAGTCAAACTTCGGAGTCAGTCACAGCCGCTTCAACCTTATTCCTTGCGGAGGCGGTTGATTGATGAGAAATGGATCGATGATTGGAAGGCGATGTAACGTGCTAGCCTAGCCGGCGCTTGATTGGCGGATTTCACTTGAAAGTCCGCCCTGGATCAAGACAAATTGGCGGCGGACAATATTTGCGCGTTGCCGGAGTCTAGAATGGCGATATTTGTCCGCTAAAACTGCAGTAATGTGCTTTTCTTCGTGCTCCCGCAGCGCTGTAAGTGTCTGTTCACACAAGTTTAATATCTCGACAAGCGCTTCGGAACAGGTACTTGATGGTCCCATGGTGGGGCAAATAGGCAAAAACCGTGCAAACGCGAAAGACTGGATCGGCAAAGTCGGACAAATCCGGATGCTTCATATCACCGGTAACCACCGATTGTGTATCGCCGTTCAAATTCCTCTTATTGCCTAGGCGGGATCGAAGCGGCGATCCTGGCGCAGCACTTCGACGGATCGGGTAGTTTGACAGGGATATGCCAGCGTATTAATCGATACAAAGCACTGACGTCATCCCGCATCAAGACCTAACTCTTGCCGATCAATGAAACGTTTGAAGAAGTTCACGCTCGCTGACATTCCATACGTTGGCCGCGGCACGCCGGCCGGAGATTGGTTCCGCCGTTACTGGTTAGTGATCGGCACGGTGCGAGAACTTTACGATATTCCCCAGGGCGTCAAGGTGCTGGGCGAGGAGTTGGTGCTGTTTCGCGATGAAAGTGGAAAGATCGGCTTGATCGCCGCCCATTGTCCCCATCGCGGTGCGTCGTTGGAGTACGGCGACATCGAAGACGGCGGTATTCGTTGTCCCTATCATGGCTGGCTATTCGACGTTCATGGCCAGTGTTTGCAGATGCCGGCCGAGCCGAAGGACAGCAAATTTGCGGAAAAGGTAAAGCATCTTTCTTATCCCGTGCGGGTGCAGGGCGGATTGATTTTCGCCTACATGGGGCCGAACGAGCCGCCGCCGTTGCCCAAGTACAGAGCGCTGGCCGATGCCTCGGGTCAAAGATCTCTGGAAGCGACGAGACTGTACGACTACAACTGGTTTAACTTTATCGAAAACGGCGCGGACCCGGCGCACTTCTCGATTCTGCACCGCGCCGATCCGAACGACGGGACTTGGCGCAGTTGGTTTTTCAATTTTAGAGACGTTCCGCCCTTTGACGCGGTTGAGACTTCCTACGGCATGAAGGTTGTTTCACGCAAGTCGGGACCGACCGTGGACACCGAGTACGTCGATGAAAAAAGCTTCGCTCTGCCGAGTATCCTGCAAATCGGCGATACCGAGTTCACCCATTTCGAACAGCCGCGCGAAGCTCTGAGCGCGGGATCGCACAACGCGCATTTCATGTTCGTTACGCCGAACGACGATCACAGCTTTACGCTGTTCACCCTCAACCATTACACCGGCTCCGATCCCGAGTTTTTCCACAAGCTCTCGCCGAGCCGAAAGGTCGAAGCCAAAGCCGAGAAGAAGCCTTACGATCGGCGCAAGTATTCGCCATTTAGAGGTAGCGTGCGCACGGAAGACATCGCCTGCCAGGGAACACAGCCGCTGCTCGATCAGCGCAAAGAGCAGCTCGCGACGTCGGACAAGGGCGTGATCCTGATTCGCAAGATCATTCTGAACGCCATTCAAGCGGTGCAAGAAAATCGCACGCCCAAAGGAGTGCTGCAGAGAAGCCAGGCGCAAGAGCTCGTGAATATCGATTCTTTTACGGGCGTGCGGGCGAAAGGATCCACGTGAAATGCCATTGAGGAGATATCTTAAATTAACTTTAACTGCGCTTATCGTAGTAGTTTCTCCGGCGCGCGGCGTCGAGGCCGCGCCGATGCGAATCTCGTACAGCGCGATCAGCGGCGCGATGTCGTCGCTGTGGGTCGCGCAAGAAGACGGTTACTTCAAACGCGAGGGACTCGACACCGAGTTGCTTTATATCGGCGGCGGTTCGCTGTTGATTCAGTCCATGCTGAGCGGCGAGGTGCCGTTCGCTTACGGACCCTCGGTGCCGGTGATCAACGCCTCGCTGCGCGGCGCGGATCTTACGCTGATAGGCAACACCGGTAACGCTTTAGTATTCTCGATCATGTCGCGGCCGGAGATCAAGCAACCGGCGCAGCTCAAGGGCAAGAAAGTTGGAGTGACTCGTCTGGGCGGATCGACCGATTGGGCGTTGGATGCGGCGACGAAACAATGGGGCCTTGAGCGCGGACGCGACATCGTCGTGATTCAGACCGGCGGTATGCCCGAAGGATTGGCAGCACTCTTGTCCGGGACGCTCGATGCCGTCGTGCTCTCGCCGCCGAGCAATTTTCGCGCGATGAAAGCGGCCATGCACGAGCTGGTCGACGTCGGCCAGTTGGGTATTGTCTTTCCGAACACGCCGCTGTCGACGACGAAAAGTTTTATCAAATCGCACCGGGACACCGCGCTGCGTTTTCTGCGCGGTTTTAGCCAGGGGCTAAACCGGCTGCGCACGGACAAAGAGTTCAGCATGAAAGTGCTGTCGAAATATACCAAGGTGACGGACGCGGAGACGCTGGCGCAGCTGCACCAAACCTACGGCGTGCGTTATAGCGGCGATCGTATCCCCTATGTGCGCGCCGAGGGCGTCGACGAAATTCTCAAACGCACTCCCGGCAAGGAAGCGCGCGATGCCAAAGCCGGCGAGTTTATCGACAACAGCTTATTGAAAGAACTGGAACAAAGCGGCTGGTTTCGTTCCCCGGGTCGCTAGAGCCATGCGCGTAGTCGTTACGGGAGGTTCGGGTCGGCTCGGGCAGTTCGTCGTGCGCGAGCTTTTCAGCCACAGCCATCAGGTTTCGATGCTCGATACGATCAAGCCCAGAGAATGTGTCTGTCCGACCTACACTGCCGATCTCAGCAAAGCGCATGCGCTGCAAGATTATTTCAAAGGTGTAGACGCAGTCGTCCACCTCGCGCGGCAGCGCTTCCCGTACACCGAAACGGGATTCAATGTCGAAGCGCAACGCTGGGAGTTTCCCGATGTCGCGGCGGACGCCGAACGGTTTAATCTCAACGTCGCTCTCACCAATAATGTCTTGGCCGCGGCGCAAATTGCGGGAGCAAAGAAGTTTGTCTGTGGCTCGAGCCTGGCGGTCTATGGACTTTATTATCCGGTAACCGCGTTGCAGCCAGACTATCTGCCGATCGACGAAGAACATTCGAGCCGACCGCAAGACCCCTATGGGCTAAGCAAACTGGTCGGCGAAAAGTTGTGCGATGCAATCAATTTAAAAACCGGTTTGCAGATCGCGAGCTTGCGTTTTTCCGGTATCTATACCGAGGAGCATCGAGGAAGACTTGCCGAGCGCAGTAAGAATCCGCTCATCCGCGGCACGGGCGCGTTGTGGAGTTACGTCGACGTACGCGACGCCGCGCGCGCCTGCCGCCTCGCGCTCGAAGCGAATTTTGCGGGCCATCAGACTTTTAACCTCTGCGCGCCGGACACGATCATAACCATGCCGACGGCGGAGCTGGCCGCCAAGTATCTGCCGCAGGTGCAATCCGTGCGCAAAGGCGAGGGCCGTTGGAGCGGTTACGATACCGCGAAGGCGGAAAAGATGCTGGGCTTCCGCGCCAAGTTGTTGCTGCACAATTAAACCAGCGGCGCTTTCACTCTGCTGTAGTAACTCAACCAAGGCACAGTTTATTTTCGCGATCTTATCCAGTAAGTAGGGGGGTAGGTAAATTGAATCAGCGGAGGCCTGACATCAGCTTATGATGGATTTACGGGAGTTTCTCGACACGTTGGAAAAAGCCGGCGAGCTGCACACCATTGCGGCTCAAGTTGATCCGAAGCACGAGCTTGGCGCCATTTGTAAGATCTTCAACGAGCGGCCGAACGGTCCTACATTGCTATTCGAGAACGTCAAGGGCTCGAAGATTCCCGTAGTTGGACAATTGTTGGCGAGCGACCGGCGTGTCGCCCTCGCCTTGGGCCTCTCGCAAAAAAATGTTTTCGACGAAACCGTTCGGCGCGCGACGAAGCCGATTCCGACGCGGCTGGTCGCGAACGGTCCTTGCCAAGAAGTGGTCATGGAGGGGAGCGAAGTCGACGTCACGAAATTGCCTTTGTGCACCAACAATCCGCGCGACGGCGGGCCGTACATTACGGCGGGTCATGTGATTATCAAAGATCCGGAGTACGGCAACAATCTGGCGATCTACCGGATGATGTTAGTGTCCAAAAACGAGGTCACGATTCGCTTCACCCCCGGCCACGACGGTTATGATTTTATCAAGAATGCCGAGAAGCGCGGCCAGAAAAAGTTCGAAGTCGCGGTATGCGTCGGTGTGCCGCCGGCCGTTTATGTTGCTTCGCAGTTCGAGCCGCGAGCCGGCGTCTTCGAGCTGGAGATTGCCGGCGGATTGGCCGGCGAACCGGTCGACGTGGTCAAGTGCCGTACCATCGACTTGGAAGTCCCAGCGCTCGCCGAGATTGTCCTCGAAGGCGAGCTGACGATCCCGGCAAAGACCGGCGACGAGGGGCCCTTCGGTGAATTCTGCGGTTATACCACGGCGCGGGTGCCCAACGAGCGCATCATGACGATCAAGGCGGTGACCCAGCGCAAGAATCCGATCTACCACAATATCTGGCTCGGCAAACCGCCGCATGAACATTTATATGTAGACGCGTTGACCTACGCCGTGGCGGCTTACCAGGAGTTGAAGCCCGCTTATCCGGCTTTGAAGAAGGCCTATGCGCCGCCCTGGGGAGTTTCGATCGTATTGATCCTGCAACTTGAAAAACGCTTGATGCGGCCTGGGATCGTCAACAATATCCTTGCCGCCTCGCTCTATACACGAAGCGGTAAATGGAAGCATGTCATCGTCGTCGACGAAGATATCAATCTCGAAGATCCCAACGAGGTTCTTTGGGCGCTGACCACTCGTTTCCAGCCGGCGACGGATATGTATGTGATTCCGCGTGGCATCACCAGTTCACTGGAGCCGTCGGCGACCGTGGACGGACTGACGTCAAAACTGATGCTCGATCTAACGATCAAAGAAAACTTTCGCGGCGAAGTGGCGGAACCCACCGACGCCATGCGTCAGACGGTTTTGCAACGCTGGAAAGAATATGGTTTCAAATAAAAAAATCGTTCAAGCTGTTCAATGCGTTCAAATCGTTCAAGCCGTTTTAAGATAGGACTTCAGATTCATCCGAGAGGGAACTTTCGGTGGCGAAAGTAAGCGCGACGAGAAAGAACAAGAGCGTTACAGTCGCGGATATTCCGCACGTCGGGCCCGGGACGCCGTGCGGCGAATGGTTTCGGCGCTATTGGCTCGTCGTCGGCACCACCCAGGAGCTTTACGACATCCCTCAAGCCGTGAAAGTCCTGGGCGAAGATTTGGTATTGTTCCGCGACCAGTTTGGCAAAGTTCGGATTGCTCGGTGAACACTGCTCACATCGCGGCGCGTCGTTGGAATACGGCGATATCGAAGATGGCGGTCTGCGCTGTCCATATCACGGCTGGTTGTTCGACGTTCAAGGCCAGTGCTTAGAGATGCCGGCGGAACCAAAAGACAGCAAGTTTTGCCAGAAAGTGAAACACCTTTCCTATCCCGTGAGGGAGTTGGGCGGGTTGCTCTTCGCCTACATGGGATCCGGACAAGGACGATCCGCCGCCGCTCCCCAAGTACGCGCCCCTCGTCGAGCGTAGCGGCCAATGGCAGATCGAGCCTGTGCGTCACGCCGAATATAACTGGTTCAACTTCTTTGAAAACTCCGCGGACCCTGCCCACGTATGCATCCTGCACCGAGACGCCGGTTACGGCCAGCAATCCTGGGGCAATCAGTTTTTTAGTTACACGGAAATGCCGCATTTCGAATTTGTCGAGATGGATTACGGCATGAAAGTCGTTATGACCAAACCCGGCCCGGAGCCGGGCACGGAATTCGTCGACGAAATGAGTCTGGCCTTGCCGAGTATCGTTCAAGTGGGCGATACGGAGTTCGTCCACGCGAAAGCTGACGCGGCGGCACTGATCAAGGCAGGCTCGCAGTGCGAGCATTGGATGTTTGTCACGCCCAATGACGATGACCACTTCATGCTCTTTACCGCGGACAATTACCGTGGCCCGGAAGAGAAGTTCTTCGAGAAACTCAAAGCGCTGCGCGCAAAAGAAACGCCGGCGCAAGAAGTGATGCCCTACGACAAGCGCAAGTTCATGCCCTACAAGGGCAACGTTCGCAAGGAAGATCTGGTCACCCAAGGAACGCAGGGTTTGCTCGGCGAGCGCAATGAACAGCTCGGCGTCTCCGATCGCGGCGTGATCAAGTTTCGCAAGATCGTTGTGGATGCCATCGAGACGGCCCTGAACGGCGGCGTGCCCAAGGGGATTGTTGACACAAAGCGAGCGAAGGAGCTCTATCGTTTGGATACCCAGGTGGGAGTGCGGGCGCAGAGATCAAATTAGGTTAGCGATTGGTGAGATCTAAAAAGCAAAAGCAGATTCTTCGTCGTTGCACTCCTCAGAATGACACTCTCTCCGAGTTGTCATCCTGAACGTAGTGAAGGATCTGATTTAATGAGGAGGCAAAATGATTCGTGGAGTTTTGTTGCCGATAATCACGCCGTTTGACGAGAAGGTTCGCGTCGATGAACAGATGATGCGCCAAATCGTCGACTTTCACATCAAGGCCGGTGTGCAGGGGTTGTTCGTGCTCGGCTCCACCGGACAGGGACCGGCGATGACTGTCGAAGAACGCAAGCAGACGGCGGCGATCGCCCTCGACCAGGCCAAGTCGCGGGTGCCGGTGATCATTCACGTCGGCACGGCCGATGCAGGCAGCGCGGTGGAGCTAGCGGAGCATGCGGCGGCACATAAAGCCGATGTGGTGGCGATCGTGCCGCCATATTACTACTCCGATCACACCGAGTTCGAAATCATCGCGCACTACAAAGCCGTGCACAAAGCGGTGCCACTGCCGATCTACATCTACGAGAATCCCAAATATTCCGGCATTTCGATTCCGCCCGCCTTTGCCGTGCGAATGAAAGAGCATGTGCCTGCGCTCAAGGGCATCAAAGTCGCCTATGGCCAGGGCGCTTTGCTCGAGTATGTTCGGCTTTTACCCGATGTTTCCGTTTTCACCGGTAATGCGGATCTGTTCGGCCTGGTGCCGTTCGGCGTTGCCGGTATGATCAATCCGCCGACGAGTTTTGTTCCCGAGCTGTGCGTTGAATTGTTCAATGCGCTTGATCGCAAAGACTACCCGGCTGCCGTCGCAGCGCAGAAACGCGTAGATACCGCCGCGCGCTTGGTCGCGTCGCGCCTGCGCAAGTACGGCCGGGTGCCTCTGCAAGAGGTGTATCGTATGCGCGGTTTCGCGGTGAAACGTTTTCCCAAATGGGAGACCGAGCAAATGCCAAAAGAAGAAATCGCCAAATTGGAGCGCGAGCTGAGAGACGAGGGGATTCTCGGGCAGTGAAAGTAAATTGAAATCGTTATCACTCCACAGCGGGACTAAAGTCTTCAAGGAAGTTGTTGCTTCGAGCGAGACGCGCGAACGTTGCCCGATTGATGGTTTTGGCGGCGCGGGCCATCGAAGCATCGTTGCGATGGTGATGAATGCTGGAAGAGCGCTTTTCGTCACTCTGTTCGCATTACTCGCACCGACCTCTTCATTCCTCTTCGCCGCACAAGCAGAGCCCATTCGATTGGCGTACAGCTCGATCAGCGGTGCCATGGCGCCCTTATGGGTGGCGCAGGACTTTGGATACTTTCGCCGCCAGGGATTGGATCTTCAGCTTCTCTACATCGGCGGCGGGTCCGTCGCGACTCAAGCTCTCATCGGCGGCGATGTGCAATTTGTCCGGCTCGGCGCGAACGCCGTCGTTCAGGCTTCGCTTAGAGGGGCGAATCTCAAGATGATCGGCAATACGATCAATACCTTGGTGTTTTCCCTTATGGCGCGGCCCGAAATTCAGGGCGCCAAGGATCTAAAGGGAAGAAAAATAGGCTTGACTCGTCTCGGCGGTTCGACGGATTTTGCTTTGGATCTCGCTCTAAAAAAATGGGGACTTCGGCGGGGTTCGGACGTGGCGGTTATTCAGACCGGCGGCATGCCGCAACTGCTTGGGGCGATTACCGGCGGCATCGTCGACGCCGGCGTGGTCTCGCCGCCAACCAACTTGTCCGCGGCGAAGCTTGGTCTTAAGGAATTGGTCGATTTCGGTGAAATCGGCATTGTGTATCCCAACTCGCCGCTTGCAACCTCGCAGCTCTATTTGGAAAGGAACCGCAGCACCGCCTTGAGAGTTTTGCGCGCCTACTGCGAAGGTATTCATCGCGCAAGAACGGACAGAGAGGGAACGATGAAGGTGCTGGCGAAGTACACCAAAGTCTCAGACATGGAGATTCTCGCTGAGCTCTACCGAATCTACGGCGTGAAATACCTCGAGCCGATTCCAAGAGTGCGGCTGGATGCCGTCGAAGAAGTACTGCGCTCCGAGGTGAAAACAGGAGCTGGCGTCAAAGCGAGTGACTTTGTCGACAATAGTCTAGTCGCGGAGCTCGAGCAGCAAGGATTGTTTCAGACGTTGTATCGATAGGAGGCAATGATGGCATACAAGGATCTGCGCGAGTGGATGGAGCAAGTCGACCAGTTGGGCGAACTCAAAACCGTGGAAGGCGCGGATTGGGATCTGGAGATCGGCGCGATTATCGAGATGGCCCGCAAGGAGTCTAAGATCGCTCCCTGCATACTTTTCGATTCCATCAAGGGCTTTGCCAAAGGTTTGAGAATCGTGGCCGGACAACTCAACTCGATCAAGCGGGTCGCGCTTACCTGCGGTATGCCGACCGACATGGCGACCATGGATTTGGTCGCCGCCATGCGCAAGAAGATCAAAGACATGAAGCCGATCCCACCGCGAGAGGTCAAAGAAGGACCTTTTATGGAGAACGTCTGGGAAGAGAAAGATGTTGACGTTCTGCGCTTCCCGACGCCACGCTACAACATCGGCGACGGCGGACGCTACATCGGCACCGGTCATCTGACGATCACCAGGGATCCGGAAGAGGGTTGGCTCAACATCGGC
The DNA here is from genome assembly GCA_963804165.1 of uncultured delta proteobacterium. Taxonomy (GTDB): domain Bacteria; phylum Desulfobacterota; class Binatia; order UBA9968; family UBA9968; genus DP-20. The sequence goes on from CAWDPO010000014.1 coordinate 107,828, forward strand.
ACTTACCGAGTGATGATTCACGATAGTAAATCGGTGGGTCTCTACATTTCGCCGGGACGGCATGCGCGTATTCAGATGGAAAAATATTTTGCTCAAAACCGCCCCATGCCGGTGGCGCTTTCCTTGGGGCACGATCCGCTTCTCTTCATGGCGTCGGCGTTTGAAGTGCCTTATGGTCTTTCGGAGTACGATTTTGCCGGCGGTCTGAAAGGCGCGCCCATCGATGTGGTGAAACTGGCGCGAATCGGGTTTCAGGTGCCGGCGACAGCGGAGGTTGTCATAGAGGGAGAATGTTTGCCGGGAGATCAAAAGACCGAGGGGCCATTCGGGGAGTGGACCGGATACTACGCGAGTCATATTCGCGAAGAACCCATCATCCGGATCCGCCGCATGTATTTTCGCAACGATCCGATCATGGCGGGCGCGCCGCCGAGCCGCCCGCCGACCGAAGCGACTTTCTATAAAAGTTTTTGGCGCTCGGCGATGGTTTGGGAAGAGCTGGAGCGCGCCGGGGTGCCTGACGTTGTCGGGGTTTACTGTCCGCCCGAAGGCAATACACGCCTGCTCACCGTGGTGGCCATTCGGCAGCGTTATCCGGGCCACGCGCGCCAGGCGGGATTGATCGCGTCTCAATGTCACGCCGCCGCCTATCTCGGGCGCTTCACCGTCGTGGTCGACGAAGACATCGACCCCACCGACATGAAGGATGTGTGGTGGGCGATGACTACACGCTGCGACCCGTCCGAGGACATCGAGATCTTGCGGCGCTGCTGGAGCGGTCCCCTGGATCCGATCGTTCAAAGAGGCAAAAAGGGATTCAATTCGCGCGCTGTCATCGATGCTTGTCGACCGTATGAATGGATCAAAGATTTCCCCGCGTCGGTGATCGTTCCACCCGACTTGGCGAAGCAAGTCAGGGAAAAGTGGGGAAAACAGATTTTATCGTAAGCGGCCGCGCTGAGTTCATAGGAAATTTCTTTTCATGATTCGTTACGAATGCTTCGAATGGCTTGCGCCGCTTATGACGGACCAACTAGTAGTCACGTCCCTCAGCGGCCAAAGGGTCGAGTGGGGACATCTTTCGAAGCGCGAAGCGGATCTCAATCTCGGTTCCATGGGCAATGCTCTTGCGGTCGCCATCGGTCTGGCTCTCGCTCTGCCGCATCGAAAAGTTTTCGTCTTCGAGTCCGACGGCAGCGTGCTGCTATCGCTCTTCAATCTGCCGACGCTGGCGAACCTCAATCCGCCCAACATGGCCGTGTTCGTTTTCGACAATCAGGCTTACAGCGGCACGAGAATCAGTTATCCGAGCGCGACGGCGGGAAAGACGGATCTTGCGGCAGTGGCCAAAGGCTCCGGTATCGAGCACGCGGTAACGGTGTCGAAGTTAGAGGATTTCAAGCACGAGGCGACGGCGGCGCTGAGCGAGCCCGGCCTGCGCTTCGTCGTCTGCAAAATCGAAGAGAGCCTCGGCCACCGGCAGATCACCCGAAGCGATGTCGATTTGTTGGAAACGAAATATCGCTTCGTGCGTTATCTCGAGCGCACCGAAGGCAGGCCGATCTTCCAGGGACGCGGGTAAATGATTCAATCATATTTATTTGGAATGTCATGAAAGCCGAGCTCGCCAGCAGAACGGTCGCGGGACTTAAAGACGCGGGAATAAATTTCGTCAGCTACATGCCCGAGACGAGATTGAGCGAGATTCTACCGGTGATGAAGGCGGACGGCTCTTTTACTCTCGTCCCGGTCGCGAGCGAAGCCGAGGGAGTGGGCATTGCCGCCGGAGCATCGATGGGTGGAAAGGGTTCCGCGGTTTATATGGAAGGAACCGGTCTGTTTGTTTCGACCTATAATCTCCTCACAGTCGGCGAACGGTACGGCGTGCCGATGTTGTTGCTGATCGCTTACGTCGGAAGCTTCGAAGATCAGCGCAATTCTTACCTGTTTTCTCATTACGGCAACAAGACAAAAGGAATACTCGATACCCTCGGCATCCAATACCTGACCGTCGATTCCGCCAACGAGCTCGAAACGCGGATCAAAGACGCCGTCAGAATGATGCACGCCTTGAAACTGCCCGTGGCTTTGCTGTTCACGGGAGAATTCACCGAATAATTCTCCAATCCTAATGAAGAGGTCAGCAAGATGAAATTGCGCGGCTGCGATTTTGCGCGGCGTTTTCGTTGTCGCTAGTGACTTTAAGTTTGGCACTCCATAGCGTCGAAGCCAAAACTATTTACATTGCGGTTTCCAACCCCGACATGTCGTTTCTAAGCGGCGGCGTGGCTAAGTATCAAGGATACTTCAAGGACGAAGGGCTGGACGTCGAGGTCTTGCAGATGAACGCCAACGTTTCCGTGGCGGCGTTGGCGGCGGGCAACGTAGATTACAATCTGATATTGCAATCGGTGGTCACGGCGAATTTGCGCGGTCTGCCGCTCAAAATCGCCGGCATTCTCATCGAGCGGCCCAACCATGTCGTCGTGGTGCATCCGAGCATTCAGAAATTCGCCGATCTGAAAAACAAAAAGATCGCCATCAGCTCTTTCGGTTCCCTCGTGGATATTCTCGCCAGGCTGACGGCGGCGCACTTCCAGCTCGATCCGCGCAAGGAAGTGGACTACGTCGCGGCAGGGAGCAGCTCGGCGCGCGTCGCGCAACTGCAGGCCGGCGTGGTGCAGGCGGCCTTCGTCACGCCGCCGGGCAATTTGAGAGCGGAGGCGGCGGGCTTCAAGACATTGCTGCGAGTCCGCGATTTGTTCCCTTTTCCTGTGAACGGTATCGGCGTTACCGAACAGAAACTCAAGACGAATAGAGACGAAGTGAAAAAAATCGTCCGCGCGCTGCTCCGGGCCAACCGCTTCATCATCAACAATCCGAAGGGCGCGATCAAGATCCTGTCGGATTGGGGCAGAACGAAACCCGAGGTTGCCGAAGACGCCTACAACGACAACGCGAAAAATTATAGCCGAAATCTTCTAGTGTCGAGAGCGACCTTGGAAAACGTCATCGAGAGCACGCGTTGGAATGTCGAATTGAAAAGGAATGTCTCAGTCGATGAGATATTCGACTTCAGCCTGGTGCGCGAGGTTCTGAAGGAAATGGGAGAATCGCCGAGCTGATGAGCACGCGCTCAAAAAGCCGAAAATCGCACTGACGGCACAAGCAACCCTTTCGGGGGCGCAGCCAAAGTCATTGGAACTCCGACGCCGCGTTTAGAAGGGCCCTGAAAAAGTATCGGGGCGGGCGATCTATGCCACCGACGTCAACTTGCCGGGCATGCTTTGGTGCAAAGTCTTGCGCAGTCCGATCTCTCACGGCCGCATCAAGAAGATCGATGTGAGCCGCGCTCGCGCTTTACCCGGCGTGCACGCGATCATTACCGGCGAAGACGTCAAAGGGCTATTGATTGGCAGAAAAATTTACGACATGCCCATTCTCGCCGACGGCGTGGTCCGGTTTATCGGCGAGAAAGTCGCCGCGGTGGCGGCGGAGAAGCGAGGCGATCGCTGAAGAAGCGGTCGAGCTGATCGACGTCGAGTACGAGGAAATGCCGGCGTTGCTCGATCCGCTCGAAGCGGTCAAACCTTCGGCCACGCTGCTCCATCCTAACGTCCAGGGTATCGGGGACTTGCTTCATCCAATCGAGACGCCGAGCAACGTGTTCGTCAACATGAATTGGAAAAAAGGCGATGTCGAAGCAGGGTTTCACGACGCGGATATCATTATCGAGAACACTTTTACGACCAAGCCGGTGCATCAAGCCTATATCGAGCCGCACGCGTGTGTCGTCCGGGCGCAAAGTGTTGGAAGCGCCGATATCTGGGCATGCTCCAAGGTGCCGTTCGCGTTGCGCGAGCAATCGCCACGGCGTTCGGCAAAGGCCTGCGAGAATTTTATCATCCACCCCTGTTATATCGGCGGCTGCTTTGGCGGCAAGGGCGACTTCATGGATGTGCCGGCCTGCTATCTGTTGTCCCTGAAAAGCGGGCGGCCGGTGAAAATGGTGATGGATTATTCGGAAGAATTCGTCGCGGGCAATCCGCGCCATGCTGCCATCGTATTCGGGTAAAAAGCGGCGTCAAAAAGGACGGCCGGCTCGTAGCGCATCAAATGGAGTACGTCTTCGACAGCGGCGCGTACGGCGCATTCAAGCCTCAAGGTTATTTGGTCGGTCCGAAGGAAGCTGCCGGGCCCTTACAGAATTCCCAACGTCTTCATCGAAGAAAAAATCGTTTACACTAACAAAATTCCGTGCGGCCACATGCGCGCGCCGGGCGATCCGCAAGGTTTTTTCGCCAACGAGTCGCAGATGGATTTGATCGCGCGCCGATTGGGCATGGACCCGATCGCGTTCAGGAAAAAAGAATTTGATGCACGACGGCGATCTCTCGCCGATCGGCCACGCGGTGCCGCATATCAAGAGCGACGAAATTCTCGACGGCAGCCGTCGAGAGTTCCGGCTACCGCCGGCCGAAGCGCAAAGCATACCGGGCGCGGTATCGCGGTTTCGCAGTGGTTGCCGCTCGGCGGCGAAAGCCACGCGTTCGTCTCGATCGATGCGCAAGGAGACGTTACTCGTTTCCACGGCGATGCTCGATCAAGGCGCGGGGACGCATACGGCGATGCGGCTGGTTGCCGCCGAGGAGTTGCAACTTCCGCTCGAAAAAATCCGGATCGCGACGCTCGACACGAGCAAGGTGGGACCGGATACCGGCATCGGCGCCAGCCGCGGCACGCGCATCTTCGGCAACGCACCCGTTTGGCGGCGGCGCAGGCGAAAGAGCAATTGCTCGACGCTGCCAGCGCTAAACTCGGCGTTGCCAAGGAACAGCTTTCTTTGACCGGCGACGGCGCCGTGCGCGCTCCTACGGGTCCAAGCTTGAGCTATCGCGAGATCGTGACGTCGAGCGGCGTCAGAAATTCGCGGCCATGGCTTTTATAAGAATTTCGAATCGGGCCCGGCAGCGGCGCTTTGTGTCCAGGTCGCCGAAGTCGATGTCGATGTGGAAACCGGGCAGGTCAAACTCACGCATTTCACGAGCGCGCACAGCACCGGAACGGTTTTGAACCCGCTGATGCATCAAGGCCAGATCGACGGCGGCGTCGTTATGGGCATGGGCTACGCGCTTATGGAAGGAGTGATGATCGACGGCGGCAATGTGGTCGACGACCAATTTTGGCGAGAACAAGATTCCCTCGATTCGGGACATTCCAGTTCTGAAAACGGTTATTCAGGAATTCCCGGTCGGCAACGGTCCCTACGGCGGCATGAGCATCGGCGAACCGCCGGTGCGTTCCGACCGCGGCGGCCATCGCCAATGCGGTGGAGGATGCCGTCGGCGCGCGAATCTATGATTTGCCGATTACCGCGGAGAAGGTGCTGCGGGCGATGCGCGCTAGGAATGGAGTAATGGAGTGATGGAGTAATGGGCTCCGAACTCCGCACCTCTGCGCGTGCAGTTATCCCCGCAACGACTTGAACGTGAAGCGAAGCCGAAGCATCGGACGCTCTTGGAACTCCGAACTCTCAGTCTTAAATACCCGTTGCGACGAATTATTTTACCTGCTAATTCACTTGACCAGTCTATGAAAGACGAACTAGCGAAGAGATTGGTTCAAGGCCTGAAAGACGCGGGTGTCAACTTCGTCACTTACCTGCCGGAGACTCGCTTGAGCCAGATCGTGCCGTTGATTCGCGACGATCCGAAAATGGAGTTGATCGCGGCGGCGAGCGAGCAGGAGGCGGTCACGATCGCCGCGGGAGCTACCTTGGGCGGCAAACAGGCTGCCGTGTACATGGAAAACACCGGCATCTACGTGTCGAGTTACAGCTTGCTGACGATCGGCAAACAACTCGGCGTGCCGATTGTTCTTGTCATCGGCTATTTGGGCGGCGTGCCCGACCAGCGCAATAGTTTTCTTTACGCGACGATCGGCAAGCACACGATTCCGATGCTCGAAGGACTGGGCATCGAGCACATGCTGCTCAAGACGGCGAGGGGCTCGAAGTCAAGATCAACGACGCGGTGCGGGCGGCCAACTCGTTGCGCGCGCCGTTCGCGCTGCTGTTCGCCGGGGAGTTTTCCGTATGATTCGTCACGAGTGTCTCGAATTGCTGGCCGGCAAGATGAGCGATCAGCTGGTGGTTACTTCGCAGAGCGGCCAGCGCATCGAGTGGTCGCATCTGTCGCAAGCATGAAGGCAATTTGCTCGTCGGCATGATGGGCTGCGCCATCGGCGTCGCGACCGGTTTGGCGTTGGCCTTGCCGCACCGCAAGGTGATCGCGCTCGATTCCGACGGCAGCGTGCTGCTGTCGCTGTTCAATCTGCCGACGCTGGGTAATCTGCGGCCGAAGAATTTAGTCGTCTACGTCTTCGACAACGGCGTTTACAGCGGCAGCCGGATAAGTTATCCGACTGCGACTTCGGGGAACACGGACTTGGCGGCGAATGGCGCGCGGCGCCGGGATCAGCCAACGCGCACGACGATCCACGACATCGAGGAATTCAAAAACAAGCCGGCATGGAGGCGTTGACACGTAACGAATTGGCTTTCTTCGTCTGTAAAGTCGAAGAGAGCCTGCTGCACCGCGAGATTCCCCGGCCGAACACCGACCTCGCCGAAAACAAATATACTTTTGTGCGCTATCTGGAACGAACGGAAGGCAAGACGGTCCCGTTCGTCGGCCGCGGTTGAGAACGTTTTGGGAGAGAGAATGAAAGAAGCAAAACGATTGGTGCTGATTGCCGTCGCGTTGTTGGGCATCGCTGTCGCTGCAACGTCATCAGCTCAGGCGCAGGATTTCTACAAGGACAAAACGCTTACCATCATTGTCGGCTATTCGCCCGGAGGCTCTTTCGATCTCTACGCGCGCGTGCTGGCCCGCTATATCGGCCGATATCTCCCCGGGCAATCCGACCCGGATCGTCGAGAACATGACGGGCGCCGGCGGATTGATCGCGGCCAATCATCTTGTACAATCGGGTCAAGCCGGACGGATTGACCATCGGCGCGTGGGCGTCGCCGTTGGTGTTGCAGCACATCATGGGCAACGAAGCGGCCCAGTTCGACGGCCGGAAATTCGGCTACCTCGGCATCCCGAGCGAGTACGATACCGTCTGCACTTTCAACCAGCAAAGCGGCATAACCAAGATGGACGATTGGATCAATGCCAAGCGGCCGCAAAAGATCTCCACTATCGGCCCCGGCACCAGCACATCGGACATTCCAAAATTGCTCAAAGCCGCGCTCAATCTGCCGATGGACGTGATCGACGGTTACAAAGGCGGCGCGGATGCGCGGCTGGCAGTGGAGTCAGGCGAAGTCGACGGTTACTGCGGCTCATGGGGAACGGTGGAAACGGTTTGGCGCAGCGCCTATGAAAGCAAGAAAATCGTTCCCGTCTTGCAAGTCGTCGCTCAAGTCGCAGCCCAAGTATCAAACATATTCCGCTGGCGATCAATTACGCCAAGACGGAGGAGGCGCGCGAGTTGCTAAAAATCGCGGACGATGTCCACGTCGTGCAGTTTCCTTTTTCGCGTGCCGCCGGGCATGGCGAAAGACCGGCTCGAGCTGTTGCAGCGAGCATTTGTTCGCACGTTCAAAGATCCCGACCTGATTGCCGAAGCGAAGCGATCGCAGCTTGGACATCGATCCGATCGATGGCCCGACGATCACCAAGACGCTGACGAGCCTTTACGATCTCAAGCCGGCGACAGTGGCGCAACTGAAAGACATCCTGCTGCCGAAGAAGAAATAGCAAGCCGTGTTCGTGATCGGGTCACGGGTCGCAGCTATGAAATCCTCAGCGATCTCGATACCGCCAAGCACTCTGTGGCGTCGGTCCCAACTTGACACCACTAGGTCTTTTCCCGGTAGAGACTCAACAGAACATGCTCGCGATCGTTGCGATATCTACAGCGAAGTGGAGGGAAGCAAATATGGCAGAAATCGTAATCGGTATCGGCACGTCGCATAGTCCGCAATTGAGCATACGCGCGAAGGATTGGGATCACCTGTTAAAAAAGGACGAGACCGATCCGCGGCTCGACTATCCAGGCCTTGGTGCAAAAGGCCAAGCCGGGTCTGGCAGCGGAGCTTACGCCGGAGAAGTTTCGCGAGCGCGACGAAGCTTGTCTGAAAGCGGTCAAAGACTTGGGCGAGGCGCTGCAAAAGGCGAACGCCGATGTGGTGGTGGTTTTCGGCGACGATCAACAGGAACAGTTCCACGACGAGAACATGCCGACGTTCGCGATCTACCACGGCAAGTCGGTGCCTGTCGTCAAGGATAACAGACTACCGGCCTTCCGGGTGGAAGGACGCGGAGCGCCAAGGCTGGGCGGAGACGGCGCGCGGAATATGATACCGCTCATGACTTGCGAATCATTTGATTCGCTCGCTGGTCGATGCCGAGTTCGACATCGCGCGCTGCAATAAACTGCGCGAAGAAATCGGTGTCGGCCACGCGTTTAGTTTTCTCTACCGACGCGTGTTGCCGGGGAGCAGGCTGCCCATGGTGCCGGTGATGGTGAACACTTACTATCCGCCGAATCAGCCGACGCCGAAACGGTGCTATACTTTCGGCCAGGCGGTGCGTAAAGCGATCGAGTCGTGGAACAGCGACAAGCGCGTCGCGCTCATGGCGTCCGGCGGCCTAAGTCACGTCGTTATCGACGAGGAAATCGATGCGATGACTATCGACGGTTTGAAAAACAAGAGGCCCGAGGTGTTATTTCAATTGCCACGCGAAAGATTGCGCGGCGGCACGTCGGAGATCCTCAACTGGGTGGCGCTGGCCGGCGCGATGGAAGATCGCGATCTGAAATATTTTGAATATGTCACGACCTATCGCTCGCCGGCGGCGACAGGATGCGGCATGGGGTTCGCGTACTGGATGTAAGAGTCTCGGTTTCGGGGTCTGATCCTGAGTCGAAGGGTCTGGGTGCTAGGTTGGTTCGACTTGGCTAAAACCAAACACTAAGAAGAATGTAGATGGCAAGAGAACCAATCATCGAGCGCTTGGCGAAGCTGGATACCTGCGCGGTGTCCGATGCGCTGGATAGTCTGATACTCAAAGGCGCGACGTGGGGCGTCGCGGCCGCAATGGCAATGCCCGCGCATCGTCGGGCGGGCGGTGACGATGAAGATCAAGCCGGCCGGTTTGCAGCAGCCGACGCAGCATCTTGGCACGGCGCCGATCGAAGCCGCGAAGCCCGGCGACATCATCGTCATCGATAACGGCGGGAAGCTGGAATTTTCCTGCTGGGGCGGTTTGTTGGCGCTTTCGGCCAAATTAAAAGGAATAAGCGGCGTGGTCATCGACGGCGCATCACGCGAATTGATGAAGCGCGCGAGCTGAATTTTCCGGTGTATGCGCGCGGCGCTGTGCCCATGACTGCGCGCGGTCGGGTCATGCAGGAATCTTTCAACCAGGAAATTCAATTCGCCGGCGTGCAATGCCATCCCGGAGATCTGGTCATCGCCGACGGCAGCGGTGTGGTGATCATCCCGAAGGAAAAAGAAGAAGAGGTCGTTGCCGCAGCGGAAGGGATTTATCAGAAAGAACAGGAAATGGCGGACGGCATCCGCAAAGGATATTCGGGTCGCGAAATGTTGGAAAAACTCGGCTACGAGCAGATGTTGAACAAAAAGTAGGAATATTTAAATTCGCATGCCGACGATCACCAGAGTTCGCTATGCTCACACGCGAAGAAAACGAATTTCTAACTCAAGTCAGCGCCGGCACGCCGTGCGGCGAACTCTTGCGCCGCTACTGGCATCCGGTTGCCGCCGCCGCCGAATTGACCGACGAAAAACCGATCAAGGCAGTAAAGATTCTCAATGAAGAGTTAGTCGTCTATCGCGATAAAGCGGGCCGCTACGGCCTGGTCGGCGAGCATTGCCCGCATCGCTCGGCTTCGCTTGCGTACGGCCGCGTCGACGACGAAGGAATCCGTTGCCCGTATCACGGCTGGAAGTTCGATTGCACGGGCAAATGCCTCGAACAGCCGGCGGAGCCGGCGGACAGCACGTTCAAAGACCGCATCAAACATGTCGCCTATCCTGTGGAGTACCTGGGTGGCCTCATCTATGCCTATCTCGGTCCCACGCCGGCGCCGCTCTTGCCGCGCTGGGATGTGCTCGTCTGGGAGCATGGCCGGCGCTGGATCGTCAAGGAGACGATCATCGACTGCAACTGGTTGCAGCCGATGGAGAACTCAGTGGATCCGTCGCATCTCTTTTGGCTGCACGGCGATACCGAGCGGTTTGTACCGGGCTTGAAAACTTACGCCGAGGAGCACGAGTTTATCCGCTTTGAGTACGGCATCCGAAAACGCCGAACGACGTTGCCGCTGGCGACCGGTGGTAAAACCGCGGTGGACGACCATCCGTTGCTTTTTCCGACCGTGTTGCGGCACGTAGCGCCCTATAATGAGGGCAGCGGGCACCGACACAATTTACAGATTCGCGTGCCGGTGGACGATTTTCACACTCAGGTGTTCCGCGTGAATTTTTTGCCGATGGAATCCGAAAGATCGCCGGCGGATGCGCCTGTGCCTTTTCGTTTCACTCCCCTTAAGACCGGCCCGCGCGAGTATAAAATGAATATGATTCCGGCGCAGGACTCGATGGCGTGGGAAACTCAAGGTCTCCTCGCCAACCGCGCGCAAGAACACCTCGGCGTGGGCGATGAAGGGGTCATCGAGCTGAGAAAACTTCTGCGCGAGCAAATCGAGCGCGTGCAGCAAGGTCTCGAACCTCTGGGGATCATCCGCGACCCCGAAAAAAATCAGTTGATCGACCTTGGTGTGATCAACGAGCGGATCGGGCTATTTGCTGCATCGGGCACAAGAGCGATGCAGAGCCACGCCGCGCGCTGAATTGTCCCTACCTGGTTCGTCGCTTCACCGATCCCTCCACTGCAAAATAGTTCAAATCTTTCCGAGAGTCGCGTCTCTGCGGTGCACTAGTTTTCGCTGCCGCATTGATCAATCGTAGACTCTCTGATCGTTAACGTCTAAAAATTTCATACCTAACATAAGTTATTGATTTTTCTTGGCTTTTTTGAATAAAACTCTTGCTTAAGGAGTTCCGATTCGATTATGATTCGGCAGCGATGGTAGTGCGACCAATGATCTCGATTCCCAAGGAAAAGGGCAAGTACATCAATTCGAGCTTACCGCAGTATCAGGACGTCGACGCGGCGCTAAAAATCGTTGACGACGCTTTGGCAAAGGCGGGGAAAAAATAACGCTCGACATCAAGGACGGAGGATTTGGCTATGCTCACCAGAGAAGAAAACGAAATGATTACTCGCGTTGGACAGGGAACCCCCGCTGGAGAACTGTTGCGGCGGTATTGGTTTCCGGTTGGTGTTGCCAGCGAACTTACCGCTGAGAACCCCACGCAAATCGTCCGGATTCTCGGTGAGACGCTGGTGCTGTTTCGCGACAAAAAAGGCAACGTCGGTTTGCTTAACGATCGCTGCTCGCATCGCGGCGCTTCGCTTTGCTACGGTCGCGTCGAAGAACGGGGCATCGCATGCCCATATCATGGTTGGCTGTACGACACCAAGGGAAACTGTCTGGAAACGCCGGCTGAACCCGCCGAAAGCAAATTCCATTTGACCGTTAAACAAAAATCCTATCCGGTGCAAAAGTTAGTGGGACTTTATTGGGCCTATCTCGGTTTGGCGCCGGCGCCGATTATTCCCAACTTCGACATCTGGTATAGAAAAGATGGCCATCGGAAGATTTTTATTCAGCCGCAGCTCGACTGCAATTGGTTTCAAGCGATGGAAAATTCCATGGATCCGGCGCATCTGCAGATTCTCCATCAGGACACTGCCAACCGCGGCCGGCCGATTCAAGACAGCACGCGCGGACTCACCGATGACGTCCAAGAATTTGACTTCTACGAAGTTTCCTATGGACTCATGAAGCGCCGGACGTACAAAAACGGCATGCTCGACGAGCATCCGGTCATCTTCCCAAATATTTTACGCCAGGGAAATGTTGGCCAAATTCGCGTGCCCATGGACGATATGCACACAAAAGTTTACTTCGTGCGCTTTTTCCCGACGAAGAACGGCGAAATTGTCGAGAACGACGAACCGCCGGTGGAATACATCAAGCCTTACAAAAATCCTCCCGAAGCGCTACATCCCTACACGAAGTTTCGCATGGACATGGTGCAGGCCCAAGATCATATGGCCTGGGAAACCCAGGGGCCGATCGCGGACCGCACGACCGAAAGGCTAACCAGCTCCGATCGCGGCATCATCATGCTGCGCGAAGTCATGTTCCGCGAAATGAAAAAAGTGCAGCAAGGTAAAGATCCCATGGGCATCGTACGCGACCCGGCGAAGAACCCCTTTCTCGACACCCATTTGCTGGAATCCATCGCGCAAATCGGTGACGATCGCGCGCCGCGCGCCGTCAACCAATAACCCTCGACCGGGCCCTTCCATAGGTTCCAAAGGGGCTCGCTTTCTTTTTTCTTTCGATTTCAGCGTCTGCTGATCGGGATTTCCTTGGAGAAGATCGGCCGCGATTGCGGGTCAGGTGTCCATCTCCCAAAAGTGCACTGTTCGCTTGCCTTGGCATTTTTGCGAGACTATGATCCAGTCGCGTCGGTGACGATCGAAATCAAGAATAGCGGAGAAAAATTTTATGGCTGACCTATCCAAGTTGCGCGAGCTGGTTGCCCAATCTTGCCGTGTCCTCGGCAAACTAAACCTCACCAAAGAGCCCAGCGGCCACGTGAGCGCGCGGGTGCCGGGCGAGGACAAAGTTCTCATCAAAGCGCGCGGCCCCGAAGAGTCGGGTCTGCGTTTTGTCAGCGCGCGCGATATCATCACGGTCGATTTCAATGGCAAGAAGCTGGCGGGCGATGACGGCCTGGATGTGCCGCAGGAAGTCTTCATCCACACTTGGCTCTACAAGACGCGCTCGGACGTTCAGTGCGTCGTGCATGTGCATCCGTTGACCGTCGTGTTGTTTACGATCTGTAATAAACCGATTCAACCCTTGTATGGCGCCTACGATCCGTCGGGGCTCAGGCTGTTAGTTGACGGCCTGGCGACTTATCCGCGCAGCATCACGGTGTCGAACGAAAAGCTCGGCGAAGAATTCGCCCGGGCGATGGGGAGCAAACAGGCGTGCCTCATGCGCGGCCACGGGATCACCAGCGCCGGGCCGAACGTCGAAGACGCGACGCTGACGGCCATCAAACTCAACGACGCAGCCGTCATCAACTACCAGGCTTCGCTGCTTGGTACCCCGCAACCGATTCCGCAGGAAGACATTGACATTCTCGTCGGCAAGGCGCGCGGCGGCGGCAATGCCGTCCATGCGAATTCCAACTGGCGCTATTACTGCAAGCTGCTTGACGAAGAATAATTCCTAAACGCGTTCCAGGCGTTCAAGCAATGCTCGGTCAATCCGAGGGATAACATTTCGTTTGTTTGCTATGGCGCAGCCCGTTCTCGAATTTCGCGAAGTCGTGAAACGTTTTGGTGTCGTCCATGCCGTCGACGGTGTAAATTTTACAATTCAGCGCGGTGAGGTTTTTACTTTGCTAGGTCCGTCCGGCTGCGGCAAGACGACCACGCTGCGCTTGGTGGCGGGATTGGAAGAGCCCGACGGCGGTGAGATTGATATCGACGGAAAAATCGTCGCGGCACCGCAACGGGGAGTATTTCTCCCACCTGAAAAGCGCCAGCTCGGAATGGTGTTTCAGTCCTACGCGATCTGGCCGCACCTGTCAGTTTTCGAGAACGTGGCGTTTCCGCTACGGGTGCGGCGTGAATCCACCCAGTTAATCCGACAACGGGTCGATCATGCGCTGGAGAGCGTCGGCCTCGGTGGCTTTGCCGAGCGTGGCGCGACGCAGCTTTCCGGCGGCCAACAGCAGCGTGTCGCGCTGGCACGGGCGCTCGTGTACGAGCCCGCCCTTTTGCTACTCGATGAGCCGCTTTCGAATCTCGACGCCAAGCTGCGCGAGCAGATGCGCGTCGAGATTCGCGCGCTGCAACGAAAGCTCGGCCTGACGGTCCTGTATGTAACCCACGACCAGGCCGAAGCGATGACGTTATCGGACCGGATCGCGGTGGTCCAGCGCGGCCGGTTCGAGCAGGTCGGCACGCCAGAGGAAGTATACGAGAATCCGACAACGCTGTTTGTCGCCGAATTTTTGGGACGCACGGTCAGTCTCGAAGGGACAATATCCCGAAACCACACGGGCTGCTGGGTCGAATTTTTGCCGGGCGCTGCACGGAGCGCGTTGTCCAGCGCAGCGGCCGAATCTCTCTCCCATGGATCCAAGGTAAGGGTGCTCACCCGACCGGAAGATGTCGAGATTCTCGATGGCGGCGAGCTGACAGCGAATCAACTTGCGGCAACCATCGAGCAAGTCGCTTATCTGGGCGAACGTTTCGAATATCATGTGCGCGCAGCTGGCGTGTTGTTTGTCTTATCGGCGCCCAAGAAGCAGCGCTTTCGGCCGGGCGATGCGGTGCGTCTCTCGCTCGATCCCAGTCGTCTTCATTTTCGGCCGCGTTAAACCGTGATGAAATCGCCGAGCGCTACTCTTTCACTACCGAGACTCCGCCTGCGGCCTATTCGTTTGGCGGAATTTGGCTTCCTGGTTTTTCTTGTCGTGGCGATGGGGTTACCGCTGTTGTTTTTGCTCAGCGGCAGTTTCAATCTGGCAGCGCCGGGGAAACCGCCGATTTACGGTTTCGCCAACTGGCAGGGGGCTTTCACCGACGCAGGCACGCTGAGCGCTCTGTGGATGAGTTTTTTGCTTTCGGTCGTGCGTTTGATCCCGGCGATGATTCTCTCTGTGGTTTTTGCCTGGCTCATCGCGCGCACCGATATGCCCGGCGGCAGGTTCATCGAGTCGGCCTGTTGGATCGCTTACTTTGTCCCGGATTTTCCGCTGGTGCTGGCCTGGATCCTATTGCTCGATCCCAATTTCGGCTTTCTTAATTCGCTCGCCAAGAGCTTGCCCTTCGTCGACGGGCCGCTTTTCAACCCCTATGGTTTCTGGGGCATCGTTTGGGTGCATACCTCGACGGGCGGCATCTGGTTCAAAGTCATGCTGCTGGTTCCCGTGTTCCGCCGCCTGGGGGCGACGCTGGAAGAGGCGGCGCGGGTCGCCGGCGCCAATACCACAGCGATGCTTTGGCGCATTACCCTACCGGTCTTGTCGCCGATGATTCTCGCCGTCGCCGTGCTGAGCTTTATCCGCGGCCTGCAGTCCTTCAACACCGAGCTTTTGCTCGGCACTCCCGTGGGAATTTACGTCTACTCGACCAAGATTTACGATTACTTGCAGCGCGAGCCGCGCGGCTATGGCGAAGCCACGGCACTGGGCTCGGTATTTCTATTCGTGCTGGCGATTCTGCTCTTTTTCTACTGGCGCTATTTAAGCGGCAATAAGAGATTCACCGTGGTTACCGGCCAAGGATATTCGACTCTGCGCGTGAAGCTCGGCAGGTGGCGCTATGCCGCCTTGGCAGGATGTCTGCTTTACGTTGCAGTGATGATGCTTGTGCCTCTGGCGTTCTTAGTGATCGGTTCTTTTATGCGGCGCTATGGTTTTTTCAACATCGCGGCGCCGTTTACTCTAAATCATTGGCACAATTTGCTCGCTGACCCGATCTTTCTCGTCGCGCTCAAGAACAGTTTGATCATCGCCAGCGTAACCGCCATCGGCGGTATCCTGCTCTATTCAGCGCTCGCTTATTTGTTGGTTTCCCGACGCACGATCACCGCTCCCGTACTAGAAAGTCTCTGTTGGATTCCTCATGTGCTGCCAGGGATACTCTTGAGTCTGGGCGTCCTGTGGCTTTTCCTGGCGACGCCGCTGCGTTTTTTTCTCTACGGCACGGTTTGGGGCATCGCTTTCGCACTGATTTTGGCCGACAGCCCGGTGACAACCCAGGCGTTCAAGGCAGGGTTATTACAATTAGGCGCCGACCTGGAAGAATCGGCGCGTGTGAGCGGCGCTTCATGGGCCTATGCTTACCGCCGCATTCTATTGCCGCTGTTGGCACCGATCGCCGCCGCGGTCGGCTTGATGAACTTCGGCAGCGCCTTGACCAGCATCAGCACACCTGTGTTACTTTACAGCCACCAGTCGCGGCCGCTGGCCATCTTACTACTGGAATATAGCTTTACCGGCGAGCTGGAACGGGCCGCGGCCCTCGGTTTGTTAATTACTCTGATTATCGGGACGATGATGCTGGTCGCTAGAAAACTGGGATTGCAATTATCCGGGAGTGATTAGGGCAGGATTTCATTCCGATTCCTTTAGGAGAGCATAGATGAAACCAGTACTCATGCTCGCGTTCGTGCTTGTTGGGTCTACCACCGCGTGGGCCCAGACCAAGGCGAGCGAAAAAGAATGGGCCGCGGTCATTGAAGCCGCCAAGAAAGAGGGCAAGATCGTCGTTGCCGGTTCTCCCGACCCGGTGATGCGCAACGACGTGATCCCCAAATTCACCGCGCGCTTTGGCATTCCAGTGGAATTCGTTGCGGGACGTTCAAGCCAAATTGTTTCGCGTGTGCAGACCGAACGGGGTTCAGGCATTTACAGCATCGACGTTTATCTTGCCGGCCCCGACACCAGCGCGAACGAACTCTACAACGACAAGTTGATCGACCCGCTGAGACCCTTGATCGTCATGCCGGAAGTGGCCGATGGCTCGAAATGGAAAACCGGCAAAGTTTGGTTCGCTGATCCGCAGGAACAATTCATCGTGCGCGCGTTCAACAGCGTGGCGACGTGGCTCTTCATCAATACGGATCATGTCAAACCCGAGGAGGTGCGCCACGTCAAGGATCTGATCCATCCCAAGTGGCGCGGCAAGATTTCCACCGAAGATCCGACGACGACCGGCGCGGGCGCCAACATGGCAGCGCGCCTGTACTTTCAAGTCGGCGAAGAGTATGTGAAGAATCTTTACGTCGACCAAAAAACCGTGCGCACCCGCGAACGCCGCCAGATGACCGATTGGCTGGCGCGCGGCACGCAGCCGATTTGTCTCAACTGCCGAGAAGACGATGTCCGGCCGCTGGTCAAAGACGGGTTTAAGATCCTAGAAATATTTGAATTCAGCGGCGTCCCGAGCACAATCAACGGTTCGCCGTGGATGTTATCCTTGGCCAACAGGGCGCCGCACCCAAAGGCGGCTCAAGTTTTCGCCAACTGGATTCTTTCCAAGGAAGGGCTGGAGACCTACGCGAGAGGTTACGGGTCGGCGACTCTCCGCACGGACATCGATGAATCATTTCTCAATCCCGGCAATGTGCCGAAGAAGGGCGTTAAATATTTCGACGACACGGAATGGAAATGGATCGTCACCGGGCGCCATGAGAATCGGGATAAAGTATGGCAACTCTTGAAGGCGCGCTAAGCGCGCGGTTCAATTCGTTCAAGCCGTTCAGAACGTTTCAGTTGTGTAAACATCTCGGGGAAACAATTGAACGGGGCCTTCGGAAAATCAACGGTTTGAACGGATTGAACGTTTTGAACGATAGATATCAACAGTAAGAAAGGCAGGAAGGTCATGGCTACAAAGAAAAAAATCAGAATCTACTATCGGGCGCCGAGTCACGTGCCGCTGTGGAAAGTGATGGAGGAAGGCGGGTTTTTGGAGAAGCACGGCTTGGAAATGGAAATGGGCTCGCTCGAGGGACAGCGCAAGCGCGCGGCTGAAGGACTTAAGGCGGGCGACCTCGACGTGGTGTCGGGCAACCACCATAATTTATATGCGCGCAAGGCGCTCTACGGCGATCCTTACGTGCACATCGCGCAGAGCAACAACGCCTGGCGGGAAGATTATCTCGTCTGCGGCAAGGGCGTTAATGGCTTGGCCGATTTAAAGAGCAAACGCGTGGCGATGGATGATTACGACGGCCACACCGGATTGAATGTCTGGCTGTACCTCAAGCAGCACGGGCTGGAAGAAGGACGGGATGTCGAACTGGTGACCGATCCCGTCAAAGGCGCCGATCGCGCCAAAGCGGTGGTGGACGGCAAATACGACGCGACTTTCATTCGCGCCGTCGATCGACTGCGCGCGCTTAAATTCGGCGCGAAGATTATCGAGGTACCGCCGATGGCGATGATCGAGGGAGTGACACTCACGACGACGACCACGTATGTGAGTCAGCATGAAGAGGAGTGCCGATCACTGATCATGGCGCTGATTGACGGCATTCATTTTTTCAAAACCAAGAAGGCCGACACCCTCACTATTATCAAAAAACATTGCTCGCAGCTGCTCAAGATGCACGACGACGAAGAGTGGAACTGTTTCTATGACACCCAGTCCGAATCGCTGGAGAAAGCGCCGTATCCGTCCATCGAGGCCATCCAAAATGTCTTCGCTCTCGGCGTGAAACGCGATCCGGAGATCAAGGAATTCAACCCCTTGGCGTTGTGGGACCTGCACTACGTTAAAGAGATAGATGACAGCGGTTACATTCGTCGTTTGTACGCGTAACAAACCTGGCAAGAAAGCGAATAGGATTCCAAGATGTCCACGAGCACGAACCCGCAACCGATCAATCTTTTTGAATTCGAAGAAATTGCCAGACAACGTCTACCCAAAGAGGAGTACGACTATATCGCCGGCGGCGCCACCGATGAGATCAGCGTCGATCGGAATCGCCGGGCCTTTGCTTCTTGGGCCCTTCGGCCGCGCGTGTTGCGCGATGTGAGTGCGTTGGATTTGTCCACAACGGTGCTTGGCACGAAGGTGAACTTGCCGGTGTTGATCGCACCGTGTGGTGGCCACAAGCGCGCGCACCCCGAGGGCGAGGTCGCCACCTATCGCGCCGCGACCGCCTGCGGCACCGTCTTTGCCGTTAGCGCTAATTCAAATACATCCTTCGAAGATTTGGCGAAAGCTGCGCGCGGCCATCTTTGGGTGCAGCTCTATCCGTTCCGCGATAAGGCCATGACTCAAGACTGGTTGGATCGGGCAAAAGACGCGGGGTTCGAAGCGGCCATTGTCACACTCGACTCGCAGTGGCCGCCCAAGCGCGAGCGCAATATTCGCAACAACTATCGCCGCACGCGCGGCGTGAACTACCCTAAGGCCAACGGGGAGACACCGAGACCCGCTGGCAGAGCCGGTGAAGGATCCGATCCTGCAGCGACATGGAAAGATTTGGAATGGATCAAATCGGCAACCGAGCTTCCGGTTGTCGCCAAGGGCGTGTTGACGGGCGAGGATGTCGAGCTTTGCGCCGAAGTCGGCGCCGACGGCGTCATCGTTTCCAATCACGGCGGCCGTCACTTGGACAACACTCTGGCGACGATCGAAGTTTTGTCCGAGGCCGTCGCCGCGGCCAAGGGTAAATTGGAAATCTATCTCGACGGCGGCATCCGGCGCGGCGCCGATGTCGTCAAAGCACTTGCTATGGGCGCCAAAGCCGTCTTCATCGGCCGGCCGCTCTTTTGGGGTCTCGCCGTCGACGGTGAAAAAGGCGTGGTTCGCGTATTAGACATTCTGCGCGAGGAAATCGAGATCACGATGGCGAAGTGCGGCCGGCCGACCGTTTCCGCCATCGATTCTACGGTGGTGGCCAAGGCACCCCGGCTGTAGGTAACTCCTCGGTGTTAAGCCAGGGCTTATCTTTCAATGGTGTTGGCCGGCTTTGATGGACAAGGTCACTGGAAAATTAGCTGAATACGCTTCGTCCGCGCGCTACGAAGACCTACGCGACGGCACTGTGCATGCCGCGATCCAGCGGCTAATCGATTCTCTTGCCTGCGCGCTCGGCGCCTACGATTGCGAACCTGCGCAAATCGGCCGGCGACTCGCCATCGGGCAGACGGCGGGGAAGTATCCCGGCCGGGTGCTCTGCTATGGTGACATTTTGCCGGCGGAATCCGCCACGTTCATTAACGCGGCGATGATCCGCAATCTCGACTTCAACGACCGCTATCCCGGTGGGCATCCGAGCGATTGTCTGGGCGCGCTATTGGCTTTGGCGGGCGCGACAAAGCTCGACGGTAAACGCCTGCTTACGAGCATGATCGTCGTTTACGAAATTTTTGCACGCTTGAGCGACGCGACAATGCTCAGCCGGCACGGTTGGGATCAAGGTTATGCCATCGGCATCGCCACCGCAGCGGGAGTCTGTAATCTGTTGAAACTTTCGGTCGATACGACCGCGCACGCCGTCGGTATTGCCGCCACGTCGAATTTGCCGCTGCGTGTGACGCGCTCGGGAGAGCTTACACCGTGGAAAAACGTCGCGACGGCCTACGCCGCGCGCAACGGATTGTTCGCCGCCCTGCTTGCGGCGGAGGGCATGAGCGGACCCGGCAGCGCGTTCGAGGGACGAAACGGGCTGTGGGAAAAAGTCACCGGCCCGTTCGACCTGGCGCTGTTTCCTGATCAAGGCGGCGCGTACCTGACACCCAGGGTTCAGTTGAAGTACTGGCCGATCGAAACCAATGGCCAGCCCGCGGTTTGGGCGGCGCTTGAGCTGCGCGCAAAAACAAAACCGGACGAGATCAAAGCAATAGAAGTTTTTACTTCCAAGTTCACTTGGTTCGAGATCGGCAGCGAGCCGGAAAAGTGGAATCCCAAAACGCGCGAGACGGCGGACCACAGTCTACCCTATATTTTCGCGCGAGCGCTAGTCGGCGGACCGATTCGCGTATCCTCATTCAATGACGCATCCGTGCTTGATCCGGCGCTGCGGCCGCTAATGCAAAAGATTAGAGTAATCCCGGACGATGCCATCGAAGCTTTGCTGCCGGGAAAAACATTAATTCGGGTCGTTGCTACGACGAACGACGGCATACGACATTCCGTCGAAGTGGAAAATCCCCTGGGCCATCCCGACAATCCGATGCAGGACCGCGACATCGAGGAAAAATTCTTGGCGCTCGCCGAGCCCGTGATCGGCAACGTTCGCGGCCGGACCGCGCTCGACCGCTGGTGGCAAGTCGAAAAGGCCGAAGATGTCAGCGCGCTGATGCAGCTGCTGGACGTCGGCGTGGCGGCGCAGACACACCTCTGAACTGGAAACAGAGCAGCGAAAAGACTTTTCGTTCAGTTCATCGCGTGCGGCGGCTCCAACAAACATTACCGAAGTGAATCATTCGATGGAAGAAATCCAAATCGTCGATACGACTCTACGCGACGGCGACATTAGCCTCTGGGCCTATGGCATGACCACCGGCATGATGCTGCCGGCGTTGCGCCACATGGACGAGGCGGGTTTCGATTCCATGGAGTTTTTCTTGAGCCTGCGCTTCAAGAAATTCGTTCGCGAGCACAAGGAAGATCCCTGGGATTGGCTGCGTCTCGGCACCAAGGAAATCAAGAACACCCGGCTGCGCTATCACGGGGGGCTGCACAGCGGCTTTGAGTTCATTCCCGAGTGCATCCGACGGCTGGTGATTCAAACCGTCGCTAGCTATGGCATCGATCTGACCCGGACGTCGAACGCATGGAACAACTTCGAGTTGTTGGGCAATGAAGCCATCGAGCTTAAAAAACTCGGCATGGATACGGTGATAAATCTGATTTACTCGATCTCGCCGCGCCACACCGACGAGTATTACGTGCAAAAGGCGCGCGACGCGGCGACATTGCGACCTTACCGGATATGCTTCAAAGACGTCGGCGGTATGTTGACGCCGGACCGCACGCGCGACTTGGTCGGCCTTATCAAGCAAAACATCGGCGACATTCCGCTCGAATTTCACGCTCACTGCAACAACGGCTTGGCGCCGTTCAATTTACTCGAAGCGGTGAAGCAAGGGGTACGCATCGTCCACACGGCGATCCCGCCGCTCGCCAACGGGTCGTCCCAGCCGTCGGTGTTCAACGTCGTCAACAACCTGCACGCTCTCGGATACCAGCTGCTGGTCGACGTCGATGCGCTGGCGCCCGTGTGCGAGCACTTCTCCTGGATCGCCAAGTGCGAAGGGCTGCCGGTCGGGGCGCCCCGCGAATTCGATCAAGCTTGGTACGGTCACCAGGTGCCCGGTGGAATGATTTCCAATCTGCGCCACCAGCTTAGGCTCATGGGCAAGGAAGAGAAGTTACAAGAAGTACTGGAAGAAACGGCGCAGGTGCGCGCCGAGCTCGGCTACCCGATCATGGTCACGCCGTTTGCGCAGTTCGTCGGCAGCCAGGCGGCGATCAACGTGATCGTGGGCGAGCGCTATAAAGAAGTGACGGACCAGGTGATTCAGTACACGCTGGGACTGTGGGGCAAGGAAGGCAGCGATCATATGGACCCGGCGATCAAAGCCAAAATTTTGGATCGCCACCGCGCGCGAGAGATCGAAAAGACAGAATACCCCGAGCCGACTCTCGATGAAGTGCGAAGACAATACGGCGGAGCGCATTTGTCGGACGAAGAGCTGGTGTTGCGCTATTACGCCGGACCGGAGTTCGTCGACGCTCTTAAACAGGCGCCGCCGCGAAAAGAATATTACGCCGCTGCCACGCCGCTTCTTCGGTTGGTCGAAGACCTTGGCAAAAAGAAGCTGGGTCGCGTGTATATTCGTAAAGGCGATTTCTCGCTGACGATGCAACGGCGCCAATAAACGCAGGGCACACCGCGCGGTGCCCCCAGACAATAGACTGCTCGTGCGACACGACCGATCGGCGGATCGCCCTCTCTATTCTATCTGCGCTGCATCACAGTGCCGTCGTGCTTCCCGGCGGTCTGCGGTGATGCGTCGCCTGCTCATAGGCGTAGGCGAACTTGATCAAGTTGCCGTCGTCGTAGGGGCGGCCGATGAAACAAAGGCCTGCGGGTAAATTGTCGCGCGTAAAACCCGCCGGAACGACGATGGTCGGCACATAAACGAGAAAGGTATTCAAATGCGGCGCGCCTTTTTGGTCGACGAAGGGCGGCGCGATTCCATCTTTTATTAAGGTCGGCTGATGTTCCACTGCTTTGTGCGCGATGGCGTCGAGTTTGTGATCGGCCATGACCTTCAGGAGAGTGGTCATCAGCTCATCCTGCGCTTTGAGACTTTCATAATGTTTCGCGGCATCGGGCTTTCTCCCGAAGCGCTCCCGCGAGCGCTTGACGACTTTGGCGAAGTCGGGCGAGGCGATGGCTTCTTCCGGCGTCTTGAACGGCGGATTGGCGCTGCGGCCGTAGTAGTTTTTAAACGATGCTTCACTGTCTCCTGGCCCGCCAGATCGTTTGGCGAGCAGCTCTTTGATTTTCGGAATGGCGATCGGATCGACGATCTCGGCGCCGGCGGCTTTTAATTCTCCGACGGCCCGGTCAAAAACTTCGGAGATCTTTTTGAAATCTTCTGAATCAGGCTCGGAATTCAGACCGATCGGCTCGCGCAGAATGCCGATGCGCGCCCCTTTGAGGCCATTTTTGTTTAAAAAGTTTGTGAAAGTATCCGGGATATGTCCGACGCCGCGGGCGGTAATCGGATCTTCCGGATCGTAGCCGACCATGACATCGAGCAACGTCGATAAATCTTTGACCGTGCGCGCCATCGGACCGAGCGAGCCGAAGATTTCCGGCCAGCAACCGTAGACGCCGCCGCGGCTGACAAGACCCGCGGATGGGCGCATTCCCACGATGCAGTTCCACGTCGATGGCCGGCGAATCGAGGCCAATCCTTCCTGGCCGACGGCCACGGTCGAGAAATTCGCCGAAACCGATGCCGCGGAGCCGCCCGACGATCCGCCGACCGTGCGTTCGGTATCGTACGGGTTGCGCGTCGAGCCGAAGAGCGAGCCGTGGGTGTCGCCGCCGCCGAGCTCGCCGAGGGTCGCTTTGCCCAATATGATCGCGCCGGCGTTGCGCAATTTCTCCGCGACGAACGAGTCGCGATCCGGAAAGTAATTTTTGAACAGCACCGAGCCGAGCGTCGTCGGCATGCCTTTGACATCGGCCTGATCCTTGATGATCAGCGGGATGCCGTGCAACGGGCCCACCGGACCGGATGCCTTGTAAGCGGCGTCGAGGCGGTCGGCTTCATTAAGGGCTTCGGCATTGATCGTGATGAGCGCATTGATGTTCGGGCCTTTCTTGTCGAACACGTCGATGCGGTCGAGATACATTTGAATTAACGTCCGACACGTGAGCTGCCCGGTTTTATAGGCGGCGTGGATGTCGTCGATTGTCGTTTCAAGAACGTTGAACGATGTGTTTGAAGCCATCGAAGTCTCCTCTTCTGATAATTAAGGTCTGTTGAGCTCAGCGACGGGGCGTTGTCGAGCGGCAAGCCCCGTTGGCTTTACCGGCCATCGACGCAGGAAAGCGAGAAAATCCGTTGTGTTCCGCGAAAGGTGGGCGCCCCGACGATAGATGATGAAACGTTTGACGTCTCTCTGTTTCAGCAACGGGATGATCAGCGTCTTTAAGTATCCTTCTTTTAGACCCAGCGCGACGTTATCGCGGTAGAAAAAGCCGACGCCTAAACCGGATTGCACGGCAGCTTTCACGGCATCGTGGGAGTCGCATTCCATCACGATATTGAGCTTGACTCCGGTTTCTTCGAGTAGTTTTGCGACCCTGCCGCCCCGCCAGATGATGATCGGGATTTGGGATATGACTTCTTGGGTCAGTTTATCTTTTTTGGCCAGTGGATGTTTGGCCGAAACCACGGCGGTTATCTTTTCGGAGCGAAACGGTTCCGCGACGATGTTCGGATGAGAAGACGTTAAGGTGGTGAGTGCGATATCAACCTCGCCATTGAGCAGCATTTGCTCAATGTTCCGGCTGTCGGCTGTTAGCAGGATGTGCTGAACATTGGGGTGACTTTGTCTGAATACTCTCAGCGCTTCGGGGAGAAACGATGCGGAGGTGCTGTGTGTGCTGGCAATCGTCAACGTCGCCGATTTTCTCTCTTTTTCGCCAAAGGATTCTTTGAGATGGTCGATCTGTCTTAAGATGGGTCTGATGTCATTGCGGAAGGATCGCCCCATTTCCGTAAGTTTTATGCCTCGGCCGAATTTAACGTGAAACTTTGTGCCGCATTCTTGTTCGAGGAGCCTTAACTGCTTGGAAATCGACGGCTGGCTGATACCGATCTCCTTGGCGGCTTTGGTGGTGTTGAGATGCTTGGCCACCACGTCGAAAATCTTCAGCTGGTGCAGAGTCATTTTATATATTTCTCTTGGGGAATCTGAATTGGGAACTGCGACGAACTTAGCTCGTTTCTGGGGCGGAAACAATAACCAAAAGTCTATACGAGCGAGTCGAAAAAAGTATTGGACAATTGTTTTGTGAGCTGTTAGTCGTCGCGCCAAGAACGGGCTTGGGAAAGTTGCGACGCCAGTGGTAAGTTGACGTGGATTCAAACGCCGCCGCCGCGCGATCGGCTGATTTGAGTCATCGAATTACCGGAAAGGAGAGAGTCATACGAAGGATATAAAAGAATTGCGCGAGGAACTTCTGTTCGGCACCCGGTTATTGTTCAAGGATCTGCGCGATCCGTGGGGCCACATCGCGGTGCGCTTGCCGGAGAGCGACGGCCGCAAGGGATTTATGCTCAAGCATGTGCGCGTTCCTCCTCCGCCCGGGGATCACGAAGAAATCATGGTCTTCGACTACGAAGGGAACCTGCTCGAGGGAAAGCGCATCCTCCCGTGGGAGCTGCCGATTTATACCCATATTTTTAAATCTCGGCCCGATGCCGAGAGCGTGATTCACACTCATCCCAAAGCGGCGACCGCGCTGAGCATGGCCGGAAAGACCGTTTTCGCGATCACGCATCAATCGGCGCAATACGGACATGGCATTCCGATCTTTCCGGGAGACATGATCAATAGCCGCGAGCTGGGTGCTGGACTTGCCGAGACGCTGGGTTCGCAGTGCGCGGCGCTGCTCAAAGGCCACGGTGCCGTTGCGGTAGGAAAAAGCGTCGGCGACGCGGTGCAAAATACCCTGTATCTCGAACAGGCCGCGCAGCAGCAAATTTGGGCCGCAACCCTGGGAACTCCGGAGCTGCTCGAAGATCGGTTGATCGATTTTCACAAAAATCGGCCGCTCGGCGACGGCGGGTTGGCGCTCTGGTACACGGAAATGCACTACGACAAAAAGTAGTAGCGCGGATGGATGATTTAACCATCGAGATCCCTTGAGGAGTAAATTATGGCGCAGATCGTTTTAGGGCTGGCGACTTCTCACAGTCCAATGCTGAGCGCTCCCGTCGAGCAGTGGACAGCCGGGTTTGGCGCGAAAGACGCGCTCGATGCCCGACTAGGAGATTTCCAGGACCTGCGCCGGCAAAATGCCGCGCGGGTGTCCCAAGAGTTGACCCCTGAGAAATTGCAGGAACGCCATGCCGCCGTGCAAAGAGGTATCGCGTCGATCGCCGCGACGTTAACGCGGGTTTCGCCGGATGCAGTCTTGATTGTCGGCGACGATCAATACGAGCTGTTCCGCGAAGACCATATCCCTGCCCTGAATGTCTACTGGGGAGACGCGATAGAGCGTGCCCCGGTGCAGCTCGATAACGTGCCGAGTTTTCGCCGCTCGGCCATGTGGGCGTACTATCCAGAGCGGCCGGAACAATATGCTTGCAACGCAGCCCTCGGCAGGCACGTCATTGAATCTCTGATCAAACGGGGATTTGATCTCGCACACACGCGCTCCGTTCCGACGGACCGAGAAATCGGCCATGCCTTCACCTTTGTCGTGCGCCGATTGATGACGGACCACATTATTCCCCAGGTTCCGCTCATGTTGAACACCTACTATCCGCCGACCCAGCCGACGCTCAGACGCTGTTACGCTCTAGGCCGAGCCTTGCGAGAAGTCATCGAAAGCTGGGACGAAAATAAATCCGTGGCGATCGTCGCCTCGGGCGGGCTGTCTCATTTCGTTCTCGATGAAGAACTCGACAGGGGAATGCTGGCCGCAATGGAAAAAAAGGACACCGCTGGAATATGCGGTTGGCCGGAAGCGAAGTTCCAGTTGGGCAGCTCGGAAATAAAGACCTGGGTCGTGCTCGCGGGCGCAATGGAAGAGAGCGCGCTGCAAATGCGAATTTTAAACTACCTTCCTTGCTATCGTTCCGATGGCGGCACCGGAGTCGGTGCGGGATTTGCCGAGTGGGTTTGATGCAGACTTAGCGGGTGACAGCAGATTCACGGAAGAGAATTCGAAGGAGCAATTATGGCGAGGAGAGAAGTCATCGATATTCCCGGAGTGGCGCATCAGGCGCCGATTCCCAACGGCGTTAAGATCGGCAATATGGTTTTTTCCTCGGCGATCTCAGGTCGGGACGCAAAAACTAATGAGTTGCCTACCGACGCGGATCAGCAGGCGAAATTGCTGTTTCAGAACTTACGCACGTTCATGACCCACGCCGGCGGCAGCCCGGACGACATCGGTCACGTGACGCTTTACATCAAAGACGAGCGCCAGCGGGACATCGTCAACCGTTATTGGATCGAAATGTTCCCTAACGAAAAAGATCGTCCCGCGCGCCATGCGGTTAGCGCCGATCTGCGCGGCGGCATGCTCTTCCAGCTGGAGATCATCGCGGTTCTTTGATTGAGAGACGGTCTTTCATTCACCGGACAAGCGCCGGCGCGCGCGTCCAAATTGTCGATCATAGACCAGGAACTTTTTTGTGACTCGCGCAAAAGGCGCAATCGCACCACGTGACGGGCGTCGGTCCGTCGTCCCGAGCTTAAGCGAGGGAGCTAAAAGAGATTTCTCGCTTTGCTCGAAATGACAACGCGCGTTCTTCGCGTCTCAGCGCGAGAACTAAGTTTGTTCGCTTACAACTACGCCAAGCGGGAGACGCGTTGAGAGCTGGGTCAGTGCAATTTCGGATCTACGATAGGGAGTAGCAACATGGCGAAATGGCGAGTTGGAATCGACATCGGCGGGACATTCACCGACGTTGTCGGCACGGACGTCGAGACGGGGAAGCTGTACGTGACCAAAGTGCCGTCGATACCGGCGGATCCTTCACGGGCGGTGACTTCGGGTCTGCAGAGCTTGTTTGAGAATTATGCTGAGATCAAACCCGCGGACGTCGAATTTTTCGCGCACGGCACGACGGTGGCAACCAACGCGCTGATCGAAGGAAAAGGCGCCGAGGCGGGACTCTTGATCACCCGCGGTTTTCGCGCCATTTACGACATGCGCGGCGGCGCGCGGCCGACCGGTTCCGATCTGATCGACGCTTTTTATCAAAAGCCGGTGGGTCTGGTGCCGCAAAAACTGACCGACGAGATCGGCGGGCGCATCGCCTACGACGGCAGCGAATTGGAACCCTTCGACGAAGAATCCGTGCGGCGCGCGGCCAAGCGCCTGCGTGGGTTGGGCGTCAAATCCATCGCCGTCTGTTACCTTTTTTCGTTCATGAACTCGAGCCATGAGGAGCGCACGGCGCAAATCATCCAGGAAGAGCATCCCGAGTGCCGGGTGTCGTTGTCGAGCTTGGTTCTGCCGGTGATCCGAGAGTATCAGCGCCTCTCGACGACGGTGCTCGACGCCTACGTCGGGCCGGTGGTGGCGAATTATTTAAAGAGGTTGTCCGGGCGGCTGCGCGACTGCGGCCTCATTGCGAAAGGCATGTTCATTATGCAGTCCAACGGCGGACTGATGCGTATCGACATCGCCGCCAACTATCCCAATCAGACGTTGCTTTCAGGTCCGGCGGCGGGCGTCGTATTCGGCGCCAGCGTCGGCCAAGTCACCGGAGAGCGCAACGTCGTCACCTTCGACATGGGCGGAACGAGCACCGACATCAGCGTGATGCCGAACAACAGTTACCAGGAAACGCGGCAGGGCAAAATTCACAATCAGGATATCGGCACGCCGATGATTCAGATTCGCACCCTCGGCGCGGGCGGCGGCACCATCGCGTGGATCGGTCCGGATGGTTTGCTCAAGGCGGGGCCAAAGTCCGCCGGCGCGGATCCGGGTCCGGCATGTTACGGTCTCGGCGGCGTGGAGCCGACCATCACCGACGCCAACATCGTTTTGGGCTATCTCAATCCAAAAAATTTCATCGGCGGGCGCGTGAAGATCGATCCCGAACTCGCCGAGAAAGCGATCAGCGAACGCATCGCCAAACCGCTCGGCTTGAGTCTGCAGAGCGCGGCGTTGGGAATCATCCAGGTGGTCAACGTCAATATGGAAGTCGGGTTGAGACTATCGTTCATCGAAAAGGGTCTCGATCCGCGTGCTTTCGCATTGGTTGCTTTTGGCGGGGCGGGACCCGTGCACGCTGCTCGGGTGGCGCGCAACATCGGCATCCCGCGCGTGGTGGTGCCGCCATACCCCGGGATCAGTTGCGCCATGGGCTTGCTGCAGACCGACGTGAAGCATCATTATCTCCAGAGCCGCATGACCTCGCTGCAGCGCATCGAATCGACGGAATTGAATCACTTGTTCTCCGGCCTCGAAGAGCGGGCTCTCCGCGAAGCGGAGCTCGAAGGATTCGATCCCAAGACGATCGAACTGCAGCGCCAGCTCGACCTGCGCTACCCGTTTCAAGGTTATGAATTGACCATCGATTGTCCCAACGAGCCGTTTGTCGAGGCGGATAAGGCAAAGGTGCGGGCGAGTTTCGACCGCTTGCACCAGGAAGTCTACGGCACGTCGAATCCGGGCGAGGTGCCGGACGTCGTGAACGTTCGAGTGTTGTCGTTGAGTCGGGTTGCCAAGCTCGATTTGCCGGAAAAAGCGGCCGGCAAAGGCGCGGAAAAAATTTCTCGCACGGAATCTCGACAGGCGCTGTTCCAAGAGCGCGACGAATACCTCGATACGCCGGTCTACCAGCGCGAAGCGCTGGCGGTCGGAGCGGTCATTGAGGGTCCGGCCATCGTCGAGCAGCTCGACTCGACGACCGTGATCTTGCCGCGGCAGAAAGCCAGCGTCGACCGTTACGGCCACTTGCTCGTCACGACGGAAGCCTGACAGACGATCCGATGGAACTCGACATCATCACATTGGAAATTATCAAGAACCGGCTGCGCGAGATCGGCTCGACGATGGAGCACCTGCTCTTTCACAGCGGCTACTCGACGATCCTGCGCGAGTCACGCGACGGCTCGGCGGGGATTTGCGACATCGACGGCTACGCCGTCGAAGCCGCCGGCGCACCGCTGCACATTTATCCTTACCACCTTAGCATCCAGGGCATCTTGCGGAATTATCCGCTGGCAGAGATGCAAGACGGCGACTGTTACATTCTCACCGATCCGTATTTAGGCGGAGTGTTGCACGTGCCCGACGTGGTCATCGTCACGCCGATATTCGTCGACGGGGCGATCATCGGCTTCAGCGTCAGCATCGCGCACAAGCCGGACTTGGGCGGGTTGGTGCCGGGCTCCTCGGGAGCGGGATCGCGAGAGATTTTTCACGAAGGGCTTTTGCTGCCCGGAGTAAAATACTGGACCAAGGACGGAGTGATCAAAGAAGTCGAAGCGATCATCAAGCGCAACTGCCGGATACCGGAGATCATCGCCGGAGATTTGCGAGCCCAGGTGGGTTGCACCATGGTCGGAGCGCAGCGCATCCGCGAGCTATGTGCCGAGTACGGGACGGACACGATCAAGTTCGCATTCTCAGAATTACTGCGGCTGACCGAGCAGCGGGTGCGCCAGGGGCTAGCCAGTTGGCCGGACGGAGAAGCGGAAGCGGAAGGATTGGTTGACGACGACGGGGTGGACATCGATAAGGCGCTGCGGCTGCACGTCAAGGTGATCAAGAAGGGCGACGGAATTACGTTCGACTACAGCGGCATGCACGAGCAAGTGAAGGGACCGATCAACTTGCGACCGCAGACGGCGCAGGTCGCGGCGCTGTTGGCGGTGCTGAATTATCTCGATCCGACGATTCCGATCAACGACGGCGTTTGCCGGCCGCTGTCCTTCATCAACCCCGAAGGCAAGATCACCAATCCGCGCTGGCCCGCGCCGATCAATAGCTACTATGGGCTCACTCACGTTTTGAAAAGCACCATCGGCACCGCGCTGGCTGAGTTCAACCCTGGGCGCGCGGTCGCCTGCTCCGGCCTCGGGCTCGGCGCCATCGGCATCGGCCATCAGCAAAACCGCGCCGGGCGCAAGGCGGTACAGTACGAACTATTCGTGACTTCGCAGGGCGGCACGTCGGATCATGACGGTTCCTCCGGCGTGACGATGCTCAACGGCACGCCGAACACGCCGGTGGAAATCATCGAGACGGAATTCCCCGTGCGGCTGCGCCGCTACGAATGGATTACCGACTCGGCGGGCTCCGGGCAATTTCGCGGCGGCCTCGGTAATCGCAAGGAGTACGAAGTGCTGGGCGATGCCACGTTGACGGTGCGCCTCGGCCACCAGTTCAAGCACGCCGGCTGGGGCGTGCTCGGCGGTCAAGCGCCGGCCGCCCTGCGCGCCTATCTCAATCGTGGTACGGACAAGGAGCGGTTGTTGCGGCCGTTGGAAACGGTTCAACTCACCAAAGGCGATACGTTCTGCATCGAGATGCCGGGTGGCGGCGGCTTCGGCGATCCGCGGCAGCGCGAGTCGCAGAGAGTTCTCGACGACGTGCTCAATGGCTGTGTTTCCATCGAAGCGGCCGAACACGACTACAAGGTGGTCATCGACCCGACATTGCTGACCATCGATGCGGAGAAAACCAGCAAGCTGCGGGAAATGAAATAGACGTTTCTTAATGTTTGCGATCGACAAATGTAGGGGCAGGCCCCTGTGCCTGCCCGGAATTCGGGCGACCACAGGGGGTCGCCCCTACAGGTACGAAATAGAATTATTAACGACGCACGACGGGGTTCACGTTCCGACCAAGCGGAGAACAGTTTAATGGAACTCGACATCATCACGTTGGAAATTATCAAGAACCGGCTGCGCGAGATCGGCTCGACGATGGAGCACCTGCTCTTTCACAGCGGCTACTCGACGATCCTGCGCGAGTCGCGCGACGGCTCGGCGGGGATCTGCGACATCGACGGCTACGCCGTCGAAGCCGCCGGCGCGCCACTGCATCTCTGTCCCTATTATTTAAGTGTGCGCGGCATACTACGAAACTATCCGCTCGAAACGATGCAGGACGGGGATTGCTATATTCTCACCGATCCGTATTTAGGCGGAGTGTTGCACGTGCCCGACGTGGTCATCGTCACGCCGATATTCGTCGACGGGGCGATCATCGGCTTCAGCGTCAGCATCGCGCACAAGCCGGACCTGGGCGGACTAGTGCCGGGCTCCTCGGGAGCGGGATCGAGAGAGATATTTCACGAAGGGTTATTGCTGCCCGGAGTAAAATACTGGACCAAGGACGGAGTGATCAAAGAAGTCGAAGCGATCATCAAGCGCAACTGCCGGATACCGGAGATCATCGCCGGAGATTTGCGAGCCCAGGTGGGTTGCACCATGGTGGGAGCGCAGCGTATCCGCGAGTTATGCGCCGAGTATGGGACGGATACGATCAAGTTCGCATTCTCAGAATTACTGCGGCTGACCGAGCAGCGGGTGCGCCAGGGGCTAGCCAGTTGGCCGGACGGAGAAGCGGAAGCGGAAGGATTGGTTGACGACGACGGGGTGGACATCGATAAGGCGCTGCGGCTGCACGTCAAGGTGATCAAGAAGGGCGACGGAATTACGTTCGACTACAGCGGCATGCATGAACAGGTCAAAGGGCCGATTAATCTGCGGCCGCAATCGTCGGAGGTCTCCGCTTTGCTGGCGCTGCTGGCAAACCTCGACCCGACGATTCCGATCAACGACGGCGTGCGCCGGCCGATCTCCTTCATCAACCCTGAGGGAAAAATTACCAATCCGCGCTGGCCGGCGCCGGTGAATAGTTATTACGGATTATCCAATGTGCTCTACAGCACCATCGGCAGAGCGCTCGCTGAATTCAATCCGCGCCGGGCCGTCGGCTCCGCCGGACTGGGGCTCGGCGCCATCGCCGTCGGGTATCAGCAAAACCGCGCCGGACGCAAAGCGGTGCAGTACGAGCTGTTCGTCACCTCGCAGGGTGGCACATCCGATCACGACGGTTCCTCGGGCACGGTCGGCTTTCTCAACTTCACACCGAACACGCCGATCGAGATCATCGAAACCGAATTTCCCGTGCGCGTGCGGCGCCACGAATGGATTGCCGATTCGGCCGGCGCGGGCCGTTTCCGCGGCGGCTTGGGCAACTGCAAAGAATACGAAGTGCTCGAAGAGGCCGTGCTGACGCTGCGACTCGGTCATCAGTTCAATCACGCGGGCTGGGGTGTGCTCGGCGGCAAAGCGCCGCCCACTGTGCGCGCCTTTTTGAATTCGGGGACGGATAAAGAGCGTCCGCTGCGGCCGTTGGAAACAGTTCACCTGACCAAGGGTGAAACTTTTCGCATCGAGATGCCGGGCGGCGGCGGCTTCGGCGATCCGCGATTACGGGAGCCGGCGCAGACTCTGAACGACGTGCTCAATGGTTATGTTTCCATTCGAACGGCTGAGAAAGAATACGGTGTCGTCATCGATCCAGTGAAATTGACCGTCGACGTCGAAAAGACCACCGCATTGAGGGAGGGATCGGCAAAATGAGCGTGATTAAAATTCTCTATCGGGACGTGGACCGGACGCCTTATCTTTACACCGTCAAGCATGCGGCGGCGCGGTACGGATTGGAGCTGCAATTTGAAAAGGCGACAAGTCCCGAGTTCGGCGAATTCCTCGAAGCCGGCTCTGTGGATTTTCTCGCCGAGAATTATTGGGGACTGCAAAGCTTCCGCGCGCGAGGCGTGCCCTTTATCAGCGTGGCGACCGCGGTGACTTGGCTCAATGAAAAGCTGTTCGTTCATCCCAGTATCGTCAACATCGAGGATCTTCGCGGCAAGAAGTTCGCGATCCGCGGCGTCGGACCGTCGCAGTTGATTCCCGGGCTGTGGCTCAAGGATCACGGTCTCGGCGCGGACGTGCAGCGGATCGTTTATTCTGAAAAAGAAGTCGGACGATGGGGCCACTGGAAAAAAGTTGTGAGCGGCGAGTGCCACGGTTGTTTCGTGACCAACTTCTATCAAAACGAGCCGGCGGCAGCCGGGTTGAAACTTGTTCCGGTCGAGCCTTATGGGTTCATCGGTAACGTCACATTGACGACGACGGAAGGATTCATCGAACGCCGGCGCAGTGAGGTGCAGCATCTGGTGACCGCGGCCTTCGAAGCGTCTCAACTCTTCAAGCACGATGCCGCTACGGCGTTGGCGATCTGCAAGAAAGAACCGAGCGAGCTGCTCAAGATCGAGAACGAAAAACAGCTGGAGTTCACCTATCAGATTCTCCGCGACGAGCTTTCCGAAGCGCCGCTCCCATCGCCGGAAGGAATCTCGAACACGATGAGGATGCGGCTCGACAGCTCGCCGGAGTTGACGAGCTTCAATCCGGTGGTGATGTGGGATTTTAGTTTTGCCCGGGAAGCGATGAAGCGGCGAGGTGGCGAATAACGCAACCACGAAGGACCCGAGATGCACGCATCCCAACTTCCTGCCGCCCGAGACGAGACGGTGTCTCGACGTCATCCTGAGGCTCTTCGGCTTCGCTCAGGATAAACTCCGCCGAAGGATCTCGTCTTCGTGAGCCGCAGGAAATGTGAGATTCTTCGCTAACGCTCATCTATGAAAGCTTTGTCAAGGTATCTGTTAGTCACATATTGTTTTTTCTTCTCATGGTTTCGAATACACCAGTACTTATCGTCCGTGGCAAAGCGTACCCGATGTTATCGGACTCATCTATTCGCCGTCTAAAGCGGCAGAGAAAAATGCCACAGGGCTGTCGCAATCAGAATTCGGGTCTCAGTGGACCCATGAGCCGCGCGCGCTTAGCCCTGCGTGGACGACATCGGTTCGCGATAGCTTTCTCCTTTTTTCAACATCCAGAAACTCGCCTCCGCCAAGTGTCGGGCCACGGCCACAATCGCTTTGCCGTGCCCCCGTCTGGCTTTGACATTTTCATACAGCCGGGCAACGTGTCGGTACTCGCAGCGCTCGCGGTTGAGCACCGCGCTATTGGCCGCTTCGGTAAAGGCCCACTTCAGATAAAGATTCACATCCTTTCTCACCCGCCCGTAGCGCACCTTGCCGCCACTGGAGTTCTCCCGGGGTACCAGCCCCGCGTAACTCGCCAGCTGCTCGGCTCGGCCAAAGCGCTCGATCGTACCGATCTCAGTCCAGATCACCACCGCCAACATCTCACCCACTCCTGGCTCGCTCTGCAAATAAGTCGTCTCGGCACAGGGAGCAAAGGCTTGGCGCATTTGGCCTTCAATGGTCTTGAGATTGGCCTGCACATGGTCGAGCTCGTCGAGCATCAATCGCAGCGCTTGTTGGGTGTGCGGTGGCAGCTTGGAGCAAAGCTCTTCGATGATCTGTCGGCCCCGCTTGCCAAAGGCGTCGCTGACGCCGTCGACCTTGAGCCCGTACTTCTCCAGAGTGGCGTGAATACGGTTCTTGAACTGGGTTCTCTGCTTGCTGAGCACCATGCGGGTGCGCGGCAGCTCGCGGGCATCACGAACCGCAGACGGCGCAATCCACACCGTCGGCAGGGTTCCGACTCTCTGCAAACGATTCATTCCCTTCGCATCGAGCTTGTCGCTCTTGTTCACGCTGCCGATCATCAGCTTGGCCAGTCGTGCGTTGACCAGTTGCGGCGATCCTTTCCCCGCCTCGATCTCATCGACTACCCAGTACCAGTTGCCCACGGTCTCAACCGCCACCGGGGTTCCCGGACTCCACTTGTTGGTGAAGTTCTTAATCGTTCCTCGACTATGCGCCAGTTTACACTCAAAGAGCTTCTGGCCTTGGTCATTTTCTACCCGCGCCCAGGTGTAATGCTTATGAACATCCAATGCGACGTATTCCATTTGCGATTTCCTCCTCCAGCCGTCAGTCTATCTACCGACGCTGCGGATTTCATCGCTTTCATATTAATCAGAATGACATTTATGGCGGGGTTTGCGATTACGACACAATCGCGACGCGGCAGAGGAAAGAGGGCGGACTTCTAACCGCGAGTAACGCAAAAAATAATCGTCGAGTGGTTCGTAATGAAACAAATGCTCGAACCTAGGAGGCCAAATGGCTAAGAGATCTCCAATCGTAATCCAGTTTGTCGTGGCGGTGTTTAACCTTGTCATAGGAGCGGCGTTCTTAGCGGATTGTCGGGATGCGCTGGCGCAAGGCGCTGCGCCTAAAGCCGCAGCGCGCCCTACCGACGACCTCGTTGCCAAGGCAAAAAAGGAGGGTGAGGTTTCAGTCGCAGTCGTCTCACAAATCGGTCCGGTGGCGCGAGACCTCGAACGGGCTTTCAAAAAAAGATTCGGCTTGGAGAGTCTCCAAATGAATTTCGGCGTCGGCGACCAGCCCGCGCAATTCGCCCAACTCAAGGCCAACCTATCAGCAGGAATGGCTCCTGCGTTCGATGCTTTGACCGGGACGGACGAAGAAATCCTCCAAGTTGTGGCGGCGGGACACACTGCCAAAACCCAGGATTGGGAAAAACTGTTGGCCGAAGTTAATCCGCTGATTCGATCCGGCGCCGCGCGCCCGGCGCAAGTGAGCACAACTATATTTTCCGGCGAAGCGTTTATTTGGGGCAACCGGCTCAAGGCATTGATCTACAATCCGAAGCTGATTTCGGAAAATGAGCTTCCGAAAACCCACGCCGATCTCGCCGCCCCGAAGTTCAAGGGGAAATATGTCGTCGCGCCCTGGACCGACGAGTGGGAGATGGGGGTCTTGGTTTATAAGGACAAAAGCAAGTGGCTCGAGATCTTGGACCAGATCGGTCAAAACGCGCGCGGCGTCGTTCATCTGACGGCCGCGACGGGGCGCTTGCTGCTGGGCGAGTTTCCATTTTTTCCAGGCAACGAATATTACTCCTTCACCGCCAAGGCAAAGGATCCGAAGGCGCCCATCGCGT
This sequence comes from uncultured delta proteobacterium, assembly GCA_963804165.1. GTDB lineage: Bacteria > Desulfobacterota > Binatia > UBA9968 > UBA9968 > DP-20. The sequence continues at coordinate 144,730 of CAWDPO010000014.1, forward strand.
ACCATTTTTGGAGCGACTATACCGGATTGACCCGGCTTTACTATATCGTGCCGGCTAAAGCGCGGCATCCGGCGGCGGGCACGCTATTCGCGTTGTGGATGACAACGCCCGAAGCCCAGGCCATTTACCAACCGGTCGCGCACATCACCAATGTCTCCTATGGCCAGAGCGATCACGATAAAGGCATCAGAGCGGCTATCGATAAAGTAAAGACGCCGGTGATCTCCTACTGGGACAGCGAAGAGAATCTCACAGCATTCAAGTGGTACAGCAGCGACGAAGGACGCAAATATCTCAGCGAGTTGGTGTAGAGCCGTCACGCGTCGGAACAAATAGGCAAACGGGCCGCAATTGAATTTCGGCGCTGCGCGGGAGGCGCGGAGCGCTCGCGAACGCCGACGGGCGAGCAAAATATGGCGGAAGAGATCAGCCACGACAGAATCAGCGCTATCGCCGCTCGCGGCGACCACTTTGTCGCGCGAGCGCCGAGCCTCATGGGCAAGTTCCTCGGCTCGAATGCATTGCCGCTTGCGCTCGCTTTGCCGGTGTTGGGCTTGATTCTGCTGCTCGCGCTGTTCGTGCTTTACATGACTTTTGTTCCCGGCCTTCCCACCGATCATGGGATTTACACTGCGACACTGGAAAAACCTCGCGAGCGCTTACATGCTCACGAAGGTCATCCCCAACACCGCCATCGTCGGATTGGCCAGCACATTTGTCGCGCTGGTGTTTGCCTGCCCGCTCGCGTGGTTGTTGACGCGCACGAATTTGCCGCTGGCCAATTTCTTCATGACCGCGATGGCGGTGGTGGTCATCGTGCCGGGCTTCGTCAAGGCGATGGGATGGATCATTCTGGTCAACGATCGGATCGGTTTACTCAACCGCGCCGCCGCGAGTCTGCTCGGCATGGAAGCCATCGGCGTCGACTTGAACAACCCGTTCGGCATGGCCTGGGTGACCGGGCTGATGTTGGCGCCGATCATGTTGTTTCTCATCGCCGGCTCGATGAATGCGCTCGATCCCGTGTTGGAAGAAGCGGCCAATGTCGCCGGCGCCAATCAGTGGCGCACGCTCATGCGCGTCAGCCTGCCGCTGGTATGGCCGGCGATCCTCGGCGGCGCAATCTACATCTTCATGACGGCGATCTCGGTCTTCGAGATTCCCGCGATGCTCGGCGCCTTGGGTGGTCATGTCCCGGTGCTCGCGACGGAGCTGTTTTTCGCGGTCCGCAGCACGTCCTCCGACGTGACTTACGGAGCCGCCGGCGTATACGGCGTATTGATCGCCGTTCCCAGCATGGTCGGCCTGTATTTCTATTATAAACTCTTGGCCAAGAGCCATCGTTACCGGGTGATCACGGGTAAAGGCTACCGGCCGCGCGTGATGGACTTGGGCCGCTACAAATATCTCGCTCTGGTCTACGTGATCCTCTACTTGCTGCTCGCCGTCGGGCTGCCGCTGCTCGTGCTCGTGTGGACATCGCTCTTGCCGTTGTTGGAAATGCCTTCGCTTGAAGCTTTGCAGAAGCTAAGTTTTAGAAACTATACGACGTTTTTTTCGACCATGGGCGCTCCGTTCATGATCGGCAATACGGTGACGTTGGTCGTCGGCACGAGCGTCGTGGTGACTCTTATCAGCTTCATGACCTCGTGGATCGTCGTGCGCACGCGGCTAAAAATTCGCTTCGCCATGGATACCGTCGCCATGCTGCCGCACGCGATTCCGGGTCTGGCGCTCGCGTTCGCGCTATTCATGCTTGGCATCGTCCTGCATCGCTGGTTGCCGGGATTTTCCCTTGTCGGCACCGTGGGAATTATTCTTCTTGCCAACGTGCTGAGCCGCCTGGCTTATGCCACGCGCATCACCAACGCGGCGCTCCTGCAAATTCACAGCGAGCTCGAAGAGTGCGCCCGCGTCTGCGGCGCAGCCAACATCGGCATCATGCGCCGGGTTATCTATCCGCTGATCAAGCCATCGTTGCTTTTTACCTTGTTATGGACCGCACTTTTGACTTTCCGTGAAGTCAGCATGGCGCTGATGCTCACGGAAACGAAAAACACCGTGCTTTCGGTGGCGGTTTGGCGAGTTTGGCAAATCGGCCACACCGGCGAGGCGTCGGCCGCGGTCGTGGTCATGGTGGGGGTCAGCGCGTTGCTGCTTATGGGGCTCATGGTCGTGGCAGGTTGGAAGAAATCCGGCGAGCAATACAAAGGAAGTCTAGTCGCACACGGAAGTTAAAAAGGCGAAGGTGTAACGTCGCGCTATGCTTCAAGTCAAAGACCTGAGAAAAACCTACGTCACCGAGCGGGGCGAAGTGGCCGCGGTTTGCGGCGTCGGCTTCGAGGTCGGCGACGGCGAGATTTTCACATTGCTCGGAGCCTCGGGTTGCGGCAAAAGCACGACGTTGCGTTGCGTCGCGGGTCTCGAAGTGCCGGATGACGGCGAAATCGCGTTCGGCGATCGCGTGGTGTTTTCGCGCAGCCGCAGGATGAACATCCCGGTGCATCAGCGCGCAGTGGGAATGGTGTTCCAGTCCTACGCCATCTGGCCTCATATGACGGTCTTTGAAAACGTCGCTTTTCCTCTTCAAGAAGGTCCTTACAAAGTTCCAAAGATGGAGATCGCGCGGCGTGTGCACCGCGCGATCGAGCGGGTCAAGCTCGATGGGCTGGCCGACCGGCCCGCGCCGGAATTGAGCGGCGGCCAGCAGCAGCGCATCGCGCTCGCTCGCGCCATCGTCTACGAGCCGACGATGCTTTTGTTCGACGAACCTCTGAGCAATCTCGACGCGCAGCTGCGAATCGGCATGCGCACCGAGCTCAAGTCGCTGATCAAAGATATTAACGTCACGGCTCTTTATGTGACGCACGACCAGGAAGAAGCACTGATAATTTCCGATCGCATCGGCGTCATGAAAGACGGCGTGATCCAGCAGGTGGCGGCGCCGAGAGATCTCTACGATAAACCGGCCAATGTCGATGTGGCTCGCTTTGTCGGCCGCGCCAATCTTTTCGCCGGAACTGTCGAAGGCCATTCACATAACGGCACCGTGCTGGTGAACTGTGATCTGGGCAAGGTGGAGACGACGACGTTAGCCTTGTCGGAGCTGCGTCAACAACACGCCGCAGTTTGGATGATGATCCGCCCTGAAGACGTCGTCATTCACGCGCAGCCCCACGCTCAATTGACCAATGCATTTCCGGCCACCGTCGTGAACTCGGTTTTCGTCGGCAACCGTACTCAATGCGAGCTTCGATTGGGCGCCGATAGTTGCCTGGCGGAAACCGATGGGCATGACTTTCTCGCTTCCGGCTCGACAGTCCATGTGGAGCTGCCGAGGGAGCGTATTCGGTTATTCCCGCGCATGCAGGATTAACGCGCGTTTCTAGTAACCACGAAGGACACGAAGAGCACGAAGGATTGGACGTAAATAATTTCCAGCTTCGTGCTCTTCGTGGTGAAACGATTTGCCGAATTTTCCAGGCTAATCATAGGAGGAATAAATGTATAACGGCCACAAAGTGATCGATGTTCATGGGCATATGTCTACGCCGCCGCACTTTCGCGCTTACGCTTACAATCTCGTCGCTCTCAGAACTCCGGGAGAGAGCGAGCTGGAAATTTCCAATGAGCTGATGCAGACGGCATTGAAACGCCATATTCAGATGTTGGACGAGCGAAGCATCGACGTGCAAATGATTTCGCCCAGACCGATCGCGATGATGCACTGGGAGAGGCCTTTCCTGGTGGAGAAATGGACGCGAACCACGAATGATATTATTCACCAACAGTGCAAGATGTATCCGAGCCGTTTCGTCGGCGTCGCGCAGCTGCCGCAGAATGCCAAGATCGACACGAAGAATTGTCTTGACGAACTCGAACGGTGCGTCAAAGAGCTGGGCTTCGTCGGCGCCATCGTCAACCCCGATCCGGGCGCGGACCGCCAGACGCCGGGAATGAACTCAGAGTACTGGTTTCCGCTTTACGAAAAGGCGCAGGAACTTAGCGCGCCGCTCATCGTTCATCCGTCGATCAGCCGCGACCCGCGCATCGAAATCATCCCGCACAGCTACCAGTACAACAACCTGACTGAGGAAGTCCTAGCGACACTACTCTTGGAGCATAGCAACGTGTTCGAACTTTTTCCCCGGCTGAAAGTCGTCATGTGTCACTGCGGCGGTGCGCTCAGCCGCTTCATGGTGCGCGGCGAGAAGAAGGGCGAAGGGGGCGGCCAGGTGGGTACGGCGACCCGCTTCCAACAGCAGGAAGAACGAGACGTCAGTGGAAATCTTTTCTTCGACACCTGCGCCTACGACAAAGATTTTCTCGCCACCGCGATCAAACAGCGAGGCGTCGACCGCATGCTCTTTGGCACCGAGGCGCCGGGTTCGGGCACGGGAGTGGTCAACCCGGACACGGGCAAACCTTCTGACGACCTGATTCCGCTTATCGACAGCATCGAATTCCTCACCGCCGAGGACAAACTGAAGATGCTTCACCGCAATGTGCGGTCGGTGTTTTCTCTGCTCAAGGTGAGCTAAAGAGCGTTGTTAGAGATCGTTAGATAAGTCATTCGCCTCTTCGTCATGATGCCGGCGAAAATCAACCTTCCCAGAAAGGGCATAGAGCAATACCCCCCTACAAGAATTCCTGACCTCGGGCTTCCGCCAGCCACCGTCACCTTGGCCGAAAGGGCTTCCCAGAGAGACTACGCATGCGGCACGATTCGCCGGACATGATATCCCGGGGATTTGAAAAATTCGGGAGTTCAGTTTATTCGGAACATAGTATTCACCGGAGACTACCATCAAGATGCGAGCAATGTCCCGGCGCGTCGCCGGATTCGGCACGACAGTTTTTGTCGAGATCAATAATCTCGCGCGGCAGCACAACGCGGTCAACCTCGGCCAGGGCGCACCGGACTTCGATGGGCCGCCGGAGGTTTTGGCAGCGGCGGTAGAGGCTGTCAACAGCGCGATGAATCAGTATGCGCCCGGCATCGGCATGCCCGCCGTACGCGAAGCGATCACCCGACACGCCGAGCGCTTTTACGGGCAGAAACTGGATCCGGAAACCGGAGTTCTCGTTACCGCCGGCGCGACTGAAGGCGTGTTCGCAGCGATCCTCGGCCTTACCGACCCCGGCGATGAAGCCATCGTCTTCGAACCGGTCTACGATACCTACGTGCCGAACATGGTCATGGCCGGCGTGACGCCGCGTTACGTTCCATTGCGCGGCGAAAATTGGACATTCGATCCGGACGAATTGAGGAGAGCGTTCAGGTCACGCACGCGCGCGGTCGTCGTCAATTCGCCGCATAACCCAACCGGCAAGGTTTACACGCGCGACGAGCTCCGGGTGATCGCCGATCTGTGCGTGAAACACGACGTGATCGCGATCACCGACGAGGTTTACGAACATATTCTTTACGATGATGCGGTACACACGCGACTGGCGACGCTTCCCGGGATGGAAGATCGCACGGTGACGATCAGCAGCTTGGGAAAAACTTTCAGCGTGACGGGTTGGAAGATCGGCTGGGCCATCGGTCCCGCGGCTTTGGTCAATGCCGTCAATCAGGCACACCAATTCATCACCTACGCGGTCGCTTCGCCACTGCAGGCCGCCGCGGTGACGGCGCTCAATCTACCGATTTCGTTTTTCGAGAATCTCAGAATGAATTATCAATCCAGGCGCGACCGGATGGTGGACGTTCTACAGAAAGTTGGTTTCAAGGTTTTCAAACCGAGCGGTAGCTATTTCATCATGATTGACTGGCGCGGTGTTGCGCCGGCGCATGTCAAAGACGATTTTCAATTCGCGCGCTGGCTTACCGCGGAAGTCGGCGTCGCGTGCATTCCGGCGAGCCCGTTTTATCAGGAGTCGGACAAGCATTTGGGTAAGCACTTCGCGCGCTTCGCCGTGTGTAAAAAGGATGAGACGCTCGCCGCGGCGGCGGAGCGATTAGCCAAGCTAGGACCTCGCTAAAACGCGGAATTCGCCCTCTCGCGATTAGAAAACCTACAGGTCATTGCCGGCGTAAGACAGATTGAAACTTTTATTCACCAGCGGGAAATCGGGAACGATGTTGTCCAAGATGGCGTAGTTGAGCGCCGGCCAATTGGCGAATGAAGGGTCTTTGATCTTAACGCGCCGGAGCGTGTTGTTTCTTCCGGCGACGACCCAATGCCAAATCGGGCCGCGCCAACCTTCCACCAGGCCGACAGCTCCTTGTCCTTCAGCCAGCGCGTCGATCGGCGCGGCGAGATCGCCACTCGGCAGCGCCTCGAGGGCGGACTCAATCAGATGCGCCGACTCGCGCGCTTCTTCCACCCGCACCATGAGACGCGCCCACACGTCTCCTTCCGCGCGCACGACGACGCGTGGTGGCAACGCGGCGTACGCGGCAAAAGGATGATCGCGCCGCGCATCTTCGTCGATGCCGCTCGCGCGCGCGGCAACGCCGACCACTTGCATGTCGCGCGCAATCTGCTGGCTCAAGAGTCCAGTGCCGTGTAAGCGATCGAGAACCAAACCGTTGCTGGTCGCGATCTCGACGATCTGAGCAAAATCGGCGCTGACGCGGTCGATCGAGTTACGGACGTCGTCAATCTGCGCCGAGGCGATGTCCCGCGCTACACCGCCGGGCAACAGGCACCCCCGCATGAGCCGGTGTCCGAACAGGCGCGCGTTCAAACGCAACAGATCTTCACGCAAGCGCAGCGCGTGCGCGTTGGCAACGGCAAATCCCGTATCGGTGCAAATCGCGCCAACGTCGGCGATGTGATTATAAAGCCGCTCGAGCTCGAGCAGAACTACTCGGAGATAAGCCGCGCGAGCAGGAATCGTCACGCCGGCGAGCGCTTCCACGGCCTGACAAAACGCCAGGGTGTGCGCCACGCTCGAGTCGCCGGAAATTCGCTCGGCCAGTTTGAGTCCTTGGGCGAGAGTGGCGGACTCGAAGAGTTTCTCAATACCTTTGTGGACGAAATACATGCGCGATTCGAGATTGATGATCGTTTCGCCGTCGACGCTGAAGCGAAAATGACCGGGCTCGATGATGCCGGCGTGGACGGGACCGACGGTGATTTCGTAAACGCCTTCGCCTTTGACTCGGCGAAACGGATAGGGCTCTCCCTCGTCGGCAAAATCCTGGCGGACGATCGCGTCCTTCAACAGCGGATGATAATCGGCGGGCCAAAATTGGTGCAGGGGTAAACGGCGCAAATCGGGATGCCCTGTAGGAACGAGCCCAAACAAGTCATGAATTTCGCGTTCGAAGCGGCTGGCGAGATACCAGCGCGTGGCGAGCGATGGGAAAGTCGGGTCCGCCGCCGGGACGTTGACCGAAGCGACGACTAACTCAGCAGCGCCGTCGAGGGCAAAAATGTAGCGCAGGGTGAAGCTGCCGTTTTCTGCCCGCGTGTCCTCGGCGACGATGAGCTCAGGATGAGCATTGTTCAGCGCCCGCAAGTAATCGGCGAACTGCGCGAGCCTCTCGCGCGGCACGCTGACACGCAGCTCGCTCAGACTGCGCGCTTCGACGCCGCTCAGATTCAAATTAGCGGCACTGAGCAGTTGCCGTAGCTCATTTAAGTTCCCCATCTATACTCCCAATACTTGCATTACCTGCTTGAGCGCGGCTTCAAATGGCGCGGGCAGCGTGAGTCCGAGCACGAGCAGGAGCGCGAAATTGACAGCGAGAGGCGCGAGCCAGACGCGCAACACGTCGCCGCGCGCAAGATCGGCCGGCGGCTCGCCGTAGAGCATGCGATTCACGCTCGCCAACATGCCGCCGAAAACGACGACGAGCAAAATCACACCTGTGGCCGCCGCCCATGGATGACTTTCCAGACCGGCGCGAAAGATGATGAACTCGCTGATGAACGGCGCAAACGGTGGCAAGCCGATCAACGCCAATATGCCGGCGAGAAAAAGCGCGCCGGTGCACGGCGCGGCGTGCAACAGCCCGCGCACGTCGCGAATTTCCGCGCTGTGATATTTTAGTAAAATACTGCCTGAAAGGATGAAGAGGAGCGATTTGACCAGCGCATGATTAATCAGGTGAAAAAGGGCGCCGAACACTCCCCAGTAACCGCCGAAGCCCAAACCGAGGCACACGATGCCAATGTGTTCGACGCTCGAGTAGGCGAGCATGCGTTTATAATTTCGTTGTCGCACCAGGAAAGCCGCGGCGACCCCAAGCGATAGAAGACCGACGCCGACCAATAAATTGGCGGCAAACTGCAGGCCAACAGCGATATCGACCACGGCTTTGAAGCGCATCATTGCGTACAGGCCGACGTTGAGCAACACGCCCGACATTAGCGCGCTGATCGGCGCCGGCGCTTCGCTGTGCGCATCGGGCAGCCAGGTATGCATCGGTGCGAGCCCAGCCTTGGTTCCGTAACCGACAATGATGAACACAAACGCGAGGCGCAGGACATCGGCGTTGAGCGATGCCGCGCCGGCGCGAAGCGCACTCCAGTTCACGGCGATTTCGCCGGCCTTTGCCGCGCCCGCGTAGTAGACCAGCGCGGTACCGATAAAAGCCAGGGCGATGCCCACAGACGACAAAATCAAATACTTGTAGGCGGCTTCGAGCGACGTGGGCGTGTGGCGCAAATTGACCAAAAAGACCGTCGCTAAGGTCGTCCCTTCGACGGCGATCCACATGACGCCGAGATTGTCCGTCGTCACCGCGACCAGCATGGTGAAAATAAACAGGTGGAAGAGCGTGAAAAACAATCGGACGCGAGACAGATGCACGTCGTCGAATTCGGCGCGGATGTAGCCGACCGCGTAGAGCGAAGCGATCGTGCCAAGGAAAGTGATAATGGCGACCATGAGCGCCGACAGCGCGTCAATGCGAAATAAATCGCCGCCCGCGGTGAGCACTTTACCATTCCACACTTCGATGGCGATCACCGCTCCCGCGCCGAGCGTCGCCATTGCCGCTATAACGTGCAACAGTTCCATCAGCGCGCGCCGGCGCGTGACGGCAATCAGCCCCGCCGCCGCAAGCGGAATTAAGAGCAGACTTAAGAGCGTCATTCTTTCAATCTTCCCAATTCACCGACGTCGATGGAATCGAAATTGTCTTTGATGTGATAGACAAAGACTTCCATGATCAGCACCGCCACCAAGACGTCGAGAAAAACCCCCATCTCGACGATGAACGGCACACCATAAGTGGCCAAGAGAGCGAGCAAGAAGATGCCGTTCTCCAACATGAGAAATCCAAGAATCTGCGTGACCGCGCGGCGGCGATTGACCATGATGAAAAATCCGATCAGCACGCCCGCGAACGCGAGCGGCATGGCGTCCCCGGTGGGCAAAGGATTCGATGCGGCGATGGGGGTCATCACGTAAAACGCGACGATCGTGAGCAGCGCACAGATCATGAGCGTGGGCGCGGTTCCCAGATACGGCGCAGCGACTCTTATGATGCCGATCTTGGCCACGGCGCGATTGAGCACGCGGGGAATGATGACGACTTTCACGACGAGAAGCGTGACGCCAACGCCGAACAATTCGAAGCTGCCGGTGTAAAGCGCGATCAGCATGGAGAGCAGCGCCAGAACGAACGATTGCAGGCCAAATACGCGCACTTGTCTTTCCAGCCTGGCTTGGACAATCAGCAGGATCGTTAAGCCGAGCGCGACAAACGACAGCAGGTTGACGATTTTGGACAGCGCATCGGATGACATGGCGATTTCACTCATCTAAGAAAGAAAGCAGTCACGACGGCCAATAACGCGATGGTAAATGATCCGGCTAAGAGTTCTGGCACGCGGAAAAGACGGAGCTTGGCGACCGCTGTTTCCAGCAAGGCAATGGCCGCCGCGAACAGCAAGAGCTTCACCGTGAGCGCAAGAAAAGCGCTGAAGAGAGAAATCGGCGTGTTCGCGAGCGCGACGCCCCACGGAAAAAACAGATTCGACAGCAGCGTCAAGAACAAAAACAATTTCATCCCCGCCGCCCATTCCACCAGCGCGAGATGACGGCCGGAATATTCCAGGATCATTGCTTCGTGAATCATGGTCAGTTCCAGATGGGTCGCCGGATTGTCCACCGGCAAACGCCCGTTTTCCGCCAGCGCCACAATAAAAAACGCGATGAACGCGAGCAGATGACCGGCATTCAACATCAAGAGCGGCTCGGCGGCGAAACGCGTGATGATCCCATCGAGGCTGGTCGTTCCCGCGCGTAGAGCGATGCCGAAAATGGCGATCAAGACGGTGGGCTCGGCGAGCGCGGCAATGGCGACCTCACGGCTCGAACCCATGCCGCCGAACGCGCTGCCGGCATCGAGACCCGCCAGCGCAAGAAAGAATGTGCCGAGCAAGAAGAGATACATCAGGGACGATAATATTTCCCATGAAGCCGAGCGGAGCGCGTGTCGTGAGCGCAGGAACGATGAGCGCCGATAACAACATCGTCGTCGCGAGCAAGTACGGCGTGAAGCGAAAGATCCAGGAGGTATTTTCGGAAACCACCACTTCTTTCAAAAGTAATTTTCGCAGGTCGGCGTAGGGCTGGAAAATGGTCGCGCCGCGCCGCCCTTGCAGGCGCGCCTTTGACTTTGCGGATCACGCCGACGAGCAACGGCGATCCGAACGCAACCATAAGCAATTGTAAGATCTCGATGGTGATTTCCACAAACATAGGTCCGTCCGTCACGAATTCGGCATTTGCCAGCCGCAAAGATCGGCTACGCCGTCAGGATCAACAAGACGACGAGCGCAACCAAGATATACACCAGATAACCGTGCACGTTGCCCGACTGTAAGACGCGCGCTCGGCGCGCCGTCGCTTCGATGATGCGCAGCAGCGGCCTGTACAGTTTGTCCTCAAAAATCAGGTGGCCTTGGTTGTAATACGTCGATGGTGCGCACGAAATAGCGCGACTCGGGGTGAAACTCGATATCGAGATCCTTGACCGGGCGATACAAGACGGCGAACACGCGTTTGAACGGATTGGCGAAACGCCGTTGCAGTGTATTCAAAGCGCGCCGTCTGCAGCGCGCGCCCGCAGCCCCAGGTCTCGTAATAGCGGCACTGCTTGTTCGCGCGCATCAAGCGCAGCGCCAGCGGAATCGCCGTGAGAAAAACAGCAAGCCCAAGTGCGATCCACAACGGCGCGACCCAGCCGAATCCGCTGCTGGCAACGACCGCAGTTGAAATTGAATTGCATATCGGCGTGCGCGCGCGTCAGATCGAAGACGGTCGCTTCGAGCGGCGCCAATGCCAGCGACGGCAGCACGCCGAGGGCGACACAGACGAAGCGCGAGCAGGGCCATCGCCGCGCGCATCGTCCATGCCACTTCGCGCGCGCTCGCGGCACGCGCGCTGCGCGGCAGCGCGAGAAACGTGATGCCGAAAGCCCTGACAAAACACGCCGCGGCGAGGCCGCTCGTCAGTGCGAGCGCGGCCACGCCGAACGCGAAAATCAAATTGACCGTGTGCGCCGAGATTTGAAAGCTCAACAGCAGCGACTTGGAAGGTCAGCCATTCACTGATAAAGCCGTTGAACGGCGGCAGCGCGGCAATCGCGAGCGAACCGATCAGAAAGAAAACTGCCGTCTGCGGCATGCGTTTAATGAGGCCGCCCAGCTCTTCGATATTGCGCGTATGGGTCGCGTGCAAAACCGCGCCCGCGCCCATGAACAGGAGACTCTTGAACGCTGCGTGATTGAGCGTGTGATAAAGCCCCGCGACCAGTGCCAGCGCTGCCAGGCCCGGCAGATTCGACGCTTGGAACAACATCGCCGCGCCGAGAGCCGAGCATAATGATGCCGATGTTTTCGACGCTGGAGTAAGCCAACACGCGTTTCAAATCGGCGTCGACCAGCGCATACAGCACGCCGAGCACGGCTGAGACCCCGCCAACGATGAGCATCGCTCCACCCCACCAGACCGGCCCGACTCCAAGCCAATCAAAAGCGACGCGCACGAGGCCGTACACGCCGAGCTTGATCATCACGCCGGACATCAACGCTGAGACGTGACTTGGCGCCGCCGGATGAGCGCGCGGCAGCCAGACATGCAACGGAATCGCGCCGGCTTTCGACGCCGAAGCCGACGGTAAGCAGAACAAACACCAAGTTGCGCGAGCTGGGGTCGAGCTTGCCCGCCGCCGCATCCATTCGGCAAAAGACGACGTCCCGGTGGCGTGCGCCAACAGGAGGAATCCAACGAACAGGGCAGCAAATCCCGCGTGGGTCATGACAAAGTACACCCAGCCCGCGCTTAGCGTGTCCTCGTGCTCGTTCTCTGTGATCACCAAAAAGTACGATGCCAGCGACATCACTTCCCAGAGCGTAAGAAACGTGAGCACGTTGCGCGCCAGCGGCACGAGAATCATCGCGGCGACAAAGACATTAAACGCGAATGCCATTCCTGCGAGCGAATGTTTGCCGGCGTATTCGCGCGTGTAGCCGATCGCATACAACGCCGCTGGGATCGCGCCGATGGCAATGACCACGACGAAAAACGCGCTCAGACGGTCCACGCCGAAAGCCGCGCCGCCGATCGGCAGCAAATCGGGAACATTGAGCTCCATGGTTCCGCCCGCGAGGCCGGCGAGGCCGAATGCCAATGCCGCGATGGCGCCAATGAACGCGCTCCGTGTCCGACGATGCGCGCGAGATTGGGTGAGCGCGCCGTAAGATCAGCGCCGCAATCGCGCCGATGCCGAAGCAGGCGAGACTGAAACCAAGCAAGTCGAGCATGAGCGCCGAATCAATGACCATGGCGAGCATTCAACGGCGATGATTGGCGAGGCTCGTTGCCGGCTGAAAGAAAAGGCTGGAACGAAGATTTCACGCGTGTTTTTCCAGCGCGGCAAGGATGCCCAGCAAGATCGCCCGCGGCTCGGGTGGACAGCCGCGCACGACGGCGTCCACAGGCAAAATCGCGGATACCGGTCCAACAACGCCGTATCCGCCCGCAAAGACGCCGCAATCATGGGCACAGTCACCGATCGCAACAACGATCTTCGGCGCGGGTGTCGCTTCATAGGTGCGCTTGAGCGGGTCTGCCATATTGCGCGTCACCGGGCCGGTCACGAGCAGGCAATCGGCATGGCGCGGCGAGGCGACGAAATGCATGCCGAAACGTTCGACATCGTAGTATGGATTATTCAGCGCGCCGATCTCCAACTCGCAGCCGTTGCACGAGCCGGCGTCGACTTCACGAATGTGCAACGATCGGCCAAAACGCTTGCGTGCATGCTCATCTATCCGCTGCGCTAAGACTTCGATCGGCGCGTCGTCGGACGATTCCAACGGTTCGGTGACGACCCGCGTTTTTAGGAGATACTCAATCAACGAACTCATACTTTTATCTTGCTATTCGCCGGTTCGTTAACGTGATCGCATTAAAACAAGGGGCAAGCGCGTCGAACTCGGATTACAGAAGCTTTGCCGAGACGGAACGAGGACATGAAAATGAAGTTCCGATTAAGTTCGCTACTGCTACCTCGTTGCACGATGTAGCGATTAGAGACCTTTGGCGCCTTTCGATTTCAGGTAATTTTTTACTTCTATGCTTAGGCCTTTGACATCGCTGAAATTTGCGCCACTGACGATGGCATTGCGAAAAACGGTGCCTGTCAAATTCGCTTCGCGAAAGCTGGCATCGGTTAGGTTCGTGTTCGATAAGTTGGCGTCGGTAAGATCACTACCGTTCAAAATACCGTGATTCAGCCTCGCGCCTTCGAAATTGGCTTGGACGTAAATCCATGCCGCCAAAATCCATGCAGCTGAAATAGAGATTTCGCAGATCACTCCCGAGCAAACTCTCACGGTTGTAAATTTTATTCATGATCAGGCGCAGCTTTCTATCCGCCTTCATGATTGTTTTTCCTTCGCGTTTAGCCAATAAAGATGGGACTTCTTATAGACGTGATGGATTGTTCGTCAGTCATGAACCTTCTTTTTCGGAGCGGTCGATCTCCTTAAGCATGGCGACGGCATCCTCGACGTGCGCTTGGAAATATCGACGCATCACATCGAGCACCTCGATGAGCAGCGAGTCACGCACGGAATAAAAGACCTGATTGCCTTCTTTGCGGCTGGTGACGATTTGTTTGGCGCGCAGGATGGAAAGATGCTGTGACGCGTTGGCTTGTTCGATGTCCAGTCGTTCAATGATCGCCCCCGCCGAAAGCTCGCCGTCGCGCAGAACTTCGACGATCGCAATACGAGTGGGGTGCGCCAATGCTTGGAAGACACTGGCTTTAAATTGTCGAAGAGTGTCCGGCATCCGGGCAGACCCTCATTCAATAAATAGAATTCGTATATTCGTAATCTCGAATATACTTATCTAGTGTGATGAAAATGTCAAGGGGCTTGTCACAGGCTCGCCCTGAATGGGAATTCTTCGGTTGAAGGGGAAAATTTGTTTGTCGCTGAAACGCGCCTCAAAGAGAATGAGCTACGCTGCGATTATGTGACATGATCAGAACGCAGGTTCCGGTGCTAGCAGACTATTACGTCGCGGGAAGGGCGACATCGCGGTCTACAATCCCATTGGTAAGTGGTCGATCATCCGCTCCTCGGACACCGCCAAAAATCCTTAAAGGCGCTAAGCTGCCGTAGCGTCGTTCAATTCAATCTCAGGCTGCTTCTGACCTTCCCACTCAACTAATTCCTGTCGCCTGCTGCGGTAAATAACACTTTTTTCAGGTTCCGTATCCGTGATAAAAAGCCGAAAGAACGAGGTACGCGATGAAGAGGCTGCGGTGCCATCAATCCTGATTGCAGCGATGCTGCTTGCTGTTACGGTCATCGCCGACGCCCAGCAGGCGAAGAAAGTTCCTCGGATAGGATTTCTATCGGGCACCTCCGCGTCCGGTAGTGCAGGTAACCTCGAAGCATTCCGCCAGGGCCTCCGTGACATTGGTTACGTTGAGGGGCGGAACATCACCCTTGAATACAGATATGGTGAGGGGAAATACGATCGGCTCCCCGAACTTGCGGCAGAACTAGTCCATCTCAATGTTGCCCTCATCGTGGTAGACAATTCGACTGTGGCTCTGGCTGTGAAACAGGCGACGACGACGATTCCCATTGTGCTCGGATCCAGTGGCCATCCTATTGCAACTGGTCTGGTCACCAACCTCGCGCGCCCGGGCGGTAACATCACGGGGTTTTCCTTTGTCGCTACTGACCTGAGCGCCAAACGGCTAGAACTTCTTAAGGAGACCGTTCCCAAGGTGTCCCGTGTGGCTTTCCTCTGGCATCCCAATGTTCGGGGAGATTTAGTGGCTTTGAAAGAAACCGAGTCAGCGGCACCGGCGTTAGGGATCAAGCTTCAACCCCTGGAGGGGCGAGATCGCGAAGCTATTGAAACCGCATTTTTAGCAATGGCCAGGGAGCGCGCACAAGCGCTTATCGCGCTGCAAAGCGCCACTAACGTCACTTACCAGAAATTGATCGCAGAACTTGCGGCCAAGCAACGTCTGCCAAGCATGTTTGGCCGGAAGGAGTTTGTGGACGCTGGCGGACTTATGTCTTATGGGGCGCAAATTCCTGACCTGTTCCGGCGCGCTGCTACATACGTGGACAAGATCCTCAAAGGCGACAAGCCAGGCGACCTGCCCGTGCAGCAACCCACAAAATTCGAATTCATCATCAATCTAAAAACCGCGAAGCAGATCGGCCTGACGATTCCGCCGAACGTGCTGGCGAGAGCGGATAAGGTGATCAAATAAACCTGCGGCGATGCTAGGATTGAATTGAATTCTCCGACGACTCAATCCTGTGAGATTTGTCCGTTGCGTCGTTCAGTTCAATCCTACGTCAAAACTAGCGTTTTCTCCCTCGATGATCTGGTTTTGCTTCAGCCGTAAATAACACTTTTCTCAGCTTCCGTATCCGTGATAAAAAGCCGCAAGAATGAGGTGCGCAATGAAGAAAGCTGCGGCGCCATCAATCGTGCTTGCAACGATACTGCTTGCTCTCGCGGTCAAAGCCGAAGCGCAACAAACGGGAAAAATTCCTCGCGTAGGAATTCTCTTTATCGGCTCTCGCGACCAACCACATCTGGAAGCATTCAAGCAGGGACTTCGGGAGCGTGGATACACGGAAGGCAAAAACATCGTCCTTGATTACCGCTATGCGGAGGGCAAGGTAGATCGCCTTCCCTCGCTTGCGGCTGAATTGGTTGAGCTGAAAGTGGACGTCATTGTCACTACGTCAGGAAATAGCGCCAGGGCGGCTTCAGAAGCCACAAAGATGATACCGATTGTGCTAACCACGGGAGCAGATTTGGTGAAATCAGGTCTGGCTGAGAGCTTGGCGAAACCCGGGGGCAATGTTACGGGACTCAGTATTATCGAGGAAGATTTAAGCGGTAAACGGGTGGACATTCTGAAAGAGACTTTCCCGAAAATGACACGCATGGCATATCTTTGGCATCCCCTTGCCGTATCTTATTCGGCGGCGGACACAACGAGCGGCAATCCGTCTTATGACCAAGTAGAAAAAGCGACGAAAACTGCTGGCGTACAGCTTCTTTCGTACAAGGTTCGGACTTTGGCCGAAATCGAGAGGGTGTTTGCCGATATGCCAAAGACTCGGCCCAACGCGCTACTTGTATTACAAAGTCCGCTGATGACTCTTAACTCAAAAAAGATCGTTGAGCTGGCGCTTAAGCAGCGCCTCCCGGGCATGTACCCAACGCGCCAATTCGCCGAGGAAGGTGGATTAATGGCCTACGGTCCTCTGATTGGCGATCTCTATCGCCGCGCCGCGACTTACGTGGACAAAATCTTGAAAGGTGCCAAGCCCGCCGAGCTGCCCGTTGAGCAGCCGACGAGATTTGAGTTCATCATCAATCTGAAAACTGCCAAGCATATCGGATTAACTATTCCTCCGAATGTTTTAGCCAGAGCAGATCGAGTAATTCGATGACAGCATTTTGGATTTGCGGTTTTAGATTTTCGATCGAGAGATCTGGGAAGCGGAAAGTCTTTATTCTCGGTTTATGCGCTTTTCTTTTGGCTGCTAGGCCTTCAGCCGAGGCGCAGCAGCCGGCGAAGATTCCGCGAATCGGTTATGCGGGTGCTGGTTCGGCTTCGATACGGATAAACGCACTTCGCCAGGGATTGCGCGACCTGGGCTGGATAGAGGGAAAAAATATTGTGATAGAGCAGCGCTATTTGGAGGGTAAGCTCGAACGCAGTTCACAGATCGCTGCCGAGATGGGTCGCCACCAGCGACCTGGTTTCCTCTGGACTTGTTGAAAGCCTCGCGCGGCCAGGCGGCAATATCACAGGAATCAACCCTCTTGCCCCCGAAATTGGCGGCAAACGGCTGGAGCTTCTCAAAGAGGCTATTCCAAAGCTCTCTCGCGTGGCCTTCCTTTTTAATCCAGATAGCGCTTCCAATAAGGCTGAGCTGGAGGAGTTGCGTCGCGCGGCGCCGGCATTGCGCTTGACACTCCAAACCGTAGAGGCGCGCGGTGCCGCTGATATCGAGCCTGCGTTCTCAACCATGATTCGCGAACGAGCCGAAGCGCTTTTTACCGCGGCCGGCCCGGCTAACAACACCAATCGGGCACGGATTGTCGAGATCGCATCCAAGAAAAGACTTCCTGGCATCTACCACGACAGCCAGTTCGTAGACGCCGGCGGTGTTATGTCCTACGGACCAAACGTGGCCGCAATGTTCCGGCGAGCGTCCACTTACGTAGACAAAATCTTGAAAGGAGCCAAACCCGCCGATCTACCGGTCGAGCAGCCGACAAAGTTCGAGTTTGTAATCAATCTCAAGACAGCAAAACAAATTGGATTAACGATTCCGCCGAACGTGCTGGCGAGGGCGGACCGGGTGATCAAGTGACACAAGATCCTTCACATTCGTTCAGGACAAGTTTTCGATTGCCGATTTTCGATTGAGAAAAAACATGAGAAAAGCATTTCGAATACGGTTTCGGATCTGTCGTTCCGACAATCGGCAATCTAAAATCTGTCCCTTCGATAGACTCAGGGCACGCTCTGAGCATTGCCGAAGGATCGAAAATCTAAAATGGGCGCGGCTTTTTGCAATCGTCGTCGCACTCACGGTGTGCGGGGGGAGGGCAGGGGCGCAGCCAACGAAAATCCCCCGCATAGGTTTCCTCGATTCAAGCACTGCTTCCGGTAGCGCGGTCCTCGTGGAGGCGTTCCGGCGGGAGATGAGCAAGCTTGGCTGGATTGAGGGAAAGAATATCGCCATCGAGTACCGGTTTGCCGAGCAAAAGAATGAGCGCCTATCCGAGCTTGCGGCGGACCTGGTTCGTCTTAAGATTGATCTGATCGTGGTCGCAGGGACGGTAGCTGCGTTAGCGGCCAAGAGCGCCACCACGACCATCCCCATCGTGATGGCGAACGCCGGGGACCCCGTAGGAGCAGGTTTGGTTGCCGGTCTGGCGCGACCGGGAGGAAATGTCACCGGGCTTGAGGGTTTAGGACCCCAGCTAAATACGAAAAGGCTGGAGGTACTCAAGGACGCGGTCCCCAAGCTCGTCCGAGTTGGACTTCTGCTTGGGTCGGGAGCCAGCATAGGAAGAGACCTCCAACTGAAAGAGCTCAGGCCTGCGGCTGTGGCGCTGAAGTTGAAATTGGAGGAAATCGAGACTGAACTCGACGCCAAAGGTTTAGAGAGCGCCTTTCAAACCGCAAAGCAGAAACAGATCAACGCGATTATGACGACCGCTAATCGCACTTTTTTCGCCGAAAGAAAGCGGATCGTCGAGCTTGCCGGCAAGTATCGGTTGCCGGCTATTTACTTCCAGAAGGAGTTTGTTGATGAGGGCGGCCTCATGTCCTACGGGGCGGACTTCGATGATCTCTATCGGCGCGCGGCGGTGTACGTGGACAAGATCTTGAAAGGTGCCAAACCGGCTGATTTGCCGGTGCAGCAGGCGACGAAGTTTGAGTTTGTCATTAACCTTAAGGCAGCAAAACAGATCGGTCTGACAATTCCGCCCCGCGTCCTTGAGAGGGCGAATCAAGTGATCAAATAACGCCAGGATTGAACTGTATTCTCCTTGAATGAAATCCTAACTGGCTTCTCACTCATTGTCCGCCTTTGTCCGTGTACCAGAGGCGACAAGCCCCAAGAACTGCCATTGAAGGCAGCACTCGGGGCTTGGTTTTATTGGGCTTTGTCGGCGCGTCTAGGTTCTAGTCACGATTGA